>CAWGDR010000001.1:0-71941 GCA_963821435.1 uncultured Acidobacteriota bacterium
CGGGCCCGTGCCCGCGCCACGTCCTCGTCGAGCACCCTCTCGGCGGGTCTTTCCGCAAACAGCGCCACGAGGCGGCCGGCCTGGGACGGCCTGGCGGGCCCGGATCCGAACGGAGGAGGGCCCGCCGGAGAGCGCGAAGAAATCGGCCAGATCCGGCCAGAAGATCCGGTCGGATAGCGGCGCGAGACGACGAGCAGCCCCTTCCTGTCTCCGGGGACGGACGCGAGGGCTTCCCCAGGCCAGAGTGAAGCGGGTGACGTGGAACGAGGCGGCCGGCCCGCCGCTTCCGGCCGCGAGCTCCTCCTGCAGCTCGGCCGCGTCTCCGGCCCACGCGACGGCGCGCCCCCCCGCGTCGATGAAGACGGCCCCCCACCCGGGCCCCGGCGGCAGTGCCGACGCAAGGACCCGAGAAGAGCCGCGCAGGACGGACCTCGACGCCCCCCGCGTCTACGATGCTCGTGAAGTCGGGCGAGGCCTGCAGCCGCTCGGAGACGCGAACGGCGAGCTGCATGTCGACCTCGAGCCGCTGGGCCGCGCCGGCGACGAATCGCCGCTCGCGCTCGTCCCGCGCCGCTTCCGACACGGGGCCGAAGCGGGCGACGAGCGCAGCGGCGACGGCCGCCGCCGCGAAGACGGCGAGCGCGGCCCGGCGCGGGGACGCGGAAGCGGTCAACGCCTCATCGGGACCCTGAGGCCCTGGTCCTCCCGGCGCAGGCGATCGCTTCCTCGTAGCCGGCGTCCGCGTGGCGCGCGACGCCCGACGCCGGGGTCGGCCGTGAGGACGCGCTCGAGGCGGCGCGCCGCGGCCTCGGTGCCGTGGCGCCACGATGACCTGCCCGCGTGGATCGAGTTGCCGATTCCGACGCCGCCGCCGTGGTGGATGCGAGACCCAGGTGGCCCCGCACGCGGTGTTGAGCAGCGCGTTCAGCAGAGGCCAGTCGGCGATCGCGTCGCGAGCCGTCCTTCATCGCCTCGGTCTCGCGGAAAGGCGACGCGACGGACCCGCAGTCGAGGTGGTCGCGGCCGATCACGATCGGCGCCTTGATCTCGCCGGAGCGGACGAGGTCGTTGAATGCGCAGCGCGAACTTCGCGCGATCGCCGTAGCCCAGCCAGCAGATCCGCGCGGGGAGGCCCTGGAACCGGACGCGCTCGCTCGCGAGCCGGATCCAGCGGCAGAGCGACGTGAGGTGCGGGAACAGCCTCGAGGATCGATGCGGTCGGTCGTGTGGATGTCGGCCGGCTCGCCCGAGAGCGCGACCCAGCGGAACGGGCCCCGGCCCTCGCAGAAGAGCGGCCGGATGTACTCGGGCACGAAGCCCGGGATGTCGAAGGCGTCCCGGCAGCCGGCGTCCTTCGCCTCGCCGCGCAGGTTGTTGCCGTAGTCGAAGGCGACCGGCCCGCTTCGCTTGAGCTCGAGCATGAGCGAGACGTGGCGCGGCCATCGCTTCGCGGCTCGCGCGCATGTAGCCGGCCGGATCCGCCCGCCGCAGCGCGAGCCGCGTCGGCGAGCGAGAGGCCGTGCGGCACGTAGCCCTCGAGCGGGTCGTGCGCCGAGGTCTGATCGGTCAGCACGTCCGGCACGATCTCCCGGTCGCGGAGGCGCTCGAGGAGGTCGACGACGTTCCCGACAGACGCCGACGGACTTCGCGCTGCCCGCGCGTCTTCGAGCGTCGAGCGCCCGGTCGATGGCGGCGTCGAGGCCGTCGTACGCCTCGTCGAGGTAGCGCGGTCTGCATGCGCTTCTCGATGCGCGCGGGATCGACCTCGGCGACGAGGCAGGTCGCCGCCGGTCATGGTCGGCGGCGAGCGGCTGCGCGCCGCCCATCCCGCCGAGGCCTGCCGGTGACGACGAGCCTGCCCGCGAGCGATCCGCCGAAGTGACGGTCGGCGCACGCGGCGAACGTCTCGTACGTCCCCTGCAGGATCCCCTGCGTCCCGATGTAGATCCAGGAGCCCGCCGTCATCTGGCCGAACATCGTCAGGCCCATCGCCTCGAGCTCGCGGAACTCCTCCCAGTTCGCCCACCCGGCGACCAGGTTCGAGTTCGCGATCAGGACCCGCGGCGCGTCGGCGTGCGTCCGGAAGACGCCGACCGGGCTCGCCCGGATTGGACGAGCAGCGTCTCGTCGTCGCCGAGCGTCTTGCAGCGTCCGCGAGGATCCGCGTCGCGGCATTCCGCGAGTCGCGGGCGGCCTTGCCCGAGCCGCCGTAGACGACGAGGTCCTCCGGCCCCTCGGCGACCTCGGGGTCGAGATTGTTCTGGAGCATCCGGAACGGCGCTTCGGTCAGCCAGGATCGGCAGCTCGAGGACGGTCCCGTCGGGAGGGGCGGGACGTACCGGGAGGAGGCGGGAGGGCTCATCGGACTCATGGCGCTCATGTTAGTCGCCCGGGCGGCCCCCTGACGCGCCGCGTCAACTGGCCCTTGACAATATTACGCGATGCGTTATATTGACGTTGTTATGGCCATCCACGGAGACGAATCGTCCGCTACCGCAACCGCAAGTTGTACGAGGCCGCCGAACGCAGGTTCGTCACGATCCACGATCTCGCCGCCAGCGTCGCGGCCGGGACGCGGGTCGAGGTGATCGACGCCGACAGCGGCGAGGACATCACCGCGAAGATCCTCTCCCGGCCCTCGCCTCGGGAAAGGGTCCCGTCGCCTCGACCGACACCCTGACGCGCCTCCTCCGCGCCGGCAGCGACGCGGCCGAGACGGTGGCGGAAGTCGTCGAGAAAGTGGGAGGGAAGACGGTCGCCGCCAGCGTGCGGCGGGCCGCCCAGCCCGAACGCCTCGCCGAGACGCTCTCCCCATCGCCCGGCGCCTCGACGAGGCCCGGCGCGACGTGGAGCGCCTCGTCGGGGGCCTCGTCGAGAAGGGCCGCCTGAACTGGGACGAGGCCAGCCTCGCCCGGGAGATCGCGGACCTGAAGCTCCGCCTGACCCATCTCGAGGCCCTCGCCGAGAAGGCGCGCGGGCGCCGGGCGCCGAACGACACCGACCTCGATCACCGGACACACGGGAGAAAGCCCGCCGGAAACGTCCGAAGGAGAACCGCATGAAGAAGCCCATGAAGAACACCGACATCCGCGCCGCCGTGGCCACGAAGCTGGACGGCGCCCTCAAGACCGCCGCCGACCGGGTCGAGGCGCTGGCCGACGAGACCAAGGCCGTCGCGGCGAAGGTCGAGAAGCAGGTCGTCACGGCCGCCAACCGCGTGAACTTCAACGTCCAGAAGGCGAGAAGGACGCGACGAAGATGGCGGAGGAGCTCTCGAAGAAGGTCACCGGCACGGTCGAGACCGTCATCGAGAAGGCCCTGCACCGGTTCAACGTTCCGACGCGGCGCGAGCTGAAGGACCTGACCCAGAAGGTCGACACCCTCGGCCGAAAGATCGACGGCCTCGCCTTCCGCCGCACCCGCGGCGCCGGAAAGCGGACCCGCCGCGCCGCCTGACGCCCGGCCCGAAATCGCATACACTCGGGCGCTGCGAAAGTCCAGCGCCCCTTTCTTCTTGGAGTACGTGAGCGCTCGAAAAAGGCCCCAGCCAGGCACGTCTCCGGCCCGGTTCTCCCGGACCTGCATCAGCTGTCCCTTCCCGCCGCCCGACGCTGGACGGCTCGGCCTCGTCTGCGCGGGCGGCGGGGTCACCGGCGCCATCTACGAGATCGGCGCTCTCGCCGCCCTCGAGGAGCGCCTCGAGGACGTCTCGCTCACGGACTTCGACGTCTTCGTCGGCGTTTCGGCCGGCGCTTACATCAGCGCGCTGATCGCGAACGGCATCGCGCCCGGCGTCCTCTTTCGAAACGCCACTCGGTCGGCCGGATCGAGGACGGACATCGACGACCTCGCCCTCTTCCGGGTCAACCTCGAGGAGATCTGGGGAGGCTCGTCAGGGCACCGCTGACGATCCTCGACGCCGCCTGGGACTTCTATAAGAACCGCCACAGACGACGTTGACCGACCTCGTGCAATCCTCGGCACGCTGCTCCCGTCGGCGTCTTCCTCAACGACGGCCTCGAGGAATGGCTGAGCCGTGGCTCCAGCACCGGGCCGGACGAACGACTTCCGGAAGCTCGGCAAGGAGCTGCGGATCGTCGCCGTCGCCCTCGACACGGGCGAGACGATGGCGTTCGGCCGCCCGGGCAAGACGCCGTCCCGATCTCGAAGGCGGTCGCCGCCTCGCTGCGCCCTCCCCGGCCTCTACCGGCCGGTCCGGATCGACGGAGCCGACTACATCGACGGCGGCGTCCGGAAGACGGCCCATATTTCGCTGGCGCTCCGCGAGCGGTGCGGTCTGACGATCTGCATCGACCCGATCGTCCCGCTCCGGTATCCCACGCCGCCGCGTCGTCGAACGGCAACGCCCCGCTCCGCAAGGGCGGCCTCGCGATCATCCTCGACCAGGTCTTCCGGGTCACCCTCCACTCCCGCATGCGCTACGGGATGTCGCGCTACCGGCGCGAAGACCCCGAGGCGGACGTTCTCGTCTTCGAGCCGCGCGCCGAGGACCTTCCGCGCTTCATGCGCAACATCATGCGGACGTCGGGTCGGATCCGCGTCGCCGAGTACGCCTACAAGACGACGATGCAGACGATCGACGAGAACTTTCCACACTACCGCCGCTCTTCGCCCGCCACGGCCTGAAGCTCCGCCCCGCGTCGCCCGACCTCTCAGCGGATCCATCTGCAGGCGGACCGGAACGACGGCCCGACGCCGTCGCGCCTGAAAGCCCAGCTCGAGGTGCTGGAGCGGAACCTCGCCCTGTTGGAGGGCCTCCGAGCCCGTCAGGGCGTGGAGTCTCGCGCGATCCCGGCGATACCGCTCCGACCCGTAGACCACGGCGCCGCGGATGTCCTGCCGCGCGACGACGACCATCGCCACGCGCGACGTCGGCGGCGGCCACGGGGCGGTACTTCCGTAAGGGCCCCACGAGCGCGAACGAGAGCGCGGAGGCGACGCCGATTCCGAGCCGCTCCCCGGCCGTCGCTCCGCCCGGTTCCCGGAGAGAATCGACGGCCTGAAGATGTGAATCCCGTCGAAGGGAAGCCTCTTGATGGCCTCCTCGACCTCGCCCTTCACGCGGCTGTAGAAGATGTGCGAGGAGGGGTCAGCCCCGACCGCGCTGACGAGGAGGATCTGCCGGGCGCCGCTGACCGCCGCGAGGCGAGCGGTCTCGGTCACGTATGTGAAGTCCACCTTGTAGAACTCGCTCTGCGAGCCGGCGCGCGCGATCGTCGTGCCGAGGCAGCAGAAGACGTCCGACACGCGCGGGAAGCCGAGAGCTGCCCGAGCCGGTCGAAGTCGACCATGCGGGCGACGAGCTTCGGGTTCGAGAGAGTGATGCGGCGGCGCGAGAAGGTCGTCACGCCGACCCACTCCGGGTCCGCGAGGAGGAGCCGGAGGCAGTGCCCGCCCACCAGCCCCGTCGCCCCGACGAGAAGAGCCGTGCGTCGCCGCCCGCTTTCGCCTGACATGTCCGGAGTGGGCAGAACGATACCGAGCCTCCGGGCCGGAGCGCCGCTACTCGCCCGTGAAGACGTCCCCGCGGCGCGCGAGGCGAGAGTCGATCATCGTCTGAAGCGTCGTCCGGACCTTGTCCGCAAGCTCGTTCACGATCATCGGACGGTCGGCCAGCTCGGGCCCGTGCTCGAAGACGATCGGCTTCCCGAAGTCGATCCACCACTTGGTCGGAAGGGGAATCACGCCGAGCGGGCCGAGGGCCGGGAAGAGCGGCGTGATCGGGAAGTACGGGGAGGCCGATCGGGCGCCCGATGAAGTCCAGGCGGAGGAGGTTCGGGTAGATCTCCTCGGCGCCGACGACCGTCGCCGGGATGATCGGCGCGCGGCTCCTGAGCGCGAGGCGGACGAACCCGCCCCGCCCGAAGCGCGCGAGGCGGTACCGGTCGCGGTAGAGCTTGCCGACCCCCTTGATTCCCTCCGGGAAGACGCAGACGAGCTCGTCCCTCTTCAGGAGCCGCTCGCCGTTCTCCGGGCAGGCCCGCACCTCGCCCATCTGTCGGAGCCATGGCTGCAGGAACGGCAGCATCGTGAACATGTCGAGGATCAGCATCCGGGCGTCGCGGCGCGCCGGGTGCTCGAGCCTCAGGCCCGTCTTGATCATCGCGCCGTCCCACGGCAGGACGCCGGAGTGGTTCGCGACGAGGAGCCCGCGTCCGGTCCCGGGCACGTTCGAAAGGCCGGTCACCGAGACGCGCCACCAGACGCGGTAGAGGAACTCGAAGAGCGGCCACCATTCCCGCGCGGCCGGCTCGTCGAACCCGAAGTCGTCGAGGTCGAAGCTCCGCGCGCGTGCCGGAGGAGGTTCCAGAGATCGGCCACGGCGCGGGGCGTCGGGATCTGCGGGTCCTTCGCCAGAAAGCGCGCGGCCTCCCCGAACAGGGACGCGTACGGCCCCGCCGGCGGAGGCGGCACGAGGCTCGGCGCGAAGCTGGCGTCCGGGGCGTGCTCGGCGACCGGCGCCGCCGTCTTCGAGGCCGCCTTCCCGGAGGCTTTCGCGGCGTCGGCTTCCGGGACGCGCTCACGACGCCACTTCCGCGTCCGCTGCTCGCCGTCCGGCGGCGCCGGGCCGCGCCGGTTTCCGGCCACTCGGTCACGGCGACTCCCGGTGGCTTCACCCGCATCTGGTAGTGATAGGCGGCGACGCGAGCCGCCTCGTCCAGCCTGTCGAAGTCGAGAAGTCCCGTGCCGCCCCTCCGGGCCCGCGCCGCCTCCAGCATCACCTCGAGCGTCGTCCACCGCGGTGCGAAATCGAGGACCTTGCGGGCCTTGCGGTTGTCGGCGACGCAGAGGTACCGGAGGTAGTGGGCATGGATCCCGGGAAGAGCCCGACGCCCAGCTCCCACGCCGCCTCGTAGAGGGCGTACGCCAGACCGTGCGGCACCGGCACCGCGAGGGACCCGAAGAGCAGACGTGCGGTGGAGAGGGGGATCACTCCCTCGGGCGCGATGTTGAAAACGCCGGCCGCTTCCCGCTTGTCGAGCGCGAGGAGGATGGCCTGGACGGCGTCGTCCGTGTGGAGCGCCTGGAGAAGCGGATCGTAGCCCATGAGCGAGACGGCGAGCGGCATTCCGAGCGCCTTCGCACGGTAGTCGCGGACGTCGGCCGACATGAACGGCGCGAACCGCAGGATGGCGACCTTCGCCTCGGGGTGGCGCCGAACGTGGGTCCGGGCGTGGCTCTCGGCCTCGACGAAGTCGCGGACGAACCGGTCCTGCGGGTCGGGCCGGAGCGGGTGCTCCTCGGTGAGGAAGTTCGGGTTGTCGCCCCGTGCGCCGTAGACGAGCGACGTCGAACCGAGGACGACGCGCGACACGCGCGCTTCCCCGGCCGCCGCGAGGACGTGAAGCGATCCGATCGCGTTCAGCTCGTGGACGTACGTCGACTGCCTGGGAAGGGCTGCGGATCTGGGCGAGGTGCACGACCGTTTCCGGCTTCTCCTCCTTCAGGAGCTTGAAGACGGTGCCGTCCGCATGAGGCAGGTTCAGGTCGAGGAACCGGTGCCGCACCTCGGCCGGCGTGTCCGCCGACGGGACGAGGTCGAAGACGACGATGTCGTGCGTCCCCCGCGCCGCCAGCGCGCGGATGAACCGGGCTCCGAGCGGCCCGGCGCCTCCCGTGACGACGACTTTCGGCCTCTGCGCCGCCGGGGCGAAGGCCACGACGCGGCCGCCGCGCCGCCGGCGGCGCGGGCCTCGGTTCTTCGACTCGCTCGCGGCGCCCGCCATGTGCCTTCCGCTACCTCTTCTTCCGGCCGGACGCGGCCTTCACCTTCGATTTCAGGTCGGCGAGCTCGGACTCGAGGGCCTCGATCCGGTGCTCCAGCCTCGCCGTCTCCTTGCGGCTCGCGACGTTCATCGTCTTCAGCGCCTCGGCGACGCGCTTGTCGACTTCCTCCTTGGCGGCAACGCCTCTTCTTCAGGACCTCGATGAAGGCCGGATTCGACATCAGGTTGTTGGACACCTCGGTGAAGAACTCCTCACCGCGCGACCGGATCTGCGAAAAGAGGGAGTCGGCCACGTTCGCCTCCTTCGGGCGCCTGCTAGAGTCGCGATTATGTCCCCATTCACGAGCGCGCAGGGATTCCGGCTCACCGGTCAGCTCCACCTCCTCGCGTGATGTGAAGGACGACCGCCTCTCCGACCTCTTCGACCCGCCGGCTCCTCGTGGTGTCGGGCAAGGGGGGCGTCGGGAAGACGACCGTCGCAGCCGCCCTCTCGGCTCTCGCGGCCCGTTCGGGGCGGAGCGTCCTTCTCGTGTCGTCCGACGGCCGTGCCGACGCGGCGCGGCTCTTCGGGAAGGAGGACGCCGGGTACGTCGAGGCCGAGCTCGCGCCGGGCCTTCGGACGCTCACCGCCGCCTTCGACGACCTCCTCGCCGACTTCGTCTACACCGTGGCACCCTTCCGGTTCGTCGGGGACAGGATCCTCGCCTCCTCGACCTTCCGCTATTTCACTCGCGCGACGCCCGGCCTCCCCGACCTCCTCCTTCTCGGAAAGGCCCGGGAGCTGTTTCGCCGAAAGAAGTCGACGAAGGCCGCGCCCCGGTACGACCTCCTCGTCCTCGACGCGCCCGCGACCGGCCACGCCCGTTCGCTTCTGTCGCTCCCGCGGACCCTCCTCCGGACGACGCCGGCGGGCCCGCTCCGGAAGGTCGGCAACGACGTCGACCGGATCCTCGCCGATCCCGCGGCCGCGGCCCTCGTCGTCGTGGCCGAGCCGGCCGAGTTCGCGGCGCGGGAAGCCGAGGAGCTCTCGGATTCGGCGAAGCGGGACGCCGGGCTCTCGACGATGCTCGTCGTCGTCAACAGAATCGGCCGGAGCGGAAGGCCGGAGACGCTGCCGGCGACGGCGCTGCCGATCCTCCGGATTCCGGAGATCGAGACGTTCGAAGAAGCCCGCTCTCCGAAAGGCGACGACGGCGCCACGGCGTTTTTCGAAGACGTTCCTCTCCACCTTGGAAGAAAATCTCTCGGCGCCGAGCCGCTCCGGTGCCGCCGAGGCGACCCGCTCCCGATCGGAACGGGAAACGGACGATCTCTCGGTCCCCGTTCCCGTGTCCCGACGGCTCGAGCTCACGCCCTGGCTGACCGAAGCTCCCCTCCTCGCCCTGACCGGCCCCGGGGGGGTCGGGAAGACGACGCTTGCCGCGGCGGCGGCGCTCGCCGCCGCCGCCGGGGCCGCCGGGCTCTGGTCCTGACGGTCGACCCCGCCCGCCGCCTCGCGCAGGCTCTCGGGCTCCCCGAGGGCGGACGGAAGAGGGCCGAGCCAGTCGAGGTGCCGGCTTCCGGGCTGCCACGGGGGGGTTCGCTCCACGCGCTCCAGATCGACCCGAAGGCGACCTTCGAGAGCCTTCTCGCGCGCTTCGCGCCCCCCGCCGCCGTGAAGCGGATCCGTGAGAACCGGCTCTACGCCGGGCTCGTCGACTCGCTCCCAGGTGTCCTCGAGTACATGGGCGTCGAAGCGCTCTACGAGCATTCGCAGAACGGCGGCCTTCGAACTGATCGTCCTCGACACTCCCCCCGCGTCACGCGGCCTCGACTTCCTCGCCGCCCCCGACCGGATGGTGGAGTTGCTCTCGAACGACGCCCTCCGCTGGTTCCTCCGGGAGGACTCGCTTCTCTCGCGCGCTCTCTCGGCGCTTCGCGCGGCGCCGCCGCCGTCCTCCGGCTGGCGGACTCCGCGCTCGGCTTCGGCTTCCTGTCGGACCTCGCCGACTTCTTCCGTGCCTTCGACGGTCTTTACGGCGGCTTTCGAGACCCGGAGCCGGGAGATCTCCGCCCTCCTTTCGAAGGGGCGCTTCCTCGTCGTCTCGTCGCTCGACGCCTCCTCGCTCGACGCCGCCGCCGGAATCGCGGCGGCGCTCGTCCGGAGAAAGGCTGATCCCGGTCTTCTCCTCAACCGCCTCCCGACGGGCTTCACCCGGCTGCCGAAGCTCCCCCGGAGCTCTCGGGCCTGCCGCGCAGGGCGTTCCGGGAGAGCGGCCTCCCGGCCGCGGAGCTGCCGGCCGCGCTCGCCGACGCGCTCGCCTAGGAGAGCGGGGCGAACAGGTCGGAGAGCCCGGTCGAAAGGACCTCCCGCGCCCCTTCGATGGCGGGCGCCGCCGCGCGGTCCGCCGACCAGAACGGAACCTTCGCGCGGAGCCGCCCGTGCGCCTCCTCGAGGAGCGGCGAGGAGCGGAGCGGGCGCCGCAGGTCGAGCGCCTGCGCCGCGGCGAGGAACTCGATCGCGAGGACGGTCTCCAGGAGCTCCACGTTCCGCGCGGACTTCCGCGCGCGCGATCGACCCCATCGAGACGTGGTCCTCCTTTCCCGCCGACGTCGGGATCGAGTCGACCGACGCCGGGGAGCGCGTTCGCCTTCCCCTCGGAGACGAGCGCCGCGGCCGTGACGTGCGATCATCATCAGGCCGGAGTTCAGCCCTGCCTTCTTCGACGAGGAACGGCCGGCAGACCGAACGAGAGCAACGGATTGAGCAGCCGCTCCGTCCGCCGCTCGGAGATGCGACGCGAGGTCGACGGCCGCCGCGGCCAGGTGGTCGCAGACGAGCGCCACCGGCGCGCCGTGGAAGTTGCCCCCGGAGATCAGCTCCCCCTCTCCGGGCGCGATGCCGGCGAAGACCATCGGGTTGTCGGTGGCGGCGTTCATCTCGATCTCGAGCACCCGGCGGGCGTGGGCGGCGGCGTCGCGGACGGCCCCGTGCACCTGCGGCGCGCAGCGGAGCGCGTACGCGTCCTGCACCTCGGCCGCAGTCGCGGTGGCTCTCGCGGATGTCCGCATCCCGGAGGAGCCCGCGCAGGTTGGCGGCCGAGCGCGGCCTGGCCCGGGTGCGGGCGCGCCGCGTGGATCCGCGGGTCGAACGCGGCGTCCGTCCCCTTCAGCGCGTCGATCGTCATCGCGCCGACGAGGTCGGCCGCCTTCAGCAAGAGCTCCAGCCGCGCGAGCGCGAGCGCGCCGACGGCGGTCATCATCTGCGTGCCGTTGATCAGGGCGAGCCCTTCCTTCGCCTGCAGCGTCGACCGGGGCGAGCCCGGCCGCGCGGAGCGCCGCTGCGGCCGGCTGCGCGTCGCCCCGTACGAAGACCTCGCCCTCGCCGATCAGCGCGAGCGCGAGGTGCGCGAGCGGCGCGAGGTCTCCCGACGCGCCCGACCGAGCCCTGCGACGGGGACGACGGGGTGGATCCCCGCGTGCGAGCAGGGCGAGGAGCGTGCTCGAGCGTCTCGAGCTCGACGCCGGAGAAGCCCCTTCGCGAGACAGTTGGCGCGCGGAGGAGCATCAGGCGCGGACGGCCTCGCCCGGCGAGCGGCTCGCCCACGCCCGCGGCGTGGCTCGCGGATCGAGGTTGAGCTGAAGCGTCGGCCAGCTTCTCGCGCGGGATGACGACGTCGGCGAACTTGCCGAAGCCGGTCGTTGACGCCGTAGACGACGCGGTCCTCGGCGAACCGCACGGTCGATCACGGCGCGGGAGGCGGCCACCCGGCTCCGGGCCCCGGGCGCGAGCGACCGCCTTCGCGCTCCGGCCGCGCGCACCGACACGAGGGCGTCGAGCGTCAGGGCGTCGCCCGTGAGAGAGAACGTCGTCGGCCAAGCCCCGGCATTCTCGCACTCCCGCTCGGGTAGACTCGACCGGTGAAACGCATCAAAGGCTTCGCCGTCGCCGTCGTCGGCGGCCAGTGGGGGGACGAAGGGAAGGGGAAGGTCGTCGACCTGATCTCCCCCTCCTTCGAACTCGTGGCGCGCTACCAGGGCGGCCACAACGCCGGCCACACCGTCAAGTTCGGCGAAAAGCACTTCGCCCTCCGCCTCGTCCCGTCGGGCATCTGCCGGCCCGGCATCGTGAACGTCATCGGCAACGGGCTCGTCATCGACCCGCGCGCGCTCCTCTCGGAGATCGAGTCGCTCCGCGCGAACGACGTCACGATCAACGACAACCTGAAGCTCTCCGACCGCGCTCACGTCATCCTGCCGACGCACGCCCTTCTCGACGGGGCCCGGGAGAAGGCGCTGGCCGGGGCGAACATCGGCACGACGTCCCGCGGCATCGGGCCCGCCTACGAGACGAAGGCGAACCGGACGGGCATCCGGATCGCCGACCTCGTCGACGCCGCCGGTTCCGGGAGGCTGGCGACGCCGCTCCTCTCGCACCACGCGTCGGTCCTCTCGCACTTCTACGGCGTCGAGGCGCCGAGCGTCGACGGAGACGCATCGAACGTACCTCGAGTGCGGGCGAAGCTCGCCGCGCTACGTCACGAACACGAGCGCCTATCTCGACGAGCGCCTGCAGGCGGGCGCGAAGCTCCTCTGCGAGGGGCGCAGGGGTCGATGCTCGACGTCGACCACGGCACGTACCCGTTCGTCACGTCCTCGTCCTGCGACGCCGGGGGCGCGGCGACGGGCCTCGGCATCGCTCCCTCGACACTCGTCGCCGTCATCGGCGTCATGAAGGCCTACACGACGCGCGTCGGCTCCGGCCCCTTCCCGACCGAGCTCTCCGACGAGACGGGCGAGCGGATCCGCAAGCGCGGGAACGAATTCGGCACTGTGACGGGGCGGCCCCGCCGCGTCGGCTGGTTCGACGCCGTCGTCGCACGAACGGCGGTGAGGCTCTCGGGGATCGACGCGCTCGCGCTGACGAAGCTCGACGTCCTCGACGACCACGCCGAGGTGAAGATCTGCGTCGGCTACGACATCGACGGGAAGCACGAGACCGAGATCCCGGCCCGGGCGGACCGCTATGAGCGGGCGAAGGCCGTCCTCCGCACGTTTCCCGGCTGGAATGCCGCCGACGGCGGGAGTCGACAGCTTCGAGAAGCTCCCCGGACGCGCGCAGGAGTACGTCCTCGCGCTCGAGGAGATCGTCGGCGCGAAGGTGGCGTTCCTTTCGAACGGGGCGAAGCGAGAGGAGACGATCCTCCGCCCCGGCACCGCGCTCGACGCGTGGCTGAAGCCGAGTTTGGTGGGTTGACCGGGACAACCGGAGCCGGGTTTGGCGTCCGCGCCTGCCGCCATCATCCGCTCGGGCGGCTGTCGAACTCTGCTCGTCCCTTGCTACACTTCTATACGGGGGCCGTTAGCTCAGTCGGTTAGAGCACCTGCCTTTTAAGCAGGGGGTCGCTGGTTCGAGTCCAGCACGGCTCACCAGCATTTCAAATTCTCGCCGGGGTGCCCCCATCGTCTAGCGGCCCAGGACGCCACCCTTTCAAGGTGGAGATCGCGGGTTCGAATCCCGCTGGGGGTACCAGCTTACTCTCCTCGGCGGTCCGGTTCCGGACGCCGCACACGCCGAACAGTCAGGAGCTTCGTTCCCGTTTCGTCCCCCGATGCAGAGATCAGGCGAGGCGGGGAGGCTCGACGTCGTCGTTGACTTCGCCGGCCATTTCAGGGTGTCCGTCGGTCGGCCGGTTCATCAGTTGAGGTCGTCGTCCTTCGAGTACTTCGTCCCTGATATGTCGGCGTTCGGCCATCAGCCCCTTGGTGTCCAGCTGGTAAACCGCCATGCCGTTCACGAAGTTCGTCTGCGAGCCGCTCCCTCCCTTTCCGGCCGTGGCGCTCGCCTCGGCCGTCGCCTGCCATCCCTCGTTCACGAAGGAATTGAAAGTCTTGCTGTCCTGGAAGAGAAGACGACCTGGTACTTCTTGCCGCCGAGCGTCAGCCCGATACCCGCCGACCCCATCTCCATATAGGTCTTGTGCCCGGTGTTCTTGTTGACCGCGACTCCCTTGCCGCCGCCGCCCGAGATGCCGATGCCGATCTTCAGATTGTCGAACGCGGCCCAGCCGTACGACTTCTCGAACAGCTCCTTCGCCTTCGCGTTCTCCTTCAGGAGCGGATCGAGGGCGCCACGAGCGGTGGCGTAGACCTGGTCCTGCTTCGCCTCCTTCTTCATGGCCTTCCATTCGGTCTCGCTCTTTCCGGACTCCGGCTTGGTCTCCTGGGCGGGGAGCGGTGCGGCCGCCAGCGCGAGAGCCAGCACGGCCGTCCCCGGAACCGTGAATCGGACGATTCTCTTCATCACGAAACCTCCTTTCGGGTCGTCGCGGCCCATGTGACGGCCGCTCCGGGACGAATTCCTGCAAAAAATGGGCCGGCGGTCAGTCACCGGCCTCGGCGCGGTTTCATCCCCGGTTTCGCATTTCGTCCCCGGCCTGCCTCTCTCGCGCCGTCTCGAGGAGGTGAAGCGGCGGGTCCCTGGAGCGAAGTGAGCCGGGGGAACGTGGGGCCCGTCCCCGACGGTGCCGCCGCTGACCGCGGCATGAAGAAAGACGGGAGCTTCTCGCGGCGACGCGACGCCTCTCCGCGTTCGGGACCGAGCTCGCTGAGATATCTGCATCATTCCCCCGGACGGCACAGGTTTCTACGTTGAAACGAAGTGCGGAAAACGAGGGAAATCCACGAGACGGTTCTGCTCTGGCGGAAACGCGCTTCCGTCGGCGGTGCAATTCGGGAGGTCAGGTGCCTGGTCGACCATCTCGGCGAGGGCCTTTTCGAGCTGCACCTCCAGAGCGGGCAGCTGCTGCTCGTCAACGAACCCTTCCAGGACACGGAACGGCTTCTGGCCCGCGCCGAGGAGCTGCGGAAAGCGACCGGGGCGCGGCCGGCCTGACGACGGCTTCGCGCCCCGTGGCGCGCCGCCTCGCCGCATCGAGAGGAGGAGACGAATGATCGAGTTCGCTCCCGGGAATCTCCGGGTCCCGCGGTGGACGCGGCCCGTCTACATGGTGGCGGCCGGCACCACCGACTTCCGGAAGCGCTATCCCGAGAAAAAGCTCGAGGAGCTGTGCATGATGGCCTTCCGGATGCTCCTCGAGGAGAACGACCTCAAGCTGGATCCGCTCGAGGTCAAGGGGCTCGTCAACTTCGCCGCGTACGGCGAGTTCGCCGATCACTTCCAGGACCAGCTGCTGTGCGAGGCCAAGGTTCACGACTACCTCGGTCTCGATCCGCTGCCCAACGTCGGCATCAAGACCGGCGGCGCGACCGGCGGCTCGACGATGCTGATGGGGGCGACGACGATCGCCAGCGGCTTGAGCGACTGCACGCTCGTGCTCGGCTGGGAGCGGATGGACGAGGTGAAGACGTGGACCGGCAACTACTACATCGCTAGCGCCGCGTGCAAGGACTTCGAGACACGGCTGGCGCGCAACTACGCGAGCTACTACGCTCCGATGGCGCGCCGCTTCCAGGAAATGTACGGCGTGGACGAGCGGGTGCGGGCCGAGCATCGCGGTGAAGAACCGCGGCTATGCCTGTTCCTCACCGTTCGCCCAGCAGCCGGGCCGCCACACGATCGAGGAGGTGCTCGAACGGAGAGATCGTCTCCGATCCGCTGCGCTTCCTCGAGTGCTGCGCGATGAGCGTCGGCTCGGCCGCCGCGCTGCTGTGCTCCGAGGAGCTGGCCTACAAGCTCACCGATCGTCCGGTCCGGCTGTACATCGCCGGCGGCTCCCACACGCTTCGGACGGGCGATCGCCGGCCGATGCGCATCCCGCTCCTTCCGCACGAGACCGAGGAGGGCTACGCCTGGCTGTACAAGGAGATGGAGAAGCACGACGGCCGCTGGCCGGGTTTCGAGAGTTTCGGCGCGACGCGCTTTGCCGCCTACATGGCGTACCGGATGGCCGGCGTGCAGAATCCGATCGAGGATCTCGACCTCGTCGAGACGCACGACGCGTTCACGATCTCCGATCTGCAGACCTACGGCGACGTCGGCCTGACGCTCTACGGCCGCGAGCAGGAGTTCGTCACGTCCGGCGACTGCTACCTGACCAACCCGCACACCGGCCAGCAGGGGAAATGCCCGGCGAACCTCTCCGGCGGCCTGCTGGGGACGATGCACGCGGTCGGCGCCACGGGGATCTTCCAATGCGGCGAGGTCTTCTGGCAGCTACAGGGCAAGTACGACAAGTTCCACGGCGATCCCGAAGCTGTGGGAGCGGTACGGCAAGCAGAAACCGGACGACTGGAAGAGCCTCCAGGTGCGAATCCGCGTCGCGGCCTGTCCATCTCGCATGCGGGCGTCGGCAGCCACGTCACGTGCGCAGTGCTCGAAAAGGCCTGGTAGGAGGATCCGATGAGCGCATCGTCAACGTCAAGATGCGGCTGACCGTCGAAGATCGACGTCAGGCATGGGCGACGCATGGATCGTCGAGATCCCTCGCTTCGGTCGAGGAAGGGACGCACTACCACACGTACGGACTGCTGACGCCGTACTTCAAGGGGCTCGCCGAGGGGCGACTGATGGCGACGCGATGCCTGAACCCGCGCGTGCCCGATCGGCAAGGGGCAACGGCGAGCTGTGGTTGCCGCCGCGCGCCGACTGCCCGGATTGCCACCAGCCGATGGTGTGGCAGCAGGTCGCAGGACCCGCGCGGCTACATCTACACGTACACCCAGGTGGAGCGCGGCGGGACGGGCCTCGAGATCGAGTGCCCCTACTACCAGATCGACGTGAAGATCGAGGGGGTCTGCACGATCGTGAAGAGCTACCTGATCGGACCCGGACCGGTCCGGATCGGGGATCGGGTGAAGGCCCGCTTCCGGACGGGAGCCGAAGCGACGCACACCTGCCTGGACCTCTACTGGGAACCGGCGTAAGCCGTTCTCACTCACCCCTCATCTGCATCAGGCGCCGGCGGACGGCGCGGCGATAAGGTGCGACGACCGCTCCATTCGAAGGAGGGCCCTTGCCCATGTCGACCGAGCCTCGCCGTCTCTCGGCTCTCGTCCTCACGGTTGCGGCCCTCGTCGTCGCGGCTCCCGCTCCGGCGCAGCCCGCGCCGCCGCCGAATCCCCTCCTCGAGACGTGGACGACGCCGTTCGACGTGCCGCCCTTCGACCGGATCAAGCCCGAGCACTTCCTGCCGGCGTTCAAGGAGGCGATCGCCCAGAAACGCAAGGAGATCGACGCGATCGCCGGACAACCCGCAGCCGCCCACCTTCGCGAACACGATCGAGGCGCTCGAGAACGCGGGCGAGCTGCTCGTCGAAGGTGCAGGGCGTCGTTCTGCGACCTGACGGGGGCCGAGACGAACGCCGCGCTGCAGGCGGTCAACCGCGAGGTGGCGCCGCTGCTCTCCGCGCTCCGCGACGAGGTCCGCCTGAACGACGAGCTGTTCGCGCGGGTCAAGGCGGTCTACGACAAGCGCGCGACGCTGAAGCTGACGCCGATCAGCAGGACAAGCTGGTCGAGGAGACGTTACAAGGGCTTCGTGCGCGGCGGCGCGAACCTCGACGCCCGCGAAGAAGGAGCAGCTTCAGCGAGATCAACGCCGAGACTGTCGATGCTCGGCGCTGCAAGTTCGGCGACAACCTGCTGCACGACACCAACGCGCTACCGGCTCGTGATCGACAAGCAGGAGGACCTGGCGGGGCTGCCCCCCTCGGTCGTGGCCGCGGCCGCCGACGCGGCGACAAGGCCGCGGACTGCCGGGCAAGTGGGTCTTCACGCTGCAGGCGCCGAGCATCTGGCCGTTCCTCCAGTACGCCGACAACCGCGAGCTGCGGCGGCAGATCCTCGACGCCTACACGACGCGCTGCGACCACGGCGACGAGTGGGACAACAAGAAGACGCTGGCCCGCATCGCGGCGCTTGCGCGTCGAGCGCGCGCAGCTGCTCGGCTACAAGACCTACGCCGACTACGTCCTCGAAGAGAACATGGCGAAGACGCCGGCGGGCGTCTACGACCTGCTGAACCAGCTGTGGACGCCGGCGCGCGAAGGTCGCGCTGCAGGAGGCGGCCGACATGCAGGCGATGATCGACAAGGACGGCGGCAGCTTCAAGCTCGAGGCGGGGGACTGGCGCTACTACACCGAGAAGGTGCGGAAGGCGCGGTTCGACCTCGACGAGCAGATGCTGCGCCCGTACTTCACGCTCGACAACGTCGTGCAGGGCGCGTTCGCGGTGGCGAACAAGCTGTACGGCATCACGTTCACGAAGCTGTCCAACGTGCCGGTCTACAACCCCGAGGTCACGCGCGTTCGAGGTGAAGGACGCGGACGGCGAGCACCTGGCGGTGTTCACTGACCGACTACCACCCGCGGCCCGGCAAGCGGGCCGGCGCGTGGACGCGGCCGGCTGCGCGGCAGCTACGTGCGCAACGGCAAGGCGCGTGCGCCCGATCGTGACCAACGTCTGCAACTTCACGCGGCCCGCCGGCGACGACGCCGGCGCTGCTGACGCTGGAAGAGGTCAGCACGCTGTTCCACGAGTTCGGCCACGCGCTGGCGGGGTTCCTCGGCAAGGTGCCGTACCGCGGCCTCGGCCGGCTTCCCGCGCGACTTCGTCGAAGTGCCGTCGCAGATCATGGAGAACTGGGCGTTCGAGCCCGAGGTGCTGAAGCTCTACGCGAAGCACTACAAGACGGGCGAGGTGATCCCGGCCGCGCTCGTGGAGAAGATCGAGAAGGCGCGCACGTTCAACCAGGGCTTCATCACCGTCGAGTACCTCGCGGCGTCGCTCCTCGACATGGACTGGCACACGCTGACCGACGCCGACCGAGCAGGACGCGAACGCGTTCGAGAAGGCGTCGATGGACAGGATCCGGCTGCTGCCGCAGATCGCCGCCGCGCTACCGCAGCCCGTACTTACACGCACGTGTTCGGTCCGGCGGCGGCTACTCGGCCGGCTACTACGCTACATCTGGAGCGAGGTCCTCGACAAGGACGCGTTCCAGGCGTTCAAGGAGAAGGGCATCTTCGACCAGGCGACGGCCACGGCGTTCCGCAAGGCTGCTCGAGCAGGGCGGCACGGAGGACGCGATGGCCGTCTACAAGCGTTCCGCGGACGCGAGCCCGCGTCGAGCCGCTCCTCGTCAAGCGCGGGCTGGCCGAACGCAGGCCTGCCGGCACATACTGACGGCAGAACCGGAGAGGAGGGCCGTGATGTCGCAGAAGATCCTGATGCTCGTCGGCGACTTCGTCGAGGACTACGAGGTGATGGTGCCGTTCCAGGCGCTGCAGATGGTCGGCCACACCGTCCACGCCGTCTGTCCGGGCAAGAAGGCCGGCGACAAGGTGCGGACGGCGGTCCACGACTTCGAGGGCGACCAGACCTACAGCGAGAAGCCGGGCCACAACTTCACGCTCAACGCGCACGTTCGCCGAGGTCAAGGCGAGACGGCTTACGACGCCCTGGTGATCCCCGGCGGGCGCGCGCCGGAGTACCTGCGGCTCAACGAGCACGGTGCTCGAGATCGTGCGGCACTTCGCCGAGGCCGAACAAGCCGATCGCCGCCATCTGCCACGGGGCGCAGATCCTCGCCGCCGCCGGCGTGCTCGAGGGGCAGAAGTGCACGGCGTATCCGGCCGTCGGGCCCGAGGTGACCCGCGCCGGCGGCACGCTACGTCGACATCGCCGGTGGACCAGGCCGTCACGCGACGGCAACCTCGTCACGGCGCCGGCGTGGCCGGCGCACCCGATCTGGCTCTCGCAATTCGCGAAGCTCCTCGAGTCGCGGTCCGCGCTCGCCGCCCCCGGCAGCCGCTGAACCCGCGACACCCGAAAAAAAACCCCCGGAGACTTGTCCGGGGGCCTGCTGCCGGCCGGGACGAGCCCGGCCGGACCTGAATTCGAGCTACTTCTTGGCCGCGGGGGCCTTGACCTTCGTCCAGTCGACCTTCCCGTCCTTGCCCATGGCGCCCTTGACGGTCTTCCCGAAGTCGTTCAGGTCTTTCGGGCCGTCCTTCTTCGGCATCTTGTCGACGTGGCAGGTCTGGCAGTTCGGCGTCGCGTCCTTGTTGGCTTCCTTGAAACCCTTCTGGATATCCATCGTGGCGAGGGCGGTGCTGCCCAGCGCGATGGCGGCGACGGTGGCGACGACGGCGGCGGTGGTCTTCTTCATCTTTTCTCCTCCTCTTTTCATCGTCCTCGTAACAGGTCCGGGGACGTTCCCATCAAACGCCGTGCCAGTCCGTAGTTCACATGAATCATCCGGTGGGGAGCGCCCCGACGGTGCGGCTCCCCGCCCGCGGCGGCCGGGGGGCACGACCTCGGTCGGAGGGTGCACGAAATGGTGCAGCCCGGGCGATGTAGTGACAGAATCTAGCTTGGACTCCGAACCTCACCCGGTCCCTCCGGTAACATCAGAGAACAGACCGAAAGAAAAGGAGTTGACATGAAGCTGACACGACTCGCGCTCGCGGGAGCCGCCACTCTCGCCCTCGTCTTTGGCGCCCTTCCTCTCCCCGCAGAGGACGCCCCGAAGAGCGAAGAGGACTGGAAGGCAATGAAGAAGGAGGCGAAGCAGGACCAGATCTATTCGATCGCCTACGACGCCGTCCAGCAGCTGCTGAAAGAGAACCCCAAGGCGAAGGAGCTGTTCGACAAGTCCTACGGCTGGGCCGCTTTCGACAACCTGAAGCTCGGTTTCATCATCTCCGGCAGCGGCGGCAAGGGAGTCGCAGTGAACCGCAAGCTCGGGAAGAAGGTGTACATGGGAGTGGGCTCCGCGGGCATCGGCCTTTCGTTCGGCGGGAAGAAATACCAGGTCATCTTCCTCTTCCAGGACAGCAAGACGTTCAGCAACTTCGTGAACAAGGGGTGGGAGGCGACCGCCGACGCGAGTGCCGCCGCCGGCAAACAAGGGGCTGGCGCACAGACGAACTTCGTGAACGGCCTCGCCATCTACCAGATCGACACCAAGGGCTTGATGGCCAGCGTCGACATCGCCGGGACGAAGTACTTCAGGGACAAAGATCTGAACTGACGCCGGGAAAGCGAGGCCCCGGGGAAAGGGTCTCCCCGGGGCCGTGCCCGGGCTATGATGAAGGGAGCCTCAGGAGCGAGCGCATGGCCCTTTTCGGCGGCCCGAAGACGGACGACGAGCGCGGTCTCAGGCCCGGCTTCCGGGACCTGAGGTGGGGCGATCCCCCGAAGAAGGAGATGAGCGTCCTCGACGACACCGGAGAGGATCGCTTCTGCCTCCTGCCGAACGACGACACGACGATGTACCGGGCGCCGGTGGACCGGATCATCTACAAGTACTGGCAGGGACGGCTCGCCGAGGTGCTCGTCGAGATTCCGGCCGGCGTCGGCGGACGCCGTGTTCAAGGCGCTCGTCCAGGACTGGGGCAAGCCCGACCGCCCGAACGCCTTCATCGACGACTACTTCTGGCAGAACAAGAAGCAGGGCGTCGAGGCGACGGGGGCGGCCTTCAGCAAGAACCCGGGAACGAAGGCCGCGACGCTGACGATCTCGAGCCGCTACATCCAGGCCAAGCGGCTGCTCGTGCCCCAGCCGGCCGCGCCGCCGAAGCCCTGACGGTCAATTCGGCGCCGGTCTTGCCTCTTCCTTCACGGGGACGCATTTCTCCGAGTACGTCGTCACCTCGACCTCCACCCGGTCGCCGAGCATCCGCCACTGCCCCTCCAGCGTCGCCCCCGAGCCGGTCGTGCCGTAGCCGAGGGCCTTTTCGCGAATCATCCCGGCGACGCCGGGCGGCGCGTGCAGCAAGGCGATGAAGCTGACCACCGCGTTCGGCGAAACGATGCCTTCGCTGGCCTTCGTGACCGCCGAAGCGAGGTAGACGCCCTTGTCGTCGTAGATGCGGACGGTGAGTGACACGTCGCAGGCCGGACCGCTCCCGTTGTTCCGGATCTTCCCGTAGACCTGCACCTGCCCACCCGAGTCGACGACGCCGTTGTGCGCGGCCGACTCGACGACGATCCGGGCCTTGCGGTCGTCACTCGTGGCTCCGTCGGAGGTCACCGGTGTCGCCGGAACCTCCGCGGCGCCGTCCGGCCTCTTCGGCAGGACGCTCAGCGTTCCGCCCCTCGCCGGCTTTCCGGCGGTTCCGGCCTTCTCATTCGCGATCCGGCGCTCGCGGGCGACGTCGGAGAGTGTCCGGGCCGTCGAGACCACGGGAGTCGGCGTGACGGCCGGCGTCGGCGTCGGGGCCGGAGAAGCGACCTGGAGAAAGAGCAGCGCGATCGCGATCACGCGTTCATTATCGCCTTCCCGGGAGGCGGCTCAAGACGCGGCGGCGAGCGGCGGGAGAGCGTGGAGGGGCGGACGCGGAACCGCTCTTCCGGACTTCGCCGTTTTCGACGGCTTCGACGAGCGGACGATGAGCTTTCGGCCGAACACCATCTCGAAAAGGTCCGCTTTCTCCCCCGCCGCCCAGAGCTCGAGGTCGGCCGGCCCGCGCGCCGCGGCCCGGAGGATCACCTTCTTCCGCCGCACCTCGACACGGAGGTCGACCACGCGTCCCCGGTGCGTCCGGTCGAGCGCGTCGGCGACGCGAAGGAGGGCGGCGAGCTTCTCGACCACGGGCTTCTTCCAGGGGTCGAGCCGTCGGAAAGCCTGGTGACGCGGGGAGGGCGGCGCTTTCCGGTGGTAGCGGGCGACGAGCGCGATCAGCTCAACCTCGTCGCGCGAGAAGCCCTTCATCCCGCCATGGACGATCAGGTAGTAGGAGTGGTGGTGATGCCGCTGGTACGAGATGGAGAGTCCGACGTCGTGCAGCGACGCGGCGTGCTCCAGCCACTCGCGCTCGAGCGGCGTGAGCTGGTGAAGGCTGTGCGTCTTGTCGAATAGGCGGACCGCGAGGTCGCGGACCCGCGCCGCGTGCTCCAGAGGCACTCCCGCCCGCCGGGCCAGGCGCTCCACCGACGAATGCCGCGCGTCGCGCTCCTCGGCGGCGCGACCCGCCGACGGGGACTCGAGGACGAGACTGTCCCGCAGAGACCGCTCCGAGACGAGCATCGTTTCGATGTCGAATGCCTCCATGATCTCGAGGAGCAGGACCCCTCCCGCCGTCACGATGTCGCGCCGTTCGGGCTCGAGCTCCCGGACTCGAGCCTTCTGCTTGACCGTCGTCTTCAGGAGGATGTCGACGGCCCGCGCGACGTCCTTTCTCGAGACGGAAAGGTGTCCCGTGCCGGCGATCGGCCGATCCCGGACCGCCGCCGCGATGTTCGCGAGGGCAAGGATCGTCCCCGACGTCCCGACCGCAGTCTTGAACCGGCTCTTCGCCACCGGCTTCCGCAGCCTCCGGAGCCGGCTCCGCACCTCGCGCCGGAGCCGCCGCTCGTCCCGTCCCGAGATCGGGTCGCTCCTCACGAAGCGCTCCGTCAGCCTGACCGCGCCGAGGTCCAGGCTCTCGGCGAGGACGATCCTCTCCTTCTCGGCGACGACCACCTCCGTCGACCCGCCGCCGATGTCGACGACGAGGAGCGGGTCGCAGGAAGCCGGGAGGTCGAGGCGGACGGCGCGCATCGTCAGGCGGGCCTCCTCCTCCCCCGAGATCACCGACACGCGGACGCCCGTCTCGCGCTTCAGCCGCCTCACGAACTCGAGGCCGTTGTCGGCCTCGCGGACGGCGCAGGTCGCCACGGCCGTGATCCGGGAGGCCCCCGCCGCACGGGCGAGCGCCGCGTAGCGCGCGACGCAGTCGAGCCCGTCGGCCATCGCCTCCTCGGAAAGGACTCCGGTCGTGAGCGTCTCCTGGGCGAGGCGGATCATCTCCTTCTCGCGCAGGACCTCCTCGTAGTGGTCGGCGTCGTCCGGGTCGAGCCGCGCCACGAGCAGCTTGACCGAGTTCGACCCGATGTCGATCGTCGCGACGATCTCGCCGTGCGTCATGAGGTTCCTTGTATCGTAGGCCCGTCAGGGGCGTCTCAAGAACCTCGAACGGCCTCCGACCGCCCGGCAAGGCACGGGACATCCTCCGGGCGACCCGGTGGCGAGGGGCAGGTTCTTCGGCCGGCGTCGGCCGGTCCGGCGCTCACGGACCTGCGGGTACGAGAACAGACGCCTGGGCCGCGGCGAACCGGCTCTCGGCGACAGACCAGTCGACGGCGGCGAGGCAGGCGTCGAAGTACCGTCCGCGCTTCGCGCCGTAGTCCGTCAAGTACGCGTGCTCGAACGCGTCGAGAAGCAG
The DNA here is from genome assembly GCA_963821435.1 of uncultured Acidobacteriota bacterium. Classification (GTDB taxonomy): domain Bacteria; phylum Acidobacteriota; class Thermoanaerobaculia; order UBA5066; family UBA5066; genus DAOMFB01. The sequence goes on from CAWGDR010000001.1 coordinate 23,899, forward strand.
GATCAGAGGACAGCCTGCGAGGTGGCCACCGTCGTTTCCGTCGATCCAGACGTTGTGGAACCTGTCAGACGTTGGATCCCAGACGAGGGCGACCCAGCCGGTCCCGCGGATCATGCCGGTGGCCCGAAAGTCCTTCGTCCACGACGCGAGTGAGCCGAACTCCGCCGCCAGTCGCACCGCCAGCGAGGAACTCTTTTCCGACTGGACGGGGAACTTTGTCAGATTTTCAAAGATAGAGCTCGTGGAGGCGCATGCCGTTCCATTCCCAGCCGAAGCGCCTTTTCAGCTCGGACCAGTCCGACGCGGGGGTGCCGTTCACCGGCGAGCTCGCCAGCTCGTCGCTCAACTCGTTGACGCTGTTCAGATGGCCCGCGTAGAGATCGAAATGCGGCTGCAAAAGCGAGTCGCTGAGGCCAGGTGTCCCCAGGAGATGCGAAAAATCCTTCCGCTCGTGTAGGGCCATGGGTGTCACCTCGGGAGCCGGTGAGCAGGAAGCGTTCCAGCCCGACTCGCGGCACGATCGTTGCTCGCGGCAGCCGAAGGAGGAGAGTCCGTGGGAGTACCAGTCTTGGTCAGCCAGCAGCCGCTGGATGTTCTTGTCGTCGAAGACGACGACGCGCTCCGGGAGGCCATGGTAGATGCCCTGCAGTTTGAGAACTACGACGCCCTGGGCGCGTCGAACGGCGACGAGGCTCTCGCGATCCTCCGAGAGGGAAAGCTTCCCCAGGTCATCTTCCTGGATCTGGGGATGCCGGTGATGGACGGATGGGAGTTCTGCCGGGTGCTGCAGGCGAGCCCGAATCTCGCGGAGATCCCGATCGCCATCGTTTCGGCCCTGAGCGAGCCGAGGCGTCCGCCCGAAAGACGGAGAGACGCGGGCCTGTTCCGAAAGCCGGTCGACCTGGACATCCTGCTCGGAACGGCCCGGAGCTTCTGTCGGTGATCGGGCGCGCCGGACGGATCACTCCTCCAGCGTCGGCTGATCGGCCTGCCCGGCGAGCGTCAGCGGGATCATCTGGAGGAGCCGATCGACCTGGAGGGGTTTGCCCAGGAAGCTGTCCGCCCCGGCCGCGCGCACGGCCTCGACGCGAGCCCGCGTGACGTCCCCGGTGATCGCGACGATTCTGAGGCCGTTCGAGGCCGGCTGCCCGCGAATGCGCCGGATGATCTCCAGGCCGTCCAGGCCCGGCATCATCATGTCGAGCAGGACGAGGTCGGCGCGGTCCTCCTCGAGACGGCGGATCGCCTCTTCCCCGCTCGGGGCCACCGACACCCGGTATCCCGCTTCATGGAGGAGCTCGGCGAGCGCCTCGGCCGACACCAGATCGTCATCCACGATCAGGATCGAGGCGAGTCCCGGCCGCCGCCCGGCTCGGCGCGAGAGTCTCTCCCGGCTTCCCAGCGGCCGAACCACCCTTGTGGCGGGCAGGACGATCGTGAAAATCGATCCCCGCGAAAGGACGCTCTCGACCCGCATCGCACCACCCAGCGCCTTCACGATCCGACGGGTGATCGCGAGGCCGAGGCCGCTTCCCCGGGCGCGATCGCGCACCGGGCTCCTGACCTGGTAGAACTCGTCGAAGATGTTCTGGAGCTGGTCGGGCGGGATGCCGGGGCCCGTGTCCGCGACGGCGATCTCCACGCGGCCCTCGCCGTCCCGCGAGGCCTCCACGCTGACGGAGCCGTTCGCCGTGAACTTCAGCGCGTTCCCGACGAGGTTCGTCAGGGCACGCCCCAGCTCCGTCCGGTCGGCCTTCAGAAGAAGGTCGGGTTGGGCGGTCTCGCACGGAGGCCGAGGGCCTTCGCCCGCGCGAGGCTGCCCAGGTTCGCCACCGTGTCCGTCAGGAGATCCCCGAGCGAGAACTCCTCGTCTCGCAGCTGCTTCTGGCCCGCGTCCAGGTGGGTGAGATCCAGGAGGTTCGTCAGGAGGTCCGTGAACGAGCGGGAGGCAGTCTCCAGCCGGCGGCACCGCTCGACGAGCTCCTCGCTCCCCGAGCCGCCGAGGCCCTCGGCCTTCCGCCTGATGAGCGAGGCGAGCAGCATGATGGCGTTCACGGGGGTCCGGAGGTCGTGGCTGACGGCGGCGAGGAAGCGCGTCTTGGCCTCGCTCGCCTCCTGCGTCTCCCGAAAGAGGCGGGCGTTGTCCACCGCGACGGCGCAGCGCCGGGCCAGTTCCTCGGCGAGCGCCACCTCGTCGGGGCTGTAGCGTCGGGAGGGGTCGAGCGACGCCAGCGAGAGCGCTCCGAGAATCCTCCCCCGCGTGGCGAGCGGCACGCAGACGCCGACGGGCGCCCTGCGGCGCTTCATCGAGACGAACTCCTCGTTTCCGGGGGCCAGGACGCGGATGAGGGAGTCCGAGACCTCCGGAAGGATCTCGGGCTTTCCGGTCTGGACGACCTCCAGCACGGGATGGAATTTCCGCGGGTCGAGGCGTTCGGTCCGGAAGACTTCCTGCAGCTTCTCGCGCCAGGGATCGTCCAGGACGGGAGCCAGCCGGCGGAGCGATCCGTCCTCCTCGACGACGTCGATGACGCAGGCGTCCGCCAGCGCCGGGACGGCGAGGCGTGCGACGCTGGCGAGCGTCGCCTCGTAGTCGAGCGAGGTCCCGAGGACGCTCGACGCCTCCGAGAGGATCCGGAGCCTCTCAACGCCTGGCGCCGCTCCACGAACTGGCCCACGCGCTGGCCGAGGTCCTGAAGACTCGAGAGGACTCCCTCCGGGACGTCGTGCGCCTCCGGGGAGAAGAACTCGAGCACCGCGACGCTCCGTCCTCGCCGGAGGACCGGGAACGCGCAGGCCGTATCGGAGTCCGTCCGCAGCAGCCGAGGGCGCTCTCAGGAAGTCCTTCTCCCGCGTCAGGTCCGGGAGCCAGAGAGCCTTCCCATCCGCCCACGCCCGGCCCGGCAAGCCGACGCCGGGCGCGAGGAGGCGGCGTCGGGTCTCCTCCTCGAAAACGGGGGCAGGACGCGCGGGAGCGCTCCAGACCGCGAAGCATTGAAGCGCGTCCGAGCGGGAGCTCATATGCCAGGCCGCGGCGAAGGTCGCCGGAAGACCTTCCCCGATCGCCTGGAGCAGCGCGGGGGCCGCGCTCTCGAGGCTCTCGGCCTCCGTCAGGATTCGCGTGACGGCGAACTGGATCGCCTGGCGCCGTTCGACCCGCCGGCGCTCGGCCAGTTCGCGCTCGAGCTCGCGGGTCGTTGCCTCGGCCCGAAGCCTCGTCTCCTGCTCGGTCTTCGCGAGGGCCTGCGCCCGTTCCTCGGCCGAGCGGAGCCGGTGATTCAGGGCGCTCACGCCGAGCCCGACGCAGGCGAACAGAACGAGGCGAACCGCGTCGTCGGGGTTCTCGACGCGGAGCGAGTTCACCGGCGGGAAGAAAAAAGTACTCGATCCCGAGAACGGAGCAGAGCGTCGAGACGAGGCCCGGGCCGACCCCGCCGTACCAGCCGCTGAGGAAGACCGCGCCCAGAAACAGGACGAAGAGATGCTCGTTGAGCAGGGGCTCGAGGAAGCGATTGGCGGCCAGCGCAATGCCGGTCGTCGCGAGGGCGAGGCCGTATCGTCGGGCGACGCGCCACATCGTGTGAGATCCCCGCCGGATTCTAGACCGGCGGGGATCCCGTGCCGACGCGTTCAGATCGGCTCACGAGGAAGCGCGGACCGGCCGGAGGCGTCGGATACTCAGGCCGGCGTGACCGTCAGTGTCCTCACGTCGCCGTCGACGCGCTCCGTCACCGTCACCTTGGACCCAACGGCCACACTCGCATCGATGACGGCCTTGAGATCGTCTTCATCGAGCTTGAACGACTCGTTCCCGTTCTTCTCCGTCCGGATCGCGAGCCACTTGCCCGGCTTGTAGTCCGTGACCATTCCTGTGACGACCCGGGAATTCGCGTCCGAGGTCATCGTCTCCTTCGTTCTTCTCCTCGCCGCCCGCCGCGCCCCGCGAGCCGGCGGTGAGCGGCCCGGCCGCAACGAAGAGAGCGCAAAGCACGGCGGCAACCATCCCACGTCTCATATCGAACCCCCCTTTCGAGAATCTCCCGCGCCCGCACCCCCCGGATGCGGGTCGCTGCCGGAATGCAGCAATCCACGTGCCCGATGCGCCTTTGAAAAGTTTTCCCGGGCAGCCGGCACATCGCTTGCTCCGTTCTTCCGGATGAGACGCGACGCGCGGGTCATCCTGTTCGGAGAGGCGCTGGTCGACGAGTTTCCGTCGGCGCCCGGCCTGCCGGGGGGCGCGCCCTTCAACGTCGCCTGGCACCTTCGGGCCTTCGGCGTCGAGCCTCTCCTGATCTCGCGCGTCGGCGAAGACCCGGAGGGGGAGATGCTCCGATGCGCCGCCGTCCGGCGGGGACTCGATACGAGGGGAATGCAGACGGACCGCGACCATCGGACCGGAGAGGCCGTCGTCGAGGTCGCCGAGGAGGGGTCCCGATTCGAGATTCCTCCCAACCGGGCATGGGACTTCATCCGCGCCGACGAGGCCCTCCGCGCGCTTCGCGGCGAGGCCCCGGATCTCCTCTATTTCGGGACGCTCGCCCAGCGGGGCGCCGTCTCCCGGTCCGCCCTCTCGCGGCTCCTCGCCCTCGATCTCGAGAGCCGGTTCCTCGACCTCAATCTCCGCTCACCCTGGTTCGACGTGGAGACGGTCAAGCGCTCGCTGGCGAGCGCCGACGTGGTCAAGGCGACCGAGGAGGAGCTCCGCATCGTCGGCGACCTGCTCGGCCTCGCGGAACCCGGCCCGGAGGCCGGCGTCACCGAGCAGGTGGAGGCACTCCTCCGGACGTTCAGGATCCGCAACGTCCTCGTCACGCGTGGAGCCCGCGGCGCCTGGCTCCTGACGGAGGGCGGCGACCAGACCATCGTGGCGCGGCCTCCGCTCGACGACGTCGTCGACACGGTCGGCGCGGGCGACGCTTTCAGCGCCGTCCTCATCCTCGGATCCCTCCAGGGCTGGGCGGAATCCATGACGCTCGTCCGGGCCGACGACTTCGCACGGGCCCTCTGCCGCATTCCCGGCGCCATCCCGAAGAACGACGCGATCTACCGCCCTTTTCGCGAGGCCTGGGGCCTCGACGAGATGAGGGTGTCGGCATGACGCCTCCCCGTCTCCACGTCTTCATGCTCGCGGCCGCGCTCGCCTGAGGAGGTGCGCTCGTGTCCCTTCCCGTCCCGCTCACGGCCCTCGTCCTTCCGGTGGCCCTCCTGCTCGCCGGCCTTTCGGCCGGGCTCCTCGTGCGCCGCCTCCTGACGAAGCTCCTCGCGCGTCACGACGCCGGGACGGCTCCCGCGCGCCGCCACCTTCTTTCTGGTCGCGCGGAGCGCGGTCGGTTCTCTGGTTCACGACCCTCGGCCTCTACCTCGCCGCGCAGGCGGCCAGCCTGCCGCCGAAGATCGCGAGCCTCGTCGCGAGGGCCCTGCTCGTGATGCTGATCGCCTCCATCACCTGGATGCTCTCGCGGCTCATCGGCGGGCTCCTGAGCTCGCACGCCGAGGTCGGCGCCCTCCCCTCGGCGACCGTGATCACGAACCTGGCCCGCGGCCTCGTCCTCCTCCTCGGGCTCCTCGTGATCCTCCAGACCCTCGGCGTCTCCATCACGCCGATGATCACCGCCCTCGGCGTCGGGGGCCTGGCCGTGGCGCTGGCGCTGCAGGACACGCTGGCGAACCTTTTCGCCGGCCTCCACATCCTTCTCTCCCGGCAAGTCCACACCGGCGATTTCGTCCGGCTGGAGGCGGGCCAGGAGGGCTACGTGCAGGACATGACGTGGCGCTACACGAGCATTCTCCGGCCCGGAAGCGGCCTGCTCGTCGTACCGAACGCGAAGCTGGCCGCCGCCGTGACCACGAACTTCACGCGCCCCGACGCGAACGTGGCGGTCCCGGTCGACGTCACCGTCAGGTACGACGCGGATCTCGACCTCGTGGAGCGGGTCTCGTCCGAGGTCGCCCGCGAGGTCATGCGGAGGTCGACGGCGGCGTGCCGGCCTCCACGCCCGGCATCCGGTTCCAGAGGCTCGGGGTGGCGACGATCCAGTTCACGGCCGTCCTGACCGCCCGGGACGTCGCCTCCCAGGACTTCGTCCGGCACGAGTTCATCAAGCGGCTTCTCCGGCGCTTCCGCCTCGAGGGAATCGAGCTTCCCGGCGCGGCCTTCGAGGCGCTCCGCTCCGAGAATGCCGGCCCCTCGATCGCCCGTTCAGGGGTCATCTGATCCGGGGCTCGAGGCGCTTTCCGGTCGACGCCGAGAAGAGATGGAGAACCTCCGTCCGGACCCTGATCCAGACGGTCTCCGGCCAGTCCCGGGGGGGCGTGAGGGCGCGAACGGCGTCCTCGCCGACGCGGAGCGTCAGGAGGAGACGATCTCCCGCCGGCTCGCGGAGGAAGACCGTCGCCCGAAGGCCTCCGTCCAGCGGCTCGGCCGCCACCTCGACGTCCTCCGGGCGAATCCCGACGGAGAGCTCCTCGTCGGTCGGCCCGTCGGGAAGGACGAGGCTCATCCCGCGGCCCGCGAAGCGGCCGTTCTCGCGCCGTCCGCGCAAGACCGCCATGCGAGGGCTTCCGACGAACGTCGCCGTGAAGAGGTCCGCGGGCCGCCGGTAAAGCTCCAGCGGAGAGCCCGCCTGCAGGGCGCGTCCCTCCCGGAGAACCAGGATCTCGTCCGAAAGGCTCAGCGCCTCTCCCTGGTCGTGGGTGACGTAGAGGACCGTGGCGTTCAGCCGGGCGAAGAGAGCCTTGAGCTCGCCCCGCATCTCTTCCCGGAGGAGTGCGTCCAGGTTCGAGAGAGGTTCGTCCATCAGGTAGAGGCGTGGACGTTTCACGAGGGCCCGGCCGAGGGCCACGCGCTGCTGCTGGCCGCCCGAGAGCTGTCCGGGGCGTCGGCCGAGAAGCTCCGAAAGGCCCAGCAGCCGCGCAGCATCACGGACGCGCCCCTCGATCTCGGCGCGCGGGAGCTTCCGCGCCTCGAGCGCGAGCGAGAGGTTTCGGCCGACCGTCAGGTGGGGATAGAGCGCGTAGTTCTGGAAGACGAAGCCGACGTCGCGCCGGCCCGGCGGCACCTCGTCGAGAGGCGCGCCGTCGAGCGTCACGGAGCCGGAGGTGGCGCGCTCCAGCCCCGCGACGATCCGGAGCAGCGTCGATTTCCCGCAGCCTGAAGGGCCGAGGAGGGTCAGGACCCGGCCGGGTCCACGGAGAAGGAGACGCCATCCAGCGCGCGGACGCCTCCCGGGAAGACCTTCGAGAGACCCTCGCCCCGCAGCGCGCTGGACACTCTCACCCCTTGATCGCGCCGCGGGTGAGCCCGCTCGCGATCCGCCGCTCGAAGAGAAGGACGAGAAGGACGAGCGGGAGGGTCGCGATCACGATCGCAGCCGAGAGCTGACCCAGGGGATCTCGAACATGGAGGATCCGCTGACGCTGGCGATCCCGGCGGTGACCGTCTTCGCCTGATCCCGCGTCATGAACGTCAGCGCCAGCATGAACTCGTTCCAGGAGAATATGAAGACGAGGATCGCCGCCGTCACGAGCGACGGCGTGGCGAGCGGGAGCTGGATTCTCACGACGCGGCGGACGGGCCCCGAGTCCGTCCAGGATCGCAGCCTCGCCGACGGCCGCAGGGATCTGGCCGAAGCCGCGCTCCAGGATCCAGATCGCGAGCGGCAGGGAGAGGGCGGCGTACGGAAGAACCAACGCCAGCGGCCGGTTCAGGCCCCCGAGGGCCCGGACCGCCTCGTAGAGAGGGAACAGCAGGAGGATCGGCGGGAAGAGCGTGAGAACGGCGAGCGCGCGCAGGATCGTCCGGCGACGGCGCTCGGGCGAACGGCCGAGTGCGCTCGCCGCGGGCGCCGCGAGGACGAGCGACAGGAGGGTGGCGGCGCCCGAGATGGCCGCGCTGTTCGCGAGGTAGACGCCGAACGGCTTCCTCTCCCAGAGAGCCTCCACGTGTTTCCAGGTGGGCGGATGCGGAAGATAGACGGTCGGGGTCCGCGTGATGTCGCGATCGGGCTTGAGCGCCGTCAGAACCTGCCAGGCCGCGGGTGCGACGCTCCAGACGACGAGCGCCGCCACCGCGGCGCCGAGGCCGGCGCGCCGGCCGGTCACGAGGCGCCTCCGCGCTGCCGCCCGAGGGTCGCGACGAGCGCGAGCGCGGCCGCGAGGAGCGTGGCGTGGGTCGCGATCGCGGCGGCGTAGCCGAAGTCGAGGTACCGGAAGAAGGTCTGGAAGGCGTAGAGGGAGACGGTTTCGGTCGAGCCGCCGGGACCGCCGCCCGTCATCACGTAGACGATGTCGAAAGCGCCCCAGGCCTGGGCGGCCCGGAAGACGGCGGCCACGAGGATCGACGGCAGAAGGAGCGGGAAGACGACCCGCCGGAAGCGCTGCCAGGCCCCGAGGCCATCCACGCGGGACGCCTCGAGGACCTGCTCCGGGATTCCCTGCAGGCCCGCTAGGACGATGAGGGCGACGAAGGGGACCGTTTTCCAGACGTCCGAAAGGACGATCGCCGCCATGGCCGGGAGCGGCTCGCTCAACCAGGCCACGGCTCCCGCGCGAGGCCGGTGCGGCGCAGAAGGTCGTTCAGGACGCCGAACGAGTCGTTGAAGATCCAGGAGAACGAAAGCGCCATGACCGCCGTCGGCAGGGCCCAGGGAATCAGGGTGACGGACCGGACGAGCCCTCTCCCGGGGAACGACCTGTTCAGGACGAGCGCCACGCCGACGCCGAGGAGCGTCTCGAGAAGGACCGACGAGCCTGCGAAGATCACCGTGTTCCGGAGGGCGCCGAAGAAGCGCGTGTCCTGCCAGAGCCGGATGGCGGGCCGGAGTCCGGCCCAGTGGGGGACGAGGCCCCCCTCCAGCTCCACCCGGGTGAAGGAGAGAATCACGACGCCGAGGACCGGCAGCGCGATGACCAGCGTGACGAGGAGGAGCGCGGGCAGGAAAGGGAGCCAAGGCTCGCGCCGCGGGCCCGGATTCCTCGTCTCTCTCACCTCTCTGCCTCGAGCAGCAGACGCGTCTCCCGGCCCGCGTCGGCGAGGGCGCGGTCGGCGGGCGCGAGCCCTGCGAGGCAGGCGCTGAGGTGACGCTGCAGGATGTCGGACGCGAGCGCGTACCGCGGGATTGCCGGCCGGGTCACGGCGCTCTCGTGGATCCGGCGGATCTCGGCGAGGAGGGGGTTCGCGGCGAGCAGTTCCGGATCGCTGTAGGCCGCGGCGAGAGCGGGGGCGTAGCCGGTGTCGCGGCAGAGGAGGCGCTGCGACTCGAGCGAGACGGCGTGGCGGACGAACTCGGCCGCGAGGCGCGGCCGGCGGCTGAACCGGGAGATCCCGAACCCCCAGCCGCCCAGAGCGGCGCCACCGGAAGAGCCTGGAGCGTGGACCATGAGCTCCACGCCGACCTTCCCCGCGACCGGTGAGTCCGGCGCCTGCGCCAGCCGGAAGACATAGGGCCAGTTGCGCAGAAAGACGGCGCGCCCGTCCTGGAAAAGCCGGCGGCTGTCGTCCTCCTTCAGGCCGGTGACGCCGGGAGGGCTGATCCGCTCCTCCGAGCGGCAGCGCCGGAGAAACTCGAGCGCCGCGAGGGCCTGAGGACGGTCGAGCCCTACCTCACGGGTCGTCTCGTCCACCCAGAAGCCCCCGAACCCGTGCAACACCTCGAGGAAGACGCAGACGAGCCCCTCGTACTGGCTTCCCTGCCAGAGGAACCCCCAGAGCTCGGGCGGCGACTGCAGGGCCCCGGCGATGTCGAGCAGCTCGGTGAAGCTTCGCGGCGGCACGAACCCCGCCGCCTCGAGCAGGTCGCGCCGGTAATAGAGGAGCCCGACGTCCGTCCTCACGGGGACGCGATAGAGCCGGCCGCGGTAACGCCCCGCGGCCACTGCAGACGGCAGGAGCTTCTCCAGGTCGCCGTCCGGGAACAGATCGTCGAGCGGCACGAGCCAGCCGGCCGACGCGAACTTCGACGTCCACGTGACGTCCATGTAGACGAGGTCGAAGGATTCGTCCCCGGCGAGGAGGGCGGCCGTGTAGAGGCTCTCCCTGAGGTCGGTGGCGTTGGGCCCCTCGACCAGCTCCACGGAGACGCCGCGCGATGCGCGAAAACTCTCTGCGATCGGGAGCCACACCGTCCGCTCGCTGGCAAGGACGAGGAACGAGAGGCGATCCTCCGGGGCGCGCGGCGCGCCGCACCCCGCGTCGCCCGCCGCGACCCCGGCCAGGATGGCGAGGAGGAGAGCCCCGAGGCTGGATCTTCCGGGCCGCCCGGGCCTCAAGAGAGACGGCATCTGATACAAGCCTTCCTGAATCCGTTTAGGTGCGATGCCCTGCGCCGGGCCCGTCCGCACCCGCTTCAGGTGTGAGCATTTGGCATACCGACCAGCGCGGTCTCCCGCCTCAAAGTCCGTACTTCTTCATCTTGTTGTAGATGGTCTTGAGACTGATGCCGAGCTTCTCGGCGGCCTTCTTCTTGTTCCCGCCGAACGCCTCGAGAGTCCTCATGAGGAGCTCCTTCTCGACCCCCTCGAGCGAGTCCCCGACCCGTACGCGCACGAGGAGGGGATCGTCGCGGGCCGGCTCGGCCCCGTCCGAAGGCTCGGAGGCGCGTGCCCCGAATTCCACCGCGGGCGGCTCGAGCCCGCTTTCTTCCCGCGCCGAATCGGGGAGCGCGGAGACGGGCCCGGAGACCGGCGCTCCGGCCGCCGGAAGAGAGCCGCTGCCCCCGGGCGACAGCACGGACGCCACGCTGCGCTCGTCGATGACGGCGCCGTCGGAAAGGACGTACGCCCGGTGAACGACGTTTCGGAGCTCCCGGACGTTTCCCGGCCAGGAGTGCGATTCGAGGCGAGCCAGAGCCGCAGGCGTGAACTCGCGCCGCCCCGCTTTCTCCTGTTGGGCCACCTGCTGCAGAAAATGCCTCGCGAGGAGAGAGACGTCCTCCTTCCGCTCGCGGAGGGGCGCGATGGAAAGCGGGAGGACGTTCAGCCGGTAGTAGAGGTCCTCGCGAAATCCCTTCTCGCGGATCGCCTCGCTGAGATCGCGGTTCGAGCTGGAGACGACCCGGAAGTCGCTCTCCAGCTCCTCGTTGCCGCCGACGCGCCGGAACGTGCGCGTCTCGAGGACCCGGAGGAACTTCACCTGGAGCTCGAGGGACATCTCGGTGACCTCGTCCAGGAAGAGCAGGCCGCCCTGCGCCAGCTCGAAGTAGCCGATGCGCCGCTTCTCGGCGCCGGTGAACGCTCCCTTCTCGTGCCCGAAGAGCTCGCTCTCGACGAGCGTCGCCGTGACCGCCCCGCAGTTGACAGCCACGAGCGGCTTCTCCCGCCGGCGCGAAAGGGCGTGGATCATCCGGGCCGCCGCTTCCTTGCCGCTCCCGCTCTCGCCGGTGATCATGACGGGCGCGTCCGACCTGGCGAGGCGCGCGACGACACGACACATCTCGCGTGTGGCGGCCGACCGGCCTACGATCGTGCCGAAGCTGCCGGTTTCCTCGAGATGCGCCAGGAGAATCTCCGTGTCGGCGTCGCCGGTGCCCGGTCGGAGCCGCGCCAGCACGGCCTCGAGTTGGGCGGGCCGGAGCGGCTTGAGAAGGTAGTCGAAGGCCCCGGCCTTCATCGCCTCCACGGCCGTGTCCACCGAGCCGTGGCCGGTCAGGACGACGATCTCGCGGTCGAAGCCGGCCGCGCGCGTCTGGCGGATCAGCTCGATGCCGTCGCCATCCGGGAGCTTCAGGTCCGTCAGCAGGGCGTCGGGCGCGAAGGCCGCCACGGCGGCCCGCGCCTCGGCGAGGGTGCCAACCCCCTTGACCTCGAGCTCGAACGTCGCGAGGAGCTCCTCGAGCCCGCGACGGGTCGCAAGGTCGTCCTCGACGAGGAGGACCTTCATCCGTCCGCGGCCGGGACGGCTGCCGTCAGGACGAGTGACGGACCCTCCACGGCCGCCTCCAGGCCTCCTCCGAGGCTTTCGAACGTCCACCGGACGAGCAGGAGGCCGCCACCTCGGGGAGCTCGTCCGGGAAGACCGGCCGGGCCGAAGAGCGTCTCCGGGGCGGGCGCCGGGGAGCGGACCGGAACGCGAACCACGATTCTCGCTTCGGCGCCGACCCTGTCGAACGAGACGCGGCACTCCCCGGGTGACGCCTGGTCCGCGGCCGCCGCAATGAGGTCACTGAGCGCCGCCTCGACGTCCGGAGCGCATCCCGTGAGCCAGGCCGCCGGCCGGGCGTCCGGTCCGACGACGGACAGTCCGCGCGCCGCGAGACCCGCCTTCCCGCGCTCCACGGCCTGCGCGAGCTGCTCGCCGAGATCGAAGTGCTCTACCTCGGCGTCGACCCGCCGAGAAAGCTCGGAGAGGACGTCGATCAGCCGGCTGGCGATCTCGACTTGAAGCTGGCTCGTTCGAATGTTCGCGCGGGCCGCTTCGACGCCGTCCCCGGCGAGGCGCGCGAGTCCGCGGCTCGCGACCTCCAGGTGCAGAGCCGTGGCGTTGAGCGGCCTCGCGAGGTCGTGCCTGAGGAGACGGCAGACCCGTCCAGTCGCCCGAAGCCGGTCCCGCCCGAGATCGCGACTCAACTCCAGCAAGGCGCCTCCGGACGGAAATAGTACGCCCGGGACGAGAATCCGGTTTAGAAGGCGGCCTGCGCCGCCAGCAGAAACTCGCTGTAGCAGCAGTGCGCGACGCCGTTCACAGTGCGGCCGTCCGCGTTCACGTAGAACCACTCGGCCTTGATGTTGAGGTTCTTCCCGAACTGAAGCCAGTGAATGCCGGTCGTGTAGACGTAGCCGTAGGTCCTCGGAAGGTCCGTGTTGTTCCGGATCGCGTCGTATCGGAAGCCGAGCTGCAGATGATCGCCGAAGAGGTAGAGCGCCGACGCGTACATGCCCCAGCGCTTCAGCTTCGACCCGTCCGCCTGCTCGTCCTGTGCCTCGGCGTATTCCGCCTCGGCCCAGAGCTTCGAGCCCGGGACGTCGTAGCCGCCGTACTTGATGTGGGCGCCCCAGCGCATGACGTTGCGGTGGGCCGTCCCGCCCGACGTCTGTCCCGTGCCGCCGGACGTCCCGATGATCAGCCCCTTGATCGGCTTGATGTCGAGCCGGCCCGTGTAGAGGACGGTGTCGTTCGTGTCGCTCAGGTTGTTCGTCACCGTCCCGTTCGTGATGGCCGACCAGAGCGTGACGTACTCCCCGAAGTCGCCCTTGTAGAAGAAGCCGGTCTGGCGGATATCGGAGATCGCGCGCGTGATCTGGGCGCGCTCGCCGAACCAGAGCTCCGACGAGGAGCGCATTCCCTCTTCCGTGAGGTCGATCTTCAGCTGGCCGAGGGAGAGTTCCGACCCCTTGAGGCCGAAGTACGAGACGGCGAGGTCCTGCAGGATCTTGCCGTCCTGTCCGGCCGCCGTGTTGATCGCCTTGGCCGGGTCGATCATCACGAGGAAGCCCCAGTCCGACCCGAACTTCCCCTGCATTTTCATCTCGGCGCGCCGGAGGCGGAAGGTGTTGAAGCCGGTCGAATTTCCCAAATAGTCGGTTTGGGTCCCCGTCGTCTTGGGCGAGGAGTCGGCGATGTACCAGCCCTGGAACAACCCACCGAACCAGAGCTCGCCGTTCGATCCGAACTTCAGCCGCGTCGGATTCGCCGGCGGCGGGGGCGGCGATGGAGCGGACCGGTCGTAGCCGGGCAGGTCGTGCTTCAGGTTGTAGAGGTCGATGGCCGTTTCGTTTTCTGCGATGACCGTCTCGCCGTGCGGGCCGTGGTTGGAGAGCGAAATCGGCGTCCCCATGTCGCCCGACTTCAGCCAAGCGGCGTACCTGGCCGACGTGTTGAACACGTAAATCCTGCCGTCCTTCTCGACTTCCTTGTACCAGAGCCCCTGCGCAGACGCCGCACCGACCGAGAGAACGAGCACGGTTGCTAGGAGTCCGAGGACCCAGCGCCTGAAAGTCGCGTTCATCAATATCCTCCTTCCGTAATCGGGCGGAACTCTCGCTTCCGGGCGTTAAACCCCAGGGCACCGGACGTTCAATTCGTGTAAAGACTCGCCGCGGGGCGGTCAGCGCGTTGTGAAGTCCGCGCGAAGGAGCTGGGATATCCTCGCGCCGCCATGAAGCTCCTCCCGAAAGAAGAGAACTTCCTCCTGCAGTTCAACCGAACCGCCGAGATCATCCTCGAGGCGGCCATCGCGCTCGACGGCCTCGCCACCGATTTCTCGGACGTCGAGGTAAAGGTCGGCCGGATCAAGCACCTCGAGCACGAGGGGGATCAGGTCACCCATCAGACCTTCGCCCTCCTCTCGCGGACCTGGATCACCCCGATCGACCGGGAAGACATCCACGACCTGACCAAGCAGCTCGACGACGTCCTCGATCTGATCGACGCCGCCGCCGCGCGTCTCGTCCTGTTCAAGATCCCGGCCCCGACGCCGGAGCTGCGGGCCCAGACGCATCTGATCGTCCAGTCCGCCCAGGCCATCCAGCGAGCCCTCGGCCTCCTCAACGATCTGAAGAACTCGCGGGCCATCCTCGACGCCTGCATCGAGATCAACCGGCTGGAGAACGAGGCCGACGCCGTGAACCGGAGGGCCATCGGGCGCCTCTTCGAACGCGAGAAGGACCCCATCGTGATCATGAAGTGGAAGGAGATCTACGAGGTCCTCGAGACGGCGACCGACGCCTGCGAGGACGTGGCCAACGTCCTGGAGCAGATCGTCCTCAAGTCCACCTGACCGCCATGCTGTTCGTTCTCTTCGTCGTCTTCATCGCGCTGGTCTTCGACTTCGTCAACGGCTTCCACGACGCGGCGAACTCCATCGCCACGGTCGTCGGGACCCGCGTCCTGACCCCCCGGATCGCCGTCATCTGGGCGGCCTTCTTCAACTTCGTCGCCGCGTTCGCCTTCGAGACCCGCGTCGCCAAGACGATCGGAAAGGACATCGTCGACCCGGCCGTCGTCGACCCGGTCCTGATCCTCGCGGGCCTCATCGGCGCCATCGTCTGGAATCTCCTCACCTGGTGGTGGGGGCTCCCCTCCTCGTCGTCGCACGCCCTCATCGGCGGCTTCGCCGGCGCGGCGGTCATGAAGGCCGGCGTTGGCGTCCTCGTGCCGCACGGCCTCGTCAAGACGCTCGTTTTCATCGTGCTCTCGCCGCTCCTCGGCATGGTCCTCGGGCTTCACCTTCATCCTCTCCGTCATCTGGCTCTTCCGCAAGGCCCGGCCCGAGCCGCTCGACCGCGCCTTCCGGAAGGTCCAGCTCGCTTCGGCCGCCTCGTTCTCGTTCGGGCACGGCCTCAACGACGCCCAGAAGACCATGGGGATCATCGTGGTGCTGCTCTTCTCCGCGGGCTACCTGCCGCGTGTCGAGATTCCGTTCTGGATCATCCTTCTCTGCCACGCGGCCATCGGCCTCGGGACCCTCACGGGCGGCTGGCGGATCGTCCGGACGATGGGGATGCGAATCACAGCGCTCGAGCCGATCGGGGGTTCGTGCGCCGAGTTCGCCGGCGCCGTGCACGCTCTTCGGCGCATCGTGGGCAGGGATCCCGGTCTCCACGACCCACACGATCACGGGCGCCATAATGGGCGTCGGCTCGGTCCGGCGCTTCTCCGCCGTCCGGTGGGGAGTGGCCCGGAACATCGTGGGCGCCTGGATCCTGACCATCCCCGCCTCGGCAGCCGTGGCCGCCATCTCCTGGAAGCTGCTGTCGGCGCTCAACGGCTTATTCGGGCTCTATCTCGTTCGGCCCTGAGGGCTTCGGCGGCTTCACGCCGACTTAACGTCGCCCTCACATAAATCCCTCCGGTGCGTTCGAGACTCCGCGCCGTATGACGAGCAGAAGGACGCAAGGAGGATTCATGAACAGCGTGCGGAGAACGGTGCTGGCATTGACGGCCGGCGTGATCCTGACCGGTAGCGCCGCGGCCCAGGTCACCCAGATCAACGGTGCCGGCGCCACGTTCCCCTACCCGATCTATTCGAAGTGGTTCGCCGAGTACAGCAAGCTCCACCCGGATGTCCAGATCAACTACCAGTCGATCGGCTCGGGCGGCGGGCATCCGCCAGCTCACCGAACGAGACCGTGTTCTTCGGCGCGTCCGACGGCCCGATGACGGACGAGCAGCTCAAGGCCGCGCCCGGCGCCGTCCTCCACTTCCCGACGGTGCTCGGCGGCGTCGTGCCCGTCTACAACATCCCCGGGGTGACCGCCGAGCTGAAGTTCAGCGGGCCCAGTGCTGGCCGACATCTTCCTCGGGCAAGATCACGAAGTGGAACGACCCGGCGATCGCGAGCGCGAACCCGGGCGTCACGCCTGCCCGCGACGGAGATCGCGGTCGTCCACCGATCGGACGGCTCCGGCACGACCTACATCTGGTCGACTACCTCTCGAAGGTCTCGCCGGAGTGGAAGAGAAGGTCGGCGTCGCGACGTCGGTCAACTGGCCGGTCGGCGTGGGCGGCAAGGGCAACGAAGGGGTCGCCGGCCTCGTCAAGCAGACCCCGGGCGCGATCGGCTACGTCGAGCTGATCTACGCCCTCCAGAACAGGATCGCCTACGGCGCCGGTCCAGAACACGGACGGGCAAGTTCGTCAGGGCCTCGCTGGAGACGGTGACGGCCGCTGCCGCCGGCGCGGCCAAGGCGATGCCCGCCGACTTCCGCGTCTCCATCACCAACGCTCCGGGCGCGAACGCCTACCCGATCTCGTCCTTCACCTGGCTGCTCTTCTACGAGAACCCGAAGGACAAGGCCCAGCGCAAGGTCATGGTCGGACTTCCTGAAGTGGGCGCTCACCGACGGCCAGAAGTACTGCGCGGAGCTCGGCTATGCCCCGCTGCCCAGGGAGGTCGTCGAAGCTGGAGCTGGCAGCGCTCGACGAGGATCAAGCTCTGAAGCGTTCCGGGAGGCATGGCTCGATGCGACGAACCCGTCCCCGCGCCGGAGGCCGCGACGACCGGCTGTTCCGGCTCGGGACGGGCGTTCTTCGCCTTCCTCGTCGTCCTCCTCGTCGCCGGCATCGCGTTCGAGCTGTGCCGGCAGTCGCGGCTCTCGATCCGCGAAGTTCGGCCTCGACTTCTGGCGCACGGGCACGTGGGACCCGGTCGCCGGGGAGTTCGGCGCGCTTCCCTTCATCTGGGGCACGCTCTACTCGTCGTTCCTCGCGCTGCTCATCGCGACGCCGGTCGCGCTCGGCATCGCGATCTTCCTCTCCGAGCTCTCCCCGGGCGGCTGCGGACGCCGCTGGCCTTCCTGACCGAGCTCCTCGCGGCGATCCCGTCGATCGTCTACGGCCTCTGGGGCATCTTCGTCCTCGTGCCCGCTCGTCCGGCAGCTGGAGGTCTGCACGCCCGCGTGGCTGCGGAAGCTGCCGCTCTTCGCGGGCCCGCCGCTGGGCGTCGGCATGCTCTCCGGCGGCCCTCATCCTCGCCGTCATGGTCGTGCCGTTCACGTCGTCGGTGGCGCGGGAAGTCCTGAAGGCCGTGCCCGCGACCCAGCGCGAGGCGGCGTACGCGCTCGGGCGCCACGCGCTGGGAGGCGATCCCGTGGCCCTGCGCTACGGCGCGGACGGGATCCTCGGTGCGGTCATCCTGGGCCTCGGGCGCGCGCTCGGCGAGACGATGGCCGTGACGATGGTGATCGGCAACAACCCGCAGATCTCCTGCGTCGCTGTTCGCGCCCCAGTACACGATGGCGGCCGTACATCGCCAACGAGTTCACCGAGGCGGCCGACGACCTGTACCTGTCGGCGCTGGTCGAGATCGGCCTCGTGCTCTTCGTCATCACGCTCGTCATCAACGTCCTCTCGCGGCTGCTCATCTGGAGCGTGAACCGCGAGGCCCGGGTCGCGCGAACCGCCGGCGCGCGACGGGCCGCCCGAGCGGGGCCGCGGCGTGAACCGACACGCGCCGGCGCAAGCTTCTCTCGAACGCATCGTCGTGGTCCTCTGCGCGCCGCGGTGCGTCGTCGCGCTCGTTCCCCTCGGCTTCATCTTCTTCTACGTCGTCCGAGCAGGGCGTCTCGTCGCTCGAACTGGGACTTCTTCACCAAGATGCCGAAGCCGGTGGGAGAAGCCGGGCGGCGGCATGGCGAACGCCATCGTCGGCACGCTGATCCTGATCGGGCTCGCCGCCCCTTCGCCGTTCCCGTCGGCATCTCTCGCGGCGTCTACATCGCCGAGTATCCCCGGCACGCCGCCTGGCGACCGCCGTCCGCTTCGCCGCCGACGTCCTGAACGGCGTGCCGTCGATCGTCATCGGCATCTTCGCCTACGGCCTCGTCGTGCTGCCCGTTCAAGCACTTCTCCGCCCTTGCCGGCGGCGTCGGCGCTCGGCTTCATGATGATCCCGATCGTCGCCCGGACGACCGAGGAGCTGCTGCGCCTCGTGCCGCCCACGCTGCGCGAGGGCGCGCTGGCGCTGGGAGCCACGCGCGCCCGGGCGGTCTTCACGGTCATGCTCCCGGCGGCGCCTGCCCGGCATCATGACCGGCATCCTGGTCGCGCTGGCCCGCATCGCCGGGGAGACGGCGCCGCTGCTCTTCACGGCGTTCAACAACCGCTACTGGTCCACGTCGCCTCGACCAGCCGATCGCCTCGCTGACCGTCCAGATCTACACCTACGCCATATCGCCCTACGAGGACTGGCACCGTCAGGCCTGGGCCGGCGCGCTCGTGCTCGTCTCGGTCGTCGTTCTCCTCTTCTCGGTTCTCGCCCGCGTCGTGACGCGGCGGCTGGAGAGGATGCACCGGTCATGACGGAATCGGTCCTGACCCCGAGCGAGCCGAATCCGGGCGCGGCGTCGTCATGTCGCCGCCGGCGCCCGCGGAGTCGAGGCCGCCCGCGAGCTCGCCGTTCGCCACCCCGGTCCGGATGGAGGCCGCGCACCTGAACTTCTGCTACGGGCAGAACCAGGCGCTCCACGACATCTCGCTCCGAGATTCCCGCGAAGTCCGTGACCGCGTTCATCGGGCCGTCGGGCTGCGGCAAGTCGACGTTCCTGCGCTGCCTGAACCGGATGAACGACATCATCCCCGGACGCGCGCGTCGAGGGGAGCGTCCTGCTGGACGGCACGCGACATCTACGAGCCCGGCATCGACGTCGTCGACCTGCGGCGCCGGGTCGGCATGGTCTTCCAGAAGTCGAACCCGTTCCCGAAGTCGATCTTCGACAACGTCGCCTACGGCCTGCGGATCAACGGCACGCGACCGCGCCGGAGCTCGCCGAGCGTGTCGAGAAGAGCGCTGCGCAGCGCGGCGCTCTGGGACGAGGTGAAGGACCGGCTCAAGACGTCGCGCGCTCGGCCTCTCGGGCGGCCAGCAGCAGCGGCTCTGCATCGCGCGCGCCCTCGCCGTCGAGCCCGAGGTCCTCCTGATGGACGAGCCGTGCTCCGCCCTCGACCCGATCGCCACGCAGCAAGGTCGAGGAGCTGATCTACGAGCTCGAAGCGAACGCTACACGATCGTCATCGTGACCCACAACATGCAGCAGGCGGCGCGCGTCTCGGACCAGACGGCGTTCTTCATGCTCGGGAGGCTCGATCGAGTTCGACCGGACCGACACCATCTTCACGAAGCCCGACCGAGAAGACGACCGAAGACTACATCACCGGGCGGTTCGGATGACTGCGAAGGCGTCCACTCCGCGGCCCCGGATCGCCGTCGTCGAGGACGACGAAGACCTCGCGTTCACGCTGACGTACAACCTGAAGAAGGACGGGCGGTACGAGGTGGAGCGGTACGCCGGCGGCCTCGTCGCGCTCGACGCTCTCCTGGCGCGCCCTCCCGACCTGGTCCTCCTCGACCTGAACCTCCCGGACGTGGACGGCCTCACGATCTGCCGCGAGCTTCGGAAGGGGGAGGAGACGCGCCGGATCCCGATCCTGATGCTGACGGCGCGCGTCGAGGAGCGCGACAAGCTGCTCGGTTTCGAGCTGGGAGCGGACGACTACGTCACGAAGCCCTTCTCGATGAAGGAACTGCTGGCCCGGGTCGGCGCGCACCTCCGCCGCGCCGCCGCCCCGGAGGAGTCGGAGGACGTCTTCGAGAGCGGGCGCCTCCGGATCGACCGGGCACGGCACCTCGTCGCCCGGGACGGCGAGCCGGTCCGCCTCACGAAGAAGGAGTTCGACCTGCTCTGGCTCCTCATCCGGAGCGAGGGACGCGTCGTGAGCCGCGAGACCATCCTCTCGCGGCTCTGGGACTATGCCGCCGACATCGAGACCAGGACAGTCGACGTCCACATCCGCTCACTTCGGAAGAAGATCGGCGAGGAGATGATCGAGACGGTCGTCGGCGTCGGGTACAAGTTCGCCAGAGGATGACCACGATGAGGCGAACGCTCCTGCCCGTCCTCGCAGGGCTCGTCCTCGGCGGCCTCTTCGCGGCCGTCCTCGGCCGGGTCCTCGACGGCGCCATCACCGAGCGAACGCACCGGGACCTGGAGGACCGCCTCTCCCATCTTTCGACGGAGTTCGCGACCGATTTCCTCCCGAACACGCGGGCGCACGAGAAGGTCGGCGCCGTCGCCCGCCAGAGCGGAGCGCGGGTCACGCTGATCGCACCCGACGGGATCGTCCTCGCCGACAGCGAGGTGACGCCTGATCGGGTGCTGTCCATGGAGAACCACGGCTCTCGGCCGGAGATTCTCGAGGCCCGGCGGTCGGGCGTCGGCTTCGACAGGCGGAGCTCCGCCACCGTCGACATCCCGTTCGTCTACGTGGCCCGCCGGCTTGGACCCGAGAGCGCGCCCACGGGCTTCGTGAGGCTGGCGATCGACCAGCGGGTGCTCGACGCCCAGGAGGCGCCCTTTCGCCGGACGATCCTCCGGATCTCCCTCGGCGCGGGGCTCCTCGTCGCCCTCCTCTTCCTTGCGGTCCGGCAGCGGCAGCGGAGCGAGTTCCGGCGGGTCCGGCTGGGAATCGCCGAGGCCGCCGAGGGGCGGCGGCCCGTCCTCCCCGGAACGGCCTCCGAGGAGAGCCAGGAGGTCTTCGGCGCCCTGGCCCACTTCGCGCGGCTGGTGGCCGAAGAGAGAGCCGGAAGCGAGAAGGCGCGGCTCCTCGCCCGGACCGTCTTCGAACAGGTCCCGGTCGGCCTTATCGTCGTGGACGAGGCGCTCGGCCTCCTCGACGCCAATCCCGTGGCGCTGGCGCTCTTCCGGGCGCCCGCGGGCGCGCCGCGCCGGGCGCTCGTCGACCTCGTACGGGAGTCGGCCGTCCTGAAGCTCTTCGAGGCCGGGAGCGCCGCGGAAACGGGCGCCCCGCGCTCGAACGAGGTTCTCCGCGTCACGTTCGGCGCGGAGCCCGAACGCGTTCTGGAAGTGACCGTCTGCGCCCTCCCACACACCGTCCGAAGCGGCGAGCCGGCGGCGGTCGGCGTCGTCCGCGACGTGACCGAGCACGAAAGGACCGAGACGATGCGGCGCCGGTTCGTCTCGGACGTCTCGCACGAGCTCCGGACGCCCGTGGCGGCGATCCGGGCGGCCGTCGAGACGCTTTCCGTCGAGGCGTCGCTCGCTCCCGAGATCGCCCGCCTTCTCGAAATCCTCCAGCGCCAGTCGGCGCACCTCCAGGACCTCGTCTCCGATCTGACCGACCTCTCGCAGATCGAGT
This sequence comes from uncultured Acidobacteriota bacterium, assembly GCA_963821435.1. Taxonomy (GTDB): domain Bacteria; phylum Acidobacteriota; class Thermoanaerobaculia; order UBA5066; family UBA5066; genus DAOMFB01. The sequence goes on from CAWGDR010000001.1 coordinate 45,485, forward strand.
CCGGCGCCGTGACGGTCGCCTCCGAAGAGATTCCGGTGAAGCCCCTCCTCACGGGCGTCGTCAACGACCTCGCGGCCTTCGCGGCCGCCCGACGCGTGACCGTGTCAGCCGAGGCGCCCGACGGGCTCGTGGTCTCGGGAGACCGGCGGCGCCTCGCGCAGGTCTTCCGGAACCTCGTCGACAACGCCGTCAAGTTCTCGCCGGCGGGCGCCCGGGTGGACGTCCTCGCCGAGGCGCTCGCGGGCGCTCCGGGAGAGCCGGCGCGCGCCGTCGTCCACGTCGTCGACCGCGGCATCGGGATCCCGCGGCCTGAACTCGGGAAGATCTTCCAGCGCTTCTACCGGGTCGACCCCTCGCGGGCGAAGTCCGTTCCCGGAACGGGGCTGGGGCTCGCCATCGTCAAGCACCTCCTCATCCTTCATCACGGGTCGATCGCCGTCGATTCGGAGTTGGGCAAGGGAAGCCGGTTCAGCGTGACCCTCCCCGTCGCGACGCCACAGAAAGCGGCCGTTCTGGAGACGAAATGAAAGAACACTTCTCCGAGCTTCTCGAGAACCTCCGCCGGCAGCTGATCGGAATGGGCGCCGAGGTCGAGAATCAGATCCGCCTCGCGATCGACGCGCTCGTCGAGGCCGACGCGGCGAAGGCGCAGCGCGTTATCGAGCAGGACCGGACGATCGACGAGCTCGAGGTGAAGAACGAGGAGGACACGATCCACCTCCTCGCGACGCAGCAGCCCGTCGCGAGCGACCTCCGCCTTCTCGTGGCCGGGCTCAAGATCAACTCCGACCTCGAGCGGATCGGCGATCACGCCGTCAACATCGCGGAAGCCGCCGAGCGGATGTCGCGCAGCAGGCCGTTCAAGCCCTGGATCGACATCCCCCACATGGCCGAGATCGCGCGAGGCATGCTGCGGGACTCTCTCGACGCCTTCGTGAGGCACGACTCCGAGCTCGCGTATGCCGTCTGCCGGCGCGACGACGTCCTCGACGAGAAGAACAAGTCCCTGATCCGCGAGCTCCTGACCTACATGGCCGAGAACCCCGCACTCATCTCGAGCTGCATCGAGATCATGTCCCTCTCGAAGAACCTCGAGCGCGTCGGCGATCTCTCGACGAACATCGCGGAGGAGGCGATCTTCGTCGCCGAGGGGCAGAACATCAAGCACGGGCACATGGGGGCCCCGCCGGGGGCGGCCTCCTGACGCTCCCCCGCCGTGTTACAACAGACGAGAGATGTCCTCCCTCGCCGGCCGGCGGATCGTCCTGGGGGTCAGCGGCTCCGTCGCCGCCTACAAGGCGGCTGACCTCGCGAGCCGGCTGACTCAGCTGGGGGCGTTGGTCGACACCGTCCTGACGGCCGCTGCGACGCGCTTCGTCTCCCCGCTCACGTTCCGCTCGGTCACGGGACGGGCGGCGCATGCCGACCTCTGGGGCGAGGAGGCACATGTCCTCCACGTCGGCCTCGGACACGGCGCCGAGCTGCTCGTCGTCGCGCCGGCCACGGCCGACCTTCTCGCAAAGCTGGCGCACGGGCTCGCCGACGACCTCCTGACCGTGACCGCCCTCGCGACGCGCGCACCGCTCGTTCTCTGCCCGGCCATGGACGCGGGGATGTGGGAGCATTCCGCGACGCGGGCGAACGTCGAGACGCTCCGCGCGCGCGGCACCCTGTTCGTCGGTCCCGACGACGGGCGGATGGCGAGCGGCCTCACGGGCTCGGGACGCCTCGCCGAGCCGGAGGAGATCGTCGACCGCCTTCGGACCGTGCTCGGCGCGAAGGGCCCGCTCGCGGGGAGAACCGTCGTCGTGACCGCCGGCCCGACGCAGGAGCCGATCGACCCCGTCCGATTCGTCGGGAACCGTTCCTCCGGACGGCAGGGCTTCGCGATGCGCGCGGGCGGCGCTCGACCGCGGGGCGCGGGTCGTCCTCGTCGCCGGCCCGACGGGCCTCCGGACGCCCGCAGGCGCCGAGCGGATGGACGTCACGACGGCGGCCGAGATGCACGCCGCGGTCCTCCTCGCCGCCGCGAAGGCCGACGCCCTGGTGATGGCGGCGGCCGTCGCGGACTTCACGCCCGAGAGCCCGGCGGACGAGAAGCTGAAGAAGGGGACGCGGGAGCGTCTGACGCTGAAGCTCGCCGCCACCTCCGACATCCTGGCCGCGGTGAGCGCGCGCCGCCGGAAGACGAAGCGGCCGCGCGTCCTCGTCGGCTTCGCGGCCGAGACCGGCGACCCCGCGGCCGAGGCCCGCCGGAAGCTCGCGGCAAAGGGGCTGGACCTCGTGGTCGCGAACGACGTGACGGCGCCCGGCGCCGCCTTCGGGGAGGAGACGAACCGCGTCGTCCTGATCGGCGCCGGCGGGAGCGAAGAACGGCTCCCGCTGATGTCGAAGGACGACGTCGCCGCGGCCGTGATGGAGCGCGTCGCTGCCGCGCTCGGCGTCAGCCGTTCAGGGCGTGGATGATCCGAAGGCCGTCGAGCGTGAGCCACGGCGCGACGACTCCGAGGACCGGCGTCTCGCGGGCGATCAGCTCGGCGTAGCCCCCAGTCGCGATCACCTTCGTCTCCGGGCCGAGCTCGGAGCGAAACCGCGCGACCATCCCCTCCACGAGCCCGACGTAGCCGAAGACGATCCCCGACTGCAGCGCGTGCTCGGTGTTCCGTCCGATGGCGAAGGGAGGCCGGACGAGGTCGACCCGCGGGAGCTTGGCCGCCCGCGTGTGAAGGGCTTCCGCGGCGATGCCGATCCCCGGCGCGATCGCCCCTCCCAGGTATTCGCCCCGCGCCGAGAGCGCGTCGAACGTCGTCCCGGTCCCGAAGTCGACGATGCATGCCGGACCGCCCCAGAGCTCCTTGACGGCCGCGGCATTCACGATCCGGTCGGCGCCGACCTGCTTCGGTTCGTCGTAGAGCACGCGAATACCCGTCTTGACGCCCGTTTCGACCACGAGCGGCTCCACGCCGAGCGACCGGCGGCAGACGTCCACCCAGGTTCCCGTCAACGGCGGGACGACGGAGGAGAGAGCGGCCTCGGAGACGTCGCTCTTCGACAGGCCCGCGTTCGCGAGGAGCGCGACCAGCGTCAGGCCGTACTCGTCCGGAAGGCGCGAGCGTACCGTCTCGAGCCGCCACCGGGGTCCCGGCGCCTCCCCGTCGTAAAGGCCGAGCGTGATCGTCGTGTTGCCGATGTCGACGGCCAGAAGCATGGGAACCTCCCGGTTCAGAGCGTCGCGTTCTCGGGGAGGAGAACGTTGTCGAGGAGTCGCGTCGTTCCGAATCGGACGGCGATCGACAGGAGCAGCCTCCCCGTCGCCGTCTCGATCTCGGCCAGCGTCTCCGGATCGGCCGCCGAGACATAGTCGACGGCTGCGAGCGGCTCCGTCGCGAGGACCGCGCGCGCGATCTCGCGAAGCCGTTCCCCGCGCCGTTCGCCGGCGCCCCACGCCGCCGCGACGGCGCGAAGAGAACTGTAGAGGACCGGCGCCGCCCTTCGCTCGTCGGGCGTGAGGTAGACATTCCGGCTGCTCAACGCCAGGCCGTCCCGGTCGCGCACGATCGGGCAGACGACGATCCCGACGGAGACGTCGAGGTCCGCCGTCATCCGCCGGACGAGGATCGCCTGCTGCGCGTCCTTCTGGCCGAAGTAGGCGCGGTCCGGCTCGATCACGTGAAAGAGCTTCGCGACGACGGTCAGGACACCGCGAAAGTGCCCCGGGCGGCGCGCCCCTTCGAGCGGCTCGGCGAGCGGCCCCGGAACGACCCACGTCTCGAAATCCGGGGGGATAGACGGACGCCGCCTCCGGCACGTAGACGAGGTCGACGCCTGCCGCTTCGAGCCGAGCGAGATCTCCCGAGAGGTTCCGCGGGTAGGCCGCGAGATCCTCCCCCGGTCCGAACTGAGCCGGGTTGACGAAGATGCTCGCCGTGACGGCGTCGTTCTCCGCCCCGGCCGGCGCGACGAGCGACAGATGCCCGTCGTGAAGCGCCCCCATCGTCGGAACGAGGCCGACGGAGCCCGGAGCTCCCGCCGGAAGCGGCGGGCCTCTGCCGGCATCCGAGACGACCCTCAGGCCGGCCCTCCGTCGGCGAGCGCGCGGACCGCGAGCCAGAGCGTCTCGTTCACCGGCGCCGGTACGCCGAGACGACGGGCCGCCGCGGACGACGGCCCCGTTGATCGCGTCGACCTCGGTCGGCACGCCGCGCCGGACGTCCTGCAGCATCGACGACACGTTTCCGGCCGTCGAGAGGGCCACGCGGCGCGCCGCCTCTCCGGGATCGCCTGCCGGAAGCTCGATTCCTGCCGCGCCCGCCGCGGCCACGACCTCGCGCGCCGCCGCGTCGAGAAGATCCGCCGCGGACGGCCGGCGGAGGATCTCACCGTTGGGGACGCCGAGCAGCGCCGTCAACGGAAGAAGCGGCGCCGTGACCGAGAGCTTCTCCCAGACGAGACGCGCCGTATCCGGAACGACCGAGACGTCGAAGCCGGCCCGCCCCAGAAGGACCTCGACCTCCGCGGCTCTCGGATGAGCGGCGAGACGGATCCGCGTCCCGCCGCCCGCGCGGACGCGCCCGGGCGACACGAGCGTCGCGCCCACCTCCGCCGCTCCCGTCACCACTCGCTCCGTCCCCAGCGCCGCGGCGAGGGTCTCGGTGTTCCCGAGGCCGTTCTGAAGCGTCACGGCGACGCCGTCCGGCGCGAGGAACGACCGGATCATCTCGGCCGCTCTCGCGGTCGCACCGGCCTTCACGAGGACGAAGGCGAGCCGCGCCCCGCGGCAGTCGGCCGGATCGGGCGTCGCGGCGACGGGGGCGCTCTTCGTTCCCCCGGCGTCTCGAGAGTCGACCCGCGCTCGCGAAAGGCTGCGAGCGCCTCCGCCCACGTGCCGAGGACGGTGACGGGAACGATCGCGCCGAGCCGGGCGGCGAGGAGCGTCGCGAGCGCTCCGGTGCCGACGAGCGTCACCAAACGACGGGCACCCTGCGCACGAGCCGGGCGGGCGGGTCCGCCTCGAGGTCGCGCTGGAGCCGATCCCACTCGTCGTCCGGCATCGAGTAGGCATGCTCGGGTCCCGGGAAGCGTCGTTCGGCGACGTCGCGCCGGTAGGCCTCGAGCGCCTTCTGGGCCTCGTCGAGGAGGCTCGCGTAGCGCTTGACGAACCGCGGCGCCAGGCTGTCCTGGAGCCCGAGGAGGTCGTGGAAGACGAGCACCTGCCCGTCGCAGCCCGGCCCCGGCGCCGATGCCGATGGTCGGGATCGACAGACCGCGCCGTGATCAGCGGCGCGACCCGGTCGGGGACGGCTTCGAGCACGATGGCGAAGCAGCCGGCCTGCTTCGAGCGCCAGCGCGTCCTCGAGGAGGCGGCGGGCGGCCGCGCGCGGTTCCTGCCCTGCACGCTGTAGCCGCCGAGCGCGTGGACCGACTGCGGCGTGAGGCCGATGTGTCCCATGACCGGGATCCCGGCGTCGACGAGCGCGTGCGACGGTCTCGGCGAGCTCGCGCGCCGCCTTCGAGCTTCACGGCGTCCGACGCCGCCCTCCTTCGATGAGGCGCGCCGGCGTTTCGGACCGCGTCCGCCGTCGACGGCCTGGTAGCACATGAACGGCATGTCGCCGACGACGAGGGCCCGCGGCGCGCCGCGCGCCACGGCGCGGCGCGTGGTAGAGCATCTCGTCCAGCGTGACGCGGAGCGTGGTCGTCGTGCCCCTGAACGACCATGCCGAGCGAGTCGCCGACGAGGAGCGCGTCGAGGCCCGCGCGGTCCGCGAGCGAGCGCCGACGCGACGTCGTACGCCGTGACCATCGCGACCGCCTCGCCGCGCGCCTTCTTCGCCCGGAGTGTGGGGGGGGTGACCCGGGAGCGGGGGGCGGCGGGAGGGATCATGCGCTGTCTCCTTCCTCGGAAGTGAGAGGCGTCGGGACGAAGCGTTGCGGAGATCCGGGCCGGTCTCTCTCGGAAAACCCCGATGAGAGCCGGAATGACGTTAGCACGCCCGCCCCCTCCCTGCGAGAATCCGCCCGTGTCCGGACCTGACCCCCTCCCGGCCGCTCCGATCCTCTTCGCCGCGGCCCTCTCGGTCCGCGCTCTTCTTTCCTTCTCCGTCGACGCCTTCGCGGCGGACCCCGAGACGCGGATCGAGGACGCCTACAAGTGGCTCTTTCAGGCCGCGAACGGCGGAGAGCACGCCGTCCCGGACGAGGAGACGGCGCGGGCCCTGCTCGAGCGGGAGTGGGCGTCGCTCGGTCCCGCGTCTCCCGCGGAGCCCCTAGTCGTGCGGCTTCGGCCCGACGGCGCGGTCGTCCGGCTGAACCTCCGACCGTACCGGGACCGGGGCGGACGCTCCGGCGATCTGCTCGAGGCCTTCCTCCGGAGCGCTCGCGATTTCGAGCCGGACTCGAGCCTCTTTCGCGCGTCGTGGTCCGCGTTCGGTGAGCGAATCGCGTCACACCCCCTCGGCCCGCTGAACGGCGCCGAGTGGCGGAGGCTCGACGAGGCGATGAGCGCAAAGGGCTACCCCGCCGTCCGTCACAGCGAGGCCTATTCGTCCGTCCGACGTCCGGCGTACCGGGTCCTGACGAAGGACGAAGCCGGGCGGCTCGCGCGGCGCCTTCCGGAAGGCGCGCCGTGAACGCCTTTCGCCAGACTCTCGACCAGATCCCGTGGGGCCTCGTCATCCTCCTCGCCCTGACGCTCGGCCTGGCGCCGTTCCGGCCGCCGCACGTCTGGGAGAAGCTCCAGATGCTCTACCGGGGCACGCTCACGAGGCCGATCGACTGGTTCGACCTCTGCCTCCACGGCGCGCCGTGGGCGCTCCTCGCGCTGAAGGCGGCCTTCTCCGCTTCGCGATGATCCCCCTCAGGGAATAATGCCGCCAGGCAGCACTCCGTGGAAGCAGGCTCGAGGCTCGGCCCCTACGAGATGCTCTCGCGCCTCGGCGCGGGAGGGATGGGCGAGGTCTGGAAGGCGAAGGACTCACGCCTCGGCCGCTTCGTCGCCGTCAAGCTCCTAAAGGGGTCGAATGACCAGGACGCGCGGCGCCGGCTCGTCCGGGAGGCCCAGATCGCGTCGAAGCTGACGCACCCGAACGTCTGCACGCTGCACGACGTCGGAACGGAGCGCGACGTCGACTATCTCGTGATGGAGCTGCTCGAGGGCGAGACCCTCCTCGACCGCCTCGCGACCGGGCCGCTTCCGCAAGATGACGCGCTTCGCATCGGCCGCGAGATCGCCGCCGCCCTCGCCCACGCTCACGGCCTCGGGTTCGTCCACCGCGACCTGAAGCCGTCGAACGTCTTCCTGACGGCGGCCGGGACGAAGCTCCTCGACTTCGGCCTCGCACGTCCCGCCCCCCTCGCCGCGGGAGGCGACGCTCTCGGGCCTCGAGACGGCCTCGGCCCTGACGACGCCGGGGACGGTCCTCGGCACGGCCGGCTACATGTCTCCCGAGCAGGTCCGCGGCGCGCCGGCCGACAGCCGGTCGGACGTCTTCTCCTTCGGGACCGTTCTGTACGAGATGCTTTCCGGGCGGCGGGCTTTCCCCGGCGACACGGCCGTCGAGTCTCTCCACGCGATCCTGAAGAGCCAGCCCCCCCCGCTCGACCCCCGCACCGGGTCGGGCGGTCTCGGGTCGCTCCTCGGACGCTGTCTTGCGAAAGACCCTGCGGAGCGGTTCCCGTCGGGCGCGGGAGCTCGCGGCCGCGCTCCGTTCCATGCCGGACGACGCCGCCCCGGCCCCGGGCAGTCCTGGCGCCCGCCCGGCACCTCCCGGCGGGCCGGACGGGCAAGATCGCCGTCACCGTCGCCGGACTCGCGCTCGCACTCGCCGTCGGCCTCGTCTACCGGCGCGCGGGGGTCCGGCAGCGGCTCGACTCCCTGGCCATCCTCCCCTTCACCAACGGGACGGGCGACCCGGCCCTCACCTACCTCTCCGACGGCCTCGCCGAGAGCCTGATCCAGACGCTGCGCGCGCCCCGAACCTGCGCGTCATGGCGATGAGCTCGGTGGCGCGGTTCCGCGGGGCAGCGGACCCGCTCGCCGTCGGAAGGGAGCTGGGCGTCGGCGGCGTCCTGACCGGCTCGGTCCGGAGCCTCGGCGACACGCTCTCCGTGAGCGCCGCGCTCGTCGACGCGGCCGACGGCCGCCAGCTCTGGGGCGAGACCTTCGAGCGGACCGGCGGCCGGATCCCCGCGCTCCAATCGGAGATCGCCGGCGAGATCGTCCGCGCCCTGAGGCTGCGCCTCTCCGGAGAGGCCTACCGGCGGCTCGCGAAGGCGCCGACAGGGGACCGGGAGGCGTACCTGCTCTGGCTCCAGGGGCGCTACCGGCTGGCGAAGCGGACCGACGCGGAGATCCGGAAGGCGCTCGAGCTCTTCCGCCAGGCGCTCGACCGCGATCCGACGTACGCGCAGGCATGGGCCGGAACGGCCGCGGCGTGGGACGTCCTCGCCTACACCGGGCTCCGGGATCCGGACGAGGCGTTCCCGCGCGCGCGGGAGGCCGCGCGAAAGGCGCTCGACCTCGACCCATCGAACACGGACGCGCTGGCCGTCCTCGCTCACGTCACGCTCCTCTACGAGAAGAACGCGTCGGCGTCGGAGAAGATCTTCCGGAAGGCGCTCGCGATCGACCCGAACGCCGCCGACGCGCGCCACTGGTACGCGCACTTCCTTTCGCAGACGGACCGGCGCGACGAATCGGCCCGGGAGGGAAAGAAGCTGCTGGAGCTGGAGCCGCTCTCCCTCGTCGCCAATCTCCACATGGCGGAAGAGCTGGACGCGGAGGGGCGCCTCGACGACGCGGCGGCCCAGCTCCGGAAGACGATCGACCTCGACCCCACGTTTCTACCCCGCATGGATGACCCTCGGGAGGCTCGAGACGAAGCGCGGCCATCCAAAGGAAGCCCTCGCCGCGCTCCGCGAGGCCGCCCGGCTCGAACCCTCTTCCCCGAGGCTGAAAAAGGCGCTCGCCGAAGCCGAGGCCGCTGCCTCACAATCGCCCCGATGAGATTTCCCCACCTCTGCCGCCTCCTGCTCCTCCGGTTCGCCGCCGTCCTCGCGGCGGCCTTCGCGACGGCCGCCGCCGCGTCGCCCGGACCGGACGTCGCCGCCTACATGAAGATCGGCTCGGCCCGTTCGCCGAGCTTCTCCCCCGACGGGAAGGAGATCGTCTACGTCGTCGGACGCCTCGGGGCTCCCCCAGCTCTGGATCGCCCCGGCCGCCGGGGGAGCGCCCCGCCAGCTCACGGCCCTCGAAGACCCTGTCGGCTTCGCGGAGTGGTCGCCCGACGGGACGTGGATCGCCTATTCCGTCGCGCCCGGCGGCGGGATGAATCAGCAGGTCTGGCTGATCCGACCGGACGGGACGGGGGCGAAACGCATCACGGACGGCGGAACCGAGACGAACTGGCTCGGGACGTTCCGGGCCGACGGAAGGCGCTCGCGATCGCCTCCAACCGGAAATATCGCGCCCACATCGACGCCTGGGTCTACGACGTCGCGTCCGGCGTCCTCACCATGGGCCCCGAGAGCAAGGGCTCGGGCGGGATACGAGGACCTCTCGAAGGACGGGAAGCGCGCGCTCCTCCGGAGGACCCCGCAACGCGGCGACAGCGATCTCTTCCTCGTCGACCTCGCGACGAAGAAGGAGACGCGCCTGACGCCCCACGAGGGCCCCGCCAGCTTCTCCGGCCGCTTCGCGCCGGACGGGAAGAGCGTCTGCGTCTCGACGAATGCGGGACGCGAGATGACCGCTTTCGGCCGGATCGACGTCTCGAAGGAGGTGCCCGGCCCGGTCGAGATCCTCGCCGTCGCGCGACGATGCGGAGCTCGCCGACGTCGCGATCGACGATGCCGGAACGCAGGCGGCGCTCCTCTGGAATGTCGCCGGGAGGAACGAGCTGGCGTTCTACGATCTCAAGAAGCGGCGCCTGACGCCGGGCCCGGCGATCCCCGCCGAGCGGGCCTCCGGGCTGACGTACTCGAGGGACGGGGGCCGCCTCGCGATGGCGGTCAACGGCTCGAAGCGGCCGAGCGACGTCTTCGTCCTCGACCTGAAGGGAGGGAAAGTTCACGGCGGTGACGTCGAGCCGGCACGACGGTGTCGACCTCGACGCCCTCGTCGCGCCGGAGCTCGTGAAAGTGGACGCCTTCGAAGGAAAGCCGTTCTGGGGCTGGCTCTACGTCCCGAAGGGCTTTGCGAACCCGGACCGGTCGTCCTCTCGTTTCACGGTGGCCCCGAGAGCCAGGAGGTCCCGTCCTTCAACCCCACGTACCAGGCCCTCCTGGCGCAGGGAATCGCCGTCTTCGCGCCGAACGTCCGCGGGTCGTCGGGCTTCGGACGGACCTACGTCAACGCCGACAATCAGGGCAAGCGCCTGAACGTCCTGCGCGACGTGAAGTCGTGCGTCGATCACGTCGTCGGGTCGAAGCTCGCCGACCCGAAGCGCGTCGGCATCATGGGCGGCTCCTACGGCGGGTGGGTGACCATGGCCGCCCTGACCGCGTACCCGGACGCCTTCGCCGCCGGCGTCGACCTCTTCGGCATCGTCAACTTCTTCAGCTTCTTCGCCGAGACCGAGCCGTGGATGGCCCAGATCTCCAGGACCGAGTACGGCGATCCCGAGACGCAGCGGGATCTCCTGAAGAACCTCTCGCCTCTTCTTCAAGCTGGGGTGGATCAAGGCGCCGGTCCTCGTCCTCCACGGCAAGAACGACACGAACGTCCCGGTCGTCGAAGCGACGCAGGTCGTCGAGGAGCTGAAGCAGCGGAACGTGCCGGTGGAATTCATCCTCTTCCCCGACGAGGGGCACGGGTTCCGGAGGCTCCCGAACCGGATCCGCGCGACGGAGGCCATCACGGACTGGTTCACGAAGTACCTGAAGGGCCCGGCCGTATAGTCCTCTCCTCTCCCGAGCGAGGCCCCCCCGAGGTGACGATGACTTCCGAGATCGCCGTGCGTCCCGAGCCGAGCCGTTTCTTCCGCTGGCTCGTACTCGTCTTCGTCAGCCTCGGAATGTTCGCCAACTACTACGTCTTCGACGCGCTGAATCCGGTCGGACCATTCCTCGAGAAGGAGCTCGGCTTCACGCAGGCGCAGATCGGCCTTCTCGACTCGGCCTACAACGTCGCGGCGCTCCTGGTCCTCCTCCTCGGCGGGATCCTCATCGACCGCGCCGGGACGAAGCGCGCGCTCCTCCTGTTCGGGGTCGTGAACGCGCTCGGAGGGCTGCTCATCGCGCTCTCGCCGAAGTTCCCGGGGATGATGGCGCGGCCGCTTCGTCCTCGGCCTCGGCGCCGAGCCGCTGATCGTCGCGGCCACGACAGCGCTCGCGAAGTGGTTCAAGGGGAAGGAGCTCTCCTTCGCCATGGGGATCAACCTGACGATCTCCCGACTCGGGTCCGTGGCGGCCGACAACTCGCAGAGCTGGGCGGGCGGGCTCTTCACGTCGTGGCAGCCCCCGCTTTTCCTCGCCGCCGGCGTCGGGACGCTCTGCATCGTCTCCGGCGTCGTCTACTGGCTCCTCGAGAACAGGGCCGAGCGCCGGTTCGCCCTCGGGCAGCGGCGGCTCACCCGACAAGCTCGTCTTCGCGGATCTCGTGAATTTCGGCCGCGGCTACTGGTGGGTGGTCGGCCTCTGCGTCACTTTCTATTCGGCGGTCTTCCCGTTCCGGCGCTTCGCGAACATCTTCTTCACCGATGCCCGCGGCGTCTCGCCCGAGGCTGCGCGGCAACCTCAACGGCCTCCTGCCGCTGACGGCGATGTTCGCGACGCCGCTCTTCGGGCTCCTCGCCGACCGGATCGGGAAGCGGGCGCTCCTGATGGCGCTCGGCTCCGCCCTCCTCCTGCCCGTCTTCCTTCTTCTCACCTACACGAAGCTCCCGATCGGCCTCCCGGTCGCGATGATGGGGATCTCGTTCTCCCTCATCCCCGCCGTCATGTGGCCGTCGGTCGCCTACCTCGTCGACGAGAAGAAGCTCGGCACCGCCTACGCGCTCATGACCCTCTGCCAGCAGATCGGGCTGGGCGATCGTCAGCTGGGCGATCGGCGGGCTGAACGACCTGTTCCATGCCAGCGCGCGGAACCCGGGCGGGTACGCGGCCGGCATGTGGCTCTTCTCCGCGCTCGGCTTCCTCGGCCTCTACTTCTCCTGGCGCCTCCACCAGCACGAGAAGGGCCCCGGGGGCCACGGCCTCGAGACGATCACGACCGGCAGCGGGCCGACGTCGCCCGCCTGAAGAGTCACGTCCGCCCTCTGGCGACACCGTGGCAAGGCCCGGGTCGGATGACTGGACCACCGTCGGTGACGGAGGTCGGGCGCCTCGTACGGGACGCACTTGGTACCAGTCCCTCGACCGCCACCGGCATGCTGGTAATCCCATGCAGCCAAGCATCCATCGGACTATTCCATTTGACCGGCCATGTTCCCGGAATGACGACCCGGGCGGCCACGGGGACGCCGTCCTTCTCCGCCGGCTCGAAGACCTAGCCCGCGAGCGACTGGACGAAGGCGTTGGCGAAGGAACGGTTGTCGCGTCATCAGCACCTTCGGGTCCGCCACCTTTCCTTCGACCGTCACCGTCGCCTCGACGCAGACGAAGCCACCGGAACCGACGATCAGGCCGCCGACGCCTTTTCCCTCGTCGAGCGAGATGAGGGCGCTTCACGTCCGCCTGTCTCACGCCCCCTCGGGCGATGCATTCTTCAACAGCCGACTTGTAAGAACCGAGCGGCGACGTGTAGGTGCCGGCGCAGCCGGTCAACAGGATCGCCGCGGGGAGGAGAAACCGGCCCGGCGTTCTCATCGCAGGCCCTCCTGTCCTCGAACAAGGGTCGCCGCGAGGGACGCACGCAAGTCACCTGCCAGGCGGGACGCTCAGGGGCCCTGGTTCGGCTTGATGACGACCGGCTCGTCGGAGATGCCCGGCATCGGGAGGTCGGCGTCCGACCACCAGCCGGTCAGGACGACCTTCGCCGCGACGGGGAGCCGTCCTTCCGCGCGGGCTCGTATAGGTAGCCCGCGAGGGACTTCACGAACGCGTCGGCGAATGTCTTGTTGTCCGTCTTGAGGATCTCGGGCTCGACGACCTTCCCCTCGGGTGTCACGGTCGCCCGGACGCAGGCGTACCCGCCGGCACCGAGGATCGAGCCCGCGCACCGCCCTTCCCCTTGTCGACGAGCTTCGGCGCCTGGAACCCTTCGGTCGGCAGGGCCCGTCGAGGGCCTTGCACTTCGCGACAGCTGCGTCGTGCGAGCGGGAGCGGGTCGGACATCGTGCCGGCGCAGCCGACGAGCAGCGTCACGGCCGGGATGAGGAGAATCCGCGGAGTTCTCATGGGCGCCTCGCTTGGGCCGGATTAGATGACGGCGCCGTACGGTCCGCAAAATAGAGGCAATCCGGCGCGAGCGGGCAGCGGCTGCAGGCCGGCGCCGAACGGCGGCAGAGCGTCTGCCCGTGCCGCCGGAGGAGCGAGTGGGCCGTGATCAGGACGTCGACATCGTCGCCCAGCTCCTCGGCCGCAGCCTTCTGGGCCCGAGCGTAGCTCGCGGCGTAGCTCCTCTCGCCGCGGATGATGCCGACGCGCGTCAGAACGCGCAGCCCGTTCGACTCGGCCGCCAACGAGGGGTGACGCCGGAGGAACAGGAGGATCTTCTCCGCCCCGGGCCTGCCGATGCCGGGGAATCTCTGAAGCGCCTTCGTGGCCCCGGCCACCGGTCCGGCCACGACGCGCCCCAGGTCGCCGTCGAACTCCTTCATGGCGATGCGCGCCACCTCGCGCAGCTTCCCCGCGAACCGCTCCGCGAGGATGCCGTGCGCCGCCACGTCCCGGAGCGCCGAGGTCGACGCGGCGAGGATCTTCCGGGGCGACGTTCCGACCCTTTTCTTCAGGAGGGCGAAGGCCTCCCCGCGCCGCTCGTCGTCGGCCAGATAGGCCACGTTCTCCCAGAGAATCAGCTCGAAGGGCCCTTTCGGCGGGGGCGGCCCGGGAGGCCCGTAATGCTTCGCGAGCTTTCCAACGACGCTCCGGAACGAAGGCGGCGCAGGCATCGCTCCCCTCCTCGCCTCAGTCTCCCCGCGCCGTCTTCGGGTCGAAACAGGCGTCGGGCACGCTGGCGTCGGTCGTGATCGAGGTACTCCACGACGGTCGTCCCGGGGCGGAGGGAGTCGATGACGGTCATCTTCGAGAGGACCAGCGTACTCTTTCGGGTCTCGTAGGCGTCGAAAGTCGTCTCCTTGGCCGTCCGGCCCGAAGCGACGAGGAAGACGGCCTTCCGGTAAAGCCCCTCCTTCTCATCGACCCAGACGCGGATCACCGGGTACGACACGGAAGCCCCTTTCTTCGCCACGAGCCTCAGCACCGCGCAGCGGCGGCCGTCGAGATCGTCCTCCCGTTCGACGACGGCGTCGTAGTCGTCGGCGAAGCCCGTCCGGACGACGTCCGCCACCGCCAGGCCGCCGCGGATCCGGTGGCTCGCGGGGACGCGGATCGGGTTCTTCGCGGTCGGGAGGAGAAGCCACGACTCGTTCCCGACGCTGACGACGAACTTCCCGGCACCCTCGGCCCCGAGGAACTTCAGGCGCAACTTCTCCCGCCCCTTCACCGCCACCTCGAACGTCCCGGACTTCGCCGGCTGCCCCGGAGCCGAGGACGTCACGCGGATCGTCAGGACTCCCTCCGGGAAGGCCGCCCGCACCCGCTCGGCCCTCGCGAGGAGGGCCGCCGCGTCGCCGGACCGGAGCGCCGGCGGAGGCGAGGGCGAGCAGCGCCGCGAGGACCGCGTCAGACATGCGCGAGCGCCTCGACCGGGTTCAGCCGCGCCGCCCGTCGCGCCGGCCACCAGGAGGCGACGAGGAGCGTGATCGTCATCATCGCGAAGCCGATGACGTAGGCAAGCGGGAAGAACCGGATGAAGAGGGCGCTCCCGTGCGTCCCGCCGGGTGGGGCGGGGAGTTGGAGGCCGGACTGGTTGAGAACAGCCGCGGAAGAGCAGGGACAGGACCGCGCCGAGGAGCGTCCCGAACACCGCGAGGAGCAGACCCTCGTAGAGGAAGAGCCTTCGGACCTGCCCCCGCTCCATCCCGATGGCGAGGAGGGTCCCGATCTCGCGCGTCCGCTCGAAGACCGACATCGTCATCGTGTTCGCGACCGCGAGGATGACGACCGTCGCGAGGACGAGGCCCATGAAGAGGAAGATGGCCACGTAGAGGAGACGCACCTGCCGGTAGAAGGCCGCCGTCTCGAGCCAGGTCTTCGCCTCGACGCGGCGCCCCGCGGCCCGCGCGGCCTCCTCGAAGGCTTTCGCCGCCGCGTCGCTTTGCCGCTCGTCGGAGAGGAGGACGACCAGGGTGTGAGCCTTCCCCTCGGACTTCAGGAGCCGCGCGGCGCTCCGGTACGGCATGTAGAGGAGCCGGTCGTCGACCTCCTTGATCGGGTACGAAACGATCGCGGCGACGACGGCGTCGACCGCATTCAGGGCCCCCTCGGGTGTCGTCGTCATGACGGTCACCAGGTCGCCCGCCTTCGCCCCGACCGCCCGAGCGAGACCCGAGCCGAGCATCACCTCCTCGCCGTCCGGATCCGTGAAGAACTTCCCGTCGACTACGATCTCTTTCGCGAACGATGCCCGCGCCTCGAGCGCAGGGTCCGTGCCGGTGCCGAGGAACCCGATGCTCTGCTCCCCCTTCGAGACGAGGCCGAAGAACGAGAGCCGCGGCATCACCTGCGTGACGCGCGGGTCCCTCGAGAGAAGGGCCGAGAGCCCCTCCCAGTCGTCGAGGAGGAATCCCTGTGCCTCCTCGTCCGTCTTCCCTTCGGCTCGCGCGTCGAGGATCCGGACGTGGCCCCCCAGCCCCTCGATCGTGGCTTTCTTCAGGGAGTCGAAGGTCTGGACGACGAACCCTGCGGCCATGGTCACGGCCACGAAGCCTACGACGACGATCGATCCGGTCAGAAGCGTCCGCCGGCGGTGCCGCAGAAGGTTCCGCGCCGCGAAGCGCCACCAGCGGAGGGTCACGCCGCCGCTCCGTTCCGCTCGTCCCGCGCGATCCGCCCGTCTCGGAGCCGGAGTCGGCGTGGCGTCCGGTCGACGATCCGCGGGTCGTGACTGGAGTAGACGAACGCGACGCCACGCTCGCGGTGGAGCGCGTCGAAGAGGTCGAGCAGCTTCTCCGCCGTCTCGGAGTCGAGCGACGCCGTCGGCTCGTCCGCGAGGATGACGGCCGGCGCTCCGACGAGAGCGCGGGCGACGGCCACGCGCTGTCGCTGGCCGCCCGAGAGGTGGTCCGGGCGCCGCGCCTCGAGCCCGGCAAGGCCGACCGCCTCGAGGGCCGCGCGCGCCCGCCGCCGGCACTCGGCCTCCGGAAGGTCGCGGATCCAGAGGGCGAGGGCGACATTCTCCTCGGCCGAGAGGACAGGCACGAGCTGGTGCGTCTGGAACACGAAACCGATCCGCTCCCGCCGGATCCGGGAGCGCTCGCGGTCGGAGAGGCGCGAGACGTCGCGCCCCTCGAAGACGAGCGTCCCTTCGTCGGGCGCGTCGAGGAGGCCGAGGAGGTTCAGGAGCGTCGTCTTCCCGCTCCCCGACGGGCCCGCGAGGACCGCCAGCTCGCCCGGCTCGATCGCGAGCGTCGCGTCTCGGATGCCGGCGATCCTCTCTTCTCCGAGGCGGTAGATGCGGGTGAGGCCGCGCGCCTCGACGATCGCCACGGGGCGAGTATAGGGAAGGCGCGCGACCCCTTCCGGGTCAGAACTGAAACGTCACTCCCGCGCTCACGACGGGGCGTTCGGTTTGATAGCCGTTCAGATTCTCGAACGTCGGAATCAGCACCGACGCGCGCGCCACGAAGCCGCCGCCGAGGCTCACGAGGACGCGCGGCGTCACGTAAAGGAGGGCGCCGCCCGTGTCGGGATCCTGGTCGCCCTCGGCGTTCACCGAGTCCTTCCCCGCCCAGCGGTAGTTCAGCTCGAGGGCCGCGTCGACGACCGCCCCGAGCTTCCTTTCATAGCCGAGATTTGCGAGAAAGATGCGGCCGTACCGGTAGTCATATTTGTTCGTCCCGGTCCATCTGTACTGAACGGAGCCGTACAGCGTGGACCGGGCATCGACAAGGTAGACGCCTCCGAATCCCGCGAAAACATCCGTCGAGCCCGTCCCCGGCTGCACGTGCTGATCGAGTCGCTCGCCGTCCGGACCGGTCAGGTCGTCCCGGCCCCAGGCGGTCTTCACGCCGACTTGAACCGAGAACCACGAGCGCCGTCCCAGGCCCGGGTAGAGATCCGAGGCCCAGAGCCGGATCCAGGCGAAGAATTCCGGGTCGGAAAGCCCGTGCGTGTCGGTGACATCGGACATTCCGTCCGCCGTCATCGTCAGCGACTTGAAGCTGTAAGGTACGCGTGCCACGAGATTGACCATGTCCCCGAACGAGTAGGAAGCCGTCATGGTGACGCTGTTCTGGATCTGGGATTCGCTCGCGTCGGGCGGGCCCTGCGTTTTGTCGAACCGGTCCCAGTCGACGGCTAGGCGGAACGCGCCGGGAGCGTAGATGTCGGTCCCGAGGGCGTTGAACGCCGGCTCGCCGCAGCGGCAGATCGAGCAGGAGAGCCCCGGCGAGGGGATCGCGACGGAAAGGCACGCGACCACGAGGGCCGCGCCGGCTCTGAGGATCTTCGCGAGCCTGCTTCTCACGCCGTCTCGATCGTAGGCCCTTTCGGCTGTCTTCGCGGCCCGGCGCCGCGGGCCGGCGCGAACAGGCTGCTATCCTTGCCGCCGTGAGAACGAACCGGCTGACGCTGAAGGCGGTCGCACTCGCCTGCGTGCTCGCCGTCCTAGTCGTCTTTTCGCTGGAGGGGATCCCCCACCGGCACGCGAGCGCCTCGGGCGACCGGACCTGCCCTGCGTGCCAGGCGGCCCGGCAGCACGTCGGCGACGCACCTCGGACCGACGGCGTCCTTCTCACCGCTCCGGCCTCCGGACGCACGTTTCCGGCCGAGCCCGCCATCGAGCGGCTGACCGGCCCGCGCTCGGTCTCGAGCGCCTCGCCCCGGGCCCCTCCCTCCGCCGCCTGACGGATCTCCTCCCGCGCTCCACGCACGGCGCATGGAGCCCCCCGAGACTCAGGCCAGGAGAATTTCCTCATGCGCATGCAGACGCAGGTATTCGCCGCATTCCTCGCCATTCTGGCGCTGGCGGCGGCGTCCGCCCGCGGACAGACCCCGGAGGAAGAACAGAAAGCCCTGAAAGAGAAGATCGAGGCCCTCGAGAAACAGCAGGCGGAGATGCGGAGAAAGCTCGAGGAACTGAAGAAGGAGCTGGAGGCGCGCGCCGCTGTGGCGGCGCCGACATCCACGCCTGCTCCGACGCCCACTCCGACGCCGGCAGCGGCGAGCGAGACGGGTCCGGTCACGAGCCCCGGACTGACTCCGTTCCCCGTCGCGTCGTGGGGCGAGACGGGCCAGGTGACCTCGGGGACGACCTTCAACCCGGCCATCTCCGTCGTCGCCGAAGGGCTCTACTACGCCGACGACCAGAAGGGGCGGGGACTGAGCCTCTTTCCGGAGTCTGACAACTTCGCCGGTCCTGGCGCCGGAGGCTTCCGCGACCTTACGCCCGGCTTCAACCTCGGCGAGACGGAGTTCACGTTCTCCGCAGCCGTCGACCCGTACTTCGACGCGCTGGCGATCCTGACCGTGACCAGCGACGAAGTCGGCATGGAAGAGGCGTGGATCCGGACGCGGAAGCTCCTTCCGGGCCTCTCGGTCAAGGCGGGCAAGTTTTTCAGCGACGTCGGGTACATCAACAAGCAGCACCCCCACCAGTGGGACTTCGTCGACCAGAACCTCCCGTACGCGATGCTCTTCGACGGCCAGATCGACGAGGTCGGGGTCCAGGTCGAGTACCTCCCGAGGACGCCCGTCTACATGCTGATCGGCGGCGAGGCGCTGCAGGGGACGAACCCCGGCGTCGCGAACTACCTCGGGCCCGACGAAAATCCGGCCCTCTCGTCCAGGGCGGGTCCGCGGCTCTTCACCGGCTTCTTCAAGATCTCCCCCGACGTCGGCTACTCGGACGCGCTCCAGCTCGGCGCCTCGGGGGGCTACGACACGATGTTCCAGGAGCAGGCGGCCGGCGTCGCCAGCCAGGGGACGAGCTGGTTCACCGGTTTCGACGCCGTCTACAAGCACGACGACCCGCGCCCGTTCGGACAGGGGGACCTGACGCTCCAGGGAGAGTTCCTCTTCCGCGGGCGAAGCCAGACGGATGTCACGGCCGGTTCCGCTCTCGCGGGGACGCCGCGAAAGCTCCAGCAGACCGGCTTCTACGTCCAGGCCGTTTACGGCTTCCTGCCGCGCCTCCAGGCGGCCCTCCGGTACGACCTGGCAGGCGGTGTCAACCGCCTGACCGTCGGCGGCGCGGAGACGGACTTCGGAGACGTGCGGCGCTTCACGGCGGCGCTGACGTTCAACCCCACGGAGTTCTCCCGCTTCCGAGCGCAGTACGAATGGAGCGAGGTTCCGCTCCTCGGCCTCCGGCAGACAGTCAACCAGTTCTTCCTGCAATTCCAGGCTCAGCCTCGGCGTCCACGGGGCGCACAAGGTTCTGAAGGGATCGTGATGCAACGACTCGTCCTCCTCGCCACCGCCTTCGCCGCCGCCCTCGCCGCGGCAAATCCGGCGCACGCCGCCCTTCACGTGGTGGCCACGACGTCGAACATGGGAATGCTGGTCCGGACGGTCGGAGGGACCGACGTTTCGGTCACCATCCTTGCCCCGCCGGACCGCGACCCCCACTTCCTGCAGGCGAAGCCGACGATGATGGTGGCCCTCCGGAACGCGGACCTGCTCGTCTCGGTCGGCGCCGAGCTGGAGGTCGGATGGCTGCCCGCCGCGCTCCAGGGGGCCTCGAACGGAAAGCTCCTGCCGGGCCAGCCCGGCTACTTCGAGGCGGCCGCCCAGGTCTCGCTGATCGAAAAGAGCGGCGACACCGACCGATCGCGGGGCGACGTCCACCCGATGGGAAACCCCCACCTCTTTCTCGACCCGGTGAAACTGGCCGAAGTCGGCCGCGCGCTGGCGGGGCGCCTCGGCAAGCTCGACCCGCCGCACGAAGAGGCTTACCGCGCGAACGCCGAGGCCTTCGCGAAGTCGGCTGCCGAGCGCGTCCCGAAGTGGAAGGAGCAAGCCGGCGGCGCTCCGGGCGTCATCCTCTATCACAAGGACGCCAACTACCTTCTCGGTCTTCTCGGCGTTCCGATCTTCGGCTACGTCGAGCCCCTCCCCGGCATCCCTCCGACGGCCCAGCACCTCTCGGACCTCGTCCAGCAGCTCTCCGGCCGGAAGGGCGTCATCCTCTTCACCGACTACCAGTCGGCGCAGGGGCCGGGCTTTCTTTCCTCCAGGCTGGGCTGGAAGGCCGTCCGCCTCCCCGTGGAGGTCGGCGAAAAAGGGGACATGAGCGCCTACTTTGCGATGATCGCCCACTGGGTCGAGGCGATCGCCTCCTCGAAATGACGCCGCTCCTTTCCTACCGGGAGGTCGTGGCGGGTTACACGCGGCCCGTCGTCGGCCCCATCTCGTTCGAGGTCAGGCCGGGCGAGATCGTCGCCCTCCGCGGCCCGAACGGCTCGGGAAAGTCGACGCTCCTCGGCGCGCTGACCGGCAGCTCTCGCGTCCTCTCGGGCCAGATCGAACGCCGTCCCGGCTTGACGGTTTCGCTGCAGCGGCAGCTCCCGGCCCGTCCGGACGGAATTCCGCTCACCGGGCACGAATTGCTCCGCCTCACAGGTGCCCACCGAACGGCGCCTCCGACCCTCCTCGCGCCGCTCCTCGCCCTCCGGGTGGACGAACTTTCGGGAGGCCAGTTCCAGCTCCTCGAGGTCTGGGCCTGCCTCGGCGGAGACGCCGACCTCCACATTCTCGACGAGCCGACGAACAACATGGCCCCGTCCACCATCGAGTCGCTCGTCTCGATCCTGCACGAGAAGCGGGACGGACGCGGCGTCCTCGTCGTCAGTCACGAACGGAGCTTCGTGGACGAGGTCGCCGACCGCGTCGTGGAGCTTCCAGGATGAAGTGGCAGCTCGTCGTCGACCCGCTCTTTCGCGTTCCGTTCCTGAACGGCCTTCTCCTCGCCGTCTCGATGCCTCTCCTCGGGGCGTACGTCCGCCTCCGCGACGAGTGGCTCGCGTCGCTCGGAATGGCCCAGATCACGGCCGCCGGGGGTGTCGCCGGCCTTCTCGTCGGGATCCACCCCATCGCGGGAGCTCTCGGAGCCGCCGGCCTCGCCGCGACCGCCAAAGGGATGGTCCGCCGCTCGGGCAACGACGTCTTCGTCCTGCTTCTCCTCTTCGGCTGGTCGATCGCCCTGCTGGGCGCGGCGAACAGCGCCCAGGGCGAGGAGGTGAGCCACGCTCTCCTCGACGGGCAGCTCTACTTCACCTCGGGCGCGCACCTCGCCGGTGCGGCCGCCCTGCTCGCCGCCGTCGCGCTCCTTCTGCCGCGGCTCTCCCGGCGGCTCCTCCTCGAGCGGTTCTTCCCCGACCACCTCGCGGCGAATGGAGAGAACCCGTTCCGGATTCACCTCGCGTTCGACCTCCTGGTCGCATTCGCGGTGGCCCTCGCGACGCAGTCGGTGGGCGTCATGGCCTCGTTCGCTCTCGTCTTCGTCCCGCCGTGGGCGGCCTTCGCGGGGGCGAACGGCTGGCGGCGCGCCCTCGCGAGAACCGCCGCCGTCGCGGTCGCCGCCTACGTCGTCGCGTTTGCGGCGGCGATCGGCCTCAACCAGCCCTTCGGCCCGGTCCTCGTCGCGGCGCTCCTGCTGACCGGCCTCGTCCGTCTCGTGCCCTCGGCGCAGAAAACCGGCTAGTCGGTTCCGGTCGACGCCTGTTTCGCGACCGCGAGGGCGGCTTTCTTCGCGACCTCCGGGTCGCCGAGGTAGTGGCTCGTCACGCGGCGGAAGCGGTCGTCCAGCTCGTAGACGAGCGGGATGCCGGTCGGGATGTTGAGCTCCGGAATGTCCTCGTCGGAGATCCCGTCGAGGTGTTTCACGAGGGCGCGGAGGCTGTTGCCGTGCGCCGCCACGAGCACCGTCTCGCCGCGGGCGAGGCGGGGGACGATCCGGTCATACCAGTACGGGAGGAAGCGCCCGACGACGATCTGAAGGCTCTCCGTCGCCGGCAGGATCTCGGGCGGCAACCCGGCGTACCGCGGGTCGAATCGCGGGTGCCGCGGGTCGTCGTTCGCGAGGGCCGGCGGCGTGACGGCGTATCCGCGCCGCCACGCGAAGAGCTGCTTCTCGCCGTACTTGTCCTGGGTCTCCTTCTTGTTGAGTCCCTGGAGGGCGCCATAGTGCCGCTCGTTCAGTCGCCACGAGCGCTCGACCGGGAGCCAGAGGGCGTCCATCTCCTCGAGCGCGATCTGGAGCGTCAGGATGGCCCTCTTCAGGTAGGAGGTGAAGGTGAAGTCGAGGCCGAGCCCCTCCTGCCGGAGGAGGCGGCCCGCGGCGTGGGCTTCCTCCACGCCGCGGGGAGACAGCGGGACGTCCGTCCAGCCCGCGAAGCGGTTTTCGAGGTTCCAGCTGCTCTCCCCGTGTCTCACGAGGACGAGCTTGTTGGGAAGGGTCCGTCTCGCGGCCATCGCAGCGTCAGCCGGCCTTGGCCAGGTTTTCCGCCGCGAACTCCCAGTTGATCAGGCGCTCGAGGAACGCCGTGATGTAGTCCGGGCGCCGGTTCTGCCAGTCGAGGTAGTAGGCGTGCTCCCAGACGTCCATCGTCAGGAGCGGCGTCGCCGCCGTCGTGAGCGGGGTCTCGGCGTTCGGGGTCTTGACGCACTTCAGCTTGCCCGCGTCGAGGACGAGCCACGCCCACCCGCTGCCGAACTGCGTAGCCCCGGCGTTCGCGAACTCCTTCCTGAAGTTCTCGAGGCCGCCGAGGTCGGAGTCGATCTTCTCCTTGAGCTTGCCGGTGGGCCCGCCGCCGCCCTTGGGCCGCATGCTCTTCCAGTAGAAGCTGTGGTTCCAGACCTGCGCGGCGTTGTTGAAAAGATGCCCGCCTTGTCGGGTTTCCGCGGCCACGGCCCGAACGATCTGTTCGAGCGGCAGGTCGGCCAGATCGGTGCCGGCGATCAGCTTGTTCGTGTTGTCCACGTACGCTTTATGGTGCTTGCCGTAGTGAAACGAGAGCGTGTTCGAGGAAATGTCCGGGGCCAGCGCGTTGTCGGGATACGGAAGAGGAGGAAGTTGGATCATCGGAGCTCCTTTCAGGGTCGCCCGGCGGATCGGCGCGTCGATTATCCGACGGTTCGGGCGCGGACGACCAGAATCGAGACAACGTCAAGAGGACGGCGCCGAGAAGGATGATCGAGGCCCCGGGGGCGACGTCGATCGCGACCGACAGGAAGAGGCCGCCCACGACCATCACGAGCGCGGCCGCGACCGAGCCGGCGAGGAAGCCCGGCCAGCGCGCCGTGAGCGCCCGCGCGACCGCCCCCGGCAGGACGAGGAGCGCGGAGACGAGGAGGATCCCGACCACCTTCAGGGCGACTACGACGGTCACGGCGATCAGGACGAGGACGAGGAGCCGCATGGCGCCGACCTTGACGCCGGCCGCCGCCGCTCCCTCCTCGTCGACCGACGCGAGGAGAAGCGGCCGGAAGAAATAGACGAGCGCCGCGAGAACGGCGGCGCCGGCTCCGCAGAGAAGGGCGAGGTCCGAGGGGGCGACCGTCAGGATGTTCCCGAACATCAGGCCGAAGAGGTCCACGTTCGTCTTCAGGAAGCCGAGGGCGACGACGCCGGCGGCCATCGCGGCCACGGTGAAGACGCCGACGGCGGCGTCCTCGGTCACCTCCGACGAGCCTGACGCGCGCGCGGTGGCGCCCGCGACGGCGAGCGCTGCCGCGAAGGCGCCGGCTCCCGGCGGCAGGCCGAGGAGCGTCGCGATCGCGACCCCGCCGAACGCCGCGTGGGCTACGCCGGACCCGACGAACGCGAGCCGCCGGAGAACCACGAAGAACGAGAGCGCGCGCAGAGGAGTGCCGTGACCGCCCCGGCCGCGAGAGCCCTCTGGAAGAACGGAAACGCCAGGAACTCGCTCACGTTCCCTCCCCGGCGACTCCTCGCCCACGGTCCGGTCCACCCGGAAGACGCGATCGGCCCCTCCCATCGCCGCGCTGTCGTGCGTCACGTAGACGACCGTCCGCCCGGCGGCGATCTCCTCGGCGACGACGCGCCGCAGCGTCTTCAGCCCCTCGGCATCGAGGGCCGTATCGGGCTCGTCGAGGACGAGGACCTCGGGCGCGCCCGCGATGGCGCGAGCGAGGAGGACGCGCTGCCGCTGTCCGCCGGAGAGACGGCCGACCGGCCGCGAGACGGACTCCTCCGGCAGGCCTGCGCGCCGGAGGGCGGCGGCGGCCGTGGCGCGTGCCTCCCCTCGCACCCCGAAGCCGGGGCGGGGATCGAGAGACAGCGAGACGACGTCGAGGCCGGAGACCGGGGCCGAGGCCGAGAGCGTGGAGCGCTGCGAGAGGTAGCTGATGCGTGGCCGAGGCACCTCGCGGCCGGCGTCGTCGACGAACGAGACGCGCCCCGCGTCCGGCAGAAGCGCCCCGATCAGGACCCGGACGAGCGTCGTCTTCCCGCCGCCGTTCGGGCCGATCAGGGCGGTCCGCTCCCCCGGCGGAAGGGTCGCCGTGGCGGCGGAGAGGACGGCTCGCCCGCCGATCCGGACGTCGATCCCCTCGAAGCGGATCCCGACGCTCATCGGACCGAGAGCCCCTCGCGGAAGGCCCGGGCGTTCCAGCGCATCAGCTCAGCGTAACCCGAGCGCCCCGGGACGCCGCCGATCGGATCGGCCGTCGCGATCCGGATCCCCGCTTCGTCCGCCACGACGCGCGCCGCCGAGAGCGGGAACTGCGGCTCCGTGAAGAGCGTCCGGATTCCTTCGCGGCGCGCCGGGTGACGAGCGCCGCGAGGTCGCGCGGCGACGGCTCGCGGCCGGGGACGGGTTCGATCGACCCGACCGTCCGGAGCCCGTACCGGGAGGCGAATCGCTCCCACGCGTTGTGGGCCGAGAGGATTCCGCCTCCGCGGACCGGTGCGAGCGACGCGGCAATCTCGGCGTCCAGCCCCGAGAGCTCCGCGGCGAGCGCCGCCGCCCGCCGCCGGTAGCCTTCGGCCCCGGCCGGGTCGGCTGCCGCCAGCTTCTCCGCGAGAGGTCCCAGCGCCCGCTCCACGAGGCCCGGATCGAGCCACCAGTGCGGGTCCGCCTCCTCCTCTTCGTGCTCCCGACCCGACGCGCTGGAAGGCTCTTCGACGCCGGCGGCGGCGCCGGCGTCGAAGAGGGCCGCTCCCGGCGCGCAGGCGAAGGCGAGCTTCACCGCCCACCGGTCGTATCCGGCGCCGACGGTCACGATGAGCCGCGCCGGAGCCGCGAGACGCACCTCGCGCGGCGTCGGCTCGAAGACGTGGGGCGACGTGCCGGGCGGAACGAGCGTCCGGACGTCCCACGACGGGCCGGCGACGCGTGCGAGAACGTCGGCGAGCGGCGCGATCGTCGCCGCCGCGACACGCCGGGCGGGCTCTGGGGACGCGGCGCGCGTCCACACACGGCGGCGACGGGCAGGGCGAGGAGCAGGGCCGTCCGCACGGCCCGGCTGCGACTCAGAGGCATCCGGACGATTCTGACAGGTTGACGCCGCCCCGCCGGGCGAGACGATCGGGATGGCCTGTCGCGAGCACCACCGACACGACCACGTGCACGGCCCCGGCTGCGGCCACCGGGCGGTCCGCCACGGCGACCATGCCGACTACCTGCACGACGGCCACCTTCATGCGCCGCACGAGACCCACGCCGACGAGCACCGCCTCGAGGTCGACCGCGTCCGGCCCGGCGTCTGCGCTCCGGTCGAATGCGGAGACCGCCACGGTGACGGGTGCGGCCACGCCGCCGTTCCGCACGGCGGCCACGTCGACTACGAGGTCGCGGGGGCGCTCCACCACCCGCACGACGGCCACTGCGACCTCCACGGGCGGCTCGAACCGCCGGCCGTCAGGCGCTAGAGGCCCGCCGGGGGCCGTTCTCGACCCGGTCGGAGGCGATCCCGTCGCGCACCCGCCGAGTCGCACCGGCGATCGAGGCGGCGAAGTAGCCGAGGCGGCTTCGGTCGCGAAGGCAGCGCTCGATGATCAGGTCCAGCCGGGCCAGGACGTCGCCGATGGTCCCGGCCGGCAACGGGCGGGCCGCACCCGTCACGCGATGACGGCCAGCTCGTACAGGTAGTCGACGAACGAGCGCGTCGCACCGTCGAAACCCGAGACCTTCGGATTCGCCGATTCGATCACGTAGAACTCGTCCGGCGCGTGCGCCCCGCCGCCGTGCCCGAGCCCGAAATGCGCGGCCGGGAGCTTCAGTGGCGGGCCCGTGAAGACGTAGCCCGGTAGGACCCCGCGTTCCGCGGCCAGAG
>CAWGDR010000002.1:0-72005 GCA_963821435.1 uncultured Acidobacteriota bacterium
AGGACGTCGCCGGCACGGACCTGCGTGAGTCCCGCACCCTTCGCCAGGATCTTCTCGACGACGGTCATGCCCATGGACGTCCCCCCTTCAGACGATTCCCTTCTTCTTCATCTCCGCGATCTCGGCGGGCGTGTAGCCGGCGCCGCCGAGGATTTCCTCGGTGTGCGCGCGAGAGGCGCGGCGGCGGCGCATCGAGCTCCCGCGGGCGTCGCCGAGAACTGCGCCGTCAGGCCGAACAGCCGCAGCTTTCGCCGATCCCCGTCGACCGCGACCTTCTGTAACGTCTGCCGGTGCTGGACCCGCGGCTGGTTCAGGGCCGCTTCGAGGCCGAGGATCGCGCCCGTGGGGACGTCATTGCGTTGAGAACCGCCACCCAGTGCGCAGTGACTGCCGGGTCGAATTTCGCTTCGAGCAGGGGCGTGAGCGCCTGGCGGTTCTTCTTGCGGGTGTCGCGCTCCTGGAAGCGCGGGTCGCTCTTCAATTCCGGAACGCCGAGCACGTCGCAGACGGTTTCCCACTGCTCCTGCTTGTTGGCGGCGATATTGATATAGCCATCCCTCGTGGCGAACATGCCGGATGGCGCGGCGGTAAAATTGTCGTTTCCCAATGGGCGCCGGCTGCTGCCTGCCGATGAGCAGGTTGGCCGCCACCCAGCCCATCAGCGGCATGATGGAGTCCAGCAGGGCGATGTCGATGAACTGCCCTCGCCCGTCCGTTCGCGATGAAACAGCGCGGCCAGGATGGCAAACGCGGCGTTGAGGCCGCCGACCGTGTCGCAGACCGGGAAGCCGCAGCGCAGCGGGTTCAGCCGCTCGTCGCCGTTGATCGCCATCACGCCCGAGAGCCCCTGGATGATCTGGTCGTAGGCCGGCTTGAAGGCATCCGGCCCCGTCTGCCCGAAGCCGGAGATGGCGCAGTAGATGAGCCGCGGGTTGAGCTTGCACAGCCCTCATAGGAAAAGCCCAGCCGCGCCATCACGTCCGGCCGGAAGTTCTCCACGACGCACATCGGCCGTCTGCGGCCAGCTTCCTGAAGATCTCGCTGCCCTCGTCGCTCTTCAGGTTCAGCGTCAGCGATTTCTTGTTGGCGTTCTGCGCCAGGAAGCTGGTGCCCATCAGCTGCTTGTTGAGCTTGGGAACATTGCCCAGCTTGCGCGCGAGGTCGCCGCCGTCCGGGTTCTCGATCTTGATCACTTCGGCGCCCAGCAGGGCCAGGTGCAGCGTGGCGAACGGACCCGCGAGCACGTTGGTCAGGTCGAGCACCCGGACGCCGTCCAGGAGTCTTCATGCTGCTCACCCCGTTGTCCTCGCTCGCGTGACGGCATCGGGGATCGGTCCCGATCACGATAAACACGCCCGGGCAGCTCGCGCTCGAAGAAGCGCCCACCTCGCGCGCCACGTCGACCAGCACCTCGAGGCCGATATCCTGGCGCAGGCCCATGCGCTGGAAGGTATGGACCAGGTCCTCGGTGCAAACGTTTCCGGCCGGCCACCCTGGTGAACGGGCAGCCGCCCAGGCCGCCGAAGGACGACTCGAAGACGTCACGCCCGCTCTCAGCGCGGCATAACAGTTGGCCAGGCCGAGCCCGTAGGTGTTGTGGAAGTGACAGGCGAGCTCGACATCGGGGTCGAGCGCCAGGATGCGCCGAACACCCTCGACCTGCTCCGGATGCGCGTGACCGGCCGTGTCGGCCAGGCTGATCGTGCGGATACCGTCATCGAAGTAACGTCCGACGAGATCGAGTCACACTCGCCTCCGGGATCGGCCCTTCGAAGCCGCAGCCGAACGCGGACTGGACCGAAACCTGCACCTTCCTGCCGGCCGCCATGGCCGAGAGGCCATGGCGATGATCCGCTCGGTGCGCTTCGGCGGTGCCCATGCCGGTATTCTTCAGGCTGTGGGTCTCGCTGGCGGATACTCCCATGCAGAAAACTCAACCCCGCATGCCAACCCGCGCTCCAGGCCCTTCTCGTTCAGCACCAGGCCGGAGAGCGGCGACATGCGCAGGCTGGCGCCGCGCGAAATGCCGGAACAGCGCGTCGGTATCCGCCATCTGCGGCACCTTCTCCGGATGGACAAACGACCCAACTGGATGATGTCCACACCCGGACGATGCGAGCCCTCGATCCAGCGGATCTTCTCGTCGAGCGGGACGACCCCTTCTCGACCTGCAGTCCGTCGCGCGGCCCGACTTCGTGAATGATGATTTCCGCCAACCTCCACCGCTGCTCACCGTCCTAGAGTTTCGCCTGCGATCGCCTCGCCCATCTCGAGCGTCGTGCGAGTCCGCCCATGTCGTAGGTGCGGACCTTGCCTTCCGGCGATGACTGCCGCGGCGGCCGCTCCAGCGCCGCGCCCTTCTCCGTCTCCCCCAGCCAGTCGAGCATCATCTTCGCCGAGAGGATGGTGGCGATCGGGTTCACTTTATACTGCCCCGCGTACTTGGGCGCAGAGCCGTGGCTGGGCTCGAAGACCGCCAGCTTCTCGCCGATGTTGCCCGAGCAGCCGAAGCCCAGCCCGCCGACCATCTGGGC
The DNA here is from genome assembly GCA_963821435.1 of uncultured Acidobacteriota bacterium. Classification (GTDB taxonomy): domain Bacteria; phylum Acidobacteriota; class Thermoanaerobaculia; order UBA5066; family UBA5066; genus DAOMFB01. The sequence continues at coordinate 2,535 of CAWGDR010000002.1, forward strand.
CGCAGAGGTCCGAGATGATGTCGCCGAACATGTTGGTCGCCACCAGCACGTCGTAGTTCTACGGGTTCTTCAGCAGCCACATGGTGATCGCATCGACGTTGGCGTCGTCCATCTCGATGTCGGGGAAATCCTTGCGCGACTTCGCTGGCGTCTCCAGGAACAGGCCGTCCGTGGCGCGCACCACGTTCGCCTTGTGGATGACGGTGACCTTCTTGCGGCCGTGCTTCGCGGGCGAACTCGAACGCCGCCCGGACGATGCGCTCGGAGCCTTTGCGGGTGTTGATCTTGCACGAGATCGCGTACTCGTTGAGCGGGAGCATCCGCGAAGGCGCGAACGGCTTGCGACAGCTTCGCCGAGCACCTCCGCCAGCTCGGCCGGCACCGGGTTGAACTCCACGCCCGGAATACAGGTCCTCGGTGTTCTCGCGGAAGATGACCAGGTCGATGTCTTCCTTGTAGTTCAGCGGGTTGCCGGGGTAGGCCTTGCACGGGCGCAGGCAGATGTACAGGTCGAACAGCTGCCGCATCCGGACGATCGGCGAGCGGTAGATCGAGGCCCTTGCCCTGCAGGGCTGGGACCAGCTCCGCCTCGGCAGCCTTGACCGGCTTGGAGGTGATGGCGCCGAACATGGCGGCGTCCACGTGCTTCAGCAGGTCGATCGTGCGCTGCGGGAAGCGCGTCGCCCTCCGTGCACCAGAACTCCCAGCCGATATCGCCGTGGATGTATTCGGCGTCGAGATTCAGGTCGTCGAGAACGATCCTCGCCGCCTCCATCACATCCACGCCGACGCCGTCGCCGGGCAGCCAGGCAATCCTGTACTTCGCCATGCGACCCCCTCCCGCACGATCCTCGCCTCGGCGGAAGTCCCTGCCCATGCGTCATTTGCATCAGGTACAGCGGGGCGGGAAAAGAATGGTCGGTGTGACAAAAGCGTCGAACCCGGGCGACCCTACTGATATGACCGCGGTGACGATGGAACGACGGGAGATCGTCGTCGAGGCGCAAAGGGAGGCGTCCGACGAGCGCTGGGTGCGGCTCTTCGCGGATCTTTCGGGGGGCGATCCCTCGGCGCTCGAGGCTCTTTACGATCTCGCAGCCCGGCGGCTCTTCGGACTGGCCCTCTGGCGCACCGGATCGGTCGAGGACGCGGGCGACGTCGTGCAGGAGGTCTTCCTTCGCGTCGCCCGGAGCCATCGGCGCCTCGACCGGGTGACGAACCCGGAATCATGGCTCCTGGGTGTCGCTCACCACGTGGCCGTGGACCTCATTCGCCGGAGGAAACGCGATGCGGTCGGAACCGCTGGACGAGGCCCTGTTCCTGGCGGTGCCCGAGAACGACGAGGACCGTGCGATCGACGCCCGCAGAGCTTCGCGATTCCTCTCGCGGCTCCCGCCGGTTGAGCGCACGGCGATCTACCTCAAGCATTTCGCCGGCTGCACCTTTTTGGCGATCGCCCGCATGACAGGCGTCCCCTGCGTTCACCGCTGCCAGCCGGTACCGGCTCGGCCTCGAAAAGCTGCGCCGCCTCATGGAGGTCTCATGATGAGCCACGCCCCCGAGGACGGCGAAGCCCCGTTCTCTGGCCTGGAGCCCCCCGTGCCACCGCCGGCGCTCCGCGCGCGGGTTCTGAAAAGCGCCCGCGAAACGCTCGAGCGGGGAAGCGGCCCGCGACATCTGGACACGGGTTTGGGAGAGCGGCCCCCTGCGGGTCGCCTGGGCCGCCGCCACGCTGCTTCTCCTCGCCGCGCATCTCGCCATTCCGGCTCGCCCGCCGGCGCGCGACCGCGGCGCGTCCGCTGCCGCCGGCGTGCCGCTTTCCATTCCGGGAGGCGAGCTGGCCGCCGTCGCCGGCCTCTCGCCGCTGAACGAAGACCTCCTCCCGCGGCTCGAGGCCCCGGCCGTTCCGCCGGCCGCGAAAGAAGGAGTGACGCCCGCGGCGCCCGTGGACCCGGAATCGAAAGGAGAGTGTCTCGTGACCCGATTCGAAGCGCCTTCGAGATCGATTCCCTGTCGTCGCAGCCGGAGCGATCGTCGCCGTCCTCGCGGCAATCCTGGGACTGCGACTCTCGGCCGGGGCCAGGGGGATCCACACGTCCACCCGGGGCGACCGTCCCGCCGCCCAAATCGGTGCCGGCCGAGGCCCTCACCGTTCCCTGCTGGTCCTGCCCGATCGCGAAGGAGTGGCCGGTGCGGTCCGCTTCCGCACCGACCTCGACCTCCTCGCCCCCCTCGGGACCGGTCCCGCGAATGCCGCCGGATGGTTCAAGGACTTCGCCAAACCCGACGGCCGCCGCTATGACGAGGCCGAGGCGGCGATGGCGCGACGGGTGGACGCCGGGGAGACTGGCAAGGTCCTTCCGGCGAACGACCCTCTCCTTCTGGAGGCTGAGCCCTGGTGCGATCAGGCGACGCTGCGCTTCTATCCGGGCGTCTTCCCCCAGAAGGGGGTCGGAACGCAGCTCCCCAACCTCCTCCTGGACCTCACCTTCGCGAGGTCCTGGATCGCGCGCGGCGAGAAGGAGGCCAACCCGGAGAAGGCGCTCGTGGACTTTCGCAGGGTCGTCAGGCTCGGCCGCCTGCTCCGACAGGAGGACGCCACCGTCATGAGCGATCTCGTGGGGCTCGCCTGCATCCGGATCGGAGCGGAGGCGATCGACGGCCTCGCTGCGAAGAGGGGCGACACCCCCTTGATGCTGGCCGCCGCGATCGTGCAGGGGGAGGCTGCGCCTCAGCGCCTGAGCACGGCCGCGCTTCTCACCAGGCTCGACCTCACGTCGTTCGTGAAGACCGGAGCGGCCGGGGAGTCGACTCTCGAGCTCCCCGAGCGGAAGCTGGACGACGTCGTGAAGGTGGCAACCGCGAGCCCCGATCTCCGGTTCCGCGCCGAGGCGATCGTGGTCCTGAACTTCGTCCGCTTTCTCGGCACGGCCGGCCAGCAGGAGAAAGCCCTGTCCGTCCTGAACCGGTTGGCCGCCGCGAAGGAGAGCGAAAACCTCGCCGCCCTCGCGGCCTGGAGTCGCGACACCCGCCGCACGGAGCGGGACCTTCCGAAGCTGAAGGATCTACTCCTCAACCCCTGACCGGGCGCCGTCGAACTGACCGCGCCGCCGTTCCGGCGTTCGCGACGCTGCCGACGTCGGCCCGCCCTAGTTCTTTGCGGCCGTGCCCGCCTTCGTGCAGGTCTCCTCGTCCGTCGGGATCCACCTGCCGTCGGGTCCCTGCATCTCGCCCGCGTGCTTCATCTCGGTGGCGCTCACTTTCGTGAAAATGTCGCGCGCTCCCCCCTTCTGGCCCATGGCGGCCATCGTCCCCTCGAAGGTCAGAACGTTTCCCTTCCAGCCCGGCGAGGTCTGGGAGCAGACGCCGCCCATCGAGTCGAAGCAGGACTCGACGAACACCTTCTGGCCCGGCTCGAAGCCCATGATCACTGCGGCGTGATACGGCATCGGGTTCGCGGCGGTCTTCAACTCGTCGTAGTGGATCAGGTACCAGAAGCCGTCCAGGCCGAGCTTCGCCGCCACCGTCCCCTCGGTGGCGTGCTCGGGACCCATGGGAGTTGTGAAGGTCTTGCCTTTGCAGGTCCAGTTCCCGGCGAAGTAGGCGATCTGCTCGGTGTCGGTTGCCGGCTTCGGCGGAGCCATCGGCTTGTCCTCGGCCAGAAGCGGCCCGCTAACGAGAACGGCGACGGCGACAATGGCATGGAATCGTCCGTTGTTCATGGTTTCCCCCTCTTCTTGCCTATCTTACGTTTTGCCCTTTCCGGCCCACGGCTCCTGCCCGCGGCCGCAAAGATACGCGTGAGGCCCGCCTGCGAAGCCGCACCCTGATGCATGGGAACCATGCCCTTTGCTCACGTGGAAAGCCTACGTTCGCGTTACGTCTGAGCGAGAGGAAACGCCGATGAAAATCTATCCCTGCCAGTCGCTCCAAGATCTGGGGTGAAGTCGGGCCACCGCCACCCCCGCAGATGACGGTGCACCTGCATCCCGAAGACGGGATCTGGAAGCCGCTGACCTGGCGCCAGACAGGGGACCGCGCCGGCAAGCTGGCGAACGGTCTGCTGGCTCTCGGCCTCGTCCCGGGTGAGCATGTCGCGATCGTCTCCAACACCCGGGTCGAGTGGATCCTCGCGGACCTCGCCGTTCTCTGCGCCGGAGGCGTCACCGCGACCGTGTACGCCGCTTCGACCGAGGAGGACACCGGCTTCATCCTCGCCGACTCGAAAGCCGCCGTGGCGTTCGCCGAGGACGCCGTGCAGGCGCAGAAGATCCTGAAGCGCCGCGATGAGCTGCCCGACCTCCGCCGGATCGTCGTCATCGACGCGTCCGGGCGGCCTCCCTCGGCGATGCAATGTCGCTCCCCGACCTCGCGGCGCTCGGGCGCGCGTGGGAGGGCGTCGCACCCGGGCGCCCTCGAAGCGGCCGCCCGGGACCGCGCGGCCCCCTCGACCTCGCGACGATCATCTACACGTCCGGGACGACTGGCCCGCCCCAAGGGGGTCGAGCTGCCCCATGACTGCTGGCTCTTCGTGGCCGAGGCGGTCGACGCGACCGGCATCATCGGCCCGTCGGGACCTGCAGTTCTTCTGGCTCCCCCTCGCCCACGTCTTCGGGAAGACGATCGGCGCCCCCTGCTCGGATCGGCTTCCCCACCGCCGTCGACGGCCGCGTCGACAAGATCGTCGAGAACCTCGCCCAGTCAAGCCCACCTTCGTGTGCGCGGTCCCCGGATCTTCGAGAAGGTGCACGCCAGGATCGTCGCGGGGCCCCGCCGCGGGCGGGTCAAGGCGGCGCTCTTCCGGTGGGCCGTCGGGGTTGGCCAAGGCTCGCGCTCCGGCAGAGGGGCCCCGGCGCGGCCCGGGCGGCGCAGCACGCGCTGGCCGACCGACTGGTGTTCCACAAGGTCCGCGCCCTCTTCGGCGGGCGGCTCCAGTTCTTCGTCTCGGGCCGGCGCCGCTCGCCCGCGAGATCGCGGAGTTCTTCGACGCGATGGGGGTGACGATCCTGAGGGTACGGCCTCACCGAGTCCTCGGCGGCCACCCACTGCAACCGCCTCGGCGCGGAACCGGTCGGCACGGTCGGACCCCGATCCCCGGCATCGAGGTGAAGATCGCCGAGGACGGCGAGATCCTCCTGCGCGGGCCCCGGCATCATGCGCGGCTACCGCGGCCTTCCCGACGCAGACCGCCGAGGCGCTCGACGCGGACGGCTGGCTCCACACCGGCGACGTGGGCCACGTGGACAGAGAGGCCCTGTCGATCACCGACCGCAAGAAGGACCTCATCAAGACCTCGGGCGGCAAGTACGTCGCGCCGCAGCATGTCGAGGGAATGCCGAAGCTCGAGACCCCCGCTGATCAGCCATGTGCGACCCATCGGCAACAATCGCTGATCTGCGCGGCGTCGATCAACCTCTCGAGGAGGAGATCCGGCCGGGGCGCGGACGGAAGGGCGGGAGGGGAGACACTACGACGAGCTCGTGCGGGACCCGCTGGTCCAGAAGCTGTCCGGCCTCACGTCGAGCGGCGTGAATTCCGGCCTCGCCCGTCACGAGACGATCAAGCGGGGGGCGATCCGCTGCCCGAGCTGAAGATTGAGTCGGTGAGCTGACGCCCAGCCTGAAGGTGCGCCGGAGGTCGTCGAGCGGCATTACCGCGCGCTCCTCGAGGAGCTTTTCGCCGAGAAGCCGGAAGACCTCCGGGAGTGAAGCGGAGGTCCATGGACCCTCCCCCTGCCGCTCCGTTCCGGAGCTCTCCTCAAGCGCACCGCGAACGCCGAGGCGCCGGCGTTCTCCACCCCGGGAACGGAGCCTGGGCGAAGTTGTCGTGGCGCGAGACGGGACGCCGCGTCCGCGAGCTTTCGTGCGGACTCCTCTCCCTCGGCTTTTCCGCCCGGGAGACTGCGGCGATCGTCTCGACGACGAGAATCGATGGGCGCTCGCCGACCCCGCCATCCTCTGCGCCGGCGGCGTGACGGCCACGGTCGACGCCGTTTCGACCGAGGACGACAGGCCTTCACCCCGAGGACCGAGGGCGGCCGTGGCCTTCGCCGAGGACGCCGCGAAGGCCGGTAGGATCCTGAGCGGAAGGACGCGCCCCCCTACTCCGGCAGCTCGCGCCCTTCGACGCCTCCGGCGGCCTTCCGGCCGGGGCGACGTCCCTGGCCGATCTCGCCCACTCGGGCGCGCTGGGACGCCGCCGACCCGGGCGCCTTCGAGGCGGCCGCGGGGCTCGCGACTGCGAGACGCTCGCCATCATCATTTACATCTCGGGAACGCAGGGCCGTCCCAAGGGCGTCGAGCTGACCCATGACTCCTTGCTCCTCCACGTCGAGATCGATCGGCTCGCTGGGCGTCCTGCGGCCCTTTCGACCTCCAGTTTCTCTGGGTCCCGTCGCGCACGCTTCGGAAGGATCCTGCGTGGTGCTGGGGAGTTCGTGCCTCGGTTTCCCGACGGCTGCGGACGGCCGCGTCGACACGCTTCGCCGAGAACCTCGCGACGGCGAGGCCACTTCGCCTTGCGTCGTCCCGGCGACTCCCAGAAGGTCCACGTGAAGATCCTCGGCCAGGCCCTCTGGTCGGCCGGCGGGCCGAAGGCGGCTTATCTTCCGGCTGGGCGCTCGGCGTCGCATCCGAGGCGTCGCGCCGCCGGGCGCCAGGGGGACGGCCGCCGAACCCGGTCGCCGCCGAAGCTGGCTCCTCGCCGACCGGCTCGTCCACTCGAAAGGTGAGGGACGGTTCCGGCGGCCGCCTCCGCTTCTTCCTCTCGCGGCAGCTCCCCCTCGCGCGGAGCTGGCCGAGTTCTTCGACGCCTTCGGCGTCACGATCCTCGAGGGCCACGGCCTCTCGGAGTCGACGGCCATGACTGGGCTTGGAATTCCGGACAGAAAGCGCTGGGGCACGGTCGCATTTCCGACCCCCGGAATGGAGGTGAACTTCGCGTGCGGACGGCGAGATCCTCCTGCGCGGCCGCGGCGTCATGCGCGGTGACCACGGGCGGCCGCAAGGAGACCGCCGACGCGATCGACGGCGAGGGGGGGCTCGACACGGGAGACGTCGGCGCGCTCGACTGCCGGCCCTCCCCGGATCACCGACCGAGAAGGACCTGATCAAGACCTCGGGCGGCAAATACGTCCGCCGCAGCGCGTGGAGGGATGCTGAAGCTCGAGACGCCGCTCGATCGGCCACGTCCTCCTTCACGGCGAGGGGCGTCGCTACTGCAGGGCGCTCCTCAGCCTCTCCGGGGAGGAAATCCTCGTCTGGGCGCGCTCCGAAGGGCTCGCCGGAAAACCGTACGACGAGCTCGTCCGGGACGAGCGGCTCGCCGGGCCCTGGGCCAAACATCTACCGCGTGAACGCGCAGCCGGCCCGACACGAGACGATCAAGCGGTGGACCATCCTCCCGTCGGGATCGACGATCGAGACGGGCGAGCTGACGGCGAGCCTGTAAGTCCGCCGCAAGGTCGTCGAGCAGCACTATCGTTCCTGACCAGCAGCTTTACGCCGAGGTCTCCGAGGGCGCCCCGGGAAAGGGAGCCTGGGGCTCCTCGTCTCGGTGACGAACCCCTTCTGAGATCCGCGGCCTAGAGCTGCGCCTCGGTCACGCCGAGCTTCCGGACCAGGGCCAGAAGGCCGGCATGTGCGCCGGGCGACCCCGCGAGGAGGTTGCCCCGCGTCCGCCACGGCTCGCCGCCGTCGAAGTCGCTCGACAGTCCCCCCGCCTCGGCGATGAGGAGCGCGCCGGCGGCGGTGTCCCACGGCGAGAGGCCGAACTCGAAGAAGCCGTCGAAGATCCCGAGCCGCGCAGTAGGCGAGGTCGAGCGCTGCGCTCCCCGCGCGGCGGATCAGCGGAACTCCTGAACACCTCGCGGAAGATCGTCAGGTAGAGATCGATCTGTCGCTGCTGCCGGAAGGGAAGCCCGTCGCGAGCGCGGCTCCGTCGAGCGAGACGCGCGGGGGCATCGTCGCCCGCGTCCCGTTCCGGAAGGCGCCGCCCCCCGCCTCGGCGGCGAAGAGGTCCTTCTTCACCGGGTCCCACACGACGCCGACCTCGATCGGGCCGAGAAGCCCGCCGCGCGTCCGCGCGATCGAGACGGCGAAGTGCGGAAAGCCGCGGACGAAGTTCGCCGTGCCGTCGAGCGGGTCGCAGATCCAGGCGGGAGCGGACGCGTCCGCTCCGGAGAGCCCCGTCTCCTCGCCGAGAAAGACGTCGGACGGGAGCGCCCCGAGCAGGACGCGCCGGCAGGACGGCCTCGCTCTCCCTGTCGGCCTGCGAGACGACGTCGTTCTTCGCCTTCTCGACAACGGCCGACGGCTCGATCGAGCCGAAACGGGAGAGCAGCACCTCCCCCGCCTCCTTCGCGGCGGCGACCGCGATGTCGACGGGGCTCTTCAACAGAAGTCCGAGCGGGAGAGGAAGGTGCCGCGGCCGGGGGTCTCGCAGCGAAACCGCCGCCCCATCAGTTGACGACCGGCGAGGGGACATCGCTCCCGTCGCCGTCGGTCAGCCGGTCGATCGCCGTCTGCGCCTGCTGGGTCTCGGGGAAGCGCTCGACGATCTCGGCGTAGACCCGCTGGGCCAGGTCGCGGACGCCCAGCTCCTCGGCCACCTCGGCGCGCTGCAGGAAGTTCTCCGGCTCGTCGGGGCGGAGCGCCGAGAGGAAGGTCAGGACCCGGAATCGCCCCGCCTCGTCGCGCGCCCGGCCGTAACAGCCCGCGAGGTTGTGGAGGACGCGCTCGACGATGACGGCGACTCCGGTGGGCCGGAGGAACTCGGACCGCCATTGAGCTTTCCGCCCGACATCGACTGCACCTTTCGCCGACACTCGTCCACGGTCAGGCGGGAACCGCCGCCGAACGGGTCGACGAGGACTCCCGGCCCCGTGCCGACGCGAACGATGAAATGGCCGGGCAGGCCGACGCCCTCCACCTGGAGGCCGGCGCGCTTCCCCACCTCGATCCAGACGGTCGAGAGGAGGATCGGCATCCCGCGCCGCCGCTCCAGGACCGGGTGGAGCAGGCAGTTGTCGGGATGGTAGTAATCGTCCTCGTCCCCGGAGAACCCTTCTTCGGATCCCAGGACGTCCGCCAGGGCGCGAGCCTGGAAGAACGCGGTCGAGCCCTCCGCGATCCGCCCCGCGACCCGGGCCGCGAACGCCTCGAGCGCGGCCTCGTCCGCCGCCCGCACGGCGTCGGCGGTCCCCGCCACGGCCTGCAGCGCGCCGACGAGATCCTCGACGCGCACTGCGGCGACGAACGCCGCGAGGGACCGGTCGTCGTCCGGGGTCCAAAGCTCCTTCACGCCTCTAATCTACATGGAGTCCGGCGGCGGCGTCGACTCCTACACCCGATGTGACCGACGGTCAATGCCGTCGAACGATCGAGTCGAGGATCATCAGGAAGGCGTTCTGCTGCTGCGGCTCGGTCTTGTTGATGACCGCGAGGCAGGCTTCCTGCGGGAAGAGCGGTGGAGGTCGTCGGCCGGGCGCTCCGAGAGGATGACGATCCGCCGCCCGGCGACGCCGCGCTGCTTCGCGAGCTCCAGCACCTTCCGGCCGCCGAAGAGCGGCAGCTCGAGGTCCACCATCAGGAGGCTCACGTCCTCGCCGAGGCGCGGGAGGGCCTCGAGCGGGTCGCGCGTAGGCCTCGAACGGTCACCAAGGCGATCCGTAGCGCGCCGCGAAGACGGCCCGCCACGCCTCGGCGTAGAGAGGGGACGCGTCGACGAGGACGATCCGCTTGACTCGGGCGCGGCCGGCGGCTCCCGCCGCGGAGGCGCGCGGCGATCGCCGGCGGAGGCGCCTTCGTCATCGGGTCCCTCATGCCGTCGGCGGCGCGAGGCCGCCTGACCTGCGACCAGACCTCGCGTCCGCCGACCCAGGTCCGCTCGACACGGCCCTTCAGCGTCCGCGCGATCCACGGCGAGTTCCGGGACTTCGAGAGGAAGCCGTCCGGCGTCACGGCCGTCGACTTCGTCGTCGAGAAGAGGACCACGTCGCCCGGCGCCCCCTCGGCGAGCGTGCCGTACGGGAAGCCCGAAGAGCCGGGCCGGCGCCGTCGAGAGGACCTCGACGAGCCGCGTCAGCGAAAGGTGCTTCGGGAGGAGGAGGGCGTCGACGAGGACCGGGAGGGCCGTCTCGAGCCCGGTCACGCCGAACGGCGCGTCCGCGAACTCCAGCGCCTTCTCGTCCGCGTGGTGCGGCGCGTGGTCGGTCGCGACGCAGTCGATCGTCCCGTCGGCGAGCGCGGCCACGAGGGCCTGCCGGTCGGCCTCGGACCGGAGCGGCGGGTTCATCTTGAACCGCGTGTCGTAGCCGGAGCGGACGACCTCCTCGTCGGTCAGCGTCAGGTGGTGCGGCGTCACCTCGCAGGAGACGCGCGACTCCCTTCCGCCGCGCGTTCCGGATCGCGTCGAGGCTCTCGCGCGTCGAGACGTGCGCGACGTGGAGCCGCGCGCCCGCGAGGGCGGCGAGCTGCACGTCCCGCGCCACCATCGTGGCCTCCGCCGCGGCCGGCCACCCCGCGAGGCCGAGCCGCGTCGAGGCCCACCCCTCGTTCATGACGCCGCCGCGCACGAGGGACGGGTCCTCCTCGTGGACGACGACCGGGAGGTCGAACATCGACGCGTACTCGAGCGCGCGGCGCATGAGGCCCGCGTCGGCGACGGGCTTCCCGTCGTCGGAGAGCGCCACGATCCCCTCGGCCTTCATCGAGCCGATCTCGGCCAGCTCGGCCCCCTTGAGGCCCTTCGAGACCGCGCCGATCGGGAAGACGCGGACGACGCCCGTCTCCCGCGCGCGTCGGACGACGAAGGCGACCGTCGGCGCGTCGTCGGTGACCGGGTCGGTGTTCGCCATCGCGCAGACGGTCGTGAAGCCGCCCGCCGCCGCCGCGGCGCGTGCCGGAGGCGATCGTCTCCTTGTACTCGAAGCCCGGCTCGCGGAGGTGGACGTGCAGGTCGACGAAGCCCGGCGCGACGACGAGGCCGGCGGCGTCGACGACCTCCGCCCCCTTCGGCGGGGCGATCTTCTCGTCGACCTTCGCGACGACGCCGTCCTGGAGCAGGAGGTCGAGCGTCTGGTCGAGGCGCTGCGACGGGTCGACGAGGCGGCCTCCCCGGATCAGGACCGGGGCGTCACTCATCGTCACCGCTCGCTCCGATCAGGAGATAGAGGACGGCCATCCGCACGGCGACGCCGTTCTCCACCTGGTCGAGGATCACGGAGTCGGGGCCGTCGGCCACGGCCGAGTCGATCTCCACGCCGCGGTTCATCGGCCCGGGGTGCATGACGATCGCGTCCTTCTTCGCCAGCTTCCGCCGCGCCGGCGTCAGGCCGAAGATGTCGTAGTACTCGCGGTCCGACGGGAAGCCGAGGCCGCCGCCCCGCTCCTTCTGGACGCGGAGCATCATGACGACGTCGGCGCCGTCGAGCGCCTCCTCGATCCGCGTCGCGACGATCGCCCCGGTCCGCTCGATCTCGGCGGGCAGGAGCGTCCGCGGGCCGCAGAGCGTCACGGCGGCGCCCATCTTCGAGAGGAGCCCGACGTTCGAGCGGGCCACGCGGCTGTGCGCGATGTCGCCGCAGATCGCGACCTTCAGCCCTGCGAGGCGCCCCTTCGCCCGCCGGATCGTCAGCGCGTCGAGGAGCGCCTGCGTCGGGTGCTCGTGCGTGCCGTCGCCCGCGTTGACGACGGCGCACGGCAGCTCGCGCGCGAGGAGGTGCGGCGCGCCCGACCGGGAGTGCCGGATGACGATCGCGTCGGGCGACATCGCCATCAGGTTCTTCGCGGTGTCGAGCAGCGTCTCGCCCTTCGTCACGGACGAGGCGGCCGCCGAGAAGGCGATGGAGTCGGCCGAGAGGCGCCGCTCCGCGATCTCGAACGAGAAGCGCGTCCGCGTGGACGACTCGAAGAAGAGGTTCGCGACGAGCTTGCCGCGGAGCGTCGGGACCTTCTTGATCGAGCGCTGGTTGATCTCGCGCATCGACTCGGCCGTGTCGAGGACGAGCCGGATGTCGTCCTCGGTCAGCGACTCCATGTCCAGAAGGTCCTTCTTCGAGAAAACGTGGGACCGCTCCGCGGGGAGGCCGGCGGAGCCGTCGGTCCGCTTCGTCACGCCCGGCCCGCCCCCTTCTTCCGGACGTTCTTCGCGCGCTTCTTCGCCCGGGCGCGCCTCGGCGGCGAGGCCTTCGGGCCGTTCGCGGGACGGAGCGACGCCTCCCGGTCGAGGAGCCAGACGTCGTCCTCGCCGTCGGTCTCCGAGAACGTGACCGAGACGATCTCGGACGCCGAGGTCGAGACCCTCTTGCCGACGAACTGCGCCTCGATCGGGAACTCGCGCCGCCCGCGGTCCACGAGGACGGCGAGGAGGATCTTCCGCGGGCGGCCGAAGTCGAGCACCGCGTCGATCGCGGCGCGGACCGTCCGGCCCGTGTAGAGGACGTCGTCGCAGAGGATGACCGTCTTCCCCTCGACGGGGAAGGAGATCTCGGTCCGCTTCAGGACCGGCGAGGAGGCGATCGTCGTCGAGATCGTCCCGGTAGAGCGTGATGTCGAGGAGGCCGACGGGAATCCGGACTCTTTCGCGCGCCAGGAGCTCGGCGGCGAGCCGCCGCGCGAGCGGGACGCCGCGCGTCCTGATCCCGATGAGAACGAAGCCGTCGGTGCCGCCCTGCGACTCGACGATCTCCTGCGCCATGCGCGCCATCGCACGCTTCATGGCGGCCGCGTCCATCAGCCGGACTTTGCGGTACGTTCCCGGAGCGTCGCCCATGGGGGTACGGCGCGGCACCATATACGCGGCGCCGTGCGGCGTCAATCGCGCGAGGAGCGGAACGGGCAGAATCCCGGCATGGACGTCGGAATCCGCCGGGCGGCGGTCCTCGCGGCGGGAGCGGTCGTGCTCTGGTTCGCGCTCGGCATGAGCCGCGGCGTTCTCCTGTCGGACGCCGTGCGGGGCCGGGTCTGGCCGTGGGCGCCGTCCTATCCGGCGCGCGCCCTCGGCGCGTCCGGCCTCTCCGATCCCGTCTGGCAGTTCGCGCCGTGGGCGGAGTTCGCGGGCGCGGAGCTGCGGGCCGGCCGCCTCCCGCTCTGGAACCCGCACCAGGACGGCGGCGTCCCCCTCCTCGGGAACTCGGTGTCGGCCCCGGCTCGCCGCTCCTTTTCCCAGCGCTCGCGCTCGGCGTCGCCGCGGGCTGGAACCTCTCGCTCCTGCTGCGGCTCCTCGTCGCGCTCGCGGGCGCCTGGTCGCTCCTCCGGGACCGCGGGAGGTCGCCCGAGGCGGCGGCGCTCGGCGCCGTCGCCTACGCGCTCTCGGGCGCGTTCATCGCCTGGCTGGGCCATCCGCAGACCCTCGCCGCCGCTCCGGTTCCGTTCGTCCTTCTCTTCGCCGGGCGGCTCGCCCGGCGCGCGTCCCGGCGGGACGCCCTTCTCCTCGCGCTTTCGACCGCCGTCGTCCTCGCCGGCGGTCACCCGGAGACGGCGCTGATGGCGGCGCTCCTCGCCGTCGCGTGGACGCTCTTTCTCGCCGCGACCGCCCCGCCGCGCCGCGGCGACGTTCGGCGCGCGCCCTCGCCGGCGCCGGCCTCGCGGCGCCTCTCTGGCTCCCCTTCGCGGAGTACTTCCTTCTCAGCGAGGCGCGCGGCGGGGCCGATCGCCACCCGTTCGTCCTTCCGCTCTCGGCGCTCGCTCCGGCTCGTCCTGCCGGGCGCCGCGTCGGCGAACGCCGTCGAGACGGCGGCGGCCGTCTCGGGCGCGGTCCTGCTCCTCGTTCCGGCCGGGCTCGCCCTCGGACGACCCCGGCGCGAAACGCTCTTCTGGGCCGCGGTCGGCGCGGCGCTTCTCCTCGTCGCGTACGACAATCCCGCGCGCGCGCCTTCTGGCCCGTGCGACGCCGGTCTACTGGTCGCGCGCCCTCCTGCTGCTCCCGGTTCCGCTCGGTTGCCTCGCCGCCGCGGGGCTCGACGCGCTCGTCGACCGGGCGCGCACGGCCGGGACGGGGCGGCCCGGCCCGGGCGCTCGCGGCCTCGGTGGCCGCCCTCGCGGCGATCGAGCTCCTCCTCGCCGCGCGCGGAGTCCACGACGCGACACCCGCGGGCGACCTCGCGGTCACGACGCCGCTCCTCGAACGGCTGCGCGCGGACAGGGACGTCTTCCGGATCCTGCCGCTCCACACCTTTCTTCCGCCGAACACGGCGACGCCGCTCGGCCTCGACGACGTCCGCGGCTACGACGCCCTCGCGCCGGCCGGGTGGCGGCGCCAGCGCGCGGCGCTCGGGCTCTTCGCCGCGACGCCGACCGTCTCCGACGCGATCGCGCCGTGGGACCTCCGCCCCGGCGGCGCCGGCCTCGACTTCTGGAACGTGAAGTACCTCTGTCTCCATCCCCAGTTCCCGTTCGGCGCGCCGACGCTGAACGAGCGGCTCGGCCTCGACCTCGAGGAGGTCTACTCGGGGCCCGACGGGCGCCTCCTCAGGAATCGCCGCGTCCTTCCGCGGGCGCGGGTGGAAGGGGCCGAAGGAACCGTCACGGTCCTCGAGCGCCTGCCGACCCGCTGGTCGCTCGACGTCTCGGCCGCCGCGCCCGCGCGAGCTCGTCGTCGCGAATCCGTGGTTCCCCGGCTGGAGGGCGTCCGTGGACGGCGTGCGACGCGCGTCTCTCGGCAAGCCCGGGCGATCCGATCGTCCTGCCGCTTCCTGCCGGCGCGCACCGGGTCGTCCTCGACTACCGGCCCGGCTCCTTCCGGGCCGGCCTCGCCCTCGCGGCGCTCTCCGCGCTGGCTCTCGCGCTCCTCGCCGGGGAGCTAGAAAGGCCAGGGCGTCGGGCCGAGGGTCTCTTCGAGATCGCGGCGCGCGAGGAGACGGGGCTGGGGCGCGCCGGCCGCCGCGATCTCGTCCTCGAGCGCTCCGCGCTTCCCGAAGTAGACGTCCGCCACGTACGCGCGGACGAGGCGCTCGCGGGGGCCGGGCGGCGTCCACGACGCCAGGGCCACCCCGGCGCCGATCCAGAGAGCCGCGCCGAGGGCGGCCGGGATGAGACGCCGCCGGCCGAAGACGATCCCCGCCGCGGCCGCGACGGCGGCGAACGGCAGGACGAGGGCCGCGACGCCTCCCGGCACGAGATGCACGAGGTTCGGCGCGACGAGGCCGCGCGCGAGAAGCGGCGCGGCGAAGGAGCCCCACGGCAGCGCGAATCCTCCCGGGACGAACGGGAAGACGAGCGCCGTCAGGGCGACGGCGCCCGCCGAGGCGCCGAGCAGGACGGCCTCCAGCCGGCCGCCGCCGCGGAACGCGAGCGGGAAGACGAGGAACGGGAGGGCCGGCACGAGGTAGCGCGGCCCGACATTGAAGCCGCCGTGCCAGTCCGGGTAGCCCGCGTAAACGACGAGGAGCGATAGCGGCACGAGACGCAAGGGCGGCGGTCGCCGGCCGCCCGAGATACCGGAAGGCGGAAGGAAACGCGCGCAGGCCGAGGAGAAGGAACGGCGAGAAGACGAGCAGACCGTGCGAGGGGTCAAGCGAGGAGCCGCGCGAAAGAACTCAGGCGACGGCTGCGCGATCCCGAAGAGCCCTACTGCTCGGAGGGCGCGAACTCGCGCGGAAACCTCGTGCGCCGAGGAGAGCTCGAAGAACCCTCCAAAGCAGAACCTGTTGTACGCCAGGAGCCCGACGAGCGAACGGGGCGGCTCCGGCGGCGATCCGGAGGGGCCGTCCTGGCCCCCGGCGCCATGTGGCGCAGAGCGACAGCACCGCGGCGGGGACGGCCGCGGGGATACTCGGCCGACGACAGCCATGCCGAGAAGGGCGCCGGCCGCGACCTCGCGGCGGATCGCCGCGCGCGGCGCCGCCGGCGTGAAGAGCGCCGCCCAGGCCCCGAAAAGCGCCGCCGCGACGAGGGCGTGCGAGAAGAGGAGGAGCCCGTAGGCGAAGAGCGGCGTCGCGAAGAGAAGCGCGAAGACGACGACGGATATCCGCGGCCCGTCCGCCCCGAAGCGTTCCGCCGCTCTCGCAACGAGAAGAGCCAGGAGAAGGGCCGGGAGGGTCGCGCCGACGAGGCGCATCGCGTCGAGGCCGATCCGCATCGCCTCGCGCGAGGGAGGGCCGACGACGGGGCGCGCGAGGAGGTAGCCCGGCAGCGCGACGAACGCGAGCCCCGGAGCCTTGTTCGAGTAGACGCGTCCGTCGACGCGACGATAGGTCCTCGAAGAGGGGTCCGAGGAGCGAGCGAACGGCCGAGACCTCCGGCGTGCCTCGCTCGACGAGGGAGGCTGCCGTGGCCCACCGGGCGAACTCGTTCGGCGAAAGGAAGTGCGGGAAAACGGGAACCACGAGAAGGGCGAGGGCCCCGTAGAGGACGAGAAGGGCGCGCGCCCGACGCGGCATCCGGGAAGTCTAACGGGCAGAATCGGTCGGTGGACGTTTCCCTCTTCGACTTCGAGCTGCCGGAGGCGGCGATCGCCCAGCGCCCGGTGACGCGCGGGACCGCCCGCCTGATGACGCTCGACCGCACGACGGGCGCCGTCGCCCACCGGAGCGTCGCCGACCTGCCGGCCCTCCTCCGCGCGGGCGACGTCCTCGTCCTCAACGACACGAAAGTGATCCCCGCCCGGATCTTCGGAACCGACGAGAGGGCCGGCGGACCGAGTTCCTGCTGGTTCAGAGAGTCACCGGAGACCCGGGCATCTCCGGGAAAGACGAGGGAGAAGTCTGGCGCTGCCTCGCGAAGCCGGGGCGGCGGGTGAAGACCGGGAGAGTTTTCTTCTTCGAAAGGGACTGGACCGCTGAAGCGGTTCCCGACGCATCGACACGGCCGGGCGCCGGGGCGTGGACTCTTTCAGCTTCAAAGAAGAGCGCGCTTTCGCTCAGCACCGAACCGGGTCTTTACGCACTCCGGTTCCGGAAGCACGGGAACAGAGGATCTCTTCTTTCGGAGCTTCCCGTACTCGGCTCGGCTCCCCTCCCGCCGTACATCCACCGCCCGGGCGGCGTCGCCGACGCGCGGGACGCCGCCGACTACCAGACGGTCTTCGCCCGCGAGCCCGGCGCCATCGCCGCGCCGACCGCCGGCCTCCATTTCACGGAGCCGCTGCTCGCGGCGGCCCGGGCGCGCGGCGTGGAGATCGCCCACGTGACGCTTCACGTCGGGATCGGGACGTTCAAGCCGGTCAGGTCCGACCGGGTCGAGGAGCACCTCATGGACGCCGAGCGGGCGTCGATTCCCGCGGAGTCGGCGGAGCGGGTGAACCGGGCGAAGAGCGAAGGGCGGAGAGTCGTGGCGGTGGGGACGACCAGCGTCCGGGCTCTCGAGGCGTCCGCGCGGCGGCACGCGGGGAGCGTCGCGGCCGGGGTCTTCGAGACCGACCTCTTCCTCGTTCCCGGCGCGGCGTTCCGGGTGGTCGACGCGCTTCTCACGAACTTCCACCTCCCCCGGTCGACGCTCCTCATGCTCGTCTCGGCGTTCGCCGGCCGCGAGCGGGTCCTGGCCGCGTACCGCGAGGCCGTGGCAAACGGCTACCGGTTCTTCAGCTACGGCGATGCTATGTTCGTCGCGTGAGCGGGACACCCCGGGAGAAGAACGGGAGGCTCGCGGTCCTCTCCGTCGCCGCCCTCGGCATCGTCTACGGGGACATCGGGACGAGCCCGCTCTACGCGCTCCGGGAGTCGCTGTCGCCGGCCGAGCACGGCCTCGAGCTGACGCGAATCAACGTCCTCGGCGTCCTCTCCCTCATCGTCTGGTCGCTCCTCGTCCTCGTGGCGGCGAAGTACGTCGTCGTCATGCTCCGGGCGGACAACGAGGGCGAAGGGGGGATCCTCGCCCTCACGACCCTCGTGAACCGCTCGCTCTCCCCGGACGACCCGCGCCGGAAAGCCGCCCTCGTCCTCGGCCTCTTCGGCGCCGCGCTCCTCTACGGCGACGGGCTGATCACCCCGGCGATCTCGGTCCTCTCGGCGGTGGAGGGGCTGAAGGTGCGGAATCCCGGCCTCGCGCCGGCCGTCATCCCGATCGCCGTCGTCGTCCTCGTCCTCCTCTTCGCGATCCAGCGGAGAGGGACCGGGAAGATCGGCGCGTTCTTCGGTCCGGTCATGCTCCTCTGGTTCGGGACGCTGGGCGTCCTCGGCCTGAAGGAGATCCTCCGGGCGCCGGAGGTCCTCGTCGCGCTCGACCCGACGCACGCGGTCCGCTTCTTCGCGGAGGACGGCCTGAAGGGGTTCCTCGTCCTCGGCTCGGTGGTCCTCGTCGTGACGGGAGGCGAGGCGATCTACGCCGACATGGGGCACTTCGGGGCCCGCCCGATCCGCGTCGCCTGGTTCGGCCTCGTCCTTCCGGCCCTCCTCCTGAACTACTTCGGGCAGGGGGCGCTCCTCCTCCGTTCGCCGAAGGCCCTCGACAACCCCCTGTTCGAGATGGTGCCGCCGTGGGGGGTTCTCCCGATGGTCGTTCTCGCGACGGCGGCGACTACGATCGCGTCGCAGGCCCTGATCTCCGGCGTCTTCTCTCTGACGCGACAGGCCGTCCAGCTCCGCTTCCTCCCCCGCCTGACGGTCCTTCACACCTCCGAGACCGAGCGGGGGCAGATCTACCTCCCGGCCGTGAACTGGGCCCTCCTCGCCGGCTGCATCTTCTTCGTCGTCGACTTCGGCTCCTCCCACCGGCTCGCCGCGGCTTACGGCGTCGCGGTCACGTCGACGATGCTCCTGACGTCCCTCCTCCTGTCGGTGCTGCTCGTCGCCGGCTGGAAGGTCGCGCCCTGGAAGGCGGCGCTCCTCGTCGGGACCTTCCTCGTCATCGAGCTCGCCTTCTTCGGCGCGAATCTCGTGAAGCTCGGGCACGGCGGGTGGATCCCGCTCGTGCTCGGCGCGGGCGTCTACACGCTGCTCGTCACGTGGAAGCAGGGACAGCGGATCGTCCTGGAGCGGCTCCGGAGCCGGGGCGTCGGCCTCGCCCCGCCCGCCGAGGAGTACGTGCGCCAGGTCGAGCGCGAGGCGCCGCCGCGCTTTCCACGGACGGCCGTCTACCTCGAGAGGTTCCCGGACCTCGTTCCCCCCTCGCTTCTCCTCAACCGCCGGCACAACGGCACCCTCCACGCCCGGGTCGTCCTCCTCGCCGTCGAGACGGCCGAGGTTCCCAGGCTCCCGCGCGCCCGCCGGGCGAGGGTGCAGACGCTCGGGGGAGGCTTCTTCCGCGTCGCGCTCTGCTGGGGCTTCATGGAAGAACCGGACGTTCCGGCGGCCCTCGCGGACGTGCTCCTCGACGGCTCGCCCATCGATCCCCTGGAGACCAGCTACTTCCTCGGCCGCGATTCGGTCATCTCGGTCGCGCGGGCCTCCGGAATGGCGCGCTGGCGGGAGCGGCTCTACGCATGGATGCGCCGAAACGAGCGGCCCGCGGCCGTCTACTTCGGGATTCCCCCCGAGCGGGCGGTCGAGATCGGCGTCGTCGTGGAGATCTGACGGGAACAACGTCCGGGTCCCGGGTCATTTCCGTAAGGGAACCGACCGGGAAGGAGAACTCGTGACCAGAGCCGCCCGCATCGCCCTCGCCCTTGCGCTCCTCGCCGCACCCCTCGTCGGCCAGACCCCGGCGCCGTCGCCGGCCGGACCGCCGGCCCGGAAGTTGATGAAGGCCACCTTCGCCGGCGGCTGCTTCTGGTGCATGGAACCCCCGTTCGAGGCGCTCGAAGGCGTCGTCTCGGTGACGTCGGGTTACACCGGCGGGACGAAACAGAAGCCGACGTACGAGGAGGTGTCGTCCGGGACGACCGGGCACGCCGAGTCGGTCCAGATCCTGTACGACCCCGTCCGGATTTCCTACGAGAAGCTCCTGGACGTCTTCTGGCACAACGTCGACCCGACGGACGCGACCGGCCAGTTCTGCGACCACGGAAATCAGTACCGGCCGGCGATCTTCTTCCACGACGAGGAGCAGAAGCGGCTCGCCGAGGCGTCCCGCGCGGCCCTCGAGAAATCGAAGCGGTTCTCCGGCGAGATCGCCGTCGCCGTCGTCCCCGCGTCGACCTTCTGGCCCGCCGAGGAATACCACCAGAAATACCACTCGAAGAACCCGATCCGCTACAAGTACTACCGGAGCCGCTGCGGCCGCGACGACCGCCTCGCGGAGCTCTGGGGCGCGCCGAAGTAGCGCTCGCAGAATCGCCGGGCGGGGACTAGATTGGAGGGTGAGCCTGCGGGTTCGCGCTTCGGGCGGGGCGCGTCCCCGGGGAAAGGAGGCGGTCCATGCCTTCGTCCCGCAGCATTGAAGAGCTCGCGGCGCGCCAGGGGCTCTTCTCGGAGGTCCGTCGCAAATCCCTCGAGACGCCCGCCCCGGGAACCCGCGTCGGGGAGGGACCGTGGATCACGGTCTCGCGGCAGCTCGGCTCGTGGGGACTGCCGCTCGCCACCGGCGTCGCCGACGCGCTCGGCTGGCGGACCTACGACCGGGAGATCCTCGCCGCCATCGCGGCCGAGACTCGGAGCCAGGAGGTCTTGCTGGAGCGGTACGACGAGCAGGCCGTCCGGGAGTTCGACGAGTATCTCGCCCCGCTCATCATCCCGGACGACCCGGGGCACGCCCGCTACGTCGTCGAGCTCGCCGCCGTCATCGCCCGGATCGCCCGCCAGGGGCGCGCGGTTCTCGTCGGACGCGGCGCGCACCTCGTCCTCTCGCCGGCGTGCGGCCTCAGGATCCGGGCGGTCGGCGCGCTCGACGCGCGGATCGCCGAGGTCGCCCGGCTCGGCGAGGTGCCGCCCGCCGAGGCGCGGCGCATCGTCTCCGAAAACGACCAGGCCCAGCGGGACTTCATCCGCCAGACGTTCCGCAGGGAGATCGACGACTCCTCGGGCTACGACCTCGTCCTGAACGTCATCGACATGGGTCTCGACGCCGCGCTCCAGACCGTCCTCGCCGCGGCGAAGGCGAAGCTGGGTCTGTAACGAAAAACGGGGAGCCCGTCTTCGAGCTCCCCGGCAAGTCGCGATCGGCTCGGAGGGGGTTTGGGGAACCGGCCGTGGTTCCCCCAGGAGATATCAGAATTTATTCAGGTACTGCTCGATCTCCCAGCCCGACACCTTGGCGATGTAGGTGTGCCACTCGGCCCGCTTCGCCTCGACGAAGTTCGTGAAGATGTGGTCGCCGAGGGAGTTCTTCAGGAGGTCGTCCTTCTCGAGGCAGTCGAGGGCCTCGGAGAGACTCCCCGGGAGGACCTCGATCTTCCGGCGCTTCCTCTCGCGCTCCGACATCTCGAAGACGTTCTCGTTCACCGGCTCGCCCGGCTCCAGCTTGTTCTTGATGCCGTCGAGGCCGGCGGCCAGCATGACCGTGAAGGCGAGGTACGGGTTGCACGACGGGTCGGGCATCCGGACCTCGCAGCGGGTTCCCATGCCGCGGCGCGCCGGGATGCGGACCATCGGCGAGCGGTTCCGCTCGGACCAGGCCACGTTGACCGGCGCCTCGTAGCCCGGCACGAGCCGCTTGTAGGAGTTGACGAGCGGGTTCGTCACCGCCGCGATCGCGCGGGCGTGCTTCAGGACGCCGCCGATGTAGTGGAGGGCCGTCGCCGAGAGCTGGTACTTCGCCTTCGCGTCGTAGAAGGCGTTCTTCGTGGTCGCGCCCGAGCCGGTCATGAGCGACTGGTGGACGTGCATCCCCGAGCCGTTCACCCCGAAGATCGGCTTCGGCATGAACGTGGCGTGGAGGCCGTGGTCAAGGGCGACCTTCTTGACGATCAGCTTGAACGTCGTGACGTTGTCGGCCGTGTGGACGGCGTTCCCGTACTTGAAGTCGATCTCGTGCTGGCCCGGGGCGACCTCGTGGTGGGCCGCCTCGACCTCGAAGCCCATCGCCTCGAGCGCGACGACGATGTCGCGCCGCGCGTCCTCGCCCCGGTCGACCGGCGTCAGGTCGAAGTACCCTCCCTCGTCGTGCGTGTCGACGATCGGGTCGCCGGCGGCGTCGCGCCGGAAGAGGAAGAACTCGGCCTCGGGGCCGGTCATCAGCTCGTAGCCCAGAGCCTTCGCCTTGTCCATCTGCCGCTTGAGCGCCTGGCGGGGGCAGCCCGAGAACGGCTTCCCGTCCGGCTCGATGACGTCGCAGACGAGCCGGGCGACCTTCCCGTTCGGGTGCGACCAGGGGAAGACCTGGAACGTGTTCAGGTCCGGGACGAGCCCCATGTCGGATTCCTGGATCCGGACGAATCCCTCGATCGAGGAGCCGTCGAACTGGATCTCGCCGTCGAGCGCCTTCTCGAACTGCGAACGGGGCACCTCGACGTTCTTGATGACGCCGAGGATGTCCGTGAACTGGAGCCTCAGGAAGCGGACCCCTTCCTTGTCGCAGCGCTTCAGGATTTCAGCCGCATTCTGTGCCATGTCGATCCTCCGGTTTGATTCGGGTTTTCGCCCGTTCCGCGCGGAGAATCGGTGCAGACTGCCTGGAAGTCAATCGAAAACGGCCCGATTGCACACCAAACAGTGCAAAAAAATATATTAAGTATATAGCAGTACGTTTTATCGTCCGTAGGGAAAATCAACGACCCGTCCGGCGGCCGCAAAGCCGTCGAGAGGTCCGCGTTCAGATTCACAACGGCGCCGCCGGCGCGGCGCCTTTCCGTAGACTAGGGAGCATGAAGAGCCGCGCCGACGCCTGGGCCCTCCTCACCGAATACACGAAATCCCAGCCGCTCCGCCGCCACGCGCTCGCCGTCGAGGCGGCGATGCGCCACCTCGCCCGCTCCGCCGGCGTCGCGGACGCGGCCGAGATCGAGACCTGGGGGCTCGTCGGGATGCTCCACGACTTCGACTACGAGAAGTACCCGACCGAACAGGACCACGTCTTCCGCGGGATGGAGATCCTGCGGGAGCGGGGCTGGCCCGAGAGCGTCATCAAGGCGATCGGCGGCCACGCCTTCTACACGAACATCCCGCGAGAGACGCCGATGGAGAAGGCGATCCTCGCGGCCGACGAGCTGACGGGCTTCGTCGGCGCCTGCGCGCTGATCCGGCCGACGAAGAAGATCGCGGACGTCCCGGTCGAGTCGGTCCTGAAGCGCCTCAAGGAGAAGTCGTTCGCCCGGACCGTCGACCGGAGCTACGTGACGAAAGGGGCCGAGGAGTGGGGCGTTCCGCTCCCCGACCTCGTCGCCCTGATCCTCGCGTCGCAGGTCCCCATCGCCGACCGCCTCGGCCTCGGCGGCGCGCCGGCGGCGGACCTCGCGGATTCCCCGGTCCCCCCCGAGCCTCCGGCGCCGTGAATCTGCGGTTCAAGCCGCCCTTCGACGGCGACGGCCTGTTCGGGTTTCTTTCCGCACGGGCCCTGCCGGGGGTGGAACGAGTCGAAAGAGATCTCTATGAAAGGACCTTCGCGGAGGGCCGCCGAATCGGCACGGTGGGAATCCGCCGGGGCGCAAACGGCAGGTCTCCTTCCCTTTCAATGGAATTCCCCTCCTGGGCGAATTCTGGCGACCTTTCGTCGCGCGTCTCCCGTCTCCTGGACCTCGACGCGAATCCCCGGGCGATCGGCCGCGTTCTCTCCCGAGATCCCCTCCTCGCCCCGCTCGTCGCGCGGCGGCCGGGCCTCCGGCTTCCCGGGGCATGGGACCCGTTCGAGGTCGCGGTCCGGGCCGTCCTCGGCCAGCAGATCTCCGTCGCGGGCGCGCGGACGCTCGCGGGCCGGCTCGTCACCCTCTGCGGGCGGCCGCTCCCGATGAGGTACGCCCGGGCGGACCTCACCCATGTCTTTCCGACGCCGGGAGCGGTCGCGGAGGCGGACGTCGCCCGGATCGGCCTCCCCCGCGCGCGGGCCGCGGCCCTCCGGTCGTTCGCGGGCGCCGTGGCCGACGGCTCGTTTCTCCTCGCCGCTCCGAGCGGCCTCGACGACTTCGAGGCGCGGCTCACGGCGCTGCCGGGCTTCGGCCCGTGGACGGCGCACGTCGTGGCGCTCCGGGCCTTCGGGGAGCGGGACGCCTTTCCGGTCGGCGACCTCGGCCTCGCCCGCGCGCTCGAACGCGCGGGGGTGGGGGGGCGTCCGCGGGAGATCGCGGCGCGCGCTGAGTGCTGGCGGCCGTACCGCGCGTACGCGACACTTCACCTCTGGGCGTCGCTGGCCGACGCGAAGGGGGGGCTGTGACGACGACGCATCTCCACAGGACGAGGATCGACACGCCCGCCGGCGCGGTGGTCCTGGTCCGGCGCGGCGAGAAGCTCGTCGCGCTCGTCTACGAGGACCGGTGGAAGGGAATGCCCGAGGCGCTGGAGAGGAGGTTCGGCGAGGTCTCCCTCGAGCCGGACCCCGGCGGCGGCGCGCCCGCCGCGGCGTTCCGCCGCTATCTCGCCGGGGAGCTCTCGGCGCTCGATGCCGTCGAGGTCGACACGGCCGGGACCCCCTTCCAGGAGAGCGTCTGGCGGGCGCTCCGCCGGATCCCGCCCGGCCGGACGATGTCGTACACCGAGCTCGCGCGCGCCGTCGGATCCCCGTCCGCGGTCCGCGCCGTCGCGGGGGCGAACGCGCGGAATCCCGTTTCCATCGTCGTCCCCTGCCACCGGGTGATCGCGGCGGACGGGTCGCTCGCCGGCTACGGCGGCGGAGTGCCGCGAAAGGAGTGGCTCCTCGTCCACGAGGGGGCCCGTCTCCTCTGACCGACCGGCCATAATGCCGGCGTGAACCCGCTCCTCGTCGACGGCGCGCGCGTCATCGGCATGACGCGCGAGGGCGACGTGACGGAAGACGGCGCCCTTCTCGTCGAGGAGGGCGCGATCGCCGCCCTCCACGGCGAGGCGCGGCGGCGGGCGGCCGAAGAGGAGGCCGGGGGAACGCGGGTCGAGCGCGTCGACGCCGGCGGCCTCTGGCTCCTCCCCGGTTTCGTCCAGACGCACGTCCACCTCTGCCAGACGCTGCTTCGGAACGGCCCGGACGACCTCCCCCTCCTCGAGTGGCTCTCGACGCACGTCCTCCCGGGCGAGGCCGCGCACGACGAGGAGACGATGGAGCTCTCGGCGCGGCTCGGCCTCGCCGAGCTGATCGCCGGGGGGACGACGGCCCTCCTCGACATGGGATCGGTGCGCCACACGGACTCGATCTTCCGCGCCGCGGCCTCCGCCGGCGTCCGCGTCACGGGCGGCAACGCCCTGATGGACGACCCGGCGTTCTGCCCCGCCGACCTTTTCGCCGGGACCGACGCCGCGCTCGCCGAGGTCGACCGCCTCCTCGCCCGCTGGCACGGGGCGGCCGGCGGACGCCTCCGCGTCGCGTACTGCCCGCGCTTCGCACTCTCCTGCACCGAGCGCGCCCTCCGCGCCGCCGCCGAGCGGGCCCGGGCGCACGGCGTCCTCGTTCACACGCACGCGGCTGAGAGCCCGGCGGAGACGGTCCTCGTCGAGGCGAGGACGGGACGCACGAACCTCGTCTACCTCGACGACGTCGGCCTCTCGGGCCCCCATGTCGTCCTCGCCCACGTCGTCCACACGACCGGGGCCGAGCGGGCGCTCCTCGCGGCGCGCGGGACGAACGTGGCGCACTGCCCGTCGTCGAACGCCAAGCTCTCCTCCGGGATCGCCCCGGTGGCCGACTACCTCGCGCGCGGGATCCGCGTGACGCTCGGCGCGGACGGGGCCCCCTGCAACGACCGTCTCGACCCCTTCTCCGAAATGCGGCTCGCCGCCCAGCTCTCGCGCCTGTTGCCCTCCGGGCCCCCCCTGTCGGCGTGGGAGGTCGTGAGGATGGCGACCGCGGACGGCGCGGCGGCGCTCGGGCTCGACCTCGTCGGGACGATCGAGGCCGGGAAGCGGGCCGACTTCGTCCTCCTCGACCCGGACGCGGGCTTCGCTCGGCCGGCGGGCTGGCGGGGCGACCCCTACGGCCCGATCGTCTGGTCCTTCGACCGGAGCCACGTCGAGGCGACCTACGTCGAGGGCGTCCGCCTCTTCTCGCGGAGCGGTCCCTCCCCCGCCGCGGCCCTCCGCCCGTCCGCCCGCGACGTCGAGGCGGCGGTGGAAAAACTCCGCGGCCGGGGCCATTCTTAGGGACGGGGGAAGGGAGGAACCTCATGTCACCGCGCCGAAACGAGCCTTTTCTCAAGACGATCCTCGTCGGCACCGATTTCTCGCTCTGCGCCGCGCGGGCGTTCGGGTTCGCCGTCTCGCTCGCCGCCTCGCAGGGGGCGAAGATCCACATCCTCCACGTCCTCGTCGAACCGATCCAGGCCTTCGACGTGGCCGGCGCGCTCCCCTACCTCGACGTCACGACCCAGAAGGAGTGGGAGGAGGCGACGCGGAAACGGCTTGCCCAGGCGGTCGTCTCGGCCGGGAAGCGCGGCGTCGCCGCGACGTCGGAGATCGTGTGGGGCCGCCCGTCCGACGCGCTCGTCGACGCCGCGAAGCGGATGAAGGCCTCGCTCCTCGTCCTCGGAACCCACGGCCGCGGCGCCCTCGAGAAGCTGCTGATCGGGTCGACTGCGGAGCGGGTCCTCCGCCTTTCACCCGTCCCGGTCCTGACGGTCCGCGAAAAGCGCTGACCCGCCCTCAGCCGTTCGGGATCTCCCAGAGGTCCTTCACCGCGGGATGGTCCCATGCGATGCGGAACTCGTCGGGGTCCTTCGCGTCGAAAGTCCGCGTCACGATGTAGAAGAGGGCGCACGGGTTCGTCAGGGGGCGGTAGCCGTGGGCGACCCCTTCGGGGATCCGGACGAGGAGGTCCTGGCCGCTGCCGGTCACCAGGACCTGCGTCTTGGCGTACGTCGGAGACTCCTTCCGGACGTCGAAGAGAACGAATTTCGCCTTCGAGGGGTGCGGGCAGAACCAGACGTCCTGCTGCTTCAGGTGGTAGTGGAGCCCCTTGATGTGGCTCTCGGCGTCGACGACCGTGAAGTTCATCTGGGCGACGGGAACCTCCCGGAAGAATTCGGCGAGCGCCTCGCTCCCCGGGTGGTCGGCCTTGGCGCGGTAGATCTCCTGGAAGAAGCCGCGGTCGTCGACGTGGCGCGGAACACGCAGGACCTTGACGCCGTCGAGGGCCGTCGTCGCGGCGTACGACTTCACGCCCGTCCGGAACTCGTCGCCGATCGCGTCCGGCGGCAGGATCGGTGTCGAGGGATTGCTCATCGGGGCTCCTTGCTTCCCGCGATTCTATGCGGCTGGTGTATCTTCCGGTCGTTCCCGACACCCGGAAAGCCGTTCGAGGAGGTCGAAGCGTGTCCCGAAACTCCCTCTTTGCCGTCAAGCCGATCGCCGAGCTCCTCGCGGAAGGCGCCGAGGAGGGCGAGCACAGCCTGAAGCGGGCGCTGGGACGCTGGTCGCTCGTCGCGATCGGCATCGGCGCCATCATCGGCGCCGGCATCTTCGTCATGACGGGCATCGGCGCGCACGGCTCGACGAACGCGGACGGCACGGTGAAGATCCTCGGCGCCGGTCCCGCCCTCGTCCTCTCGTTCGTCCTCGCGGGTATCGCCTGCGTCTTCGCCGGCCTCTGTTACGCGGAATTCGCCTCGATGATCCCGCTCGCGGGCTCGGCGTACACCTACGCGTACGCGACGCTCGGAGAGCTCTTCGCCTGGATCATCGGGTGGGACCTCGTCCTCGAGTACATGATGGGGGCCGCCACGGTCTCGGTCGGCTGGTCGGGCTACCTCACGAAGTTCCTGAAGCTCTTCGGCGTCCACCTGCCGGAGTGGCTCACGAACGACTGGGTCACCTACAGCCGCGCCGCGGCCGACGCGACGGCGAGCGGCCACGCCTGGCCGGCGCCGCCCGAGCTTTTCGGCATCCCGATCGTCTTCAACCTCCTCGCGCTCCTCGTGGCGCTCCTCGTGACATGGGTTCTCGCGGTCGGCATTCAGGAGTCGGCGCGCTTCAACGCCGGCATCGTCGCCGTGAAGACGTCGGTCGTCGTGATGGTGATCCTCATCGGCGCCTTCTTCGTCAAGCCGGTGAACTGGGGCGCGAGCTGGTCCGACTTCGCGCCGAACGGCTTCGCGGGGATCGCGTCGGGCGCCGCCTACATCTTTTTCGCCTACATCGGCTTCGACGCCATCTCCACGACCGCGCAGGAAGCGAAGAACCCCCAGAAGGACATGCCGTTCGGGATCATCGGCTCGCTCCTCGTCTGCACGATCCTCTACATCGCCGTCGCGGCCGTCCTGACGGGAATGATCAAGTGGAACCAGATCGACCTGAAGGCGCCGATCGCGCAGGCCTTCGAGCACGTCGGCCTCGGCTGGGCGGTCTTCATCATCACGGGCGGCGCGCTCGCGGGCCTGACCTCGGTCATGCTCGTCATGCTCCTCGGGCAGACCCGCGTCTTCTTCGCGATGTCCCGCGACGGCCTCCTGCCGAGGAAGATCTTCGGCGAAGTCCACACGCGTTTCCGCACGCCCTTCAAGATGACCTGGATCGTCGGGATGATCTGCGCCCTGCTCGGCGCCTTCACGCCGATCGACGACCTCGGGCAGATGGTCAACATCGGAACGCTCCTCGCGTTCGTCATCGTCTGCCTCGCGGTCCTCATCCTCCGACGGACGAACCCCGAGACCCCGCGCCCCTTCCGGACGCCGTTCGTGCCGCTCGTCCCGATTCTCGGCGCCCTCTCCTGCTTCTACCTGATGACGAACCTCGGCTGGCACACCTGGGCGCGGCTCGTCATCTGGCTCGCCATCGGGCTCGTCATCTTCTTCGCCTACAGCCGGCATCATTCGAAACTGACGGCGAAGGGCTGAGCGAGGCCTCTCCGGGGCTCCCGTGAAGCGAGCGGCGCTCCTCCTCCTGATCGCGGGGGCGCCGCTCCTCCTCGTCCTCTTCCCCGACCTCCGCCGGCGCGGCCGCGGAAAGGGGCGCCTCGTCCTCCTCCTCTGGGTCGGCGCGATCCTCCTGACGGGCTTCGCGACGGGAGTCTGGTCCGGGCGGACGGAGGTGATGTCGGAGGGGCAGTGGATGCTCGCGGCCGCCGGCGTCGCCCTCGTCCTCGCGGCGTTCGGCTCTGTCCTGAAGGAGGCCCTGAAGGACAGGTCTACTCGAGACTGATCCGGTCGATCGCGATTCCGAGCGGCCGCGGGTCGTGCCTTCGGCACGAAGACGCCCGAGCGGAAGCCGATCCGGACCGGCGCCGTCCCGTCGAAGAGCTCCTGGACCTCCTCGGGCAGCTCGAGGCCTAGGTCGGCGAAACCGCCGGGCGGCACGCGCAGCCTCCCCGCGGGAAGGCCGCCGACGGTCACCACCACGTCGACTTCCTCGCCGGCCGGGGGCCGCGCCCGGAGGATGAGCCGGCCCGGCGCGAAGCCCGGAACCGGCGCGAAAGCGGCCGAGGCCTCGCCGGCCGTCCAGCGGAGGTCGATCCCCTCCTTCTCGAGCCGCTCGCGCGCGTGGAAGCCGGCGAGGTCCGCCCGGGCGTCCGCGGCCGAGCCGACGTCGAGCAGGAAGCCGTGGGCGCCCCTCTCCCAGATCTGCTCGGGAGGGAACGAGTTGGTCGCTTCCCGGATCCGGAAGCAGCCGAGCCTCGGCCGCATCGCGCCGCCGAGCGGAGGGAGCTCTGCCGGGCGGTCGCAGGAGAGGACGTACCAGGTGGGGCCCGGGAGCGGCCCGTAGAGCGTCCGGCGGAGGATCGCGACGTCGAAGGTCCCGGGCGGAATCCTCCGCGACAGGACGACCTCGTGCGTCGACTCGTCGGTGACCGTCAGCGTCGTCTCGCCCGAGGCGGTGTCCCGTTCCCCCGTGAGGACGGCGACCGGAGGGCCCTGAAGCCCCGGGACGAGGAGCCGCGCCGCCGGCCCCGCCCACCGGAATGCCGGCGCGCCGGGCCGCTGCTCCTTCACGCCGAAGCCGGGCCCGAAGAGGGGCGGCGCCGGATCCCGCACGGCGACGGCGAGGAGGCGGCCGTTGCCGAGCCGCTCGAAGACCCGGCCGCCGAGGAACCAGCTCTTCCATCGCGGGTCGACCCGGTCGGGCGCGTCGGAGTCGCCGGTGAAATCGGCGAGGCGGACGATCCGCTTGTTCGTCGGAAGCGGCGCGGAGACGAACTCCGATTCCCCGTACGCCCAGCCCCAGAAGCGCCCCTCCCACCGCTCGGTCCTGAGGAAGGAGTGGAAGACGTCGTCCGCCACGACCGTCTCGCGCCCCGCGTGGAGATAGCGCTCGAGGTGGCGGATCGCGGCGATCGGCGGCGTCTCGAGCGTCGCGCTCGTCCGGACGGCGGGATACGCATCGACCGCGAGGCCGGCCGCCGCGGCGGCGGCCACGAGGAACGCCAGCCCGCGCCGCCGGAAAATCGCCTCGAGCCCGGCCCCGAAGAGGAGCGCCGCGACTCGCGCGAACGGCGACCGAGTAGCGCGACATCGAGCGGTTGTGGAGGAACCAGAGCGAGAGGAAGAGCGGGACGAGGACGACGCGCGAGGTCGCGTGCTCCCCGGCGCCGCCGGTTCAGGAGGAAGACGACCCCCGCCGCCGCGACGCCCCAGAAGAGGAGCGCGCGCGGCACCGAGAGGAAATCCCGGAAAAGGAACGAGTCGAAGAAGCCTCCCACCGAGCCCGCCGCCATCGCGTAAGAGCGGAACGCCGCGCGCTCCAAGAGGGCGGCCTTCAGGCCGGAGACGCCGCCCGCCTGCGCGGCGAGCCACGCGAGCCACGCGAGGACGCCTGCGGCGAAGCGCTCCGAGGAACGAGACGGCCGTGTCGCGCCGCGAGACGCGGGAGACAGGCGGAAAGCGGCGACGAGGAAGAGCGGGCCGAACGCGAGCAGGAGGTGCGGCCTGACGCCCAATCCGGCGGCGGCCGCGAGGCCCGCCCCGAGGGCGAGGAGGCGCGAGCGCCGCGCCGCGACGAACTCGCGCCAGCGCGTCTGGTTGGGCGAGCGCCGCTCGTCGGCGACGGCGAGGAAGCGCGGCCGCGAGGAGGCAGAGCGCGGTCGCCGGCATGTCGCTGAAGGCCCGCCCGCCGCTGATCCAGACGACCGGAAGCGCTGCCGCGACGAGGACGCCCGAGAGCGCGGCCCAGCCGCCGACCGTGCGGCGTCCCCAGACGTAGAGGGCCAGGAGACCGACGGCGGAGAGAACCGTCGACGCCGTCGCGAGCGCGTTGAAGGGGGTGACGCAGAACGGGAGGAGCGCGCGGCCGATCAGGATCCAGACCGGGAAACCCCGGCCCCTGGGGCGACAGGTCGAAAAGGTCGAAGTGCGTGACCGCTCCCGAGAAGACGGCCTCGTCGATCTCGCCGGGCGACGCGGCGAGCGCGAGGAAGCGCGACGCCACGACGAGGCCCAGCGTCACGAGGACGAGGGCCTTCGGCGGATCGGCCCGCCGATCGATCGGGGCCGGAGAGGCTTCGCAGCGGCACGGTGTCTCCGCATCTTACGGTTTCGGCGCGCCGGGGCCGTGACGTCGGCTACAATGTCCCCGATGAGGCTCCGCGCCCCTTCCGGGATGACGATTCCCCGGATCATCCCCCGCGCGGAGCACCCCATCTCCCGCGGCTACATCGACCCCGACGCCCTTCGCGTCCTCTACCGCCTTCACCGCTCGGGCCACAAGGCCTATCTCGTGGGAGGGTCGGTGCGCGACCTGATGACGGGGCGGACGCCGAAGGACTTCGACGTCGGCACGGACGCCCGCCCCCAGGAGGTCCGCCGCCTCTTCCGAAACTCCCGCGTCATCGGGCGCCGCTTCCGGCTCGTCCACGTCTTCTTCGAGGGGGGAAAGAACGTCGAGGTGTCGACCTTCCGGCGGACGCCGGACCCCGTCGCAGCCGAGCAGGGCCCGGGAGGCAACGAGGATCTCCTGATCCGTTCGGACAACACGTTCGGCACCCCGCAGGAGGACGCGGTCCGCCGCGACTTCACGATCAACGGACTCTTCTACGACATCGCGACGTATTCGGTCCTCGACTACGTCGGCGGCGTCGAGGACCTCGAAAGGCGGCTCGTCCGGACGATCGGCGACCCGCTCATCCGATTTCGCGAGGACCCCGTCCGGATGCTCCGCGCCTGCGAGTTCGCGGCGCGCCTGAAATTCCGGATGGAGCCCGAGCTCGTCGCCGCGATCGCGGAGCTGAAGAGCGAGATCAGGAAGAGCGCCCCGCCGCGAGTCACGGAGGAGTTCCTCGACCCGCTCCGACGCGGCTGGGGGCACGACACCTACCGCCTCTGGTCCGAAACAGGCCTCCTCGGCATCCTCCTGCCCGAGCTCGACTCGGCGGTCGCGTCGCACGACGCTCCGTTCTCGGCTCGCTCTTCTGGCGGATGCTGCACGACCTCGACGCGCGCCGGAGCGCCGGCGAGTCCCACCACGACGCCGTTCTCCTCTCGGTCCTCTTCCTCCCGCTCGTCTTCGGGGCCATCCGCGCGCGTGGCAGCGGGGGAAACCGCGTCGACCCGTCGCAGATCCTGCTCGTCCTCGAGAACGTCGTGAACCCGCTCGCGCTCCGGATGTCCCTCCCGAACCTGACGACGCACCTCGTCAAGCAGACGCTCTACACGCTCGGCCCGCTCACGTCGACGCGCCCCGACCATCCGGCGGCGCGCCGCCTCGTGGCCCGCTCGTGGTTCGCGCCTTCCCTGGCTCTCCTGTCTCTTTACTCCAGGGCCTCGGGGCGCTACCTCGCCGCGGCGGCGGCCTGGGAGGAGGTCCTCGAGCGCGCGGGCCGCCCGGAGCAGGCCGCGACCTCGCCAAGTGCCCGGAGGCCCCGCGCCGTTCCCCGAGGCGCTCGTCCCGCCGCCCGCCCTCGCTCGGGCCCATGCCGGTGCCACGGTCGTGCCGATGCCGGGAGAGGTCCGGCCGGCCGGCCGCAGGCGCCGCCGCCGCGGCGGCCGCCGCCATGCTCCGGGCGGCGCCGCCGGTTGATCGGCTCGCGCCGCCGCCCGGTTCGCCCTCGCCGCGGCGCTCCTTCTCGGCTGCCTCTCTCCGCGCAGGATCTGCCGCGCGGCTCGCGGCAATCGCCGAGGCGGCGGTGACGGACGGCCGGACGGCGGGCGTCACCTTTGCCGTGGCGCGGGGCGGGAAGACGCTCGCCCGGGCGCCTTCGGGTTCGCGGACCTCGAGAACCGCGTCCCGGCGGCACCCGGCTCCGTCTTCGCGATCGGCTCGCTGACGAAGACGTTCACGGCGGCCGCCGTCCTCGCGCTCGCCGACGACGGGAAGCTGTCGCTCGACGACCCTCTCTCGAATTGGGTCCCGTCCTTTCCCGCTCCCGGCCGGACGGCCACGATCCGCCAGCTCCTGAACCACACATCCGGCATCCGGAGCATGACGGCGCTCGGCCCCCGCTACTGGGCGCAGGCGGGGCGCGAGATCGAGCCCGACGGACGCTCGTCGCGATCTTCGCGGGCGAGCCGCCCGACTTTCCGCCCGGGACCGACTACCGGTACAGCAACTCGGGCTACGTGCTCCTCGGCCTCGTCGTCCAGAAGGCCTCCGGCATGCCTTGGGGAGACTTCGTGACGCGGCGCCTCCTCGTGCCGCTCGGCCTCACGGCAACCCGCGACGGCGACACGGCGGAGCTGGTACCCCACCGCGCCCGCGGGTATTCCCGGAAGAAGGGCGGCGGGTTCCAGAACGCGTGGCACGTGAGCCTCTCCCAGGGCTACGCGGCGGGGGCGCTCCTCTCGACGGCGGCGGACCTCGCCCGCTGGATGCGGCGGCTGCACGTCGAGCCCCCCGTGGGCGACGCGTCGTCGCGCGCCATGTCGACGCCGGCGACGCTCCCGAACGGGAAGGCCTTGGCCTACGGCTTCGGGCTCGGGGTCGACTCCTTCGCGGGCCGCCGGCGGTACTTCCACGGCGGCGGCCTGCCCGGCTTCGACGCGTGGGCGGCGTACGTTCCCGACGAGGACCTGACGGTCGTCGTCCTCTGCAATACCGACGGCGAGGCCGCGATGCAGATCGCCGACGCGATGGCCGGCCTCGTCCTCGGCGCCCCGGACGCGAAAACGCGGCGCCCGGACCCTGACGCCGGCGTCGTCCTACTTCTTCGGGTTCGCGAGGTCGGGCGAGGGGGGCTGCGAAGGCCAGACGGGCGGGCTTTCCTTCACGCGCTTTTCGATTTCAACGATCGCGCGGTCGAGCTGCTGGTCCTTCCCTGCCATCTCGTCGCCCGGGAGGTCGTCGACCTCGATGTCCGGGGCAACCCCTTCGTTCTCGATGACCCACGCCCCCTTCATGCGAGTAGGTCCCGAACTCGGGGACGTAGGTGTACCCGCCGTCGATCATCCCGCCGCCGAGCCCCCGGATGCCGACGACGCCGCCCCACGTCCGCTTGCCGATCAGCGGGCCGAGGCCGTACTCGCGGAAGTAGTACGGGAAGATGTCGCCGTCCGAGGCGGAGTACTCGCTCGTCAGCGCCACCATCGGGCCGTTGAAGGAGGCGTCCGGGTACGGCGTGGGCCGCGCGTTCCGAGCACTCCCCATGCCGACCGTCTTCCGCCGCAGGCGCTCGAGGATGATCTCGGAAACGAAACCGCCGCCGTTCGCGCGGACGTCGACGATGAGCCCTTCCTTGCGGAGCTGCGGGTAGTACTGCCGGATGAACTCCTGGAGCCCCTCGGCGCCCATGTCGGGGATATGGATGTAGCCGATCCGGCCGTTCGTCGCCTCGTCGACCTTGCG
This sequence comes from uncultured Acidobacteriota bacterium, assembly GCA_963821435.1. Lineage (GTDB taxonomy): Bacteria > Acidobacteriota > Thermoanaerobaculia > UBA5066 > UBA5066 > DAOMFB01. The sequence continues at coordinate 37,102 of CAWGDR010000002.1, forward strand.
GCGGTTCGTCTCGACCCAACCGTAGTAGCGGAGGTTCTCCTCGGAAGCGATCGGACGGACGACGACCTCGCGCGCGCCCGTCTTCGTCGGCGCGGCGTTGACGAGGAGCGCCACCGTCCGGCCGCCCCCCGCGGCCACGCTCCGGTCCCCCGTCGGCCCGACGCCTCCTGCGAGCAGGCGGTAGGGCTCGTCTTTCGCCGTCAGGTCGCGCCCGTCGATCGCGAGGAGGTAGTCCCCCGCCGCGACGTTCACTCCCGGCTCGGTCAGCGGCGAGCGGCGCTTCTCGTCCCAGTTCTGACCTTCGAGGATCCGGGCGATCCGCCAGAGGCCGCTCTTCGGGTCGACCTCGAGGTCGGCGCCGAGCGTTCCGACCGGCATCCGCTCCGGCCGTGGGTAGTCGCCCCCGCCGTTGTAGGCATGGCCCGATCCGAGTTCGCCCGCCATCTCGCCGAGGACGTAGTTCAGGTCGATCCGGTGCGAGACGTGCGCGACGAGCGGCTCGTACCGATTCCGGATGCCGGCCCAGTCGATCTTCCCCATGTCGGGGACGTAGAAGAAGTCCCGGTAGAGACGCCACGTCTCCCTGAAGACCTGCGCCCACTCCGCAGGAGCGTCGAGCTCCATCGCGAGTCCGGAGAAGTCGAGCTTCCCTTCGCCCGGCTTCAGTCCTTCCTTCGGCTCCACGATCGCCCAGGTCTTGTCGGCCTTGTAGACGACCCGGCTGCCGTCGGGCGAGAGGGAGTAGCGCTCGACGTTCGACAGAATGTCCGTCGCCTTTCTCTTCTCCAGCTCGAACATCTGGAGCGTCGCCTTCTCCGGGCCGTCCGCCTCGGTGAGAGCCCTCGTCGGCAGCGACAGCCAGAAGACCTTCCCCTTCGCCGCCGAGAGCCCCGCGTAGTTTCCCGGCGGGACCGGGAACCCGGCCACGCGGTCGACGATCCCCGCGAGGTCGATCCGGAACGGCGGCTTCTTCTCGTCCTTCTTGTCGGCGTCCTTCTTGTCCTGCGGCTTCCCGGCCTCTTCCTTCTTCGCCTCGTCGCTTTTCGGGGCGAACGGCGAGGTGCCGTCGGCCCTGAGGATGAGGGCGTACGGGCGCGTCGCCTTGTTCACGGTGAACGAGACGTCGAACGAGCCGAGCGTCGGGTTGATGTCCCGGTCGGAGAGGAAGTACAGAGCGTTCCCTTCGGGATCGAAGGTGGGCTCGCGGCTGTCGACGACCGCCGGCGTCACCGGCGTCGAGGTCTTCGTCGCGAGCGAGTGGAGGAAGACGACGTTGAAATCGTTCTGAACCCGTTTCGCGTAGGCGAGCCACCGGGAATCGGGAGAGAAGTCGTACTGCGAGATCTCCCAGACCGTCGCGGTGTCGACGAGCGTCTTCTGCTTCGTCTCCACGTCGACGACGAAAAGGTTCATCGCGCGGTCGGAGTAGGCGATCTTCCTGGAGTCGGGGGACCAGAGCGGCGGGAAGTGCCACGACGAGGACCCGGAGGTCAGCGCCGCCGGTTTTCCCGATCCGGACTCCGGGACGATCTGGAGCTCCTCCTCGCCCGAGGCGTCCGAGAAGAAGGCGATCCACTTCCCGTCGGGCGACCAGGCGGCGTCCTTTTCCCGCGCGCCCGAGGTCCGAGTCAGGTTCCGGGTCGGGCCGTTCTCCGCGGGGACGGTGAAGATCTCGCCGCGGGCGGTCACGACGGCGCGCTGCCCGCCCGGTGCCAGCTCGACGTCGGTGATCCGGTCCTCCACCTTCACCCACCGAGGCCGCGCGAGCCGGCGGTCGTCGGGGAGCGTCACGGTGACCTTCTTCGGTTCCCCCGCCGCAGGGTCGAGGACGTAGAGAAACCCGCCGTTTTCGAAGACGACCTTTCCCGAGCCGGCGTGCGGCCACTTCACGTCGTACTCGGCGAAGCGCGTCACCCGGCTCGCCCGCTTCGTGGCGACGTCGAGCTTCCAGAGGTTGAGTTTCCAGTCCTCGCGGTCGGAGACGAAGTAGATGGCGTTCCCGATCCACATCGGCTGGGTGTCGGTCCCGGGCCAGTCGGTCGCCCGCTCGATCCCTTTCGAGGCGAGGTCGTAGATCCAGACGTCCTGCGCCATCCCGCCTTCGTAGCGCTTCCAGGTCCGGAAATCGCGGAAGATCCGGTTGTAGGCGATCAGCTTTCCGTCCGGCGAGAAGGAGATCGCGCCCGACTCGGGGAGCGGGAAACGCTCGACGGGCCCGCCGTCGGGGCGGACGACGTACGGCTCGCCGATAAAGCCCCGGATCGGGCCGCGCTGGCCGCGAAACAGGATCTTCCCGTCCGGCGTCCAGCCGAGGACCATGTTGTCCCACCCCATCCGGTCGTTGTTGTCCTGAGAGGGGTACCAGGTCAGCCGCCGCGGCTCGCCGCCTTCTGCGGGCATCACGTAGACGTCGGTCGAGCCGTCGTACTGGCCCGTGAAGGCGATCCATTTTCCGTCGGGCGAAAAGCGGGGGAAGAGCTCCAGCCCCTCGCCTGCCGTCAGCCGGCGGGCCATCCCGCCCGCGACGGGAACGGTCCAGAGGTCGCCCGCGTGGGAGAAGACGATCGTGTCGCCGTGGATGTCGGGGAACCTGAGAAGCCGCGCTTCGGCCGGAACCGGTGGGGCCGCCGGCGCCTGGGCTGTGGCGGGAAGCGGGAGGAGGAAGGAGGCGAAAGCGAGGAGGGACGTCGAGCGGAAAGGCCTCATGCCCGGGAGAATACGTGCTTCCCGGCGTCCGGGTTCGGAGCGGAGGGCGGCCGTTTCCGGAGTGGCGTAGGCTGTGCGGAACCCGGTGAACGCCTCCTCTCCGCTCGAGTTCGCGATGCAGGCGGACAGCCGCCTCCTGACTCTCGTCTTCATCGGCCGGCTGACGGCCGAAGAGGTCATGAAGGTCCGCCCCGAGGTGGATGCCGCACTCGAATCCGGCCTCCCGACGCTCGTCGACGCGAGCGGCGTTTCCCACATGGACAGCATGGGCGTGGCCCTGCTCATCCACATCGGGAAGACGCTCGAAGCGAAGCGGCTCCCGGTCGCCGTTCTCCCGGGGCCAGGGCCGGTCGCGCGCCTTCTCGGCGCCGCGCGGCTCGACCAGTATCTGAACGTCGCCTTCAGCAAGCCCGACGCGCTGCGGATTCTCGGCGTCCCGCCCTCCGGCTGACCTCCGCGCGGCGCTCCGGTGTCAGCCCGCCGGGAACAGCCGCTCGTGTCGGAAGGGGCGCGCATTCTTCCCCGAGTACGCCGCGACGACGTGCCCGTCGCCGAGAAGCCGGTACTTCGTCGTGACGAGGCCGTCGAGGCCGACCGGTCCGCGCGCGTGGAGCTTGCTCGTGGAGACGCCCACCTCCGCGCCGAAGCCGTACCGGAAGCCGTCGGCAAAGCGGGTCGAGGCGTTGACGATAGACGCCGGCGGCGTCCACCTCCGAGAGAAACCTCTCCGCCGCGGCGCGGTCCGCAGTGACGATCGCGTCGGTGTGCCTCGAGCCGAAGCGGTTGACGTGCTCGATCGCCTCGTCGAGCGAGTCGACGATCTTCACCGCGAGGACGAGGCCGCCGAACTCCTTGCCGAAGTCCGACGGCTCCGCCGGCTCGAACCCCGCGGCCGGGGCGAGGAGGCGCGTCGCCTTGCAGGCGCGGACCTCGACTCCCGCCGCGCGGAGCCGCGGCGCGAGCGCGGAAAGGACTTCCGGCGCGACGGCGCGGTGGACGAGCAGCGTCTCGACCGCGTTGCAAGCGGCCGGGTAGGTCGTCTTGGCGTCGAGGACGATCTCGACGGCCTTCTTCAGGTCGGCCGCACGGTCGACGTAGACGTGGCAGACCCCTTCCGCGTGGCCGAGGACGGGGATCCGCGTGTGCGCCATGACGTAGCCGGACGAGGTCGTTCCCGCCTCGCGGGATGACGAGGTCGACGTCGTCCTCGAGCGCGAGGAGCTCGTCGACCTCCTCCCGCCCGGAAAGGGCCTGGAGAGACGTCGGCGGGATCTCCGGGAAGTCCGCGAGCGTGTCGTGGAAGACCCTCAGCACCGCGGCCGTGGAACGCGCCGACTCCTTCCCGCCCTTCAGGAGAGCGGCGTTTCCCGACTTGAGCGCGAGCGCGGCGATCTGGGGGACGGCGTCGGGGCGCGATTCGAAGACGACGGCGAGGACGCCGAGCGGGCAGGTCACCTTCTCGAGCACGAGGCCGTCGTCGAGGAGCGTCCGCGCGAGGAGTCGTCCCGAGGGGTCCGGGAGCGCGGCGACGGCGCGGATCCCCTCCGCCATCGCGCGGAGCTTCGCCTCGTCGAGGACGAGCCTGTCGACGAGCGGCCGGGCGAGCGTTCCCGCCGCGACAGCCCGCCGGGCCTCCGCGACGTCCTCGGCGTTCGCCGCGAGGACCGCCCGCTGCGTCCGCCTCCAGGCGGTCGGCCGCCGCGCGGAGAGCGCGGTCCTTGACCGCCGTCGGCACGGAGGCGAGCTGCCGGGCGGCTTTCTTCGCAGCCGCGGCGCGCTCGCCGACGGAGGCCGGGGCGCTCATCGACGGAATCCTCGCGGGAAAAAGACGGTTCCGATCTCCTCGCCGGCGAAGAGCCGGTCGAGGACTTGCGGCGTCCGCCCGTTCGCGATCACGGCGCAGCCCCCGGACTCGGTCGCGATCCGCGCCGCGTCCAGCTTCGTCCGCATCCCGCCCCGGCCGCGCGTCGCCGGCGCCGTCCGCGTACCGCGCGGTCTCCTCCGTACGGCCCGTCGACCGCCGGGATCAGGCGCGCCTTCCGGTCCCGCGCCGGGTTGCCGGTGAAGAGCCCGTCCACGTCGGAGAGGATCACGAGGACGTCCGCCTTCACGTGGCTCATGACGAGCGCCGACAGGCGGTCGTTGTCGCCGAAGATCCGCCCGTGACGCGGCCCGGCGTCGGGAGACTCGAGCTCCAGCGTCGAGACCGTGTCGTTCTCGTTCAGGATCGGGATGGCGCCCAGCGAGAAGAGCCGCGTCAGCGTCGCCTGCAGGTTCCGGAACCGGACGGGGTTCGCGAAGTCGTCCTCCGTCAGCAGGACCTGCGCCGAGGAGAAGCCGAGCTTCTCGAAGCCCGCCTCGTAGATCGACATCAGGCGGCTTTGTCCGACCGCGGCGCAGGCCTGCTTCAGCGCCAGCCCGGCGGGCTTCGCGGGCAGCCCGAGCCGCTGCGGCGCCGAGGCCGATCGCCCCGGACGACACGATCAGGACGTCGCGCCCGTCCTTCCGGAGGCCCGCCACGGACTCGACGAGGCCGTAGAGCCGTCCGAGCGCGACCGCGCCGTCGTCGCGCATGACGACGTTCGTCCCGGCCTTCACGACGATCCGCCTCGCGGCGGCGATCCTGCGGCGGGCGGCGCGACCGGCGGCGGCGAGCGGAGGCGCTCACTTCTCGCCCCCGGCTGGGGAGGCCGCCAGAGAGCGCCATTCGAGCCTCCGGAGCCGCTGTCACGTTCCGAGACGGGCTCTTCAGGTCGAGGAGCATCAGGGGGCCGTCGGTCCCGAGCGGCTTTCCGTTCTGCTCGAAGACGAGGAAATACGAATCCTTCGAAAGGAAGATCTCCTCGGCCGAGAAAGCCGAGACGAAATCGTCGGCGCCCGTCGCGACCACGACGGCCGAGGCGAGAACGCGGCGGGCGGCAGCGCCATCGGACGGGATTCCGCGAACGTTGAGGAGCGCTGCGAGCGGGACTCCCCGATACGTCGCGTTCCCCCCCTCCGACGCGAACCGTCTTCGCGGCCGGATTCGTCCGCAACACCTCCGAAGAGATGACGTCCGGCAGGCCGATCCCGGTCAGCGAGACATCGCCTCGTCGCGTCCCTTCGGGAGGGTCTTCCTCGTCGATCGTTCTGCGGGGGTGGAGCGGACCGGCGCCGCCAAGCGGCTGGCGGAGCCGCGACGACCGGGAGCGCGGGCGCCGGCCCCGCCCCCGGCGCGGGGTCGCCCGGGACGCCCGTCGAGCGCTTCACCCAGCGCGTCGGCGCCTTCACGGGCCCCCAGACCTGTTTCCCGTCGCCGTCGAAGCCGCGATCCCACTCCTCGATCCGGTCCTTCCAGATCTTCGCCTCCGACGTCGCATACGCTGCGCCCCGGATCGAGGAGACGCAGCGGGTCCCCGTCGTCCCCCCCTCGTACCCGTCGCCGACGCGGCGGAGCGTCACGAGGCAGCCGTCCCGCTCCCGGACGTCGTTTTTCCCGAAGAGGCCGAGGTCGGACGCCTCGCGCCACTTCCCGGCGGCGGCGATCGGGTCCTTGAGGTCGAAGACTCTCACGAGGATCGTCCCGGTCGCGTCCTGCTCGATCCGCAGGAAGCGCTGGCGGAACGGCCGGTCGGGCTTGTCGAGGGCGGCCTCCTCGCGGTAGAGGACGGGCGCGCCGAAGGAGAGGAGGCTCTTCGGAACGGCCACCGTCACCATCCGGAGGGCGGGATCGTCGCCGGGGTCCGCCTGCTCCTTCGAGTCGAACGTCCCCGTCAGCCAGGCGACGAGCTCGTCGACCTCGCGCGAGGCCGCCGGCGTCTGGGCCCGGAGCAGCGGCGCCGCAAGGAGGGCGAGGCCGAGAAGGCCAAGGGACGGACGGAGCGCCATCGCGGCGAAGTGTACGGCGTCGGCCGCGTCAGGCTTCGTCGGCGACGGTCGCCGCGCGCTTTTCGGAGACGCGCCGCATCGAGTGGTCGAGGACCTTCTTCCGGAGCCGGACCGACTTCGGCGTCACCTCGACGAGCTCGTCCTCGTCGATCCACTCGATGGCCGCCTCGAGCGGCATCGGCCGGGGCGGCGTCAGCTTGATCGCCAGGTCGGAGGTGGACGCGCGCATGTTCGTCAGGTGCTTCTTCACGCAGGGGTTCACGACCATGTCGTTCTCGCGCGAGTTCTCGCCGCAGATCATCCCGCCGTACGCCGGGATGCCGGGCGGAAGGAAGAGGACCGACCGCTCCTGCAGCTTCTCGAGGGCGTGGGCCGTCGTCTCCCCCGCCTCCTTGCAGACGAGGGCCCCCTCGCGCCGCGCCGCGTAGTCCCCCTTCCACGGCTCGTAGCCGGAGAAGACGTGGTAGAGGAGCCCCTCGCCCTTCGTGTCGGTCAGGAAGTCGGTCCGGTAGCCGAAGAGGCCGCGGGTCGGGAATCCGGAACTCGATCCTCACGCGCCCCGAGCCGTGGTTCGTCATGTTCTTCATCTCGGCCTTGCGGCGTCCGAGCTTCTCGATGACCGTCCCCATCGACTCCTCGGGGATGTCGACGACGAGCTCTTCGACCGGCTCCGAGCGGAACGCCATCGACCTCCTTGACGATCACCTGCGGGCGCGACAGGGCGAACTCGAACCCCTCGCGGCGCATCGTCTCGACGAGGATCGCGAGGTGGAGCTCGCCGCGCCCCGAGACCTTGAACGAGTCGGGGCTGTCGGTCTCCTCGACCTTGAGCGCCACGTTCGTCCGGAGCTCCCGGAGGAGCCGGTCGTAGATGTTCCGGGAGGTGACGTACTTCCCCTCGCGGCCGGCGAAGGGAGAGTCGTTCACGCGGAAGGTCATCGAGACCGTCGGCTCGTCGACCGCCTTGTGCGGAAGGGCGACCGGGTTCTCGGGGTCCGCGATCGTCTCGCCGATCGTCACCTCCTCGAGCCCCGAGACGACGACGATCTCCCCGGCCGGGGCCGCGTCGACCTCCTTCCGCGAGAGCCCCTCGAAGATCATCAGCTTCGTCACCTTCGCGTTCACGACGGAGCCGTCGCGGCGGCAGACGGCTATCTGCTGGCCGGAGCGGATCGTTCCGTTCCGGACGCGGCCGATCGCGAGCCGTCCGAGGTAGTTGTCGTAGTCGATCGAGGCGACGAGGAGCTGCAGCGGTGCCGCGGGGTCCCCGACCGGCTCGGGCACCTCGACGAGGATCGTGTCGAGGAGCGGGCGGACGTCGGTCTCCGTGTGATCCACCTCCCGCCGCGCGAAGCCGTGCTTGGCGGAGGTGTAGACGATCGGGAAGTCGAGTTGCTCGTCCGTGGCGCCGAGATCGACCATCAGGTCGAAGACCTGGTCGATGACGACGTGCGGGCGGGCTTCGGGGCGGTCGACCTTGTTGACGACGACGATCGGCTTGAGCCCGAGCTCGAGCGCTTTCCGAAGGACGAAACGCGTCTGCGGCATCGTCCCTTCGGCCGCGTCGACCACGAGGAGGACCGCGTCCACCATGTTCAGGACCCGCTCGACCTCGCCGCCGAAGTCGCTGTGGCCGGGCGTGTCGACGATGTTCATCTTCACGTCGCGGTAGTGGATCGACGTGTTCTTCGCGAGGATCGTGATCCCCCGTTCCCGCTCGAGGTCGTTCGAATCCATCACCCGCTCGGCGACGGCCTCGTTGACGCGGAACGTCCCCGACTGCTTCAGGAGGCAGTCGACGAGCGTCGTCTTGCCGTGGTCGACGTGGGCGATGATGGCGAGATTCCGGAGCCCCGACATGGGACGCGGAGAGTAGCAGACCCTACTTCTTCTTCAGGCTGCTCGACTGGTAGGCGAGGAAGTCCTTGCCGGGGGGGGCGAGGTCCATCGCGACCTCGAGGCCGAGCTCGCCCGACCTTCCGGAGCGTCAGCCGGGCCCGCGCGCCCGCTTCGTAATTGAGAAGCGACGGCGCGACGAGGCGGATCGAGCCGTCCTCCCGGATCTCCGCCTCGAAGGCTCCGGAGACTCCCGTCGAGAACAAGTACGACGCCGCGTACTTCCGCCTTTCGCGGTCGTAGGTCCAGAGGCCGATCTCGTCGATCGACTCCTCCGGCCTTCCCTCCTCGGCCGGGAAGATCGTCGAGCCCCGCTCCATCAGGTAGTTTCCGGAGAGCTCCATCGTGAAGCGGACGATGCGGCCGCCGATCCGGCCCCCCGAGGACGCCGTCCCCACCCAGTGCCCGACGAGCCACGTCAGGTCGCTGAACGGCTTCCAGGCCGCGGGCGCCGGAGCGGCGGCCGCGGAGGTGACCGGGGCCGGAGGGGCAGCCGCCGTCGAAGGCGGAGCCTGGGCGAGGGTGACTGGAGTCACGGAAAGCAATACAAGGAAGAACCCCACCGATCTTCGCAATTTCGGATGACTCGGTGACAATTCTAGTCCGAAGCCCTTCCTTCCACGAACCGCTTCGGTGTTACCGCGCCGAACCGGTCTGAAAGCCCCGGCCTCTCGCCGGTTCCGCCAGAGTCGCTCGTGGCATCCGTCTTGCGGTGATGTCCACGAGGGGTTGCGAGGGACCGAGACCTCGCAACTCCTACAAGGCTTCGGGAGGTCGGTCCGAGCGTCTCCGTTACGCAATCGGCTCCCGGTTGTCGACGCTTCGAGCGGATCACGCGGGAGCCCGGAAGGGAGAGACCACGATGACATGTCATGCGCTGAACTTGTCGGAATCGGCCGGACGCCGGCGGCTGCCGGCAATCCTGGTGCTGGTCGCCCTTTCATGGCGGGGGTCCGCCGTCGGCCAGGAGGGCACACCGCAGCCGGCCTCCGAGATCGCCTGGGGCCAGCATCACGTCTTCCCCTCGGTCGCGAAGGCCGACGGAAGCAACCACTCGCGCTGGACGTCGTCGCTCGTCGTCACGAACCCGCTGGGCTATCCGATCCTCGTTCAGTTCAAGGACTACATCGCCGGGACCGACCTCCTCGACCACTCCATTCCGCCGGCGACGACGAGAACCATCGACGACCTCGCCGGATTCCTCGGGCTCCCCGACGGCGTCTACGCCATCGACGTCTTCGTGAGGGCCGCGTCCGTCGACGATCTCCTGCTGGTTCCCGTCGTCGCCCGGACGTTCCGGACGAATGACGACGGCTCGACGATGGGAACGACGTTGCCCGAGAAGAGCTGGGGCGTCCGTTCGCACACGGTCCCCTTCGACGTCCGGTCGAGCTCGAGGAAGGCGCTCTACGTCCTCGCATCCGGCAACGCCGCTTTCGACATCCACTGGTTCGGCGCTTCGGGCCCGCTCTACAGCCAGACGGCCCTCGACACTCAGGGCCTCAACCGGTATTCCGTTCCGGACGGGGCCGTCTACGCCGTGGTCGTCAACAGGGTCGATCACGACGTCTCGGGATTCACCGGCGAGCCGGAGATCTTCGCGTACTCGACGGGCACGGACGTCCTTTCGGGGGACACCAGCGTCCTGAGGTGAGCGGCGGCTAAACCTCTGATTCGGAACGGGAAGAGATAGACTCTCCGCCGCGCGGCCGGCGGAGACGCGGACCCCTTCGAGGGAACCGGACGCGCCTTTCTTTCGTTCCCGTTCCCAGAAGGATGATGCCGCCTGCTCCTCACCCCGACGCCGAGCTCGTCTCTCGCTGCCAGCGGGGGGACGATGCCGCCTGGGGGGAGCTGGTCGACCGCTACGGCCGGAAGGTCTACGGCATCGCCTGGCACTTCACCTACGACAGGTCCGAGGCCGAGGAGCTGACGCAGGACTGCTTCCTGAAGCTCTGGGAAAACCTCGACCGCTACGAGCCGTCGGAGGCGTCGCTCCTCGCCTGGATCGCCGCGCTGTCCCGGAACCTCTGCATCGACCACTACCGGAAGCGCCGCCGCGAGAAGGGCTTCCGCTTTCTCTCGGACGACGCCGTCTCGGCCGTCCTCCCCTCCTCCGACGACCCGCAGGCGAACGCCGTCCGGCGGGAAAGGGTCCGCTTCCTTCTCGAGGCGCTCGCCGAGCTGCCGGACGAGCTGGCCGAGGTCGTCATGCTCCGCGACCTCGACGGCCTCGACTACCGCGAGATCGGCGACTTCCTGAAGCTCCCCGACGGAACCGTCAAGTCGCGGCTGAACCGCGCGCGTATCGAGCTCGCGAAGGTGATCCGGAAACGGATCGGGGCGGGAGCCGAGCGACAGGGCTCGGTCTTCCTGACCGCGCCCGGAGGCGCACGATGACGGCCGCCGCCTGCCGCGCGTTCGAGGCGACGCTCGAGAGGCACCTCGAGACGTCCGGGCCCGACGCCCCCGTTCCCGAAACGCTCGGACACGCCGGCGACTGCCCGGACTGCCGGACGCTGACGGCCTGCCTGAACGCGGCCGCCGAGACGCTCCGGGCGCTCGCACTCCCGCGCGCTCCGGTCCGTGTCCTCGGGTCGCTGCGCGCGCTTCCGTCGGATTTCGCGGCGCGCCGCGAAGCCGCCTCGGTCCTCGAGCTCCTCTCGCCGGGAGCGCTCATCCTGCCCGACCCGTCGGCCGAGCTGATGGCCCGCCTCCGATTCGTACCGACCCGCGCGCGGGCCGAGGGCCGGGCCTCGGATCTCCCGGCATGGCGCCGCTGGCTCGGCGACTGGCGGGTCACCGTCGCGGCCGCTTACGCCGTCACCCTCGTCGTCGTGACCGTTCTCGGCGTCGACCCGCTGACGGCCGCCCGCGGAGCGGCCTCGAACCTGACGGCCGCCGGCGAGCAGGCGCTCTCGGACGCCCGCGAGATGGCGCTCGCCCGCATCGACGCCACGGCACGCGGTCAGGCCGAGAAACCGCTCACCGAGCGGCTCGACTACAGGCTCTACCGGACGCTCGCGGCCGGCCGGGCCCGGGCCGCCGCCTACGCGGAGATCGCGCTCGAGAACGTCTTCGGGGGCGGCTCGGCCATGGCGGCATCGGGCGGGACGCGGGCCCCGGAAAGCTCCCCCGACAGCGAAAAGAGCCCGGCCACGCCGCAGCGGCGCCCGCCGACGCCGACCCCGATGGCGGAACCGAACGGCCGGATTCTCCGTTCCTGATGGACGACGGACGAAACGCAACCTGAAACGCGAAAAAGGTGACGACGATGAACGACATCAACCCGAACCCGATCCCGCCGAGCGCCCCCGCCTGGAATCCGCCCCCGCCGCCGGCTCCCGCGCCGCCGGCGGCCTTCGCGCCCCCCGATCGCCGCGCCGGCGCCGCCGCCGATGATCAAGAGCCCGGCGGTCGCGGGTCTTCTGTCCGTGCTCCCCGGGCTCGGGCACGTCTACCTCGGCCTCTACCAGCGGGCCATCGCGTTCTTCGCGGTCTGGGTGATCGTGATGAGCATCGCGCCGCACGGCGCGGGACCAATGGCCGTCCTGATCCCGTTCTGGTGGTTCTTCGTCCTGATCGATGCCGTCCGCCAGGCCAAGGCGATCAACACGACCGGCGCTCCGGAGTCGAACCTGCTCGTCGGCGAGAAGCCGATGAACGTGAGCGGCGGACTGGCGTTCGGGATCTTCCTCGTGCTCGTCGGCATCTTCTTCCTGCTCGAGCGCTACGTGCGGATCGACCTCTCGTTCCTCTACGACTTCTGGCCGGTCTTCCTGATCGCCTTCGGCGGCTGGCAGATCTGGCTCTACTGGAAGTCGAAGAAGGACGCGGCGAAGCGAAGGTCACGTCGGCGGAGACGTCGATCAAGCCCTGATCCCGTTCAGCGGACGAGAACGCGGGCGACGGCCACGCCGAGCCGTCGCCCGTCGTCGTTCTGGCCCGCTCTCCTTCGGGACGAACGTCTTCGAGACGATCCGGATTCTCCGGATGACCGAGAGGCCGGGCGGAATCCGGAATGCGTAGACGCCATCCTTCGCCCCGATCCCCTCCAGCTCCGTCCCGTTCACGACGACGCGCAGGCCGGCCGCCTCCGGCGGCCCCGGCGGACCGGCCCCGATCTCGACCACGAGCTCGGTCGCGCCGGCCGGAACCGGCCAGTCGAGGTTCGGCGAGGACCCCGTTTCCGTCGGTCCAGTCGTCGGCCCAGAAGCCCGAGCGCCACTCGCGCGCGCGGTATCTCGAGCGGGCCCTCGACGCGCTGCGGCGGCGGGGCCGATCGCCGGCGCGTCGTCCGCGCGCGCCACCGTCGCGACGCCGAGAATCTCGGCGGCGAGGCCTTCGAGAGAAAGTCTGCCCAGCCGACCCGGGGCCCCGGAGAGGTCGAAGACGAGCGCCGTCGGCTCGCGCCTCAGCGGCACGGAGAGCGCACGGCCGTCCAGGGAGAGCGCGGACGTCCCCGCCCGAAGGGCCAGGACGACACGAAGGAACCGGTCCTCTTCCGTCCTCTCGTAGTCCAGCTGTGATCCGGGCGCTTCCCGCCGACCAGCCGTCCTCGTCGATCCCCTCGAGCCGTTCCGGCGCCTCGAGGAGCGGGAGCCGGAGCGCCCGCCGGGCGAGGTCGAGGACGACGCCGTCGGGCGCGGTCGGCGAGCCGCGCGCGCGTGAAGGAGAGCTCGCTGGACGGCCCGGTGGAAGTCGCGGTGGAACGCGAGGATCGCCCAGCGGCTCCGCGACCTCGGGTAGCGGAAGCGGATGTCGCCCTCCGTCAGCTCGAGGAGCTCCTCCTCGTCGGTCCGGCTGCCGTACGCGAGGTAGCGGACTCCCTGCCGCTCGAGGTAGGCGGCGACCTCCTCGGGTCCCCCGGCTAGCGGCATCCCCGGCGGAGGGCTCGCCATGCCCGGCATCGAGCAGAGGAGAACGCGGTGCGCCCGGAAGTCGAGGAGATAGGGCTCCGGCAGGCGCTCGAGAACCGCCGCGCCGCGCGGGACGGCGTCGAGGAGCGAGCGCGACGCGCGCCTCGGCTTTCCGCGGGACGAGGTCCCGGCCAGAGACGGCGGAGGCGACGTTGGCGCCGAGCTGCCGCAGCTGCCCCGCCAGCGCGCCGGCGTCGCGCGCGAGGATTCCGGCCGCCGCGGCGAGGGCGGCCGCCCCGGCGAGACGCGCGGTCGGCCCCCCGGGGCGCGGGCCCGCGGAGCGCCGCGACGAGGAGGAGCGAGACCGCCCACGCGAAGGCCGGGAAGTAGTATCGCGAGAGGCTCCGGTCGAGGAACGGGTCCCCCATCAGGCGGTAGACCGGCGGGGAGCGCGAGCGCCGTGAGGCCGAGCGCGAGGACGGCGGGCCTCCGGCTCCGGAAATACGCGAGCGGGAGGAGGAGCGCGACGGGGATCGCCGCGCGGAGGCTCGAGAGGGCGAGCGCGGCCCGCTCCCGCCAGGTCGCCGGCGGCGGGAGGCCGGGGACCGCGTCCCACGCGACGTTCTGGTTTCCCGCGCCGAGGAAGCGGGAAGAAGAAGGTCCCCGACGAGAGCTTCAGCGAGACCATCCACGGGACGAGGAAGAGCGAGCGCCCAGCCCCCCGCGGCGGCGGCCTCGACGAATCGCCGTCCGCCGCCGTCCGCCGGGGAGGCGAGGACGGCGGCCGCGACGAACAGGGCCGCGGCCGGAAGGAACGTCGACTTCAGCGCCACGAGCGCCGCGAGCACGAGGCCGGCCGGAAGCGCGCGGCGCGCGGGCGACTCGCCGGCGAACGGCTCCTCGTCGACGAGGCGGAAGAGGGCGAGAAGGAGCGCGACGCCCGTGAAGAGCGCCGTCGTGTTGCCCCGGGCCGGAAGCGACGGGAGGAGCAGGAAGAAGAGCAGCGGAAGCGGGCGCGCGAGCTTCCGCGGAAGCGCCGCCGCGCGGACGGCGCCGAGGAGGACCCAGAGCGCCACGAGGAGGCCGGCCCCCGCGTCGAGGAGGTGGGTGGCGCGCGACGGGAGCGCCGCGACGGCGAGCGCCTGGAGCGCCGACTGGCCGCCGAGGACGACGAGCCTCCGCGCGTCGAAAGGATCGGCGCCGAGGCCGCCCGTCTCCAGCATCTTCAGGGGAAAGGCGAGATACGCCTGCTCGTCGTCGTGCGGGTCGAAGGGGCGGTACCGGTCGCCGTCGAAGACGCGCCCGTCGACCGAGCCCGCGAGATGGAGGAGCGCGAGGAGCGCGACGAGGAGCGCAGCGGCGGCCGGCATCGTGCGCGGGGCGAGCGCCGGAGCCCTGCCGGATCGCCGCGCCTCGGGACGAGATCCAGCGCGAACGCGGCGAGCCCGGCCGCGGCCCAGGCGAGCGCCGCGCCGCGGGAGAGCGCGCCGGCGAGGCTGCCGACCGCCCGAACGCCGCGACCGTCAGCGCGAGGCCGAGGGCCGCGGCGAGGCCGGCGTCGACTCCCTTCCGGAGACGGAGGAGGCGGAGGAGCGTCGACGCCCCACCCGGCGAACGAGAGGACGAGCGCGATCCCCCAGACAGACGGCGAAGAGCAGATAGGGAACGGTCGCACGATCGAACGGCGTCGGCACGGGCTCAGTCGCCGAAGGACGTCACCAGCACCACCGTCTTCGGAGTGATCCTGCCGTCTCGCGGGTCGACGAGCTGGTCCTCGATGGCGATCGAGAGCCGGTCGTCGCGGGTCCAGCGGGCCGAGCGCCCCTGTTTCCCCTGCGCCTCCTTGACCCGCTCGGGCGACGCCTTGATGACGCCGGCGCGGATCCCCTCCTGGAGGTCGTAGGAAAGGTCGCGGAGTCCGAAGACGAACTGCGGCCCGCGGGACCGTCTTCTCGTAGAACGCGACGACCTGTTCGATCGGGCGCGGACGACGTGAAGACGGCGACCTTCAGCGAGGAGATCTTCTGCCGGAGCTCGGCCTTCTCCTTCTTCGAGAGCGACGCGTCCGCGTCCACCTTTGCGAGAGCGTCCTTCGCCTCGGCGGCGGCGCGCGCCGTCTTCCATCTTCGTCAGCTCCTCCTCCAGCGTCCCGTCGGGCGGCAGCGGCACGCCCCGGATCGGCGAGGCGTTGACCCGGAACGTCGTCTCCTTCGGCGCCGCCGGCGTCTGCGGCGCAGCAGCCTGCGGCGCCGGGGCCTGCGGCGCGGCGAGCAGCAGGACGAGAAGAGGGATCACGCGGCCATTCTACCGGCGGGCCGACGCGGCGGGATTCAGCCGCGGTCCTTGACCACGATCTCCGCGGGCTCGCCCTTCACGTAGCGGAGCGAGCACTCGGCGAACCCCTCGCACTTCACGCAGATGCCGTCCTTGTCCCCCTTGAAGTCGACCGGCTTGCAGATCTTCACGCCGGGGACGACGAGCGTCCCGAGCTCCTTCTCGAAGTCGCGGAGGCGGGGCGGGAGCTCGCCCTGCCGCGCCGCGAGGCGGAGCTCCGTCACGCGCGGGAAGAGGTCGCGGTTCCGCCGCTCGAGGAGCGGCGTCCTCGCGGAGGGCGCCGGCGGATTTCACGGCCAGGACCGCGTCCTTCGCCGCGCGGCGCGCCTTGTCGACCCCGCGATGCCGCGCCCAGAACCAGAGGAACCCCGCCGTCGCGCCGCAGAGCGTCACGAAGCCGGCCCCGGGCTGTCCCGCGAGGACCGACCGGAGGAAGGTCCAGCCGAGCATCGCGGCTCCGAGCCACGCCAGCCACTTCACCTTCACCGGGACGACGAAGAAGATCAGGAACTGCGTCTCCGGAAAGAGCCACGCGTAGGAGAAGAGCATCGAGACGCCCGTGATCGCCCAGCCGGAGACGAGCGGCACGCCGACGATCCAGGCGGCGAAGCGAGCCGCCGAGCGTGGCGACGAGCCAGAACGCCGTGAACTCGGGCGTCCCCCACTCGGCCTCGAGCGCGCTCCCGAGGAACCAGAGCATCAGCGTCCCGAAGAAGAGGCCGAGCGCCCCCGTGTTCAGGAACTGGTAGGTCACGAACGTCCAGGGCCGCGCGAGCGCGGCGTCCGGAAGGAACGCGAAAAGGCCGAGCGTCCTCTGCGGGTCCATCTGGATCAGCAGGAAGAAGATGAAGTTCAGCCCGCAGAGCGGCAGCGTCAGGCCGAACTTCGGCGCGAAGAGGTCCCGGCCGCCGTTCACGAGCTCCTCCCGAACCGCTTCCGGAGCGAGGAGTCCTCGAGCGTCAGGAGGATCGGCCGGCCGTGCGGGCAGGTCCAGGGGTCGCGGCAGCGCGAGAGGTCGGCGAGGAGCCGCGTCGCCTCGGCCGGCGCGAGCGGCGTGTTGACCGTCACCGCGCCGCGGCAGGCGAGCGACGCCGCCAGCGCCTCGCGGCGGCGCGTCTCGGCGCCGCTGCCGTCGGGCAGCTCCGCGACGCGGCGAGAGAAAGTCGCGCAGGAACGGCGCCACGGCGCTCGCCGGCGTGTCGGCCGGGGCGGCGGTCACGGCGAAGCTCCTCGCCCCCCGCTCCGAGACGACGAATCCCGCCGCCGCGAGGAGGGCGTCGGCCCGCGAAAGGAGCGCCGCCTCGTCCGGCGTCGCCTCGAACGAGACGGGGAGGAGGAGGCTCTGCGACGGGGCGTCCGACGTCTCGAGCCGCGCGAGGATCCGTTCGTACCGGACGCGCTCGTGCGCGACATGCTGGTCGATCAGGACGAGCCCCGCCTCGCTCTCGGCGACGAGAAACGAGTTGCGGTACTGCCCGAGGAGGCGGAGCGGGCCCGAGCGGCGAGTCGGCCGTGGCCTCCGCCGCCGTAGCTCGACGCCGCCACCTCGGCCGGCGGAGCCGGGGCCAGCGTCCCGTTCCAGCGCGCCGACGGCCTCGGCGAGGAGCGACGCGGCGGAGCGACGGCGGCCCCCCGGCGGGCGTAAAGGAGACGGCGCCGCGAACGCCGACGCCTCGACCGGCGTCGCTCCCTTCGCGCCGCCGAGCGCCTCGAGGAGGGAGCGGTGGATCAGCGAGTGGACCGCGTTCGGGTCGCGGAACCGGACCTCGCGCTTCTGCGGGTGGACGTTCACGTCGCAGGCGTCGGGAGGCGCCGAGACGAAGAGCGCCCACGCCGGCTGCCGGTCCGACCGGAGCGCCTCGCGCGGCCGCGAGCGACGCCGCGTGGGTCGCGGTCGCGTCCTTCACGGCGCGCCCGTTCACGAAGAGCCACTGGTAGGCCTTCGAGGGGAACGTGACGTCGGGCGGCGTGACCGCGCCCGAAAGCGTCATCCCGCGCCCCTCGCCGCGGACGGGCACGAGCTTCGGGGCTGCGTCGCCGAGCACCTCGGAGAACCGCGCGAGCGCGTCGGCGACCGCGCGGAAGTCGAGGAGGAGGCGGTCGCCGGCGCGGAGCGTGAACGCGACGTCGGGACGCGCGAGGGCGAGCGACGTCAGCGTCTTCACGATCGCCCGGAGCTCCGCGTCGGTGCTCTTCAGGAACTTCCGCCGGGCCGGCACGTTCGCGAAGAGGCCCTTCCACGGCGACGCGCGTCCCCTTCGTCTGCCGTGCGGGGCGCGGCCTTCTCGGGCGCGCCGTTGTCGGAGACGACCTCCGTTCCGAGCCCCGAGCCGTCGGGCGACGTCAGGAGGACGAGGCGCGAGACCGACGCGATGGACGGCAGCGCCTCGCCCCGGAATCCGAGCGTCCCGATCCGCGCGAGGTCGGCCACGTCCCGGATCTTCGACGTCGCGTGGCGCCTCAGGGCGAGGAGCGCGTCGTCGGGCGCCATGCCGCTCCCGTCGTCCGCCACGACGATCCGCGCGACGCCCCCGTTCTCGACGTCGACGGTCACCCGCGAGGCGCCCGCGTCGAGCGCGTTCTCGACCAGCTCCTTCACGACCGACGCCGGCCGCTCGACGACCTCGCCGGCGGCGATCTGGTTCACGAGGGCGTCGGGGAGGACCCGGATCTTCGCCACGGCGCGGCATGTTAACCGCGCGAGAGGGAAGCTCCCGACCCGAAGTCCGGACGCGGCCCGGGGTCGATTCCTTGACTTTCCGGGCTGCTTGTTGTACCTTAATGTCCTAGCGTTGTCCATCGTTGGCAAAGCAGCCAAGCATGAATCCCGAGTCCCCGACGGGCGACATCCTCACGATCCGGCAGCTCTCCGAGTACCTCATGGTCTCGGAGAAGACGATCTACAGGATGCTCGACAAGAACCTCCTGCCGGCCGTCCGCGTCGGCGCGCAGTGGCGATTCCGCAAGCGCGACATCGACGCCTGGCTCGACGAGCGGGTCCGGAAGGTGGAGGTCGAAGGACAGCAGGCCGTCCTCGAGGAGCTCGCGCCGTCGGAGATCGACATTCACCCGCTGCTCACGCCGAAGAACGTCTGGCTCGACGTGCCGCCGCTGCCGCGCGACGAGCTGCTCTCGTGGATGGTGACCCGCGCGACGCTCGAGGAGGGGTCGACCGGCAGGCTGCTCTACGAGTCGATCCGTGCCCGTGAGCTCGTCTGCTCGACCGCGCTCGTCAGGGACGCGGCCTTCCCTCATCCGAACGAGCCTTCGGCTTTCCGGTTCTCCGAGAAGCGGATTCTGCTTGCCGTCCTCCGCGAGCCCGTGAACTTCCACGACCTCAACGGTCACCGGCCGCGCTCGTCGTGGTCATCCTCGCCCGCACGGTCCAGGGATACCTCCTCGACGATCTCGCGCGCGGTGAAGCTCTTCGGGAACGCGTCTCTGATCGGCCGCATCGTCCGATGCGGCACCGCCGCCGAGGTGATCGGCGCGATTCGCGACGCCGAGGGGCGCCTGACGGCGGCCGCGGCCCGATGAGTCAGGAGCGACATGCGCGTGACGGTCCGGGATGCCGCGGCGCTTCTGAACGCCACCGAGAAGAAGGTGTACGACTGGATCGAGTCCGGCGACTTGCCCGCCCATCGGATCGACGAGCAGTACCGGATCAACCGGAGCGAGCTCCTCGAGTGGGCGACCGCGCGGAATCTCCCGGTGGCCCCCGCCCTGTTCCACGAGGCCGAGGAGGACGAGCGGATCCCGTCGGTCGCCGAGAGCCTCGAACGCGGAGGCGTGTTCTTCGACGTGGGCGGCGCCACGCGCGAGGAGGCCCTCCGGTCGATCATGGCCCTTCTTGAAGCTCGACGACGAGGGGGATCGGGAGACGTTGCTCCAGCTCCTCCTCGCCCGCGACGCCTCCGCGGCCGTTCCGGTCGGCGACGGGATCGCCATCCCCCACGTGAGGAACCCGATCGCCCTCTCCCGGGACGAGCCGTCCCTCGCCCTCTTCTTTCTCCGCCAGCCCGTCGACCTCGGCGCGCCGGACGGTCAACGGGTCTTCGCCCTTTTCTTCCTCATCAGCCCGACGATCGCGCGCCCACCTTCAGATGCTGGCGAAGATCGCCTTTCTTCTGCGCGACCCGGGATTTCGCGAGGCGATCCGCGGCCGCGCACCGGCCGCCCGCCTGATCGACATGGCACGGAAGCATCGAGGAGGCGGAGGGATGACCCCGACGACGCTCGAGCTTCTGGCCGTCGCCTCGGCCCTCGTCGCCTTCAGCGGACTCCCCGGCCTGCTGCTTCCCGCGGGAACCAGCGGCGGCGCAGCGGATCGCGACCGTGCTCCACGTGCTCGGTTGCGCCGTCGGCGTCGGCGCAGCCGCCCTGGCGCTCGCCGGAGAGACGGCGACGGCGCGGTTCCTCTGGCCGTGGCCCGGCGGCGCGGCGACCTTCGCCCTGGACCGCCTCTCGGCGTTCTTTCTGGTGCCGGTCTTCGTCGTCGCCGGCCTCGGCTCGGTCTACGGCGAGGGCTACTGGGCCGAGGCAGAGCACCCGGAGAACGGCCGCAAGCTCCGCTGCTTCTACGGCCTCGCGACGGCCGCTCTGGCGCTGGTGATGGTCGCCGGCGACGCCTGGGTCTTCCTCGTCGGCTGGGAGATCGTCTCTCTCGCGGGCTTCTTCCTCGTCACGACGGACCAGGACGACGCCGCGGCTCTCCGCGCGGGATGGATCTACCTCGTCTCGGCCCACGTGAGCACGTTGATCCTCTTCGCGATGTTCGCGCTGCTCCGGGACGCGACCGGCGGGTGGCTCCTCGCGCCCTCGGCCGCGCTGGGCTCGTCTTCCCTGCTCGGGCCCATCCTGCTTCTCGCGCTGGCCGGCTTCGGCCTCAAGGCGGGCGTGATTCCGCTCCACGTCTGGCTCCCCGAGGCGCACGCCGCCGCTCCCAGCCACGTCTCGGCGCTTCTCTCGGGAGTCGTTCTGAAGATGGGGATCTACGGTCTCGTCCGCGTGCTGACGATGCTGCCGGACTACCCGACCTGGCTCGGCCTCGCCCTCATCGCCCTCGGCGTCACGTCGGGCGTCCTCGGCGTCGTCCTGGCGCTCGCCCAGCACGACCTCAAGCGCCTCCTCGCGTACCACAGCATCGAGAACGTCGGCATCATCCTGATCGGGCTCGGCGTCGGCACCCTCGGAGTGGCGCAGCACCGGCTCGACTGGGCCGTGCTCGGATTCGCGGGCGGCCTCCTCCACGTCTGGAACCACGCCGCGTTCAAGGCGCTTCTCTTCTACGCGGCCGGCGCGGTGATCCAGGCGACCGGGACCCGGCAGATCGACGCGCTCGGCGGGCTTCTCCGGCGCCTGCGCTTCACCGGGGCCGCGTTTCTGGTCGGCGCCGTCGCGATCTGCGGACTGCCGCCGCTGAACGGCTTCGTCAGCGAATGGCTGATCTATCTCGGGAGCTTCCGCGCGCTCACGGGCTCCGGCGGAGGCGTCGGGACGCTTGGCGCCGCCGCCGGCGCGCCGGCCCTCGCCCTCATCGGCGCGCTGGCCGTCGCCTGCTTCGTCAAGGCCTTCTCCGCGGTCTTCCTGGGCACTCCGCGCAGCCCCCACGCGACACGCGAGCGTCGCCGACGCGAGCCGGTCGATGCGCTTTTCGATGGGGGCCCTCGCCCTGTCCTGCGCGGTGATCGGCCTCTGGCCGGCCGGCGCGGCCGGCCTCGGCCGCCGCTCGGCGGACGCTCTCCTCGGCGGCGCGGGCGGGCTGCCGGTGAACGCCGACCTCGGCGCCCTCGGCGGGGTGCCCCTCCTCCTTCTCGGCGTACTCGCGCGCCGCGGGCATCGCCGCCGCGGCGCTGACGCGGCCCGCGGCGCTGACGACGACGTGGGACTGCGGGTACGCCTCGCCGGGGCCCCGGATCCAGTACACGGCTTCGTCCTTCGCCCAGCTCCTCGTCGCGCTCTTCCGCTGGGCCATGCCTGCCGGACGGAGCACCGCCCGCGCGTGGACGGCCCGTTTCCCGCGGCGAACCAGCGATTCGAGAGTCATGCGCCCGATCCGGTGCTCGACCGTCTCCTGCTCCCCGGCCTCTCGCGCGGCGGTCTCTCCTCGGCTTCGCGCGCCTCATCCAGGCGGGTCGCATCCAGGCCTACCTCCTCTACATCGTCGTCACCCTCGTGCTCCTCCTCGCGTGGAGCTCCGTACGATGAATTCGGTGGCGCACCTCCTCGTCGTGCTCGTCGGCGCGCCCTTCCTGCTCGGCGTGATCAACAAGACGAAGGCCCTCGTGGCGGGGCGCCGCGGGCCGCCCGTGCTTCAGGCCTACTACGACCTCGGCAAGCTCCTCCGGAAGGGTTTCGTCGTCAGCCGGACGACGACCTGGGTCTTCCTCGCCGGGCCGGTTCTGTCCGTGGTGGCGCCGGTCGTCGCGGCCCTCCTGCTGCCCCTCGGAGGCGCGCCCGCCTGCCTCTCGTTCACGGGAGACATGATCCTCTTCGTCTACCTGTTCGCGCTGGCCCGGTTCTTCGTCGCCACGGCCGCCCTGGACACGGGCTCGCCGTTCGAGGGAATGGGCGCCGCGCGCGAGGTGACCTTTTCGGCCCTCGCGGAGCCGGCGCTCCTCTTCGGCCTGCTGGCTCTCGCTCGCCTCTCGGGCTCCCTGTCGCTGACGCACATGCTCGACGTCCGCGCGGCCGGAGCCTGGCAGAAGGCGAGCGCGTCGATCGTCCTCGTCCTCGCCAGCTGGTTCATCGTCCTTCCTCGCCGAGAACGCGCGGGTGCCGTTCGACGACCCGAACACCCATCTCGAGCTGACGATGATCCACGAGGTGATGGTCCTCGACCACGCCGGGCCGGCGTTCGGCTTCATCCTCTACGGCGCCGCGCTGAAGCTCACCGTCTTCGCCACGTTGATCGTGACGCTGGTGATCCCGACAGGCGCCGGCCGGGACGCCCTCGACCTCGTGTTCTTCGTCGGCGGCCTCCTCGTCGTGAGCGTGGCCGTCGGGCTCGTCGAATCGAGCATGGCGCGGCTCCGGCTCATCCGCGTCCCCCAGCTGCTCGTCACCCGACGCTCCTGGCGCGGCTTCGCCGTGGTTCTCCTCCTGAGGTAGGCGATGAGAGAAGCCGCGGCCTCCGTCCTGATCCTCGCCGTGACGATGAACTTCCTCGCTCTCGGGTCGTCGAACCTGAAGGCCTGCGTCCGCGCCGCCGCGCTGCAGGGCCTGTTCGTGAGCATCTTTCCGCTGCTCTTCACGCCGGCCCCGACGCTCCGCCTCCTCGGCCTCGTCGTCGTGGCGGGGGTCGTCAAGGCGGTCGTGATTCCGTCCATGCTCTATCGGGCCCTCCGCGAGGTGCACATCCAGCACGAAGTCGAGCCGTACCTGGGCTTCGTCCCCTCCGTGCTCCTCTGCGCCGTCGGGACGGGGGCCACGACGCTCTTTGCCAGCCGGCTTCCGCTCGTGCCGGAGCACCGGGATCTCCTGGTCGTGCCCGTGGCGCTCGGGACGCTCTTCGCCGGCTTCCTCCTCCTGACGACCCGCCGCAAGGCCATCTCCCAGGTCACCGGATACCTCATCCTCGAGAACGGGATCTTCGTCTTCGCCCAGCTCCTCACGAAGCCATGCCGGCCCTCGTGGAGGTGGGGGTCCTCCTCGACCTCCTCGTCGGGATCTTCGTCATGGGAATCGTCATGAACCACATCCAGCGGGAGTTCGGCTCGCTCGACACGCGAGCGGCTCTCGGAGCTCACGGACTGACGGATGCTGCTGCTCGGGCTCATCGTCCTGCCGCTCCTCGGCGCCCTCGCCGCGCTCGCGACGCCCTCGGCGCGGGTGCGTCCGCTGGTCGTCGCCGGCGTGGCCGTACTTCATCTGGCGGGGCGCTCGCCGTGCGGCTCCGGCGACACGGCGCTCGGCGGTTGGTTCGCGGTCGACCCGCTCGGGCATCTCGTCCTGGCGTCGTCGCCGTGCTCTTCACCCTCTGCGCGTTCTACGGCGTCGGATACCTGCGGCTCAGCGCAAGGAACGGGACAACCGGGTCTTCTGCGTCGGCATCCTCACCTTCCTGTCGATGGCGACGGCGATCACGCTGGCGCAGCACCTGGCGGTCGTCTGGGTGGCCGTCGAAGGCGCGACGCTCTCGACGGCGCCTCTCATCTACTTCAACCAGAACGCCCGCTCGCTCGAGGCGGCGTGGAAGTACCTCCTGATCGGTTCGGTCGGGATCGCGCTCGCGCTCCTGGGCTCGCTCTTCCTGGCGTACGCGGCGCTCCACGGCGCGTCCGGAGACGAGAGCCTGCTCTTCGGGGCCCTCCTCGAGCACGCCGGGCTGCTGTCGCGGCCGTGGCTGCGGGCGGCGTTCGTCCTCCTTCTCGTCGGCTACGGCACGAAGATGGGGCTCGCGCCGATGCACACCTGGAAGCCCGACGCCTACGGCGAGGCGCCCGGGCTCGTCGGGCGCGCTGCTCGCCGGCGGGATGACGAACTGCGCGTTCCTCGCGCTTCTGCGCGTCTACCGGGTGATGCAGGCGGCCGGGCGAGGGGCCGTTCGCGCGCGAGCTCCTCCTCGCCTTCGGGCTGCTCTCCATGGCCGTTGCCGCGGCCTTCATGGTCCGGCCAGCGCGACTTCAAGCGGATGCTCGCCTACTCCAGCGTCGAGCACATGGGCATCCTGGTCCTGGGCATCGGCGTCGGGCGGCGTCGCGCGTCTTCGGCGCGCTCCTGCACGTCATCAACAACGCGCTCACCAAGGGCGTTCTCTTTCTCTCCGCCGGGAACATCCACCGCGCCTACGGGAGCAAGACGGTCGACGACGTGAGCGGCGCCCTCCGCCGGCTGCCCGTCTCCGGCGCCCTCTTCCTGGCCGGGTTCCTCGCGATCACCGGCTCGCCGCCGTTCGGGCCGTTCATCAGCGAGTTCACGATCCTGACGCGGCGCGATCGACGGCGGCGCCATTCGTCGCGGCCGCCCTCTTCCTCGTCTTCCTCGCTCGTCATCTTCGTCGGCATGGGCTCGACGGTGCTCGCGGTGGTCCACGGGCCGATCTCGCCGCGGCCGGCAGGACGACCGCGCTACCGGGACGGCTTCTGGAAGACCGCGCCGATCCTGGCGGCTCTGCGCTGATCGTCGTCGTCATGGGCCTCTGGATCCCCGAAGCCGGTCCGGGACCTGGTCGCGGGGCCGCCCGGATGCTGGAGGGCGCCTCGTGACCGGCGACGGCCGCGCGCCACGCGGAACGGGCGCGTCCGTTCCTCTTCGGACGTGCCCGAGCTCGCCGCTCGCGGACGTTCCGCGAGTGGCTCGTCTCGGGGGCGTCGCGACAGGGGCGCCGCGTCGTCGGCCTACTTCGGCGGCGGGCGAAACGGCGGCGCGTGTCCTGCTCAGGCCGTCCTCGCGGACGACGCGACGGGCGCGTCTCGCTCGTCGCGCGTTCGGCCTGCGACGGAACGGCCTTCGAATCCGTCGTCCGCCGAAGTCCCGCAGGCTCACCTCTTCGAGCGCGAGATCGCGGAGCAGTACGGCGTCCGGTCCGACGGGCACCCGTGGCTGAAGCCGGTGCGCTTCCATCACTCGTATCGCCCGGGCTTCGACGCCTGGGACCGGCCTGACGACGCCGCGATCCTTCCCGGGGTGACCGACTTCTTCCGGGTCGAGGGCGACGAGGTGCACGAGGTGGCCGTCGGTCCGGTCCACGCCGGCGTCATCGAGCCCGGGCACTTCCGGTTCCAGTGCCACGGCGAGGAGGTCTTTCACCTCGAGATCGCGCTCGGCTATCAGCATCGCGGCATCGAGCGCGCGCTCGTGGGCGGGCCGCACAAGCGGACGCTGCCCTACGTCGAGACCGCCGCCGGCGACACGACGATCGGCCATGCGACTGGCCTACTGCCAGGCCGTGGAGGCGCTGGCCCGGACCGCGGTGCCCGCGCGCGCCCACGCGCTTCGCGGCATCGCGCTCGAGCTGGAGCGGCTCGCCAACCACATCGGCGACCTCGGCGCGCTGGCGGGCGACGTCGCCTATCCTGCCCACCGCGTCGTTCTGCGGGCGCCTCCGCGGCGACTTCCTGAACCTCACGGCCGAGCTCTGCGGCATCCGCTTCGGGCGCGGGCTCGTCCGGCCGGGCGGCGTCGGCTTCGACCTCGAGCGCCGCGCAAGTCGACGTCGCTGCGATCACGGCTCGACCGTCGCGCGAACGCGACGTGACGGACGCCGTGGAGCTGCTCTGGGAGACGCCCAGCGTGCATGGCGCGCTTCGAGAGGACCGGCGTCGTCGCGCCGCGACGACGGCGGCGAGCCATCGGCCTCGTCGGGCCGCGGCGCGCGCCTGCGGGATCGTGCGGGACGTGCGGCACGACTTTCCCTCGGGCATCTACCGGTTCGTCCACGTGCCCGTGATGACCGGCCCATCACGGCGACGTCAACGCCCGCGCCTACGTCCGCTGGCTCGAGATCCAGCGGTCGGTCGCGTTCATCCTCGAGCAGCTCGACGGCGCTGCCCGCCGGCGGCGAGGCGCGTCGCGGCCGGAGCCGCTCGCGCCGGAGTCGCTCGTCGTGGCCCTCATCGAGGGCTGGCGCGGCGAGATCTGCCACGTCGCGATCGACGGACGCGGCGGGCCGCTTCCGCCGCTACAAGATCGTCGACCCGTCGTTCCACAACTGGTTCGGGCTGGCGCTCGCGCTGCGCGGACGGCCAGATCTCCGACTTCCCGCTCTGCAACAAGAGCTTCAACCTCTCGTACTGCGGCCACGACCTGTGAGCGCGAAGCCCGCATGCTGAAAGCGCTCCTCGCGCGCGCTGCACAGGGCCACCGGACGATGGCGTATCCCGGACGGCGAGCCGCCGCCCCTGCCCGACCGCTTCCGGGGCGCGCCCGCGGCTCGACGCCGTCGAAGTGCCCGGACGGCTGCCGCGAATGCGCCGACGCCTGCCCGACCGAGGCGATCGTCGCCGACGGCGCGCTCGCGCTCGACCTCGGCCGCTGCCTCTTCTGCACCGAGTGCGTCGCCGCCTGCCCGGAGGGCGCGATCACGTTCACGGACGACTACCGGCTCGCGACCCGCAGCGCGCGAGGATCTCGTCGTTCGCGGAGCAGGACCTGCGCCTCGCGGACGGCGCTCGACGAGAAGCTCCGCCGGCTGTTCGGCCGCTCGCTGAAGCTGCGCGTCAGGTGAGCGCGGGCGGCTGCAACGCCTGCGAGGCCGACGTCAACGTGCTCGGAACGATCGGCTGGGACATCGGACGCTTCGGCATCCAGTTCGTCGCCTCGCCGCGCCACGCGGACGGCCTGCTGATCACCGGCCCGGTGACCGAGAACATGCGGCTCGCGCTGCAGAAGACCTGGGACGCGGTGCCGCCGCCGAAGATCGTGATCGCCGTCGGCGCCTGCGCCATCGCGGGCGGGCCCTACGCCGGCCATCCCGAGCAGTCCACGACGGCGCCGGATCGCGTCGCTGCCGGTCGATCTCTTCATCCCGGGCTGCCCGCCCCATCCGCTGACGATCCTGGACGGACTGCTGCGCCTTCTGGGACGGCTCGAAGAGCAGCAACGGGTGCCTCGCGTCTGAGGCTGGCTTCGCGCCCTGCCGTCCCGATCGGCCGGGTTCCGCATGTGACAGGACGTCACAGTGCCTCCAGAGGACGAACATGGCGAATCGCGCTCCGAACTTTCGCGATCGCCTTCCGTATAGGTAGAAGACAGGAATCCATCGCCATCGGGCGGGCCGTTTCGTCACATCGAACGGATGGAAACCGGGTCCGGAGCAGGAGGAGAGGCCGATGAACCCCAAGCGCAAGAGACTGATCCTGATCGTCGCGGGGGTCGCCATCCTGGGCGGCGCCGGCGCCGTCTTCGCCGCGCGGGCGAAGGACAAGCCGAAAGACGGCAAGGAAGTCGCCTCCCCTTCCGGCTCGGAAAGGTCTCGGCCGAGGACCTCGTCGTCTCCGTCCGCGAGGTCGGCGTCGTCGAGCCCGAGACGAAGGTCGACGTGAAGTCGGCCGTCTCCGGCCGCGTCGTCAGCCTGAAGGTCCGGGAAGGAGCCGTCGTGAGGATCGGCGACCTCCTCGCGGAGGTCGAGCCCGACGTCAACCAGGCGCAGTCGCTCTCCGACGTGAACTCCTCCGTCACGACGGCCGAGCTCTCCCTCCGCGACGCGGAGCGGCAGTACGCCGCCCAGCAACGCCTCTTCAACGACGGGCTGATCGGCCGCGAGACGCTGAAGGACTACCAGATGAAGCGGGACCTCGCCGCCGACGCCCTGAAGGCGGCGACGACCCGTTACCAGATCGTCCAGGACCGCGGCATCCCGATCTCGGGCGAGGCCTCCACCCAGAAGGCCCGGGTCACGAGCCCGATGAACGGCGTCGTCATCACGAAGGGAGTCGAGCTGGGCGAGACGGTCACCTCGGGGGTCTCGTCGTTCAACGCGGGGACGGTCCTCTTCACGGTGGCCGACCTGAAGTCGCTGATCATCAAGGTCAACCTGAACGAGGTCGACATCGCGAAGGTGGCCGTCTCTCAGCAGGTCCGGATCACGCTCGACGCCTACCCGCAGAAGGTCTTCAACGGGAAGGTCCGCTTCGTGGCGCCCGCCGCCAAGCTCCTCGAGAAGATCAAGGTCTTCCCGATCGAGATCGCGCTCGACAACCTCTCGGACGCCTACCGGACCGGAATGAGCGCGAACGTCGAGATCCTCGGCGAGAAGCGCGAGAAGGCGGTCTCCATTCCGCTCGAGGCGCTCCAGCGGAAGGAGGGGCAGACCGTCGTCTACCGCCTCAAGGCCGACCTGAAGAAGCCCCAGATCGAGAAGGCGAAGGAGGGCCTCTCCGGGCGAAGCAAGTTCAGCTGGCTCTCCGAGAACTGGAAGGACTACTTCGAGGCCGTGCCGGTGAACGCCGGCGTCGCGACGCTCGAGCGGGTCGAGATCCTCTCCGGCCTCAAGGGGACGGAGCAGGTCTCCCTCGAGGACCCGACGCGCCGCAAGGTGGAGAAAGATGATGACAACTGAATCTGATCCCGGGGTTCTCGATCCCCCCGGGCCCCCCGACCAGAGGCTGAAGACGGAGACGCAGCACATGTCGAACATCATCGAAACGGGCGGGCTGACGAAGGTCTTCGGGTCGAACGGCATGGCCGTCCACGCCCTGCGCGGGATCGACATGGCCGTCTCCCGCGGGGAATTCGTGGCGCTGGTCGGGCCGTCGGGCTCGGGAAAGTCGACGCTCATGGCGATCCTCGGCTGCCTCGACTCCCCGACCGCCGGGCGCTACCAGCTCGACGGCGAGGCGGTGGAAGGGCTGACGGGCGCCGCGCTCGCCCGGATCCGGAACGAGAAGATCGGGTTCGTCTTCCAGAGCTACAACCTCCTCCCGAAGGCGAACGTCCTCCGGAACGTCGAGCTGCCGCTCCTCTACGCCGGCCTCCCGCGGAAGGAGCGGAAGGGCGCGGGCCCTCGAGATGCTCGAGAAGGTGGGGATCCCCGAGAAGGCGACCGTCCTCCCGGCGCAGCTCTCGGGCGGGCAGCGGCAGCGCGTCGCCATCGCGCGCGCGCTCGCGAACCGGCCGGCCCTTCTTCTCGCCGACGAGCCGACCGGCGCCCTCGACTCGAAGACCGGCGCCGAGGTCCTGGAGCTCTTCTCGGAGCTGAACCGGCAGGGGAACACGGTCCTCCTCGTCACGCACGACCCCAAGATCGCGGCGCTCGCGAGCCGCCGCGTCGAGCTCCAGGACGGCCTCGTCGTCCGGGAGGAGGAGAGGGCGGCCTGATGAAGATGACCGGCGGCTTCCGCGAGCGGATGCGGAGCGCGTGGACCGAGATCCGGGAGAACCTCGGACGCTCGGTCCTGCAGGCGCTCGGCGTGATGCTCGGCGTGGCCTCGGTCCTCGGTGGCTTCTCCATCTCCGACAGCATGCGGCGCCACTCGGACGACGCCTGGATGAAGCGGGGCGGCTTCGACAAGCTGAACGTCCAGCCGGCAGGCGCGATCCGGGACGGCACGACGCCGACGGCGCTCCAGAACGCGAACCTCGGCCTCCGCCGCGCGGGACGCCCGCGACGGCGAGCGGGTGGACGAGAAGGCGGTCCAGGCCTTCAGCGTCGAGAAGTTCGGAAAGGCGCGCGTCCGCTCCCCGTACGCCGACCGCGACCGGGACATCCGGGGGATCGCCGCCGACTACCTCCCGATGAACGGCTACGAGGTCGAGTCCGGGCGGGCGTTCGCGGCCGAGGACCTCGAGAAGGCCGCCCCGGTCGCCCTCCTCGGCGCCGAGGCGGTCTCGGTCTTCTTCCCGAACGGCGACGCCGTCGGGCAGGTCATCCGCGTCGGGGACACGCCCGTGACCGTCGTCGGCGTCCTGAAGGAAAAGGTCTTCCGCTGGCGCGAGAACGAGGGGAACGTCTTCGCCTGGCGGAACCGGATCATCGCCCTCCCGGCCACCTTCGTCGCCAACCGGATGCAGGGGGACGTCCACCAGCGCGTCGACCGCGTCGTCTTCAAGATCCCGACGCTCGGCCTCATGGACCTCTTCTCGAAGGGGCTGACGTCCGTCCTGAAGGCGAGCCACCGGCAGCAGGAGGACTTCCGCATCGACGACATCGCCGCCCGCGTGAAGAAGCGCCAGAGCCAGGGGCAGGTCTACAACATGGTCTTCCTCCTCTCGGGGATCCTGTCGCTCATCGGCGGCGGGATGGTGAACGTCAACATCCAGCTCGCCTCGCTGAAGGAGCGGGTCCGCGAGGTCGGGGTGAAGATGGCCATCGGAGCCTCGGGCCGCGAGATCTTCAAGGAGTTCATGACCGAGGCGCTCCTCCTGACGACGCTCGGCGGCCTCGTCGGGTTCGGGCTCGGCGCCCTTTTCTCGAAGGTCATCGCGAAGGTCCTCGAGGTCCCGCTCTGGATGGACCCGAAGAGCTTCCTCGTCTCCTTTCTCCTCGCCCTCGTCTTCGGCTTCGTCTTCGCCATCTACCCGGCGTGGAAGGCCTCGCGGCTCTCCCCGATGGAGGCGCTGCACTATGAGTAGCGTCGTCCTCGAGGCGCCGGCGGTTCCGGCTCCCGCCCCGAAGGTCCGGAGACTCTCCGCCGGCGCGCGGATCGGGCTGATCTGGGAGGTCGTGAAGGGGGGCTTCCTCGAGCTCTGGTCCCACAAGCTTCGCTCGATGCTGACGCTGACGCTCCTGATGCTCGGCGTCTTCGCCCTCGTCGTCATGACGTCGGTCCTCGACGGCATCCTCGACAAGGTCGGGACGGGCTTCGCCGGGATGGCCTGGGACGGCACCGCGGTCGTCCAGGCCAAGCAGGCGCAGACCTCCGAGGAGCAGAAGCGCTTCGCCATGTCGCCCGGCTTCCGGACCGAGGACCTCCCCCGCCTCACGGTCCCGCACGAGAAGGTCCTCGCCTTCCTCCCGCGCGCGACGAAGCGCTCCTCGGTGAGGACGCCGGGAGGCATCGAGCGGATGTTCGTCACCGGCCTGACGCCGGAGTACGGCCGCTACATGAACCGGCCCATCGCCTCGGGGCGCGGCCTCGCCGACGACGACATGAAGCGGCGGAGCACCGTGGCCGTCGTCGGGGCGACGCTCGGGGCGAAGCTCTTCGGGGGCGCCGACCCCGTCGGGCGCGACATCGTCGTCGAGGGCGTTCCGTACCGGATCGTCGGCTTGCAGGACCGGATCCAGATCTTCAACGAGGAGATGTACCTCGACGCGAACGGCATCCAGATCCCGCTCGAGACCTACATAGACCGGATGGATCCCTCGCACAAGCTCACGAGCGTGGCGGTGAAGCTCGCGCGGAAGAGCGACCTGACCGAGGTCTCGTTCGGCCGGGTGACCTCTCAACTGATGATTGGCTCCGGCTCGGCCACTGCGCGAAATACTTCACCAAGTCCTCGGGCAGATTGCTACTTGGTGCCACCAAATGGATTCCGCCGCCAGGATCGGGCTGAACATCCTTCTGACCGATGGCGAGCGGCTGGTCGGCTGCCGCTGGGGGCGGACGCTGCATTATGTCGAGCGCTCGGGTGTTCATGACTGTGAGGTCTGTGGCTTTCCGCACATCCGCCACGACTCGCGGCGCAGCTATCGTGCAATCGTGATCGCTTCAGAGCCGATTTCGAACGAACACTGGCGCGAAATACCCGAACGCGCAGTTTTCGCCGTCTCGCCGGAAATGGCCCTGCAGATCGATCCGCTGCCGTCAGCGGCGGAAGCAGGCCAGGCGATCCTCGCATGATCGGCGATCGTCGGCCCCAAATGCCCTGACAAGTGCAAGTCCGGAAAAGGCCGAAGAACAGGACCGGGTGCGCCGGCTGGGAAACTCCTCGTATATGGAATTTATATAACGATGCCCGCTATTCGATCTGGTCTTTATATGACGATCCCGCCGATGTTGCAGGCAGCTGCTCGCCGCTTGCGGGCGGCGTCAAATCTGGTTGGAGGAGCAATGATGAGCGCATTGATGGACATGCTCGTCCTCACTCTCGGGATTGCCCTGTTCGCGATCTCGATCGCCTACGTCACCGTCTGCGAGCGTCTGTGAGGCGGTCATGGGACTTGATTACGCGCTCGCCGGCATCGTGACACTGGGGCTGCTCGCCTACCTCGTCTATGCGCTGGTCCGGCCAGAGCGGTTTTGAGGCTTCGATCATGACAATCAATGGATGGATGCAGATCGCGATCTTCGCGCTGATCGTGGTCGCGCTGACCAAGCCGCTCGGCGGCTATATGACGCGGGTATTCAGCGGTGAGCGGACGATGCTCTCGCCGGTGCTGCGGCCCATCGAGGTGGCTCTCTACCGGGTTGCCGGCGTCGACGAGCGCGTGGAGCAGAGCTGGGTGATCTATGCGGTCGCCATGCTGGCGTTCAGCCTTGCCGGGTTCGTCAGTCTCTATGCGCTGCAGCGTCTGCAAGCGCTGCTGCCGTTCAATCCGCAGCACCTCGATGCGGTTGCGCCCGATCTCGCGTTCAATACAGCGATCAGCTTTGTCACCAACACCAACTGGCAGTCGTACGTGCCCGAGAGCACGATGAGCTACCTGGTGCAGATGGCCGGGCTGACGGTGCACAACTTCGTCTCGGCGGCGACCGGTATTGCGCTCGCGGTTGCACTGATCCGCGGCTTCGCCCGCCGTTCGGCGCAGACGGTCGGCAACTTCTGGGTCGATCTCGTCCGCTGCACGCTCTACCTGCTGCTGCCGATCTCGATCGTGGTCGGGCTGTTTCTCGTCTGGCAGGGGGTGCCGCAGAACCTGAACGCCTACGTGGAAGCGACGACGCTCGAGGGCGCCAAACAGGTGGTCGCGCAGGGGCCGGTGGCTTCGCAGGAGGTCATCAAGATGATGGGCACCAATGGGGGCGGCTTCTTCAACGCCAACTCCGCCCATCCTTACGAGAACCCGAACGCGCTCACCAACCTGGTCCAGTTGGTCCTGATCTTCTCGATCGGCGCGGCCCTGACCAACGTCTTCGGCCGCATGGTCGGCGATCAGCGTCAGGGCTGGGCAATCTTCGCAGTCATGGGCGTCCTCTTCCTTGCCGGTGTGGCGACGGCGTACTGGGCCGAGGCGCAAGGCAACCCGGCCCTCGCCGCACTCGGCGTCGATCCTTCCGGCGGCAACATGGAAGGCAAGGAAGTTCGCTTCGGCATCGCCAACTCCGCCCTGTTCGCGACAGTCACGACCGATGCCTCCTGCGGCGCCGTCAACTCGATGCACGACAGCTACATGCCGCTCGGCGGCATGGTCCCGATTGTCAACATCATGCTGGGCGAAATCATCTTCGGCGGCGTCGGCTCCGGCCTTTACGGAATGCTGCTGTTCGCCATCCTCGCCGTGTTCATCGCCGGGCTCATGGTCGGCAGAACGCCTGAATACCTCGGCAAGAAGATCGAGGCGAAGGAAGTCAAGATGGCGATGCTGGCGATCCTCATCCTGCCGCTTTCGATCCTCGGCTTCACCGCGATCGCGGTGGTCGTCGCCTGGCCTCGCCGGCCTCGCCAACGCCGGACCACACGGCTTCAGCGAGGCCCTTTACGCGTACACTTCGGCGACGGGGAACAACGGCAGCGCGTTTGCCGGGCTCAGCGCCAACACGCTGTTCTACAACACGACGCTCGGTACAGCGATGTTCGTCGGCCGTTTCCTGATGATCGTGCCGATGATGGCCATAGCGGGTTCGCTGGCGGCCAAGAAGATCGCGCCGGCCTCGGAGGGCACCTTCCCGACCCACGGTGGTCTGTTCGTCGGCCTGCTCGTCGGCGTCATTCTCATTGTCGGCGGCCTGACCTACTTCCCGGCGGTGTCACTCGGCCCGGTGACCGAGCACTTCGCCATGAACGCCGGCACACTCTACTGATCCTGAGAGGCATCCCATGGAACTCTCCCATACCCGCAAGCGGATGGTCGCCACGCTGACCGATCCGAAAATCCTCGGGCCGGCGGCCGTCGAGGCGGTCAAGAAGCTCGACCCGCGCGTCATGGTGCGGAATCCGTGATGTTCACGGTCGAGGTGGTCGCCACGCTGACGACACTCCTGTTCATCCGCGACCTCGTCACCGGCGCCGGCCACACCGGCTTCGCCTTCCAGATCAATCTCTGGCTCTGGTTCACCGTGCTGTTCGCCAACTTTGCGGAGGCGGTTGCCGAGGGCCGCGGCAAGGCGCAGGCGGCAACGCTGAGAAAGACGAAGACGGAAACGACGGCAAAGCTGCTTGCCCCCGGTTCGGATGAATGGCGGCAGGTATCGGCGACCGAAGCTGAAGCCGGGCGATGTCGTCCTGGTCGAGGCCGGCGACCTCATTCCGAGCGACGGCGAGGTGATCGACGGCGTCGCCTCGGTCAACGAGGCGGCAATCACCGGCAGTTGGCGCCGGTGATCCGCGAAAGCGGCGGCGACCGTTCGGCGGTTACCGGCGGAACGCAGGTGATCTCCGACTGGATCAAGGTGCGGATCATCCCGGCGACCCGGCTCGACGTTCCTCAACCGCATGATCGCTCTCGTCGAGGGCGCGCAGCGGCAGAAGACGCCGAACGAGATCGCACTCAACATTCTGCTCGCCGGCATGACGATCATTTTCGTCTTCGCCGTCGCCAGCATTCCCAGCTTCGCTTCTTATGCCGGGGGCACACTGGGGGTGCTCGTGCTCGTGGCGCTATTCGTGACCCTGATCCTCGACGACGATCGGCGCGCTGCTCTCGGCGATCGGCATCGCCGGCATGGATCGTCTCGTTCGCTTCAACGTGCTCGCGATGTC
>CAWGDR010000003.1:0-87559 GCA_963821435.1 uncultured Acidobacteriota bacterium
GCGCGAGAGCCTCGACGCGATCCGGAACGCGCGGCGAAAGGGAGTCGCGGTCTCCTGCGAGGTGACGCCGCATCACCTGACGCTGACGGACGAGGAGGTCGTCCGCTCCGGCTACGACACGCGGTTCAAGATGAACCCGCCCCTCCGGTCCGAGGCCGACCGGCAGGCCCTCGTGGCCGCGCTCTCCGACGGGACGATCGACTGCGTCGCCACCGACCACGCGCCGCACCACGCGGACGAGAAGGCGCTGGAGTTCGCGGACGCGCCGTTCGGCGTGACCGGGCTCGAGACGGCTCTCCCGGTTCTCGTCGACGCCCTTCTCCTCCCGAAGCACCTTTCGCTCTCGCGGCTCGTCGAGGTCCTCTCGACGGCGCCGGCCCGGCTTTTCGGGTTTCCCTACGGCACCCTCGCCGAGGGGGCGCCGGGCGACGTGGTCCTTTTCTCGACGACGAAGTCGACGGCCGTGACGCCGGACGGCTTCCTCTCGAAGTCCCGGAACTCGCCGTGGATCGCGCGGACCTTGAAGGGCCGCGTCGAACGGACCTGGGTCGGCGGGCGAGAGGTCTGGTCCAGATCAGGCGGCCTCCTGCCGCCTGTGGCATGAGGGACCCGATGGTGAAGGCGCCTCCGCCGGCATCGCCGGCACCTCCCGCGGCGGGAGCCGCGGCCGTTTCCCGGGTCAAGCGGATCGTCCTCGTCGACGCGTCGCCCCTCTACGCCGAGGCCTGGCGGGCCGTCTTTGCGGCGCGCTACGGATCGTCCGTGTCGTTCGAGGCCTACGGCGACCCGCTCGAGGCCCTCCCGCGCCTCGGCGAGGACGTGAGCCTCCTGATGGTGGACCTCGAGCTGCCCCTCTTCGGCGGCCGGAAGGTGCTGGAGCTCGCGAAGCAGCGCGGCGTCGCCGGGCGGCGGATCGTCATCCTCTCGGAGCGTCCGGCCGACGACCTCCATGTCCTCTTTCCCCAGGAAGCCTGCCTCGCGGTCATCAACAAGACGGAGCCGCAGCAGCAGAACGCCTTCCTGATGATCCTCGACTCGGTCGTCCGGCGTCACTGATCGGACCGGGGGCGTTCCGTGATGAGCCGGGCGGCGCGGTTCCAGGTGAGGTAGTTCCAGGCCCACTGGACGAAGATCAGGACGCGGTTGCCGAACTGGACGATGTACATGAGATGCAGGAAGAGCCACGCCAGCCAGGCGAGGTACCCGTTGAAGCGGACGGCGCCGAGGTCGCAGACGGCCGCGCCGCGGCCGATCGTCGCCATGCTGCCGAGGTCGAGGTAGCGGAACGGCGGCGGCGGGGCCGTTCCTCTCAGCCGGGCCGCGAGAACGCGCGCCACGTGCCGTCCCTCCTGCATCGCGACCTGCGCGACACCCGGAAGCTGTTTCCCGCTCTCGTCGTTTCGCGCGGCGAGGTCCCCCACGACGAAGATCTCCGGCCGGGACGGGAGGGAGAGGTCGGGCCCCACGGCGACGCGCCCGGCGGCGTCGAGGAGCGCTCCGGATTCCCTCGCGAGCGCCGCGCCGAACGGCGAGGCGGCCACGCCCGCGGCCCAGAGGACCGTCTTCGCCCGAAGCTCCTCCTCCGAGCCGCCCTGCCTGACGCGGACGAGTCCGTCCGAGAGGTTCGTGACGAGCGCGGAGGTCCTCACCGTCACGCCGAGCCGGTCGAGCGCCCGGGAGGCCGCCGCCGAAAGATCCGGCGGATAGGTCGGCAGGAGGCGCCCTCCGCCCTCGAGAAGGACGACGTTCGCCTCGGACGGGTCGAGGGCCCGGAACTCGTTCGTCAGCGTGTGGCGGGCGATCTCCGCGAGCGCGCCGGCCAGCTCGACGCCGGTCGGTCCGCCGCCGACGACGATGAACGTCAGGAGCGCCCGGCGCCGCGCCGGGTCGGCTTCGCGCTCGCCGGCCTCGAAGGCGAGGAGGATCCGCCGCCGCATCTCCGTCGCGTCTTCGATCGTTTTCAGCCCCGGCGCGAGCCGCTCCCACGACTCTTTCCCGAAGTAGTGGTGCCTCACGCCGGCCGCGACGACGAGCGCGTCGTAAGGGAGCTCGCCGTCCGAAAGGAGAAGGACGCCTCGTTTCGCGTCCAGGCCGACGGCGGTCCCGAGGAGGACGCGCACGTTCTTCCGCCGCTTGAAGACCGAGCGGAGCGGAACCGCGATGTTGGCGGGGGAGAGGGCTCCGGTCGCCACCTGGTAGAGGAGCGGCTGGAAGAGGTGAAAGTTCCTCCGGTCGACGAGCGTCACGTCGACGGGGAGGCGCGCGAGGGATCGGACCGCGGCGAGTCCGCCGAATCCCCCTCCCAGAACGACGACCCGGTGGCTGTGCATCATGGAACGATCGTCCGCCCTCTGTTCGAAACGGGTCGACGCGGCCGCCGGCCCCCGTGTAGATTAGCGCCGTGAAGGAGCTTTGGAGCCCGGAGGACGAGCGGACCCTCGCGGCGTTCGTCGCGGCGGTGCGGGCCGAGGACCTCGTCGCGGCGCTGCATGCCGTCGCGGGGGCGTCGGACGCCGTGCGGGCGGCGGACGAAACGGCGCTCGAGGCGTTCGCGGCCCGGGTCGCGGGGCGGATCGCGGAGGGTTCGACCGCGTTCTTCCAGGCGCGCGCGCTGGCGGACGTCCTGGGAACCGAGGAGGGCTTCAGCGGCGACGAGGACGACTACTACCATCCCGAAAACTGCCTCCTCCACCCGGTCCTCGAGCGGCGCCGCGGGATGCCGATCCTCCTCTCGGCGGTCTGGATCGAGGTGGGGAAGCGCGCCGGCCTCCAGGTCGAAGGCGTCGGCCTGCCCGGGCACTTCATCGTCCGTGTCGGTGCGGCGCCGGGGGTCCTCGTCGACCCGTTCGGCGGCGGCTCGCGCCTGACCGTGGACGAATGCCGGCGCAAGGTGCAGTCGATGTCGGCGGGGAAGCTGAGGTGGCGGTCGGAGTTCCTGCAGCCGACGGGCGTCGCCGTCATCGCCGAGCGGGTCCTCCACAACCTCGCCGGCTGTTACGGCAGGGCGCACGACGAGGCCGGGCGATTCCGCGTCCTGACGTTTCTCTCGGCGCTCCGCCCCGACGAGCCGGAGAATTTCCTGCAGCGGGCGGAGGTGGCCGAGGAGCTGGGCGTCCGCGACCTCGCCCAGCGGGTCTATGCCGAGATCGTCGAGCGCTTTCCCGAGACGCAGCAGGCGCAGACGGCGATCGACCGGCTGACCGACGGCGACGGGAGCGACGTCCCCTCGCCCCTCGTCAACTGATGGCCTGCCGTCCTCCCTCGCCGCCCGAGCCGCCGCCCGACCTTCTTCCCCGCGCCGGGTCGGCGCCCCACGATTCCCCGCGGCCCCGCGCGGCCGCTCCCGACGCCGGGAGCCGCGCCTACCGGACCTGCCCCGTCTGCGGCGCCGACCTTGCCGACCGCTCCTGCAAGCTCCGCTGCGAGACGCCCGGCTGCGGCTACTACCTCTCCTGCTCGGACTTCTATTGACGAGTCCCCTCGAAGTCGCGGTCGCGGCCGCGAAGGAAGCGGGGGAGGTGCTGCTCTCCCGTTTCGGCTCGATCGAGCCGTCGTCCGTCGTCGAGAAGGCGAAGAACGACGTCGTCTCCCAGGCGGACAGGGAGAGCGAGGCACTCCTCCGCCGGGCCCTCCTCGGCGCGTTCCCGTCGGACGTCTTCCTCGGCG
Source organism: uncultured Acidobacteriota bacterium (assembly GCA_963821435.1). GTDB lineage: Bacteria > Acidobacteriota > Thermoanaerobaculia > UBA5066 > UBA5066 > DAOMFB01. Next base: position 3,667 of record CAWGDR010000003.1, read on the forward strand.
AGGAGACGGGGCTCTCCGGAGCGGACGCGTCCCAGCCCGCGTGGATCTGCGACCCGCTGGACGGCACGGCGAACTTCGTCCGCGGCTTTCCGCACTTCGCGGTCTCGATCGCGAGGACGGGCGGGGGGCTCCTGGGCCCGATCCAGGTCGGCGTCATCTGGGACCCCGTGAAGGAGGACCTCTTCGCCGCCGAGACGGGGGGCGGCGCGTTCCGGAACGGCGCCCGGACGGCGATGCCCCCGCGGGCCTCCCTCGATGGGGCCGCGCTCGCGACGGGCTTTCCCTTCCGCCAGCAGCGGAAGATCGACCTCTACCTGACGATCTTCCGGGAGGTCTTCATGAGCTCTCGCTCGATCCGACGGGCGGGGAGCGCGGCCCTCGACCTCGCCTACTGCGCGGCGGGGATCTTCGACGGCTTCTTCGAGTTCGGCCTCTCGCCCTGGGACACGGCCGCCGGGGCGTTGCTCGTCGCCGAGGCCGGGGGCGTCGTCACCGACTTCGACGGCGGCGGCTCGTGGAGGACGCGCGGGAATCTCCTCGCGGGGTCGCCCGGAGCGCACGCCTGTCTCCTCGCCATGGTCCGGACTCTCGGAGTGAACGAGGCGCAGCTCTAGGAGCCTGCGAAGCGGCTCACGCGCCCGGCTCTTCCGGTCTCTCGGCGAAGAGCTCCTCCAGAAGCGCGCGGTAGTGCTGCTCGACGACCTTCCGGCGGACCTTCAGGCTGGGCGTCAGCTCGCCCGATTCGATCTTGAGCTCGGAGGGAAGGATCGCCCACCGCTTGATCGTCTCGTGGCGGGCTAGTCCCGCGTTCACGCTGTCGACGTGGGGGCGGACGAGGACCTCGACGCGCGGGTCGAGCACGAGCTCGTCGTAGGGCTTTCCTTCCAGCCCTTCCGTCCGGGCCCACGCGAGAATCTCCTCCTCGGACAGGCTGATGAGCGCCGCGCAGTAGCGGCGGTTGTTTCCGACGAGGAGCGCGTGACTGATGAGCGGCGTCGCGAGCTTCAGCATCCCCTCGACGTGCTGCGGCGCGACGTACTTTCCTCCGGAGGTCTTGATCAGGTCCTTCTTCCGGTCGGTGATCGCCAGCCGCCCCCCGTCGTCGAGGATGCCGATGTCTCCGGTATGCAGCCAGCCGTCCGCGTCGAGCGCCTCGGCGGTCTCCTGGGGCAGTCCGTGGTAACCCCGCATGATGCCGCGGCCGCGGAGGAGGATCTCGCCGTCGCTCGCGATCTTCACCTCCGTCCCCGGGATCGGAGTCCCGACCGTTCCGTACCGGTTCTCGCCGATCCGGTTGAAGAACGACACCGCCGTCGACTCGGTCAGGCCGTACCCTCGAGGATCGTCACGTCGAAGGCGTCGAAGAACTCTCCGAGCTCCCGCGCGAGCGGCGCGCTCCCCGAGAAGAAGAAGCGGAGCCGTCCGCCGAACCTGTCCCGGACCTTGTGGAAGACGAGGCGGTCCGCGAGGCGGTGCTGGAGCGAAGCCACGGGCCGGGCCCGCGTCCCGCCTGGCGCTCCGACGCGACCTTCGAGCCGACGCCGACCGCCCAGCGGAAGATCGCCGCCTTGAGGCCCCCCGCGGCGAGCGCCTGCCCGAGGACCTTGCCGTGGATCTTCTCGAAGATCCGCGGGACCGCGCCGACGAACGTCGGCTTCACGACCGCGAGGTTCTCGCCGATCCGGTCGACGCGGCCGTCGACCGCCGTGGGGATGCCGATCCCGATGCAGACGGCGATGACCGCCTTGCCGAAGACGTGCGCGAGCGGGAGCCAGAAGTACTGGAGGTCCGAAGGGCCGATGACGCCGGTCTTCTCGACCGACTCGGCGACGAAAAGCCAGCAGTCGTGCGGGAGCTCGACCCCCTTGGGGCGGCCGGTCGTGCCGGAGGTGTAGATGATCGTCGCGAGGTCGAAGGGTCCCGCCGCCTTCGCGGCCGCTTCGAGGGCGCCCGGGTGCGATGCTTCCCATTGCCGACCCAGCGCCGCGAGATCGGGGAGCGACAGCGCGTCGCCCGGGAGGCCCCCCGACGCGTCGAACAGGACGATCCGGCGGAGGTCGGGCAGCTCCCCGCGCCGCTTCAGGATCTTCTGCGCCTGCACGGCGTCCTCGGCGAACGCCACCGCCGCCTTCGAGTCGGCGAGGATGAAGCCGGTGTCCTCCTCCGTCGACGCCGCGTAAACGGTGGCGGTGACGCCGCCCGCGCAGAGGACGGCGAGGTCGGCGAGGATCCACTCGACCCGCGTGTTGGAGACGACGGCGACGCGCTCTCCGGGGGCGAGGCCGAGCGCGAGGAGTCCGTTCGCCAGCTCGCGGACGCGGTCTCCCCGTCTGGCGCCACGTCAGAGGCTTCCACGCGCCATCTTCGAGAGACAGGTACGCCGGCGCGTCGGGTGTGGCGCTAACGCGCTTGAGAAAGAGATCCGGGACGGAGCGACAGGGATGGAGATTCATGGGCATGTCCCTCGCGTGGACGCCCCGCGAACGTAGGCCTTTGTCACGGCGCCCGGCATGGTTCCCTTGCATCACGCGCGGGGCGCGGGCGGAAGGTACGCGGAACACGGGTGTCCAGGCCGGAGGCGGCGGCCGGATAAGATGGAGGTCGAAGGGGGGGAAACCATGAAAAACGGAATTCTAAGTACGCTGTTCGTCCTGGCTCTCGTCGCCGCGCCGCTTCTAGCCGAGGACAAGCCGATGGCCCCGCCGAAGCCGGCGGCGGAAATGTCGCAGCTCGCGTATTTCGCCGGGAACTGGGGTTGCAAGGGGAAGGCCTTTGCAACTCCATGGGCCCCGAGCACGCCAGCGAAGGCACCGTTTCGGCGAAGCTCGCCCTGGACGGCTTCTGGTACCTGATCCACTACGACGAGACGAAGACGTCCGCGAACCCGATGCCGTACCATGCCGCAGTGATCATGGGCTTCGAGCCGGGGCAGAAGGTGTTCGTCGAGCACTGCTTCGACTCGATGGGCGGCGCCTGCTCGCAGACTTCGCCGGGCTGGAATGGAAACGTCCTGTCCTTCGAGGGGACGATGGTCTTCATCGGGCAGAAGTCCGGAGCGCGGGACATCTTTACGAAGATCAGCGCGACCGAGATGAAGCACGCCGGCGAGTTCCAGGGGCCCGACGGCAAGTGGATGCCGACGGACGAGGAGACCTGCACGAAGGCCGCGAAGAAGGCCCCCAAGTAAACCCGCGACCGCCCGCGTCCGATCTCCGGCGGCGGAGGCCGCCGTTGCGCTCGCCGCACTGATGCAAATGACGCATGGGCAGGGACTTCCGTCGAGGAGAGCATCCTCCGGGAGGAGTTCATGGCCCAGTACCGGATTGCCTGGCTGCCGGGAGACGGCGTCGGCAAAGAGGTGATGGAGGCGGCCCGGATCGTCCTCGACGCCCTCGGGTATCGGCGACGTACACCCACGGCGACATCGGCTGGGAGTTCTGGCGCGCCGAGGGCGACGCGCTTCCCGCAGCGGACGCATCGACCTCCTGCCGGGACGTCGACGCCGCGATGTTCGGCGCCGTGACGTCGAAACCGACGAAGGCGGCGGAGGCCGAGCTCGTTCCGGCGCTGCAGGGGCAAGGGACTCATCTACCGCTCGCCGATCGTACGGATGCGGCAGCTCTTCGACCTCTACGTCTGCCTCCGGCCCTGCAAGGCCTATCCCGGGCAACCCGCTGAACTTCAAGGAAGGGATCGATCTCGTGATGTTCCGCGAGAACACCGAGGACCTCTATGCGGGCGTGGAGTTCTCGCCCGGTGCCCGCCGGAGCTCGCCGAGGCCTGCTCGAGAAGCTGTCGAAGCCGTTCGCTTCCGTTCTCGCGCGCTGCCCGGCGACCAGCTCGCGGTCTCGTGCAAGGTCAACACGCGGAAGGGCTCCGAGCGGATCGTCCGGGCGGCCTACGAGTTCGCGAAGACGCACGGCCGGAAGAAGGTCACGATCGTCCACAAGGCGAACGTCGTCCGCGCGACCGACGGCCTCTTCCTCGAGGAGGCGCACAAGGTCGCGACGGAGTACCCGGAGATCCGGATCGACGACGCCAACGTCGACGCGATGTGCATGTGGCTGCTCAAGAACCCGTTCAACTACGACGTGCTCGTCGCGCCGAACCTCTACGGCGACATCATCTCCGACCTCGCGCGCGCAGATGGTCGGCGGGCTCGGCTTCGGCTGCTCGGGCAACATCGGCGAGAAGCTCGCCGTGTTCGAGCCGACGCACGGGTCGGCGCCGAAGTACGCCGGGCAGTACAAGGTCAACCCGATCGCCACGATCCTCGCCGCGAAGATGATGCTCGACTGGCTCGGCGAGACGGAGAAGGGCGCGCCGCGTCGAGGCCGCCGTCGCGGCCGTCATCGCCGAAGGCAAGGTGCGCACGTACGACATGGGCGGCACGTCGACGACGCTCGATATGGGCGACGCCGTCGCCCGAGCGCTCTGAGGGCCGAACGCGAGATCGACGCGCCATGGAAGATCCTCCTCCACGAGGTCGGGCTGCGCGACGGCCTGCAGGTCGAGAAGACCGTCGTCCCGACGGAGCACGAAGGCCGGCTGGATCGGCGACTGGCCGCGTCCGGCGTCGACGTCGTGCAGGTCGGGTCGTTCGTCCACCCGGAGAAGGTGCCGCAGATGGCCGACACCGACGAGCTCTTCCGCCGATTCGCGGCGGAGACGGCGGCGCGGACGACGCCCCGCCGCGCGATCCTCTCCGGTCTCGTGCTCAACGAGAAGGGGCTCGAGCGCGGCGCTCGCCTGCGGCGTCGAGCTCTTCTGCATGGGCGTTTCCGCGAGCGAGACGCACAGCCGGAAGAACACCGGCATGGGCGTTGCCGAGGCGACGGCGCGGATCGTCGCGATGGCGAAGGAGGCCCGCGCGGCGGGAAAGCCGGTGCAGGTCGTCGGTCCAGTCGGCGTTCGGCTGCGGCTACGAGGGGCCGGTGCCGGAGGAGCGCGTGCTCTCGATCTGCCGCGCCTACGTCGACGCCGGACTCGCACGCATCAGCCTCGCCGACACGGCCGGACATGCGCAGCCCGAGCAGGTCGGCGAGCATGTTCAGGGCGCTTCTCGCGCCTCGGCCCTGGCGCTCGAGGCGGCCTGCCACTTCCACGACACCTACGGTGCTCGGGATGGCGAACGTCTATGCCGCACTGGGCGCGGGCGTGACGTCGTTCGAGACCTCGTTCGCCGGCCTCGGCGGCTGCCCGTTCACGAAGGTGGCGGGCGGCAACGTCGCACCGAGGACCTCGTGCACATGCTCCAGCGCATGGGGCTGCGACGGGACGTCGACCTTCACGCCCTCGTCGGCGATCGCGCAGGACGTGGCCGCGTTCTTCGGGCGCGCGATGCCGGGGCGCGTCCACCGCGCGGGGCCGATCCCCGACCGGGCAGCCGATGGAGGTCCCGGCGATGAGCGGGAAGCATCCTCGACGGCATCCGCGTCCTCGACCTGACGAACGTCCTCGCGGGGCCGTTCGCGACGCTGCACCTCGCGCTGCTCGGGCGCGGAAGTGATCAAGATCGAGAACCCGAAGGACGGCGACCTCGCGCGGAAGCTCGGCAACGTGCCCGACGCTGAACGGGCAGCTGATGGGGACGAGCTTCCTCGCGCAGAACGCGAACAAGAGGTCGATGACGCTGAACCTCAAGGCGCCGGAAGGCGCGCGAGGTCTTCTGAAGCTCGCGGCGGCGGCGGACGTGCGTCGTCGAGAACTTCCGGCCGGGCGTCATGGAGCGGCTCGGCCTCTCATACGAGGTCCTCGGCGAAGGTCAACCCGCGCCTGATCTACTGCGCGATCTCGGGCTTCGGCCAGACGGGGCCGGACGCCGTACAAGCCGGCCTACGACCAGATCATCCAGGGGCTGAGCGGGGATGATGGCGATCAACGGCGACGAGCGGCTCAACCCGCTGCGCTGCGGATTCCCGGTCTGCGACACGGTCGGCGGGCTGAACGCCGCCTTCGCGATCCTCGCCGCGCTCTTCCACCGCGAGCGCACGGGCGAGGGGCAGTTCATCGACGTCGCGCTGCTCGACTCGATCATGCCGCTCATGGGCTGGGTCGCGGCGAACCTGCCTGATCGGCGGCCAGCCGCCGGTCCTGATGGGGAACGACAACTTCACCGCGGCGCCGTCCGGGACCTTCGCCACCGCGGACGGCCACATCAACATCGCCGCGAACAAGCAGGAACAGTGGGAGGCCCTGGCGGACGTGCTCGGCGTCCCGGAGCTGAAGACGCGATCCGCGGTTCGCAGGAACGGGACACGCGGAAGAGAGAACCGCAAGGCGCTGACGCCGCTGCTCGAGGCGAGGCTCGCGGCGCGCGCGACCGCCGAGTGGGTCGAGGCGCTGAACGCGCGCGGCGTGCCGTCGGGGGAGATCCTCGGGCTCGGCGCGGCGCTCTCGCAGGCGCAGGTCCGCCACCGGAGATCGCTGCGCGACGTGGCGGTGCCGGGGATCGGCACGGTGCCGCTGTTCGGACTGACCGCGAAGTTCGAGGAGACGCCCGGCGAGCTCGACGCGCCGCCGCCGCGCCTCTCGGCGCACACCGACGAGATCCTCGGCGGCGCTCGGCTACGCGCCCGCCGAGATCGCGGAGATGAGGGCGAAGGGAATCGTCTGAAGGGGGAAAGGCCATGGGCATGACGGTCGCCGAGAAGATCCTCGCGCGGGCCGCCGGGCTGGACCGCCGTCGCGCGCCGGGGACGTCGTCGAGCCGCGCGTCGACCTCGCGATGTCGCACGAGAACGCGGCGCTCGTCATCAACCAGTTCCTCGAGATCTACAAGGGCACGGGCTGAAGCCGGCGCGGTCGTGGGACCCGTCGCGCATCGCGATCATCTTCGACCACCGCGTGCCGGCCGAGTCGCCGAAGACCGCCACCAACCAGAAGAAGGTCCGCGAGTTCGTCGCCGAGCACGGGATCCCCAATTCCACGACATCCGCGGCGACGAGGGCGGCATCTGCCACCAGATCCTGCCGGAGAACGGCTACGTGCGGCCGGGCGCAGGTCGTGGTCGGCACCGACTAGCCACACGACGAGCCACGGCGCGCTCGGCGCGTTCGCGTTCGGCATCGGCGCGACCGAGATGGCGAGCGTCTGGGCGCTCGGCGCCGCCGTGAACGTCGAGGTGCCGGCGACGATCAAGGTCGTCGTGTCGCGGCCGCTTCCCCGCGTACGTCGGGCCGAAGGACCTGATCCTGCACCTGATCGGCCGGCTCACCGCGCAGGGCGCGAACTTCAAGGTGATCGAGTTCCACGGCGAGACGATCCGCGGATGCCGACCTCCGGCCGGCTCGTCGCTCTGCAACATGGCGGTCGAGGCGGGCGCGACCTCCGGCATCGTCCCGGCGGACGAGGAGACGGTGCGCTACCTGCGCGAGGAGGCGGGCGTCGACGGGCCGATCGATCACGGTGCTCCCGGACGCCGACGCCGACTACGAGAGCGTCATCGAGATCGACGTCTCCGCGCTCGCGCCGCAGATCGCCTGCCCGCACACGGTCGACAACGTGAAGCCGGTCGAGGCGGTCGCGGGCGTCCGCGGTGCACCAGATCGTCATCGGCTCGTGCACGAACGGGCGGCTCGACGACCTCGGCCGACGCCGCGAGCATCGTGAACGGGAAGAAAGTGGCCGCGGGGACGCGGATGCTCGTCTTCCCGGCCTCCGGGCGGATCTACGCGCGAGGCGCTGGCGCAGGGCTACATCGCGGACCTCATGGACGCCGGCGCCGTCGTCATGAACTCCGGCTGCGGCCCCTGCCTCGGCGTGCACGAGGGCGCGCTGGGCGACGGCGAGGCGCGCTGTCGACGACGAACCGGAACTTCAAGGGCCGGATGGGAAACCCGAACGCGCGAGGTGTACCTCTGCTCGCCGGCCGTGGCCGCCGCGTCGGCGCGTGACCGGCGTCATCACCGACCCGCGGAAAGGAGGCGCTGAGCATGGCCACGCGTCGTCTCGACGCTCGGCGACGACGTTTCGACCGACGTGATCTACCCCGGCCGCTTCATGGCGACCGTGCTGCCGTCCGAGACGCCGCAGTTCGCCTTCGCCGACGACGACGGCCTTCAACGCGAAGCTCGAGGCCGGGAATGCTCCCCCCGGCAGCGTCATCGTCGCCGGCGAAGAACTTCGGCTGCGGCTCCTCGCGCGAGCAGGCCGTCTCCTGCCTGAAGGGGCACGAGTCGTCATCGTCGCGAAGAGCTTCGCCCGGATCTTCCTGCAGAACGCCATCAACCTCGGGCTGAAGGTCGTTCCCTGCCCGGCCATCGAGGCGGCGGAGGGGGACGACCTCGTCCTCGAGGAGGCCGCGTGGTGAACACGACCACTGGGAAGAGCTTCGCGGCCGAGCCGATGCCGAAGGCGCGGCAGGCGATCCTGGACGCGGGCGGGTTGATCGCCTACACGAGGAGGCGCCTCCTGGAGGCCGGCGGAAGGGCTTGATCGTCTCCGGGACCGGATCCACCGGCCGTCAGTTCTATTCGAACGCCTGGCCGACGGCGAGCCGGACTCTCGGATCGTCGAAGGATCCCTTGACGCCGAGAGGGATCGAGGTCGCCGACTGCGCCGCGCGACCGAGGATCGGAACGAAGCCCAGGACCTTGTCCACGACGCCGAGCACCGCGAGCCTGGTCTTCAGGTCGAGGTTCTTCCGGACCATGTCGATCCGTCCGCGCGCGTCGAGCCTCAGAGCGCCGCTCTCCAGGGAGAAGGCCTTCATGTCCAGGCTTCCTCCTCCGATCGCGCCGTCCGCGGTCGTCGACGTGTAAGCGAGCCCCTCCCGGGAGAAGCTCTCCAGGAATCCTCCGGAGAGAAGCCGTTGGGCGCTCGCCACGCCGAGGATCCTGGCGAACAGGGCTCCGAGCCGGCCGACCTTGGTGAGCCTGCCGGGGCCCATCTTCAGCTGCAGGCTCCCCTCGAGGCCGGGGAGGAAGCTCGACGCTCCGCCTGCCCGTCCCCGAAGCTCGCCCGAAAGCGAGAGGGGCCCGGTCATAGGCGAAGGGGAGATGCCGAACGCCTGGAGAGACGCTCTCGGTCGCCAGAGCCGTGACCTCCGGCCTGAGGACGAAGGAGACCTCGCCGGGAAGGCGGAGATCGGCGGTCCCGGTGGCGGCGATCCGTCCGGACCCCACCCCGAGCGCGAGATCGCAGGAGGTGAGTACCCCCCTGTCGAACGCGGCACCGAGCGTCAGATCGTGAAACCCCACGCCCCGGAACCGACCCTGCGCCGCCTGGACCGAGACCGACGCCTTGAGCCTCCGGAGCAGGGTCGGCGGCCCGGACGAAGCGGGCGGGCCTCCGCTCCGGAGGTCGGGCTCCGCCGGGATTTGGATCCTCCCCGTCGCCGTGAGCGCCTGACCGTTGAGCTGCAGGCTCATCCGGAGGATCTCGGCGGCGTTCCCGCTGAGAGTGACGTCGATGTCGCCGCCCGTGACCGCGAGGCCCGCACCGGGAATCCGAAGGCCTGCGTTCCGGGTCGAGACGCCGCCGCTCAGGCGCGGCTCTCCCGTCCCCGCGGCGGGAAGCGACACCTTCACGTCCATGTCCAGCCGGCCCTCCAGCCCGAGCGGCTTCACGGAAGGGAAGAGCTCCCGCGCGCGGGAGAGATCGAGTCCCTTCGCGAACGCCGTGGCCTCGACGGCGACCCCCGCCGATCCGGCGCCGCGCAGGGTGCCGGAGAGCCGGACCGGCGCGCCGTCCACGGTCGCGGTCAGCCGCTCGGCGACGACGTCGAGCGCGGCCCGCCGGTCGATGGTCACGCGCCCCTCGAGCTTGTCCACCACGACGCCGGCCGGGAACGTTACGGCCCGGACCCCGGAGAGCTGCAGCGAGCCCCCCCCGACCCACCCCACGGCCGTCGCCCAGTCCCGCTCGGCGTGGAGGTCGACGTCGACGGAGCCGGTGAGGCTCGCGAGGCCGTGCCGCCGCAGCAGCTCCCGGCCGGACTCGTTCCGGGCTTCCGTGACGCGCAGCGGCCCCTTCGCCCAGAAGGCCGACCGGGGCCGGGACTCGAGCCCGGCGAGCCGGATCGTGATGTCTGGAAGGGTCAGGGCTCCCGCCCGGCCGTGCACGCCCGTCGCCGTCACGACGCCCCCCTGCAGGGACGCCCGCCCGGCGACGTCCTCGACCGCCGGCAATCCGGGGACGGGCTTGAACACGATTCCAGAGAAGGAGACGGCCGCCTTCGACGTCGGGAGGAGCGAGGCCGGATCGCGCGAGAGCCGCGTCAGCTCCGTCCGGGGGAAGGCCAGCTCCTCGACGGCGAGGGTCCCCCCGGCCTCGAGGATCTCGCGGACGGCCGTCGCGGCCGCGCCCGTGCTCTCCCGGGGAACGAGCGAGGACGCGGACGGAAGGGGGATCGGGGAGGTCTCGAGGTGAAAGAGGGTGAGGGCCGCCTGCTTCGACAACGCGTCGACGCGGCCCGCGAGTGACAGGGTGAACCGGTCGCCCGCGCCGGCAACCGCCGGCGGGAGAACGACCGTCGTCGAGAATCGGGAGACCCCCGCGGAGTCCAGGGTGACCTCGGCGTCCGCCTCGAGATTCTCGAGCCGGATCGGGAGGGCGAGAGGCTTCCCGGCGAACGCCCGCAGGGCGACGCGACCATCGACGCGGATCTCCTTTGTCCGTCGGAGCGGAAACGAGAAGCGGAGGTCGAGGTCGGCCGCGCCGCGGACCTCCTCCCACCCGGCGCGCCGGGCCCGGCCGGCCCCTTCTTCGCTGGCGGCCGAGTCGACCCGGAGCGGCCCGCGGACCGTTCCCTCGACGCGCGGCTCGCCGGGGAAGCCCGAGATCAGCGCGGAGAGCGCGAGCCCCTTCACCCCGTCCGGGAGGATCCGCTCAGCCGACCGGACCTCCTCGCGGAGCCTCGGGCCCGACGGCCCGAAGGCGTTCCAGGGGATGGCAGCGAGAAGGTCCTTGACCGGCGACTCGAGCGTCCCCTCCGCGTCGCGGATCACGACCGCCCCGCCGAGATTGTCGAGGGTCCCGTGCGCGGCGACCGAGAGCGGTCCCCGCTTCACCGAGGCCTGCTCGAAGGTCAGCCGGCCCGGGTCGAGGCTCATCCGGAACGCCACCGTCGTCGCGGTGCCCGGAAGGGGCGCGTCCCAGAGAGACGGATCGGCGTACGCCGCCTGGTCGAGGTCGAGCATCCCGTCGAAGGTGTGCCGGCCGCCGAGGTCCCACGTGTAGCGGACGGTCAGCCCGACCTGGCCGGAGAGCCGCTGGATCACGGCGGTGTCCGCGAGGAACGGCTTGAGCCCCTCGACCTGCAGCGCTGGGATCGAGACGTCGGCCGAAAGGAGCGGATGTTCGAAGGCGACGAGGGATGTCAGGCCGGAGAGCGTGCCGTGCGCCTTGAAGGGTCCGAGGCCTGCCGGGCCGGCCTCCTCGAAGGAAAGGTCGAAACGTCGCGGTGCGGCCCGGGATGACGGGAGCAACGGAGAGCTCGATATTCGTCGCGCTGTGGACCAGGACGCGGCCGGGGACGAGCGACGCCGTCCTCCAGCCGGAAGCGGCCCTCGCTCACGACCAGCTTCTCGATCGTGACGGGCGGCGGGACCGACGGAGCGCCGGGCCCGGAGGGAGGCGCCGCCTCCGGGGCGTCGGCGGGGGGGCCGGGCAGCTTCAGGACGACGTCGGGCTTCTCCAGGACGAGCCGCGTCACGACGATCTTCTTCGAGAGCAGCGGGCGCAGCGCGATCCGGACGGAGACGCGGGCGACGGCGAGATCGAGCGGGAAAGCCGGGGCGCTCGAGCGATCGAGAGGCCGTCGGCTTCCACCCAGAGACCGGTCGCGATCCCCCACGAGATCCGGCCGAGGGCGGCCTTCCCGCCGGTGGCCTTCTCGATCTCCGCGGCGATCGCGCCCCGGTACCGGTTCAGGTCGAGGAGGCGGGGCAGGCCGAAGACGGCGGCAATCAGGATGATCGCGAGGAGACCGAGAACGATGCCGAGTTTTCTGTGGCGCCGGGCCGGCGCGGGGGCGTCTCCGCCCGTCAGGCGGCTCGAGTCCGGCACGTCTCCACTCTAGCGCTCCCGGTCGGGGGGGCGATGCCGGACCGCCCGGGAGACCGCGCCGTATAACATCCGGCGCATGACAGAGCCCGACGCGCCGCCCCGGCCGAACGGAACGCCGCGCCGCGTCCCGAAACCGATGCCGGGCCACCTCGACGTGCCCGGCATCGTGGAGTCGTTCGCCCACCGGATGATGTACACGGTGGCAAAGGACGAGTTCACCGCGACCGACATCGACATCTACCACGCGGTCGCCCACGCGGTGCGCGACCGGCTCATGGAACGCTGGTTCCTCACGCAGGGCACCTACTACCGGTCGGACGCGAAGCGCGTCTACTACCTCTCCATGGAGTTCCTCCCGGGGCGCGCTGCTCATGAACAACGTCGTCAACCTCGGCGGGCACGCCCCATACGCCCGCGCGCTCGAGAAGCTCGGCTACGCGCTCGGCGACGTCGCGGAGCAGGAGGTCGACGCCGGGCTCGGCAACGGCGGCCTCGGGCGCCTCGCCGCCTGCTACGTCGACTCGGCGGCGACGCTCGCCCTCCCGTTCTTCGGCTACGGCATCCGGTACGAATACGGCATCTTCCGGCAGCGGATCGTCGGGGGCTCGCAGGTGGAGGCGCCCGACAACTGGCTCCGGTACGGAAACCCCTGGGAGATCCCGCGCCCCGACTCGCTGATGCCGGTGAAGTTCTACGGCCGGACGGCGACGTTCCGGGACGAGGCCGGCGCCGTCCGGACCGACTGGGTCGACACCGAGAACGTCTACGCGATGGCCTACGACATGCCGATCCTCGGCTACCGGAACGACACGGTGAACTCGCTCCGGCTCTGGTCGGCCCGCTCCACACGGGAGTTCGACCTCGCGACGTTCAACGCAGGGGACTACACGCGGGCCGTCGAGGACAAGACGAAGACGGAGAACATCTCGAAGGTCCTCTACCCGCCCGACGACCAGCTCGCGCGGCAAGGAGCTGCGCCTCAAGCAGCAGTACTTCTTCGTCTCGGCGACGCTGGGCGACGTCATCCGGCGGTTCAAGAAGCACGACCACCGGGACTGGCGGGAGTTCCCGGACAAGGTCGCGATCCAGCTGAACGACACGCATCCGGCCGTGGCCATCCCGAGCCTCATGCGGATCCTGGTGGACCAGGAGAGGCTGGAGTGGGAGCCGGCCTGGGAGATCGTGCAGGCCGTGTTCGGCTTCACGAACCACACGATCCTCCCGGAGGCGCTGGAGACGTGGCCCATCTCCCTGTTCGGCCGCCTCCTCCCCCGGCACCTGCAGATCATCGAGGAGATCGACCGCCGCTTCCGGGAGAAGGTCCGGCGCGCGCGCCCGGGAGACGACGCGGCGCTCCGGCGGACGGCCGTCCTCGACACGGAGAACGGCGGATGCGTCCGGATGGCGCACCTCGCGATCGTCGGGAGCCACGCCGTGAACGGCGTCGCCAAGCTCCACACCGAGATCCTGAAGCGCGAGACCTTCCGCGACTTCCACGAGCTCTTCCCCGGCCGCTTCCAGAACAAGACGAACGGCATCACGCCGCGGCGCTGGCTCCTGAAGTGCAATTCCGAGCTGGCCGGCCTGATCACCGAGGCGATCGGCGAGAAATGGGCGACCGACCTCGGCGAGCTGGGGAGGCTCCTGCCGTTCGCGAGCGACGCCGCGTTCGCGTCGCGCTGGACGGCGATCAAGCGCGCGAACAAGGTCCGGCTCGGGGAGTGGTGCGGGAGGATCCACGGCGCCTCCTTCGACCCGGACTCGATGCTCGACGTCCAGGTCAAGCGGATCCACGAGTACAAGCGCCAGCTGATGAACGCCCTCCACCTCCTCGCGCTCCGGCGGCGGATCCACGACGGGCGGGACGCCGGCCCCCCGCGGACGGCGATCTTCGCGGGGAAGGCGGCGCCCGGCTACGTGATGGCGAAGGTCATCATCCGGTTCCTGAACGCGGTCGCGGACGCCCTGAACGCCGACCCGGCCCTGAAGGGCCGCCTCTCGGCTCGATTCCTCCCCAACTACGGCGTGTCGTGCGCGGAGCGGATCTTCCCGGCGTGCGACCTCTCGGAGCAGATCTCGACCGCGGGGCTCGAAGCCTCGGGGACCGGGAACATGAAGGCCGCCCTGAACGGGGCCCTGACGATCGGGACGCTGGACGGCGCCAACATCGAGATCCTCGAGCAGGTCGGGGCGGAGAACATGTTCATCTTCGGGAAGACGGCGGACGAGATCGCCGCGCTCCGGCGGGACGGCTACGACCCGAAGCGGTTCATCGCGGCCGACCCCGAGCTGGAGGCGGTGATCGGCGGGATCCCGGCCCTCGAGGGGAAGGACACCGGGGTCTTCCGTCCGATCGTCGAGGACCTCCTCGGCGGCGACCGCTTCTTCTGCTGCGCCGACTACACCGCCTACGCGGCGGCGCAGGCGCGCGCCTCGAAGGTCTTCGGTTCCCCCGAGTGGACCCGCCGGTCGATCCTGAACGTCGCGGGGATGGGACCCTTCTCCTCGGACCGCGCGGTCGGGGAGTACGCGCGGGACATCTGGAAGGTGGCCCCGATCCCGGTCCGCTTCGAGGGCTGACGGGAGGCCGGCCTCACCAGGGGAGCCCGCGGACTTCCCGGGCTCGGCGGTAGACCGCTTCGTACTGGACGGAGGAGCGCTCCCACGAGAAGTCCTGGGCCATCCCGTTCTTCACGAGGCGGCGCCACGACGCCTCGTGGAAGAAGAGGCTCTGCGCGAAGAGGACGGTCGCCGCGAGCGCATGCGACGACGAATCGTCGAAAACGAAGCCGGTCGCCGTCCCGAGGTTTCGCCCGTCGAAGCCCTTCACGGAATCGGCGAGCCCCCCGGTCCGCCGGACGATCGGCGGCGTCCCGTAGGCGAGCGAGTACATCTGGTTCAGGCCGCACGGCTCGAAGCGGGACGGCATGACGAAGGCGTCCGCCCCCGCCTCGATCTTGTGGGCCAGCTCCTCGCTGTAGCCGACGAACGAGGCGACGTGGCCCGGGTGGAGGAGTGCGAGGTTCCGGACGGCGTGCTCGAGCTGCGGCTCGCCCGTGCCGAGGAGGACGATCCTGACGCCCCGCCGGACCAGCTCGCCCGCGGCGCCGACGATCAGGTCGAAGCCCTTCTGGTCCGTCAGGCGGCCGACCGAGCCGAGGATCATCGACGCGTCGCCGGCGTCGAACCCGGCGAGGCGGCAGAGGTCGCGCCGGCACGCCTCCTTCCCCGCGAGGTCGGCCGCGCCGTAGGGGGCGGCGAGGAGCGGGTCGAGGGAGGGATTCCAGACCTCCGTGTCGATCCCGTTCAGGATCCCGACGAGCCGGTCGCGCCGGATCCGGAGGATCGGGTCGAGGCCGGCGCCTCCCTCCGGCGTCGTGATCTCCCAGGCGTACGTCGGCGAGACCGCGGTGATCATGTCCGCGGCGGCGACGGCTCCCTTCAGGAGGTTCACCGCCCCGGCGAAACGGGCCTGCCCGCCGGTCCAGGCCTCGGGCGGGAGGCCGAGGGAGGGGAACTCGGCGGGGCCGTAGACCCCCTGGTAGGACACGTTGTGGATCGTGAGGACGGAGGCGATGTCGTCCCACCAGCGGTCGCGCCAGCTCGACCATGCCCCGAGCATCACGGCGAGGGCCGGGTGCCAGTCGTGCGTGTGGAGGATCTCCGGGCGGCGGCCCATCCGCCTCTGCGCCTCGACGGCGGCGCGGACGAAGAGCGAGAAGCGCCAGAGGCCGTCGTCCTGGCCGCGGTCGTTCGGCGCGTAGAGGCGGGGGCGGTGGAAGAGCGGGTCGTGGGCGACGAAGTAGACGGGGACGTTGCTCCCGGGGAGCGTCCCCCGAAGAATCCCGATGGTGTGGCTCCGCCCCAGGATCGTCACCTCGAACGGCCGGAGCACCGCCTCGGGCCACGTGGAGCGGCGGCGATACCACGCGGCGGCCTCGAGGTGGAACGGCAGGAAGACGTCGACGTCGTGCCCGTGGCGGCGCTGGGCCTTCGGGAGCGAGCCCACCACGTCGCCGAGCCCTCCCGTCTTCGCGAACGGGACGCACTCGGCCGAGAGGTGCGTGATCCTCAAGGCGACTCCTTCGTCCGCGGCCAGAGGACCGAGGCGTAGCCGACGACCTTCGACACGTCGCCGAACGCGTCGCCCGAGTCGCCCTGCGCGACGACCCGGGCGGCTCCCGCGCCGAGGAGCGCGAGGGCGCGGAGGAGCGCGGTGGCCGGCAGCACGCCGCACATCGAGATCCGTTCGCGCCGGAGGATCGTGTCGAAGAACGCGTCGGCGTCGCCGCCCTGGAGGGCGCGGAGGGCGTGGTCGTCCTTCGAGCGGTTCTCCCGCCGTGGCAGGTAGTGGTTGAGATCGGAGGAGACGACGAGCGCCACCCGCTCGCCCCGCGCCTCGCGGGCGGCGACGACCTTCGCCACCCCGTCCCCGACCGCGGCCAGGAGGCGGGGGTCGGCCTCGCCGAGGGAGACGCAGGCGACCGAGAGGCCGGGCGCCGCCTCCTGGAGGAAGGGGAGGAGGACCTCGAGCGAGTGCTCGTGGCGGTGGGCGGCGGCGTCCTCCTCGAGGGCCGGGCAGGCGGCGAGGAGCTCCTCGCCGAGTTCCTCGTCCAGCGGGACGTCGCCGAGCG
Source organism: uncultured Acidobacteriota bacterium (assembly GCA_963821435.1). GTDB lineage: Bacteria > Acidobacteriota > Thermoanaerobaculia > UBA5066 > UBA5066 > DAOMFB01. Next base: position 20,310 of record CAWGDR010000003.1, read on the forward strand.
GCGTCCGCCAGGAGGAAGCGGGGGAGAGCGACGCCCCGGCCCCCTCGCCGCGGTGGTTCGGGCCGAGGAGGATCGCCTTCGCGGGCCAGGAGACGGCGGCGACGCCCGCGGCCGCGATGCCGCCCGAGTAGACGTGCCCCGCGTGGGGGAGGAGGAGCGCGGCCCAGGTGCCGGCGGGCTTCGGCGTCCGCCGCGCGCGGTCGAGAAGGCCCCGGACCGTCGTCCTGAGGAGGGCGGGCTCGGCCTCGTAGAAGAAGCCGGCGACCGCGGGGGTCCGGACGGCGCGCTTCAATTCACGATGACGGTCGCCTTCAGCACCCGCGGTCCGACGGCGACGCTGAGCGTCGCCGTGCCGGGGCCCTCGCCGCGGACGAGGCCGTTCGAGACCGACGCGACCTTCGGGTCCGACGAGGTCCAGGTGAGCGCCGGGTCCTCGATGAGGGCTCCCTTGTCGTCTCTCACGGTCGCGACGACCTTCCACGTCTCCCCGGTCTTGAGAAGGACCGTGGCGGCGGAGATCTCGAGGGCCGAGATCTCCTTGAAAATCACCTTGACGTCGCATCCGGCGCTGACGTCGGTGCCGAAGCTCGCGGTGACGGTGGCGCGCCCCTCGCCGGCCGAGGCGATCAGGCCGGCGTCGGTCACGCGGACGACTTTCGGGTCGGAGGTGGCCCACTTCGGCGCGAGCGCGGCCGGCTTCCCGGTCCCGTCCCTCGGCTCGGCGGCGAGCTGGAGCGTCGTTCCGACCGGGCCGACGAGGGAGGCGCGCGCGGGCGTCACGGCGACGGACTCGACGTCCACGACGTCGACCACGACCGTGCCCGAGAGGGCGTTCAGGCGAGCCACGATCTGCGCCTTCCCCGGACCGACGGACTTGACGAGCCCCGTCGCCTCGACGGTCGCGACCTTCGGGTTGGAGCTCTCCCACTTGAGCGCCTGTCCGGGAAGGGCGTTGCCTTTCCTGTCGAGCACCTCGCCGGTGAGCGTCGCGCGGCGGTTCTTGCCGAAGAACTGGACCTTCGCGGGAGTGATGCGGATCTCGGTCGCCTTCTTGCCGCAGGAGGCAGCGCCGAGCGAGACGATGAGAAGCGCCGGCAGCAGCCGGCCGAACGACGTACGGATTTTCATGGCAACCGGCATTCTAGCGTGCCGAGTCGGGCTCCTCGTCCTCCTCCGGAGGCGGCTCCGGGCTCTCCGGCGCGGCGAGCCGCCGCTCGATGAGGGCGGCCCGCTCCGCGTGCCGGGCCGGGTGGCGTGCGTAGTACGACGGCGAGGGGATCATCGCGGCGAGCCACGCGGACTGGGCGGGGCTCAGCCGGGCGGCGGGGATCCCGAAGCGCGCGCGCGCCGCCGCCTCGACGCCGAAGACGCGCTCGCCGAACTCGATCGCCGAGAGGTAGTGCTCCAGGATCTTCGCCTTGGGGAGGGCGGCTTCGAGCGCGAGCGCGCAGGCCGCCTCGCGCCCCTTCCGCCACCAGCTCCGCTCCGGGGAGAGCCAGAGGTTCTTCGCGAGCTGCTGGGAGAGGGTCGAGGCGCCGCGCCTCCAGCGCCCCCTTTTTCCCTCGATCTTCCGGTTCCACTCGCGGGCCTCCGCGACGGCCTGCCAGTCGATGCCGCGGTGGGAATAGAAGCGCGCGTCCTCGGCCGCGAGGACCGCCGCCACCATCGAGGGAGAGACGGCCGAGAGGGGAACCGGCCGCCGGTCGATGGCGTCGCTCTTCCCCTCTTTCCGGAGCTTCTCCTGCCGGGCCCGGATGAAAGCGGTCGTCGCGGGAGGCCCGGAACGGAGCGCGAGGATCGCCGGCACCGGCACGAACCAGAGCCCGAGCCAGAGCAGGAAGAAGAGAACGCCTGCGAAGAAGAGCCGTAAAGAGAGCCGCTTGAAAGTCACGCGAGGGAGCGGGTGGAAGGGGATTGGGGAAACCCGGCGCACCGGGTTTCCCTGATTCCTGTCAGCCGATTATTTCGGCCAGCGCCGCCCGGAGCCGCTGGACGCCGAGGAGCGCGTCGTCCTTCGTCAGCGTCAGGGGAGGCCGGAGCCGGATCGCCCGCTCACCCGAGGCGAGCGACATGACGTGGTGCTTCTGGAGCCACGTCGCGAGGACCGCGCCGCGGGTCTTCCCGTCGGGGAGGTCGAACGCGATGAAGAGGCCGCGTCCCCGGATGTTCGTCATCTTGCCGGGGAACTCGCGGGCGAGCTCCTCGAGCTTCGCCTTCAGGAACTCGCCGACGACGCGGGCGTTCTCGACGAGGTGCTCCTCCGCCATGATCTCGAGGAACTTCCGGCACCGGACCATGTCGACCAGGTTGCCGCCCCACGTGGAGTTGATCCGGGACGAGACGACGAAGACGTTCTCGGGCTCCTCGAGGATCCGGTCGTTCGACGCGAAGCCGCAGACCTGCGTCTTCTTCCCGAACGAGAACATGTCGGGGACGACGCCCAGCCCCTGGAACCCCCACATCGACCCGGTGATCCCCATCCCGGTCTGGACCTCGTCGACGAGGAAGAGCATGTCGTTCTCGTCGCAGAGGGTCCGGAGCTCGCGGAGGAACTCGGGGCGGAAGTGGTTGTCGCCCCCCTCCCCCTGGATCGGCTCGATGATGAGGGCGGCGATGTCGTCCTTCCGATCGACGAGGGCCTGCCGGATCTGGGCCAGGGAGAGCGCCTCGAGCGCCGCGGTCTTCTCGAGGCTCTCGGGCGTCGTCGGGAAGGTCAGCTTCGGGTTCACGACGCGCGGCCAGTCGAACTTCGGGAAGTACATCGTCTTCCGCGGGTCGGCGGTGTTCGTCAGCGACATCGTGTAGCCGCTCCGGCCGTGGAAAGCCTGCTCGAAGTGGAGGATCTGTTGCCCGACCTCGCGGCGGTACCCCTTCCGGAAGTTCTTCCTCACCTTCCAGTCGAAGGCGGCCTTCAACTGGTTCTCGTTCGCGAGCGCGCCCCCCTCGACGAAGAACATGTGCTTTCCGTGCGTCGGCGGGACCGCGATCCGCGCGAAGGCCTCCACGAAGTCGGCCATCTCGCGGGTGTAGATGTCGCTGTTCGCCGGCTTCGTGACGGCGACCCGCCCCAGCTCCGCGAGGAACTCGGGCGTCGTCAGCTTCGGATGGTTGTACCCGACGGGACACGTCGCGAAGTGCGAGAAGAAGTCGAGAACCTCGACGTCGTGCAGGGCGTCGTAGACCACGTTCCCGTGCGACCGGGCGAGGTCCATGACGACGTGGTACCCGTCCACGAGGATGTGGCGGGAAAGCGATTCCAGGACAGACTTCGACTCAACGCGGGGGGAGGTGAGGGGAGCCATGACGCGGGGATTTTAGCAGGAAAACGGCCGTTTTTGGCCCTTTTCCGGCGCCTGGTGCAAACGTCTCAGGCCGACGGAAACCGTGCTACCGGGTCTTCGGCTGGAGCGTCCCGCCCTTCGTGTACGCGAGCTTCCCGTCGGTCCAGACGTTCACGCAGATATGTTCCGCCGGCGCAACTGGCACCGGCCTTCACCGTGATCTCGACCTTGCGATCTGACTCCGAGCTGGAGATCTTCGCTTCCTGACCCGCCGCCACCTGGAGCATCGGCTCGGAGAGAACCTCGTTCGACTGCGGGTCGCGAACCTCCGCCCTGACGAGACACGCCCCGTTCGGCTTGGCGGCCTGTTCGATGGTTGCGACGACCTTCGGTTCCGGCGCGGTCGGGCCTTCAGCGAGAAGGGCGAAGGAGCTGATCGCCAGTCCGAGGGCAGCTGCGCCGAGAGCGACGCGACGTTTCGTTCCGGTCATTTCGGGCCTCCTGGCGTGACGAGCGGTTTGATCCCTCCGCCCCACTCTACCGCCATCAGCGGTGAGCGGAGCGAGCCCGCTCCAACGAGGCCTTGCGAACCGGCCACCGGGGCGAGCGAGGCTGGCCCAGAAGCCACGCCTTATTGGGGTTGGAGCGTCGGCACCGGTGGCAGGTACCTCACCGGTGTGCCGGAGAACGCTTTGACGAAGGCCGCATACGCGAGCAGCTGGCGATCGAACTCCGCCGGAGTGACGGGGAGCAGCTTGCACAGGCGGTTCCTGTCCGGACCTTCCGCCTTCGCAAGATACGAAAGTCTCGCGCCGAACTCGAACGTTCGCCGCACCGCCGAGCCCTCCTTGCTGGAAATGAACCCCGAGTGATCCGCATCGGCGACCGAGCGAAGAGTCTTGAGGATGGGGGCGATGCGGTCGTCCGACTCCTTGCGCAGCCGCGCCAGTTCCTCTTTGGAAAGACCCGGCCTGGGGCAAGTTGTTGAGTTGTACTTCATGCCGTAATTGCCCGTCTCCTCGTTTTTCGGGAATTCGAGTACGGTCTCCCCGGCCATCATGCCTGCGACCATCAGGAGTTCGGCCTGCGCATCTTCGGTCGCCCCGGCCGCCTTCACTTCAGCGATGTAAGAGAGATAGTCGGGAGGGTCCGGCGGCGGCGGGGAGACGGTTTGGGCGAGGAGAACGATGGTCGCGAGAAGCATCTCTGTAGTCCTCTTTGAGTCCCTGCTTCCCCGCGTCGCCGCGCGCGGTCGGCGCGGGAGTTCAACGCCCGGTCAGGTCTTCAGGATCACGCCGCCCGGGCCCTCGGACTCCCACCCCGGGGCGGCGGGGACGACGCAGTTCTTCCCCTTCGTCTTCGCGATGTAGAGAGCCGCGTCGGCGCGCTTCAGGAGCTGGTTCTTCTGCTCGCTCGGCGGGAGGAACGGCGGGCAGTGGGCTCGGTAGGACGCGATGCCGCCCGACATCGTGATGATGTTCTTCAGGTTGAGCGCCGGCTCGCCGGGGCCGATCGCCATCGGGAGGAAGGTCCAGTCGGCGACGGCCTTCCGGAGCGCCTCGGCCACCTCCGTCGCCTGATCGAGGTCCTGGTCGAGGAGGATGACCGTGAACTCGTCCCCCCCGTAACGGCAGGCGAGGGAGACCGTGTCGGCGAGGACCCGCTGCATGATGAAGGAGACCTCGCGCAGGACCTGGCTCCCGGCGAGGTGCCCGTGGATGTCGTTCACCTTCTTCAGGTGGTCGCAGTCGAGGAAGAGGAGAGAGAGGTCCCCCTCGACGGTGGCGGCGAGGCGCTCGACCTCCCGCTGGAGCTTCCGGTGGAAGTAGCGGTCGTTGTAGAGGGACGTCAGCGAGTCGCGGCGGGCGACCTCGCGGGCGCGGCGCTCGTCCAGCAGGTTCTGCAGGGCAAGCGAGAGCGTGTCGCCGAAGAGCTCCATGAGCCGCTCGTCCTTCGTCGAGAAGGCCTCCTCCTCGAGGCGGTTCACGAGGACGAGCGAGCCGCAGACGTGGCTCTCGATGACGACCGGCACCGCGAGGACGTTCTTGACCTCCATCCCGAGGAGCGGGTCGATGTCGCGCGAGAGGGCGGCGGCGCCCCCGACGAAGTTGATGCAGGTCTTCTCCCCCCGCGCGTAGACGAATCCGGCGATGCCGTCCACGGGGCGGACCCTTTTCCCGACGATGGGCTCGGCGAACTCGCCCGAGGTGACGATGATCGCCAGCTCGTTCCGGGAGCGGTCGTCCTCCTTCGCGACCGGGTCGTCGAGGAGGAGCGCGCTCGCCGCGGCCGGGACGAACTCGAGCGCGCGGTTGACGAGCGTGATCAGGAAGCGGTCGGGGGGGACGCCGCTCGTCTCGTCCAGCAGCCGGTGGCGCTCCATGTAGCGCGCCATCAGCTTCGGCGAGACCACCCGCTCGTTGCGGTTCATGATGTCCGATTCTAAGGCGCGGGCCCTGGACACTCCTCCGGGGGGGTCAGAGGAGCTTCGGCAGCAGCCGCCCGGCGCGCTCACGCATTTCGCGGATCTTCTCGCCGTAATCACCGAGCTGCGGCGCGAAACGGAGGAAGTCGAGGTCCGAAAGGAGCGACTCCATTTCCCGCCGCGGCTCCTCCGCGACGCCCTTCTCGGAGAGCGTGGCGAGGATCGCCGCGGCCGTCGCCCCTTCCGGGACGCCGAACTTCTTCGCCAGCCCGGCGCGGAGCGCGTGGTCCAGCCTCGCGGCGGCGCGCTCCTTCGTCTCCTCCGGCTCGGGCGCAAGCGCGGCCTTCAACTCGCCCCGCAGGCTCCCCGGGCGCCGCGCGAGGAGGGCCCCGCCGACTCCGGCGACGAGCGCGGCCGGGACCGCGATGAGGATCCAGAGCGGGAGCGTGACGGTCCGCCGGGAGAGGTCGAGCGCGGGCCCGCCCGCCGTCGACGCCGCGGAGGCCGCCGCACCGGGCGCCGGCCCGGCGGCCTTCGGCGCGGCCGGAAGCGTCGTGTCGGCCTGGGCGGCGGGCGTCGGGGATCCGGCGGCGAGGGCCGGCGGCGCGGACGCCGCCCCTCCGGCACCCTCGGCCGCGAGCCGGAGCGGCGCCGTCGAGCGGGTGACGACTCGCTTCTCGAGCGGGTCGAAGATCTCCAGCGTGACGGGTGGGATCGTCACCTCGCCCGCGGCGGCCGGCACGAGGACGTATTCCCATTCGATCGCCGTCGGGTGACCCCCTTTCGCGGGCTCGGTCCGCGTCGACGGGGGATAGAGCCTCGCGTTGCCCGCCGTCACTTTCGGCGGCTCGGCGACGGTGCGGAGGTTGCCGCTCCCCGACAGGCGGACCCTCAGCGTCGCGGCCTCGCCCACCGCGAGCGACGTCTTGTCGAGGCGCGCCGTCAGGTCGAAGCGGCCGACGGGCCCCTTGAACGCGGTCTCGCCCGGGATCGGAAGGATCCTCAGGACGACCGGCTTCGAGGCCAGCTCGACGCCCTGCGGGCGGAAGAAGAGGCCGAACGGGTCGCCGAACGGGTCGCCGGCGACGCGGACGGCGGTCCGGATCTTCACGGGCGGAATCGTGGCGGTCCCGGGCGCGAGCCCCGAGACGAGCTTCTTGAGGAGCGTGAAGCGGACGACGGGGCGGCCCTGGTAGGTGTCGCGCCGGCCCACCGGGCGCTCCGAGCGCTCGAGGTCCTCGGCCCAGAGGCCCGGAAACCTCGGCGCGTCGATCCACTCCAGCCCCTGGACGTCGGCGGACGCGATCAGCTCGACGTGGAGCGTCACCTCCTCGCCGACGTAGGCGGCCGTCTTGTCGGGCGTGACGAGGAGCTCGACGAGCGGCTTCTCAGGGCGCCCGGCCCCCCCGTCGCGCGGCGGGAAGGCGCTGCGCGGCCGGATTCCGGGCCCGGCGATGCCGAACGGGTCCGGCTCGGCCTCCTCGTCGGCTGCTCCCGGCGAGCGCCCTCGCGGGGGCCCGACCTCGAGGAGGTACGGTCCGGCTTTCACCGTCCGGTCTCCGACCGTCCAGACCGTCTCGCCGATCTCGGCGGCGCCCGTCCCCTTCGGGCGGACGACGTAGGTGAGGCTGAGGGAGCGGCTGAAGACCCCGTTCACGAACGAGACCGAGTCCGACCGGGACGGCCCCCCGGCGAGAGCGAGGTTCTTGAGCGGGATGACCGACGGGGCCCGGAGGTCTCCCGAGAGGCCCGACCCCGAGAAGCGGTACGTGAGCCGGACGACGTCGTCCGCGGCCGGCCGGGGCCGGTCGACGAGGACCTCGACGGCGAGGTCGTCGCCGGCCCGGGCGACGCCCTCCGTCGCCGCGAGGGCGGCGACGAGGAGGGACGCGGACGGGAGGAGGCGGCTCCGCCTCACCAGTCCTTCCCGGTCTTCCGCTTCGCCTTCTGCTCGGCGATCTTCTTCCGCTGCTCGTCGAGATCGGATCGCTCGACGGCGGCGAGGAGCTGCTCGGCCTTCTCGCGGCTCATCTTCGCCTTCGACTCGAATTCGCGGTCCTGCTGCTTCTTCTTCTCCTCCGCTCCGCCGCCTCCCTGCGGCGCGGGCGTCGGCTGCGGAGCGCCGCCCTGCGGCTTCTTCTTCTCGTTGCCTTTCTCGTCGTTCTTGTTCTGTTGCTGCTGCTGCTGTTTCTTCTGCTCCTCGGCCTTCCGCGCGCAGAGCTCGTAGTTGTACGACGCGTCGGCGTCCCCCGGGCGGAGGCGGAGCGCGCTCCGGAACGCCGTGGCGGCCCCCTCGTAGTCGCCGCCGCGGAGGAGCGTCGTCCCCGCGTTGAACGCCGCGTCGGCCGCGACGTCCCCCGTCGCCTTCTGCCGCGCGGCGTCGAGGGACGCGACCGCCTCCTGCGTCTTCCCCGCCTTTCCGAGGGCGGAGCCGAGGTTGTAGGGGCCGATCGGGTCCGACGGCTTGATCTCAGTCTCCCTCCGGAAGTGCGCCGCAGCGTCGTCCCAGCGCTGCTCGTCCATCGCCTTCCGGCCCAGCTTCGCCTCGCCGCGCGCCGAGCCGAGGAGGCGTTCCAGGACGGGGAGCGGCGTCGGCTCCGGTCCCGGGGCGGCCGCCGGCTCGGGCGCCGCCGTGCCGGCCGCGGGCGGCGCCGCCTGCTGGGCGCGCGCCGGCGCCGCCAGGAGCGCGGCGGTCAGGATGGCGGCGGCCGCTTCGCGGCCCCGACGGGGAACGCGGAGGTTCGCCGCGCCGAGGAGGAGGAGGCCGAGGGCGCCGACGGCGACCCCGAGTGGAATTTGGAAGCGCTCCTCGAGGCTCGTGACGAGCACCTCCGAGAGGGGCCGGCGCGCGGTCAGGTCGATCCGGCGGGCCACGGCCGAAAGGTCGGTCCGGCCGGGGGAGACGACGGAGAAGGTCCCGCCCGTCTCGGCGGCGAGCTTCCGGAGGAGCTCGGGATCGGGCCGGGAGAGGACGGGCGTCCCCGCGGCGTCGGTCTTGTAGCCGACGGCGCGGCCGGCGACGTCGACTTCCGGGACCGGCGCCCCTTTCCCGGCCGTCCCGCCGACGAAGACGGTGTGGACGACGACGCCGTTCTCCTTCGCGCGGCCGATCGCCTTCTCCACGCCCCCCTCGAGGTCCTCGCCGTCGGAGATCACGACGCAGTTCCGCCCGGTGACGCTTCCCGCCGGGAAGAGCTCGACGGCCGCGGCGAGTCCCGCCGCGAGGGAGGTGCCCGGCTTCGTCCCGACGCCGGGCTCGAGGGCGTCGAGGAACATCCCGGTCGCCGCCGTGTCGAGCGTCAGCGGCACGAGGGTCTGCGCCTCTCCCTCGCAGGCCACGAGCGCGACGCGGTCGCCCGGGAGCTCTTCCACGAGCGACGCGGCGGCCTGCCGGGCGAGGACGAACCGGGACGGCATGACGTCCGTGGCCCGCATCGACGCCGAGGTGTCGAGGACGAGGACGACATCGGCGCCCCGCCGCTCCGCCTTCTCCTTCGTCCCGCCCCAGCGCGGGCGGGCGAGCGCCCCAAAGAGCCCCAGCGCGGTCAGGACGACAAGGACGCCGGCGGCGACGGACCGCAGGTCTCTCTCGTGGAGAGACGTCCTGGCGGCCAGAGCGGGCGATACGAGCGACTCCCGGACGCGCGCCGCGCGCCGGGCGGCGACCGCGAAGGCCGCGACCGCGAGGGCCGCCGCCGCGAGCCCGGCGAGGAGGAGCCCCGGGGCCGCGAAGAGCGTGGCGAGGGGCCGGAGGGCGTCCGGGCTCATCGGGGCACCACCGGGAAGGCGAAGGCGGCGAGGAGGCCCGCGACGGCGAGGAGCGCGGCTGCCGGCGTCGCCGCGCCCTGGAACGCCTCGCGGAACCGGGTGTAGGTCGCGGTCTTGATCTCGCTCTTCTCGAGCCGGTCGATGTCGGCGAACGTCTCGGCGAGGCCCTGCGCGTCCGTGGCGCGGTAGAACTTCCCGCCGGTCGCGCCCGAGATCCGCTTCAGCAGGTCTTCGTCGACGTCGGCGTTCGCGAGGACGCGCCGCTCGGTGACCCGCCCGGTCTCGGGATCGCGCATCGGGATCGGGATCTCGACCGGCCCCGCCGCCGTGCCGACGCCGATCGTGTAGACGCGGATGCCGAGAGCCTTCGCGATGCCGGCGGCGGTGTCGGGGTCGATCTCCCCGGCGTTGTTGCCGCCGTCGGTCACGAGGACGATCACCTTCGACTTCGCTTTCGACGGCCGGAGGCGCGCGAGGGCGTTCCCGAGCGCCATGCCGATCGCGGTGCCGTCCCCCTGGTCGCCGAGCGTCAGGCCCGAGAGCCGCTCGAGGACCATGGCGCGGTCCGTCGTGAGCGGGGCCGCGGTCCGGGAGCGGCCCGCGAAGGAGAGGAGGCCGACGCGGTCGGCCTTGCGCCCCTCGATGAACTGCCGGACCGCGTTCTTCGCGACGAAGAAGCGGTTCTTCGGCTTGAAGTCCTCCGCCGCCATCGAGCCGGAGGCGTCGAGGGCGATGAAGATGTCGACCCCCTCCGTCCACGACTCCGTCCGCTCCAGCCCGAGGCGCGGACGCGCGAGGGCGACGACGAGGGCGGCGTAGCCGAGGAGGGCGAGGGCGAACGGCAGGTGCCGGAGCCGGACCCTCCACGACGGGCGGCCGGCCGCGAACGCCACCGTGGGGACGACGAGCGCCCCGTCCCCGCGCCGCTCCCGGAGGACCTTCAGGGCGATGGCGACCGGCACGAGGAGGAGGAGCAGGAGCAGCCAGGGGTCCTTGAACGAGAGGCCCGGCGGCACGAGGGCGAGGAGCTCCTGCTTCAGCCCCGTCACGACGCGCTCTTCTCCTTCGCGGCGTCCGCGGGGGGCGGCGCTAGCCGGGCCTCGACGTGGTCGTGCAGGAGGCGCGCGCGGGAGAGGTGCGCGCGCGCGTCGTCGCGCGTCGACCGCCCCTTCCCGAACTTGACGAGGTCGGCCGCGGAGAGGAGGTCGGCGAAGGCCACCTCGCGCGGCAGCTCGAAGCCTTTCTCCCGGAGCCGCCGGACGGTCTCGAACGTCGTCCACTCGAGGACCGGCGCGTCGAGGCGCCGCTCGAGGTAGCGCTTCACGGCCTGCGTGAGCCGCGAGTAGAAGCCGCGCGGGTCGTCCCCGAGGGCTTCGGCCTCGCCGGCGAGGAGGGCGAGGGCCTCGAGGAACTCCTCTCCGGCCGGGCGGAGGGGAGCGGCCGGCTCGGCCGCGGCGGGCCGGCGCCGCCTCCGGATCCGCCACCAGAGGGCGAGGGCGAAGAGGGCGAGGCAGGCCGCGAGCCCCGCCCAGAAGAACGGCGAGACCGACGGCAGCCTCACGGGGCGGTCGTCCTTCGGCGGAAGGCTGTCGGGCTTGGCGTCCTTCGGGAGACGCGAGGCGACCTGAAGCGTCACGGCGGGCGGGCGCACGTCGAACGACGCGCCGGAAGGACCGCTGCCCTGTCCGCCCTCGAAGGTGAGATGGGGTCCGGGAGCCACGACCGTCCCGGCCATGAAGGGAATGAAGGCGACGGTCTGCGTCCAGAGCAACGTGCCGTCGGGCGCCGGCTTTTCGTCGACGGCGGGCGGCTTCGGCGTCTCGAACTCGAGGACGGCGCCGGCCGGGGGCCTCTGCCCCTCCGGCGGCTCCGGGGTCACGAGCGCCTCGAGGACCAGCTTCGATCCGGCGGGAATCCGGGCCGTATAAGTGAGCACGACCCTGTCCCCGACCGAGACCGACGTCCTGTCGGCCTGGACGTCGAAGACGATCTCCGGACGGCCCGAACCAGGGGTCTCATTCACTTTCGGAGAATCTGCAGCCTGACCCTGAGCGACAAGCGGCCCGGAAAACAGGAGGCAAGCGGCCTGAACGGGAAGCAGGAACTTCCTCGGTCTCGTCGTCACCGGCCCGCCGCCTTTCGCCGCTCGCGCTCCTTGAAGAACCTGACGAGCGCCCCCTCGAACGGGGCGTCCGTCCGGAGGGGAATCGAGTCGATCCCCGCCGAGCGGAAGACCTTGGCCGGCTCGGGGAACGGAGACGCAGCGCGGCGGCCCCAGGTGGCGCGGAAGGCCGGATCGGCGAGGTCGACGACGCGCGTCGCTCCGGTCTCGGCGTCGCGGAGCCGGACGAGGCCCGCCCGAGGCATCTCCTCCTCGCGGGGGTCGGTGATCGGGAGCGCGACGACGTCGTGCCGCCGGTTCAGCGTCCGGAGGGCCTTCTCGTAGCCGGCGTCGAGGAAGTCGGAGACGACGAAGACGACGGCCCGCTGCTTCAGGAGCGAGGCGGCGCTCCGGAGGGCGACGTCGAGGCCGGTCGCCTTCCCCTCCGGCCGGAAGGCGAGAGCGTCGCGCACGATGGCCAGCGCGTGGTCCAGCCCCTTGCGGGGAGGGACGAAGCGCTCCACGCGGTCCGTGAAGTAGAGCGCGCCGACGCGGTCGTTGTTCTTCACCGCGGCGAAGGCGAGGACGGCCGCGAGCTCCGCCATCAGCTCCCGCTTCGTCAGGTACCGGGAACCGAAGGCCTGCGAGGCGGAGAGGTCGAGGAGGAGGAGGACGGTCAGGTCGCGCTCCTCGACGAACTTCTTGACGTGCGGGACGCCTGTCCGCGCGGTGACGTTCCAGTCGATGGCCCGGACGTCGTCTCCGGGGACGTACTCGCGCACCTCCGAGAACTCCATCCCGCGGCCGCGGAAGACGGAGTGGTACTCCCCCCCGAGGCCGGCGTTCACGAGCCGGTTCGTCCGGATGCGGATCCGGTGGATCTTCCGGATGGTGTCGCGCGCGAGCATCGTGTCGGGCCGAGGTCCGTCAGGGCACTTCCACGCGCTCCAGGATCCGGGCGACGACCTGGTCGCTCGTGACGTTCTCCGCCTCGGCCTCGTACGTCAGGAGGACCCGGTGCCGGAGGACGTCGGGCGCGACGCTCTTCACGTCCTCCGGGACGACGTAGCCGCGGCCCTGGAGGAACGCGTGGGCGCGGGCGGCGGCGAGAAGGGCGAGGGTCGCGCGGGGCGAGGCGCCCCAGGCGATGAAGTCGCCCAGCTCCGCCAGCCTGTAGGACTTCGGATCCCGGGTGGCTGCCGTCAGCTCGACGAGGTAGTTCTTCAGACGCTCGTCGGCGTAAAGAGTCCGGACGAGGGCGCGGAGTTCGCGGATCTGCGCCGGGTTGAGGACGGCGCGGACGGTCGCGGAGGCCTCGGCCTCGGTCGTCTCGCCCATCTTCTCGAGGATCTGCCGCTCCTCGGCCTTCGACGGGTATCCGACCTTCAGCTTCATCAGGAAGCGGTCGACCTGGGCTTCGGGAAGCGGGTAGGTCCCCTCCTGCTCGATCGGGTTCTGGGTCGCGAGGACGAGGAACGGGTCGGGGAGGGCCGCGGTGCCGTCGCCGAGCGTGACCTGCCGCTCCTGCATCGCCTCGAGGAGAGCCGACTGCACCTTGGCGGGCGCGCGGTTGATCTCGTCGGCGAGGACGATGTGGGCGAAGATCGGCCCGCGCCTCGCCACGAACTCCTGCGTCTTCGGGTTGAAGACGAGCGTCCCGACGAGGTCGGCGGGGAGGAGGTCGGGCGTGAACTGGATCCGCGCGAACGAGGCGTCGAGGGCGCGCGCCAGCGTCTTCACGGCGAGGGTCTTCGCGAGGCCCGGGACCCCTTCCAGGAGGAGGTGCCCGTCGGCGAGGAGGCCGATGACGAGCCGCTCGGTCAGCGCGTTCTGGCCGACGATCACCTTCCGGATCTCGGTCAGGAGGGCGCCGACGAGGAGCGACCGGTCGCGGACCTTCTCGGCGAGGGCGGCGGGGTCGATCGAAGCGGTTCGGGCGGGAACGGCGGTTTCGGTCGTCATGTCTTCCTTTTCGTCGGTCGCGCGGGCCGGCGTCAGATCGGCAGCCGCCGAGCGCCGCGGGTGATCCAGAGCAAGCGGAATGCCGGGGACCCGTCCCGGCCGAAAAAGGATAACCCGCCGGGCCGCGGCCGGCCTTAACCTGCCGGCCCGATGAGGCGTTCCCTGGCCGGCGGCGCCCTGTTGGCGGGCTTTATCCTCCTCGGGGCGGAGCCGGCCGGTGCCGCCTCGGCGAAAAAGAAGAAGCCGGCCCCCACGCCGACCGCGACCCCGACACCGCTGCCGCTCCGGAAGGCGGCCGGTTCGGTCGTCGGCTGGGTGCCGGGAAAGCACCTGGTCGTGGCCGAAGTCGGGAGCGCCGGGCGCGTCTTCCTGATCGACGGCGAGACGCAGATCGAAACCTCGCTCCAGAGGGGAACCCGGGTCCGGATCCTCTGGGTCGACGGCCCGGCGGGGCCCCTCGCGCGCCAGATCCTCCCGGGCCCCGCAACCCGCCCCACTCCGAAGACGACGCGGGCGCAGAACTGCCGCCGGGTGGAGGGGTCTGGGGAACCGGCGGCCGGGTTCCCCAGGATCAATCGATGTGAGGTTCGAACTTCCGCTCGAGGGCGGTCTGCGGAGAGACGCCGACCACGCGCTCGACGACCTGCCCTCCCTTGAAGAGCATGAGCGTCGGGATCGACATGATCCCGTAGCGCTCGGCCACCTGCGGGACGTCGTCCACGTTCAGCTTGGCGACCGTCACCTTGTCGCCCCACTTGTTCGCGAGAGACTCGACGATCGGAGCCACCTGGCGGCACGGCCCGCACCAGACGGCCCAGAAGTCGACGAGGACGGGCTTGGCGCTCTTGAGGACGGACGAATCGAAGGACGTTTCCGTCAGTTCGAGGACGTTTCCGGACATGGGATTCCTTTCTCGTTGGGCGGGGCGCGCCCTTTCGGGCCGCCGCAAGATGGTAGGGTGCGCGCCGTGAGAGCGTCAAGGCCGCGCCCGCATCCTCGTTACGGTCAGCACTTTCTCTCGGATGGCGGCGCCTCCCGGAAGATCCTCGACGTGCTCGGCGCGGTGGCCGGCGAGATGGTCGTCGAGGTCGGACCGGGCCGCGGCGCCCTGACGCGGCCGCTCCTCTCGCGAGGCATCAGGGTCGTGGCGTTCGAGATCGACGGCGCGCTCGCCGAGGCGCTGCGGCGGGAGTTCGCCGGCTCCTCGATCACCGTCCTCACCGCCGACGCCCTCCGCGTCGACGTCGCCGAGGCGATCTCGGCCGCTGGCTCGGCGCCCCCCGTGGCGCTCGTCGGCAACCTGCCGTACGAATCGGCGACGCCGATGATCCGCGCCTTCGTCCGCCGCCCCGACCTCTTTTCCCGCCTCGTCGTCATGGTCCAGAAGGAGGTGGCGGACCGGCTCGTCGCGCCGCCACGGACCCCGTCGTACGGCTACCTGACGCTCGACGCCGGCGCCCACGCGGCCGCCCGCCGCCTCTTCGACGTGAAGCCCCATGCCTTTTCGCCCCCGCCGAAGGTGATGTCGACCGTCCTCGAGCTGATCCCGCGCCCCGCGTCCCCGGCGGCCGCCGCGGCCCTGGCCGCCGCCTCCGCCGGCTTCTCTCAGCGCCGGAAGACGCTCGTGAACGCGCTCTCGCCGTCCTACGGCCGGGGGGAGGCCGCCGCCGCGGTCGCGGCGCAAGGCCTCCTCCCGACGGTTCGGGCCGAGGAGCTGTCCCTGGCCGACTTCGAGGCGCTCGCGACCCGGCTCGGCCCGCCGCGAAGCGCGAGAATCGAAGCGGAGGACCCGTGACCTTTCGACGCGGCGCGTCCTTTCTCGCGCTCCTTGCGCTCCTCCTCGGCCTCGCCGCCGGCGTGGGCTACCTCCTCGGACGCCGGGCGGAGACGTCGCGCGTCGACTCGGCGCCCGTCGTCCACGCCGTGAAGAAGGTCGCACGCCTCGCCACCGTCGAGATGGAGGTGGCCGACGTCGTCCGGTTCGAGGACGTGAAGACGATCCTCGTCTTCGACATCCCGAAGAACGCGGTGCTCAGGGTCCGGGGACGCGTCTTGGGCGGCTTCGACCTCGAGAGGGGCTTCTCGGTCGAGGCCGACCCCGCAAGCCGCCACCTGAAGGTGCGGATGCCGGCCCCCGGGATCGTGGCGGTCGACGAGCGGGTGGAGTGGTTCAGCGAGACGTCGGGCTGGCTGAACCCGATCACGCCGGACGACCGGACGCGATGGGGGACCTGGGCGCGCGGCGCCCTCGGCCGGGCGGCGCGGGACGCCGGCCTCTTCGGCAAGGCGGAAGCCCATGCGCGCGAGCTCTTCTCGGCCTCCGCGGCGGCCTTCGGCTGGACCGCGGAGACGTCGTTCGCCGCCGAAAGCGCGCGTCCCGCGCCCTGAGGAAGCCGTTCCGGCGGGGCGGCGCCTTGTTACAATCCCTCGATGTCCATCACCGTCGGACAGGCGGTCCTGCTGGGAATCCTGCAGGGGCTGACGGAGTTTCTTCCCGTCTCGTCCACCGCCCACCTCGCGATCGCGCAGAGCCTCATCTCGGGGTTCGCGCAGCCAGGGATCCTGTTCGACGTCCTTCTCCACGTCGGGACGCTCGCCGCGGTCGCGATCTACTTCCGCGAGCGCCTCGCGGAGACCGCGGCCGGCCTCGTCGCGGAGGATCCCGGCGCGAGGCGCGCCGCGTGGAAGCTCGTCGGCCTGCTCCTCCTCGCGGTGGCGATGACGGGCCTGGTCGCGATGCCCCTGAAGAGGTTCGCCGTCGAGGGGATGGCGAACTTCCGGCTGATCGGAGCCTCGCTCTGCGGGACGGCCCTGCTGCTCTCCGCCGCCCAGCTCGTCGGCCTCCGGCGCGGCGAGGCGGGGCGGAGCGTCGCCGAGATCCGCCCCGGCGACGCCGCGCTCATCGGCCTCTGCCAGGCCTTCTCCGCCGTCTTTCACGGCCTCTCGCGCTCGGGGAACACGATCTCGGTCGGCCTCTTCACCGGCCTTTCGCGGCGGGCCGCCGCGGAGTTCTCGTTCCTCCTCTCGATCCCGACGATCCTCGCGGCCGCCGCGGTCGAAAACGTCAGCGCCCTTCGCCATGGCGGCGGGGTTGTCGACGGGTCGGCCTGGCCGGTCTACCTCGTCGGCATGGCGGTCGCGGCCCTCGTCGGCTACGCGGCGATCGGGGCCCTCCTCCGCCTCGTGATCGCGATGCGGCTCGTCCCCTTCATCGCCTACACGGGGGCCCTCGGCCTCTTTCTCCTCGTCCGGGGCTCCTGAACATGGCCGCGAGCGCCCCCCGCCCCGAGGAGCTTTCCGTCCTGGAGAGGCGGCGCAACGAGTTCCTCGGCATCCTCGTCCTCGCGGCGGGCGCGATTCTCCTCGCGGCCCTGATCTCCTACCACCCCCAGGACGCGTCGCTCTTTTCGTCCGTCCACGACCCGACGCTCCGCCCGAAGAACTGGGCCGGGCGCTTCGGGGCGTCCTTCGCGGACGGCGCGCTCCAGTTCTTCGGCCTCGCGGCGTTCGTCCTGCCGCTGACGCTCCTCGCCGTCGGGGCGCGCCGGATCCGCTCCAAGAAGACCGGCGCCTGGGGGACCAAGGCTCTGGGCCTGCTCCTGATCCTCCTGACGGCGGCGCCCCTCGCCCACCTCGCGCTCGGCAGGCCGCACCTTCTGGGCGGCGGGCTCGGGGCCGGAGGGTACGTCGGTGACGTCCTCGGCTCGCTCCTCGTCTCCGCCCTGAACGGCCCGGGCGCGGCGATCCTGCTCGTCTCGGGCCTCCTGATCGGCCTCCTGCTCGCCTCGTCCCTCTCTCTCGGGGCGGCGACGTCGGGCGCGACTCTGCGCGCTTCCGGCTGGTGGCGAGGCTTCCTCCTCGAGCGCCGCCGCGCGAAGGAGCAGGCGGAGAGAGAACAGCTCCGTCGCGAGGTCGTGAAGAAGCATCTCGAGCGGGCCAAGGAGGAGGCGGCGCACCCGCCCGAAAAGGCGGAGCCGGAGGGCGGAGCCGAGGTCGTCTGGATCCCGTCGGTGGCGACGCTCCGGGTGAAGGAGAAGGCGGGGGAGGGGAAGTTCTCGATCCAGCGGACGGCGCCGAAGCCGGACGCGGAGCCGTCCCGCCCCGTCTCGCGCCCCGCCCAGATCACGAAGAAGCCCGACCCGCCGCAGCGCGTCCTGCCGTTCCCGTCGCTGAAGGAGAACGGCGGCTGGGTCTTCCCGCCCGCGAGGCTCCTCCGCCCGGCGCCGAAGCGGGACCGGGAGAAGGACCGCGAAGAGTACCGGCAGACGATGGAGCTGATCGCGTCGAAGTGCCTCGAGTTCGACGTCGAGGGGGCGGTGGACGCCTACACGCCCGGGCCCGTCGTCACGACGTACGACTTCAAGCCCTCGGCCGGCGTCAAGGTGGCGCGCGTCGCGAATCTCGAGAACGACCTCGCGCTCGCCCTCGCGGCCGAGAAGGTCCGGATCGAGCGGATCCCGGGGCGCGCCGCCGTCGGGATCGAGGTGCCGAACCGGAACCGGGACATCATCGCCCTCCGCGAGGTGATCGAGAGCGAGCGATTCCGGCGCTCGCCGTCGCTCCTGACCGTCGCGCTCGGCCTGGACGTGCAGGGCGAACCGGTCGTGGCCGACCTCGTCCGGATGCCGCACCTCCTCGTCGCCGGCATGACGGGCGCGGGGAAGAGCGTCGGCGTGAACGGCATGATCACCTCGATCCTCTTCAAGGCCCGGCCGGACGAGGTGAAGTTCATCTTCGTCGACCCGAAGATGAACGACATGAAGGACTACGAGGACCTGCCGCACCTTCTCGTCCCGGTGATCGTCGACCCGAAGAAGGCGGCGAACGCGCTGAACTGGGCCGTCGAGGAGATGGAGGGGCGCTACAAGCTCCTTTCCGAGTGGCCCGGCGTCCGGAACATCGAGCAGTACAACGCCGCCATCGGCGACCCGAAGGCGCTCGCCGAGGTGCGGGAGAAGCTGGGCGACAAGCTGAAGGCGGGCGTCGACGGGGCCATCGCCCCGATGCCCTACATCGTCATCGTCATCGACGAGCTGGCCGACTTGATGATGACGGCCCCGCGGGAGATCGAAGAGTCGGTCGCCCGCCTCGCCCAGAAGGCCCGCGCCGTCGGCCTGCACCTGATCCTCGCCACGCAGCGCCCCTCGGTCGACGTCATCACGGGGACGATCAAGGCGAACCTCCCGTGCCGGATCTCCTACACGACGCGGACGAAGATCGACTCGCGGACGATCCTCGACGCCGTCGGCGCCGAGACGCTCCTCGGGCAGGGAGACATGCTCTTCCTGGCGCCGGGCACGTCCTACCTGATGCGCGTGCACGGCGGCTTCATCAGCGGCGAGGAGACGAAGGAGATTTGCCGCTTTCTGAAGAAGCAGGGGAGGCCGATCTACGACGAGAGCGTGACGGCGGACCGGGAGATCGCCGGCGAGGCCGGCCGCGGCGGCCGCGCCTCGGCGGACGACGCCGACCCGATGTACGACCAGGCGGCGCGCCTCGTCGTGCGGGAGCGGATGGCGTCGATCTCCTTCCTCCAGCGCCGGCTCGAGATCGGCTTCTCGCGCGCGGGAAAGCTGATCGACATGATGCAGCGCGACGGCATCGTCGGCCCGCCGGCCGGCGGCTCGAAGAGCCGCGAGGTGCTCGTCGCCCCGACCTACTTCGAGGAGATCGACCGCAGCCTCCGATAGGCGGAATCGGGCGGGCTCCTCGGCTCGTCAACCCCTTAGGCCGGCGATCCGCCGCCTCGCGGGGGCGCTCGCCGCGGCCAGTTCGCCTGCGAGCAGATCTCCCACGCGCGCGAGCTCGAGAAGGAACCCGTCGTGCCCCCGGAGCGAGCGGACCTCGCGGTAGGCGGCGCCGGCCCGGTGCGTCCAGTGCTTCACGTCGCCGGGACCGTAGAGGACGTCCCCGGGAATCCCGACGCCGGTGAGACGCCCGCGGAAGGCGCCGAGCGCCCGGGCGACGCCGCCGCGCCCGCGGCCGACGTCGTGAGAGTCCATGGCATCGAGGAGCGTGAGGTAGCTCGCCGTGTCGAAGCGGGCCACCAGCTTCTCGCCGTGCCGTGTCAGGTACGACTGGATGGCGAACGGCTCGCCCGTGCCCGGCTTTCGTCCGAAGCGCTTCTCGAGCTCGTCGGGCGTCCGGTAGGTCAGCATCCCGATCCTCCGCGCGAGCGCCAGGCCCTCGGCGCCGAGCTTCTCGACGGCGATCCGCTGGACCTGGTTCCAGCCGATCCCCCACGCCGTGTGGGCGGCCGGGGCCGCGAAGACGACGATGGCGTCGGAGCGCTCGGGGTACGTCGCGGCCCATTCGAGGGCGACCATCCCGCCGAGGGAGCCTCCGGTCGCGAGAGCGGCGCGCCGGACCCCGAGCGCGTCGAGGAGGAGGCCGGCGAGGCGGGCCATGTCGCGCGTCGTGACGGCCGGGCGGCCTTCACCGCCCGGGGGCTCCCGCCACGTCGTTCCGTAGCACGAGCCGAGGAGGTTCGGGCAGAGGACGGCCCAGCGTCCCGTGTCGACGGGGCGTCCGGGGCCGACGACGTCGGGGAAGAAGCCTCCGAGGTCGGCCGGGCCGCCGGTGAGCGAGTGGAAGACGAGGACGACGTTCCCGCCTCCGGGCTCGATCTTGCCGAGAAGCCCGTAGGCGACGGAGACGTCGTGGAGGACGGCGCCGGAGTCGAGCGGGAACTCCGGCATCGTGACGGAGGCGACGCGCGGGGCGGTCACGGGGCGAGTCCCGCGAGGGCGCGGTCGAGGTCGTCGACGAGGTCCTCGATCTCCTCGATGCCGGCCGAGATCCGGATCAGGTCGGGTGTCACGCCCGCCGCCCGCCGCTCGGCCTCGGACAGCTGCTCGTGGGTGGTGCTCCAGGGATGGATGATGAGGCTCTTGGCGTCGCCGACGTTCGCGACGAGCGAGAAGAGCTTCGCCTGCGAGATCACCCGTCGGGCGGCCGCCTCGCCCCCCTTGACGCCGAAGGTCAGAATGCCTCCGAAGCCGCCGTCGAGGTACTTCTTCGCGAGGGCATGACTCGGATGCGAGGGGAGGCCCGGGTAGCTCACCCAGGCGACGGCGGGGTGGCGGGCCAGCCGCCGGGCGAGCGTAAGGGCGTTCTCCGAGTGCCGCCGGATCCGGAGGTGCAGCGTCTCGAGCCCCTGAAGAAAGAGGAACGAGTTGAAGGGCGAGACGCAGGAGCCGAGGTCCCGGAGAAGGACGACGCGGAGCCGGACGGCGTAGGCGGCGTTCCCGAAGAGCTCCGAAAAGCAAAGCCCGTGATAGGCCGGCTCCGGCTCGACGAAATAGGAGCGGAAGCGCGGGGCCTTGGCGAAGTCGAAGCGCCCGCCGTCCACGACGACGCCGCCGATCGCCGTGCCGTGGCCGCCGATCCACTTCGTGGCGGAATGGACGACGATGTCGGCGCCGTGCTCGAACGGCCGGCAGAGGAGCGGCGTGGCGAACGTGTTGTCGACGACGAGCGGCACGCCGGCGGCATGCGCGACGTTCGCGAGGGCCTCGAAGTCGGGGACGTCCAGCTTCGGGTTGCCGATCGTCTCGACGTAGACGGCCCGCGTCGTGTCGTCGATCGCCGCGGCGACGGCGGCTCGGTCGTGGATGTCGACGAATCGTGTCGTGATGCCGAGTCGGGGGAGCGTGTGGGTGAAGAGCGCGTGCGTGCCACCGTAGAGGGTCGAGGAGGAAACGATCGAGTCGCCGGCCTTCGCCAGGTTCAGGATCGCGAGCGTCTCGGCGGCCTGCCCGCTCGACGTCGCGACGGCGGCGACGCCGCCTTCGAGCTCGGCAATCCGCTTCTCGAAGACGTCCGACGTCGGGTTCATGATCCGCGTGTAGATGTTCCCGAACTTCCGGAGGCCGAAGAGATCGGCCGCGTGCTCGGGCCCGTCGAAGACGTAGGACGTCGTGGCGTAGATCGGGACGGCCCGGGCCCGCGTCGTCGGGTCGGCCACCTCCTGGGCCGAGTGGACGGCGAGCGTTCCGGGCCGGAGCTTCCTGACTTCGTTCTGGGCGAGGGCCATGGGGTTCTCCTTTTCCCTTTGCTGTTATGGTCTCGCCCGGGAGCCGGAAAAACAAAACCGGCCCTCGGGAGAGGGCCGGTTGAAGTTGCCGATCTGGGTCGGCGTTGCGTGTGGCGCCGGTTTCGTCAGGCCGTCACACCCTCATCCCCCTCCGCGACGGGAGTCATGCGCATCGCGCACATGCTCATTCGAATGGAGAGGAGAGAGCGGTAGCCGTTCACGATCGCGAGAAGTTAGACCTCCCGCGCGGCCGTGTCAAGGGTCTGGATGAGAGGGCCGGATCTCGGGGAACCCTGGGCCGGGTTCCCCGAACCCTCACGGCCTACTTCTTGGCGCCGAGGATCGCGTCCTTCGCGGCCTTGGCCACGCGGAACTTCACGACGCGCTTCGCAGGGATCTTGATCGCCTCGCCCGTCGCCGGGTTGCGGCCCATGCGCGCCTTGCGGTTCACGAGCACGAGCTTCCCGAGGCCCGGCAGCGTGAAGGAGTTCTTCGCCTGCTTGTGGGCCAGCGTCGCGAGCTCCTCGAGAAACTGCGCGGCGGCCTTCTTCGTCGTGCCAGTCTTCTCGGCCATGTGCTCCGCGATCTGAGACTTCGTCATTCCAGCCATGTGTTTCGTCCTTTCGTACTTTCTCTTGCCCGAAGGCGTTTTCATTCTATACACGATATCCGCGGATATTCGAAGGAATTCCGAAATTCTTCTCGGGGCCTCCCACTAGACTCCCCGGCGTGCGGATCGTCTTCTTCGGATCACCCGGCCTTCGCCGTCCCTTCCGTGACCGCGCTCACGGCCGGGCCGGGCACGAGATCGCGCTCGTCGTGTCGCAGCCCGCGAAGCCGGTCGGACGGCGGGCGACGGTGACCGACCCGCCGGTCGCCCGGATCGCGAGGGAGAAGGGGCTTCCGCTCTTCCAGCCGCCCAGCCTGAAGCCCGACGAGGCGGTCGCCCGGCTGGCGCAGGCGCGGGCCGACCTCTTCGTCGTCGCGGCCTACGGCCGGATCCTGCCGCCCCGCGTCCTCGCCCTGCCCCGGCTTTTCCCGGTGAACGTCCACGCTTCGATCCTGCCGCGCTGGCGCGGCGCGTCTCCCGTCCAGGCGGCCCTCCTCGCGGGAGACGCAAGGACGGGGGTCTCGATCATGAGGATGGAGGCCGGGATGGACACGGGCCCCGTCTTCGCGGTCCGGGAGACGCGCGATCAGCGAGACGGAGACGGCCGGGGAGCTCGGCGTCCGCCTCGCGGAGAGCGGCGCGGCGCTCCTCGTCGAGACGCTCGGACGGCTCCCGCTCGAGCCGGTTCCGCAGGACGACGCCCTGGCGACCTACTGCCCGAAGATCTCCCGCGAGGACGGCCTCGTCGACTGGACGCTCTCGGCCGTCGCGCTCTCCCGCCAGGACCGCGCCTTCACGCCGTGGCCGGGCCTCCACACGTTCCGCCGCGGAGCCCGCCTGAAGCTGGCGGGACTCTCGCCCCTCGCCGTCCCCCGGGGCGCGGCGCCGGGGACCGTCCTCTCTGTCTCCCCGGCGCTCACCGTGGCCTGCGGCGAAGGGGCGGTCGCGGTCCGGACGCTCCAGGCGGAGGGCCGGAAGGCCGCCGCGGCCGCGGACTTCGTCCGGGGGGAGCGGGTCTCGGCCGGCGACGTCTGGCCGTCGTGAGGGAGCCGGCGTCCGCCGCCCGGTCCGTCCGTTCCCTCGCGCTCGGCATCCTGATCCGCGTCGAGCGGGACGGCGCCCACGCGGCGCCGCTCCTCGACGCCCGGGGCGCCCCGCTGCCGCCGCGGGACCGGGACCTCCTCCGCGCCCTCGTGAAGAAGACGCTGCGCGGCGCTCTCCGGCTGGACCACGTCCTCGCCCGGCATCTGGACGGCCCGGTAGGGGCCCTGGACGTCCCGGTCCGCGCGGCGCTCCGCCTCGGCGCGACGCAGCTCCTCCTGATGGACCGGATCCCGCCCCACGCCGCCGTCGCGGAGACGGTCTCCGCGGCGAAGGAGCTCGCGCCGCGCGCCGCGGGGCTCGTGAACGCCGTCCTCCGCCGCGTCGCCGCGAAGGAGGAGCGCCCCGGGCGGGTCGTCCTCCCCGCGGAGAGCCCGCTCGCGCGCCTTTCGCTCGAGACGTCGCACCCCGAGTGGCTCGTGCGCCGCTGGGTGGCCCTGCTCGGAGAGGAGGAGACGCGGAGGGCGCTCGCGGCCGACGACGAGGACTCGCCGCTCGACCTCCTCGCGGACCCGCGGCTCGGCGCCACTCGAGGAGGTCCAGGCCGGCCTCCGGGCCTCGGGGATCGAGACGGTCCGGTCCCCGTGGGCGCCCCTCGCGCTGACGGTGACGTCGGGCGACGCGGCGCGGGAGCCCCGGATCGCCTCGGGCGAAATCGCGGTCGTGGACGTCGCGGCGCAGGCGATGGTCGAGGCCGTCCCCGCGGCGGACGTCGTCGTGGACCTCGCGGCCGCGCCCGGCGGGAAGACGAGGACGCTCCTCGCGCGCGGGATCGCGCGCCGGGTCGTGGCGCTCGAGCGGACGCCGTCCCGCGCCCGGCGCCTCGCGGCGAATCTCCGGGCGGCGGGCCGGAGAGGGGAGGCCGCCGTCCTGCTCGCCGACGCGGCGCGCCCCCCGCTTCCGCGCGGCGCCTTCGCGTCGGTGCTGCTCGACGCCCCGTGCTCCGGGACCGGGACGCTCCGGAAGAACCCGGAGATCCGCCTGCGCCTCCGCGAGGAGGACCTCGCGCGCTTCGCCTCAATGCAGCGGACGCTCCTCGGCGCCGCCCTCGACCTCCTCGCGCCGGAAGGGACGCTCGTCTGGGTCACCTGCTCGCTCGAGCCCGAGGAGAACGAGCAGGTCGTCGACGCGACTCTCTCCGGGCGGCCGGGATACGCGCGCGTCGCGCCCGAGGCCGCGCGCCTCCCGGCGCCCGCCGCCCGCGTGCCTCTCGCCGTCGGGCGTCCTCCGCGTGCCGCCCGGCGCGACGAACGACGGCTTCTCGCTCATCACGATCCGGCGGCGGAGTCAAGAGCCCCGGCGGGCGAGGTGAAAACGCCCCGCGTTTCCGTTGACAACGGCCGCGGCCTGCACCTACATTCCCCCCGCATTTCGCGCGGCGAATCCCCCGACAGATCGAGAGCGCCCCGCAGGAGGTCCGTTCCCATGGCTGGAAAGGCCGAGATCGTGGATGCCATCGCCAACGACGCCGGCATGACCAAGGCGAGCGCCACGCAGGCGCTCGACGCGGTCGTCAACTACCTGCAGCAGGCGCTCAAGAAGGGCGACCGGGTCGGCGTGCCGGGCCTCGGGATCTTCAGCGTCGCCGACCGGAAGGCGCGCGCGGGGATCAACCCGCAGACGAAGGAGCCGATCCGGATCGCGGCCGCGAAGGCCGTCCGCTTCCGTCCCGGGAAGGACCTGAAGGAGCTCCTCAACAAGAAGAAGAAGTAAGCGCCCCGGGCGCCCGCGCCCTTATGATCGGCGGGCGTGATTCCGCTGCGCGATTCCGTCCCCCGGCGGACGTTTCCGTTCACGAACAACCTCCTGCTCGCGCTGAACGCGTTCGCGTTCCTCGCCGAGCTGGCCGAGGGGGACGCCCTGGCGGAGTTCGTCGGGCGCTGGGCGTTCATCCCGGACCGTTTTTTCCACCCGGCGGCGTGGGGCGTCACGCCCGCCTTCGGCCTCCTGACCGTCTTCACCGCGATGTTCCTGCACGGGGGCTTCCTCCACCTCGCGGGGAACCTGCTCTATCTCTGGATCTTCGGGGACAACGTCGAGGACGCCCTCGGTCACCTCCGGTACCTCGTCTTCTACCTCGCGGCGGGCTTCGCCGCAGCCCTGCTGCAAGCGGTCTTCCAGCCGGCGTCGGGGATCCCGAACGTCGGGGCGTCCGGCGCGATCGCGGGGGTTCTCGGCGCCTACTTCGTCCTCTACCCGCGAGCCCGCGTCGTGACGCTCGTCCCGCTCTTCTTCCTCTTCCCGCTCGTCGAGGTGCCGGCCGGGTTCTATCTTCTCTTCTGGTTCCTGATGCAGTTCTGGATGGGGTCGGCGAACCTCGCCTCCGCCGGACGGCACGCCGAGGCCGGAGGCGTCGCCTGGTGGGCGCACGTCGGCGGTTTCGTCGCCGGCGTCGTCCTGATTCTCGCCGTCCGTCCGCGGCGCCGTCCGGCGCCCCGATATCGGATCGTCTGACGTGAGCGGCGGGGCGTCCCGCCGGCCGGCGGGAGCCGGGACGGTCGTGGCGTGGAGCCTCTACGAGCTCGGTGCGACGGGCTTCGCGATGAACCTCCTCTCGCTCCACTTTCCGCTCGACGTCGCGACCCGGGTGCCGCGCGGCAACGAGAAGTTCTCGGTCGTCTTCGGGCTCTCGATGGTCGCGGTGGCGCTGACCGCGCCCGTCCTCGGCGCGCTCGCGGACGCGCGCGGGAAGCGCCGGCTCCTGGTCCCGTCGGTCCTCCTCGGCGTCGCGCTGACCGCGCTCGTCGCCGCGCCGGCGCCGATCGGCGTGACGCTCCTCGTCTTCGCCCTCGCGAACATCGCCTTCCAGAGCGCCTACGTCTTCTACAACGCGATGCTCCCCGACGTCTCGGACGCCCGGACGGAGGGGCGCGTCTCCGGCTGGGGCGTCGCGGCCGGCTACGTCGGCTCCCTCCTCGCGATGTTCATCGCGCTTCCGTTCGTCTCGGGGGAGATCCGGCAGCGTCTCCCCTCCGCTCCTGTCGTCGGTTGTCGATGCGCTTTCCGTCGCGGAGGTTTCTTCGAAGGTGGATGGGGAATGGGTGCGGGTCAACGCGTATGTGCCCACGGCTCTGCTTTGGCTCGCGGCGGCCGTCCCGCTGCTGTTTTTCGCGCGACTGCCGAGACCGAACCGGACGGCGGCCGTCCCCTCTTCCCCTTCGAAGAGATCCCGGGCGGTCTCCCCCTTCCGCGCCGTCCTCTCGACGATCCGGTCGCTCCCCTCCACGCCGTCGATCCTCTGGTTCCTCGTCTCGTGCTTCCTCCTCTTCGACGTCATCCACACCGTCCAGATCCAGATGTCGACCTACTCGAAGTTCGCGGTCGGGATGTCGGACGGCGAGGTGCAGGTCTTCCTCCTTCTCTGCACGGCCGTGGCGGTCGTCGGCGGGCTCCTCTACGGCTTCCTCTGCCAGAAGGTGTCGATCCGGACGGCGACGCTCGTCGCCCTCGTGAACTGGGGCCTCGTCTTCGCTCTCGCCCTCCTGGTGCGGGACCACCGCCTCTTCCTCGCGCGTCGGCGCGCTGGCGGGGATCGGGCTCGGGGGGGTGAAGGTCACCTCGCGGCTCGGCCTCATCGCCCTCGTCCCGCCTGCGCGGACGGCGGAGTTCTTCGGGTTCTTCGCTCTCGCGGGCGAGGCGGCGTCGGTGACGGGACCGCTCCTCTGGGCGGCGACGCTGGCGCTCTTCCCCGACCGGAGCCCTCTCGGCTACCGCGCCGGGCTCGGCGTCCTCTTCGCCGTGCTCGTCGCTGCGATCCTGGCCTTCCGGAAGGTCCGGTTCCATGAAGAGCGGAGCGGCGGAACGGGTCCCCGCCGTGAGGGAGAATCCGCCCCGATGACCGGCGGTCCGGACCGGACCCTGTCGTTTCCCGAGCGGACGTCTTTCGTCCTGGCCGGCGCGCTGCTGCTCGCGGTCTTCCTGCTGCATCTCGTTCCCGCGCTCCTCGCCGGCTTCCTTACCTCGTGGCTGCTGCTCCGGGAATGGCGCGGCGCCTCCACGGCGAACGGATCTCGCACGGCCTAGCCCGAGCGCTCGCGGCGGCGCTGCTCGGGCTCGTCGCCGGCGGCGTCGTGGCGGCTGCCTTCCTGCTTCTCCAGGGATTCCTGCGGGGCCGGTTCGGGGACCTCCCGGGCGTCCTCGAGTCGATGGGCGATTCGCTCGCGCGGCTCCGGACCTCTCTGGAGAGCGCCGGCGTGCCGCTCCCCGCTGACCTCCGCGGACGGCTCGACGGCGGCCGTCGCCGGTTGGCTCCGGGAGCACGCGGGGGAGCTCCGCCACGCCGGAACGGCGGGCGTCCGGGGCCTCGTCCACGCTCTCCTCGGGGCGATCCTCGGTGTCCTCGTCTTCTTCCGCGACGCCGGCGGGCTTCGCCCGGGCCGCTCGCGACGGCGCTCGGCGAGCGCGTCCGCCGCTTCGACGACGCCTTCCGGGCGGTCGCCCGGGCGCAGGTCGGGATCTCGGCCGTGAACACGGCCTGACGGCGGCGCTTCCTCTTCGCCGGGCTGCCGCTCTTCGGCCTGCGTCTGCCGCTCGCGGGAACGCTCGTCGCGATCACGTTCGTCTGCGGCCTCGTTCCGGTCGCG
Organism: uncultured Acidobacteriota bacterium; assembly: GCA_963821435.1. Taxonomy (GTDB): domain Bacteria; phylum Acidobacteriota; class Thermoanaerobaculia; order UBA5066; family UBA5066; genus DAOMFB01. The sequence continues at coordinate 48,176 of CAWGDR010000003.1, forward strand.
GGGAACCTCGTCTCGAACACCGTCATCGTCCTCGTGTCGCTCGGCGTCTCGCCGTGGGCGGCCGTCGCCTCGCTCGTCTTCCTCGTCGTCGTCCACAAGCTGGAGTACGTCCTCAACGCGCGGATCGTCGGCGGGCGGATCGGCGCCGCCGCGTGGGAGACGCTCGCCGCGATCGTCGTCTTCGAGGCGGCGTTCGGGGTGCCCGGCGTCGTCCTCGCACCCGTCGTCTGGGCATTCGCGAAGAGCGAGCTCGTCGAGCGCGGCCTCGTCTGACGGGATATCCTCCCCGCCGCCATGTCCGCCGTGACCGCACCCCCCGCCGTCTCCGTCCCCCTCCTCGACCTGAAGAAGCAGTACGCGCAGATCCGCGACGAGGTGAAGCGCGTCGCCGACGAGCTCTTCGAGAGCCAGATGTTCATCCTCGGCCCGCGCGTCGAGGCGTTCGAGAAGGCCGTCGCCGCCTACGTCGGCTCGAGGCACGCGGTCGGGATGTCGTCGGGGACGGACGCCCAGCTCGCCGCCATGATGGCGCTCGGCGTCGGGCCGGGAGACGACGTCGTGACGTCCCCCTACACGTTCTTCTCGTCGGCGGGCGCCGTCGCGCGGCTCGGCGCGAGGCCCGTCTTCTGCGACATCGACCCCGAGACCTTCAACGTCGATCCCGCGAAGCTCGCGAAGGCGATCACGCCGAAGACGAAGGCGATCCAGCCCGTCCACCTCTTCGGCCAGTGCGGCCGACATGGACCCGATCCTCGACGTGGCGACGAGGAAGGGGATTCCCGTGATCGAGGACGCCTGCCAGTCGCTCGGCGCGGCCTACCAGGGGAGGAAGGCCGGCGCGCTCGGGACGTTCGGCTGCTTCTCGTTCTTCCCGTCGAAGAACCTCGGCGGCTTCGGCGACGGCGGGATGGTGACGACGGACGACGACGGCATGGCCGCGACGCTGCGGGCGATGCGGATGCACGGCGAGACCTCGCGCTACCACCACCGCTTCGTCGGCGGCAACTTCCGCCTCGACGCGCTGCAGGCGGCGATCCTGCACGTCAAGCTCCCGCACCTCGACGGCTGGGCGGAGGGACGACGGAGGAACGCGCGGGAGATCGAGGCCCTCTACGCGGAGTTCGGCGGCCTGCCGTTCGCGAAGGGGGGGCTCGCCTTCCCGCGCGAGGCGCCGGACCGGTTCCACGTCTACAACCAGTTCGTCGCGCGCGTCGGCAACGGGAAGGCGCGAGGCGCTCAGGCAGCGGCTCGCCGAGCGACAGATCGGCCACGCGGTCTACTACCCGGTCTCGCTGCACGAGCAGGAGTGCTTCGCCTATCTCGGCCTCGGCAGGGGAGCGTTTCCGGAATCGGAGAGGGCGGCGGACGAGTCGATCGCCCTTCCCGTCTTTCCGGAGCTCTCCGACGACCAGAAGCGCTATCTCGCCTTCACGCTCGCCGAATTTTCGCGCGAGTAATCTCCTTTAAAATCAATCAGTTACAGTAATCTGCTGGTCTCGTTGACAGATTCTTGATCTGCTCCTATATTGGCTGGCACTCGCCCTACACGACTGCTAACAGCGTGCGGAGCGGGAGTCAGACGGAAACATCAACGAGCCGGCCCGAGCGGCCGGCCGAAACACCCGGAAGGAGCCCGAAATGAAGATTCGTCCCCTCTATGACCGGATCCTGGTGAAGCGCGTGGAGCCGAAAGAGCAGCTTCGCGGCGGCATCATCATTCCCGACACCGCCAAGGAAAAGCCGATGGAGGCCGATGGTCCAGGCCGTCGGCGAGGGAAAGTTCGACGACAACGGAAAGCGGATCCCGCTCGACGTCAAGAAGGGCGACCGGATCCTCATCGGCAAGTACGCCGGCACCGAGATCAAGATCGACGAAGACGAGCTCCTCATCCTCCGGGAGGACGAGGTTCTCGCCATCATCGAGTCTGGAAAGTAAGGGGTAAGGGAACATGGCTGCCAAGATCATCACGTACGGCGACGATGCCCGCCAGCAGATCCTCCGGGGCGTCAACAAGCTGGCCGACGCGGTCAAGATCACGCTCGGTCCCAAGGGCCGGAACGTCGTCATCGAGAAGAAGTTCGGCTCGCCCACGATCACCAAGGACGGCGTCACCGTCGCCAAGGAGATCGAGCTCGAGAGCCCGCTCGAGAACCTGGGCGCCCAGATGGTCCGCGAGGTCGCCTCGAAGACCTCCGACGTGGCCGGCGACGGCACGACGACCGCCACGGTCCTCGCGCAGTCGATCTACCGCGAGGGGATCAAGATGGTCACCGCGGGGCACAACCCGATGGAGGTCAAGCGCGGCATCGACATCGCCGTGAAGAAGGCCGTCGAGGCGATCGACAAGCTGAAGAAGTCGGTCGACGCCAAGGAGATCGCCCACGTCGGCACGATCTCCGCCAACGGCGACACCGAGATCGGCCAGATCATCGCAAAGGCGATGGAGAACGTCGGCAAGGACGGCGTCATCACGGTCGAGGAGGCCAAGGGCCTCGAGACGACCCTCGAGATCGTCGAGGGGATGCAGTTCGACCGCGGCTACCTCTCGCCCTACTTCGTCACGGACGCCGAGCGGATGGAGGCGGTCCTCGAGAACCCCAAGATCCTGATCTTCGAGAAGAAGATCTCGTCGATGAAGGACCTGCTCCCGATCCTGGAGCAGGTGGCCAAGCAGAACCGGAACTTCCTCATCATCGCGGAGGAGCTCGAGGGCGAGGCGCTCGCGACGCTCGTCGTCAACAAGCTGCGCGGCACGCTGCACGTCTGCGCCGTCAAGGCCCCCGGCTTCGGCGACCGCCGCAAGGCCATGCTCGAGGACATCGCGATCCTGACGGGCGGCAAGCTCATCTCCGAGGACCTCGGCATCAAGCTCGAGAACGTCAAGTGGGAAGAGCTGGGCGAGGCCAAGAAGATCACGGTCGACAAGGACAACACGACGATCGTCACCGACGCGGACGACAAGAAGCGCAAGGAGGCCATCTCGGGCCGGGTGAAGCAGATCCGCGTGCAGATCGAGGACACGACCTCCGACTACGACCGCGAGAAGCTGCAGGAGCGGCTCGCCAAGCTCGTCGGCGGCGTCGCCGTCATCAAGGTCGGCGCGGCCACCGAGACCGAGATGAAGGAGAAGAAGGCCCGCGTCGAGGACGCCATGCACGCGACGAAGGCGGCCGTCGAGGACGGCATCGTGGCGGGCGGCGGCGTGGCGCTGCTCCGCGCCATGGAAGCCCTGGACGGCGTGAAGCTGAGCGGCGACGCGGCCGTCGGCGTCCAGATCGTCCGGCGCGCGCTCGAGGAGCCGGCCCGGCAGATCATCCAGAACGCCGGCCTCGAGGGCTCCGTCATCGTCAAGGACCTCAAGGAGAGGGGCGGCAACATCGGCTTCAACGCCGCCACCGAGAAGACCGAGGACATGCTGAAGGCCGGCATCATCGATCCGGCCAAGGTCACGAAGTCGGCCCTCCAGAACGCGGCCTCCATCGCCGGCCTCATGCTCACGACCGAGGCGCTCGTCTCCGAGATCAAGGAGAAGGACAAGGCCCCGGCCGGCGGCATGGGCGGCGGCGGCGGCATGGGCGGAATGTACTGATCTGACCGCAGGGGGTGCGTCGTCCGCCGGGGCTCAAGCCTCGCCGGGTTCGCACCCCCCGCTCTCCCCCCTGACCCTCGCAATTCGTTGAACCGGCCCGGCGGAAACGCCGGGCCGGTTTCTTTTCAGCGGCCGCCCGCGCGGAGGATCTCCTCGATCTTCGTCGCCGCCTGCGCGAGGTCGGCGACGGTGAAATCGGGCCCGCGCCCGTCCGGGAAAGTCCTGCTGCTCGCCGTAGCCGGTCCGGACGAGAAACGTCGTCGCCCCGACGTTCCGCCCCGCGTCGACGTCGTCCCTCTTGTCGCCGACGAAGAAGGAGCGCGCGAGGTCCGCGCCGAACTCCGACGCGGCCCGGTCGGGGAGCGTCCTCTGCGGCTTCCGGCAAGCGCAGCCGTCCTCCGGGGCGTGCGGGCAGTAGAGGACCGCGTCGAGCGTCGTCCCCTCGGCGGCGAGGAGCTCGAGGAGGCGCGCGTTCACCCGCTCGACGTCGTCCCTCGTCAGGAAGCCGCGCCCGATCCCCGACTGGTTCGAGACGACGACGGCGCGGAGGCCGAGGGAGCGGAGCCGCCGGATCGCCGCCGCGGAGCCCGGGATCAGCTCGACCTCGTCCGGCTCCTTCGGAAAGCCCCTCTCGACGATGATCGTCCCGTCGCGGTCGAGGAGCGCGAGGCGGACCGGCGAGCCGTTCATGACCGGGGGGATGTTAGCCGTCTCCGGCGTGCGCCGCGGGCTCGAAAACCGGTGACGTACAATCGCGCCAGTTGGCCGCGAGAGCAGGCGTCCCGGTTCCGGCGCACCCCCTCCCGATGGCGGGCGCCCTCGTCGCCGTCCTAGCGCCGCTCGGTCTCGTGACGCTCCTCGGCGCCGGCTCGGCGTCTCTCTGGCTCGACGAGATCACCTACTACCGCCTTCAGGGCGACGTCGCGCTCCGCGCCGCGGAGATCGGGAGAACCGGCTCCGTGGCGGCGCGGTGGTTCTCGATGTTCTTCTACGGCGACCTGCAGCGGGCCTTCCAGCGGCCGCTTCTCGCGCTCGGCATCGACCCGCTCCGGGAGCCGGAGGCCCTCGTCCGGGCGCTGTCGCTCGTCTCGTACGCCGCGACCGCCGTCCTGATTCTGGTCTGGTGCCGCCGGACGGGCGCCGGGCTTCCAGCGGCGCTCCTCGGTGCGCTTCTCTTCGCCGGGACACCTCTCTTCCTCTATTACGCCTTCGAGGGGCGCGTCTACGCGCTCGCCTCGCTGGCCGTCGTCGCTCTGCTGGTCGCGGTCGAGCACGCCTCCGCGACGGGGAGCCGCGGACGCCTAGCCCTCGCCGGAGCCCTGGGCGCGGTCACAGCGCACCTCCAGCTCTGGACCGTCTGCCTCTTCGCGGCGCTGTTCCTCCTCGGCACCGCCGAGAGGCTCCGGCGCGGACGGGCGACGCCTCGCGCCCTGGCGCTTTTCGCGGCCTCGGTCCCGGGCCTCCTCGTCGTCGGTCTCGAGTTCGGATTCATGAAGGCGACCCAGCCGGCCGATCCGCTCTTCCGGCTCTTCGAGAAGCAGCCGCTGCTGCCGACGCTGGTCCAGACGGTGACGTCGATCTTCGAGGGACCGCTGCAGGTCCAGCACGTCTTTCAGGAGCCGTTGACGGAGTTCCTCGTCGCGGCCGGGCTGTTGCTTCTCGCCGTCCTTTCGGCTCTCCGGTCGTCGCGGCGCGAGGACGAGGAGAGCGGTCGGTGCGCGGGCGCCGCTCGCGCCGCGCTCCTGGCCCTCGCCCTGTCGGTGGCCCTCGCGGCCGCCTTCGGCCACTTCGTCCACGGCCGCTACCAGGCGCCGCTCGTCGCCGGGCTCGTCTACGGGGTCGCGCGGGGGCTGTCCGGCCGTCGCGCCCTCCTGCTGGCGCTGCTGCTCGTCGTGACGGAGGCGGCACTGTTTCCGTCCACGGCGGCCGCGATCCAGGCGAAGTCGAACAACCGCGCGATCGCCGCCCTCGTCCTCGAGGGGTCCTCCCGGCGTTCGGCGGCCGTCCTCGTGCAGCACGGCGTCGTCTCCGGGTACCCGGCCCCGCACCACTCGATCGGCCTCGACTTCTACCTGAACGACTTGCACCCCGGGGAGGAGGCGGTTCCGGTCTTCGAGCTGCCGGATCTCCGGCGCGTGAATGGCGACCACGGCACCTATCGTTACTTCAACGGCGGCGAGGCCCTGGTGGCCCGGACGCTGGCCTTCGAGCCCGACCTCCTCCGCGCCTGGGCCGCGCGGGAATCGCCGTCCGACCTCTGGCTCGTCGCCCCGCTCTGGCCTGTCGAGCCCTCGCGACGACAGATCGCCGCGGTCCTGGATCTCCTCGCCGGCGAGCCGGGTTACGAGATCGCCGGGCGCTACGTCGCGCCGGGCTATCCGCGCGCGGAGGTCGTCCACCTCCGCCGCGCGGGGAAGCGCTAGGAGCGACGGCGAGATGCCGCTTCCGGCTGGCGGCAGGGTCCGGGAACGGGCCCTCGATCTCCTCGGACTCGCCGCGGTCCTTCTGCCGCTCGTCTTCTGCCTCGCGAGCGACGCGGTCCACACGTCACTCTGGCTGGACGAGGTGACGTACTACTACTACGAGAACGACCCCGCGCTCCGGGCGGCCGAGCTGGGCCGACCGGGAGCGCCGTGGCCCCGATCTGCGGCGTCTTCTTCCACGCGGACGTTCAGCGGCTCCTGCACGCCGCCGTGCGGCCCCTGGGCCTGACCGCGCAGCGCGACCCCGAGCTCTTTCTTCGATTCGGGTCGATCCTCTGGTTCGCGCTCGCCGCCGCCGCCGTCTACGTCTTCCTCCGGCTTCGGCTTCCGGGCCGGCTCGACGCGCTGCTGGGGGGCCTCGCGTTCGGCTCGATGCCGATCTTCCTTCATTACGCCTTCGAAGCCCGCGTCTACGCGATGACACTGATGCTCGTCGTCCTGTTTCTCGCCGCCCTCGACGCCGCGGCGACTCGCCCGTCGGCCTGGCGACTCGCGCTCGCCGCGCTGTTCGGGCTCCTGACCGCCCAATCTCATGCCTGGACGCTCTGCCTCTTCGGGGGGCTCGTTCTTGTCGCGGCCGTCCAGGGGCTCCCGGAGCGGAGGCTCACGGCCTGGGGCCGGGCGGCCGCGGCCGCCTCCCTCCCGGCCATCGCCCTGATCGGCGCCGAGACGCTCTACATGAAGGCGACCGATCCGGGAGATCCTCTCTTCCCTCCCTTCGCGCCGCAGGACCCGCTGGCCACGCTCTGGCACCTCCTCTTCTCGAGCTTCACAGGGGTCAGGCTCACGATGTTCATCGGAGAGGGGCCCACGTCCACTTTTCTTCAGCTCGTCGGCGGCGCCTCGCTCCTCGGCCTGGCGGTCCTCGCGGCCCGACAGCCGTCCGACCAGGCCGATGGTAACCGTCCTCGCGCCTGGGCCGGCGCCGCGGTCGGCGCTCTCGGCATTTGCTGGCTCCTCGCGGTGACGCACGGGTTTTACATGCACGCCCGGTACAGCGTGCCGCTCGTGGGGGCCTTCGTCTTCGCCGTCGCCCGATTCCCGTCGCGCGCCGGGCGGCTCCTCCTCGCACTCCTCATCTGCTGCAATATCGGATTGCTGCCGGCGGTCGTGGAGGGCCTCGGAACGAGGGCGAAGATGAAGCAGGTCGCCGGGTTGATCGAGCGGCACGGCGGGCGGGATATCGGCGTGGTCTGCCAGCACGTCGTCGGGGAGGGCTTCGCCCTGCCGGTTCAGGCGATGGTCCTCGACTTCTACCTCAACGTGCTCCATCCCGAACAGCCGCCAGTCCGCATCTACGAGCTTCCCGATCTCGCGCCCGTGAACGGCCGGCGGGGCGTCTACGATCTCTTCGAGAGTGGACCCCGCGCCTACGACCGGTACCTCCGGTCGCTTCCGGACCTCTGGCGGGATAAGCGGGAGCTCCTTCCGCGGCGCCTCTTCGTGCTGCAGCAGGCGTGGAACGTCGAGGCGGGCAACCGGCAGAGCCGTGACTTCGCGCGCGCCATGCTCGAAGGAGGGGCCTTTCAGGTCGTCGAGAAGAGGAACGTGACGGGGTTCCCGCCCACGCTGCTCGTGGAGATCCGGCGGACGACTGCGACCCGCACGCGAACGCGTTCCCCGCGTCTCCAGGGGGCTTTGGTCGCTGACCAAGTCATGCGGGGTCTGACAGACGAGGAAGGATGCGCGTGACGCCGAGAACCGACGACCGCTGCTTCCCGGGACGGACGAGTTCCAGCTCGGCACGGTGAGCTTCTCCATTCTCTTCCTCGAGCTCGCGCTGATTCGCTGGATCTCCGGCTACATCATCAACTTCGGCTATTTCACGAACTTCATCCTGCTCGGAGCGTTTCTCGGGATCGGTCTCGGATGCGTGGTGGCCCGCCGGGCCCCGACGCTCTTGTCGGCCTTTCCGGCGCTCCTCCTCGCGACGACCGCGGTCGTCTACGCCTTCCAGGTCCGGATCCTCGATCTTCCCGCCACGTCATCCGTCGTCTTCTGGGCGGAGGCGCCGTCCTCGGACATCCACCGGACCGCGATTCCCACGTTTCTGCTCGTACCGGTCCTCTTCCTCCTGACGACCCTTCTCTTCATGGCGTTCGCGACGCCCCTCGGGCTCCTCTTCGCCCGTCTGCCCCGGCTCCGGGCGTATACGACCAACATCGTCGGGAGCCTCGTCGGCATCGGCGCCTTCGCTCTCTGTTCGCTGGTCTGGGCCCCGCCGGTCGTCTGGTTCGCCGTCGCGCTCCTGTTCGCGGTCCCCGTTCTGGCGGCGACGCCGCGTCGCTGGTGGATCGTCCACGGACTCTCGGCGGCGGGGGTCCTCGCGCTCGTCTCGGTCATGGCCTCCGGCGACACATGGGGGCCCTACTACCGGCAGAACCTCCGGAAGAAGGACGACAAGACCTACTTTCTCGCGGGCAACGGCGATCTATGGCATCGGCATCCACGAGCCGTCCCCGGGGCGGTCTCACGACCTCCTCTACAACTCGCCCTACAACCGGGGGCTGGACCCGCTTCCGGGAGGCCCGCCGCGGTACCGAACGGCGCTCGTCATCGGGTGCGGGGCCGGCAACGAGACGGCGTATGCCCTGCGGCACGGCGTGGAGTCGATCGACGCGGTCGACATCAATCCCTGGGTGATCGAGATCGGGAACCGCCATCACCCCGAGAGCCGTTCTCGTCTCCGCGCGTGACAACCCATGTCACCGACGGCCGGGCCTTCATCCGGCACAACCCCCGGAAGTACGACCTGATCGTCTACGGGCTGCCCGATTCGACGTTCAATCTCAGCGACCGGACGAACCTCCGGATCGAGAGCTTCCTCTTCACGGTGGAAGCGTTTCGCGAGGTCCGGGCGCACCTGACCGAGAAGGCGTCTTCGTCCTCTACAACTTCTACCGGATTCCGTGGGTCGTGGAGAAGATCCAGGTCGATGTTGAAGGAGGCCTTCGGCCAGGAGCCGGCCGTCTTCCTCGTCCAGTCGGACCGGAGGGTCTGGGGCTATCCGGCGATACTCGCGGCCGGGCCCGGGCTGTCCGCGTCTCCCGGCGCCGCGCCCGGCGTCGGGCCGCGAGCCGACCCGGGCCACGGACGACTGGCCGTTCCTTTACCTGTTCCATCCCGCCATTCCGCCCCATTACCTCGTCTCGCTCGGGATCGCCGGGCTCGTGTCCCTCGCGTGCGGTCGCCGCTGGCACTCCGCTTCGCCGGAAAGGGCGCCGACGCCGGCGGAGCGCGAGCCCGGCGGCCGGCTGGCGGCGTTCTTCTTCATGGGAGCCGCGTTCCTGCTGCTCGAGACGCGGAGCGTCGCGACGTTCGGCCTCTTCTTCGGGTCGACGTGGGCGACGAACGCCCTCGTCTTTGCCGCGATCCACGTCAGCGTCCTGCTGGCGATATGGGTGGCGGCGCACTTTCCGAACCTGCCGCGCGGCGTGATTTTCGGCGCCTTGAGCGTCTCTCTTCTCGTCGCGTGGGCCGTGCCGCTCGATGCCTTGATGACGCGGGACGCCACGGCGCGCGCTGCGCTCGTCAGCCGATCGCCTTCCTGCCGATCTTCTGCGCTAACGTTCTGTTCGCGAGCTATTTTCGCGGGGCGAAGGAAGGGGCCAAGAGCTACGCGTTCAACCTGCTCGGCGGCATGCTCGGAGGGATGCTCGAGTACACTTCGCTCCTCTTGGGCTACCGGGCGTCTGATCGGCCTGGCGGCCGTGTTCTATCTCCTGGCGCTGCTCGCCGTGCTCAGAATCGACCGGGTGGATTCGGGCGAAGGTGCTTCCGGCGGTGTGACGCCCGTCCGCGCGGCGAGTGACGTCCGCTCTGGCAGAAGGCACGAGGATCCGTCGCCCGCCGCTTTAGTGCACTCGTAAAGGAAGCCGAGGGAGAGGAGGCTGGGCCAGAGTCCGTGAATGCCGGTCGCTGTGAACATGCGTGCGAGAGGGCCGGCCAGGCGGAACCGGGAATCGGTGAAAGTTTCCGGAAAATAGAAGTGCCGCGATTTCACGGAGAACGCGGCGCGAGCGAGGGCTGTTTCGAAGAGGCGCTTCGAAAAAAGCCGGATGTGCTCGGAAAAGAGATCGTTCGAGCGGTGCGAGGTGTCCATGATGTCGACGAATCGGCCCGCCAGGAAGGTGAGCCGGTTGAAGAGATTGAAGGCGTTCGGCACGCAAAGGAGCGCCGTGCCGTTCGGTCGCAGGACGCGGTGGACTTCCGAGAGCAGCGCCATCGGATCGAAGACGTGCTCGAGGACGTCGTAGCAGATTGCGAGGTCGAAGCTCTCCGACCGGAGGGGGAGACGCCCCTGTCGAGATCGCCGCGGACGGGATGTACGCCCCTTCTCTTTGCCTCGAGGGCGGCCGTCCCGGAGACTTCGACGCCCACGAGGGACCACTCGGGCCGCCCGGCGTGCCCGAGGATCAGCTGTCGCCGCAACCGACGTCCAGAACCCTGGCGACGAGCCAGCTCGCGCCCAGTCGCCGGGTCCGTTCGGCCTTCCAGCGGAGATGAGGAGAATCGCCGACGCGCCCTTCTCCCCAGTAAGCGTCGTAGAACGCCTCCTGGGCCGGCGAGCGGTCCGGTCCTGGTCCGACATCGCCGGAGACTCTATCTGAGGCGGCTTTTCACCTCGTCGAGGCATGGATCCCGGTTTCGACGCCCCACCGTGCGGATGCCGAGGGGTCCCTCGATCGTCGCAGCATCCCCGAGGACCTCCGCGGCGGGGCGGTCGCGGAGCGTGCGGCGGGAATTTCGCCAACCGCATGTCGCTCCGGGCACGCGCACGTCATGTCGGTGGAGGCGCCGCCGCGGGTTCGCCGGCGAAGAGAGGCGAAACCCGCGGCGACGATCAGGAGGGAAGCGAGGGAAACGACGGCCGACGCGCGGTAGTACCACGGCGTCTCGAAGTGAAGTCGGAGGACGTGAGGCCCTGGGACCTTTGCGCGAAGACCGATGAAGGAGCCCAGCATCGGTTCGACCGGTACGGAATGGCCGTCCAGTTCGGCCTTCCAATAAGGATGATAGGCCTCCGAGACGAACACCGGTCCCGAGCCGGTGAAGCGGGCCTCTATCGTCTCCTCGTCCGCCCGGTCGAGAGCCTCGAGGCGACCCGCCGGATCCGCCGGAAATCGTACGGCGCGGCCCGCCTCCCAGAAATCGTTTCGGGCGATGAGAAGGTCTCCCGCCGTCCCCACGGGGGTCAGGCCGTTGCCGAACAGGGGCCGGAACCTCTCGCGATCCCTGTAAACGAGGAAGTACTTGACGTCGCAGAGTGCGAAGTAGCGGAGCGCCTTCCGGACCTCAGGCCCGGCGCGCGGGTCCGCCCGCCGTGCCTGCTCGGTGGCGTCGCGTAGGTCCTCGAAGCCCCGCGCGACAGCCCGGCCCCCCCATTTCCCGGAGCACCAGAGGAGCCACCCCCCGAAGTTGCGCTTGACGGTGAAGCGGTCGGCGTAAGCCTCCTCGCCCCGCGACGGCGTGAACGGCACCCACGCGTACCGGAACGAGTCCAGGTCCTGGTCGAGATGCCGTCCGACGGCCAGGTACGACTCTTCCGTGACCGGGGCGATCCCGGTGGGAATCCAGAGGTACGGCCAGAGATCCAGCCAGGCCAGGACAGCAAAGGCGACGAGGGCCCGGCCCGCGCGGGCATTCGACAAATCGATCCGGTCGAGAAACAGGGCGGCCAGCAGGGACAGCAGGAGGGGCAGGTTGATCGTGAGGAACCAGAGCGTACTTCTCATGCTCCCGTAGGGAGGGACGCCGGCGAGGAAGAGGAATGGCCTCCCGATTGCTAGGTAGGCGACCCGGGCGCTCCAGGCGAGGCCGACCCACGGGCCCCGCTTCCGGAAGACCGGCACGAGAGCTGCGGCAGCAAGAAGGCCGGCGCCAACTAGAAGTGTGGTGGCGATGCCAGACCCCAGAACGGGCCGGAGCGACTCGAAAGTGGTGCCGACGATCGAGTTCGTCCCCATCGACGTCTGCACGATCAGGAGGCATGCGACGAGAATGACCAGAGGAGTCGGCGTCGCTCTCCCTCTTCGCCCCGGGATTGAAGGACGGCCCCTGCCGCAAGCAGGACCAGGCCCGAGCCGACGTGCACGTGGGCGACGGGATGCATCATCCCGTTGAAGTAGGGAAGCTTGGAAACGCTCCAGAGGCGGTAGACGAGGAGTGCCGGGGTTCCATAGCTCGAAGGGCGGATTGCGGAGAAGCCCGAGGCCGATCCCGAGCTTCGGGAAGGCCGTGTTGAAGAGAAACAGCTGATTCCATCGAGGTAGAGCCAGGCAGAACAATCCCGCAGACAGGCAGGCGGCGACGACGGTCGCGAGCCCCAGTCGGCGGACGGCCCCCGCCCGGGCGCGCTTCTCCTTCATCGCGACCTCGTATCCGGCGAAGAGGAGGACGAGCGGCAGAAACGTCGCCGCGTCCTTTCGAGCTTGTCGGCCCAGGCGAGCCAGGTCGCCGCGATCCCGAGAAGCAGGGCGATGGGAGAGCCCTGCGCGGCTCTCCTCCCGAACGGTGCGGACGATGAGGGCGAGCACGAGCGGGCAGAGAGCGAAGGACTGCGACAGCGCCCGTGGCCGTAGAGGAACTCGCTCGCGACGACCGGCTTGACGAGGTAAAGCAGCGCCGACGCGGCGGCGGGGCGCGGGTGTAGGGCCGCTGGAGGAAGATAAAACCCGAAACCCGAAAGCGTGTGACCGAGAAGGAGGTAGATCTTCGCCGCCGTCTCGGTGCTGCCCGCGACGACCTTGAAGGCGATCGACGGCAGGAACGAGCATCAGGTGCATTCGCTGAACGACGAGCGGGTGGCCCAGGGCGGCGCCGGGATTCCAGGCGGGAAGGTGTCCGCGCAGAAGATGGGGTGAGAGCCGGTCGACCCAGTACATGTCTGCCAAGGAAGTCGTGTGCCGGCGGCATGGCGAGAAATCCGAGACTGATGGTGACCCAAAGGGCAACGAGTGAGCAAAAGGCCAAGTGGCCAGTCGACGAGAGAGTCCGACTGGGCATCATCATCTTCGAGCGGCGGCACATATGCGCTGACGAGCGAGCAGGCGGGCGGCCTCGAGATCTCCTTCGGTCGAGATTGGGTGCGCAGCAGGGGCCACGCGAGATCCTCATGCGACCCTCGTCTCGAAAAACGGTGAACCGCCTGAACAGGAACGAAACGGGTGGGGTCGCCGCAGAGGTGCTCCGCAAACGCAGGCCCCTGCGGAAGCGAGAGATCCAAGCAGAAGTCGTGCCCGGCCTTTCGGCGAATAGGGTCGAGACACTCTGGGAGTTAAGTGTGGAAAGTGGGAGGGACGGATGAATGAGTTCGCGGTGAAGTTAAAAATGGACGCGAGCGAGAGCGGAGAGCCGCCGAATGCAGAGCGGCCGCCGGGATGCCGCGTGGCTGGAAGGCGGACCTCCCTCACCGGATCTTTGCGACGACAGCATGGCCGTTCAGATTGTGGAGAACCAACCGGTCGGGAGAGAGAGGCCTGCTCATTGACGTGATGTCGTGATGCCTGAGCACCCCGAAGAGCCATAGTCGTCGTAGATGATGACCCCGCCGACGACGAGACGTGGCCAGAGCCGACTCGGCGGCGTCCTTGGCGGAACGATAGACATCGACATCGATGTGGCAGAGGCGAAGAATCGCGCTCTCGAGAAAGCGCCCGGTCTCTTCCGGAAAGAACCCTTCGAGGGTGAGAGCGTTCGAGAGCTTCCTTGACGAGAGAAGCCTCTCTACGGTGGACCGCGAGCTATCGGAATGCTCACCGCCCCGGTAGGTCGAGTTCTTCTCAGAGGCCTTGACGACACCGTGAAAGTGTCGCAAAGGTAGACGAAATCAAGAGATCCCGCAGATGGACGCCCGCTCGGTGAGAAGAGTGCCTGTCCCGCCCCGCCAGACCCCGACCTCGAAGAGGCTGCCCGGTGAGCTTGCGGCTCTGCTCGACCAGCGACCAGAGTTAGTAGCACCAGTAGAGGTCGACGAGCGTGTGAGAGGAGATCGCGCGGTAGGCGGCGAGAAAGGCGTCATCGCCATTCCAGGGGGAATACGTCGCTTCGGGGTTCACGGGTCCGTAGAGCGCTCCGCGCGCATCGGTCCGGAGAGTGGCGGTGGATCGCATACCCAAGTTCCGGGCCAAGCGCAGCGCGGAGCGCTTGACCAGCCGAAACGTTCACGCAGCGGATTGTGCCATGACGAGCCGCCGCCGCAGGTTTGGCAACGGGGAAGTCAGGGCTTCTGAGCCACCCGAATCGTCCGCAGCTTTTCGCTGCCGGCCTCCGGGCCCGTGCAGGCAGTCGTAGATACCGTCGACGGTCGCTCCTTCTTTAGCAAGGGGCTGGGTCAGCCGCGCGGTTACACCCGCGACGTGCCCGTGCCCTTCGAGCGTCCCGATCTCCAACCGCGACCGGCATTTGCCAGCGTCAAGTGAGCGGGCTGACGCTTCAGCGCTTCTGGGCGAGAGGCTTCAACATCCGCTCGGGCGTCCTGCTGCCGGCCGAGCTCGTGATCAACCTGACTCAACGAATCTCTATAGCGCGCATCCGGTGGTGGGCGAGGAGGCCCGTGAGCACGCGCAACCCGCGGCCGTCCAGGTTCGGATGCCGCTTAAGCGCGGGCTCGAGCTCGTCGGCCCAGCCGTCGCCGCCGAGGAACGGGAACCGGCCGGGGCCGTAAAGGAAGGGCTCGCCGGCGGCCGGCGCCGCCACGGCGGGACCGCGCCGGAAGCGGCGGCCGAAGGGGAGCCGGCTGAGCGTGCCGGTGAGGAGGGTCTCGCCGGTCTCGACGAAGAGGTCCGGCCACCACGGGCAGTCGACGAAGGCGTCCCCGACGATTCGGCCGTGGCGCTCGAGCTCCGGCGTCAGCGATTCCGGCCGGGTGGAGGGGTGGTCGAAGAGCTCCGGCGGCTTCGGTCCGGGCTGCGGAGGAGTCGGAGCGCCTTCCGGACGAAGACGCCGTACGACGCGGGGTGCGTGACGACGAAGAGGTGGCGCCGCGCGCGGGCCGCCGCTTCGGCGAGGTAGCCCTTCCAGTCCAGGACGGAAGGGAGCGCGTTGTACGTCAGGACGAGGTCGAACGTCTCTTCGGGCCACGCGGCGGAGGCGCGGACGTCGAGGCGGTCGGCGAGGCCGAGCGTCGCGTAGACGCCGCGCACCGTCTCCGCGGCAGGGGCGTCCGGAACGAGCACGGTGACGCGCGCCCCGCGGGCGGCGGCCGGGACGAGATGGAGGCCCGGGATCCCGGCCATCCCGTCGACGGGCCCTTCGAGCGCGGTCGCGATCTCGCGGGTTTCGAGCCACTTCCCGAGCAGCCGGTAGACGGCCCAGCGCTCGTAGGCCGTTCCGAGGCCGACGTCGTGGTGCGCGGGAGGCGGGAGCGGGACGACGCCCGGGGCCGCGGTCACGCCGCCGGCTCCGCGAGCGCGGCCGCCGTCCGCCGGAGGCCCTCCTCGTAGGAGGTCGGCGGCTCCCATCCGAGGAGCGAGCGCATCCGGTCGATCCGGTAGGCGCGGTCGACGGTGACCGTCTGGAGCTTCTCGCGGGTGACGGGGGGCTCGCCGCCCGGGAAGCGGACGCCGAGCCGCTCGAGCGCCTCGAACAGGGCGCCGGCCGCGAGCGCGACCGGAAGCGGGACGTGGAGGGAAGGGACCGGCCGGCCGGCCGCCTCGCCCGCGAGAATCGAGAGGCGGAGTATCGAGATCGGCTCGCGGTAGGTGCAGATGAACTCCACCCCGTCGAGGCCGGGGCGGAGCGCCGTCTCGGCGATCGCAAAGGCGAGGTCCTCCGCGTAGACGAGCTGGACCCGGCTGGAGCCGCTCCCGACGACGCGGTAGCGGCCGGCGGTCAGGAGCCGGAAGAGCTTGTCGATCATCCCGTTCGTGTCGCGAGGCCCGTAGGTGATCGACGGCCGGACGATCGCGAAGGGGAGCCCGGAGTCGCGCACCATCTGCTCGGTCCGGACCTTGCTCCGGCCGTAGGGCCCGACGGGCGCGAAGGGGCGGCTCTCGTCGATCGGCAGATCCTTCGGCCAGCCGAAGACGGCGATCGAGGAGACGTCGACGAACCGGGCGACGCGTCCGCGCGCTCCCCAGGAGCCGCTCGGTCAGCGCGACGTTCTGCCGCCCGTATTCCTCGGAGGGACGCCGTGCCGGTGCCGGACCGCGGCGGCGTGGACGAGGGCGTCCGCGGCCTCGCCGCTCCTCTCCCAGTCGTCAAACGAGATCCACACGACGCCCGGAACTGCCGGCGGAGGCGTCGGATGCCGGTGAAGCGCCGTGACGCTGACGCCGCGGCGCGCAAACTCCCGGGCCACGTGCCCGCCGATGAACCCGGTCGCGCCGGTGACGACGACGTTCACGGTAGAGTCTCCAGAGCGCCCCCCCCCCCCCCCCCCCCCCCCCCCCCCCCCCCCCCCCCCCCCCCCCCCCCCCCCCCCCCCCCCCCCCCCCTCCCCCCCACGAGGTCTCGCGCCGGCGGGGCCACATCTCGCCGACCGCCTCGAGCGGAGAGCCCGCCCGCGACGAAGACGATGAGGAGCCAGGTGACGTGATAGAGAAGCGCCGCGGCCGCGGTCGGCCCCGCCGGCTGGCCGAGGGCCGTCGCGAAGACGAGGGTCCCGTACCACTCGGCCGAGCCGATGCCGGCCGGCGGAGCCGGGACGACGGCGAGGAGGTCCATGAGCGCCGTGCCGACGAGCGCCACGGCGAACGGGATCGGCCGGCCGACGGCGAGAAAGAGGAGGGAGACCGCGGCGGACTGCGCCGCGAGCGCCCCGAGCGAGACGCCGGTGAGAGCCGCTCCGAAGGCGGGCCTGATTCCCATCGCGACGGTGGCGTCCGCGAACGAGCGGAGCGTCCGGGCGACCCCCTCCCGGGCCCGCCCGGGGACGGCGCGGAGGAGGGGCGCGAGGAATCGGGAGAGCCGGTCGGCGTGGCGGCTCCAGGCGAGGAGGAGGGCGGCCGACCCGACGAGGACGAGGGTGAAGAGGGCGATCGAAAGGCGGAGGCTCCCCGGCAGCTGGGACGGGACGAGGGGGAGGAGGGCGAGCGCGAGGATCCTCGCCAGGATGCCGTAGAGGCGGTCGACGACCATCGACGCGGTCGCGGAGCCGATCGTGAACTCCGGGCTGCGCCCCGCGAGCGCGACGGCCCTCCCGAGGTCGCCCACTTTCACCGGGAGAAGGTTGTTCAGGAGCTCGCTCGCGTAGAGGAGGCGGAAGGTCCGCGCGATCGGGACGGGCGCCACGCGCCGGAGGAGGAGGTGCCAGCGCAGGAGGCGAAGCGCCTGCGAGGCGGCCATCAGCGCCAGCGCGGCGAGGAGGAGCGTCCCGGGACGCACCCCGGACGAGGTCGAGGACGCGCGGCCCGCCGAAGGTCCGCCACCAGAGCGCGAGGGCGGCGGCGCCGGCGAGGAGCGCGAGGCCCCCTTGAGCGCGCGCGACCTCACGGGCGGGGAGCGCCGGGTCCGGGCTTCGTGCTCTCGGCGATCGTCCAGACGGCGTAGTTCTTCGCGCCCCGCTTCGCGTCGCGGCGGGCCCCGAGCCGCGCGATCACCTCGGCGCCGGCGAGCGCCAGGCCGGGCAGCCACCGTGGAGGGGTGCGGCGCGACCGCGGCGAGCCAGACCGGGAAGGACGCGCGAACCCGCGCCGGTCGACACGGTGTAGCCGGTGCGCCGCCGGAGCCAGAGGTGGCCGAAGGCGATCCGGCGCCGCTGGGACATCCACTCCCGGAACGTCGCGGGGCCGCGGTTCGCGATCAGGGCCTCGCCGACGTAGGCGAGCCGGCCGCCGCGTGCCGCACCTCGGCCTCGAGGGAGGCTCTCGTCGACGGGGCTCTCGGGGTCGATGGAGGCGACGAGCTCCGAGCGGACGCGCGACGAACTCCCCAGCTTCGGGCTCCGCCGCGCCACCGGTCGTGGAGGTGCCACATCAGGCGCGCCATCCGGTCGAGGAGCGCGCGCCCCTCGTTCTGCGGGACCGGCCGGCCTCCCGCCATGCCGACGGCCGGGTCGGCGAACGCCGCGACGATCGCGCTCCGTGGCGCCCGGCTCCGGAAGGATGTCGGCGCTCGCGATCGAGCGTCACGTCGGTGCCGGGCGGCCGCGCCGCGAGAAAGGTGTTGATCGCCGCCGCCTTTCCCCGCCGCTCGGGCTCGGCGACGAGGACGACCCGCGGGTCGCGCTCCGCGAAGGAGCGGACGATCTCGTCCGTCCGGTCGCGGCAGGCGCTCGAGACGACGACGATCCTCTCGACGGGCGCGCCTCCCGGGCGCGCCGCCAGAGCAGGCGCTCGAGGAGCGGTCCGATCGTCCGCTCCTCGTTGCAGGCGGTGATCCCGGCGACGACGCGCATGGGACGAGTGTCAGGATCGTCCCAGTTGCCCTCAGAAACGATCCAGTTCGGGCGAGCGGCGAGCGCGGCGAGACGAGCATGTTCGTGTAGCTCGCGTTCGCGAGCGGGCAGGCGCACTCGCGGTTGTAGACGCTCCTCCGGAACGCGTCCGCCTCCGTCGAGAACCAGACCTTGCCGAAGTCGTAGCCGTTCTCGCGGAGGCCCCCGACCGACTCGGCGCGGATGCAGCAGCCCCAGACGTAGCCGTCGGGCGCGATCTGGGCCGACGCCCACCCGGCGTAGCAGGGGATGATCTGCTCCTTCTGCTCGAGGTACTCCTTCACGAGCTGGTAGTACTCGAGCCGGAAGCTCTCGACGAGGCGGCCCATCGGGTGCGTCGAGCGGTTGCTGCCGCATCTCGCGCGATCAGGTAGTCCGCCGCCGCGCCGTACTCGGCCGGGCTCGGGCGTGATCGTCCTTGCCGATCGTCTTCAGCTCGACGCGCTCCTCGGCGACCTCGGTGATGTACGAGTCGGGGTCGAGCGTCTTCAGCTCGCGGTGGATCTCGGGGATCCGCGCGACGTTGTGGCTGCTGACGACGTGTGGATGCCGACCGTGACGTGCGGGTTGTCCTTCTGGAGCGCGAGGATGAGCTCGCGCGCCGCCATCATCTTGTCCCAGTTGCCGCGCGCGCCGCGGAGCTCGTCGTGCCGCGTGCCGATGTCGTCGAGCGAGAGGTTCAGGATCAGCTTCGAGCCCTGCGTCGCCTCCACGATCCCCGGCAGCTGCTTCTCGATCTGCTTCGTGAGGAGCCCGTTCATCGGGAGGTTGATGATCTTCGGCCGCAGGATCCGCGCGGATCAGCCCGAAGAGCTGCGGGAGGTCCGACCGGACGAACTGGTCGCCGCCCGAGACCGTCACCCAGACGGGCACCCCCTCCATGGAGCGGAACGTCTTCTCGTACTCGTCGAGCGTGAAGTCCGGGACCTTCTTCTGCCAGATGTCGCACGTTTTGCACCGGGAGGTGCAGGTGTAGGTGACGCTCACGGTCAGGTTGACCGGGAGGAGGCGGGGCCGCCCGAAGCGGTGGAACGACCGGTAGAGGGGGAGCTTCAGGGGGAGCGGCCAGCGGTCGAACCCGGTCATCGCGCGGCGCCCCGGGGCGCCCTCACAGCGGCGCCCCCCACTCGTTCCACGACTCCCAGCCTCTCTTGATCGGACGCTTCGGTTCCCGGGGCTTCCCGGGGAGGAAGATCCGGCACCAGAACGGGCGCGCCACCCCCTCGAGGACCCGCCCCGACGAGATCTTCGAGCTTCCCTTCCGCCGCTCGACGAAGAGGATGTTCGTCTCGGCGAACTGCCCGGAGGCGCGCCAGATCCGGTACTTCATCTCGATCTGGTAGGCGTAGCCCGAGGAGCTCGAGCTCGGAGAGCCCGATCTTCTGTCAGCATGTCGACGCGGTAGCAGCAGAAGCCGCTCGTCAGGTCGTCGCACGGGACGCCCGTGACGACGCGGGCGTAGATGTTCGCGAAGGCCGAGAGGAGGACGCGGCGGAGCGGCCAGTTGAGGACGCTGACGCCGAAGAGGTAGCGCGAGCCGACGACGACGTCGGCGTCGTGCGAGAGGTCGAGGAGGAGCGGCAGGAAGTCCGCCGCGTGGGACCCGTCGGCGTCCATCGAGACGACCCGGCTGAAGCCGTTCTGGGTGGCCCAGAGAATCCCGTCCTTGTACGACCCGGTGAAGCTCCGGGGCGGCGGCCGCCGGATCAGGTGGAGCCTCGGGAAGCGCGCCCTTCAGTCCCTCCACGACGTCGGCCGTCCCGTCGGGCGAGTCGTCGTCCACGACGAGGAGAGTGACGTCGGGGAGGACCTTGAACACGGCCTCGGCGTGGTCGGCGACCGTCTCGGCCTCCTGAAAGGTCGGCGACACGATCACGGTCTCGCGCGACAGGGTCCTGACCCTGGCGAGCCGCTCGGCCGAGAAGGGCGCGGCGAGATCCAACCCCCCCGATGATAGGGGATCGGCGGCACGCGGGCCGCGGGGAGCCGGGCCATAATGCCGGCTCGATGAAGAAGATCGCCGTCCTCGGGTCGGGCCTCGTCGGCGCGCTCATGTCGAGGGATCTGGCCTCCGACGGCCGTTTCGAGGTCACCGCGTACGACCGGAGCGAGGAAGCGCTCGGCGCGCTCTCCGGCCTCCCGCGCCTCCGGACCGTCCGGGCCGACCTCGCCTCCGCGACCGACGTCGCCCGCGCCGCTGCCGGGGCCGACGTCGTCGTCGGGTCGGTTCCCGGTTTCCTCGGCCACGCGATGCTGCGGACCGTGATCGAGGCGAAGAAGCCGCTCGCCGACATCTCGTTCGCCCCGGAGGACCCGTTCGCCCACGACGCCCTCGCGAAGCGGAACGGCGTCCCGGCGATCGTCGACTGCGGGGTCTCGCCCGGCCTCTCGAACCTCGCGATCGGGCGGGCGGAGTCGCTCCTCGACAGCACCGACGTCGATCCGGATCCTGGTCGGCGGGCTTCCGTTCCGCCGGGTGAAGCCGTTCGAGTACCGGAGCGTCTTCTCGCCGACCGACGTGATCGAGGAGTACACGCGCCCCGCGCGGATCCGCGAGAACGGCCGGACGGTCGTGAAGCCGGCCCTCTCGGAGGTCGAGGAGGTCGACGTTCCGGTCGTCGGGACGCTCGAGGCGTTCAACTCGGACGGCCTCCGGACGCTCCTCGTGACGTCGAAGGCGGCGAACGTCTGCGAGAAGACGCTCCGCTATCCGGGCCACGCGGCCCTGATGCGCGCGTTCCGCGACGCCGGGTTCTTCGGGGACGCCCCCGTCGAGGCGGGAGGCGTGCGCGTCGTTCCGCGGGCCCTGACCGAGAAGCTCGTCTTCGCCTCGTGGAATCGGCCGCCGGAGGAGGAGGAGTTCACCGTCCTCTCCGTGACCTGCCGCGGGACGCGGCGGGGCCGGACGGAGGTCCGCACGCTACGGCCTCTTCGACCGGACGGACCCGAGGACCGGCGCGACGTCGATGGCGCGGACGACCGGGCTTCCCCTGCGTGCTCGCCGCCGCGATGCTGTCCGACGGGACCTGGGGCCGGCCCGGCGTCCACCCGCCGGAGATCCTCGGGCGGGAGCCGGCCGTCTGGGACGGGATGCTCGCCGGCCTCGCGGCGCGCGGCGTCATCGTTCACCGAGTCCGCGTCGCGGAGGACGGTTGAGGGGGGATGCGGAACCCGATGGGAGCGCGGCTCCCGGGAGGGGAGCGGTCGGGCGTCCGCCTGAACGAGGGGGACGAAACCGAAGGCGTCGAGCGGCGAGCGCCTGATCGCGCTGATCTGCCCGACGTCTGGGCGCTCGTCAGGCCCCGCCGCGGCCTCCTCGCGATTCGGGTTCCTCCTGATGGCCGATCAACCGCGTCTCCGGGCTCGTCCTTCCCGCCTCGACGAAGTTCCTGATCGACGACATGATCGGGAAGACCCAGCACGGGATCTGCTGATGCCCCTCCTCGGCTTCATCGTCTTCGCGACGATCGATCCAGGGCGGGACCTCGTTCGCGCTGACGCAGCTCCTCTCGAAGGCGGCCCAGCGGCTGATCGCCGAGATGCGGCGGAAGGTGCAGCAGCACATCGGGCGGCTCCCGGTCGCCTACTACGACGCGAACAAGACGGGCACGCTCGTCTGCGCGGATCATGAGCGACGTCGAGGGGATCCGGAACCTCATCGGCACCGGCCTCGTCGAGTTCGCGGGCGGCCTCCTCACCGCCGCGATCTCGCTCGTCGTCCTCTTCCGGATCTCCTCGACGATGACGCTCCTCGCCTTCGCTTCCTCCTCGTGGCGGCGCATCGTCGCTGCCAGATGGCGTTCGGCGACGATCCGGCCCATCTTCCGCGAGCGCGTCAAGATCAACGCCGAGGTGACGGGGCGCCTCACCGAGTCCCTCGGCGGCGTCCGCGTCGTGAAGGGGTATCACGCGGAGGCGCGCGAGGCGAACGGTCTTCTCCGCGGGCGTCCAGCGCCTGCTCGACAACGTCCTGAAGACGCTGACGGCGACGTCGGTCATGAGCCTCTCCTCGACGGTCCTCCTCGGCGTCGTCGGCGCCACCGTCATGTACGTCGGGACGCGGCAGATCCTGGCCGGTACGCTGACGCTCGGCGGGTTCTTCACCTACACGCTCTTCCTCGGCTTCCTCGTCGCGCCGGTCTTCCAGATCGTCTCGATCGGGACGCAGCTGACCGAGGCGCTCGCCGGTCTCGAGCAGGACCCGCGAGGTCCTGCGCGAGCGGCCGGAGGACGAGGACCCGCGCCGGACCGTGTCGCCCGCCGCGATCGAGGGCCGCGTCGTCTTCGAGGACGTCCACTTCGCCTACAGCGAGGGGAAGGAGGTCCTCCACGGCGTCTCGTTCGAGGCGGCGCCGGGCACCGTCACGGCGCTCGTCGGGCCGTCGGGGTCGGGGAAGTCGACGATCATCGGCCTCGTCGCCGCCTTCGCGGTCCCGAGCCGCGGGCCGGGTGCTCGTGGACGGCGTCGACCTCGCGACGGTCCGGCTCGACGTCCTACCGGACGGCGCTCGGCGTCGTCCTGCAGGAGTCGTTCCTCTTCGACGGCACGATCCGCGAGAACGTCGCCTTCTCGCGCCCGGACGCGACGGAGGAGCAGATCCTGGCGGCGTGCCGCGTCGCGCGGGTCGACGAGTTCGCCGAGCGGTTCGACTCGACGTACGACACCGTCGTCGGCGAGCGCGGCGTGAAGCTCTCGGGCGGGCAGCGCCAGCGGGTCTCGATCGCCCGGGCGCTCCTCGCGGACCCGCGGATCCTGATCCTCGACGAGGCGACCTCCAGCCTCGACTCCGAGTCCGAGGCGCTCATCCAGGCGGGCCTCGGCGTCCTGATGAAGGGGAGGACGACCTTCGTCATCGCGCACCGCCTCTCCACGATCCGGCGGGCCGACCAGATCCTCGTCGTCGAGGACGGGCTCGTCGTCGAGCGGGGCACGCACGACGAGCTCTACGCGCGGAGGGGCGCTACTTCGAGATGTACACGAAGCAGCACGGCCTCGAGAAGAACCTCTTCCTCGCCCCTGGCGAGGGGGACGAGGAGCCCGTCGCCGAGAGCGAGGAGCGCCCCGCCGTGCCTGGCGGCGTCCGCGACGCCCTCGGGATCCTGCGCGGCGGCCGGCCGCTGACCTCGGTGTCCCTCCTTCCGCCCTACATTCCAATGCCTCATCGGGTCCGACCCGGGGGACTTGGTAACTTCTCGGATGGAACGAGGGAGGCTTCGCCATGAAGATCCTGCTGGCCGATTCGTTCGACGAGTCCCTTCCGAAGAAGCTCGCCCCGTTCGGGGTGGCCACGAGCGACATGGGACAGCTCAAGGACGCCGAGGTCCTCCTCGTCCGCTCGAAGACGAAGGTGACCCGGGAGTTCCTGGCCAACGCGCCGAAGCTGAAGCTCGTCATCCGCGGGGGCGTCGGGCTCGACAACGTCGACATCGAGGCCTGCCGCGAACGGGGCATCGAGGTGAAGAACACCCCGCGCGCCTCGTCGGTGGCCGTCGCCGAGCTCGCCTTCGCCCTGATGCTGGCCGTCCCGAACCGCCTCATCGAGGCCCACAACTCGATGAAGGAGGGGCGCTGGCTGAAGAAGGAGATCAAGCGGACCGAGCTCTTCGGGAAGACGCTCGGCCTCCTCGGCGCCGGGCTGATCGGGACCGAGGTCGCGCGCCGCGCGCTCGCCTTCGGGATGAAAGTCGTCGCCTACGACCACTACATCCCGAACCACGCCCTCGCCGAGCTCGCGGACGAGCCCGAAGAGCTCTTCGCCCGGGCCGACTACATCTCGATCCACCTGCCGCTGACGCCCGAGACCCAGGGGATGCTGGACAGGCACGCGTTCGCGAAGATGAAGGACGGCGTCGTCCTCGTGAACACCGCGCGCGGGAAGGTCATCGTGGAGGAGGACCTCGCCGAGGCGCTGAAGTCCGGCAAGGTGGCCGCCTACGCGACGGACGTCTACATGGGCGACCCTCCCGACCCGAAGAGCCCGCTCCTCTCCGCCCCGAACGTCTTCCTGACGCCGCACATCGGGGGCTCCTCGAAGGAGAACCTCCTCCGGATCGGCGACAACGTGGTGGACCTCCTGAAGAAGTGGACGAAGCCGGCCCGCCCGCGCAGCGAAGCCGGAGCGCTCGCGTCCCGCTGACCCTCTACCGCTTCCACGACCTCCGGGGCGGCCCCTCGCGGCCGCCCTCTTTCTTTCAGGGCCGCCGCCGCCCTCGCATAATGACGGCGTTGCTCGACGAGAACCTCTATCCCGAGTGGACGCCGGAGCGCGAGATCGCCGAGTTCCAGCGGCTGAAGGGGCGGATGCTGGAGGTCTGGCAGGGGATCGGCGGCAACGAAGGGGAGGCGGCCTACACCTCGGTCGTCGTCCCGTCGCTCACCCTCGACCAGGGCGAGCTGCGGAAGGTCGGCGGGCGCCGCGTTCTACGAGGAGCGGCTCCTCTTTCTCCTGATGCGACTCCGGAATCCGCGGGCGCGCATCGTCTACGTCACGTCGCAGCCGGTCCACCCGCTCGTCCTCGAGTACTACCTGCAGCTCCTCGCCGGGATCCCGGCCAGCCACGCGCGGAGCCGGCTGACACTCCTCTGCGCGTTCGACGGCTCCGGCCGCTCGCTGACCGAGAAGATCCTCGAGCGCCCCCGCCTGATCGACCGGATCCGGGCCGGCATCCACGACCCGTCCCGCGCCTTCCTCACGGTCTTCAACTCGACGCCCCTCGAGCGGAAGCTCTCGGTCCTCCTCGGCATCCCGCTCTTCGGCTGCGACCCGGCGCTGACCCACCTCGGGACGAAATCGGGGAGCCGGAAGGCGTTTCGGGAGGCCGGCCTCGCGCTTCCGGCGGGCTTCGAGGACCTGTTCACGCCTGGACGACGCGGTCCGGGCGCTCGAGGAGCTCCGCCGGCAGCGGCCGGGCCTCCGGCGGGCGGTCGTGAAGCTGAACGACAGCTTCTCGGGCGAGGGAAACGGGATCTTCCGCTATCCGGCCGAGGAGGGGCGCGAGGCCATCGCCGCCGCGCTCCTCGCGTCTGGAGTTCCCGGTCGCGAACGAGACGCCCGAGACCTTCTTCGAGAAGCTCTCCCGGATGGGGGGAATCGCGGAGGAGCTGATCGAGGGAGAGGAGCGCCACTCGCCGAGCGCTCAGCTCCTCGTGGAGCCGACGGGGAAGGTCGCCTTCCTCTCGACGCACGACCAGGTCCTCGGCGGCCCGGGCGGGCAGACGTATCTCGGCTGCCGCTTCCCGGCGCGGGAGAGCTACCGTCACGCCATCAGCGAGGCCGCCGATCCGCGTCGGCCACACGCTGGCCGACAAGGGGGTCATCGGCCGCTTCGGCATCGACTTCGTCGTCCGCAGGCGCGAGGACCTCTGGGACGTCTTCGCCATCGAGATCAACCTCCGGAAGGGGGGGACGACGCACCCGTTCCTCGCCCTGCAGTTCCTCACGGGAGGCGCCCTCGACGCGGCGACGGGCCTCTTCATGGCGCCGAGCGGCCAGGCCAAGTACTACCGCTCGACGGACAACCTCTGGTCGGCGCGCTACCGGGGCCTCCTGCCGGAGGACCTCATCGAGATCCTGACGCAGAACGGCCTCCACTACAGCCCGATGAACGAGACGGGCGTCCTCTTCCACATGATCGGCGCCCTCTCGCAGTACGGGAAGCTGGGGCTGACGGCCATCGGCAATTCGCGCGACGAGGCCGAGAGCCTCTTCGCCTCGACGCTTCGCGTCCTCGACCACGAGGCGGTCTACCGGAAGGGAGACCCGATCGGACTCCGTTCCGGGCTTCCCGGTCGAGTAGGGAGCCGGAAGAGAAAAGGCCCGCGACGGGCGTCGCGGGCCTCGGGATTTCCGGGAGAACGGGGCTTACTTCTTCTTCTTCGCCGGGGCGGCCGCGGCGGCGGCGGGAGGAGCGGCCTGTGCCGCGGCGAGGCTCGCCGAGAGGTCGGCGGCCTTCGCCTTCAGCGCGTTCGCCTTGTCGATAGCGGCCATGTAGTCCCCGCCCTTGGCGGCGGCCTGCGCATCCGCCCAGCCCTTCGACAGCTCGGCGAGCCCGTCCTTGGCGGCGGCCACCTTGGCGGCGTCCATGCCCTTGGGCAGCTTCTTCATTCCGGCGAGAGCCGTGACCTTTTCCTGGACCGCGGCGACGGCCGCGGTGACGCTCGCCTCCATGCCCGCCCATGTCTTCATGAGCTCATCCTTCTTGGCCTTGGCGGCGTTAGTGACCTCGGTCGCCTTGGCCGGGAGGTCCTTGGCGGCGGCGATGGCGCCTGCGTAGTCGCCCTTGGCGAACTTGTCCTTGGCATCGGCGAGCGACGCCGCGAGCGCTTTGTACTGGTCCGGCACGAGCTTCTCGGCCGAGGCCTTGGCGGCGTCGACGGCCGTGGTGGCGGCCTTCAGCGTCTCTTCGGCCGGCCCCTTCTGGGAGCAGGCCGTCGTGACGGAGGCGATGAGGGCGACGAGGGCGAGCGAGGTGAGGATGCGGCGCAAGGGGATCTCCTTTCGACGTTGGGTGGCGGACGGACCGGACGGAGCCGGCACGGAATCGGGCCGAAAGCGGCGTTAGAAACTTATTGAAGCCTCCCGCGTCTGTCAAGATGAGGCGTCGATGCGTTTGAATCAGGCCGGCCCCCGGCCGGCGGTCCGCCGCGCTCGTCCTCTTCGCGAGCCCTCTCCGCGCCCGCTGCGGGGCCGACGCCGTCCGAGATCCCTTCCCCCGAGCTGCAGGAAGCGCTCCGCGTCTCCGGCTTCGGGCGCTTCGAGGAGGCGAAGCGACGCCTCGCGGCGATTGCCGCGTCGCCCGCGGCGACGGAGAGGGACCGCGACAAGGCCGGCGAAGAGCTGGCGAGGATCGCCTGGCGGATCGACGGCGACCCCGGAGCCGCACGCGCCCGGCTGTCGGCGCTCGCCCCGCACGCGGTGAAGAAGGTCCCGCCGCTCCTCCTCCTGTCCCGGATGGAGCGGAGCCTCGGGCGTTTCGGGGCGGCGCGGGCCGCGGCGCGGGCCGCGCTCGGCGTCGCCGAGACGAAGTCCGACCGGCGTTCGGCGACGATTGCCCTCGCGCTCGCCCTCGTCGAGGAGGAGATGGCCGTCGCGCGGCAGGGGAAGGCGGGAGCCTTCGAGGGGCCCGGACGGGAGCGGGCCGCCGAGGCGCGGGCGCTCCTCCTGCCGATCGTGCGCGACGAGCCCGGCGATCTCGCGTCGTCGCTCGCCCTCCTCGACGCGGCGCTCCTCCTCGACGACGGCCCCGCGGCGCTCGCCGCGTGGACGTCCTACTTCATGGCGGCGGGGACGGCGGACTCCGCCCTGCTGGCGGGTCCGCGCGCCGCGCTCGGCGAGCTGTTGCCCGGCTGGC
The DNA here is from genome assembly GCA_963821435.1 of uncultured Acidobacteriota bacterium. Lineage (GTDB taxonomy): Bacteria > Acidobacteriota > Thermoanaerobaculia > UBA5066 > UBA5066 > DAOMFB01. The sequence continues at coordinate 75,976 of CAWGDR010000003.1, forward strand.
CGGGGCGGGCGGCCGGCGGCGCGGACCGGCGGCGCCTCGTCGAGGCGCTGGCCGGCTCCCGGCTCTTCGCCGAGGCGGTGATCGTCGCCCGGGACCCGCGCCCTCCGGCGCCCTCCGGCGCCGACGCCTGGGTGAAGGACCTCGTCCGCTACGAGAGGTTCCTCCGGAGCGTCCGGGACCGGACGGACCTGTACTACCGGGAGATCGCCCGCGGACGGGACGGCGCGGCCGCATGGAAGGCTTGGCTTCACAAGGAGACGAGAGCGCTCTGGAAGGACCTCTCGTGGAGCGCGAAGGCCCCGGCCTTCGACGACAAGATCTTCGACGGAGGCCCCGACACGCCCCTGGGAGCCCGTTTCGGGACGGTCCTGAACGGAGGGGGAGGGGGGAAGACCGGCGGCGTCGAAGACCTCCACATGGGACACCGCGTGATCGACGAGAAGCGGACGGTCGAGCAGTACGGCCGGAAGGCGGTCCCTCCGCTTCATCGCCCTCGACACCATCGTCTCCAACGGCTACGAGTCGTGGATGTGGGACGGCAACAGCTCCCACGGCGGGTGGGGCAGCGTCGGGTTGATCGTCCAGGTCCGGCCTTCGTACGCCGGTGGAGCCGGATACAACTGGGAGGAGCTCAACGACCCCGAGCGCCGGGCGAAACTGGACCAGCGGATCGCCGAGGAGAGTGCCCGCGACGACGAGAGGGCCGCGAAGGATCCATACGCCTACCTTCCGGGCCTCTCGCAGCGGATCCGGCGCGAGGGGCTTCTCGAGATCCTCGACGCCGAGACGGCGAAGGGGCTTTCCGGCGCGGCGCTCCGGGCCGCCTTCGCGGCGGACTGCGACCGCAGCATCATCGAGTCCTCGATCTTCGCGCACGAGGGCCGCCACGCGATCGACGCCGAGTTCGAGAAGATCAAGGACGGCGCCGAGCTGGAGTACCGGGCCAAGCTCTCGGAGCTCGCCTTCGCGCCGGCGCCGCGGCTCGCGTTCGGCGGCATCCTGAGCGACAACGTCGGCACCCCGACCCCTCACGGCCAGGCGAACCTCAAGCTGACGAAGGGACTCGTGGCGTGGATGGACGCCCACCGGGGCGAGATCGACGGCCTCGATCCCGGGCGGCCGCTCCTCCCGCAGCTCGACCGGCTGACCGACGACCAGATCCGCGCGGCCGCCCGCTCGCTCGACCCGATGGCCGCGGCGGCCGACGCGGCCCGCGCCGCGACTCCCGCCGCGGCGCGGTGACGGTCCGTCCGGCCGGGCTACTTCACCGGCGCGAGCGGCCGCGGGAGGATGGGCGGCGCCGGCTTCAGGTCGCGCGGGTCCTTCGCGATCTTCTCGAGCAGGTCCTGGATCGCGTAGTCGAGCTGGGCGTCCTTGCCGCCGATGAAGCCGTCGGGCGGGAGGTCCAGCTCGACGTCGGGGTCGACGCCGTGCCCCTCGATCCGCCACGCCTTGCCCTGCGGGTCCCAGCCGCCGAACTCCGGCTGCGTCGTGACGCCGCCGTCGCGGAAGGGCTTGTCGCCGCGGATGCCGACCCAGCCGCCCCAGGTGCGCGTGCCGATGACCGGGCCGAGGCTGAAGTCCTTGAAGCCCTGCGCGAACGTCTCGCAGTCGCTCCCGCCCTGCCGGTTGATCAGGCAGCCATGTAGCCGTGGAAGGCGCGGTCGGGCGTCGTGGAGAGCGAGCCGTGGCGCGCCGAGCCGACGGCGAAGATCTTCCGGTCGAGGTGGGCGAGGATCATCGGGGCCACGAAGCCGCCGTGGTTCCAGCGGTCGTCCATGATGAGGCCCCGCTTGTTCCACTGCGGCGGGTAGTCGCGCGCGAACTGCCGCAGCCCGAGCCCCTCCATGTCGTAGAGGTGGATGTAGCCGATCTGGCCGTTGCTCGCCTTGTCGACGTACTCGCGGTTCTCGCGGATCCAGTCGGCGTAGCGGATGCGGGTGTCGTTCGCCGACGGTCTTCACGACGATCCGCCGCGCCCCGGCGAGCGTCGGCGTGTCGTTGATCGAGAGCTCGACGTCCTGGCCGGCGCGGTTGGCGAGCCGCTTCAGGTAGTCCTCGCCCTTCGACGAGCGGCTTGCCGTCGATCGGCGACGAGCCACTGGCCGGGCTTCACGTTCAGGTCGGCGCGCGCGAGCGGCGAGGTCCAGTCGGGCATCGGGTAGTCGCCGCGGTAGATCTTCCCGATCTGCCAGAAGCCGCTCGCCGGGTCGTACTCGAGGTCCGCGCCGAGGAGGCCGGTCCCGACGGGCTTGCCGCGCCGGAGGTCGCCGCCGCAGTGGTAGGCGTGGCCGACGTTCAGCTCGCCGAACATCTCGCCGAGCAGGTCCTCGAGGTCGTCGCGCGAGGCCATGCGGTCGGCCAGCGGGCCGTACTGCTTCCAGACGCCGTCCCAGTCGACGCCGTGCATCTTCGGCGTCGTAGAAGAAGTCGCGCTGCAGGCGCCACGCCTCGTGGAGCATCTGCTTCCACTCGTCGCGCGGGTTGACCTTGAGCGACCAGCCGGAGAGGTCGATCTTCGGTCGTCGGGCTCTCCCGCGCTCGTCCTTCGGGCGGCTCGTCGCGCCCGCTTCGACGCGGACGAAGCCGTCCTTGGTCTGGTAGACGAGGACCTTGCCGTTGCCCGAGACCTCGTAGGCGAGCACGCCGGGGGAGAGGGTGGAGAGCTTCTCCTTCTCGAGGTCGTAGGTCTGGAGCGTGCCGCGAGCGGCGGTCCTCCTCCGGCTCGTCGCCCGGGGGCATCATGCCGCGGTTCTCGTACTTGAGCGAAGTGGAGCTTCCCGTCGACCGCGCGCGAGATTGTCGTAGTTGCCCGGCGCGACCGGGCACCTGGACGAGGCGGTCGGCCAGTCCCTCGAAGTCGATCCGGATCGGCTCGACCTTCTCTCCTTCTCCTCCTTGTCGGCGTCGCTTGTCGTCCTTGCCGTCCTTCCCGCCGTCGTCTTTCTTCTCGTCCTTCGCGGCGTCGTCCTTCTTCTCGTCCGGCTTCGGGTCGGTGTCGCTGCGGGGCGCGAACGGGAGCGTGCCGTCCGCCTGCAGCGCGACGACGCAGGGCAGCGTCGCCTCGTCGACGATGAAGCGCGCCTCGAAGCGGTCGAGGAAGGGGTTGATGTACCGGTCGGAGAGGAAGTAGAGGTACTTGCCCTTCGGGTCCCAGGCGGGCGAGAAGGAGTTGAACATCGGGTCGGTCACGGCGTGGACCTTCTTCTCCTGGCCGTCCCAGATCCGGACCTGGTTGAACTGGTTCGCCTGCGGGATCGAGTAGGCCAGGTAGCGGCTGTCGGGCGACCAGGCGTAGTGCGTGATCTCCCAGTCGCCGCGTGTCGACCACGGTCGTTCGCGCCGGTCGCCACGTCCGTCACGACGAGGCGGAGCTTCTCGTCCCCCCAGGCGAGCTTCTTGCCGTCCGGCGACCAGGCCGGGCCGTAGTGCCAGCCGGGCTCGCGTCTTCCCGACCTGGCGCGGCGCGGCGCCGTTGTCGGCGGAGTAGAGGACGAGCTGCTCCTCGCCGTCCACCTCGGTCCAGGCCGCGATCGACTTGCCGTCGGGCGAGAAGGCCGGGAACTTCGTCCGGGCGAGGCTCGCTCTCGGTGATCCGGCGGATCAGCCCCTTCTTCTTCGTCCGCGCGACGAAGAGGTCGCCGCGGGTCTCGAGGACGATCCGCTCGCCGTCCTTCGAGAGGCTCCAGGCGCCGAGGTAGCGCTTCGGCTCGACGAACCGCTCGCGCACCTGGAGCCGGTCGCTCGGGAGCTGGATCGGGAACGAGCTGCGTTCTTCCCGGTGGCGAGGTCGTAGGCCCAGATGTCCATCTTGTGCTGGTAGACGATCTTCCCGTCGCCCATCGACGGCCAGCGGACGTCGTAGTCCTCGAACGTCGTCAGGCGCTTGACGTCGCTGCCGTCCGGCTTCATCGAGGCGAGGTTCGGGCGGCCCCAGCGGTCGGTGACGAAGTAGATGCGGCCGTCGGGCGCCCACATCGGGAAGGCGCTCTTGCCGTCGTACTTCGTGACCTCGGTGAAGGCGAGCGGCGACAGCGTGCCGACGTAGATCTTCTCGGCCTCGCCGCCCTTGTAGCGCTTCCAGTTGTGGAACTCGAGGCCCATCTTCTGGACGGCCACGCCCGTTGCCGCCCGGCTCGAAGCTGATCCAGGCCGCGGGCTCGAGCGGGATCATCTGCGGGATCCCGCCCTTCGGCGTCGACGGTGTAGATCCGGTAGTCGCCGTGCGGGTGGTCGCGCCGGCTGCGGAAGAGGACCTTGCCGTCCGCGGTCCAGCCGAGGGCCTGGTCCGGCATCGGGTGCTAGGTCAGCCGCACCGGCTCGCCGCCGTCCGCGGACATCACGTAGACGTCGTCGTTGCCCTCGTACTGCGCCGTGAACGCGATCGAGCTTGCCGTCGGGCGAGATCCGCGGGAACTTCTCGTCGCCCTCGTGGGCGGTCAGCCGAAGCGCCGTCGCCGCCCGCGGCCGGGACCTTCCAGAGGTCCCCCTCGGAGGCGAAGACGATCGTCCCGCCGCCGATCGACGGGTAGCGGTAGAAGCCGTCCACGGGGCCGGCCGGAGGGGCGGCGAGAAGCCGCGAGCGGGCAGAGGAGGAGCGCGGCGAGAGCCAGGAGTCGCTTCATCGTGGGAATCTCCTCGTCGAAGATACGTTCGAGCCGCCGCCGGGTTTTCTCCGGGCGGGGCCCCGCGGGCCGTCAGAAGTAGATCTTGGCGCCGAGAATCGGGCCGCCGAAGCTCATTTGGTCGAACAACGGGTTGTCCTTGAGGTCCCAGGCGAGGTGGCGGTAGCCCACCATGAGATCGATCCACCCGAAGCCGTAGCCGAGGCCACCGAACGCCTGCCACGTCAGCTTCGAGGCCCCGGCGCCGACGTCGGCGTAGTAGGGGACGAAGAATCGCGGACAGAAGTTCACGCGGCCCCGGATCCCCCCGATCCCGTTCCAGACGTTGTCGGTGTCGGAGAACTGCCGGAACCGGGTCTCCAGCGGCCCGTCGACCTGCGCGGAGAGCGTCGACTTCAGGTAGAGGTAGCGCGCGCCGACCAGGACCTCGAGCCGGAACGCGTCGTTCTCGACCACGGTGTAGCCGAGGCTCGGGTCGACGACCCAGCTCTTGAGCACGAGGTTGGCCGACGCGGACACGGACCGGTCCGGCAGCGTGACGGTGCGGCTGCTGTCCCCGGAGATGTCCATGTAGATGGCGTCGACGGCAATCGTCCAGTTCCCCTTCCGCGCCCCGAGAGCGCCCATGAAGCCCATGTCGAGGTGGTCGAGGAGCTTGTCGAACCCGACGTGGACGTTGCCGCCCGTCACCGTATCGGCGCCGATCGAGGCGCCCCACATGTAGATCTCGCCTCCGAACTTCCAGGCGTCGGGCGCCGGAGGATCGGCGGCGCGGGCCGGCGCCGGCGCCACCAGCAGCGACGCAACGGCCGACAACACGAACCACGTCGACTTCAGTCTCTTCATTTTCCCCCCAATATCGACCGGTCAGCTCTCCGGCCGACTCGTCGAGCCGGAGTATCTGATTTCGGTTCCTCGGGTGTCCAGCCTGTTCCGCCGGCAGACGTTGCTCTTGCGCTGCGGAGAGGAACAGGCGCGTGTGAGCGGCGGCGCGATGTCGCCTCGAGGAGCTTTCGAGCTTCCTTGGAACTTTCTCGTCCGAAGGAGGATGATGTCGAAAAAGGAAAGTTCTGGCCCACCGCCAGCACCGGAGGGTCCGATGACCGAGCGATTCGGGTGGCTCGAAGCGTTGGGGGACACGGCGGACGGTTTCTACGTCGTGGACCACGAACAGCGCATCGTCCGCTGGAATGGCGGTGCGGAACGCCTGCTCGGGCACACCGCGGACGAGGTCCTCAACCGCACCTGCCACGACGTGATCTCAGGTTTCGGCCGCAATGGTCAGGCCGTCTGCGGGCCGGCCTGCCCGGTGCTCCGGTGCGTAGAACGCGGCGAGCTGCCCCACAGCATGGAGGTCCACGCCCGTACCAAGGAAGGGCGGCGGGTCTGGCTCCATATCAGCGTGATCGTCATTCCGCACGAACCCGGGCCCCTGAAAGCCCATGTTCTTCTCGACGTGAGCGATCGCCGGCGTGCGGCCGAGGTCGTTGCGCAGGTCGCGTCCTTGTGCCAGCCGGGCGAGGTCCTGCCATTCGACGAATGCGGGCGAAGCGGCCAGAGGGCTGCCGGCGGCGCGTCCGGAGCGGTCGAGGCCGCCTTCACCGCGAGGGAGCGCGAGGTCCTCCGGCTGGTGGCCGACGGACTCTCGAACAAGACGATCGCCGCCCGCCTGGTGGTCAGCGTCCATACGGTTCGCAACCACGTGCAGCACATCCTGACGAAAGCGGGCGCCCGCAGCCGGTCAGAAGCCGTCTCCTTCGCGTTGCGAGGGCGGCTTCTGTAGATCCGCTTCGGTCTTCCTTCCCGCTCTTCGTCCCACATTCCGCGCCGGCGTAGTCCAACTGCATCAGAGCCGATGCCGTTGGTCCATTGAATGGGGGCCGCGCGGGGGACACGGTTGACCTACTGCGAGGTGCAGCAACAGAAAGGAGTCGACTGCGTACCGCGGAAGTGACCTGACCGGATTGCCTTCATACGAACCGAAAGGAGAACGCCAAGTGCGATTTCGATTGATTGCTTCAGGCGGCTTGCTGCTATTCCTAGCCGTCTTCTCGGTCGCCGCGAAGGCCCAGAAGTTCTCGGCCTGGTCCGCACCGGTCAACCTCGGTCCCGTCGTCAACACCGCGGCGGGTGACACCTGCCCGGCCATCTCGAAGAACGGGCTGACGCTCTACTTCGCACGGGGCGGCATCGAGATCTGGTTTACGACGCGGGAGAGCCTGACGGCTCCCTGGGAGCCGCCGCAGAGGCTTCTGGCGCCGATTAACGAGTCGGGCTCGAATAACTTCTGCCCGGTCCTCGTGGTTAACGGGCACTACCTCTACTTCGTCAGCAACCGGGCCCGCGGCTGCGGGGGGAACGACATGTACGTGTCGTTTCGCAAGGACAAGAGTGACAACTTCGGCTGGGAGACGCCCGTCAACCTCGGCTGCCAGGTCAACAGCCCGGCATCGGACCTGAGACCTTCACCATTCGAGGGCGAAGACGGCACCGAGTACCTCTATTTCAGCAGCAACCGGCTGGGCGGACCCGGCGGTTTCGACATCTATGCGAGCACGATGCAGTCCGACGGGACGTTCGGGCCGCCCTCGCTCGTCGCGGGCCTCAACACCCCATCCGACGACGCACGCCCGAACGTCCGGGAGCGGGACGGGCTGGAAATCTTCTTCGACTCGACTCGGACGGGAGGGGTTGGCGGAGTGGACCTGTGGACGTCGACGCGAGAGAGCGTCTCCGACCCTTGGTCGGCTCCGACGAATCTGGGACCTGTCGTCAACAGCACGGTCACGGACCAGCGCCCGTCGCTCTCCTGGGACGGGACGGCGCTCTACTTTCAGTCGAACCGCTCCGGCGGCTCGGGCGGGATGGACCTCTGGGTGACGACGCGCACGAAGCTGAGGGGCCACGTTGAGCCGGTCCTTTATTCCACGACAAATGGCGGGGCCACATTGGTCAGAATCGATGTCGGCGCCGGAACGGTGACGACAATCGGAGACTTTGGAGTGCCGGGGGCGTTCGCCGTTGCCGTCAATCGTAAAGGCAATTTCTACACGGTGACGCAGGGCTTTCCTGCCGGCGGTCCCAATCCACAACTGGCCAGCGTGAACCCTGCGACGGCTCAGGCCACCCCTTTCGGGGTCAACCTGAATCCGGAGAGTTTCATGGGGATCGGCTTCTCCCACCAGGGCAAGCTTTACGGGGTGAATGCGGACAGCGGTACACCGGACCAGAACAGCCTCTACCAGTTCGATTTGAAGACCGGCAAGGCCAAGAAGGTGGGCGTCACGGGCGCCTGCGGAGACATCATGGACCTGGCCTGGCATCCCGACGGCACACTGTATGGAGCTGCCTGGGACTCGCTTTACCGCATCGAGGAGAAAAGCGGCAAGGCTGAGTTGGTCACCAAGTTCCAGGGGCTGACGGCGGTCATGGGCCTGGCGATTGACGACGACGGGAATTTCTATGTCTCCGAAATCATTTCCGGTTCACCCCTCTGGCGTGTGGACCCGGTCACGGGGGCAGTCAGCGCGGTTGCCGGCGTGAGCCTGAGCTTTCCGCACGGCCTGGAGTCCCTTTCGACCGACGCGGACGACGGTGAATAGTCGCCGTCGCAGAGGAACGGGAAGCTTGATTCGCTCCCGGGAGAGGGCGAAGCTTCCGACGCGGCAGGGAAGGGGCTTCAGCTCGGAGGACGACGTTTCGAGCGACGGCACCGAGATTCCGGCCGTGCGCATGCCCTGAGGAAGCCGGAACACGAGAAGGGGGTCGGCCCCCATCGCGACGATACGAGGCGCATGTCAGCGGCGCGACCCCCTGATCGTGGTTTCTCGGGCCTTTAGGGATCTCCCTTTGCTGCGATGTTCCCCGTTCACCGCTTCGCGAATCGTCACGGACGGAAGACGGCGATCACGCCGGCGTGGTCGGACGCGTAGGGCGGCATCGGATCGCCCGGAGCGGTGACGACCACGAGGTCCGAGCTGATGGCACTTATCCCTCGCGAGAAGAAGAGGTCAATGCGCTCAAAGGGGGTAACGAAGGCGAAAAAGGGCGGCGCCGGGAAAAGGTCTTCAAAGTAGAACGGCCAGGTTTGGCCGAGGTCGCTGCTGCCGTGAGTGCTGGGCCAGGCCTCCTCGTAGCCGGACGCCACGAAGAGCGGAGCGGTCGGCGTCGTGTCCACGAAGCCACCCTGAAGGGCGTCGGAGTTGAAGTCGCCGCAGATCACGACGGGAATCTGAGAGTTGCGCAGCGCGTGGATCAACTCCGTGGCCTGCGCAACCTGCACGTCCATGGCTTCCGGAACGCCGGGAATGGCGCTCTCCAGGTGGGTCGTGACGAAGCGGAACTGCTTGTTCCCCATGTGGACATCGGCCGAGATCCAGCCCGCGGTGATCGTCAAGCCAGCAAAGGGCAGTGCCGCGTCGAAGGTTCGCGCGTGAACGTTGGAGAGGTGAAACGCCGGCGGGCGCAGGCCGGATCGGATGAGGACGGCGTTCCTGTCGGTAAAGCGGAGTGCGCCGCCGATCTGGTCTCCCGGCAGGGCGAGGTCGGTCAGACTGTTCATCGCGACGAGGTCATACGAAACGCCGAGATTCTCGAGTGCCGTGAGAAGAAGTTCGAGGTTGTCGTGCAGGACGATCGTCGCGGTGTCGGGAGTCGGCCCGAATCTCCAGAGCGCGGCTTCCTGGAGGGCGACGAGGTCCGGTTTTCTGTCGGCGATCTCCTGAGCCATGAGCCCGGCACGCACTTCGAAGTGGCTCGCCTGCAGCTCCGCAAAGGTGAGATCGACGGCCGCCGTCAGCGGAAGCAAGTCGAACGCGATCGCCGCGATGATGTACGTCTGGTCCGTGCCGTCATCCATGTTTTGCGTCAGGATCGTGACGGTGGGATTCGCCGGTGGCTTGACCGCATTGGCCGGGATGGCCAGGGCAAGGCTCAATAGCGCGAAGGTCACAAGTTTTCGAATCATGGGCGTTCTCCTCATGCACCGGCACGGGTTGGTTTGAGGGGGGGGAGGTTTCCTCGGGAGGGAGGTTTGGGAGAGGAGCCGCGGCGGGGAGGTACAGGCAGCCTTACGGTCCTTTCCGGGCCGCGTGACCCCCCATGACGCGCCCCTCGCGTAAACGTGCGCGGACTAGCCCCTTGAAGATAGGTCCGGGATCGCCCTGCCGCCAGCCCAAGGCCGGCGGAGCCCATTCTCGTCCCGTCAACTGCGCCGGAACCCGATGCCCGTTACCGCCCGGCCGGCGATGAGCTGGAGCCGGCGGCGAGTCAGATTTAACCGCAGAGGACGTGAGAGGGCGCGGAGGAAAAGCAACGCCGAGGGATCTTCTTCCTCCGCGTTCCTCCGCGTCATCTGCGGTTCAAGATTTTCATCAGAGGTTAGACAATGGCACAAGATCGCACGTCAGCATTCCAATGGGACGATCCGCTGCTGCTCGACCAGCAGCTGAGCGAGGACGAGCGCATGGTGCGCGACGCCGCGCACGCCTACTGCCAGGAGCAAGCTCGCGCCGCGCGTGCTCGAAGCGTTCCGCCACGAGAAGACCGACCCGGCGATCTTCCGCGAGATGGGCGCGCTCGGCCTGCTCGGCGCCGACCATCCCCGAGGAATACGGCGGCGCCGGGCTCAACTACGTCTGCTACGGCCTGATCGCGCGCGAGGTCGAGCGCGTCGACTCCGGCTACCGCTCGATGATGAGCGTGCAGTCCTCGCTCGTGATGGTGCCGATCAACGAATTCGGCACCGAGGCGCAGAAGCAGAAGTACCTGCCCAAGCTCGCCACCGGCGAGTGGATCGGCTGCTTCGGCCTGACCGAACCGAACCACGGCTCCGATCCCGGCTCGCATGATCACGCGCGCGAAGAAGGTCGCGGGCGGCTACAGCCTGACCGGCACCAAGACGTGGATCACCAACAGCCCGATCGCCGACGTGTTCGTCGTCTGGGCGAAGGACGACGACGGCGACGATCCGCGGCTTCGTGCTCGAGAAAGGCGTGAAGGGCCTGTCCGCGCCGGCGATCCACGGCAAGGTCGGGCTGCGCGCCTCGATCACCGGCGAAATCGTGATGGACGAGCGTGTTCTGCCCCGAGGAGAACGCCTTTCCCGACGTGCGCGGGCTGAAGGGCCCGTTCACCTGCCTCAACACGCGCGCGCTACGGCATCGCCTGGGGCGCGCTGGGCGCGGCCGAGGACTGCTGGCACCGCGCGCGCCAGTACGTGCTGGATCGCAAGCAGTTCGGCCGGCCGCTCGCCGCGAACCAGCTGATCCAGAAGAAGCTCGCCGACATGCAGACCGAGATCACGCTCGGGCTGCAGGGCTGCCTGCGCCTGGGGCGCATGAAGGACGAAGGCACGGCCGCGGTCGGAGATCACCTCGATCATGAAGCGCAACTCCTGCGGCAAGGCGCTCGACATCGCGCGCATGGCGCGCGACATGATGGGCGGCAACGGCATCAGCGACGAGTTCGGCGTGGTCCGCCACCTGGTCAACCTCGAAGTGGTGAACACCTACGAAGGCACGCACGACATCCATGCGCTGATCCTGGGCCGCGCCAGACCGGGATTCAGGCATTCTCTTGACCCACCGCAGCCGTCAACAAGGAGAACCACCCATGCACAATCTCTGCAGCTTCCGAGGGGCCGCGCTGGCGCTCGCGCTCCTGACCGCGCCAGGCGCAGGTTGGGCCAAGGTCACGCTGGTCGTCTCCAGCTGGGTTCCGCCGACCCACACCATCACGCAGACGATCGCCAAGTGGTGCGAGGAAGTTGCCAATGCAACGGCGAATCACGTAGTGTGCAGCATCCTGCCCAAGGCGGTTTCCGCCCCACCGGCCACCTTCGACTCCGTGCGCGATGCACTCGCGGATGTCTCGTTCGGCGTGCCGGGGTATACACCGGGGCGCTTCGTGCTGGCTGAGATCGCCGAGCTGCCCTTCGCCGGCGATTCGGCCGAGATCAA
>CAWGDR010000004.1:0-947025 GCA_963821435.1 uncultured Acidobacteriota bacterium
GTTCAGGAGCGCGATTCGCGGTCCCGGCGTCCCGGCGAGCAGGTTCAGTACGAAGCGGTCCCCCGCGCCGGCGGGCTCCGTGACGTCCAGGACGAGGAGGCGGAGGTCGACCTCGCGGATCGCCTCCAGCGCCTCGTCCATCATCACCTTGTTCAACCGGTGGAGCGGCTTGTGAAGCCCGGGCGTGTCGACGAAGACGATCTGCCCCTCCCGCGAGTTCCGGATCCCCAGGATCCGGCGCCGCGTCGTCTGCGGCTTGTCGGAGACGATGGCGATCTTCTGGCCGACGAGGGCGTTGACGAGCGTCGACTTCCCGGCGTTCGGCCGGCCGACGACGGCGACCGTCCCCGAGCGCCGAACCCCCTTCACGACCCCGCCCTCGCGGCCGCGTCGCGCGCGACCTTCACGCGGTAGATCCGGCGCCGGTCCGCCTCCTCGACCGTGAAGACGAGCCCCGCCTCCGAAGCCGTCTCGCCGGCCTTCGGAATCCGTCCGAGCTTCGCGGAGACGAGCCCCGCGACGGTGTCGTACTCGGCCGGGGGAAAGTCGGTCGAAAGAGCCGCCGCGAGGTCCTCGATCCGGACGCGCCCGGCCACCGAGAGCGCGCCGTCCGGCAGCTTCACGACGGGGGGCGTCTCGTCCTCGTGCTCGTCGGCGATTTCCCCGACGAGCTCCTCGACGAGGTCCTCCAGCGTCACGAGGCCGGTCACGGCGCCGTATTCGTCGACGACGACGGCGAGCGGCTGTCGACGACGCTGGAAGTCCGAGAGGAGCGTGGCGACGGTCTGCGTCTCCGGCGCGAAGAAGACCTCGCGGGCGAGCGGGCGCGCGGTGGCCGGCGGGTCGGGCGCGCGGAGGACCGTGAAGACGTCCTTGACGTGGACGACGCCGACCGGGCGGTCGACGCTTCCGTCCACGAGCGGGATCCGCGTGTACTTCGTCCGCGCGAAGAGGTCCGCCACCTCGGAGAGCGGCGCGTCCGCCGGGGCGCTCACGATGTCGGGGCGCGGCGTCATCACCTCGCGGACCGTCCGGTCCCCGAAGCCGACGGCCCGGGAGACGAGCTCCTCTTCGTGCTCCTCGAGGATCCCTTCCTCGCGCGCCACGTCGAGGAGGGCGCGCATCTCGGCGTCTTTCGTCGCCTCCTCCTTCTCCGGCTCGGCGCCGGGGGCTTCGTCGTCCGCCGCCCCGCGGCCCGCGACGAGACGCGAGAGGACGGGCTGCAGGGGCGCCGCGACGAAGAGGACGACGGGGACGAGCCACGCGGAGGACTCGAGGACGCCGTCGGGCCCCCGGCGCGCCACCCATCGGATCACCGCGGCCTCGATGAAGATCCAGCCGACGAGGATCGCGCCGGCGGCGACGAGCCACGGCTCGGGGACGGAGAAGGCGGCGAGCGCCGTCCCGGTCAGGAGAAGCCCGAAGAGGATCGCCCCCTGCGCGGCCAGCCGGACCGCGAGCCGCGAGACGAGGAAGCGGTCCGCGGAGAGGAGCGCGCCGAAGCGCTGCGGATTCTCGTCGACGAGCGCCTTGCGGCGGATGGCGGAGAGCCCCTCCAGCGCCTGCGCGAAGCCGGAGAGGACGAGGTAGAGGATCGCGAGGAGGACGGCGAGGAACGACGCCAGCCCGCCGCCGATCTGGAACCCGGTCATCGCTGGCGCTCCTCGCTTTCCCCGATCGTCCCGGGGACGCCGTCCGGGCCGGCGCCGAACGCGCTCCCGACGAGCCGCGCCTGGAGCCGGAACATCGTGCCGCCGTCCCGCTCGTGATCGTACCCGAGAAGGTGGAGGAGGCCGTGGGCGAGTAGGATCTGGAGCTCGCGGGCCGGCGGATGGCCGTGCCGGCGCGCCTGGCGGACCGCCATCGGGACCGAGACGACCAGCTCGCCGAGGACGCCGCCCGGGCCGACGCGCCGCGGCGGCCGGGGCGGGTCGGGCTCCGGAGAGAACGAGAGGACGTCGGTCGGGCGGTCCTGGCCGCGAAAGGTCCGGTTGAGCGTCCGGATCCGCCCGTCGCCGCAGAGGAGAACCGAGAGCCGGCCCTTCGCGCCCGCCCGGCGGAGCAGCCGGGAGAGCCAGCGCCGAAGGGTCGCGGGCGGCGGCGCGCCGCGCACGGCAACGACGATCTCGACGGCGCTATCCGCCGGAGCCGTTTTTCTTCCCGTTGCCGTTCCCGTTGCCGTGGCCGTTCGCGTAGCCGTTGCCGTTTGCCTCGGGTTCGGGGCGGTTCGCCTCCCACGTCTCGTAGGCGCTCACGACCGACTGGACGAGGCGGTGCCGGACGACGTCGCGCTGGTCGAAGCGGACGAAGCGCATCCCCTCGACGCCGTTCAGCACGAGCGCCGCTTCCTTCAGGCCCGAGATCTTCCCCGTGGGGAGGTCGATCTGGGTGACGTCGCCCGTCACGACCGCCTTCGAGCCGAAGCCCATCCGGGTCAGGAACATCTTCATCTGCTCGGAGGTGGTGTTCTGCGCCTCGTCGAGGATGATGAAGGCGTCGTTGAGCGTGCGGCCGCGCATGAAGGCGAGCGGCGCCACCTCGATGATGTTCCGCTCGAGCATCCGGCCGACCTTGTCGTAACCGAGGATGTCGTAGAGGGCGTCGTAGAGCGGCCGGAGGTACGGGTTCACCTTCTCGGCGAGGTCGCCGGGCAGGAACCCGAGCTTCTCGCCCGCCTCGACCGCCGGGCGGCAGAGGACGATCCGCTTGACGCGCTTCTCGAGGAGCGCCGCGGCGGCCATGGCGACCGCGAGGTAGGTCTTGCCGGTGCCCGCCGGGCCGATCGCGAAGACGATGTCGTGCTCGACGATGGCCTGCAGGTACTCCTGCTGGCGGACGTTCCGCGGGACGACGACCTGGCGCAGGGCGGGACCGAGCGAGCGGTTCTCGAAGAAGTCGACGAGCGACGCCGCGGGGTCCTCCTTGACGATGCGGACCGCCGTCGCGAGGTCGTGCTTCTTCGGGACGAACCCCCGCTCCATCAGCTTCGCGAACTCCGAGAGGAGCCGCGCCGCGAGGGCCGTCCCCTCGGGATTCCCGGAGATCGACACCTCGCGGCCGCGCGCGGCGATCTCGACGCCGAAGGCGTCTTCGAGAAGTCTCAGGTTTTCGTCGTGAACACCGAAGAGCGCGCCGAGCCCGGCTTCCGGGAGTGTGAGCGGGATGGAATCGGGTCGGATCTTGCGCGCCTCCTGCTGACCGAGGATACCGATCCCCGGCACGGCGAGTCAATCAGATCCCATGTAAGGCCTGAATGAAGAGAGGAATGACGAGCTGGGGGGCCCGGGGGGATCGAGAAACCCCCGGGATGACTATTTGCTGTGTTCCTTGACGAAATCCACGAACTCGTCCGTGAAGACGTTGTTGATCCGGTGGTCGAGCGTGTCGGACGCGCCCGCGAGGACCTTCTGGTGCACCGCCACGGCCGTCTTCCCCGCCTTGTCGACGATCTTGAAGTCCATGACGATCGTCCCCGAGCCGGCCGCCTGCCCGATCCAGCCGCCCCACGCGGCGCCCTTCTTGGGGTAGCGGAACTCCGTGATCTGCCCCTTCATCACCCAGTCGCCGGCGCCGCCCGAGACGAACGTCAGAGCCGTACTTCTTGACGCGCTCGTCCGTCTTCTTCTCGAAGACGTTCTGAAGGTACTCGCCGGCGTTCTCCCACTTCAGGTCGCCGTAGTCCTCGCCCTTCGGCGCCTCGCACTTCTTCTCGAATTTCTGGACGTGGACCGTCTTCCCCTTGAAGCTGAAGGACGGGTCGACCCAGGCGCAGTCCATCTCGTCCTTCTTGCACTTCTCGATGCCGAGGAACTTCAGGTCTTCCTTCGGGCTGTCCTCGGAGCGGGCGGCGAGGGGAAGGAGCAGCAGGAGTCCCGGCAGGATCGCGAGCGGCTTCTTCACGGCGGTACCTCCATGGTGGGGTGACGCCGATTCTATGAAAAAGCCGTCAGGCCACCTCGGCGGCCCCGTCCTTCAGGATCCGGCCGTCCTGGATCTCGACGACGCGCGTCGCCCGGCGGGCGAGGCTCAGGTCGTGGGTGATGACGATGAGCGGTCCGGCCCTGTTTCCAGAGGTCGCTAAAGACGCCCATGATGTCGCCCCCCGAGCTCGTGTCCAGGTTGCCCGTCGGCTCGTCGGCGAGGAGGATGTCGGGCTCCATCGCCATGGCGCGCGCGATGGCGACGCGCTGCATCTGACCTCCGGAGAGCTCCGTCGGGCCGGTGGTCCATCCGGTCGCCGAGGCCGACCCTCTCCAGCACCTCGCGGGCGCGCTCCCGGCGCCGCTTCGGCGGCACCCCTCCGAAGAGGAGCGGCATCTCGACGTTCTCGAGGGCGGAGATCTGCGGGAGGAGGTTGAAGGCCTGGAAGACGAAGCCGACGCGCCGGTTCCGGACGTCGGCGAGCTGGTCGCGCGAGAGGCCGGCCACCTTCTCCCCCGCGAGGAAGTAGTCGCCGGAGGAGGGGGTGTCGAGGCAGCCGACGAGGTTCATCAGCGTCGACTTCCCCGAGCCCGAAGGGCCGACGATCGCGACGAACTCCCCCTTCTTCACGAGGAGGTCGATCCCCTTCAGCGCCTCGACCCGGATCTTCCCGGTGTCGTAGACCTTCCGGATCCCCTCCATCCGGATGATGGAGCCGTCCGCCGGCATCTCGGAGGGTCGAACGTCTTTCGCCACGCGCCGTCTCCTATTCGTATCTCAGGGTTTCGGCCGGGTTGATCCCCGCCGCGCGCCGCGCCGGGAAGTAGCCGGCCAGGAGGCCGATGATCCCGAGGACGCCGGCCGTCACGGCGGCGATCGCGGGCGAGAGCGTCGGCCGCCCGAGGAACTCGAGGACGGCGTTCTTCTCGATGTCCAGGTAGTTCAGCGGCGTCACGATCAGGATCGCGAGCAGCATCCCCGCCGCCCCGCCGACGAGCGTGTAGACGAGCCCCTCGAGGACGAACGGGCCGGTGATCCACGACCTCCGCGCGCCGAGCGCCATCTTCACGCCGATCTCCTTCGTCCGCTCCCGGACGACGGCATACATGATGTTCGCGACGCCGACGCCCCCCACGATCAGCGTCAGGACGCCGATGATCCCGAGGAAGAGCTGGAGCCCGATCGAGATGTTCCGGTTGACCTGGCTCGTCTTCACGATGTTCCACGTCGCGAGGGCCCGGTCGTCCGACGGGTCGTAGCCGAGCTTCGCCCCGAGGACCTCGTTCAGGCGCTTGAGAGCGCCCGCCATCTCCTCGGGCTCGTGCGTCTCGATGACGAGGACCCAGAGCCGGTCGCGTCCGAAGAGGGCCTTGAAGGTCGTGGCCGGCATGACGGCGTGCCGCTGGTCGGGTCCGCCGTAGACCCCCATCTGGCGCTTGTGGATCATCACGCCGATGACGGTGAACGGCGAGTTGTTGATGAGAATCGTCTTCCCGACCGGCTCTTCCTTTCCGAAGACGTCCTTCGCCAGCTCGTCTCCGAGAAAGGCGACACGCCGCTTCTCCGCTTCGTCGGGCGGCCCGAAGAAGCGCCCCCCCGTCCGGGGGTAGTGCCGCCGCGCCTCGCCGTAGACCCAGCTCGTGCCGGAGACCTGGGCGTTCACCGTCTTGGGCCCGTAGGCGATGCTCGTCCGCCCCGAGCGGAGCTCGCCCCAGACGTTCTTCAGCTCGGGCATCCGTTCCCGGATGGTGTCGACGTCGTCCAGCATCACGCGGATCGGGCGGCCCGGCGGCATTCCCTTCCACGGCTTCGTCGTCTCGGAGGGCCACATGACGGCGATGTTCCCGCCCGTGGAGTTGCGGTTCTTCGCGAACTGCCGCTTCATTCCCTCGCCGAACGAGAGGAGCAGGAGGATCGAGACGGTTCCCCACGCGATCGAGGCGATCGTCAGGAAGGCCCGCTTCTTCGAGAGCCGCGACGACTGGAGGAAGAGGTGGAAGACCACGCCCATCGCGGTGCCCGCCCTACATCTTCATCGCGACGACCGGATCGAGGCGGGAGGCCTCGCGCGCCGGGAACCAGCCCGCGAGGAGGCCGATCGCCCCGAGGACCGTCGTCGTGATGGCGGCGACGAGGAGGGAGACCTCAGGGACGCCGACGTACTCCTTCGAGGGGAACTTCTCGGCTGCGGCACAGATCGCGAGCGAGATCGCGAAGCCGATCCCGCCGCCGACGGCCGTGAGGGCGAGGGTCTCGAGGAGGAACTGCCGCAGGATGAAGGCCTGCCTCGCCCCGAGGGCCATCTTGATGCCGATCTCCTTCGTCCGCTCCTCGACGACGACGTTCATGATGTTCGAGACGCCGATCCCTCCGACGACGAGCGTCAGCGACCCGACGACGCCGAGGAAAAGGTTGAAGGCCAGCATGAAGGTGTCGAAGAACTCGAACTGCTGGGTCGTGTCCCAGACCGAGAGAGCCTCCTTGTCCTTCGGGTCGAACTTCTTCCGCTGGCCGAGCGCCGCGAGGACGTTCGCCGTCACCTTCTTCGCGCCGACCGCCGGGTCGGCCTGGTAGATGAGGGGGGAGAGGTATTTCGCCCCCGTCAACGCCCGGAGCGTGGTGCCGGGGATCGAGGCCTTGTCGTTGTCGCGCCCGCTGTAACTCGAGTCCTGCGTCTTCGGCATGAGGACGCCGACGACGAGGAACGGCGAGCCCCACATCATCACGGTCTTCCCGACCGCCGGCTCCTTCCCGAAGAGGTTCTCCGCCAGCTTGTCTCCGAGAAAGACGACCCGGCGTCGCTGCTCCATGTCCGTCTCGTTCAGGAAGCGGCCCCCGGCCTGCGGAATCAGGTTCCGCATCCGCCCGAACTCCGGCGAGACGCCGGAGACGTCGACGGGCCAGGTCTTCGTCCCGTGGTGGAGCTTCGTCGTCTCCTCGTATTCGCTCGAGATGGCGAGGAGCCCTTCCGCGCGAGACCGGACGAAGTCGACGTCGTCCTCGGTCAGCCGGATCCGCCGCCCTTTTCCGAGCCCCTGGTACGGAACCGACGTGAGCCCCGGCCAGGCGATGCAGATCCGGTCCCCGAGCCCCGCCGTGCTCTTGACCAGCTGCTTCTTCAGCCCGACCCCGAAGGCGAGGAGGAGCGTCACGGCGACGGTCCCCCAGACGAGACCGAAGACGGTCAGGAACGTCCGGAGCTTCTGGTTCCGGACGTCCCGGAGGAGCTGGCGGAAGACCTCGACGACCGTTTCCATCCCGTCAGGAGATCTCCTTCGGCGGCCGCTGGACGACCTTGTCGCCCGCCTTCAGCCCTTCGAGCACCTCGACGCTGAGGCCGTCCGAGATGCCGAGCTTCACGGGCGTCTTCTTCGGCTCGGCTTTCGCGGTCTCGCCCGGAAGCTCGACGAACGCCTTCTTCCCGGCGTCCTCGAAGGTCACGAGGCGCTCGGGGATCGTGAGGATCTCCTTCTTCTCGCGGATGATCAGGTCGGCGTTCGCCGAATAGCCCGCGCGGAGCGTCACGTGCGACGCCGGGTCGAGCTCGATCTCGACGTCGAAGAGCGTCGCCCCTTCCTTCTGCTGCGCCTGCGGCGCGATGCGCGAGACGCGGCCGGTGACGACGTCGGTCGGGAGGGCGCCCACCTTGATCCGGGCAAGCATGCCGACCTTCAGCTTGCCGACGTCGATCTCGTCGACCGTCCCCTTGAAGATCAGGTCCTTCATGTCGGCGATCGTCGCGAGCTCGGTGCCGGGCTGGTAGGACGTGAGGGGGACGACCGGATCGCCGGGGTTCACCGTCCGCGTCAGGATCGTCCCCGCTGACGGCGCCCGGATGACCGAGTCGATGTCGGCGCTGGCGGTGACGACGCGGCCGCTCCGCGTCAGGGCGCGGTTCTGCTGGGCCTTGTCGAGCGCGATCTTCGCGAGCTCGTACGTCTCGCGGCGGCTGTCGACGTCCGATTTCGGGACGATTCCCTGGCGCTGCAGCTCGAGGGCGCGGTCGAAGTCGACCTTCGCCCGCGTGTAGGAGGCCTGCGCCGAGTCGACCTGCCGGTCCACCTCGGTCTGCTCGAGCGGCGTCGGGTCCGGCGCGATCTCGAAGAGCGGATCGCCCACCTTCGCGAAATCGCCGACCTGCACGCGGCAGCTCTTCACGATCCCGGAGATCTTGGATTTCACGCTGAACTTCTGGCGGGGCTGGATCTGGCCGACGGCGACGGCCTTCTCGGTGATCGAGCCGACCTGTGCCTCGACGAGCTTCAGGCCGTTGTCTTTCTTCTGGGAGCGGGTGAAGGCGTAGACGGCCGACGCGGCCACGACCAGTCCGAGGAGGACGAGGAGGACCCGGAAGAGCTTGCCCATGACGACCTTTCCCGGCGGCCTTTTCCCGAAACAAAGTCCGCCCGGCTGCGTTAATCAGAGATACGCGGGTCGCCTTGAAAGGTTCCCTTGGGAACGCCCCAGAGCGCCCGCCTCAAGTCGTGCAGAGTCAATCATTTACGGGAGGAACGCCATGAGACTCCAGCCCCTTCGACGGGGAGCGATCGTGCTGTCCGCCGCCGCGGCCCTGCTGTCGCCGGCCCTTCTGGCGGCTGAGCCCGCTCCGCTCATTCCGCGCAACGTCATCTTCGGGAACCCGGACAGGATCACCCCGAAGATCTCCCCCGACGGCGCGCGTCTCGCCTGGATCGCGCCGGACAAGAAGAACGTCCTTCAGGTCTGGGTGAAGACGATCGGCAAGGACGACGACAAGGCCGTCACCGCCGACAAGAAGCGCGGCATCCGCCAGTTCTTCTGGGCCTGGAACAACGAGGACCTCCTCTACCTCCAGGACAACGACGGCGACGAGAACTTCCACCTCTACGCCGCGAACCTGAAGACCGGCGAGACGCGCGACCTGACGCCGGTCATGGGCGTCCGCGCCTTTCCGCAGGCCCTCGAGCCGGGCGCCCCGGACCAGATCCTCGTCTCGATGAACCGGCGCAACAGATCGCTCTTCGACGTCTGGAAGTTGGACCTGAAGACGGGGGCGCTGACGCTGGCCGCGGAGAACCCGGGCGGCGTCGGCAACTGGACGACGGACGCCGCGATGAAGGTGCGCGGCGCCGAGTTCCTGAAGCCCGAAGGGGGCGGCGAGTACAAGGTCCGGGACTCCGAGAGCGCGCCGTGGCGGACGCTCGCGACCTGGGGCGTCGCCGACCGGTTCAACGCCCTCGACTTCTCGAAGGACGGGAAGACCGTCTACGTCCAGACGAACCTCGGGGCGGACACCATCGGCCTCTACGCCATGGACGCGGCGACCGGAAAAATGACCCTGATCGCGTCCGACCCGGGCGTCGACCTCGACGAGGTCTTCGCGAACCCCGAGACGCGCGTGATCGAGGCGGTGTCGTTCAACCGGAACCGCACCCGCTGGCAGGTTCTCTCTCCGTCGGTCGCCCGGGACTTCGAGGCGCTCGCGAAGGCGGCGCCCGGCGACTTCGAGATCCTGAACCGCGACCTCGCCGACAAGACGTGGCTCGTCACCTATGTGAACGACACGTCGCCCGTGAAGTACTACTCGTGGGACCGCACGGCCCAGAAGGCGACCTTCCTCTTCAGCGCCCGACCGGCCCTCGAGAAGTACACCCTCGCCCCGATGAAGGCCGTCGAGATCAAGAGTCGCGACGGCCTGATGCTGTCGTCCTATCTGACTCTTCCCGTCGGCGTCTCCGCGAAGGGCCTGCCGATGGTGCTCTACGTCCACGGCGGCCCGTGGGCGCGCGACCAGTGGGGCTACGACCCGGCGGCGCAGTGGTTCGCGAACCGCGGCTGGGCGGCCTTGCAGGTGAACTACCGGGGCTCGCAGGGCTTCGGCAAGAAGTTCCGGAACGCGGCGATCAAGGAGTTCGCCGCGAAGATGCACGACGACCTCGTCGACGCCGTGAAGTGGGCGGTCGCCGAAGGGATCGCCGACCCGAAGAAGATCGCGATCATGGGCGGCTCTTACGGCGGGTACGCCACGCTTGTCGGCGTCACGTTCACGCCGGAACTCTTCGCGTGCGGCGTCGACATCGTCGGCCCGTCCAACCTCGTGTCGCTCGTCGAGAGCTTCCCGCCCTACTGGGGGCCGTTCCTGTCGAACACCTGGTACCCCTTCGTGGGCAACCCGAAGGAGGCGAAGGACCGCGCCGACATGGAGACCCGCTCACCGCTCTTCAAGGTCGACCGGATCCGGGTCCCCCTTCTCATCGGGCAGGGGGGAACGACCCGCGCGTGACGCAGAAGGAATCGGAGCAGATCGTCGCGGCCATCGAGAAGAACGGCGGCAAGGTGACGTACGTCCTCTACTCGGACGAGGGGCACGGCTTCGCCCGCCCCGAGAACCGCCTCGACTTCAACGCCCGCGCCGAAAAGTTTCTCGCGGACTGCCTCGGGGGCCGCTTCGAGCCGATGGAGGGAGACAAGGTCCCCGGCTCGACGGCCGCCGTGAAGGTGGTCGGCAAGTAATCCGATGAAGGAGAACGTGATGACCCTGGTTCCCTGCCGGGCGCTCCGCGGCCTCGCCGCCGCGGCGCTCCTTTCCCTCGCCGGCGCTCCGGCCCTCGTCGTGGCCGAGCCGCCCCCCGTCATTCCGCGCGACGTCCTGTTCGGAAACCCCGAGCGCACCCACCCACGGCTCTCGCCGGACGGCCAGCGGTTCGCCTGGATCGCTCCCGACAAGAAGAATGTCCTCCAGGTCTGGGTGAAGACCGTCGGCAAGGACGACGACAAGATGGTGTCGGCCGACAAGAAGCGCGGCATCCGTCAGTTCTACTGGGCCGAGGACAACCGGACGCTCCTGTACGTTCAGGACAACGAAGGGGACGAGAACTTCCACGTCTTCGGCGTCGATCTCGCTTCCGGCAACGTGCGCGATTTCACGCCGTTCCAGGGCGTTCGCGCGAGCGTGGCGGACCTCAGCCGCGATTTCCCCGACGAGGTCCTCATCGAGGCGAACATCCGCGACCGCCAGCTCATGGACGTGTACCGCCTGAACCTGAAGACCGGCGCCCTGATGCTCGACACCGAGAACCCGGGCGACGTGGCGGGCTGGGGAACGGACGCGAAGTTCCAAGTCCGCGCCGCGCAGGCGCAGACGCCGGACGGCGGCACCGAGATCCGCGTGCGCGACGACGCCAAGGCAACGTGGAAGACGCTTCTCAAGGTCGGACCCGACGAGATCCTCGAATTCGAGCGACTTTTCGCTCGACGGCAAGTCCGCGATCCTCAAGAGCTCCATCGGCAGCGACACGGCGCGCCTCGTGGAACGCAATCTCGCGACGGGAGCCGAGAAGGTGCTCGCCGTCTCGCCAGACGTGGACGCGGGCGCCGTCGTGATCCATCCGAAGTCGCACGTCGTGCAGGCGGTGTCCTTCGCTCCGGGACGGGCCTCGTGGAAGGTGCTCGATCCGTCCGTTCAAGCTGACTTCGATGCCATCCCGAAGCTCCACGCAGGCGACTTCGTGATCGTGAACCGCACAACGGCCGACGACGCGTGGCTGATCGGCTTCACGTCGGACCGCGGCCCGGTCACCTGGTACAAGTGGGACCGCGCGGCCAGGAAGGGGACCTTTCTCTTCTCCGCGCAGCCCAAGCTCGAGGGGCTCGCGCTCGCCGAGATGAAGCCCGTCGTCATCAAGTCCCGCGACGGCCTGAGCCTCAACGCTTACCTGACGCTCCCCGTGGGCGTTCCGCCGAAGAACCTCCCGATGGTCCTCTTCGTCCACGGCGGGCCCTGGGGGCGCGACACGTGGGGATACAGCTCCTACGCCCAGTGGTTCGCGAACCGCGGCTACGCCTGCCTCCAGGTCAACTTCCGCGCCTCGACCGGCTACGGGAAGAAGTTCCTGAACGCCGGCAACCGGCAGTGGGGCCTGAAGATGCACGACGACCTCATCGACGCCGTGAACTGGGCCGTCAAGGAGGGGATCGCCGACCCGAAGAAGATCGCCATCATGGGGGGCTCCTACGGCGGCTACGCCGCGCTGGCGGCCGTCACCTTCACGCCGGAGGTGTTCGCCTGCTCGGTCGACATCGTCGGGCCGTCGAACCTCAAGACCCTGCATCGCGTCGATCCCGCCCTACTGGAAGCCGATTCGCGCCATGTTCGACGTCCGGATGGGCAACGTCGACGACCCGAAGGACGCCGAGCTGATCAAGAACGCGTCGCCCCTGTTCAAGGCCGACAGGATCGTGCGGCCCCTCCTCATCGGCCAGGGGGCGAACGACCCGCGCGTGAACGTGAAGGAGTCGGAGCAGATCGTCGAGGCGATCGAGAAGAACAAGGGCTCGGTGACCTACGTCCTCTACCCGGACGAAGGGCACGGCTTCGCGCGCCCCGAGAACCGGATCGACTTCAACGCCCGCGCCGAGAAGTTCCTCGCCACCTGCCTCGGAGGCCGCTTCGAGCCGCTGGAGGGAGACAAGATCCCGGGCTCGACAGCCGTCGTGAAGGTCGTCGGCAAGTAGCCCGCGCCGCGTCCCGGAACGACGAGCGCCCCCGGTGACTCCGGGGGCGTATTCTTCTGATGTCCTTGTCGGGCGCCGGCATCGGGCAGACGCCGATCCCCTTCATCGAATACCAGGGATGCCATTCGTACTTGAGGCGGCCGGAGACGACGGCGGGGTCGGCCTCGGCAAGCACCTTCACCTCGTCCACGGAGGCGGCCCGGAAGATCGACATTCCCCGGATGCGGCCTCCGTCTGGGAACGGGCCGGCGACGATCAGCTTCCCCACCTCGGCCATCATCCGGATGTGCGCGAGGTGGGTCTCCTGGAGCTTCTCGAGCTCGGGAATCGAGCTCGAGGTCCACTTCGGCCCCCGGACGAGAAAGCCGACGACGTACGTCGTCATCGTCGCGGGATCGGGCACGATCGTCGCGGCCGGTGGCGCGGCCTCGGGCCGGGGCTTCTCGTCGGCGAAGACGGGCGCCACCGCAAGCGAGAGCGAGAGCAGCACGGGGATCGAGGCGGAGCGGCACATCGGCGATGCCTCCTCAGAGTCTCGGCTCATTCTGGCCCCCGGCTCCGCGGGACGCCAGCGCCCGGCCGCGCGTCCCGCCGGCGCCGGGCCGATAATCCGGGATGGCGCCCGACCGACCTTGCGGCGCCGACGGAGGAAAGCCATGCGCTCCTTCGGAACGGCCCTCGCAGCCGCGCTTCTCTCGCTGACGATACCGGCCTCCGGCGCTCCGCAGCCCGCGTCGCCCGCGCGGCCCGGCCACCCGGCGGTCGACCCCGGGGAGCCCTGCGAGGGGTGCCATGCCCGGGTGACGCCGGCGATCTACGCCGCCTGGGCGGGCAGCCGCCACGCGGCCGCCGTCGGCTGCGTGGCCTGCCACGGGGCGCCCGGAGCCGACTTCAAGCCGCGGCCCGCGGCCACCGTTTGCGCGGCCTGCCACCAGGACCAGGCGGGAGGCCTCTCGCCGGACCTTTCGGCCGCGGGCCGGACCTGCTTCACCTGCCACCCGCCGCACGCGCTCAGCCCGCACCGCCGGCCCGCGGCTCCGCGGACGACCATGTCCGGCCGCTGAGTCAATTCACGGGCTCGTCGGGGTCGGGCCCGTCCAGCGTCGGGTCGGCGCCCGCGGCGAGCGTCCGGAGGGGACGCGCGGCGTCGAGGACCGGCGGGCCGGACTCCAGCACCCAGCGCTCGTAGAGGCCGTCGGGCAGCTCGCGGAGAAAGCGCGACGGCTCGGTGACGACGACGACGCCGTACCGGTCGAAGGACGCAAGGGGGTGGACGAGCGCCAGCTCGTCCTTCGCACGGGTCGCGGCCACGTAGAAGAGACGCCTCTCCTCCTCGAGACCCTCGGCGGTTTTCGAGGCCCTGACGTTCGGGAAGCGGTCCTCGACGAGGCCGATGACGAAGACGGCCCGCCACTCGAGCCCCTTGGCCTGGTGGATCGAGGAGAGGACGAGCCGCTCGTCCTCCGCCTCCCCGGCCACGGTCTCCTCCCCGGTCGGCTCGCCGAAGAGCGTCACCTCCGAAAGGAACGTCTCGATTCCGTCGTACGGCATCGCGAACTGGGCGAGCGCCTCGAGGTCGTCGAGCCGCGCCTGGTGGTTCGTGAACTTCGAGCGGGCGAGCTCCGCATAGCCTCCCTCCTCCACGACGTGGCGGATCGTCTCGGCGGGCGACGAGAGGTAGGACGCTTTCCGGAGCGTCTGGAGCGTCCCGACGAAGCGCCCGAGGCCGGCCCGCGCCCCGGGCGGCGCCTTCGACAGGTCGAGCCTGAGAAACGCGGCCACGGGGTCGGCGGCGTCGGCCACCGCCGTCCAGAGCGTCGCCGCGGTCCGCTCCCCCACCTTCGGCAGGAGCTTGAGGGCCCGCTTGAACGACGTCTCGTCCTTCGGGTTCACGAGGAGCCGGAGGTGCGCGAGGACGTCCTTGACGTGCTGCTGCTCGAAGAAGCGGACGCCCGAGCGGACCTCGTACGGGATGCCCCGCCGCGTCAGCTCGAGCTGCAGCTCGAGCGCCTGGTGGTGGGCCCGGTAGAGGACCGCGATCTCGGTCAGCGGCGTCCCCTCGTCGCGCAGCTCGAGGACGCGCTGGGCGACGAATTCCGCCTGCTGGGAGACGTCCGCGGTCCCGACGACCGCGACCGGGACGCCGGGGCCCCGGACCGGGTGGAGCGTCTTCTCGAAGCGGCGCGTGTTGTGAGCGATCGAGGCGTCGGCGAGCCTGAGGATCTCGGGCGTCGAGCGGTAATTCGTCTCCAGCTTGAAGACGGCGGCCCCGGGGTACCGGTCGGGAAACGTCAGGAGCGACTCGAAGTCCGCCCCGCGGAACGAGTAGATCGACTGCGCGTCGTCCCCCACGACCATGACGTTCTTCGTCACGGCGTCCGAGGCGAGGAGGTCGACGAGGTCGGCCTGCAGCCGGTTCACGTCCTGGTACTCGTCCACGAGGACGTGCCGGAACCGGGCGCCGAGGCTCCGGCGGATCTCGGGGCGCTCCGACATCAGCCGCCGCCAGTTCAGGAGCAGGTCGTCGTAGTCCATGCCGTTCGCGGCGACCTTTCGCTCGAGATAGCGCCGGACGACGGCCCGGATCGGCTCGAGCTGGGACAGGAAGTGCGGGTAGTCGGCCGCGACGACGTCGTCCAGCTTCTTCTCCGTGTTGACGCAGAAGGAGACGATGGCGTGGAGGAGGTCCCCTTTCGGAAACCGGCGCTCGATGACCGGGATGCCGAGGTCCGAGGTGGCCGACTCCAGGAGGTCGCGCGCGTCCTCGGTGTCCAGGATCGAGAAGTTCGGCCGGTACCCGATCAGCTCCGCGTGAGGCCGGAGGAGGCGCGCCGCGACCGCGTGGAAGGTGCCGGCCGCCGCGCGCGCGAGGTCCGCCCCGATCAGCGCCTCGACCCGCCGCTTCATCTCGCGCGCCGCCCGGTTCGTGAAGGTGACGAGCATGAGGGAGGCGGGGTCGACGCCGTCCTCGATGAGGCGGGAGACGCGGTAGACGAGGGTCCGCGTCTTTCCCGAGCCCGCTCCGGCCACGACGAGCGTCGGACCGTCCGGCGCGAAGACGACGGTGCGCTGCTCCTCGTTCAGCTCCCGCGCGTAGTCGACCCGGTAGCTCTTCGCCGCCGTCCGGCGGAGGACGTATCGACGCGGAGTCGGAGGGCCTTCGGGCATCAGGGAGGAGATTAAACCTACTCGAGAGGAGCGCCTGCTTCGCAGGCGCTCCCTGCTACGCTTCCTGCCGCGTGACCCGGGACGAGACGGTCGGCGGCGAACCGCATCTCAGGAGGGCCCTCGGCTTCGCCGATTGCGTCCTCTACGTCGCGGGCTCGATGATCGGGACCGGCATCTTCCTCTCCGCCGGGAACGTCTTCCGGAAGGTGCCCCACCCCTCCTGGATCGTCGTCGTCTGGGTCCTCGGCGCGCTCCACGCGATGGCCGCCGGCCTGACCTACGCCGAGCTCGGCGCCCGGCGCCCCACCGCCGGCGGGCCGTACGTCTACCTCTCCGAGACGTTCGGCGCGCTCTGGGGCTTCCTCTACATGTGGGCGCTCGTCTTCGTCGTCATGCCGGGAACGGTGGCGGCGCTTTCGACCGGGTTCGCGGAGTTCCTCGGCGCCTTCTTTCCGTCGCTCGGCACGGCGGCCCCGGCGTTCACGCTCCTCGGTCTCCACGTCTCCCAGGGCCAGCTCGTCGCCGTCGCGATCTCGTTCGCCTTCACGATCTGGAACATCTTCGGCATCAAGGAGGGGGGGCGGCTCAACGACGTCCTGACGATCGTGAAGATCGGCTCGATCGTGGCGCTCGTCGTCTTCGGCCTGTCGGCGGCGAAGGCCGTCCGCCCCGCCTTCGCCTTTCCCGCGCCGTCGGCCGCGCTCTTTCTCCCGCTCGGCGGCGCGCTCGCCGGTGTCCTCTGGGCGTACGACGGCTGGATCAACATGTCGGCGCTCGGGGCCGAGGTGAAGAACCCGAAGCGGGACATCCCGGGAGGTCTCGTCCTCGGCGTCCTCGTCGTCGTGGCGCTCTACCTCGGGGCGAACGCCGTCTACCTCGGCGCCGCCCCCGTGGAGACTCTCGGAGAGTCGCCGCGGGCCGCCGAGACGGCCGTCAGGATCCTCTTCGGGGACGGCGCCGCCCGCTGGCTCTCGCTGGCGGTCCTCGTCTCCGTCCTCGGATCGCTCGCCGCAAACATCATTCCCGCCTCGCGGATCGCGTACGCCGCCGCGCTCGACGGCCGCATGCCGCGCGCCTTCGCCCGGCTCCACCCCCGCTACGCGACGCCGGCGTTCGGCCTCGCGTTCCAGGCGATCTTCGCCGCGGGCCTGACGCTCTCGGGGACGTTCGACCAGCTCGTCGCGACGGTCTCCTTCGCGGCGACCGCGTTCTACGCGCTCGGCGGGGCGTCGATCTTCGTCTACCGTCGGCGCGAGCCGGCCGCCCCGTGGGCGATGCCCGGCTACCCGTGGGTTCCGGCGCTCTACGTCGCCTCGTCGGCCGCCTTCACGGCCGCCATCGCGGTCGACGCGCCCAGCGACGCCGCGAAGGGGCTCGTGATCCTCGCGGCCGGCGTTCTCGTCTATCTCTTCGTCCGGCGACGTCCGAAACCGCCCGTCTAGGGCGCGCGCGGACCGAAGCGCTGTTCCTCGCGCGCCCGCTCCTCCGCGGAGCAGGGAAAGCCGAAGCCCGCGTCGAAGGCACAGCCCGGCTTCCGCTCTCCCCGGCGGAGCGATTGCGGCGCGGCGAAGCGCTCCGGCCAGACGAGGCCGAGGAAGTCCTTCGAGTAGGATCCGAACTCCGCGACCGACGGGAGGAGCGGCGCGAGCGCGAAGAGCGCGTCTCGCATCCCGGGCGAGACGAGGGCCGCGACCTGCTCGCGAAGAGGCGCGGCCTTCGCGCCGGCGAAAGCGCCGAGCCCGGAGGCAAGCGACCCGCCGGCGCCCGTGAACACCACACACGCGTCCGGGGCGCGCACGGAAGAGCACGAGGGGATTTCTTCGAAGGAGGAGAGCACGAGGCGCCGGGTGAACGTCTCGCCGTCCGGGAGGCGGCGGATGCTCTCCGTCGAGTCGCGGCCCGAGGGATCTTGCTCCGAAAGGAATACGAACCGGCCCGCGGGGGCGCGGAGCAGAACGCGCGTGCGGTCCCCCGCTTCTTCCCTTAGGAAGAAAATCGAAATCTCCCACGCCCCCCCGAAGGAGAAGTGCCACCTCGCGGGCGCCGCCGAGGCGATGGAGGGTGACGGCAGGAGGCCCGCGGCCACCGCCACCGCGAACGCCGCGGCGGCCGCGGGCCGCGCGGCGTCAGCCGTCGGCAGGCTGCCCCCAGAGCTTCGCGCCGATGAACGTCTCGACGAGCCAGCGATCGAGCTTCCCCTGTCGGGCCTCCGCCTCCAGGATGGAGAGGGCGGCGTCGCGCGGCACGGCCTTCTTGTACGGGCGGTCGGAGGCCGTCAGCGCGTCGTAGACGTCGCAGACCGTCAGGGCGCGCGTCGCGACCGGGATCTCGGGCTCGCCGAGCTTCCGCGGGTAGCCGGTCCCGTCCAGCTTCTCGTGGTGGCCGTACGCGATGTCCGGGACGCGGGCGAGGTCGGCCGTCCACGGGATCGACGAGAGGAACCGCCAGGTCTGCGAGACGTGGGTCTCGATCGTCGTCCGCTCCTCGGTCGAGAGGCTTCCCTGCCGGATCGCGAGGAAGCGGAACTCCTCCGGATGAAGGAGGGGCGCCGTCCGGCCGCGGCGGTCCCGCCACGTCCGCTGGAGGAGCGCCCGCAGCTTCTCCGTCCGGTCGTCCGGCAGGATCGTCGGCTCGTTCGCGCCGCGCACCTCGGCGAACAGCTGCTCGAGCTCCGCCGCCCGCTCGCGCCCCGCGCGCTCGAGCGCGGCGAGGGTCTCGGGAGCCAGGCGGCCGCCCGTCCGCGCCAGCTCCTCGAGGAGGCGCCGGTATTCGTCCGCCTCGGCCGCCTCGAGAGCGAAGTCGAACCGGTCGCGGATCCGGAGGAGCTCGTCCTCCGAGAGCTTCTTCGCCTTGACGAGCACCCGCTCGGGAATCGCGATCTTCCCGAAGTCGTGGAGGAGAGCGGCCGTCTTGATCTCATGGAGGTCTTCCTTCGAGTAGGAAACCGAGGCATAGGGGCCGTCGCCCGCGCGGTCGACGAGGCGTGCGAGACTTTCCGTGAAGTCGGCGACCCGGTTGCTGTGACCTGCCGTCGTCGGGTCGCGCTGCTCGACGGCGACGATGGCCGCCTTCGCGAAGTCCTCGAAGAGGCGCCGGATGGAGGCCGTCAGCCGGTTCGCCTTCAGCGACACCGCCGCCTGTGTCGCGAGCGAGAGGACGAGAGGTACGAGGTCGGCGGGATACGCCTCGTACGCCCCGTCCCGTCGGCGTTTCCGGTTCATCAGCTGCAGGACTCCGACCAGCTCGCCCCGGTGGTCGTTCATCGGGACGACGAGGACGGCGCGCGTCCGGTAGCCGGTGGCCCGGTCGAACGACTCGTTGTGGCCGTACGGGGCGCCGGCGGGGCGGACGTAGGCGTCCTCGAGGACGAGCGGCTCGCCCCGGACGGCCACGAAGCCGGCGAGGCTCGACTCGTCCACGGGGACCGTCCGCTCGGCGAAGGAAACGGCGACCGCATCGTTCTGCGCGAGCTTGAAGCGGAGCCGCCCGTCTTCCGGGCCCTCCTCGAGAAGGTAGAGGCTGCCGGCCTCGGAATCCGAGAAGCCGCGGGATTCCGTCAGGATTTTCTCGAGGAGCGTGTCCACGTCCCGCTCGGCGGAGAGGGCGATCCCGATCCGGTTCAACGCCGCGAGCCTCTCCTCGACCTCGTGGAGGCGTGCTTCCAGCCCCGCCGCACGCTCCCGCTCCCGGCGGAGCTCCTCGCGCGGGTCGGGCGTCACCCGCCTCCTCCCTCTCCCGGCACCGCGTCCTCGCGCGGCAGGAGCTGCGAGCGGCGGAAGGCCCCCGAGCGGAGAACACGCTCGGGCGGGAAGGTGACGCGGAAGAGACTGCCCCGCCCCTTTCCGGCGCTCTCGGCGACGATCGTCCCGCCGTGCGCCCCGACGATGGCCTTCACGATCGACAGGCCGACGCCGAGGCCGCCGAACCGCCGGTTCGAGGAGGTGTCCTCCTGCCGGAAGCGCTCGAAGAGGTGGGGAAGGAAGGCCGGGTCGATGCCCGATCCCTCGTCCGACACGCAGAGCTCGAGCCCGCCGCTGCTGGCTCCCTGGGCCACCACCCGGACCGTCTTCGCGGGCGGCGAGAACTTGATGGCGTTCGAGAGGAGGTTCCAGACGACCTGCTGGAGCCGGGCGGGGTCCCCTTCGAGCGGCGGCAGGTCGGTCAGGATGTCGCAGAAGATCTCGACCCCCTTCTTCGCCGCCGACGGGGCGACCGCGTCCAGGGCGGCGCCGATGATCTCGGCGAGCCGCACCTTCGTCCGCCGGATCTCGAGGCCGAAGTTGTCGATGCGGGAGAGGTCGATGAGGTCGGCCAGCATCCGGCTCAGCGTGTTGGCCTGCCCGAGGATCGCCTCGAGGGCCCGGCGGGAGACCGGGTCGTCGCCACGGCTGTCGAGGAGGACCTCGGCCCAGCCGACGATGCCGGTCAACGGGGTCCGGACCTCGTGCGAGAGGTTCGCCAGGAAGTCGTCCTTGAGCCGGTTCGACCGCTGCAGCTCCTCCACGAGACGGGCGTTCCGAAGGGCGATCGCGGTCTGCTCGGCGAGGAGGCCGAGCGTCTCCCCGTCCCGCAGCGAGAAGGCCCCCGGACGCCCGGAGAGGATCTCGAGGACGCCGAGCCGGTGGTCCGCGACGCGGATCGGGACCGCCATCAGGCTCCGGACGTCGGCGTTCTCGAACGCCGCGCGCGCCCGCGCCCGCACCTCCGGCGGGTCGTCCGACGCGAGCGCGTCCAGGCCCGCCACCTCCAAGGAGCACCGGCCGGTTCTCGGCGTACGCGCGGCCCGCGCACCGGAGCCGGTGGAGAGGAATGGCCACGCCTTCCCACGCCCGCTCCGTGATCCGCCCCACGCCGTATCCCGCTGCGATCGTCAGCGAGGTCCCTTCCGGGTTCGCCACGTAGGCGATGCCGCCGTCCGAGACCGGAAACGCGCGGCTCGTCTCCTCGACGACCGACGCGAGGACGTCGGGGGCGTGGAGGCGGAAGTTCAGGAGCTGCGTCGCGCGGGTCACCGCCTCGAGGACGCGGGTCCGCTCCTCGAGCTGGGCGACGACGTCCGCCAGCCGGAGCGCGAGCGCCGCGCGCTCGGCGAACGCCGAGAGCGTCCGCTCGTCCTCGGGGGTGAAGGCGCCTGGCAGGCTCGACTCCATGTCGAGGACCCCGACGACCTCCCCGTCCAGCTTCAGCGGGACGACCAGCTCCGAGCGCGCGTCGCGCCATCCCTCGAGGTAGCGCGGGTCGGCCGAGACGTCCGCGACGTTCAGCGTCTCGCCGCTCCGGGCGGCGGCGGCGACGAGGCCCGGCCCGTCGATCGGCAGCGTCGCGAACTCGCGACTCTCCTGCCATTCTCCGCGGCGGGCGAAAAGGGAGACGCTCGCACCGTCCCGCTCGACGAGCCGGAGGCTGCAATTCTCCTGGCCGAAGTGGAGAACGACGGCGTCCAGGATCTGGTTCAGGAGGACGTCGCGGCTCGCCGTCCGCGTCAGGAGCGCGCGCGAGGCTTCCGAGAGCGCGCGGGCCTCCCGGGCCGAGCGCTCGAGCGCCTCGGCGGCGCGCCGCTGCTCGAGGGCCACGCCGACGAAGTCCGCCAGGGACTGGAGCATGGCGACGTCGTCGGGCTCCAGGCTCGTCTCGCCCGCGGGACCCCCCGCGGACAGGATGCCGACGAGGCGCCCGGCCGCGCGCATCGGCAGGACCGCCGTTGCCGCGACGCCGAAGCCGAGGAGGAGCGACCTCGACGCCTCCGCCCGCCGGTCCGTCGCGACGTCCGTCACGACGAGCGCCTGCCCCGACTCGAGGACGAGCGCCGCGAGGCTCTTCGGGCCCGGCTCGGCCTCATCGAGCCGCCGGCGCCAGGCGAACGGTCCCGGCCCCTTCCCGTCCCAGCCTTCTGCGAACGCGTGCACCGCGGCCGCTTCGCTGCCGTCGGGCGAGAGGAGCGACACGTAGCCCGCCCGGAAGCCGAGCGTTTCCTTCAGGCCGGCGAGCGCCGTCCGCACGACGTCCTCGGCGGTCGTCCCCCGCTGGACCTCCGAGGCGAGGTCGAGGAGGACCGAGAGCCGCTCCCGCTCGCGCTCGAGCTGGTCGATCAGCTCCGCCTGCTTCTGCCCCGCGGCGAGGTGCCGGGCGGCGGACAGGAGGAACTCCACGTCATCCGCACGCCAGTCGCGAGGCTCGCGCACCGTGACCGCCACGGCGAGGCCCCGGAGGAGACCGTCGATCTGGATCGGCACGGCCAGGAGCGACTTCGTGCCGGCCGCCGCGAAGCGCTCCCGCTCTGGCGCGAGGACGGGATGCGACAAGGCGTCCGGCGCCACGATCGGCTCGAGTCCCCGGAGCGCGGTTTCGATGTCGGCGAAGCGTGTCGGGGCCAGCGATGCCGGGAGCGCCGGGATCCCCGGCGCGCACCACGCGGCCCGGATCGTGATCGGCGAATCCTCCGACGAGCCGTCGACGAGGAAGAGCGTCACGCGGTCCGCCACGAGGATCTCGCCGATCCGGCCGACGGACCACTCCAGCAACTTGGCGAGGTCCCCGCCCCCCACGAGGGCGAGGGCGAATTCGGAGAGGAACCGGTCCCCGGCCGCCGGGTCCCCGGCCGGCAAGGCGGCTACCGCGGAAGGAGGACTCGTGTCGGGCACGTCGAAACCCGGATTATGCTTCCGGATTGGGCGTCCTGCGCGGAGGAACCGGACTCGGCCGGCGGGAACGCGGGTCAGCGCGGGATGACGCTGAAGATCAGGTAGGGGTTGACGGCGAAGAGGCGGGAGTCGGTCGCCGGCTCGTGCCGGAAGATGGCGAAATGGAGGTGCGGGCCGCCGATGACCCGGCCCGTCGCGCCGACGGCCCCGAGCCTCTGGCCCTTCGTCACCCGGTCCCCCGGCTTCAGCCCTTTCTCGTGGCTGCTCAGGTGGGCGTAGAAGAAGGTGTAGCGGCCGGAGAGGTCGCGAAGGTAGACGACCTTCCCGCCGCGCCGGTCCCGGCCGAGCCGCTCGATGACGCCGTCGGTGACGGCGAAGACCGGCGTCCCGCGCGGCGCGCCGAGGTCGATGGCATGGTGCTTCTTGTGCTTTCCCCGCCGGGAGAGGAACGTGTCGTGGAGCTTCGCCTGGTCGAACGACTCCACGGGAATCGGGAACTCCACGCCGAAGAGCCTCCGGATCTCGCTCTCCGGTAGCGACACGGGCTTGCTGTCCGACCGCCGGACCACGAGGCCCGCCAGCCGGTCCGAGAGGCTCTTCCAGAGGGACTCGGGGACCACCGCTTCCTCGCCCTCGTCTTCCTCGTCGTCGGAAAGCGGGCGGTCCAGCCATGCGCGGTCGGCCGCGTCAGCCGAGGCGTAGCAGGCGCCGTCCTCGGGATCCCGCGCGGGGCACGGGGCCTCGGCGGCCGGCGGCATCCGGTCGGCGGAGGCGGCGGCCGGCGACGCGTCGGCCGGGGCCGACGGGTCCGCGCCCGGGTCGGCCGCCACGAGCTCGGTGGCCGCGGCCTCGGTCGAGACCTCGAGATCCGGGCCGGACGCGGAGACAGCGGGAGCCGCGACGAGAGCGAGCAGAAGAACGGAGCCGGCCGCGAGGAGCTTCAGCTGACCCGCTCCAGGTAGGAATCGTCGCGCGTGTCGATCTTGATCACCGTGCCCGCCTCGACGAACTGCGGAACCTGGACGAGGAGGCCCGTCTCGAGCTTCGCCGGCTTGTAGGACGCCGACGCGGTCGCTCCCTTCATCCCCGGCTCGGTCTCGACGATCCGGAGGTTGACGGTCGTCGGCAGCTCGACGGAGACCGGGTTTCCGTCGTAGAAGTCGACCGTGATGACCGTCTCGGGCAGGAGGTACTTCATCGCCTCGCCGACGACGTCGTCGTCGAGCCGGACCTGGTCGTAGCTCTCCTGGTTCATGAAGTGGTGGCCCGCCGAGTCCGAGTAGAGGTACTGCATCTCGTGGGTGTCGAGGGAGGCCTTTTCGATCCGGTCTTCCGACCGGAACCGGTGCTCGTTCATGGAGCCCGTCCGGAGGCTCCGGAGCTTGGCCTGCACGAAGCCCCGCAGGTTCCCCGGCGTCTTGTGGACGACGCTGTGGGCGCGGTGCAGCTCCCCGTTGTGGATCACGATCATCCCCGGACGCAGTTCAGTGGCCGAAATCATTCCTCACACCTGGTTTCCCGGCTTCCCGGCGGCCGGCGACGCGTTGCCACCAGACACCCACCCGGACCCGATTGACGGTCGCCGGAAGCCTAACCGAGGCCTCTCAAAAAAGGCAAGCGGGGCCCGTCAAGGGCCCCGCTGCCAACGACTTGCGGTCTTTCTACCGGAGTGCCGGAACGAAGTGGCCCCGCCGGTTGGACTGCCAGCAGGCCTCCTGCGCGTCCTTCTCCTTCGGCTGCTCGGTGCAGAACGGACGCTCCTTGCCGTAGGAGATCGTCTTGATCTGCGCCGGGTCGACGCCGAGGGCCACGAGGGCGTCGCGCACCGCGTTGGCGCGCCGCTCGCCGAGGGCGAGGTTGTACTCGCGCGTGCCGCGCTCGTCGCAGTGCCCTTCGATCGTCACGCCGACGGTCGTGTGGTCGCGCAGCCACTGGGCGTTCGCCGCGACGGCGTCCTTCTGGTCCGCCCGGATGTCCGACTTGTCGAAGTCGAAGAAGACGTCCTTCAGGTACTTCATCGCCTCCTGGACGAGGTCGACCGCCGGGGGCGCCGGAGGCGGCGGCGGCGGCGCCACGACGGCCGGCGGCGGCGGCGGCGGGGCGGGGATCCTGAACTTGGCCGCGCACTGCGCGACGGCCTTGCTGGCGGCGTCGCGCGCGGTCACGACGACCGTGTACTCGCCGGGGCCGAGGTTCTTGAACGTCGTCGTCGGGGCCGCGTCGCCCGGGACCACGACCGGCGGGGCGCCGTTCAGCGACGCCTCGTAGGTCTTGGGCAGCGAAGGTGCAGAAGGTCGACGGAATCGCCGTCCACTCGACCTTCACGTCGCCGGGCTGCAGCGTCGACCCGTCCTTCGGCGAGATCACCGAAAAGCCGGTCGCGCAGTCCTTCATCGTGCTCGTGCACGCGGAAAGGGATAGGGCCACGACTCCCACGAACAGGAGCCCGAAAGAACTGGCCCGGAACCGTCTCGAAGCCATGCTGTCCTCCTTGGAAGCGCCGTTTACTGTTGCGGTCCGTCCTGGCGTTCCGTTCCACCTCGTGCCCCGCGGACCGGCTGGTCCTGCGGGTCACTCGGCGCGACGGCGTGGCGGGCGGGCTGCGTGAAGACGTACTTTAGCGAACTTTCCCAGTTTTCGGGACTGTAGACGGCCGCGGCCCATTCGATCAGCTCGTCGCTCGTGAACGTGCCGAGATGCGGCGTCGGGGTGGGCGCGGACGGGAATCCGCCCGGCGAGGTGTTGCCGTTGTCGAGGTACGGGGTCATGTCGATGCTGGCGACACTGTTGCCGTAGTTCGCGTTGATGAAGTCGATCACGTTCTGCGCGAAGATCGCGTAGCCGAGCGACGTCGGGTGGACGCCGTCGTACCCGAAGAAGCCTCCCTGCAGGAAGGCCGTCCCGACCGACAGGCCGCCGAACGTCGGGGGGTGCGCGGCGAGGTTCGAGAAGAACGCGGCGACGTCGTAGAGCTTGTAGCCCGCGCCAGTCCCCTTCGATGCGATCGTCGCGTTGAAATCCGCCGTCCGGGCGCGGAGCTGGGTGATCTCGTCCGGCGTCAGGACGACGCCCGGGTGGGCGGAGCAGGTCGCGGCGCCGCCCGAGAGGTCGCAGTTGTTCGGGAGCGGGTGGTTGCAATTGGGCAGGTTCGGCCTGATCGCGCACGGAATGCCCGTGCCCGTCTGGAGCATCTCCGCGGCCCTCAGCGTCAGGAGCGAGCCGGCCGGCACCGGGCAGGCCGGGACGCCGGTCGGGCAGGCGTAGTCCGAGAGGGCGTAGATCGGCGCCGTCGCGGGATCGAGGACAGGCTGGTTCGTGACCGGGTCCACGAGGATACGGCTAGACCGTCGTCGTGAACGGGATCGCCGCGACGTCGCCGATGTTCATGACGATTCCCTTGCCGGTCCCTCCCTGCGCCCCCTTCATTGCGTCGACGATCGTCCGGTACTTCGAGTCGAAGACCACCTTCGGCGTCAGCGTGACCCCGTCGATGACGGTGGCGAGGCCGGCGGCATTGAGCACGTCGTTGTTCCCGATGAAGATCGTGACGAAGGTCGGCCTCAAATTCACCGCCTGCTGAAGCATCGTCCCCTGGCCGCGGAGGATGATGTAGCCGATGGTGGGCCCCGGCGGCGGGTTCGAGTCCACGGCCTGAGAGACCGTGTAGCCGGGAACGCCGAGGTTGTTGTAGGGGCGTGCCAGCGTGGCGTTCTGCGGGACGCCGGTGTTCGGCCAGGTGCCGAAGGTCGGCGCGAGGGTCGTCAGGTACATGCAGGGGCCGAGGCCCGGCGTGGCGATGATCGGCTGCTGGAAGCCGGAGACGCCGGCGTGCCGGGCAAGGATGGCACCGAAGGAGTCGTTCTGCGCGTAGTCGACGAGGCAGCCGTTCGTGAAGCCGGCGGTCAGCGAGTCGCCGATCTGGACAAAAGTCCCGAAGTCCGCCTGCTGGGCGGCCGCGGGCAGGGCGAGCGCGGCGGCGAAGGCGAGGGCGGCGATGCGGAAGAGCGTCATTTTGGCTTCTCATGTTTCGTGCTCCGCCTTAGAACGACATCGTGGCGCTGAGGCCCGGCAGGATGGCGAAGGTCTTGTAGGTTCCGTTGAAGCCGCTCTCGTTGCTCGTGATCGTCCGCTGGTGGAACCAGAGGAAGAGGCTCGAGATGTCGATCCGGGTGTGCTTCCCGAGATTGAATCCGACGCCGAACGTGGCCCCCGTCCGGTTCGCGTCCGGGAGGAGCGGGCCGACGTCGAAGTCGGGCTGCGGGGTCTGGTCGTAGAGGAACCCGGCGCCGAGCCAGACGCTCTCGGTCGCCTGGAAGCCGAGGCCGCCCGGATCGTCCAGATGTTCGACCAGTCGTGGGGAATCGTCGTCGGGGGGAGACCCTGGATCGTGAGGACCGTCTCCTTGAAGCGGTCCCAGTTGGTGTAGTTGGCGTCCACGTTGACCGTCAGCTTCGGAGTCAAATCGTACGAGGTGCCGAAGATCAGGAGGCCGGGAAAGCTGATCGACGTTCCGCCCGGGACGCTCTGGCCGACCGGGAGGAGTTGACTCGACGAGGGCGTCGAGCTGGGCGTTTCCGGTCGAGATCTGGCCGAACTGGGCCTCGCCCGAGTAGTCGAACGTGACCTCGCCGTGGTAGGCGGCGCCGAAGCGGAGCCGGGGGCACGGCTTGATCATGATGCCGGCGTTCCAGGTCCACTCGACGGGGGTTCCCTTGCTCTGGAGCGAGATGTGAGCGACGTCGACGAACCGGTTGTCGAACGGGTTGAAGATGCCCACGTTCCGGCTCAGCTTGACGTCGCTGAAGCGGACCTCGGGGCCTGCCGCGATCGCGATCCACTCGGCCGGCTTGACGGCGAACTGAATCGAGCCGGCGACCTGCCGGATGTCGACGCGCTGCGAGATGAACCGCCCGGCGTACTGGTCGGGGTAGGCCCACGGAACGCCTAGGCCGAAGGGGGTCCAGAAGCCGCCAGCGATGTTGAAGACGCCCGGCTTGATGGGGACGACCATGTACCCGTTCCCCATCCAGTAGAGGTCCTTCTCCATGTTCGTCTGGTAGCCGGTCCCCGGGTAGGGGTTCCCGCCGTCGAAATGTGCGGAGGGGCGAAGCACGAGGAACGCGCCGCCCGAAAGCGTGAGCTTCTCGTTGAACGCGTTGCCGGCGGGATTGAAGAACATCGCCGACGGGTCGTCCGCCTCGGCGGAGAACGCGCCGGCGAGCGCCGTGGCCTTGGCTCCCTGCTCGAAGAGCGCGAAGCCCGAGGCGTCGAGCCGGCCGGACGCCGCGAGCGCCAGGGCGAGGAGTCCCCCGCCGAGAGCGCGCATACACTTCTCTCTCACCACCGAAACCTCCTTCTCTGACTGAGGGCGATTACGCAACGGTCGACACCTGGTCCTTGCGCTGTCAGCATTCTTTTCCCCGATTCGGGGCGAGTCAAGCCGAAACCTCCCGAAATCCCCGTTCTGATGCGAGAAACCCGACCGCGATGGCCCCCGGGCCCGCGTGCGCCGCGAGGACCGGAGCGACCTCGGTGATGAAGTGCGCCGAGCCGGGATGGCGCGCGAGAAGTTCCGCCGCGAGCTCGTCGGCGAGGTCCCGCGCGCCGAAGTGGGCGACGCCGAAGAGCGGGGCCGGCTCGGACGCCGTCCCGGCGAGCGCCGCCTCCACGACCTTCCGGCAGGCTTTCGCGAAGCCCCGGCCTCCCCCGCCTTTCGCCGCCCTCCCGTCCGGATCGATCGTCAGCACCGGGGCGTACCCGACCGCGCGGGCCAGGAGCCCCGGGAGGTGCCCCACGCGTCCGCCGCGGATCAGGAAGTCGAGCGCCGGAATCGCCGCGAAGATCCGGGCGCGCCTCGCCGCGCGCTCCGCGACGCCGACGACCTCCGCGAGCGGCGCGCCGTCCGCGGCTGCCCGGGCGGCCTCGCGGACGACCAGTCCCTGGGCGACCGAGACGTTCCGCGAGTCGAACGTCCGGACGGGAGCCAGCTCCTTCTCGCCCGAAAGGAGGCGGGCCGCCGTTTGCGCGGCGCCGAAAGTCCCGGAGAGAGCCCCCGAGAGGTGGATGCCGAGGACCGGGGCGCCGTGCGAAGCCAGGGCGCGGTAGACCTCCCGGAAGTCGCCGGGCGGAGGCTGCGACGTCCGGGGGATCGCCTTCGTAGACGCGAGTCGGGCGTGGAACTCCGCGGGCGTGATCGTGACGCCGTCGAGGAACGTCTCCTCCCCCAGGATCAGCCGGAGCGGGACGACCGTGATCGAGAGCGCCTCGATCTCGGAGGCCGGGAGGTCGCAGGCCGAGTCGGTCACGATTGCGACGCGGCCCGACGCCGCGAAGCGGCCGACGTGCTGCTCGCGCATGTCCTCGACCTTCGTCTCCTCGACGCGGCCGAACCGCCGGGCCACCTCGAAGACGTCCTCCGGCCGGTTCACGTGAACGTGGAGGCGGACGCGGCTCCGACCGCCCACGACCGCCAGCGAGTCGCCGAGCGGCGCGGCCGCGCGCCGGAGCGCGTCCCGGTCGATCCGATCTCCCGAGACGAGCACCTCGGTGCAGTATCGGAAGAGGATCGACGCACGGGCCTCCCGGATCCGCGCCTCCACGACGTCGCCCGGGACCGTCGCGCGCGGCTCGGGGTGGCGATGCCGCCCCAGCGACCGCATCGCGCCCTCGAGGAAGTGAACGAAGCCCTGCGCGCCCGCGTCGACGACGCCGGCAGCCTTCAGGACCGGGAGCTGGTCGGGCGTCTTCGCGAGCGCGTCGCGCGCGGCCGGCAGCGACGGCGGCAGGATCTCCGCGAAGTCCTTCGTCTCCTGCGACCGCTGCTCCACCTCGCGCGCCCAGGCGCGGATCACGGAGAGAATCGTCCCCTCGCGCGGCTGCGCCATCGCCCCGCGGGCGGCCTCCGCCGCCGCGCGGACCGCCCGGCCGAACCGCTCGGGGCCCACGCGGCGAGCCCCTTTCAGGGCCTCGGCGAGCCCCTCAAGGAACTGGGCGAAGATCGCGCCGGAGTTTCCGCGAGCGCCGAGCAGCGCCTCGTCCGCCGCACAGCGGGCCACGTCCTCCGCGTTCGCGGACGGCGCGCCGCCGACGCCCGCCGCGACCCGGTCCAGCGTCGCCGCGAGGTTCGAGCCGGTGTCGTTGTCCGCTACGGGGAAGACGTTGATCCGGTTCAGCGGCTCGCGCTCCGCGCCGACGGCGCGCGCCCCCGCGACGAGAGCCCGGGCGAGCCGCCGGCCGTCGAGATACCCGATCCGGGGCGGAGACACCCGGTCAGTCTATGACGGCTGCGCGCGCGTCAACGCGCCCGAGCGCGGAGGACCGGTGCGTAGACGCCGACCTTCGAGGCCTCCCGCGCCAGCGACGCCTCGTCCAGGCGCCTCACCGGCGTCGTGTGGGGGGCGGAGGTGACGATCCCGGGCTCGGTCTCGCACTCCTTCGCGATCGCGATCATCGCGTCGGCGAAGGCGTCCAGCTCCTCCTTCGGCTCCGTCTCGGTCGGCTCGATCATCAGGGCGCCGTGCACGATGAGCGGAAACGACATCGTCGGCGGGTGGAATCCGTAGTCCATCAACCGCTTCGCGATGTCGATGTTGTGGACGCCGCGGGCGACCTGCCGCTTGTCATCGAAGACGACCTCGTGGTAGCTCGGCGCGTCGTACTCGAGGTGGTAGAAGGGCGCGAGCCGCGCCCGGAGGTAGTTGGCGTTCAGGACGGCGTTCTCGGCCACCTCGTGGATCGACCGGCCGTAGGAGAGGATGTAGGTGAGCGCGCGGACGAGGACGCCGAAATTCCCGTAGAAGGCGCGCATCCGGCCGATCGACTGCGGCCGGTCGTGATCGAGGTAGAAACCGGAGCTCCCCTTCTCGACGGTGGGTGTCGGCAGAAACGGCACGAGCGCCGCCGCCACGCCGACCGGGCCGGCGCCGGGGCCGCCGCCGCCGTGCGGCGTCGAGAAGGTCTTGTGCAGGTTCATGTGCATGACGTCGACGCCCATGTCCGCCGGCCGCACCTTGCCGACGAACGCGTTGAAGTTCGCGCCGTCGAGGTAGAGGTAGGCCCCCTTCGCGTGGACCATCCGCGCGACCTCGAGGATCTGCTCCTCGAAAACGCCGAGCGTGTTCGGCACCGTGATCATCAGCGCCGCCACGTCGTCGTCCAGCTTCGCGGCGAGCTCGGCGAGGTCCACCGTGCCCCGCGGCGAGGAGTGGATCTCCACGACCTCGTACCCTGCGAAGTGGGCCGACGCCGGGTTCGTGCCGTGCGCCGAGTCGGGGACGAGGATGTTCTTCCGCGGGTTCCCGCGCGCGACGTGTGCGGCGCGGATCATCAGCACGCCGGCCAGCTCGCCGTTCGCGCCGGCCGACGGCTGGAGCGTGACGCGTGCGAAGCCGGTCAGCGTCTTCAGCGCTTCCTCGAGGCGCCACATCAGCTCGAGGTTTCCCTGCGAGAGCCCTTCCGGCGCGTACGGGTGCGTGTCGTTGAAGCCCGGCAACCGGGCGAGCTCCTCGTTCAGGCGCGGGTTGTGCTTCATCGTGCAGGAGCCGAGCGAGTAGAGGGCCGTGTCGATCGCGAAGTTCTTCTGCGAGAGCCGCGTGAAGTGCCGGATGACGTCCACCTCCGACGTCTCGACCTCCCCCTCGACCTCGGTCCGGTGCGCCGCGCCGTAGAGCGCCGCGGGGTCGGCGGCCGGCACGTCGAGCGGCGGCAGGAGGACGCCCCGGCGCCCCGACGGCGGGGCGTCGAAGAGCGATGCGAAGGCGCGGCGCCGGTCCAGGTCGCTGCCGGCGCCGGCCCGCGTGATCGGCTTGGAGGTCAGGGTGCCGTGGTCGCTCATCAGAAACTCCTCAGGACGTCGAGGAACGCGTCGAGGTCCGGCGCGGGGGGTCCGTTCCGTCGCCGCGACGAGCAGCAGGTCTCGCCACGCGGACTCCCGCGGGGCGAGCCGCGCCATCGGGACGCCGGCCAGGATCTTCCGCTCCGCGGCACGCGCGAGCACCTCCTCGACCGGGGGCCCGCAGCGGACGGCGAACTCGTTGAACGTCTTCCCGCCGAACGCGACCGCGAACGGCCCCGGGATTGCCCTCACGCCCGCTTTCAGGTATTCCGCCTTCGACAGGCACTGCAGCGCCGTCTCCCGGAGACCCTGCTTCCCGAGGACCGACAGGGTCATCGTGGCCGCGAGCGCGAAGAGCCCCTGGTTCGTGCAGATGTTCGAGGTCGCCTTCTCGCGCCGGATGTGCTGCTCGCGCGTGGTGAGCGTCAGGGAGAAGGCCGTCCGGCCGTTCGCGTCGGTCGTCCGCCCCACGAGGCGCCCCGGGATCTGACGCTTGAACGCGTCCCGGCAGGCCAGGAAGCCGACGAGCGGACCGCCGAACGACGGCGGGACCCCGAAGGAAGCGGCCTCGCCCGCCGCGATGTCGATCCCCTCGGCGCCCGGCCCCTTGAGGAGGGCGAGCGAGAACATCTCGTTGACGACGCCTATCGCGAGCGCCCCCTTCGCGTGGGCCGCGTCGGCCGCCGCCTTCCAGCCCTCGACGACGCCGAAGACGTTCGGGGACTGCACGGCGACCGCGATCGTCGTCTCGTCGACCGCGGCGGCGAGCGCGGCGGCGTCCGTCGCGCCGTCGGCGCCGACCGGGACCTCGAGGATCGTGATCGGGAAGTTCGCGAGGTACGTCCGAAGGCAGGCGAGGTACTCCGGGTGGATCCCCTTCGAGACGACGACCTTCGTCCGTTTCTTCGTCAGCCGCTCGGCCATGAGGACGGCCTCGACGAAGGCGGAGGCGCCCTCGTACATCGAGGCGTTCGCGACGTCCATGCCGGTGAGGAGGGCGACGTGCGACTGGAACTCCCAGATGGCCGTCAGCGTCCCCTGGGAAACTTCGGGCTGGTAGGGCGTGTAGGCGGTCAGGAACTCGCCCCGGAGAAGGAGCTGCGAGACGAACGCCGGGGAATGGTGCGCGTAGAGGCCGCCGCCGAGGAGCGACGTCCACTCGGAGAGGTTCGCGTTCTTCGCCGCCAACCGGCCCATCGCGCGCCGCACCTCGATTTCCGAGGCGGGAGGCGGCAGGTCGAGGGGGAAGGACTGGAGAACGTCGCGCGGCACCGTCGCGAAGAGCTCGTCGACCGAGCGGACGCCGACGGCCGCGAGGAGCGCGGCCTGTTCGTCGGGGCTGTGCGGGATGTAACGCATGGGTGGCAACCTTTCGGCCTCCTGGCGGGAACGCTGACGTTCGACGACGGCGGGCCCGTCCGAAGGGGGCGGCGGCGGTCCGGGGAGGGATCTCCCCGAAAGAGCGTCAGGCCTTCTTGGCCTCTTCCTCGATGAACTTCTCGTAGTCGAGGGCGGAGAGGAGGCTCTTGTCGAGGTCGGTGGAGATCTTCACCTTCACGATCCAGCCGTCCCCGTGCGGGTCCTCGTTCACGGCGCCCGGCTCGTCCCCGAGGACCTTGTTGACCTCCACGACCTCGCCCGCGACGGGCACGAAGACCTCCGAGACGGCCTTGACCGACTCGATCGTGCCGATCTCCTGCCCGGCGTCGAAGATCTCGCCGACGTCCGGCAGGTCCACGAAGACGACCTCGCCGAGCTCCTTCTGCGCGTGGTCCGTGATGCCGACGGTCGCGACTTCCCCGTCGAGCTTCACCCACTCGTGGCTCCTGGAATAGCGGCGGTCGTCCGGATACTGGGTCATGGGCCTCTCCTGAATCCCTACGCTTTCTTCCTCTTGTAGAAGGGCGTCGGCACGACGACCGCCGGAACGGCTCGGCCCCGG
This sequence comes from uncultured Acidobacteriota bacterium, assembly GCA_963821435.1. Lineage (GTDB taxonomy): Bacteria > Acidobacteriota > Thermoanaerobaculia > UBA5066 > UBA5066 > DAOMFB01. The sequence continues at coordinate 32,999 of CAWGDR010000004.1, forward strand.
ACGTCCACCGTGAACGGGGTGCCCGGCTCCGCCGACTCGGCGGGCAGGTAGGCGAGGCCCACGGCCTTGCCGAGCGTCGGCGTTTGGGTCCCCGACGTGACGATCCCGGGCTTTCCCGTGCCGTCCACGGTCAGCGGGTGGCCGTGCCGCGCGATGCCGCGACCCGTCACCTCGAAGCCGACGAGCTTCCGAGGAACGCCGGCCGCCTTCTGCGCCTCGAGAGCCGCCCGCCCGTTGAAGTCGCCCTTCTTCATCTTCACGATCCAGGCGAGGTCGGCCTCCCACGGCGTCGTCGAGTCGTCGATGTCGTTGCCGTAAAGTGCCATCTTCGCCTCGAGGCGAAGCGTGTCCCGCGCGCCGAGTCCGGCCGGCAGGATCCCGAGAGGGCGGCCGGACTCGAGAATCGCGTTCCAGATCTTCCTCGCCGCCTCGGGGTGGACGTAGACCTCGAATCCGTCCTCCCCCGTGTAGCCGGTCCGCGAGACGATCGCCGGCGCGCCGCAGACCTTGCCGGTCTCGAAGCGGTAGTTCCGGATCGGCGCGAGCGCGACCTCGGTCAGGGGCTGGAGGATCTCCGCCGCCCTGGGCCCCTGGAGCGCCAGCTGCGCCCAGATCGGCGACTCGTCCTCGATCGACGCGTCGGATCGCTCGGCCCGCTTCGCCCAGGCGACGTCCTTCGGCGTGTTGGCGGCGTTCACGACGAGGAGGTAATCGTCCTCGGCGAGGCGGTACGTCAGGAGGTCGTCCACGAACGTCCCGCGCTCGGTCAGGAACGCCGTGTAGTGGGCCTGCCCGTCCACGAGGGCGGCGGCGTCGTTGCACGTCAGCTGCTGGACCGCCGCGAGGGCCCCCCGGCCCCGCACGCGGATCTCGCCCATGTGCGAGACGTCGAAAAGGCCGGCCCGCTCGCGCACGGCGCGGTGCTCCTCGGAGAGGCCGGTGTACTCGACCGGCATCTCCCAGCCGCCGAACGACACGAGCTTCCCACCAAGCGCCTTGTGGGCTTCGTAAAGCGGGGTCCGCTTCAGCGGAGACGGTGAGCTAGCGGGAGCGCCCATGGCGAAAGCGAACGCACGATAGGACGCCCGTCCCCTTCCGTCAACCGGGCAGGGATAATCCTCCCGCAACATGGGCTCGCCGCTCGACGATCTTGCCCTTCTCGCCGCCCGCCGCCCGCTCCGGCGGTTCGACGGGCGGGAAGAGCTCCTCGACTCGGGCGACGCGCGCCGGAGCGTTCACGTCGTCACGGACGGCCGCGCCCGGCTTTTCGCCGAGACCCCCTTCGGCGCGCACCTCGTGGGCGAGGTGCCACCTCCGTTCGTCTTCGACCTCCGGCACGCCGTCGGGGGGAGCGAGGGGGTCTGCCGCGCCGTTCCGGCGCCGGGCGCCGCGGCATTCGTCCTTTCGGCCGGCGAGGCGCGCGAGCTCGTCTTCGACGCCGGCGCGGCCGGCGGCGCCTTCCGGCGCGTCGTCCTCGCGAGCCTCACCGCCTCCCTCCGCGAGGCGATCGCGTCACTCTCCCGGTTCTTCGAGGCCCCGGCGGGGAGCGCCGGCCCGTCGGGGCGCCGCGCGAGCACTTCTTCCGAGGAGCACCCGGTCGATCCGGCGCACGCGGGCGCGCTCTTCGACGCGGCCGGCCTCGACCCGGCGATCCTCCCGGCGCTCGGCCTCGTGGCGCGGACGCTCCGCAGCGGCGCGACGCTGGCGGCGGCCGGGACGCGCGGCGAGGAGGCCTACCTCGTCGCGGAAGGACGCCTTCGCGTCTCGGTCGAGATCCCCGGCGCCGGCGAGGAGGCCCTCGCGATCCTCCGGCCCGGCGAGATCGCGGGCGAGATGTCGCTCGTCGACGACGCGCCCCGCTCGGCCGACCTCCACGCGCACAACGGCCCGGCGACGGTCTACGTCCTCTCGCGGGAGGTCTTCCGCCGCCTCCTGGAGACGGGTGACCCGCAGGGGGCGCCTCTCCTCACCGGGCTCGCCGTCATCCTCGCGCGCCGGCTGGAGGAAGCGATCCGGAAGACGGCCGGTTTCCGGATCCTCTCCGGCCCGATTTGAAGTGTACCGGGCGGAACCAGCAACGTGCGACGACTCACGCGTCGTCCCCCGGAACCCCCCTCCGGAATCAGTTCAGCTTCTTGAGCTTCTCTTTGATCTTGGCCTGGAACTCGCCGGCGGTGTTCGCGACGAGGAGGCGGATCGTGAGCGGCTCGCGGTCCGGCGCGGAGAGCGTCACCTCGTGGACGCCCGGAGCATCCAGGACGAGCTCCTCGGTGGCCCACTTCGACGCGGGGCCGAGGTCCTTCCCGTCGACGTTCACGACGGCGTCCGGAGGGTCGATCGCGAAGACGGCGCCGCGCACCGTCCGGTAGTGCGGCCGGCGAAATTTCCCCTGCGGCCCGAGCGGCCCGTCGGGAGCGCCCTTCTCGAGGTCGCGCTCGATCTCCACCTCGTCTTGGGTGGCGTTTCGAGCGATCTGGAGGTCGACGTTCAGGTCCCGGTATCCCGGATAGGCCATCCGGAGGCGGTGGGTCCCCTCGAACGGAAAGCTGAGGAGCGTGCCGCCCCCCGCGCCGTCCCAGTCGTCGGAGATGCCGATGTACCTCCCGTCGAGGAAGACGCGGGCCTGGCTGGGCGAGACGTTCACCTTCACGAGGCGCCGGGAGGTCACGACGTGGTCGGCGCGGGGCGTCGGGGTCGCCGGCTGGGCGGACGGCGCGGGCCGGAGGGCGAGCGCCGCGGCGGAGGAGCCGGCCGTCGGAAGGGTCTTCGTCTTCGGCGTCTTCTTCGCCGGGGCCGCGACCGTCGGCGGGGAGGGCGGGGCCGGCGGCGGCGGCGCCACGCTGGCGGGGGCCGGAGCCGGGCGGGCTTCCTCCGGCGGTGGAGCCGTCGGCGCAGCCGGCGGCGCGGCGGCGGGAGGACCCGGCACCGGGACGGTCGCCGCCGGTCCGGCGGCCGCGGACTCGCCCCCGGCCGGGGCGCTCTTCCTCTTCGTCACGGCGAACACCGCGAGGACGACGAGCGTCAGAAGGACCGCTCCGATCGCGAGCGGCGCCGACGATTTCTTCCGCCCCGCGCCGGCCTGCGCCTCCGCCTGCCGGGCCACGTCCCCCATCCGGCGTCCCGTCGTGATCGTCGGCGACTCGGAGTCCGTCGGCGCCGTCCCCGGAGGGGGCGGGACGAAGGGGGTCGCCGTGGCGACGGTCGGCGCGGTCGGCTCGACCGCCGGGACGGCCGCGCCGGACTTTACCGTCCGGAGGCGGCTCGCCGTGATGCCGGCCGTCGACAGGACGGGGCTCTCCCCGAGCACCGCGCGCAGCGCGACCGCGAGCTCGGAGGCCGTCGCGTACCGGCGGTCCCGGCTCTTCTCGAGGCACTTCCGGACGATGGGCGAGAGCTCGACCGGGAGGTCCGCCCTCGAGAGCGACGGGTCGGGAGGCTCCTCGTGGAGGATCTGGTAGACGAGCGTCGTCAGCGTGTCGGCCGGGAACGGCTTCCGAAGGGTGAGCGCCTGGTAGAGGACGATGCCGAGGGAGAAGATGTCCGTCCGGGCGTCCAGCTTCTCTCCCTTGATCTGCTCCGGCGACATGTAGGCAGGCGACCCGACCATCTGCCCCGTCGACGTCAGCTCCGTGTCGCCGGTCAGGAGCTTGCCGATGCCGAAGTCGGTCACCTTCGCCGAGCCGTCGGGTGAGAGGAGGATGTTCGCCGGCTTGACGTCGCGATGCAGAACGCCGCGCTCGTGGGCGTGGCCGAGCGCCTCGGCCACCTCGGCCACGATCCGGACCCGGTCGAAGACGGAGAGGGAGTCGGGCTCGGCGAGCCGCTGCGAGAGGCTCCCCCCCTGGACGAGCTCCATGGCGAGGTAGAGCGTCCCGCCGTCCTCGCCGACGTCGAAGACCGTGACAATGTGCGGGTGTTGCAGCCGCCCGGAGATCCGGGCCTCCTTGAGGAAGCGCGCCTTCGCCTCCTCCGGGTTGAAGCTCCGGTCCCCCTCCTCGAAGCGGATCGTCTTCAGCGCGAGCTCGCGCTCGATCTGCGGGTCGCGTGCGAGATAGACGACGCCCATCGCCCCCTTTCCCAGGGCACGCAGAATCTCGTAGCGTCCGATCCGATCAGGCGTCATCTGTCGCGCGGGGCCCCGCGGCGATTCTAACGAACGCTCCCGGAGTCCTCGGGACCGCCGCCGTCCTCCGGCTCCGGACCGGGTCCCTCGGCCTCGCGCGCCGCGAGGAGCTGCTCGGCCTCGGCGAGACGGTTCTTCGGCACCGCAACCGCGATCGGCGACAGTTCCTCGTCCTCGGGCATCGGGGTCAGGTGGAAGCTGCGGTCGACGACGCGGGCGGGGATCCCCTCGCTCTCGAGAAAGCCGGCGAGGAGGGCGCCTTCCGTCGCGTTCGGGACGCCCTCGACGGCGACCCAGTTCTCATCCGGTTGGTGTCTGTCGTCCTTCTCGTCCTTCTCGTCCTTCTCGGCCATCACGTTCTCCTTCACGGCACGACCCGGATCCGGCCGGCCCCGCCGTCCCGCCCCGCGAGGACCCTCCCGATCCGCGCCGCGGCCGGGTCTCCCCCGCTCTTCAGGGCCGTCACGAGCGCCGCGGCCTCCGACTCTCTCACGGAAAGGAGCAGGCCGCCCGAGGTCTGCGCGTCCGCGAGCAGCAGGAGGTCCGTCTCCGAGACCCCCTTTGCCGCGTCGACCCGGGGCCGGTTCGTCTCCAGGTTCGTCCGGGAGCCCTTCGGCGCGACCCCCGCGGCGGCGAGACGCCGTGCGCCGGGGAGGAGGGGCACCGCGCGGACCTCGAGCTCCGCCCCGACCCCCGAGCCTTCGAGCATTCCGCGGAGGTGCCCGAGCAGCCCGTAACCCGTCACGTCGGTGCCGGCCGAGACGGCGAACCGGAACGCCGCTCGCGACGCGTCGCGGTTCAGGCGCGTCATCGAGGCGACCGCCGCCTCTGCCTCCGCGGGATCCGGCGCGTCCGGTTTCGCGAGGAGCTTCTTCACCGGTCCCGCGAGGACCGCCGCGCGCAGGGCCGCCGTCAGGATCCCGGTGCCGATCGCCTTCGTCAGGACGAGGGCGTCTCCCTCCTTCGCCCCGACGTTCCGCCGGATCTCGGACGCCTTCGCCCGCCCCGTGACCGCCATGCCGTAGACCGGGACGTCGAAGTCGGTCGAGTGGCCGCCGAGCACCGGCACGCCGACCTCCGCGGCCACGGCGGCGCCGCCCCGGAGGATCTCGCCCAGGACCTCCATCGGGAGCTCCTTTGTCGGGAAGCCGACGATGTTCAGCGCGAAGAGCGGCTCGCCCCCCATCGCCCAGACGTCCGAGAGCGCGTTGGCGGCGGCGATCCGTCCGAAGTCGAATGGCGAGTCGACGACGGGGGTGAAGAAGTCCATCGTCGAGACGATCGTCTCGGCGTCGGGGTCGTCCTCGGCGCCCAGGCGGAAAACAGCCGCGTCGTCGGACGAGTCGTAGCCGACGAGAGCGCGCGGGTCGGAGACCCGCGGCAGTCCCTTCAGGAGCCTCGAAAGGTCAGCCTGACCGAGCTTGCACGCTCACCCCGCCGACGACGCGAAGACGAGGATCGAGGGGTGCGTGCGCGCGACCTGTTCCATCCCGCGAGTCTACGACCTCGCGCGGGGCCGCCTTCGTCGCGTCAGAAGTCGCTGGTCTCGACGGCCTGCGAGATCTGCTTGATGACGACGTTCGCGAGGAGGCCCGCCGCGGCTCCGGCGATGACCCGCCCCTTCGTCCGGCCGAGGAAGAAGCCGATCGCCGCCGCGCCGAGGAGGCACGGGATCGGGTACTTCTGGACCGTGGCGAGCGCGCCCGCTTTCCAGTCGAAGCCGGCGGGGACGAACTCGAACGCGCCGGCGGCGCCGCCGACGGGACCGTCGGGGGAGGCGCCGTGGGGAGCGGGCGGCCGGATCTCGGGGGGGGCCATCAGTCGTCTCTCCTCCGGAAGGCGAGACCGAGGAGGAAGCCGGCCGCGAGCGCGATCCCGACGGCCTTCCCCGGGTTGTCCCGGACGAAGTTCGAGGCGTTGGCGGTGACGTCCTCCCAGGACGTCTCGCGGATCTTCTCGCGCAGCGCCTGCGCGCGCTGCTTCACGTCGTCCGCGACGTCTCCCATCCGGGACCGTACCTTGCCGGCCTTCTCGCCGAGTGCGTCACGCGAAGCCTCGATCTTCTCCTCGACGACCTTGGCGGCGTTCTCGAGGTTGTCGTTCAGACCCATGGCGAACCTCCTGACGGACGAGGGCGGATGTTCTCACAAGGGGGCGGGGCACGGAACGGGGCTGATCTACCATCGCGGGAACGATGGCCTCCCCGCGCGCCGCGGCGCACCTCGTCCCGGTCGTCCTGAAGGGGACCTTCCGGCGGTTCCTCGACGCCCGGGGCTTCGACCTCGCCTCCTCCCTCGCCTACGCCGCGCTCCTCACGATCGTCCCCCTCATGGCGTCCGTCACGGTCCTGACGTCGACCGTCTTCGGGACGACCGGCGAAGGGCTCTACCGGGTGCTCCGCTGGGTCGTGCCGGGAGCGCGGCGGGACGTCCTCACGATCCTCCGGGCCTGGAGCCTCCAGGCGGCGACCCTCACGGGAACGGTGACGCTCTTCTTCCTTCTGACCTCGCTCCGGACCTTCTTCCAGATCGAAGGGGCCGCGCAGACCCTCTGGGGGACGACCGTCCACCCCCGGCCGCTCCTCCAGCGCCTCGGGTTCGCCCTCTCGGTCATGGTCCTCGGGCCGGTGGCGGTCGGCGTCTTCACGTCTTTCCTCCTCGAGACCGGGGCGTCGTTCACCGAGTTCCGCTTCCTCGCCTTCCTCTCGACGATGGGGCTCCTCGCCGTGCTCTATCGCTTCCTGCCGGGGGCGTACGTCCGGTGGGGCCCGGCCTCGCTCGCCGCCCTCGTCGCCGCGCTCGGCCTGACGCTCCTCCGGATCGTTTTCGCGAAGGGCGCCCGGATGCTGACGTCGCTCGACACGACCCTCTCCCATATCTACGGCTCGATCTCGGCCGTGGTCGTCTTCATTCTCGCGGTCGGCTTCGCCTTCGCCCTCCTCCTTCTCGGCGTCTCGCTCGCGCACGCCGTGCAGTACCGCGAGGAGCTGGTCGGGCACGACGCGCCGCCGCGCACGACGCGCGGCGGGCCGCTCTACGAGGCCGTGCGCCTCCTCCTTCCGCTGGCTGAGGCGTGGCAGAACGACCGCGCGACCCGGACGCTCGTCGCGCTCGCCGACGAGGTGAAGCGCCCGCCCCCGAGCGTCGAGCTGGTTCTGGCCCGGCTCGAGGGGGACGGGCTGGTGGCGCGCGACGGTGAGCGCGGCTACGCGCTCCGGCGGGCGCCGGACGAGATCTCGCTCTACGCGGTCGCGCGCGCCATCGGAGAATCGGAGCTGCGCGCCGTGCCGGAAGGGGACGACCGCGTCGCCCAGACGCTCCGGGAGGTCTTCCTCCGCGCGAATCGCGTCGAGCGCGGCGTCCTCCAGGGGACCAGCCTTCGCGACCTCCTCGGACGCCCCGCCGGCTCGGAGGTCGTTCCCGTCCGGCTGCCGCCGGATTGACGCCCCGGTCCGTACCCGCTACTCTCCGCCGTTCTCCGCCCGCGGGTGGGGCTGTAGCTCAGTTTGGGAGAGCGCCTGAATCGCACTCAGGAGGTCGACGGTTCGATCCCGTTCAGCTCCACCATTACTTTCTGCCACGACTCGACCCTGGCCTCAACGCCCCCATTCCCCTCAAGGAGCTGAACGGGAGAGAACCGTCGATCGAGGGGTGCGGGGAGCCTTCCCCGCAGACAGACCCGAAAAGCCCGCCTCAGCGCGGAGCGCGTGCGGCGCGAACGACGTGAGCGACCCGGCGCGGACTTCGTCCGCGCCCTTAATAATTAGACCGCGAAGCCCGGGCGACACAAACGTCACGCGCGAAGCGCGTGTCGCCCGGGCGTTCGATCCCGTTCAGCTCCACCAACTTGATTCGCTCCCAGTCCAGCTCGCCCCGAATCATCGCGGGCAGCTTCTGCGGCTCGCTCCGCCGCCGGGAGGCGACCTCGGAGAGCGTCCCGCTGGCCTGCGTCAGCCGTGCGCTCGGCCGCGGCGGGTCCACCTCGCGGATGATTCTCTGGATTTCGCCAGGGCCACCCGGCGCCGCACGGGATGCTCCTGCTCGGCCACGAAGACGACGCCGAATCCGCCCTGCCCGATCTGCTCGAGCAGCCTGTAGGGGCCGATGCGGCCGCCCGGCGTCTCGCTCTTCGGAGCGTCCAGCGTCTCCCCTTCCGGAGAAGGCTCGGTCATGTCGACTGCTCCCGCCGAGTGTAGATTGAATTGCGTCCCGCGACCCCGATGACCGCCAGGGCCACGGTGAGCGCCTGCGGCGGCAGGCAGATGAGGGCGATGACGCGCGGATCGAGCGGGGCGTCGACCGGGACGAGGATGCCGAGGACGGCCCAGGCGAGGAGGGTAACGACCAGGGCGCGCGTGCCGGGCGTCCACGCCGCGGCAAGCAGCGTGAGGAGCCAGAGCGGCGGGAAGCAGGCATACGACTGCGGGAGGAACGGGCTGCAGAGCGTGGCGAGGACGATGACCGCGAGCCACGTGCTCGGGTCGTCGCCTCCTTTCGGGCTCCGCGCGGCGCGCGCGATGAGCGCGAGGGCCGCGAGCGTCGAGATCCAGCCGAGAACCTTCGCCGCCCCGAAGCCCATGCCGGGCACGCCGAAGAGCTTCAGCTTGAAGGCAAGACCCGGTAGGGAGAAGTTGATGGCGCTCGCCACTGGGTTGCGGAAGGCCGGGAAGGCCTTCCCACTGAGGAGTGCTGGCAGGTGGTTGAGGAACGCGGCGTACGGCGTCCATCCGGTGTCGAGAACGCTCGCGACGACGATCGCGGCTCCGAAGGCCATCGTCCACCCGACCGCGCGCCACCGGCGCTTGACGAGGAGGTAGAAGACGAGCATGCCGGGATAGAGCTTGCTCGCGATCGCGAACGCGAGGACGAAGCCTCCGGCAGCCCAGCGCCCCCGCTCGAAGAGGAGCATGGCGAGGACCGACAGCGCCACGATCATCATCTGGACGTTTTCCTTCTGGAATGCGTTCACGAGCGGCAGCGAGGCCCAGACGAGCGGCAAGAAAAGAAAGGCGCGCGTGCCGACGACGGGACCGAAGCGCCGCGCCACCGCAAGCATGACGACGAGCACCACGCCGGCGTTGAGCGCGAACCAGACCATCCGGAACCGAAGGAAGTCCGGGGCGATGGGAAAAAGAGCGCGCGGCAGCAGCAGAAACGGCGGCGGGTATTCGTAGACGTCCACGGAAAAGCCGTCGAGATTGCGAGGCTTTCGCGGAGCCGACTTGTCGCCCGGCAGCGAGTAAAGCGTGTCGTCGTAGACGTTCGGGACGTCGGGGGCCGCCTTCCCCGCGACGAAATACGCGGTCACGCAGGAGTGGAGGACCTCCCAGCGACTCCAGGGCACCGTCGAGGCATTCGCTCTTGACGCGTCGACGATGAAGACGGAGAGACGCGCGAGCTGGACGAGGGCGAGGACGACGGCGAGGAGCGAGACGATCCTCAGCGCGCGCGGCGCGGCGGCCGCGTCGAGCGCTACGAGGGGCCGCCGCCAGAGGTGCGTGCCGACGGCGGCCGCCGCGAGGACCGCCGCGACGGCGCCCGCGGGCACCGAGCCGAAGGCTCCGGCGGCACCCGTGAGCGTGATGATTCCGGTCGCGATCGCCAGGGAGAGCGCGGCAAGGGGACGCATCATGGCGTGAGCGGACTCTACCAACCATCCATCGCTGCCCGACTGATCTATGATTCCACCGGGGCCCTCGATCCCGTCGAGGGTCCGGAGAGACACCCACACCGTTCCGACCTCACCTTCCTCCCCACCCCCTTCCCGCCCCGGCGGGAACCCAGCAACAGGACCCGAGATGAAGCTCTACGTCGGCAACCTGGCCTATTCCGTCAACGACACGACCCTCCGCACGCTCTTCGAGCCCTTCGGCAGCGTCGAGTCGGCGCGCGTCATTTCCGACCGCGACACCGGCAGCTCGAAGGGGTTCGGCTTCGTCGAGATGGCCGACGCCGACGCGCAGAAGGCGATGGGCGCCCTCAACGGGCGCGAGATCGACGGCCGCGCCCTCCGCGTGAACGAGGCTCGCCCGCAGGAGAATCGCGGCGGCGGCGGCCGCGGCGGTTACGGCGGCGGCGGCCGCAACCGCTACTGAGAAGAAGGGTCTAGACCGGGACGCCGGCGGCCGGGCCCCGCGCCGCGAGAAAGCGCGCGAAGGCCCGGTCCTGCGTTCTGATGTGCCCGGCCAGCCACGACCGGAGCGTGTGAACCGCCTCGAGCGTGATGGCGCGGTCCCCCTCGGCGTAGACGGACCGGATCGAGTCGAGCTGCCGGACGAGGTCGTCGTGCTCCTCGAGATGCGCCTCGAACGGCGGGTAGCCTTCGAGCCGCATCATCATCTCTTCCGCGAGAAAGTGGACACGCGTGTAGTCGAGGAGGCGCTCGAGGATCCCGTCGGCCAGCTCCCGCTCCCGCCCGGCCGCCACGGCGTCCTCGAGGGCGTTCACGAGGCCGATCTGCAGGCCGTGCTCGGCGTCCATCTCGGGAACGCCGAGCTTCAGGTCCCGGTCCCAGCCGTCCTCCGCCATCGGTCCGACGATAGCGCAGTCCCCGCGCGGCTCCTTTCAGCGCTCGGCCTGACTGCGATACCAGGCGACGGTCTTCGGCAGCCCCTCGGCGAGCGGCATCCGGGCCCGCCAGCCGAAGAGGCTCGCCGCGCGGGAGACGTCGAGCTTTCGGCGCGGCTGTCCGTTCGGCTTCGAGGTATCCCACCTTACCGATCCCGAAAAGCCGGTCTCCTTCGCCACGAGCGCCGCGAGGTCGCGGATCGAGATCTCATCGCCCGAGCCGAGATTCACCGGCGCCGCCCCGTCGTACGCCTCCGCCGCCGCGAGGATCCCTTCGGCCGCGTCGTCGACGTAGAGGAATTCGCGCGTCGGGGTGCCGTCTCCCCAGAGGACGACCTCGGTGGCGCCGCCCGCCCCCGCCTCCACGAACTTCCGGATCAACGCCGGGATGACGTGGCTCGACTCGGGATCGAAGTTGTCGCCCGGGCCGTACAGGTTGACCGGCAGCAGGTAGATCCCGTCGAACCCGTACTCCTCTCGGTACCCCTGAAGCTGGACGAGGAGCGCCTTCTTCGCGACGCCGTACGGCGCATTCGTCTCCTCCGGATAGCCGTTCCAGAGCTCCTCCTCGCGGAACGGCACCGGGGTGAACTTCGGGTACGCGCAGACCGTGCCGAGGCAGACGAGCTTCGGGACGCCGGCCCGCCGCGCCTCCTCGATCAGCTCGATTCCCATGATCGCGTTCTCGAAGAAGAAGCGGCCGGGGTGAAGCCGGTTCGCTCCGATGCCGCCGACGACGGCGGCGGCGTGGATCACGACGTCCGGTCTCGTCTCGGCGAGACAGCGGCGGATCGCCGCGCGTTCCCGGAGGTCGACCTCGGAAGAGCGCGGCGCGGCGACCGACGCCGCCCCCCGCTCGCGCAGCGCCCGGACGACGACCCGGCCGAGGAAGCCGCCTCCGCCCGTGACGAGCACGCGGCGGGACCGCCAGAACCCTGTCGCGACCACCACGCCGAAGTCTAGCGGAGGCTGTGACGCGTCTCACGTGGGAATCCCGACGGACGCCCCACTTCCGACCCGAGGGGTGAGGGTCGAATGCAGGTATTCTTGTGTCGAGGGAGGGCTTCCATGGTTCCCGTTCCCGTGAAACGTGTCGCCGCGCTTCTCGCGCTCGCGCTCGTCTCCTCCGCCGCGCGGGCCGACGTCGTGATCCCGTCGTCGGCCTTCCTGACCAACTCCCTCGGCGACGACTTCCGGACGGACGTGAGGGTCTTCAACCCGACGGACGCCGCCGTGGCCGCGACACCGGTCTTCTACCGGCAGACGAACAACGCCGCCGGGATCTCGGCGGACACGATCACGACGGGCGCGGTGATGATCCCCGCCCGGAGCCAGGTGGCCTTCGACAACGTCCTCGCGACGCTTTTCGGGCAGCCGCGGGGCGTCTCGGGCCCCATCCGCTTCCAGTCGAGCGCACCGATCTTCGTGTCGTCGGCGACGAACAACGTGAACGGGTGCAACCACACGGGGGCCGTGCAGGGGCAGTGGATCCCCGGGATCGACGTCGCCGACGCGGTCACGAAGGGAACGCTTCTCCAGCTCGCCGCCTCGACGGACCTCGTCTCCGGCTACCGGACGAACGTCGTCTTCTTCAACCCGAGCGACGTGGCGACGGCCACCGTCTCGGCGAATCTCCGGAAGGGGGACGGGACTCTCGTCTCGGGCGCGTCCTTCTCGCTCGGAAACGGCCCCGCCGGATTCAAGCAGATCAACCGCTTCTCGACCGACTTCGCTCCGCCGGTCTCCCTCGCCGACACGAACCTCTTCCTCGAGTTCACGAGCGACCAGCCCGTCCTCGCCTTCGCCTCGGTCATCAACAACGTCTCGGGCGACCCGTTCGCCCTCACGGCGGTGGCCGATCCAGGCGCTCCGCCCGCGGCCCCGGTCGCGAGCTTCACCGTCTCGGCCAATCCCACGGCGGGCCAGCCGGTCACCTTCACCTCCACCGCGACGAACGACCCGACGAGCTTCATGTGGTCCTTCGGCGACGGGAGCGCGCCGGTGTCGTCCGCCTCCGCGGCGACGGCGCACACCTTCACCTCGTCGACGACCGACAAGACTTACAGCGTCGTCCACTTCGCGTCGAACCCGGCCGGGGCGTCCGGCGCGTCACGGGACGTCGTCGTGACGGGCGTGCCGCCCGCCATCATCAATCTGACGATCCAGGCCAACTCGTTCAACTGGTCGCCCGCGTCGACGACGCTGACGGTCGGGCAGCCCTACCAGATCACGATTCAGCTCGATCCGGCTCAGCCCAACGTCCACCACGGGATGGGTGGCGACGCCTTCGTCCAGTTGGGCATTCCCTCCGGGTGCAGTTTCCTCGCTCCCAGCTGCGTCTGGAACATCACGCCGACCGCAGCCCAGGCGAGCATGAATGGCGGGGTCTACCCATTCGGCTGCTCGCAGACCTCCTGCGGCTCCGGTCACGCCAACATGCAGCAGGGCGGCCCGAGCGGCGGCACGATCCGGATCACGCCCTAGCCCCTCGACTCGCGGCCTTGCGCGCCCCGGCGGCAGCGAAGGCCGTGGCGCTGAATGTCACCGTCGCGGTGCCCGGAGACGCCGGCACGCTGACGATTTACCCGTCGACCGACGCGCAGCCCGGCACCTGGTCCACGAGCTTCCGGTCGGGCCAGACGCGAGCGAACAACGCGGTCGTCGGCCTCGGCACCGACGGGGGGATCAGGATCTACGGCGGGTTCCCGTCGGGGAGCACCGACGTGATCCTGGACGTCACGGGCTACTTCGAATAGGACCGCCGCCAGCCCGAGCGCCGGCCGCATAGGAAGCCGGCTCGCGTCCTGCTAGGCTTGGAGCAGACGGACCGGACGGCATTGCCCTCAGCATGAATCTTGAACGACTTCGCGACCGTTTCTTCGAAGGGGCACCTCGCTACCGCTGGATCGAGACCCTCGGCCGCGGCGGGATGGGGATCGTCTTCAAGGCCCACGACCTGGACCTCGACGAGGTGGTCGCGATCAAGGTCCTCTCGCCCGACTGGGAAAGCGACGACCAGCAGCTCCTGACCCGCTTCAAGCGGGAGATCAACCTCAACCGGAAGATCAAGCATCCAAACGTCGCCCGGATCCACGACTTCGGGATGAGCGGGGACTTTCCCTTCATCACGATGGAGTACGTGCCCGGCACGGACCTCCGGTCGCTGATCCAGCGCGACGGCCGGATCCCCCCGGCCACCGCGATCTCGATCCTCCGCCAGATCGCCCTCGGGAGCGAGGCGGCGCACAAGCTCGGGATCATCCACCGCGACCTGAAATCGCAGAACGTCATGGTCGAGGAGTCGGGCGCCGTTGCCATCCTCGATTTCGGCCTCGCGCGCGGCAAGCAGAGCATCACGCTGACGCTCGACAGCGTCATGGTCGGGACGCCGCACTACATGTCCCCCGAGCAGGCCCTCGGCCGCCCGACCGACGCGCGCAGCGACGTCTACTCGATCGGGGTGATGGGCTACGAGATGCTGACCGGCAAGGTGCCGTACGACGGCGAGTCGCCCCTCGTCATCGCGATGAAGCACGTCTCCGAGCCGATCCCGGACCAGCTGTCGACGTTCCCCGACGTCTCGCCAGAGTTCCAGGCGATTCTCCTGCGCGCTCTCGCGAAGGACCCGGCCTTCCGCTTCCCCGCCGCCGCCGAGCTCGAGGCCGAGCTCGCGATGCTGCGCCCCTTCGCACCCCCCCCCGGCGCCGCGGTCCCCGTCCCGGGGCCCGTCACCGCGCCGCTCCCGACCGCCCCATGGGAGCCGCCGCCGGCGCCGCCGATGGCCGCCGCGCCGGTCCCGGGCGCGCCGGCGGAAGCGCCGCTTCCGAGGCGCTTCAGCATCTCGTCGGCCTCCATCCCGGCCGTCCCTTCCTCGACGCCGACGGCGGCCCGCGCCGCGCCGGCGCCGCCGAAGAAGACGCGGCCGCCGATCGTTCTGGTCGTCGACGAGGACGCGAAGGAGCGGCGCCTGCTCGCCGACGCCGTCTCGAAGTACGGCTGCGAGATCTTCGAGGCGGCGAGCGGCGAGAAGGCCCTCGACCTCCTCCTTCGCGAGGAGGTCGACCTCGTCCTGATGAGCGCCGTCCTTCCGGGCATGGACGGCTTCGACGTCACGCGCGTCCTGAAGTCGCAGCCGGCGACGACGGACCTCCCCGTCGTCCTCCTTTCGTCGCGCCTGGACCGCGGCCATTTCGCGTTCGCGATCCAGTCGGGCGCGACGGACTTCCTGATGAAGCCCGTCAAGACCGAGATGCTCGTCGGCCGGCTCTGGCACATCCTCGAGCACCACGGCTTCGCCCCGCCCCCCGAGAACTCGTCGATCATCGCGGCAATGAAGAAGACGCTTCAGGACGCCGTGACGCTGACGCCCCCGTCGATCCCCGGGAAGAAGTAGTCAGGCGAGGAGCGGCTTCAGGTCGACGAGGCGTCGGACGTAGATGGCGGGCCTCGGAGGCCCCTCCCCGTGGCGGTCAAAGAAGATCGGAAACCAGCCCGCGGCCTTCGCGCCGAGGATGTCCGTCTCCCAGGTGTCGCCGACGTAGACCTTCCGGACGGCGGGGCTCCCTGCGGCCTTCCACGCGGCGTCGAAGATCGCGCGGTCGGGCTTCATCGCCCCGACCTCCTCGGACAGGACGACGTGCGTCGCCCAGCGGTCCAGCCGGAACGTCCGGATCTTGCTCCACTGCTGCTCTCGCAGGCCGTTCGAGAGGATGCCGACGACCCCGTCCCGGGACGCGAACTCCAGGATCTCCTCGGCCCCGTCGACGAGCACCCAGTTCCGCTCGTAGTGTCGGAGATACGTGGTCCGGACCGTGTCGCCGTGGGCCGGGTCGCGCTCGAAGTCGGCGAGCGGTTCGTCGAAGCGCCGCTGGGACAGCTCGTCCGGGCCGATCTCGCCGCGGCCGTACGCCTTCCAGAGGGCGAGATTGCGACGGCGGTACTGCGCCAGCCAGTCGTCGAACGGGATGCCGCCGAAGATTCCCTCGTGCTCGGCGTGCGTCGCCCGGTGCGCGGCTTCCTCGGCGGCCCGGTGATCGACGAGCGTGTCGTCCAGATCGAAGAAGTAGAGCGGTTTGTTCAATCGGTCGCGCGCGATGCGCGCGGGGGGGTCCGGGGGGATCGAGAAACCCCCGGGATCATCACGCTCCCGCCGGGTGCCACGTCGTCTTGATCTCGAGGAACGGCTCCAGCGCCGGAATCCCTTCGGTCTTCCTCGGGTCGAACCAGTCGGCGGCGGCCTCGACTTTCGGGCGCGCGATCCGCCGGACCCGGTCGGCCGCCTCCTCCGCGATGAGCTTCGAGAGCCCGGGGTCGAGCGAGCCGTCGTCGATCGCGTCGACGTCGCGGTGCGTCGCGAGGGGGGGCACGAGCTCGCCCTTCTTTCCCGAGATGACGTTGACGACGCCCGTCGGGAAATCGCTCGTGCCGATGACCTCGCCGAGGAGGAGCGCCGGGATCGGCGTCCGTTCCGGTGCGATCGCGACCGCCGTGTTCCCGGAGACGGTCACCGCCGCGAGGCGTGAGACGAGGGGGAGGAGCGCCGGAGCTTCCGGAACGACGATCCCCACGACCCCGGTCGGCTCCGGGGTGGAGAAGTCGAAATAGGGGGCGGCCACGGGGTTCACCGACCCGAGGACGGCGGCGATCTTGTCGGCCCATCCGGCGAAGTGGACGAGACGGTCGACGGCGACGGACACCTCGCGCGTCGCGGCGGCGCGAGACGCTCCCGTCGATCGCACCAGCGCCGCGGCGAACTCGGCCCGCCGCTCCTCCAGCATCTCGGCCGCGCGGTAGAGGATCTGTCCCCGGTTGTAGGCCGTTCGTCCCGCCCAGCCGGCGAACGCGCCCCGCGCCGCTTTCACGGCGTCGCGGACGTCCTTGCGGGAGCCGAGCGGCACGTGGGCGAGGAACTCCCCCGTCGGCGCGGTCGCGGGATGGGCGCGGCCCGACTCGGTCCGCACGAAGGCTCCGTTGATCAGGAGCTTGTAGGTTTTCCGGACATCGAGGCGCGGCACGCCCCGGATTCTAGGCCGCGGACGGCCCCTCCCCAAACCCGGGCGCGTCCGCTGCGTATGAGGGTCGAGACGAAAAGACGATGCGGAGGTGCACCATGCGTCGAATCCCGTTCGCGGCCGGCCTGGCCCTCGTGGCCCTGCCGGCGTTCGCCCAGATCCCCGTCATACCGCCCGGGCCGAGCCCGCACGCGTCGGTGACCGAGACCATCGCCGTCACGGACGTTGCCGTCTCCTACTCCCGGCCGGCGGTCAAGGGCCGGAAGATCTGGGGCGGTCTCGTCCCGTACGGCGAGGTCTGGCGGGCCGGCGCCAACGACAACACCGTCGTCTCGTTCTCGACGCCGGTGAAGGTGGAGGGTCAGCCCCTGCCGGCCGGGAAGTACGGCCTCCACGCGATCCCGACGGAATCGACGTGGACCGTCATCTTCAGCAAGGAATCGCGCGCCTGGGGAAGCTTCAGCTACGACCAGAAAGAAGACGCGCTCCGCGTCACCGTCACCCCGCAGGCCGGCGAGAACGTCGAGCGGCTCCTTTTCACGTTCGACGACCTGGCCGACGCCTCGGCCACTCTCTCCCTCCGCTGGGAGAAGCTCCGGGTGCCCGTGAAGATCGAGGTCGACCGCGTCGCCACCGTCACCGCCGACCTTTCCGAGCAGCTTCGGGGCCTCCCCCGCTTCGGCTGGACCGGCTGGAACGGCGCCGCGCAATGGCTCGTCGCGAACGGTGGGGATCTCGACCTCGCGATGACCTGGGTCGACAAGTCGATCGCTCTCCAGGAGAACGGGGCCAACCTCATGACGAAGGCCGCCATCCTCGAGAAGAAGGGCGACACGAAACAGGCCGCCGACCTAAGGAAGAAGGCCGACGAGGTCGCCACCGAGGGGCAGCGAAACCAGCTCGGCTATCAGTACCTGGGCGCCGGGCAGGTGGATCTCGCGATCGCGACGTTCCTCAAGAACACGAAGGCGTTCCCGAACTCCTGGAACGTCTGGGACAGCCTCGCCGAGGGCTACGCGACGAAGGGCGACAAGAAGCTCGCCATCGAGTACTACACGAAGGCGCTCTCGATGACGAAGGACGAGGTCCAGAAGAAGAGGATCGAGGGAGAGCTGGCGAAGCTGCGTTAGTCCGGTTCTCCCGGGATGTGCCGGCGGTACCTTAGACTCGGTCGCTCTGAGTCTCGCCGCCGGCTCCCGCCTGGGCTCCTACGAGATCCTCGCCCCCCTCGGCGCGGGAGGGATGGGAGAGGTCTACCGGGCCCGCGACACGAAGCTCCAGCGTGACGTCGCGCTCAAGGTCCTCCCCGAGGAATTCTTCGAGGACAAGGACCGCGTCGCCCGCTTCGAGCGCGAGGCCCGGGCCCTCGCCGCCCTGAACCACCCCGGCATCGCCGCCATCTATTCATTCGATGAGATCCCCGGTTCTTCGCTCTCGTCGTCCTCCGGGTCCGCACGCCACCTCCTCGTGATGGAGCTCGTCGAAGGCGAAGGCCTCGACGCCAAGATCCGGGACGGCGCCCTCCCCCTCGACGAGGCGCTCGCGATCGCAAGGCAGATCGCCGACGCCCTCGAGGCCGCCCACGAGAAGGGGATCGTCCACCGGGACCTGAAGCCCGCCAACGTCAAGGTGACCGAGGATGGGAAGGTCAAGCTCCTCGACTTCGGTCTCGCGAAGGCGCTCGAGGGAGACCCGGGGACGAGCGGCGCGCCCGAGATGACGCAGTCCCCGACGCTCACGGCCCGGGCCACCGCGGCCGGGATGATCCTCGGGACCGCGGCCTACATGAGCCCCGAGCAGGCGAGAGGCAAGACCGTCGACAAGCGGGCCGACGTCTGGGCCTTCGGCGCCCTCGTCTACGAGATGCTGACGGGAAAGCGGGCCTTCGAGGGGGAAACCGTCAGCGACACCCTCGCCGCCATCCTCAAGGAAGACCCGGACTGGTCGAAGCTTCCGGTCCAGACACCGGCACGGGTCAAAGAGCTGCTGAGAAAGTGCCTGAGGCGTGACGCGAAGCAGCGCCTTCACGACATCGCCGACGCGCGGCTCGACCTCGAAGAGATCGCTGCGGCTACGGCCTCCGGCTCTTCACCCTTCGAAGAAAAGCAGGCGGTGCCCGGCTCCACTGTAGGTCGAATCGCTCCGACGAGCCGCGAGCGAGGGAGCAGAAAGTCTCTCTATCTTTCCTGGGCGATCGCGGCCGCCTTCGCGGCCGCGACAGGGGCGCTCGCGCTGCGCGCTCGCACCCCGAAGGCCGAGCGGGAGGGCGTCACGCGCTTCACGGTCTCCCTGCCCGAAGGATCTCGGCTCGTCCTGGACGACACGCCCAACATCGCCGTGTCCGCGGACGGCCGGAAGCTCGTCGTTCAGGCCGTCGACGTGAAGAGCGGCACGACGCACCTCGTGCTCCGGTCGCTCAGCGAGCTCCAGGGAGCGCCGCTCGCAGGGACCGAAGGCGCCAGCGACCCGTTCTTCTCGCCGGACGGCGCCTGGATCGGCTTCTTCGCCGACGGAAAGCTGAAGAAGCTGTTTCTCGCCGGAGGGACGCCCGTCGCGCTCGCCGACGCGCCCTCGCCGCGCGGAGCTTGCTGGGCGCCGGACGACACGATCGTCTTCTCCCCCGCCTACGCGTCCGGCCTTGTCCGGGTCCCCGCCGCCGGAGGAGCTCCGATGGAGATCGCGAAGCCCGACCCCAAGAAGAACGAGCGGACCTACCGCTGGCCGGACCCGCTCCCCGGGGACGCCGGGATCCTCTTCACGATCGGGTGGGAGAACAGCCAGCAGAACTACGACAATGGCGACATCGCGGTCCTCGCCCGAGGAGCCGTTCGCACGCTCGTCAAGGGGGCGAGCATGGCGCGTTTCGTGGCACCCGACCGGCTCGCCTTCGTCCGTCTCGGAACCCTTTTTACGGTCGCGTTCGATCCGCGCGCCGCGACGGTGCACGGGGATCCCTTTCCGGTGCTCCACGAGCTGGGGGGAGATCCGACGAGCGGGGTCGCCTATCTGTCCGTCGCCCGGAACGGTACCCTGGCGTGGGTCCCGGGCAGCGCCCTGTCCGGCCAGTCCTGGCTGACCCTGATGGACCGCAGCGGGAAGCCGACGCGGCTGCCGCTCCCGCCGCAGGACTACAACACGCCGGTCTTCTCGCCCGACGGCGGGCGGCTCGCCTACAACGTGGGGAAGGGTCGCGGAGGCCTCGCCGGAGACATCTGGACGATCTCGCTCTCCGACCTCGCCCCCAGCCGGCTCACGTTCGACGAGTTCAGCGCGGCGCCGGTCTGGTCCCCCGACGGAAAGCAGGTCGCCTACATCGTGACCGCCGGCAAGTCGCCGGGGATCCAGCGGAAGCCGGCGGACGGGGGCGGCGCCGCCACGCTCCTCGGGGATTCGACGACGCAGGTCTTCATCCCGGGCGGCTGGAGCCCCGACGGCCGACTCTTCGCCTACACCGTCGTCGACACGAGAGAGGTCCGGCTTCTCGACGTGTCGACCGGCAAGAGCCGCCTGTTCGCTTCCGAGGCGAACAGCCCCGCGTTCTCGCCGGACGGGCGGTTCATCGCCTACAACGGCGTCCTGGGATCGGGGGAGCCGCGCGTCTTCGTCCGGCCGCTCGAGGGGGACGCGAGATGGCAGGCGTCGCCGGACTTCGGGGCGTTTCCGAAGTGGTCCGTGAGCGGCCGCGAGCTCTTCTTCCTCCAGAACTCCCGGGTGACGAAGGTGGACGTCGAGATGCGCCCGTCGTTCCGGGCCGGCCCGGCCCAGGTCCTCTTCGGGGGGCTCGAGGGCTACTCCTGGCGGACGAGCCCGATCGTCAACTGGGACGTCTCGCCGGACGGCAAGCGTTTCGCCTTCGTCGAGTTCCGGCGAGAGGGGCTGCAGGGCCAGCAGGTCGCCGTGGCGCTCAACTGGATCCAGACGCTGAAGGCCGCGCCCGCCGCGAAGCCGGCCCCGTAACGGCGATCAGACCGCTTCGAGGTACGCCGCGAGGCCGTGCCGGCCCCCCTCGCGGCCGAAGCCCGACTCCTTGTAGCCGCCGAAGGGCGACGCCGGGTCGAACTTGTTGTAGGTGTTCGCCCAGACGACGCCGGCGCGCAGCTTCTGCGAGATCCGGAAGATCTTCGACCCCTTGTCGGTCCAGACGCCGGCCGAGAGGCCGTACATGGTGTTGTTCGCCTTCTCGACCGCCTCCTCGGGCGTCCGGAACGTCTGCACCGCGAGGACGGGACCGAAGATCTCCTCGCTCGCGATCCGGAAGCTCTGCGCCACGTTCGTGAAGAAGGACGGCGGGAACCAGAACCCCTTCGCGGGAATCCGGCAGGCGGACTGCGTCAGGATCGCCCCGTCCCGGACGCCCGAGTCGACCAGCTCGCGGATCTTCGTCAAGCTGCGCCTTCGAGTTGATGGCGCCGACGTCGGTGTTCTTGTCCAGCGGGTCGCCGAGCCGGAGAGTCCGGATCCGGTGCGCGAGCTTCTTCACGACGAGGTCGTGGACCGATTCCTCCACGAGGAGGCGCGAGCCGGCGCAGCAGACATGCCCCTGGTTGAAGTAGATGCCGGCGACGATCCCCTCGACCGCCTGGTCGATCGGCGCGTCGGCGAAGACGATGTTCGCGGCCTTGCCGCCGAGCTCGAGCGTCAGCCTCTTGCCCGTCCCGGCGAGCGAGCGCTGAATCCGCTTCCCGACCTCGGTCGAGCCGGTGAACGCGACCTTCGCGACGCCCGGGTGCGCGACGAGCGCCGCCCCGGTCTCGCCCGCCCCCGTGACGACGTTCACGACGCCGGGAGGAAAGTCCGCCTCCTGAACGAGCCGGGCGAGGTGGAGCGCCGTGAGCGGCGTCGTCTCGGCGGGCTTCAGGACGCAGGTGTTCCCCGCCGCGAGCGCCGGGGCCAGCTTCCAGGCCGCCATCAGGAGGGGGAAGTTCCAGGGGATCACCTGCCCGCAGACGCCGAGCGGCCGGGCCTTCCGGGCCGGCAGGACGTAGTCGAGCTTGTCGGCCCACCCCGCGTAGTAGAAAAAGTGCGCCGAGGCGAGAGGCACGTCGACGTCGCGCGACTCCTTGATCGGCTTCCCGCCGTCCATCGTCTCGAGGACGGCGAACTCGCGCGCCTTCTCCTGGAGCATCCTGGCGAGGCGGAAGACGTACTTGCCGCGCTCCTTGCCCGGCATCCTCCGCCAGACTTTTTCGTACGCCCGCGACGCGGCGCGGACGGCGGCGTCGACGTCGGCCTCCCCCGCCTCGGCGACGTCGGCCAGCTTCCGCTCGGTCGCGGGGTTGATCGTCTCGAACCACGTCCCGGACTTCGGCGCGACGAACTTCCCGGCGATGAAGAGGTCGTACCGCGGATCGATCCGAAAGTGCGACGTCGATTCGGGGGCGGGGGCGTACTCCCATCCGCCCTGAAAGTCGGGTTCCAAATTCCCCTTCTTATATGCGGCGGCTGCTGTTGCAGCCGCCGATAGCTGGAAATCTGTTTCTCGAACGGCGGCTGTCAAGGGCGCGCCATGCGCGCCGTGCAGCGGTCTTCGACCCTTGACAGCCGGCGTTCGAGGAATACGTTCTCTCTTCAATCTGTCTCCTTCTTCAATCCTTCGTGAAATCTTCTTCTGACTGGTAGCGGCCGGTCCGCTCTTTCCGGAGCTGCATGAGGAGGTCGTTGACGAGGCTCGAGGCGCCGAACCGGAAGAGATCGGGCGTGAGCCAGTCGGCCCCCAGCGTCTCCTTGACGAGCACCAGGTAGTGGAGCGCCTGCTTCGAGGTCCGGATCCCGCCGGCGGGCTTCATGCCGATCTTGACGCCCGTCGCGAGCCAGTGGTCGCGGATCGCCTCCAGCATGCAGAGCGTCACGGCCGGCGTCGCCGCGGGCTGTACCTTGCCCGTCGACGTCTTGATGAAGTCGGCGCCCGCGCCGATCGCGAGGTCGGAAGCGCGTCGGACGTTGTCGTACGTCTCGAGCTCTCCCGTCTCGAGGATCACCTTCAGCCGGGCGGCGCGGCCCGCCCCGCGAGGGGTCGCCGGCCGCTGGCAGGCCGACTTGACCGCGACGATCTCGTCGAAGACCTGCCGGAGATTCCCCGCGAGAAACGCTCCGCGGTCGATGACCATGTCGATCTCGTCGGCCCCGGCCGCCACCGCGCGCCGGACGTCCGAGAGCTTCACCGCGAGCGGGGAGCGGCCGGACGGGAACGCCGTCGAGACGCTGGCGACCTTCACCCCCGAGCCCGCGAGCGCGCCCTTCGCCGCCGCGACGAGATCCGGGTAGACGCAGACGGCCGCGACCGACGGGACCGACGGGTCCCCGGGGTCCGGGCGGATCGCCTTGGCGCAGATCTGCCGGACCTTGCCCGGGGAGTCCTTCCCTTCCAGCGTCGTCAGGTCGCACATCGAGATCGCGAGCCGGATCCCCGCCACTTTCGCCGCCTTCTTGATCGACCGCTTCCCGAGCGACGCGGCCCGTTCCTCGATCGCCACCTTGTCGACGGTCGGCGAGCGGAGGTCGCCCGGGTCGACCGGCCGCACGGCGCCTGAGAGAGCCGCGCTCATGGGGCGAAAGTCTACGCTCCGGCGGCCCGCGGCGCGGCTACTCGTAACGCAGCGCCTCGGCCGCGTCCAGCTTGGCCGCGCGCCGGGCCGGAAGGTGCGAGGCGAGGAGGACGAGGAGCATGCCGACGCCGAAGACCGCGAGGAGGTGGAGGGGCTCGGGCCGGAACGGCATCCACGAGAGGTAGTAGATCTTCGCGATCTCCGGAGGGAAGCGGACGAGCCGGAACGCCGTGAGGACGGCGCAGACCGCGACGCCGAAGCCGATCCCGAGGAGGAGCCCCGCGCCCCCGAGGAAAAGCCCCGCCAGCCGGAAGGTCCGGTGGACGACCCGCGGCGGCGCGCCGAGAGCCGCGAGGACGCCGACGTCGCGCGTCTTCTCCGCGAGGAGGACGACGAGCGACGAAACGACGGTCCCGGCCGCCACCGCCACGATCAGCGTCAGGACGACGAAGAGAAGCGTCTGCTGGATCGCGAGCGCTTCGAAGAGGTCGCGGTTCATCGCCTTCCAGTCGAGGACGGTGGCCGAGGAGCCGAGGAGGTCGCGGGAGGCCTTCACCGTCCGGTCCGACTCGGTCGGCACCGCGAGCTTCAGCTCCCAGATTCCGCTCCGCGCGTCCGGCGGCGCGAGGCGCAAGAACTCCGGAAGCGACAGGACCGCCCAGTTGTCGTCCACCTCGGAAAAGCCGGTGTCGACGACGGCCGCAACCGTGACCGGCGTCCGCCGCGGAGGAGAGAGGCCGCGCGAGAGGGTGAGCGACGAGGTCTCGAGGACGGCGAGGGAGCCCTCGGCGACGCCGAGCCTCTTCGCGAGCCCCGCCCCGAGGAGGACCGCCGGCCGGCCGTCCGGGCCCCGCGTCCCGAGGCGACGGACGAGGTCCGGCACCCGGGAGAGGAGCGGCGTCGTCGCGGCGCCGTCCGGGAGGTCGAGCGCCTTGACGAGCGCGTCGGTGCCGCGGGGCGCGGCCGCCGAGAGGACGAGGGACGGCGCGAACGCCGTCCGGGCGACGCCGCGGACGCCGGGGAGCGCCGCGAGCTTCGATCGCAGCCCTTCCACGTCCTCTTTGGGCTCGACCATGAGGAGGACCTCGGCGTTCGTTCCGGCGAGCTTCTGCGCGAGATCGTGCCGGTAGCCCGACATGAGACCCATGGCCACGACGAGCGCCGCCGCGCCGAGGGCCACGCCGAAGAGGGCCAGCGCCGAGACGGTGCCGAGGAGACCCCCCTTCCGGCCCGAGAGGAACCGACGCGCGAGAAAGGCCGGGACGTTCACGCCCCGATCTTACGGGTCAGTTCTTCCCGGCGCCGGCCGTCGGGACGGGCTTCCCCTTCCGCGCGACCTGAGCGTCGAAGGTGACGTCGAAGGAGTAGACGTCGCCGAAGAACTCGTGGGGCTTCGTGCTCCGGAACCTCCCCGCGACCGTCTTGCCGTCGAAGGCGGTTTTCTCGAAGACGTCGTCCGACGAGACGCCGCTCGGGCTCGCCTTGAAGGCCTTGTCGCGGTACGACGTCGAGATCACTTTCCCGTCGGCGTCGAAGATGATCTCCATCGCGTGGAGCGCTCCCGCGTCCGCCATGTGGATCCTCTCGAACGTGTCCCCGAGGGCTTTCGGGGAGAGCGCCACGTCGCTCAGGATGACGTGGACGTCCTCCTTCTTCTTGTCGAAGAAGCCGGGGGCGGCCGACGCGTAGGCGTACGCCAGCTTCGCCGTCTTGCCGTTGACGGTGAGGGTCCCTTCGGCCTTGCCGTCGGCGGCAGGGGCCGCCGGGGCGGCGAGGATGCAAAGGGCGACGGGAAACACGGCGGAGATCGCGGCGCGAGCTTTCACCAGGGTCCCTCCCTCCGTTCAGATGCCCGGGGCGGAGATCCTAGCAGGCGAGCGCGGCGCCGCCGCGGCGGCGCGGCGGGCCGGACGGGGGCGAGTCCACGGGCCGCCGCCCTAGAGGAGCCGCCTGAAGTCGTCGAAGAGCGCGTCCGAGTCGTGCGGCCCCGGCGCGGACTCCGGGTGGTACTGGACGGCGAAGACGGGCCGGTCCTTCGCGCGGAAGCCCTCGCACGTTCCGTCGTTCAGGTTGACGTGCGTCAGCTGGACGTTCGCCGGCAGGGAGTCCGCCGCCACCGAGAAGCCGTGGTTCTGCGAGGTGATCGCGACGCGCCCGGAGACGAGGTCCTTCACCGGGTGGTTCGCCCCCCGGTGGCCGAACTTCAGCTTGTAGGTCGTGCCGCCGAACGCGAGGCCGAGGAGCTGGTGCCCGAGGCAGATCCCGAAGACCGGCTTCCCCGAGTCGACGAGAGTCCGGACGGTCGCCACGCAGGCCGGGAGCGCGTCGGGGTCGCCGGGTCCGTTCGAGAGGAAGAAGCCGTCGAAGCCGCCGGCGAGGAGCTCCTCGGCCGTCGCCGCCGCCGGAAAGACGGTCGGGGCGAGGCCGCGCGCTGCGAGCATCCGGAGAATGTTCCGTTTGATCCCGTAGTCGACCGCGGCGATCCGCTTCGTCGGGCCTCCGGCCGGCAGCCCGTCCGTCCACCGGTAGACCTGCCGGGTCCCGACGGTGAGCGCGAGGGCGGCTCCTGCCATCGTGGGCTGGCTCCGGACCTCCTCGACGAGCGCGCCGGCGGCCGCCTCGTCGAGGCGCTCCGTCGAGATGGCGCCCCGCATGACCCCCCGCGACCGGAGGTGGCGGACGAGCGCGCGCGTGTCGAGCCCGTCGAGGCCGACGATTCCCGACGCCGACAGCCCCTCGCCGATCGTCCGGAGGCCGCGGGCCGAGGAGTAGCGATCCGGGAAGTGCCGCGCCGCGAAGCCCGCCACCTGCATCTTCTCCGACTCGACGTCGGTGTCGTTGAGCCCGTAGTTTCCGATGTGAGACGCCGTCATGACGACGATCTGGCCGCGGTAGGAGGGATCGGTGAGCGTTTCCTGGTACCCGGCCATCCCCGTGTTGAAGACGACCTCGCCGAACGTCGTCCCCGTCGCCCCGACGGCGCGCCCGGCAAAGCGCCGCCCGTCCTCGAGGACGAGGAGCGCGGACGCCGGCGCCGTCACGACGTGCGTCCCACGGCCGCGGCGATCGGCCGGATCTTTGCCATCAGGTCGCCGAAGAGCGCCGGGGTGAGCGCCTGCGGCCCGTCGGAGAGCGCCTCCTCGGGCTTGTGGTGAACCTCGACGATGAGGCCGTCCGCGCCGCAGGCCACGGCGGCGCACGACATCGGGATCACCTTGTCGCGCTTGCCGGTGCCGTGCGAGGGGTCGACGAGGATCGGCAGGTGCGAGAGGCGCTCGACGGCGGGGACGATCGCGAGGTCGAGCGTGTTCCGCGTGAAGTCCGAGAACGTGCGGACCCCCCGCTCGCAGAGGATGACGTTCGGGTTTCCCTCGGCCAGGACGTACTCGGCGGCGAGCAGGAACTCCTCGAGCGTCGCCGACATGCCGCGCTTCAGGAGGACCGGCTTGCCGGTCTTCCCCGCCTTCTTCAGGAGCTCGAAGTTCTGCATGTTCCGGGCGCCGATCTGCAGGCAGTCGGCCCACCCGGCCACGAGGTCGACGTTCTCGGTGTCGAGAACCTCGGTGACGACGGGAAGCCCCGTCGCGTCCCGCGCCTCGCCGAGGAGCTTCAGCCCCGGCTCTCCCAGCCCCTGGAACGAGTAGGGCGACGTCCGCGGCTTGAAGGCGCCGCCCCGGAGGAGTTGCGCCCCGAGGCGCTTGACCTCCCGCGCGACTGCGAGGATCTGGTCCCGGGACTCGACGGCGCAGGGCCCCGCGACGACCGTCAGCGCCGATCCGCCCACGGGGACCCCCCCGACCGAGACGACCGAGTCCTCGGGGTGGAACTCCCGGGAGACGAGCTTGTAGGGGTGCGAGACCCGGATGACCTCGAGGACGCCCGGGAGGTTCTCGAAGGCGGCGGGCCCGATGGTCCCCTTGTTCCCGGTCAGGCCGATGGCCGTCCGCTGCGCGCCCGGGATCGGGTGGGCCTTGAGGCCGAGCCGCTCCGCGGCCGAGACGACGCGCCCCACGTCCTCCGCGGTGGCGGCCCTGTCCATGACGATGAGCACGGGACCTCCGAGCGGACGTTTATACTTCATCGCCGTCCGGACCGCTGACGGCCCGAGGGAGGTTCCCGATGGTCTCCGCCCGCCGCCGCGCCGCCTTTCTCGCCGCCGCCCTCGCGGCGCTCCTCGTGGCCGGTGCGGCCGCCGCCGACTACGTCATCTACACGAAGGACGGCGCGAGGATCGTGGCTCGGGAGAAGCCGACGGTGCAGGGAAACCGCCTCCTCTTCCGGACGCCCCTCGGCGCGCCGCAGTCGATCGCCACGGCGGACGTCGACGAGGAGCGGACCGACAAGGCCAACAAGGAGGGGTACGGCGGCGCCTACCTCCTGAGCGACGCGCCGGAGGCGAAGGTGATCCAGTCGCCGGCCGACAAGAAGCCGTCGCTCTCGGAGTACATCCGGCAGAACAAGAAGATCATGAAGCTCCCGTCGGACGCCGGCCAGGGATCTCCGGCCGAGGCCCCCGCGCCGGCCGGCGGCCAGGCCGCGGCGCCGGGCGCCGCGCCGGGAGCCGGGCCGGGGCACGGCCTTCTCCTCAAGGGAGCCGAGGCGGGCGGGTCGCCGCTCGACCTTCAGGCTACGGGGACCTTCATGCAGGCCTTCGAGGGGGTCGGCCTAGGGGCGTCCGGCTCAGCAGCGTTCCCCGCGGAGTCCGCCTCCAGGTCATCACCGACACCGAGCAGCAGGTCTTCGGAGCGATCGCCGCCTCGGCGCGCGGCCTGAAGGAGTCCCGCGCGCTCGGCCGGCCGATCGAGAAGCTGGAGATCTACTTCGTGACCTCCGGCGGCGAGAACGCCGGCAAGTTCGACATGTCGCCGGACGACGCGGACGCGATCCTGAACGGCAAGATCACGCCGGCGAAGTACTTCGTGGCGGCCGTCATCTTCTAGTCTTCCCGGGAGTTCTCGACATGTTCCTGGGGGTTTCTCGATCCCCCCAGGCCCCCCGACGGTAAACCGAGATCGCGAGCGGGTAGAGTAGGGGAACGCGATGGACGCCGGAAGTTTGGTTCTTCTTCACCTCGTCGAGCCGAAGGAGAAATACTGGGGCCTCCTCGTGTCGCTGACGCCCGCGGGGGTGACGTTGCGGGGCATCGACGTCGCGCTCTTCGACGACTGGGCGCGCCAGCACCGGTCGGGCGGCGAGGCCGAGCTGGGCGTCACGAAGCTCTTCGTTCCGCTCCACCGCGTCGAGAAGATCTTCGAGGACTCCCGCGTCGGGAGCGTCGCGAGCTACGCCGAGCGCTTCTTCCAGATCGTCGGCCGCGACGTCCGCGAGGTCCTCCGCCCCGACCCGATCCCCGGCGAGGCCTCGCGCCCGAACTGACGCCGGCCCTCAGCCCTTCTTCCTCTCCGACAGCTCGAGGAGGATTCCCCCCGTCGAGGCGGGGTGGACGAAGGCAACGCGGCAGCCGCCGGCGCCGTCGAACGCGGTTTCGTTGACGAGCTTCACGCCCGCCGCCTTCAGCGTCGCGAGCGCGGCGTCGACGTCCGCGACGTCGAGGCAGACGTGGTGGAGGCCGGGGCCCCGCTTCTCGAGGAACTTCGCGATCGGGCTCTCCGCCGACGTCGGCTCGAGGAGCTCGAGGCTCGACTCTCCGACGGGCCGGAACGAGGTCGCCACCTTCTGCGACTCCACGATCTCGCGGTGCTCCTCGGTCAGGCCGAGAAGGTCCCAGAAAGTTCCGCCTTTCCCGATCGACTCGACGGCGATGCCGAGGTGGGAGATCCGGGAGACGAGACCGGAGATCTTCTTGGAAGGTGAATGGGGCGCGGCGCCAGCGGAGCCTTGGTCGATTCGGCTCGCAAGGGCGCGGGCGGCTGAAATCGGGTCCTCCTGGCGGTCTTCGACACGCCTGGCCGATTCGTCAAGCGCGCCGTTGTCTCCCCTCAGGCTCTCCACCCTTCTCAGAAGTTCTTCTTTGACCAGCCCTTCGAGGCGCATCCGCGTCCGCGCCCGCTTCTTCGCCGCGCCGTCCGCGCCGTCGAGGAAGGCGCGGTGCCGGCCGAGGAACTCCGCGAGCGCTTCGAGCCCCTGCCCCGACGTGGCGACCGTCTTCAGGATCGGCGGGATCCAGGCGCCGTGCTCCCCGAGCTCGAGCATCTGCATCACCTCCGACACGACGCGGTCCGCGCCGTCGCGGTCGGCCTTGTTAACGACGAAGAGGTCGGCCACCTCCATGAGGCCCGCCTTGATGGCCTGGATGTCGTCCCCCATCCCCGGCGTCAGGACGACGACGCACGTCTCCGCGAGGCGGAAGACCTCCACCTCGTCCTGCCCGACGCCGACCGTCTCGACGAGGACCTCCTCGAAGCCCGCCGCGTCCAGGACGTCGACCGCGTCGGCCGTCGCCCGGGCGAGGCCGCCGAGGTGGCCGCGAGTCGCCATCGACCGGATCAGGACGCCGGGGTCGGTGTAGAGGTCCTGCATCCTTATCCGGTCGCCGAGGATCGCCCCCCCGGAGAAAGGGGAGGACGGATCGACCGCGACGATGCCGACCTTCCTTCCGGCCTGCCGGAAGAGTCGCGCGAGCGCCGCCGTCAGCGTCGACTTCCCGGCCCCTGGCGCCCCGGTGAGCCCCGTGACCCGCGCGCGCCCCGTCGACCGGTAGAGCCTCGCGAGGAGGTCCCGGAACGCCGGCTCTCCCCCTTCGGCCCATGAGATGGCGCGGGCGACCGCGGGGACGCGCCCCGCGAGGACGCCCTCGGCCAGTCCGGCGATCGTCCGCTCGTCCGTCACCTTCGGCGAGTCTAGCGTGAGAGAGAATGCCGCCATGAACGCTCCCGGCGCCGGTGCGGCGCCCCGCGCCACCGACAGCCTGGCCGTGGCCCTCTCGGAGATCGCCCGGGCCGCCTCCGAGACCCTCGACGTCCGCGAGATCTTCGAGAAGGTCTCGGCGATCGTCCGGCCGACGCTCCCGCACGACCGGCTGGCGCTTGGCCTCCTATCCGAGGACCGGACGACCGTGAGGCTCGTCGCCTACACCGGAGATGCTCCTCACGGGATGCCCGAGGAGTTCCGCCTCTCGCCGAAGGAGCTGGAACGGCGGGACTGGCCCTTCGAGATCGTCCAAGACGTCGCGGTCGAGCTCGAGCCCGCGAGCGAGCGGTGCCGCCTGATGTCGGCCGTCGGGATCCGGTCCTTCCTCCGCGTCCCGATCCTGTTCGAGGGGCGCTGGCAGTCGGCGGGCGGCCTCGTCTTTCTCTCGCAGGCACCCGGCCTCTACCGCGAGGAGGACGTCCCGGCGGCCCGATTCCTGGCCGACCAGATCGCCCTGCTCCTCGCTCACCAGCGGCTCGCCGAGGAGGAGCGCCGTCTCGCCGCCGCGCGCGAGAAGGCGGACCGGCTCCAGGCCCGCGTCACCCGCCTGACCGAGGAGCTGGAGTCGCAGCCCGGCCGCGGACGAATCGTCGCCGAGTCGAAGGCGTGGAAGGACGTCCTGGTCCAGGTCGCGAAGGTCGCGCCGACCGAGACGACCGTCCTGATCTTCGGCGAGTCGGGGACCGGCAAGGAGGTCGTCGCCCGGGCCATCCACCGCGGCTCGCCGCGGACGGACGGTCCGTTCGCCGCGATCAACTGCGCCGCCCTCCCCGACCAGCTCCTCGAGTCGGAGCTCTTCGGATACGAGAAGGGCGCGTTCACGGGCGCCGCGGCGGCCAAGCCGGGGCGCCTCGAGCAGGCCGCGGGCGGCGTCCTCTTTCTCGACGAGGTGGGCGAGACGAGCCCTTCCGTACAGGCGAAGCTCCTCCGGGTCCTCGAGGAACGGGAATTCCAGCGGCTCGGCGCGACGAAGGCGCTGAAGGCCGACGTCCGGATCGTCGCGGCCACGAACCGCGACCTGAAGCAGGCGATCCAGCGCGGGGAGTTCCGGGAAGACCTCTACTACCGCCTCCACGTCTTCGAGATCCGCCTTCCTCCGCTCCGGGAGAGGCCCGAGGACATCCTCCCCCTGACCGAGGTCTTCCTCGCCGAGATCGGCCCGGCGACGGGCCGCCCCGTGCCCGGCGTCTCGCGCGAGGCGCGGGAGCTGCTGATGGCCTACCCATGGCCGGGCAACTCCCGCGAGCTCCGGAACGCGCTCGAGCGGGCCGCGATCCTCTGCGAGGGGGGCTCATCACGGCCGCCCACCTTCCGATCTCCGTCTCGCGCGGCGACGCGGCCGAGGCCCCTTCCGCCGCGGCCGACGCGCTCCCCCCGGGCGGCATCGACCTCGAGGCGGTCGAGAGGTCGTACGTGGCCGCCGCGCTCAGACAGGCTGGTGGAAACAAGAGCCGCGCCGCGCGCCTCCTCCGGCTGACGCGGGCGCAGCTCTACTCGCGGATCGAGAAATACGGGCTCTGAACCGGTCTACTTTCCCAACCGATAGGCCGTGAACTGGTCGTCCATCCGGGCGTCCTGCCCCGCCGTGAACTCGAACATGCAGGCGTCGTCCGTGTAGTCCATGAAGTTGTGGATCGGGTCGAGGCCCGGGGTCTTCCGGAAGGTGCACGAATCCTGCCCCTGGGGGCACCCAAACGCCGGGGACCGCTCGGCATTCGTGTCGCTCACGTAGTCCCCCTTGCCGTTACAGCCCCCCTGGAACGTGTGGTAGAGGCCGAACCAGTGTCCGACCTCGTGTGTCGCGGTGTCCCCCTCGTTGTACGGAACGGCCGAGCCGCCCGGCAGGGAGGAGAAGAGGATGACGACGCCGTCGTCGCTCGGGTGCCGACGGTAATCAGACGGGAAGGTCGCCCACCCGAGAAGGTTTCCGCCGATGTTCGCGGTGTAGAGGTTGAGATCGTCGGCCGACCCCTGCCGCAAAGCCGTCTTGGCCTGCCGCTCGGCGGTCGAACCGGGCGTCATCGTGTACCAGGTCGCATCCGTCGTCCGGTCTACCGAGACGAGGTTGAAGCTCCACCCCCACGGCCCATAAGCGGCGTTCAGGACCGCGATCTGGTCAGAGATCATCTGGCTCGACACGTCCCCGTTCGCGATCCCCGTTCCGTTGTTGATGACGTGAAAATAGACGTTGATCGTCCCCCCGGTCACCAGCGGCTCCCGGAGGCCCTTGTCGGACAGGAGCCGCGCCACCTCGGCCTCGATCGCCAGCTGCTCCTCCTCGTCGACGAACCGGGTGCTGCACCGGGCGCCGCTCTCGACGAAGGCCCGCTGGCTCTGCCACTCGATGCCCTGGAAGACGAAGGGGGGGCCGTCGTTGTCCGCCGATCGGAAGCGGCCCCGCTCCGGGCCTCCGGAATCCTGGGCGCCGGCGCCGGCCGGAAGAAGGAGAGCGGCGAGGGCGAGGGCGGAGAAAGCCACGCAAGAGCATCCGCATGAGGCCTCCTTATTCTCTGCAACTGCGTCGCGGTCTTCTTTCTGCGACTGCGTCGCAATTTAGGCCGGCGAGGGCCCGAATACAAGTGACGGGGCTCGCCATCCGCCCGTCCGATTACCATACGCGGGCCGGAGGCACCGATTGAAGAGTCGAACCCTGACCGCGTCCGCCCTGCTCTTCCTCTCTCTTTCCGCTCCGGGGGCGCTTCCGTCGGCGAGCACGGCCGCCGCCGGCCCGGCGAAGCCCGATCCGACGGTGGAGGAAGGGCGGAAGCTGACCTCGCTGCTCCTCCGCGGAGAGGTCGCCGAGATCCTGAAGCGGTTCTCGCCGGGGCTGCGCGAGCGGGCGATGACCGGCGGCCAGGTCGTCAGCCTGATCGACTCGTGGCGCCAGCAGTACGGAAAGGAGCTGAAGGTCCTCTCCGAGAAGGCTGACGCGCTCGCCGGCACGCGGCGGTACCTTCGGACCGCGACCTTCGAGAAGACCGAGGGGCCCGTCGAGGTGGCGTGGGCCTTCAACGCGAAGGACGAGGTGACCTCCGTGAGCATGCGACCGCAGCAGGTCGCGGCCCCGACGGACAAGTCGGCCTACAAGACGAAGACCCCGCTCCGGCTTCCCTTCGAGGGGGCGTGGACGGTCTGGTGGGGCGGGCCGACCG
Source organism: uncultured Acidobacteriota bacterium (assembly GCA_963821435.1). Lineage (GTDB taxonomy): Bacteria > Acidobacteriota > Thermoanaerobaculia > UBA5066 > UBA5066 > DAOMFB01. Next base: position 66,266 of record CAWGDR010000004.1, read on the forward strand.
TCTGGCAGAACGTCCACGCGACCACGGTCGAGCAGCGGTTCGCCGTCGACTTCTTCGTCGTGAAGGACGGCAGGACCTTCTCGGGCGACGGCTCGAAGAACGAGGACTACCACGCCTGGGGACGCCCGGTCCTCGCTCCGGCGGCCGGCACGGTCGTCGCGGCGCAGGACGGCCGGAAGGACGGGCGGCCGGGCTACGTCGACGCGGCCGCGGAGGCGCCCGGCAACTACGTCGTCCTGGACCACGGCAACGGCGAGTACTCGTTCTTTCTCCACCTCCAGAACGGCAGCGTCGCCGTGAAGCCCGGCGCGAAGGTCAAGGCCGGCGAACCGCTCGCGAAGGCGGGGAGCAGCGGGCGGACACCCGAGCCGGTCCTGCACGCCCATCTCCAGGACACCTCCGACCTCGCGAAGGGCGCGGGTCTCCCGGCGACCTACCACCACTACCTCGCGGACGGAAAGCCGGTCGGGAGCGGCCAGCCCGTGCGCGGCCAGCAGGTGACGCCGGCTTCCCGGTAGGCTTCCTCCTGCTTCACAACTCGTCGCAGTCTCCGATCCGGAGCGAATCCGCCCCCGTCGACCGTTGCCGGCCGGCACGCGACCCGGGCACGGGCCTTGCCCCGTCACCGGCATGCAGAGTCCGTTCGTGCGGGTCCTGTTCCTCGCCGGCCTCACGCTCCTCTTCGTCGTTCCGCTCTTCCTCGTCCAGCTCCTCGTCGGCGAGCGCGAGGCCCGCCTCCGCTCGGCGCTCGCCGAGATGGGGGCCGCGTGGGGGCGCCCCCAGACCGTCGTCGGCCCTCTCCTGGCCCTTCCGGTCCGGCAGACGATCACGGAGGCCGACGGAAAGACGCGAACTTGCATCCGGACGGCGTACTTTCTTCCGTCCGAGCTGAAGGTCGACGGCACGCTCGCGCCCGAGCGGCGACGGCGGGGCCTCTTCGAGGCCGTTCTCTACCGGGCCGAGCTGACCCTGTCGGGCTCGTTCCCGCCGCCCGACCTCAGGTCGCTCGGGCTCCGCCCGGAGGACGCCCTCTGGGAGAAGGCGACGCTCTCGGTCGGGCTCTCCGACGTCCGCGGGGTCAAGGGCGCGCCGGGCCTTCTCTTGGCGGGGGGCTCCGTTCCGGTCGGGCCCGGCGGGGGCGGGGCCTCCGCCGCGAAGCCGGGCATCGCCGCGGCCGTCCCGCTCTCGGCGGACGCCCCGGAGCCGACGCCCTTCTCGCTCTCGCTGACCCTCGCGGGAAGCCAGTCCCTTTTCGTGGCGCCCGCGGGAGCGAAGACGGACGTGAACCTGCGGTCAACCTGGCCCACTCCCGGTTTCGGCGGCGCGTTCCTTCCCGACGCCCGCGACGTCTCCCCGGCCGGCTTCACGGCGGCGTGGGGGGTTTCCGCGCTCGGGCGCGGCACGCCCCAGCAATGGCGGAGCGACGGCGAGGAGTCCGAGGCCCGCCGCGGCGGCCTCGAGAAGTCGGCCTTCGGCGTGACGCTCGTCGTCCCGGCGGACGGCTACCAGCAGACGACGCGGGCCCTCAAATACGGCATCCTCTTCATCGGGCTCACGTACCTGGCCTTCTTTCTCTTCGAGATCTTCGGGGGGCCGCGAACGCACCCGCTTCAGCTCCTCCTCGTCGGTCTCGCTCTCGCCCTCTTCTACCTTCTCCTCCTCTCCCTCTCGGAGCACGTCGGCTTCGGCCGGGCCTATCTCGCCGCGACGGCGGCCACCGTGGCCTGCGTCGGCGGCTACGCGGCGGCGATCCTCGGCGCCCGGGCCCGCGCCGCCGGGCTGGCGGGCGGCCTTCTGTCGCTCTATGGAACCCTCTACGTGCTCCTCTCGCTCGAGGACTTCGCGCTCCTTCTCGGGTCGATCGCTCTCTTCGCGATTCTCGCGTCGCTCATGTACCTGACGCGGCAGGTCGACTGGTCCCTAGGGGCGTTCCGGCCCGGCGTGCCGGCGCCGGCAAACACCGGGAGGCGTCCGGCGCCTAACCCCTGAGGCGCTTTCGCCGGGGGAGCATGTCGTTCACCTCGCGGAGGGCCAGCGAGAGACCCTTCTCGACCCCCTCGGGCTCCTCGCCGCGAAGCGTCTTCATGGCCGCCTCGTCCCTGAGGCGGACGAGCCGGTGCCCGAGCGCCCAGAGGATCTTCTCGACGGCCTTCTGCTCTCCTTCGGAGCGCTCCTTCGACATGCCCCTCATTCTGACCCAAGATCGGGCCCCATGCCGCTCCTCGCCGTCCTCGTCCGGACGCACAACCCCGGCAACCTCGGCTCGGCCGCCCGCGCCGCGAAGAACTTCGGGGCGGAGCTGCTGCTGCTCCAGCCGCGCGCAGCTCTCGAGCATCCCGACGCAGAAGCCTTCGCCTCCGGCGCCGAAGATCTGCTTAGAAGGGTAAAGACCCTGGCGGAATGGGACGAGGTGGACGCGCGAGCCGACGACGTGATCGCCTTGTCGTCGCTGCGCGGCCGGGTTTCGCGCGGCCTTCCGCCGTCCACGACCTTCGACGACATCTCCCGCTCTCTGCGCCGCGGCCGGCGCGTCGCCCTCGTCTTCGGACCGGAGCGGGGCGGCCTGACGACCGAGGAGCTGCGCCGGTGTACCGCGCGCCTCAGAATCGATACGGAGCCCGGATTTCCGACCCTAAACCTGGCGCAGTCCGTCGCGATCGCATTGGCGACTCTCTATTCCTTCGAAGCACCGCGCCGAAGGCGCGGAACACCGGAACCCGGAGAATCGCCGGCCGCCGCAAGAGACGTGCGCCGCATGCTGGACACTCTCAAAGCAACTCTCTCCTCGGCCGGTTACCCGGGACGAGGCCGGTCGAGAGACGTTCTCGCGGAAATCGACGCCTTCCTGAAGCGCGGCAAGCCGACGGCCCGCGAGGTCACGCTTCTCCTCGGGGCGGTCGCCGCGCTCGGGCGGCGGCGCTGACGCGCCCGGAGCCGGGACCTCCCTTGAAAAAGCCGAAAACCTCCCCGATCGCTTCCGCCCTCCAGGCGCTGGCACTTTCGGCCGCGGGTCTGGCCCTCCTCTTTTCGTTTCGCCCCACCCGGGCCATCGAACCGTTCGGGCCGTGGCAGCTCGCCCAGCTCTTCGCCGTCTTCGCGTTCTGGCTCGGCGCCGTCGTCGGCTGGGGAACGGCTGCGACCGCCTTCCTCCGGGTCGCCCGCGAGCCAGGGGTCTCGGCCGCGGAGGAATGGGCGCTTCGCCTCGGCCTGGGAAGTCTGATCGGGGCGCTCTGGGTTTCGTCCACGGCGGCCCTCTTTGGGCTTCATCGCGGAGTCTCGGCGTCGTCCGCCGTCTTCCTCGTCGGCGGCCTCTTCCTTCTCTCCTTCCACCGGCGCCGCCGGGAGGCGACCGGACGATCCGGCGGCGGAGGTCGGCGGTTCCTTCAGGCGTTGCTCGCCGCCTACGTGATCGTCCGCTTCGTTCATGCGACACGGCTCGCGCGCCACGGCGACGCCCTTTACTACCATCTCGTCGCGCCGGTTTCCTGGGTTCAGAGAGGCGACATCTCTTTCGATGCCGCGCTCCCGCTGAACTTCATGGCGTCTTTCTGGGAGTATCTCTACCTCTATCCGGCTCAATGGTTCCTCGGGAACGACGGCGCCGGCCTGCCGGCGATCCAGCTCTTCTCGCAGTGGTCGCACCTTTCGCTCGGATGGCTCGGGACGGGCCTCGCGGTCATCGGACTCCTTTCGCGATTCGGGTTGCCGCCGGTGCCGGCGCTGCTGGGCGGATTCGCGGGTCTGGCCACCCGATCGCTCTGGTGGACCGGGGCTCTGGCGAAGAACGACTGTGGCGTTTCTCTCTGGCTGATCCTGGGCTTCCTGCTTCTCTGGTTCCCCGGAAAGGCCGGCCTCAGGTCGGCGCTCGTGGCGGGAATGCTGATCGGGGCCGCCGTCGCCGCCAAATACAGCGCCCTGTTCGTCGCGGGTCCCCTGATCGCGCTCTGGGTCTTCAATCCGGCGCGCCGGCCCGGCGCGAGACGAGGGCTCGCCGCGGGCGCCGCCCTTCTCGGGGCCCTATCGACCGGAGGTGCGCTGCTCGTCCGTAACGCAGCGGCGACGGGGAATCCCTTCTTTCCCGTCCCTTTCAGCTGGATGAGGACCGGGAGCGTCAGCCAGAGCACGAGAGAGTACGTCGCGAGCCTCGCGCCCACGGGATTCGATCCCGGCGTGACGTGGCGTGTCGAGCGCCTCCTGGAAACCAGGGATGAAGGTCCGCTCGCCATCGCCTTCCTTCTGTCGGCGGGGCTGGTCCTGCGCCGGACCGTTCCCCGAAGGTGGCGCCCGTGGGACGGGCGCGGCGTCAGCATTTTCTACGGCCTGTCGCTGGCCAGCCTCTTCTGTTTTCTCGCGGTCGGAAGACCCGGGACCGACATTCGCCTTCTCGGGACCGGACTCGTCCTGCTGAACGTGACCGGCACCCTCCTGACCCTGTTCCTGCTCCGAGGCCTCGCCAGGCGATGGCGGCCGTTCCGCGGGGTGCCGACGGGAGCGGCGGTCTTCGCCGCGCTCCTGCTCACCTGCCGAATGGCTCCGGAGGCCGTCATCAGGTTTCCGGGGACGTTTCCTCTCGAGCGCGCGATCGAACAACACACCGCCGGCGACACGAAGCTCTGGATCCTGAAGAACCTCCCTCGCGCCGAAGCGATCGTGACGACCGGTGACAACGAGATCTACTACCTGCTCGGGCGCCGGATCCGGGTCGGCTCGGACGACCTTCGCCTCGACCGTCTCTGGCGGCAGGCGGATTCGGAGGGGATCGTCGACGCGGGCCTCCTGCTTCTTTTTCGAAAGGAAGGATTCCGGTACCTTCTCGACACGAGGTACAGCGGCGAGCCACCGCCCCTTTCGGCGAGGCTCAGGCCCTTTCTCGAACAGCATCCGCAGCTGATCGTCTTTCGAGGGCGGGAGTCGGTCCTCGTCGACCTTCGGCGCGTGGAGCCCGTTCCCTGAGCCTCATTCCGGTCCGACGGCTGGTTCCGATCCGGCGTCTCCCCGTGACAGAGTCTCTCCGAGTCCCTTCGTCAACAGAAGACGCGGTAGTCCATGTCGCCGAGCGGGAAGATCGTGTCGGCGTCCTCGAGAAGTCCGAGGTACCCCTCGTTCACCTGCCCCGACTCGGCCTGGCGCATCAGCTCCCGCGCCCGGTCGACGTGCCGGATGATCTGTAGCTCCGAGTAGCGCGCCGCCTGCCCCGTCGAGATCAGGAAGCCCCAGTCCGACGCCCCGCCGAGGAAGAGCTCCCGGGCCGCCTGGTTCAGCGCGCGCCGGATCTTCGGATCGGGCTCGTCGCGGTGGCGCCTCGCGAGGTCGGCCATCCGCCCGCAGGCCCGGTAGAGGTGGCGGTAGACCCAGACGTTCGGCTGGAAGGGGCGCTCCTCGACCCAGGTCTGGAAGTAGTCGTTCTTCCCCCACGACCCGGCGTTCGGAACGAGCTTCTGGTGGTGCGGCTGCTCCGCGAGGTACTCGGACGGCGTGACCAGCCGGACCTCCGTCTGGTCCCAGAGCATCTTCCGGAAGACCGATTCGAGGAACGCCGGGCCCTCCTCCCACCAGTGTCCGTAGAGCTCCGCGTCGTAGGCCGAGACGATGCACGGCTTCCGGCCGCCGTTCTTCTGCCGCTCGTGGTTCGCCTGCGCGCCCCGTTCGAAGACGAACTGCCCGGCCTGTTGGTGGACGATCTCGTCCGCCCACGCCGGCACGTAGTACGCCTTGTCGCCGAGGCCGACGTCCTTCCCGGTGATCCGGTAGTACTTCATCCCCGTGTTCCGGCGGACGTTCGCGGTCCGGAAGTAGCCGGGGAGGTAGTCCCAGGCGGCCTCGTGGCCGAGGTCGCGGTACCACTCCTTGTAGTTCGGGTGACCCGGGTAGCCCCCTTCGCGCGACCAGATCTTCTCGCGCGTGTTCGGGTCGAGGCCGAACGCCGCGACGCCGGACGGCGTGATGACCGGCTCGGACGTCCCGAAGAACGGGCGCGTGTCGGCCTCCTTGACGGCCCGGTCGTTCAGGACGAACCAGCGGATCCCCTCGGCGGCGAGGACTTCGTCGAGGCCCGGCGTGTAGGCGTTCTCGGCGAGCCAGAGGCCGCGCGGCCGGCGCCCGAAGACCCGCTCGTACTGGGTGCAGGCGACCCGCACCTGCGCGCGGACCGTCTCCGGGAAGTGGCGGAAGAGGGGGAGGATCATGTGTGTCGCGGGGCAGGTGATCACCTCCAGCTTCCCCGCCTCCTGGAAGGCGCGGTAGCCGCGGGTGAGGTCCCCCTCGTAAGTGTCGAAGACCTCCTTGGCGACGCGGAACCGGTGGTACGTCTGCCAGGCCGTGTCGTGCCACGGCTTCCCGCCGGCGCCGTCGCACTCCCGCCGCGCGAGGGCGAGACACTCGTCGATGTGCCGCGCCGCCCGCGTCTTCAGGAGCGGGTCCTGCATCATCGAAAGGAGCGGCGGCGTGAGGCTGACGGTGAGGCGGAAGTCGACCTTGTCGCGCGAGAGCCGCCACATCAGGTTCAGGAGCTGGGTGTAGACGGACGTGACCGCCTCGAAGAACCACTGCTCCTCGAGCGAGACGTCGTACTCCGGGTGGCGGACGAACGGGAGGTGCTGGTGGAGGATGAGCGCCCAGTACCCCTTCTCCTCGGGCGCGCGGTGGGTCCGCCGCTTCCAGTAGAGGTACTGGTTGTACCGCCACTCGTGCGCCTCGACCGGAATCTCGACGTCGTTTGGCGGCAGGCCCGCGGAGCCCCACGACGCGTAGCGCTCGGACGTCTCGGCCTTCTCGCGCGGCGAGAAGACCGTGTTCGACCGCGCGACCTTCTCGAAGAACGTCGTGCCGGTTGCCCGGAAGCCGAGCTCGGCGACCCAGTTCCGCCCCGGCTCGACGCCGACCCAGTACGACACCTTGTCGTTCAGGAAGTCGTCCACCTCGAAGAAGGAGTTCGCGTTGAAGCCGTCGAAGTCGACCCCGGTGACGTCGTAGACGCGGAGGAGCAGATGGTTCCGCTCGAAGAACCCAGCCCCGAACCGCCTCGCGAGGTCCTCGCGAACCCCCTGTCCCACCTCCCAGAAGACGTAGACCTGCCGCGGGCTCGAGGGGACGAGGTAGAGGTACGTCTCGTTGTAGTAGTCGTTGAGGAATGGGATCTCGGTGAGAGGCTTCCACTTGAGATCCGTGAGGCCGAGGGCCTCGGCCGTCTCGGCGGACGGGCGGTCGACGCCGGGGTGAGGGTCGAAAACGCCGGTGCCGGACGTCTCCGAGCCGTCGTCGTCCGGTTTGTCGCCCATGAAGCCCTCCGGCGGCCCGTCGTCACCGCCTCGCGGGCATTCTAGTCGCGCGTGGCGGGTCAGACTTTCGGGGAGGCGGACTCCCGGCGGGCCTGCAGCGCGCCCGAGGGGCAGGCCTTCACCTGGGCCACGACCCGTTCGGCGTCGGCCCCCCTGAGGTTCACCCAGGGGCGCTTAGAGACGTCGAAGACGGTGAAGAGCCCGCGGACGCAGTTACCGGAGTGGGTGCAGACGCGCGGGTCGAAAGTGACCGTCAGGTCGCCTTCCGTGTAGCGCTGGACGGGGTCCCTCACGAGATCGATTCTCTCGCCACACGTCCCCGGGGGCGACGCTAACGAGCCTTGATCTCGCCCTTGACCTCGACCGAGTTGCCGGCCGCGGTGGCCCCCCGGCACGGCTCTGAGTCGGGGGTCACAACGCATCTTTGTCCCCCGAGCATGAGCCAGCAGATGTACCCGCGGGCGTTGGCAGGGTCCTTGCCGGCGTCCGCATTAGCGGTGACCGCGACCGTTCCCGCGTAGCCGCCTTTCGAGAGAGTGAAAGGCTTGCTCCCCATGCCGATGGCAGTCCCTCCGCCCGGAATGGTGCCCAGCGGGGCGGGTGGCACCACGCTGTAGACCTGGCACGAAATGTAGGCCGGGACGTCGGCGGGCAAGATCGACTTCAGGTTCACGGGGACGTTGAACGTGAAGTCGGCGGCGCTCGCCACGGAGGCGGACGCGAATAGAGCGGCCACGGCCGCGAGCCGGAATTTCGTCGAAAGTTGATTCACGTCTGCCTCCTCAGCGTTACGTCAGGGTTTGGACGCCAGTCCGGTCAGCCGGATCGGGGACGTCGTCAGCGTGATCGGATTGAACGGCCCGGGGCCCGTCAGATGGATCGAGTCCGTCGCTAGCGTGAGCGGCGGGAACGCACCCGGCCCCGTCAGGTGGATCGGGTCCGTCGCGAGCGTGAGGGGTCGGAACGCCCCCGGCGCCGTGGCCATGATCGGTGCCGCCGCGATCTTGGGCTCATACGGCGTTCCCGGCCCTGTGAGCCGAATCGGCTCCGTCGCAAGCGTGACAGGCGGGAACGCCCCCGGCCCCGTCAGGTGGATCGAGTCCGTCGTGAGTGTCACGGGCGGGAACGTCCCCGGCCCCGTCAGGCGGATCGGAGCCGTGTCCACGGTGCGGCCCCCGGGGAAAGGAATCGCGAGACCCTTCGCGACCGGCGTCGGAATCTGCGCGACCATCGAGAAAGTCACGACGAATGGCGCGAGCCACGCTGCAGCGCGTGCCCCCCGGATGGCTGCCTGCCTCTCGCGGAAATCCGCCACGGACCGATCGGTTTCCTGCCGGCGATCGCCAGGATCTCTCACGCGATCGATTATCGCTCGCGGAGGCGTCGCGCTGGTTGTGGCCTCGTGACACGAGTCACGGATCCTCCCGTCCCGCACCGCAAACCGCGCGGCTGGCGCCGCCAGACCGACGTTCGGCGCTCCGGGACCAGCCGAGGCCCTTGCGGGCCGCCGGCCGGCGCCGCATCTTCCCATCCCGAAGGAGGATCCATGAGTTCACCGCGACTCGCCCTTGTCGTCCTGGCGTCGGCCCTCGCGCTCGCGGCCCGGACCGCCCCGGCGCTGGAGGTCGTCGCGGTCACGACGCAGGTCTCCCCCGCGTCGAGCTCCGGCCCCTGCCCCGTGACGTTCAAGTTCACGGGAAAGGTCGGGCTGAGCAAGGAGGGGCGCTTCACGTACCGATGGGAGAGGAGCGACCGAGCGGTCGACACGACCCCTCACGCCCCGGTCGTCTACGACGGGGCTCACGCGGCCATCGCAACGATCGAGTGGAAGCTGGGTGCCCGGTCGCCAGCCTTTCACCCCTATCACGGCTGGATGAAACTCCACGTCCTCACGCCGCAGGACAGGCTCTCCGAGCCCGCGAACTTCACGCTCGACTGCGGCGCGCCGCCCCCGACGCTCCCTCCGGGCGCCGTCGGCCGCCCGGCCGTCCCCGGCACGCCGAGTACGCGCGGCCGGTAACCGACAACCGAGGAGATCTTCCACGAAGCGCGCCCTAGCCCTGCTGATGACGACCCTGGCGCTTCAGGCCGTCCCCGCCGCGGCGCAGTTCACCCCTCCCCCCGTCGCGCCCAAAGTGCCGAAGGGGGGCACCGTGCCGACCCTTCCCCCCCTCGCGAAGATCGAGTCCGTGACGTGGAGCGGGACCTGTGGCAAGGCGGGAAACCTCGTCGTGACGATCCGGAACACGGGCGGAATGCCGATCCGCTGCCACGGCCTCGTCTCGATCTCGAGGGGAACGGCGCCCGGAGGAGCGGTCGCCGGCACCGCCGAATTCACCGGCCTCGGCTCCGGCGAGACAAAGACGTTCACGATCCTCGTCGAGCGGGTCTTCAACTGCTGCCCGCACGACTGCTACCTCGTGACGATGATCTTCGATCCCGACTGCGCGGCCGGGCAGCCGTGGGACCGGTCCGGCAGGGTCGTCTGCGTCGGGGAGCCGAGCCACGCCAACATCGGTGTCACGCCGCTCGCGATCCCGCACTGACGCGACGAAGCGCGCCGCATCTTGAGGGCCGATGGGAGGCTCCATGAAGAAGACGACGCCCGTTCTCGTCGCCCTCGCACTCCTCTCAGCACCCCGCCTCCACGCGATGGACGAAGTTGCGATCCTGCCCGTCGTGGGCGCCGACACGCTCATCCGAGGCGTCTCGATTCCGTCCGCCTTCAGGGGCCTCGACGGCAAGCCTCAGCCGCCCGGCATCTACGAAATGAGCCTCAAGCAGGGGACGCAGGGAATCCTCATCGAGGTCCTCAGGAACGGCACGGGTGTCGCCGAGGTTCAAGGTCGGTTCTTCTCGGGGATGGTCTCGCGATTCAGTGCGGGCGGGCGAGACGCGCGGCCTGCCGGCGGCTCCACACAGGGCGACGTCCTCCAGGTTCACTTCGACGCGTCGAGCAAGGTCTCGTTCGGGGGCGGGGGCGGCGCCGGAAAGATCTCGTGCAGCAACAACCTGCACCCGGGCGGTGCGAATCTCGGTTCGATTTCCTTCCTGCTGCCCGCCGTGAAAGTGCAGGGCAAGTAGCGGTCACACGTCGAGTGAATCAGCGTCTCGCGCCCGCTCGGTGATGAAGCGGTAGCGCGCGGAGGCGTCCTTCCCCATCAGCTCGGAGAGGGTCCGCTCGGCCTCGAGGACGTCGGGGACGGTCACCTTCACCGCGCGCCGCCGCCGCGGGTCGAGCGTCGTCTGCTTCAGCTGCTCCGGCATCATCTCGCCGAGCCCCTTGAACCGCATGACCTCGGGCTTCACGTTTCCCGGGAGCCTCGCGAAGATCGCGTCCCGCTCGGCGTCGTCGAGAGCCCAGTAGGTCTCCTTCCCGGCGTCGATCCGGTAGAGGGGGGGCTGGGCGAGGAAGACGTGCCCCCCTGGATCAGCTTCGGAAGGTGCCGCCAGAAGAAGGTCAGGAGGAGCGTCGAGATGTGGTGGCCGTCGGCATCGGCGTCCATCAGGAGGAAGACCTTCCCGTAACGGAGCCGGCCGACGTCGAACGCCCCCCCGACCCCGCAGCCGAGTGCGGAGACGATGTCGTTCAGCTCCTTGTTTCCGGTCACCTTGGCGGAGTTCGCCTGCTCGGCGTTCAGGACCTTTCCGCGGAGCGGCAGGATCGCCTGCGTCTCGCGGTCGCGTCCCTGCTTCGCGGAGCCGCCGGCCGAGTCCCCCTCCACGATGAAGAGCTCGGAGACGGACGGGTCCGTCGAGGCGCAGTCGGCCAGCTTCCCCGGGAGATTGAGCCGGTGGGAGACGGCCGTCTTCCGCGTCACCTGCTGGGCGGCGGCCCGGCTCGCCTCGCGGGCCCGCGACGCCAGGACGATCCGCCCCACGATCGGCTCGGCGAGCGTCGGGTTCTCGTTCAGCCACTTCTCGAGCGCCGGGCGGACCGCGCCGTCCACCTGCGCGGCCATCTCCGGGTTGTTCAGCCGGTCCTTCGTCTGCCCCTGGAACTGCGGCTCGAGGACGTAGGCCGAGAGGAGCGCCGTCACCCCTTCGCGGACGTCCTCGGCCGTGACGTTGACCCCTTTGGGGAGGAGCTGGTGCGTGTCGAGGTAGTTGCGCACCGCCTTGACGATCCCGCCCCTGAGGCCGTTCTCGTGAGTTCCTCCCGACGGCGTCGGGATGCCGTTCACGAACGAGCGGACGTACTCCTCGGTCGCCTCGGTCCAGACGAGGGCGATCTCGAGCCGGGGCTCGGCCTCGCGGACGAGGACGAACTCCGAGAGCGTCGTCGGCGCCTTCCCCCGCTCGACGATGACCTTCTTCAGGAAGTCGTGGAGCCCGCCGTCGTGCTGGAGCTCCTCGCGGACGGGGGGCTTCTGCGTCTCGTCGGTGAAGACGACGCGAAGGCCGCGGTGGAGGTAGGTCTTCGCCTCCAGCCGTTCGCGGATCTCCGCCGCCGAGAAGGAGAGCCTGCCGAAGATCTCGGGGTCGGGGCGGAAGCGGATCGTCGTCCCCGACCCTCTCACCTTGTCGCCGCCCGAGAGCTTCTTCAGCTTCGAGGTCGGCTTTCCCTGCGAGTACGTCTGCTCCCACTCCGCCCCGTCGCGGCGGACCGTCGCGGTCATCCCGGACGAGAGCGCACAGACGACCGACGCCCCGACGCCGTGGAGGCCGCCCGCGTGGACGTAGTTCCCCTGTTCGAACTTCCCGCCGGCGTGCAGCGTCGTCAGGATCAGCTCGAGCGCGGGCTTCTTGTACTTCGGGTGGACGTCGACCGGAATGCCGCGCCCGTTGTCTGAATCTCGATCTCCCGGCCGTCCGGGAAGAGCCGCACGTCGAGGCGCGTCGCGTAGCCGTTGATCACCTCGTCGACGGCGTTGTCGACGATCTCGTTGACGAGGTGGTGGAGGCCCCGCGTATCGACGCCCCCGATGTACATGCCGGGCCGCTTGCGGACCGGCTCGAGCCCTTCGAGGACCGTGATGTCCGCCGCCGTGTACGTCGTCGCCATGCGCCGGACAAAGTAGCACGGCCGATTCGGGCCTCGCCGGCGCCGCCGGGCGGTATCCTCCCCGTCGCATGGCCGAGCCCAACAAGCCCGAGGGGCACGCGGAGCTCGCGCGCCGGCTCGGCCTCTGGAGCGCGATCGCGGTCGTCATCGGCTCCACGATCGGTTCTGGCATCTTCCGGTCGCCGGCCGGCATCGCGGACAAGCTCCCCGGCCCGCTCCCGATGCTTGCCGTCTGGGCGGCCGGGGGCGTCTTCGCCCTCTGCGGCGCCCTCACGCTGGCGGAAGTCGCGAGCGCCCTCCCGAAGACGGGCGGGATGTACGTCTTCTGCCGGGATGGCTGGGGGCGGCTGGCCGGCTTCCTGTTCGGGTGGGGTCAGTTCTCGATGATCCGGGCGGCGTCCCTCGGCGCGATCTCGATCACCTTCGCCGAGTACTTCTTCCGCGTCCTCGGACGGAACCCGCAGGCCCCGGATCACGCGGGGGACGTCCGGTGGCTTGCCGCGCTCGCGATCGCGCTCACGGCGCTCTTCAACGTCGTCGGCGTCTCCTTCTCGGCGGCCGTCAGCAACGTCACCGTCCTCGCGAAGTACGGCGGCCTCGTCTTCATCGTGATGGCGGCGTTCGCCTTCGGCCTTCCGAAGACCGGCGGACACTTCACGCCCGCCGTTCCCGCGGGGAGCTTCACGCTCGCGGCGTTCGGGCTCGCGCTCGTCTCGACGCTCTGGGCGTTCGACGGGTGGGCGGATCTCGCCTACAACGCCGGCGAAGTGAAGGACCCCGCGCGCAACCTGCCGCGCGCGCTCATCGGCGGGACGCTCCTCGTCGTCGCGATCTACCTCGCGGCGAACCTGGCCTATCTCGCGGTCCTCCCCGTCGACCAGATCCGCGTCTCGAAGCTCGTCGCCGCCGACGTCGCCCAACGCGTGATCGGCCCGGCGGGCGTCCTCTTCGTCTCGGTCACGGTCATGATCTCCACGTTCGGAACGCTCAACACCGTCCTCTTCACGAGCCCGCGCGTCTTCTTCGCGATGGCCGACGACCGCCTCTTCTTCGCCCCGGTCGCCCGGATCCACCCGCGATTCGGGACACCCTGGATCTCGATCTCGATGACCGCGGCGCTCGGGATCGTCTTCGTTCTCCTCCGGAGCTTCGAGCAGCTGGCCGACGCCTTCGTGACGGCGTTCCTTCCCTTCTACGCGCTCTCCGTGGCGTCGATCTTCCGGCTCCGGAAGAAGCCCGGCTACTCCCCGTCGTTTCGCGTGCCGCTCTACCCGTGGGTGCCACTCCTCTTCCTGGGCTCCGTCCTGCTCCTCCTCGGGAACGCGATCGCGGATCCGGGAAGCCGCTGGAGCACGCTGGCGGTGCTCGGCGTCGTGGCGGCGGGGGTGCCCGTCTACTACTTCACGGTGGGTCGGGCTCCGCGCTTCAGCGGAAATAGCCGCTGACGTCGACGACGAGGTGCACGCTTCCCGAGGGTTGCGTGCAGAGGACGAGAACGGAACCGCCGGCGCCGGCTCCGACGACGGCGTTGTTCGCGCGGGTCTGTCCCGCCGCGTAGGAGATCGTCGTCGCGGCCGACGGGACGGCGCCCGCCGGCGTGAAGCTCAACGTGCCCGCGGTCGCCGGACCCGTCACCGTGACGTTCACGGCGAAGGCGCGCGCTTCGGCCGGCACGCCGCAGCTCCCCGTCAGCGTGAATAGCCGCTGCGTGTTCGCGAGGAGCGCCGGACCGCCGAGCGGCCCCGGGGCGCCGCGCGTGTCGACGAGGCGGCACGGCGTGACCGTCCAGAAGCTCGAGCCCGGGACCGGAGGGGGCGGCGCGACGCGCCCGATGCGGGCGACAGGAAACTCCGTGAACCACATGTTTCCATCGGGACCCGCCGCGATCCCGAGGGGCCCGGCATCCGGCGTCGGAACGAGGAACTCGGAGATCCCGCCCGACGTCGTGATCCGCCCGATCCTGTTGGCGTCGAACTCGGTGAACCAGAGGGCGCCGTCCGGCCCCGCCGCGATGTCGAACGTGCGCGTCGTCGCGGGCAGCAGGAACTCCGTGAAGTCGCCGTCGGGAGTCAGGCGCGCGATGCGGCTGCCGCCCGACTCCCCGATCCAGAGGTTCCCGTCGGGACCCGCGACGATCCCGTTCGGGGCCGAGGCCGGTGTGGGAATCGGGAACTCGGTGAACGCGCCCGCCGTCGTGACGCGCCCCACCTTGTTCGACGCCGTCTCCGTGAACCAGAGGGCTCCATCCGGCCCGGACGTGATTCCCTGTGGATTGCTGTTCGCCGTCGGGATCGCGAACTCCGTCAGGACGCCGGCCGTCGTCAAGCGCCCGATCTTGTTGCTCGATTCCGTGAACCAGAGCGCGCCGTCGGGCCCCGCCGCGATGTCCTGGGGGTTGCCGGAAACCGGGAAATGCGTCACGGCGCCGGAGGTCGCGAGGCGGCCGACCCGGCTCGTGCTCGACTCGGCGATCCAGAGGGCGCCGTCCGGCCCGGACACGATGCCGGTCCCGTTGCTCACGAGCCCGACGGCCCGGCTCGTGATCGAGCCCGCCGTCGTCGAGCGCCCGACGCGGTCGCCCTCGGCGAACCAGAGGGCGCCGTCCGGTCCCGACGTGATGCCGTAGGGCAGGAAGCCGGCCGGGAGCGTAAATTCGCGGTCGACCTCCGGCGGCGGGCTCTCGCCGATCGCGTACCGCCCCACCTTTCCGGCCAAGAACTCCGTGATCCAGAGATGGCCGTCCGGCCCCGCGGTGATGCCGTACGGCCCCGAGTCGGCCGTCGGGACGAGGAACTCCGTCACGACGCCGGCCGTCGTGATGCGCCCGATCTTCTCCGCGTCGTACTCCGTGAACCAGAGCGCGCCGTCGGGTCCCGCGACGATGTCGAAGTTTCGCGTCGTCGCCGGGAGGGGGAACTCCGTGATCGCGCCGCCGGTCGTGATCCGACCGATCGCCGAAGCGCCGTTCTCGTTGAACCAGAGAGCGCCGTCTGGGCCCACAGTGATCCCGTACGGACTCGAAGCCGGTGTCGGCGTCAGGAACTCGGTGATGACGCCCGCCGTCGTGACGCGCCCGACCTGGCCTTTCGCCGACTCGGTGAACCAGAGCGCGCCGTCCGGGCCCGCGACGATCCCCTGCGGGCCGCTGTTCGCCGACGGGATCGTGAACTCCGTGAGGCCGCCCGCGGTCGTCAGCCGTCCGATCTTGTTGCTCGACTCCGTGAACCACAACGCACCGTCCGGCCCGACGGCGATCTGCTGCGGCGCGCCGGGCGCCGGGAAATGCGTCAGGTCTCCCGCCGTCGTCAGGCGTCCGACCGTGGCGCTCTCGGTAAACCAGAGCGCGCCGTCGGGGCCGAGGACGATGCCCTGCGCGTTGCTCACGGCGCCCACGGCCAGCTCCGTGACGACGCCGCCCGTCGTGACGCGGCCGATGCGGTCGACCTGGGTGAGCCAGAGCGCGCCGTCCGGCCCGGACGTGATCTGGTTGGGGAGCCGGCTCGCCGGAAGCGGGAACTCGAGGATCGCCCCGGCGGGGAGTGCCAGGACGAGCGCAAGGCCGGCGGCGGCCGCGAGGAGGACGGTGGAGCGGGCAAGCCCGAGCATGGTCAGCCCGACATTCTCTCCCGAACCGCCGCCTCGATCGCGTCGCCGAAGTCGACGAGGCCGTGGTCTCCGCCGGGGACCGCGTGGAAGCGAGAGAGCGGGACGAGCCGCCCCGAGGCTTCCCACTCCTTCCAGCGAGCCTCGACCTGCTCGAACGGGACCGTCTCGTCGAGCGTTCCCATGACGACCGAGACCGCGACGGGCGGCGGCGCCGCGTCCACGGTCACCGCCGCCATCTCCTCGAAGAACGCCCGGCGGATCGGGAGATTTCGCCCCTCGCCGTGGTGGAACATCTCGACGCTTTCCCCCCGGGGCAGCGTCGAGGCCCACCGCTCCCCGAACCCGAGGGCCGGGGCGACGAGGACGAGCGGCGGGCCCTCCGGCCCGAGCGTGTCGGCGAGGGAGAGGGCCACGAGGGCGCCGAGCGAGCTGCCGACGACGACCCGGGGCTTCGCCTCGGCGCAGGCGACGACGGCCTCGGCGTGCATCTCGTCGAACGAGAGCTCCCCGAACGACGGAACGTTCAGGTCCGGGGCGACCACCACGACCCCCTCCCCGGAGAAGCGGGCCGTCCAGTACCGCCCTTTTCCGTCCCCTCGGAGACGAGGCGAGGCCGTGCAGGTAGAGGAGGGCGCGGGGCGGCACGTCAGCGGCGAGGATACGGGACGAGCGCGTCCTGCTCCTCCGGGAGGAAGAGCCACGCGGTCCGCGACGGATCGTGCGCGAGCAGGCGCTCGTTCTTCTCCGGCGACAGGTCGTGCGCGAAGAGGACCCGGGACCCCTCCAGATCGGCCCCGTTGTAGACCCACTCGTGCGTGGACGTTGTGCATCGGGCCGTAGCGGACGAAGACGAGCATGCCGTCCTGGCATCGCGGCGAGCGTTGCGACGAGATCCGTATGCCGCTCGCGAAAGCCGACCCGGGGCTGAGTAGCTCTCTCGTGGAGCGTGAGCGCCGTGTTCCGCAGGAGGCCAACCGCCGCGGCCGCGACGACGACGGCCGGCAGGAACCGAGCGAGCCTCCGGCCGCCCCACCGGACCCCGCCGAGCGCGCGCAGGCCCATCAGGATCAGGAGCGCGAGGACTCCGAGCGCCGGCGCGAGGTAGTGGAAGAGGCGGACCGTCTGGAGGGAGACGAGCGCCAGAAACGTCCCGGCGAAGAAGACCGGGAGCGCGGCCTTGCGCCGAAGGACGAGAAGCAGCGCCCCCGCCGCCACCGCGCCCGAGACGATCTTGAAATCCCGGAGCCAGATCCCGAGCGAGACGAGCGGGTTCCCCGTGTCGACCCGCCGGATCGACTTCTCGCTCTCCCGCCAGCCCGTGTAGAAGCGCCGCATCGTTTCGTTCGGATAGTCGGGAGCGGGGCGCTCGCGCTGCCAGACGAAGAGGGGCGCGACGTAGTACCGGCGGAGGTTCAGGAGGTAGGGCGGAGTGAACGCGTCTCCCGTCACGCGATGGTTGTAGACGAGGAGCCAGCCGCCGGCCGCGAGGACGATCCCGGCGGCCGGAAGGAGGCCGCGGGCGAGCCGTCCGCCGAGCGTTCCTTCCTTCGCCCGGACGAGTCCGGCGAGGAGCACCGCGGCGGCCGGCAGCCCCGCGCAGAGGCCCTCCCACGGCCGGGTCAGCATCAGGACGCCGGCACCCGTCCCCGCGACGAGGCTCCAGAGCACCGGCCTCGGCGGCCCCGGCCGGCCGCGAACGATCCGCGACACGGCGCCGAAGAGGAGCGCGCCCGCGGCCGCGGGAAGCTCCCCTCCCCAGTACGAGTTCGCGAAGTAGTGCTCGACGCCGTAGAGGAGCGAGAAGGCGAGCCCGCCCGCGAGCGACCAGCGGGGCGGCAGGAACGCCTGCAGGAGCCACATCACGGAGCCGCACATCAGGGCGACGGCGAAGAGAACCCCGGCCCACGGGAGGCCGGTCGCGACCTCGCCGAGGGCGAGGACGAGGCCCTGGCCCGGCGGGTGCATCGAGGCATACGTGGGCTGGATCAGGACGTGAAAGCTCTCGAAGAATTCTCCGAACGGGGACGCCGGATTCGCGAGGCGGCCGTGGGCAAAGGTGTCGGCCGCGAGGAGGTAGCCGAACTCGTCGTGCACCGCGGGCGAGGGGACGGGGAAGACCGGCAGCAGCAGGAGCCGCAGCGCAACCGGCACGAGGGCGACGAGGACGACCGCCGATCTCTTCATCTCGGTTTCCTCTATCATCTCTTTCCCCCGTCCGCGGCGCTCGCCCACCGGCCGTCGCCGTCCCGGGAGACCGCCACCGCCGTGAACGCCCGACGCCTCCCGACGCTTCTCCTCGCCTCCGCCCTCGTCACCGCCTGCGGCGGGAAGAAGCCGGAAGCGCCGAAGGCGAGGAGCGTCCGCCTCGTTGCGGCGGCGAAGCAGTCCCTGCCGAGGATGGTGGTGGCCGTCGGGACGCTCGCGGCCGAGGACCGGGCCGAGCTGAGCTTCAAGGTCCCCGGGAGGCTCGCGCGGCTCAACGTCGACATCGGGAGCCGCGTCGGCGCGGGCGAGGTCGTCGCCGAGCTCGAGAAGTCGGACTTCCTCATCCGGGTCGACGGGGCGCGCGCCGCGCTCCTGCAGGCCCGCGCACGGCTCGGACTCCCGCCCGACGGCACCGCCGACGAGGTCGAGGCCGAGTCCACCGCGGTCGTCCGGCAGAACCGGGCCCGGATGGAGCAGGCCGAGGCCGAGCTCGCCCGCTCGAAGTCCCTCTTCGATCAGGGCGTCCTCTCGCGCTCGGCCTACGACGTGGCCGAGGCGAACTACAAGGTCGCCGACAGCCAGTACCGTGACTCGCTCGAAGAGGTCAACAACCGGCGCGCGGTCCTCCTCCAGCGCCGCTCGGACCTCGCGCTCGCCGAGCAGCAGCTCCGCGACACCTCGCTCCCGGCGCCGTTCGCCGGTGGCATCCAGTCCCGCCGCGCGAACGCTCGGCGAGTACCTGGCCGCCGGAACGCCCGTCGCGGCGCTCGTGAAGATCAGCCCCATCCGGCTCCGCCTCGAGATCCCGGAGCGGGAGGCACGCCTCGTCCGGCCGGGCCAGGCCGTCCGCGTCCGGAGCGAGGGCGACGCGGCCGTCCGGACGGGACGGGTGGCGCGGATCTCGCCGGCGCTCGAGGAGGCGAGCCGCTCGCTCGTCGTCGAGGCCGAGATCCCGAACCCCGACGGGGCGCTCCGCCCCGGCGCCTTCGTGAAGGCCGAGATCGACAGCGACGCCGGCGGGCCCGTACTCGTCGTCCCGGCCTCGGCCGTCGTCGTCTTCGCCGGGATCGAGAAGGTCGTCTCCGTCAAGGACGGAAAGGCGCTCGAGCGCCCCGTCGTGACGGGCCGCCGGGCCGGTGACGTCGTCGAGATCGTATCGGGACTCGGCGCCGGCGACCTCGTGGTGGCGGCGCCCGGCAACCTCGCGACGGGGATGTCCGTCCTCCCCGAGACGGGCGTCGCCGACGAGACCCCGCGCCCCCCGTCTCCCCCGCCCGCCGCCGGAAAGCCGTAGGACCCCGCCGTGCAGAAGCTCGCCGAGATCTGCATCCGCCGCCCGGTCTTCGCGTCGATGCTGGTCCTCTCGCTCGTCGTCATCGGCGCGGCGAGCTACCCGAAGCTCGGCATCGACCGCTTCCCGTCGGTCGACCTCCCGACCGTCATCGTCCGCGCCTCGCTCCCCGGCGCCTCGCCCGAGGAGATGGAGTCCTCCGTCGCGATGCCGCTCGAGGAGGCGATCAACACCGTCCAGGGAATCGAGGAGCTCCGGACCATCAACGGGATCGGGACGGCGATCGTCGTCGATCACCTTCGCGCTGAACCGGGACATCGACGTGGCGGCGCAGGACGTCCGGGACCGGGTCAACGCCTCGCTCCGGCGCCTCCCGCGCGACATCGACCCGCCGACGGTCCAGAAGTTCGACAACGACGCGACGCCGGTCATGACGATCGCCCTCTCGGCCGACCGCTCCGTCCGCGAGCTGACCGAGATCGCCGACAAGATCGTGAAGCCGGTCCTCGAGCGGTCGGACGGCGTCGGCGAGATCACGATCGTCGGCGGCCTCTCGCGGGCCATCGACGTCCGGGTCGACGTCGACCGGCTGGCGGCCTACCGGATCCCGATCACGTCGGTCCGGGACGCCCTCGTCCGGCAGAACTCCGACATCCCCGGCGGGAACGTCGACTCCGGCCGCCGCGAGATCTCGCTCCGGACGCTCGGCCGCTTCCCGGACGCGCGCACAGTTCAACGAGATGGTCGTCGCGACGGTCGGCGGCGCGCCGGTCAGGCTCTCGGACATCGGGCGGGTCGCGGACGGGACGAAGGAGCAGCGGTCCCTGGCCCGGCTGAACGGCGCGCCGACCGTCGTCCTCGAGGTCCGCCGCCAGTCGGGCGCGAACACGATCGCGGTCATCGACGCCGTGAAGAAGGCGATGGAGCGGGCGAAGGCGCTCGTCCCGGCCGACGTCACCCTCCTCCCGATCCGGGACCAGTCCCGCTTCATCCGCGCGGCGCTCCACGAGATCAACACCCACCTGATCCTCGGCAGCCTCTTCGCCTCGCTCGTCGTCCTCGTCTTCATGCGGAACTGGCGCTCGACACTGATCGCCGCCGTCGCGATCCCGGCCTCGGTCATCTCGACGTTCGCCGTGATGCGGGCGCTCAACTTCACGCTCAACAGCGTCACGATGCTGGCGCTCGTCCTGATGGTCGGCGTCGTCATCGACGACGCCATCGTCGTCCTCGAGAACATCTTCCGCTTCATCGAGGAGAAGAAGATGGACTCCTTCGAGGCCGCGAGGGCGGCGACCGCCGACATCGGGCTCGCCGTCATGGCGACGACCTTCTCGCTCGTCGTCATCTTCCTCCCCGTGTCGTTCATGTCGTCGATCTCGGGGCGGTTCCTCTACCAGTTCGGCATCACCGCCTCGGCCGCCATCCTCGTCAGCCTTCTCGTCTCCTTCACGCTGACCCCGATGATGTCGGCGAGGCTGCTCCGCGGGCACGTCGGCGCCGGGGAGGGGCACGGGGCCGACCCGGCGTCCAAGGCCGGCTTCTTCCGCGTCCTCGACTGGCGGTACACGCAGGTCCTGGCCTGGGCGATGGACCACCGGAAGGCCGTCGTGATCGCCGCCGGCCTCGTCGTCCTCTCGACCTGGCCGTTCTACAGGGCCGTCCGGCAGGAGCTCGTTCCCGGCAACGTCGACGAGGCCGAGTTCGACGTGAGCGTCGACGCGCCGGAAGGGATGAGCCTCGCCGGGGATGGACGAGGCGATGCGCGAGGTGGAGCGGGAGCTCCGCGTCGACGCGCGGCGTCACGACGGTCCTGACGTCGGTCGGGCGGGTCGTTCCTCGGCCAGGTCAACAGCGGCGGGGCCTACGTGCGGATCGCAGCCGCACGAGGAGCGCGTCTTCGGCTTCGGGCGGCTCTGGCGCGAGACGAAGAACCTGACCCCCTGGCGGGCGTTCACGGGCAACTACAGCCAGCGCGACGTCATGCTCGACGCGCGGCGCCGCCTCCGGAGGATCTCCCACCTCCGGTGCTCGATCCGGAACGCCACCTCGTTCAACTTCGGCGGCGGGCCCGGCGACATCGTTCTCGCGCTGCGCGGGCCCGACGTCGCCACGCTCCTCTCCTCGCTCGAGACGATCCGCGAGAAGACGCTCTCCGGCGAGATCCCGGGCGTCGTGGACGCGAACACGGGTCTCAGGCTCGACAAGCCCGAGTTCCGGATCCGCGTCGAACCGGGACCGCGCCGCCGACCTCGGCGTCGACGTCACGGACGTCTCCGAGAGCCTGCGGATCATGGTCGGGGGCGACGACCGGGTGAGCCGCTTCCGGGACGAGTCCGTCGGACAGGACTACGACGTCCAGCTCCGCCTCGAGAAGGAGGACCGGAGCGACGCCGAAACGATCTCGCGGCTCTTCGTCCCGTCCCGGCGCGGGGGGCTCGTCCGGCTCGACAACGTCGTCGACGTCGACCCGGGCTTCGCCCCGTCCCGCATCGAGCGCCTCGACCGCCAGCGGACGGTCCGGCTCTTCGCCGGCGTCGCCCCGGGCTACGCCCTCGCGGACCGGATCGACGCGCTCAAGAAGGCGATCGCCGACCTGAATCTCCCCGCGTCCTACTCCGTCACGGTCCTCGGGCGCGGGCGGGAGTTCGAGAGAACGTTCAAGGAGTTCTTCTTCGCCTTCCTCCTTTCGATCGCCTTCATGTACATGATCCTCGCCTCGCAGTTCGAGAGCCTGATCCATCCCGTCACGATCCTGGTCTCGCTGCCGCTCTCGATCCCGTTCGCCCTCTTCTCGCTCTGGGCGATGGGAAACACGATCAACCTCTACTCGGCCCTCGGCATCCTCGTCCTCTTCGGCGTCGTCAAGAAGAACGCGATCCTCCAGATCGACCACATGAACAGCCTCCGCCGCCGGGAGGGGATGGCCCGCGGCCCCGGCCGTGATCCTCGCGAACCGGGACCGGCTGAGGCCGATCCTGATGACGACGGCTCGCCCTCGTGGCCGGGATGATCCCGCTCGCGCTCGGCACGGGCCCGGGCGCCGAGGAGCGCCGGTCGATCGCCATCGTCGTCATCGGAGGGCAGACGCTGTCGCTCCTCCTCACCCTCGTGGCGACGCCGGTCTTCTACACGATCTTCGAGGACGTTGCGCAGTCGGAGCGATGGAAATCCATCGTTTTGAAGGTCTCCGTTCCCGTCCGCGCGCTAGGCCGCGCCGCGTCGGAGAAAGCCGGACGCGTGTCGGCGGCCTTCCGGGCCCGCAGTTCCCATTGACAGGGCATCATCTCTGGACAAGACTCGGCGCATTACGGGGGAAACCCTTATTCGTTCACCTTTTGGAGGAGGAAAATTCATGAAGATTGCGTTGCGAGTTCTGCTCGCGCTCGTGCTGGCCGTGTCGCGCGGCCACCGTTTACGCGGGTGAAACCGGTTCCATTTCGGGCGTCGTCAAGGACGGCACCGGCCAGCCCGTCCCCGGGGCCACGGTGAAAGCCGTCGGCTGCGCAGGCGCCGCGCAACGACTGTCACCGGCGCGAACGGCGGCTTCAACTTTCCGGTCCTTCTGCCCGGCAACTACGTCGTCACGGCGGAGCTGAAGGGCCTCGGCATCGCGAGCCAGAAGGTCCTCGTCCTCGTCGACAACGACGCGCAGCTCACGCTCGACGCTCGTCCAGACGACCACGGTCGAGATCACCGTCACGGGCGTGGCGTCGGAGATCGACAAGAAGGCCTCCGAGGTCAACTTCAACTACACCGCGAACGTCATCAAGGACCTTCCGCTCAACCGGTCGTACCAGGGGCTTCTGAACCTGACTCCGGGCTCGGCCGCCGACACGAGCGGAGATCGGCTACGTCTCCGTCTCCGGGCGGCGACGCGGCAGGACAACAAGTACCTCCTCGACGGCGTCAACATCACGAACCCGGGCTACGGCTTCCTCGGGTCGAACACGAACCAGCTCGACATCACCGACTTCAACGTCAAGAAGGCGGGCATCAGTGCCGAGTTCGGCCGGACCTCGGGCGCGCAGTTCAACGCCGTCACGAAATCGGGGGCGAACCAGATCTTCGGGACCGTCCTCTTCAACGCGTCCCCCAGCGCCTTCCAGGCGAACAACGACTTCGGGACGACGTCGGATCTGACCAACTACAACGGCCAGGTGAACCTCGGGTTCCCGATCCTGAAGGACGTCCTCTTCGGCTACGTCTCCGCCTCTTACTACGCAGCACGCAAGACCAGCGGCCAGTCGGCCACGGTCGGAGCGTCACGACGACCCAGCCCGACTCGACCTCGAACACACGGCGACTACTTCGGGAAGCTGACCGCCTTCCTCGGCCCGACCGTCCTCGTCAACGGCGGCTTCCGCGCGCTGCCGAGTGCAGTGGGACAACCAGTTCAACTCCATCTACGACTACACGACCGCGGCATACAAGTCCGACACGACGAACTACATCGGGAACGCCTACGTCGACTGGTTCGCCTCCAAGAACACGGTCGTCGAGGCGAAGTACGTCTACTACAGCGAGAACGACACTTCGCAGGCCGTGGCCGGCCTCGCGCCGTTCCAGCCGAACACCATCAACCCCGCGAACCTCGCGGCCTCCGCCGCCTACCTGCCCTCCGTCCCAGAACGGGGGAAACATCGGCTATCCGGAGTTCAACAACACGGGCGACAAGTACACCCGCAACGAGGTCAAGGCGACGCTCAGCCAGTACTTCGACCTCGGGCCGACGCAGAACCAGTTCAAGCTGGGCGGCGGGTACGAGGACGTCTCGCTGAACACCGTCCGGGAGACGAGCGGCTGGGGCCTCTGGGGCAACGGCACCTTCACCTGCCCGGCCTCCGTCTGCGGCACGTCGAAGTCCGGGACGTACCGGGCCCGGTACTACACCTCCCAGCCGATCCAGTACGGCAAGGCGCGGACGTACGCGGCGTTCATCCAGGACACGATCACCTGGAAGAACCTGACGCTCTACCTCGGCGTCCTCGCCAACAAGGACGACTTCGCCCAGGTCTGCCCGGCCGGGCAGGTCTGCGGCTCGGCCACGACGGCGCCGTACACCTCGGACGTCCGCTACAACTTCATGACGTTCGGCTGGGACCAGGAGATCCAGCCGCGCTTCGGCATCACCTGGAACGCGAACCTGATCCAGGGCGACAAGTTCTACTCGACGTACGGCCAGTACGCCGGCGTCGACCAGAAGTCCACCTCCCGCTCCTTCGCCCCGTTCCGGATCCGGCAGGACCAGGCCTACTTCGACGGGACGACCGGCGCCTACCTCGGTAAAGAGTTCCGGGGCTCCTCGGCCGGGAAGTACATCCCGCCCGACCTCAAGCCGCCGTACTACCAGGAATGGGTGATCGGCTACTCCGCGGCCGCCACCAGGGACATCAGCTTCGACGTCTACTACCAGTACCGGAACCTGCACAACGCCTTCGAGGACGTGCCGATCGACCCGAACAACTACTTCGGCTCGTTCCAGGCGGCCAACATCCCGTGGGCCCGCCGGGTCTACCGCGCCCTCACGCTCGACGTCCAGAAGCGGTACCGGAGCGGCTGGTACGCCGACATGAACATCACGTTCAGCAAGCTCTCCGGAAACTGGGACGAGGACTACGACACGGGCCTCTTCAACACGTCGTCCTTCATGGAGGACGAGCCGGGCTGGAACAGCGCCGACGCGAACCGGTACGGCCGCCTCGGGCAGGACCGCCCGGTCATCGCGAAACTGATGGGGAGCTACGACTTCCCGTTCGGCCTCACCTTCGGCGGCTTCCTCCGCGTCCAGAGCGGGACGCCCTGGGAGCCCCGCGGCGCCACGCCGTCAACCACGAGCGGCCGCTACATCGGCATCTGCACCGCGAACGCCGCCACCGGGCTCGCCGATTGCACGCCCGCGGAAGCGGGCGTCTATCGCCTGCCGACGTGGACGAATTTCGATTTCCTCGCGGCCTACACCTTCCGCCCGTCGGACAGCCTCGGCATCCGCCTCGAGGCGCGCGTCCAGAACCTCTTCGACACCCAGACCGTCCTCGCCGTCAACCGGATCCAGTACAGCGACTCGTACGTGGACGGCGTCCCGGCCTCGCAACTGGGGCCAGCAGCGCGCGAAAGTCTCCGAACACCGAGTTCGGGTATCCCACGACCTGGGCGTCGCCGCGGCGGTTCGTCCTCTCGGCCCGGCTCGACTTCTAGCATTGCCTCGGGGGAACCCTGCCGCGGGTTCGCGGCCCGAAAAGGCGCTCCCCCGCGGCCCCTTTGACTCTGGCGTTCATCTGAACGGCCCGGCGGAGACGCCGGGCCGTTCTATTTGGCGGGGGGCTTGCCGCCGAGGGCCTCGAGGAGCGCGCGGGCCTTCTCGTAGGAGGGATTCAGGCGGAGAGCTTCGGCGGCATGGGCCCGGGCCTCGGAAAGTCGCCCCGCCCGCCCCAGCAGCGTCGCGGCGTTCTGGTGCGCGCTCGCGCGCCCCGGCGAGATCCGGCACGCCTCGAGGAGGAACGGCAGGGCGTCGGCTTCGCGGCCGCCGTCGAGGAGCGCGAGCCCCTCGGCCTCGGGGATGGCGCCCGCCTCTCCTCCGGCGGCGCCGGCGGGAACGGCGCGAAGGGCCGTGAGGGCTCCGGGGAGGTCTCCCGCCCCGACGCAGGCCTGCGGAGAGCGCGAGGAGCGTCTCGGGCTGGTCCCGGTCGATGTCGAGCGCCTTCCGGAAGGCGGCCGCTGGCCTCCTCGGGGCGACGCGTCTCCAGAAAGGCCCGCCCCGAGCGGAACCAGAGGACGCCGGGAAGCGGGTGCCACCTCGCGAGCCGCGCGAGGCGCTCGTTCGCCGCCGCGTCCTGACCCGCCGAAATCTGCCAGAGGATGTACTCCGTCTCCTCGTTCGCCCGTCCGTCGTCGATCCCCGTCGGCCGGAACGCGAGGAACGCGAGCGGCACGAGCGCCGCCGCGGCGAGGCCGAGGCGCTTTCCGTCCCGGGCGCGGGCGGCGCGAAGCGAGCGCGTCGAGCGCGAAGCCGGCGCCGACGGCGAGCGGAAGGAGGAGCGGCAGCCTGTAACGGGACGAGACGAAGAAGAGCGCCACCGAGACCGCGTAGGCCGGCGCGAACGCCGCCCAGACCGCGAAGGCGCGGCGGGGTGCCTCGAAGAGCCGCCAGACGAGGCCCAGGACCCCGAGCGGCACGAGGAGCCACGGGCCGACGACGAGGAACGACAGCGGCGAGAGGGAAGCCGCGTACCACGCGTAGCTGAGGTTGAGCGGCACCTCGATCCGGTTCGCGAGGAGCCCGAGCTTCTTCAGGAAGAGCCGCAGGGCGGCGCCCGGATGCTCCCGGGCCCACGAGACGGCGAGCCGAGTGAAGTGCGCCGAGACCTCGCGCGTCGACAGGGGGCGTCCCTCCGCGGCCTCGGCCACCTTCTTGGCGTCCCGCGCCTGCCCGTCGATCGAGGGGGTGATGCCGGGGATCGGGCTGTACGTGCCGTCGGCGGTCGGGCCGTTGCCGACGTAGAGGTTCAACCCGCCGTGCGAGGAGATCAGGACCGGCTCGCCGGAAACGGCGAGGTTCCGGAGCGTAGCCGGCGCGATCGCCAGGACGACACCCGCGACGAAGGCCGCCACGGACCGCAGCGTCCGAAGAGAGCATTCTTCGAAGGAGAAGAAGGAGGTGGCGCCTCGCGTGCGTGCGACGAGAGGGAGAGGAAGGAAGCGCGATCGCCGCCGCGCAGAGGAGCACATTGGGGCTGTTCAGTGCAAGGAGACCGAAGGCCGCGCCCACCGAACAGCCCGCCCACGCGAAGCCCCCCGGGTCCCTCCATTCACCTTCGAAGAAATCGCTGGCGGAACGAGCGCCCGCGCCAGCAGGAAAGGAGCAGGGCCGTCAGGAACGGGTCGAGCGCCGCCTGGAGGATGAGGACCTCGTGGAAGGTGACCACGCCCGTCAGGAGGTAGAGCGCGGCTCCGAGGAGCGCCGCCCGATCGCCGACGAATCTCCGCGCCGCGCCGAAGAGGAGTCCCGCCGCCGCCGTGCCGAGCAGGACCTGGACGAATCGCGCCGCCGCGAGCGAGCCCCCGGTCAGGGCGAAGATGGGGGCGAGGAAGTAGACGTAGAGCGGCGAGACGAAGAATGGCTCCTTCCCGAGAAGGACGTCTCCCGCGACGACGCGCGAGGCGAGATGGACGTAGCCGCCGGCGTCGAGGCCGGTGTCCGCCTGGAGCAGCGGGTGGTCCTGGAAGGCGAAGAAGACGGCGAGCTTGACGACGAGCGCCGCGCCGAGCACCGCGAGGAGCGGCCGCGAAAAGCGGCCGGGCGGCGCCGCCCGCTCCGGTTCCGCCGGCCGCTCTTTCCTCCGTTTCGCCACGCCCGGCGAGGTTAATCGTTCCCGCGCTCCCGCTGCTAAGCTCTTTGCATGGCGGAGCTTTTCATCGGCGTCGACGGCGGCGGCACCCACACCCGGGCCGCCGTCGCCGGCGCCGATCTCGTGCCGAAGGGTCGGGGTTCGGCCGGGCCCGCCAACGCCGCGACGCGTCCCCTGCCGCGGGTCGTCGAGGCGGTTTCCGAAGCGGTCGCCGACGCCGCGCGCGCCGCGGGCATCGACCCGGCCTCCGCGGCGGTCGGATCGCCTGCGGCCTCGCCGGCATCGACACGGCGGGGATCGCCCACCGGGTCAGGGCCGTCCTCGGCGAGGTGTACGGCCGGGGGAAAGTCCTCGTGACGAACGACGCGCGGATCGCGCTCGCCGGAGGCGTGGCCGGCCCCTCGAGGCGCCGGGCGTCGTCCTGATCGCGGGCACCGGGGCGATCGCGTTCGGACGCGGAACGGACGCGAGCGAGGACGCGGGCCGGCGGCTGGGGGCCGGTGATCGGCGACGAGGGCTCCGGGTACGCCATGGCGCGGCGCGGCCTCGCGGCGGTCGTGCGGAGTCTCGACGGGCGCGGCCCCGCCACGAAGATCCGAGACTCCTCTTCGCCTCGGAGGGGATGTCCGACCTCCGACGAGCTCCTCCAGCGGATCTACCGGGCGGACGGCGGGCGCCGCCGACGTCGCGTCCTACTTCCCGCTCGTGACGCCGCGGGCCGCGCGGCAGGGGGACGCCGTGGCGCTCGGACATCCTCGACGAGGCGGGCGAGGAGCTGCCCTCGCGGCGATGGCTCGGTCGTCCGGAAGCTCGGTCTCGAGAACGGGAGCTTCACCGTGGCCACCGTGGGCGGCGTCTTCTCGGCCGGGCGAGCTGATCCTCGGGCGGCTCGGCGGGAGGGTCCGCGCCCTCGCGCCCGGCGCACGGATTCGCCCGCCCGTCGACGCCGCCCGAGATCGGCGGCGATCCGCCTCGCCCTCGCCGCGGTCGCGGCGGCGGGGCGATGAGCGACACGCTCGCCCTCCTTCGGCGGCTGTCCGACGCCGACCGGGACGTTCCGGCGCGCGTCGCCGAGGCGATCCCGGCGATCGCCGGCGCGGCCGACGCGATCGCCGCCCGGCTCGAGGCGGGAGGGCGATGGTTCTACGCGGGCGCCGGGACGAGCGGGCGGCTCGGCGCGCTCGACGCCGCCGAGATTCCCCCGACGTTCGGCACCGACCCGTCGCTCGTCGTCGCCCTGATGGCCGGTGGGGCGCCGGGCCTTCTTCGAGGCCGTCGAGGGGGCCGAGGACGACGAGACCGCCGGCGGGCGCGACCTCGCGGCCGCCGGCATGACCGGAAGCGACGCCGTCGTCGGCATCGCCGCGAGCGGGACGACGCCGTGGGTTCGCGGCGCGCTCCGCTTCGCCCGCGAGGCCGGGGGCCCTGACCGTCGCCGTCGTCTGCCGCGCCGGCACGCCGCTCCTCGCCGGAGGCCGAGATCCCGATCCTCGTCGACGTCGGCCCCGAGGTCCTCCGCGAGTCGTCCCGGCTGCGAGCCGGAACGGCGCAGAAGCTGGTGCTCAACATGCTCTCGACCGCCGTCATGGCGAAAAGGGGCCTCGTCTTCCGCGACGAGATGGTGGCGATGAGGCCGACGAACGAGAAGCTCCGGCAGCGCGCCGTCCGGATCGTCTCGGAACTGGCCGGAACGAAAGAAGAGAACGCCGAGGATCTTCTGAGAAAGTGCGAATGGGATCTTCCGACGGCCCTCGTCGCCGCGAAGTGGGGGCTCGATCGCGAGGCGGCCCGCGCATTTCTTTCCAAGCAGAAAAACAACGTGGCCCAGGCCCTGAGCACGCCGCCCGGACGAGGCGGCGCATGAGCGAAGGAGCCGCCGGATACGTCGACCTCCACCTCCACGGCGCCTTCGGGATCGACGTCCTGACGGCGGGGCCGGCGGAGCTGGACCGGCTCGCCCTCGGCCTCGAGGCCCGCGGCGTCGAGGCGTTCCTGCCGACGCTCGTCCCGATGCCGCTCTCCGCCCTCCGCGATGCGGTCGCCCGTCTGTCGGGCTGGATGGCGTCCCGGAGGGACGGGGACGGACGGGGGGCGCTGCCCGCTCGGCCTCCACTTCGAGGGGCCGTTCGTCTCCCCCGCCCGCGCCGGAGCGCTTCACCGCGAGTGCCTGCTGGACGGGGCGGACGACCGGAACGTCGAGGCGCTTCTTCGCGGCGGCGGAACGCCGCCCGGCCGGCCGATGGTGACGCTCGCCCCCGAGATCCCCGGTGGGGCCGATCTCGTCCGCGAGTTCGTCGCGGCGCGGGCTTCGTCGTCGCGATCGGCCACACCGAGGCTGGCGTCGCGGCGCTCGAGCGCGCCGCCGCGCTCGGCGCGCGGCACATGACCCACTTCGGAAACGCGATGAAGCCGCTTCACCACCGGGAGGCCGGGCCGGTCGGGTGGGGGCTCGTGGCCGACGCGGTCACCGTCGACGTCATCGCCGACGGACACCATCTCTCGCCCGAGATGCTCCGGCTCGTCTACCGGGCGAAGGGAGCCGACCGGGTCGCGCTCATCAGCGACGCCATCCCGGCGGCGGGAGGCCCCGACGGCGAGTACGAGGTCTGGGGCGAGACGCTGACGCTGAAGGAGGGCTGCGTCCGGAACGCGTCGGGCAACCTCGCCGGCAGCGGCGCCCTCCTCGACGAATGCGTCGCCCGGCTTTCCTCCCTCGGCCTCCCGCGCGCCGACGTCCTCCGGTCGGCGACGGACGTCCCCCGGCGGATTCTCGGCCTGGCCTGACCGGGCGGGCTGGATTTCGGTCGTGGGTTCTGAGATCCTCCCGGAACCAGAATGCCGATGGAACTTTCGGTCGTGAACGACGGACGTGTCACAGTCGTGACGCTTTCGGGTGACCTCGTGGCCGGCGATTCGGAGCTGGCATTCAAGAAGACGATCAGCCGCCTGCTCGAAGAGGGAAAGGTCGAGCTCCTGATCGACTGCACGGGCCTCCGCTTCGTCGATTCGACAGGGCTCGGCGCCCTCGTGCGCGCCTTGACGACGTCGCAGAACGAAGGGGGCCGGGCGAAGCTCCTCGGCGTCGGCACGAACCTGAAGAAGCTCCTCACACTGACGAAGCTCGACTCCGTCTTCGAGATGTTCGACGACAGGGAACAGGCCGTCTCCAGCTTCTGACGGCCGGGGAGCGGAGGGTCCCGCATGCCGCAGGATCCAGGTCGGGGAGGAACGCCGCCCGAGAGCGCCGAGATCCGGGCCCTGGCCGAGCTGGCCCTCTGCGAGAGTCTCGCGCAAACGTCGGGCTGGGCGGCCCGGTGGAGCGCGGAGCTCGCCGGCGCCGACGCCGCCCTGCTCTGGGCTCCGGACGCGCTCCACCCGGCGTTCCTTTGCATCGCCACCCACGGTGAAGGGACCGAAAGGGCCCTGAGGCGCTCGGTCTCGCGGGAGACCGGCGTCGTCCACGATCTCGTCCGGGACCGGAAGCCGCTTCTCCTCGAGGGAGGACCCGACAGCCGGGCCGACGACCCGTTCCTCGAGGCGCTGCCGGCGAGGACGGCCGTCAGCCTCCTCGTGCCGCTTCAGGCCGAGCGTCTCGTCACCGGACTTCTCGCGCTCGCCTTCGACCGGATGCCGGACCGGACCGTCGTCGAGAACCTCCAGGGCTTCCTGAAGCACGCCGCCCCGGCCCTCGCGCGGGCGCTCCGGGCCGAGCGGAAGACGGCCGGCATGCTCCACGCCATCGAGCGGCTGACGAGCCTCTACGACGTGACGAAGGCCTTCGGCTCCACGATCGACCTCGGCGAGCTCTCGACGATCATCGCCCGCAAAGCCGCGGACTTCACGAGCGCCGAGGTGGCCTCCGTCTGGACGCTCGACGTGGCCGCGGGCGACGTCGCGCTCGCCGCGACGGCCGTCAACGAGACCTACGACGTGACGGTGCCGGAGGGCGGGCGTCGGCGCTTCTCTCGTCGGCGACCTCCTCGCGAACGGGGAGATCGTCCGCCGGAACGACCTCCCGCCGGACGATCCGCTCTCGGAGGACGGGAGCTTCCCCATCCGCTCGATCCTCGCCCTCCCCCTCATCGAGGACGACGTTCCGGTCGGCGCCCTCGTCGTCGCCAACAAGCGCGGGCGGATCCCCGAGTTCACGGCGGCCGACGAGGAGCTCCTCGTCGATCTCGAGCGGCAGGCGGTGCGCGCGCTCCACCACGTGCGGCAATACCAGGCCGAGAAAAGGGTCGCCGAGCTGGACGCGCTCCTCGCCGTCAGCCGCGAGATCACCTCGACGCTCGATCTCGACAAGGTGATGCGGACGATCGTCAACGCGACGTCGGCGCTGATCCGCTACGACCGTTGCGCGATCGCGATCCTCCAGCGGGGGAAGCTCCGGATCGGCGCGGTCTCCGGCGCCGCGGAGGTGGACCGGAAGGACCCGTCGGTCCTCCGGACGGAGGCGCTCCTCGAGTGGGTCTACTTCGGGGGGGCGAACGTCGCGGTGACGCGCCTCGAGGACGGCACGATTTCGACCGATCGCCCCGAAACCGAGGAGAAGTTCCGGACCTTCTTCGACGCGAGCGGCCGGAACGCTTTTTACGGCGTCCTCCTCGAGGACGACGAAGGAAAGCTCGGTGTCCTCGGCTTCGAGGCGACCGAGCCCCTGGAGTTCGACGCGGAGACCCGGGACCTCCTTCAGATCCTCGTCAACCAGGCCACTGTCGCCGTCCGGAATGCCCAGCTCTACCAGCAGGTCCCCCTTCCCGGCTTTCTCCGGCCGCTGGCCGAGCGGACGCGGAAGCTGCGTGAGCAGCCCGCCAGCCGGACGCGTCGCTGGGCCCTCGGGGGCGCTGTGGCTCTCGCCCTCCTCGCCGTCCTGCCGTGGAACGTCCGGGTCTCCGGCGCCGCGCGCGTGGTCGCCCGGCACGGAGGATCCCGGTGACGGCATCCGTGGACGGCGTCGTCGAGAGCGTGGTTCACCGCGAAGGGGACGCCGTCCCCGCCGGGGCCGTCGTCGCGACGCTCCGGGACGACGCCTACCGGGCCGCGACCGCGGAGGCGCGCGCCGCCGAGCAGATCGCCGAGGCCGAGGTCGCCCGCCACCGCGCCGAGGGCGACGCCCCGGGGCTCTTTTCCGGCGGCGGCCCGCCGCGACGAGATGCGGGCGCGGGCCGCTCTCGCCGAGGAGAAGCTCGAGCGGACTCGCCTCCGCGCGCCCGAGGCCGGTGTCGTCCTGACTCCGCGGCTGGAGGAGCGCGTCGGGCAGCTCCTTCCGGCCGGCGCCGAATTCGCGGTCCTCGCCGACTCCTCGGCCGTGCTCGTCGAGGTGGCGGTGCCGGAGCGGGACGCCTCCCGTCTCGCCGCCGGCCAGACGGTCGACGTCAAGGTGAACTCGTACCCCTACCGGACGTTCCGCGGCACCGTCGTCCGTCTCGGCGCCTCGAGTAAGAGAGGAGGGCGAGGAGCGTTTCGTCATCGCCGAGGCACGGGTCGAGAACGCGGACGGGCTCCTCCGGCCCGGCATGCTCGGGAAGGCCAAGGTGTCGACGGGGACCCAGCGCCTCCTCCGCGTCCTGCTCAGGAAGCCGGCGCGCTGGATCTGGGCGAAGGTCTGGCCTCTCCTGCCGTGAGCGCCGCCGCACCGGTGTCCTCCCGGTACGTCGCAGCGGCCCACCGCGGCCGTGCCGCCGAGGCGCTCGAGGCCCGCCACGGCGTCCGGCTCGACCGCCCGGCCCTTCGGACGGACCTCATGATCCGACGGCAGGTGCAGGTCGGCGAGGTGAGATGGATCGTCAAGCAGCCGGTGGCGGACAAGTTCTACACGTTCGACGACGGCGAGTGGGGGCTCATCGAGCTCTTCGACGGCACGCGGACCCGGACGGAGATCGTCGAGGAGTACACGCGGCGGATTCCCGCCGCAGAGATCGGATTGACGTTTGTCCTCGACTACGAGGAAATGCTCCGGAAGATCGACCTCCTCGAGCAGTCGGCCGCCGAGAAGAACCTCCAGCTTCTGTCGAAGTTCAAGAACCTGAGAGAGCGGGCCGCCGAGGAAAAAGCCGAGGGCTTCAACGTCTTCTTCCTCCTCTTCAAGGTCTTCGATCCGGACAGGATTCTGGCCCGGACGCTCCGGTACGTCCGCTGGCTCTGGCGCCCGCCGGTCGTCGCCGTCGCCTGCCTGACGTTCGTCTTCACGATCGCGGTCTTCGCGACCCGCTTCGACACGATCTGGGCCCAGACGATCGAGCTCTATTCGTTCCTGAAGAAGCCGTTCTGGGACTTCGTTCAGTTCTGGGTCATTCTGACCGGCATCGGCGCCATCCACGAGTTCGGCCACGGCTACGCCACGAAGATGTACGGGGGCGAGGTCCACGACATGGGGATCGCGCTCCTCTACTTCACGCCGGCGTTCTACTGCGACACGACGGACTCGCTCCTCTTCCCGAACAAGTGGCAAAAGCTGACGGTCACGGTGGCGGGGATCTACATCGAGGCGATCCTCTGCACGATCGCGACCGCGCTCTGGGTGGCGAGCTACCCGGACACGCTCCTCCACGAGCTGGCGTACAAGACGATGCTCTTCACCGGCGTCTCGACGATCTTCTTCAACATCAACCCCCTCGTGAAGATCGACGGCTACTACGCGCTCTGCAGCCTCACCGAGATCCCGGAGCTGCGCGAGGAGTCCTTCCGCTGGCTGGGCGCGCTCTTCCAGCGCCACGTCCTCCGCCTGAACGTCGAGGTGCCGGTCGTGTCGCGCCGCAAGCGGCGGATCTTCTTGATCTACGGGCCCCTCGCCCTCGGCTACGTCGGCTTCATCATGGCCTTCATCGCGAGGCTCCTTGCCAACTTCTATTCGAAGGTCGTCCCCGAGTTCGCCGTCGTTCTGCTCCTCGTCACGCTCTACTTCTTCTTCAGGAAGCGGGTCCGCCTCGTCATGAGGATTTCCCGGCTCTTCTACCTCGACAAAAAGGAGCTCGTCATGTCGCCGCGAGCCCGCCTCCCCCTCCTCGCCGCCGCCGCCGGCCTCGTCCTCCTCCTCGCCGTTCCGTGGGGCCGGCGGACGATCCGGATGGACGCCGTCCTCGAGCCCGCCGCTGTCGCGAGGGTCGAGGCCCCGGAGGACGGGGTCGTCCGCGAGGTTTTCGCGCACGAGGGCGAGGCCTTGAAGGCCGGCCAGCCTCTCTTTCGCATCGAGAGCCCGGGCGTCGCCGCCGATGTCGCGTCCCTCTCGGCCCGCCGCACGGGCGCCGCGGACGAGACGGCACGAAGCCTCCGCTCCGGAAACGCCGGAGACGTCTACCGGGCCCGCCGGAGGGAGGGGGCCGCCGAGGCCGGCCTCGCCCTCGACACCGCGCGCTGGGCGCGGCTCGCCGTTCCGAGCCCGATGGACGGGCGCCTCCTGACGGCGCGGACGGAGGATCTCGTGGGCCGGTGGGTGACGGCCGGGACGGCTCTCGGAACCGTCGGGGATACGCGTCAGCTGACGGCGACGTTCCCTGTGTCGGAACGGCTCCTGACGGACCTCGTCGTCGGGGCGCCGGTTTCGGTGCAGCTTCGCGGGCGTCCGTTCCGGATTCTCAGGGGCATGATCGTGTCGATCGCTCCGGCGGCCCAGCCAGCCCCGACCGACGCCCCCTCGGCACTCCGGCCGCCGGAGACGCCGGGCCGCGTCGTGGCGATCGCGCGCTTCGAGAACCCCGACGGAACTCTCAAGCCCGGGCTCGAGGGGTCGGCGAAGATTCGGGGGCCCCGGAGTTCGCTCCTCGGGGAGGGCTTCCGGATCCTCGCCCGCTGGTTCCGCCAGATCGTCTGGTAGGCGAAAACGAGAGCGCCCCGGCGAACCGGGGCGCTCGGATCTTCGCGGAGCGGGTACCTCAGTCGGCGTTGTCGAGCGAGCGGGACGACGCGTTGCGCGGAGCCGATGCCTTCGTCGAAGCGTTGCGCGGGGCCGCGGTCTTCGCCGCGGCGTAGCGGGCCGTCGCCTCGCGGGCCGACGCGTTGCGCGGGGCCGCAGTCTTCGCCGAGGCGTAGCGGGCCGTCGCCTCGCGGGCCGACGCGTTGCGCGGGGCCGCAGTCTTCGCCGAGGCGTAGCGGGCCGTCGCCTCGCGGGCCGACGCCTCGCGGGCCGACGCGTTGCGCGGGGCCGCGGTCTTCGCCGCGGCGTAGCGGGCCGTCGCCTCGCGGGCCGACGCCTCGCGGGCCGACGCGTTGCGCGGGGCCGCGGTCTTCGCCGCGGCGTAGCGGGCCGTCGCATCGCGGGCGCTGGCTTCACGCGGGTTCGCCGTCCGGGCCATCGCATCGCGGGCGCTGGCTTCACGCGAGTTGGCCGTCCGGGCCACTGCCTCCCGGGTGTTCGCCAGGCGGGCAGACGCCGTCCGGGCGACTGCCTCGCGGGCGTTCGCGAGCCGGGCCGACGCCACCTTGGCCGAACTGGTCGGCGTCACGGCCGGGTTGCTGCCGAGATTGCTGACGCGGATCTCGCCGACGGCCTGACCGGTCGCCTCCTTGATCTTCGCCTTCTGCTCTTCGGTCAGCTTGATGCGGACTTCGTTTGCCATGCTTGCCTCCTCTTTATCCTTCTTCTTTTCCGGCGTTCTCGGATCGAAAAGACGGTTGCAAGCGCGGGGCCAGAGGGTCGTTCCCGCTGACCTCCGCATTTCATTGAGATTCCGTCTCGATCGTCCACGCCCTGGACGACCGGCCCGGTGACTATTTCAACCGCGGTTGACGAGTTCAACCTCCTAGAGCCGGTATTTCCGGCAGAGGTACTTCATCTGGTTCGGGTCGAGGCCGAGCGCCTCGGCGGCGCGTGCCTTGACGCCTCCGGCTCGCCTGATCGCGGTCTCGATCCGCGCCCGCTCGAAGCGGGCGACGGCTTCGGGCAGGGGGAGACCGTCGTCGACGTCCGGCCCCCCGGCCGACACGCCGGAGGACTCCGCGCCGCGGACGACGGCGCCCGGCAGATGCTCCCGCTCGATCGTCCCCCCGTCCACCATCAGCGTCAGCATCTCGACGAGGTGCTCGAGCTCGCGGACGTTGCCGCGAAACGGGTGCGCCGCGAGCGCCGCGAGCGCCTCCGGGGCGAAGACTTTCGCGCTCCGGCCGAGGCGCGCGGCCGCGCGCTCCGCAAAGAGGCCGGCGAGGACCGGGATGTCCTCGCGCCGCTCGCGGAGCGGGGGAATCCGGAGCGGCACGGTGTTCAGGCGGTAGAAGAGGTCCTCCCGGAACGTCCCGGCACGGACGCGGCTCTCGAGGTCCTCGTTCGTGGCGGCGACGAGGCGGATGTCGACCCGGATCGGCTTCACCCCGCCGACCCGCTCGACCTCCCGCGCCTCGAGCGCGCGGAGGAGCTTGGCCTGAACGGCCGGGGAGAGGGTGGCGACCTCGTCGAGGAAGAGGGTCCCCCGGTGGGCCAGCTCGAACTTCCCCGGCCGCGACGCGACGGCGCCGGTGAAGGCCCCCCTCTCGTGGCCGAAGAGCTCCGATTCGGCGAGCGTTTCCGGAAGCGCCGAGCTGTTGACCGCGACGAAGGGGCCGTCCCGGCGGGCGCTGCCCGCGTGGATCGCCTCGGCGACCAGCTCCTTGCCGGTCCCGCTCTCGCCGAAGACGAGGACGGTCGCGTCGGAGGGGGAGACCCTGCCGATCGCGGCGAAGAGCGCGCGCATCGGGGCGCTCTCTCCCACGAGCCGGCCGAGGGAGCGCTTTTCCAGGGCCTCGTCCCGGAGGTGGCGGTTCTCGCGCAAGAGACGGCGCCTCTCCAGCGCCCGGGAAAGGACGACGAGGAGCTCCGCCGTGTCGAACGGCTTCCGGAAGAAGTCGAATGCCCCGGCCTCGAGCGCCTTCAGCGCGTGGCGCCGCTCCGTCTCGGCCGTCATGACGATGACGGTGGCGTCCGCACTCTTCCTCCGGAGCGCGGCCACGAGCCGCAGCCCTTCCTCCGGCTCTCGCGAGGGGGGGAGGCGGAGGTCGACGAGAAAGACGTCCGGGTCGAGTTCGGCGAGCGCGAGCCCCTCCCCGGCGTCGCGGGCGGAGAGGACCTCGAATTTCCCCTTCAGCGCCCATCCGAGCTGCTCGAGGAGGACCGGGTCGTCCTCGACCACGGCTACGCGCCCGGACTCCACCGTCAGCGCCTCCGTCCCGGCGCCCGCTTCGCGGGATCCGCGCCGGGGAGCGTCACCCGAATCCGGGTCCCGGCGTCCGGGGCACTCGTGACGTCGATCCGGCCTCCGTGCAAAGCGAAGATCTGCCGGGCCGAATAGAGACCGAGTCCGACGCCGTCCGACTTTGTCGTCCGGAAGGGGCGGAAGAGATCCGACGCCAGGAACTCCGCGGTCATCCCGGCGCCGTCGTCCTCGATCTCGACGACCGCGGGGCGCCTGGGGGGCCGGCCGGCGTAGGCGCGGACGATGACGGCGGACGCCGCGGCCTCGAGGGCATTCTGAAAAATGTTCTGGAAGGCCTCGCCGAGGAAGTACGGGTCCCCCCAGACGCGCGGGACCTCTCCCAGCTCGGCGACCACACGGACGGCCACGCCGCCAGCGCGCTGCCGCGGCGTCGCCACGACCTCCCGGAGCACCTCGCCGGGGTCGATCGGGATCTTGATCAGGACCGCCTCGCGGCTCGCGGCCCAGTGGGTCAGAACCGCGTCGATCTTCTGGACGGTCGACTGGAGGAGGTCGGAGACGCTCCGCTTGAAGTCCGGGTCGCCGTAGTGCTCGTCGAGGTTTCCGAGGAGGAGGTTCAGCCGCTGCTCCACGTTCTTCATGTCGTGGAGGAGGACCGAGTCCGCGGCCGACCTCAGGCCGCGCGCCCCCGCGCGGCGCGGGCTCATGGCTTCGGCGGCGCTCCGCCGAACCCGAGGTCGACGGCCATCCCGGGCCTCAGGATCCCGCTCGGGTCGCGGCGGACCTTGACGAGGACCTGCACCGTCCCGCTCCCGGGATCGAGCACCGGGCTGACGAAGCTGACCCGGCCCGTCGAGCGGACGTCCGGGAACTCCCGTGCAGCGACCCAGACCTCCTGCCCGGCCTTCAGGGACTGCAGCGCCTTCCCGGGCAGGAAGGCCCGCGCGAGGAGCGGCTCGAGGGCCGTGACCCTGAAGAGAGGCTTGCTTTCGTCGAGCAGGACCTTCTCGCCCATCCGGACGAACCGGTCGGCGACGACGCCGTCGAACGGCGCCCGGACGACCGAGCGGTCGATGACGAGCTTCGCCCGTTCGAGTTCCACCCGCGCTAGCTCGGCGCGGGTCCGCTTCTGTTCCAGCTCGGCCTGGCTCACGAGGCTCAGCTTGAAGAGCTCCTCGGCTCGCCGGAGGTCGGCTTCGTTGACCTTGAGCGTCTCCTCCGCCGCCCGGAGGTCGAGCTTGAACTCGCGCTGGTCGAGGGTCGCGAGGGCCTGCCCCTTCTGAACGGCCTCTCCCCGGTCGACCTGGATCGAGTCGACGACGCCGCTGACGCGCGTCGTCACCGTCACCTCCTGCTCGACCATCAGGTTCGACACCGAGACGAACGGCGCGGCCGGCGCCTGCGGCCGGACCTCCGGTGGCGCTCCGGTCGCCCGTCCCCCCCCCGCGAAGACCGCGAGGACCGCGAGGCACGCCCCGATGCGCGTCGCCATGATGCCCTCCAGAAATCGTGCTTGGACCGCGATGATACAGGGCCGGCGCTCCTCGGCCCTCAGACCTTCCAGTACCACCCCTTCTTCTCGAAGACGAGGAGGACTCCGTACCAGAACAGCACGGTGACGAGCGCGAAGGCGTGCGAGCGGAGCGTCGGATCCCCGATCCACGAGAAGCCCCCCTCGTAGAGGAATCGGTGCAGGCTGACCGCCTTTCCGTCCGCCCCCGTCCACCGGATCAGCCCCATCGTCTTCGCGAGCAGCCCGGAGAGGACGAACGCGAGGAGCGGATTCCGGCCGAACGTGAAGAAGAAACCGGTCGGAGAGAGCCAGCGTTTCAGGTCGACGGCCACGATCGAAACGGCGAGGACGACGCAGGCCCAGCCCGACGTGAAGACGACGTACGACGCCGTCCAGAGGTTCTTGTTGAGCGGG
The DNA here is from genome assembly GCA_963821435.1 of uncultured Acidobacteriota bacterium. Taxonomy (GTDB): domain Bacteria; phylum Acidobacteriota; class Thermoanaerobaculia; order UBA5066; family UBA5066; genus DAOMFB01. Next base: position 106,046 of record CAWGDR010000004.1, read on the forward strand.
AGGACGGGGTGCGCCAGCTCGCCCGCGGCGATACCCGCGACCCCCCACACGACGAGCCTCGCGGCGGTCCGGACGAGGTCGGGACGGTCCTCCCCGGGCCGCTTCGCGGTGAGGAGGAACCCGACGAGAGTTCCGGTCAGCATCGTGCCCACGGCCGTCAGCGTCGAGAGGATCCCTTCCGGGTCCCAGTCCTTCTTCCAGAGGTGCTCCTTGAGGAGGGCGAGGTCGAGGGCCCGCTGGAGGTTCCCCTCCCGCGTCAGGTCGAAGCCGAGCCCGGTCAGGAGGAAGGTGTGGACGGCGAGGAGGGCGGCCGCCGCGAGGGCGACCCCCGCCACGCGCCGCTTCCAGACGGCGAGGACGAGGAGAGTCCCGAGGACGTAGACGACGCCGATCCGCGGCAGGACTCCCGGGATTCGGAGCCGTGACAGTCGCTCCAGCGTGAACGGAAACCACGCCATCGCCCAGCCGACGACGACGATCGTCATCCCGCGCGAGAACGCGTGGCGCGCCAGCGCCGCCCGCGAGGCCCCGCGCTCCATCCGCTTCTCCATCGAGAAGACGCCGGCCGTCCCGACGATGAAGAGGAAGAACGGGAAGATGAGGTCGGTCGGCGTCCAGCCGTGCCACTCGGCGTGGTCGAACGGCCGGTAGAGGTGACCCCAGTCCCCCGGGTTGTTCACGAAGATCATCGCGGCCACGGTGACGCCGCGAAAGAAGTCGAGCGAGGCGAATCGCCCGGCCGGAGCGGGAGAATCCTTCGGGTCGGCGATGCGACGATCCTACCAGCGCACCATGGCAAGATCGCGGCGATGAGCCGGCGTCGCGCGCTCGCTTCGCGGACCTCCGCCGCGCTCCCGCCCGTCCTCGCCCTCGTCATCGCGGCCGCCCTCGGAGGCTGCATCAGCGTGCCGAGGGAGCTTCACGTCCAGCCCGCGGACGACGCGCTCGCGCGGCGCGTGGCGGCGATCGCTTCAAAGACCCCCGCACGGCTTGGGATCGTCTTCGAGCACCTCGAGAGCGGCCGGCGGCTCGTCCTCAACGAGGACGGTGTGTTCGAGTCGGCGAGCGTCGTCAAGATCGCGATCCTCGCCGAGGCGATGGCCCTGTCTGGGGAGGGGGCCTTCGACCTGACGGACCGCTGGAAGCTCTCGGCGAAGGCCGTGGCGGCGGGATCGGGAGTGCTCGACGAGTTCGAGCCCGGGCTCACGCCGACGAACCGGGACCTCCTCCGGATCATGATCTCGCTCTCCGACAACACGGCCACGAACGCCTTCATCGACCGGTTCGGCGCCGGCGCCATCAACGCCCGGATGACGGCGCTCGGCCTTCCCGGGATCCGCCTCGTCGGTCGGATTCCCGACGCGAAGAACGAGCCGGATCGCTGGTCGCCGCTCGGCTCCCTGTCGCCGCGCGACACGGCGGCCTATTTCCGGCGTCTCTTTTCCACCGGGCTCCTCGACGCCGCGTCCGACCACGCGATGCGGGAGTTCCTCCGCGCGCAGCGGACGACGAGTCGCCTCCCGCGCCTCCTTCTCTCCGGCAAGACAAGCTCGTGGGCCGGGAAGTCCGGCTCGATGCATGGCGTCCGGAACGACGCCGGCGTCCTGACGACGCCGAAAGGGCGCTTCGTCCTCGTCGTCCTCGCCGACCGGATCCCCGACGACGACCGCGACGGCCCGGCCGTGACGCGCGCCATGGGCGAACTCGCGAAGGCGGCCGTCGGCGCCTGGTCCGCCACGCTTCCCGACGTGACGCTGCCGCCGGACGCGCCGCCCGCGCCGCGGCTCCTCGCCGCGGTTTCGCCCCTCGAGCTGACCCCTCGGCAGGTTCTCGCCTGGCCCGGGGCCCCCGGCCGCGACCGGGTCCTCCGCGAGGCGGACGTCCGCTTCTGGGAGCTCTGGCAAGAGGCGGGCGGGTCCCTCGACGATGCCTGCCTCGTCCCCGCGCCGAACTCCTGGTGGGACGGAAACGACGCGTTCAAGGTGGAGCCGGTCTCGGCTCTGATCCTCCACCACACCTCGATGGAGACGGACGAGGAGTGTCTCCGGCTCTTCGCGAGGCCGGAGAGCCGGGTCAGCTCCCACTTCCTCGTCGGGACGGACGGGATGCTCTGGCAGTTCGTCTCGCTCGACCACCGGGCCTGGCACGCCGGGCCCTCGCTTCTCCACGGCCGGACCGCCCTGAACCGCACCTCGATCGGCGTCGAGATCACCGGGGACGGAAACCGGCGCCCGTTCACGCCGGCCCAGATCGAGACGCTCGTCCGCCTCGTGGGTGTCCTGATCGCCGAATTCGACCTGCAGGCGCCCTGGATCGCCGGCCACCAGCACGTCGCGCCCGACCGGAAGGACGACCCGGGGCGGTTCTTCCCCTGGAACGAGGTCCTCGCCCGGTCCCTCGAGCTGGCCGCGCGGCTGAAGGCGGAGGCCGGCCCCCCGCCCCGTTGACGCGCCCGGCGGCCTCCCTGCGTTACGATCCGCTCCGATGCTCGACGGCCTTCGGAAGCTGACCGACGAGGGAACGGCACGGCTCTTCCTCGAGAGGCTGCGCGAGGGGGTCTACATCTCGACCCCCGCGGGCGCGATCCTCGACGCCAATCCCGCGTTCCTCTCGATCCTCGGGGTCTCCTCGCTCGAAGAGCTCCGGGGACTCAACGCCGGCGACACGTTCGCGGATCCGCTCGAGCGCGAGCGCTGGAAGGCCGCGCTCGACCGGCACGGCTCCGTCACCGATTTCCCGATCTCGGTGCGCCGGAAGGACGGGGAGATCCGCGTTCTCCTCGACAGCGCCTGGACCCGCGTCGACCCCGAGTCGGGCGACCTCTACTACCACGGCACCGTCGTCGACGTGACCGAGCGGCGCGAGCTGGAGACGGCCCTCGAGGAGCAGGCGCTCCGTGACCCGCAGACCGGCTGCTACAACCGGCGCTTTCTCGCCCTCGCCTCCCTCGAGTGGGAGCCACGTCCCGGCCCATGGGGCTGCATCGTCCTCGAAATCGACCGCTCGAAGCCGATGGACGGCATCCCGGACGACGGAACGCCGGATCCGGTCGTGAACCGGATGAGCCGGTTCCTCGTCCGCCAGTCGCGCGCCGAGACGGCCGTCGTGAGGACGCACTCGAACGAGTTCCTCCTCCTCCTCCGTGACGCCGATGAGAAGGCGGTCGACGCCGCCACCGAGCGGCTCACGTTCGCGGCCGCCCGCGAGCTCCTCGCGCCGTTCCGCCTCGGCAAGGCCTCCCGGGCCCGGGGCGAGGGGCTCCCGGAGACGCTCGAACGCGCGCCCGACTGGAGAAGGTCGAGATCCCGACGGCCGGCTCCTCGCCGACGCGGAAGCCCTCGGGCATCTACCCGCTGCCGAAATAAGGCCTCAGGCCGGGACGACCCCCAGCCCCGGCCCCATCGGCTCCTGCCACCTCCCGTCCACGATCGTGAGCCCCTTGAAGGGGTCGTTCGAGATGAGGAGATTGCCGTCCAGGTCGAGCCATTCGTAGAGCGGAGCGACGGCGACGCCCGCGGCGATGCCGAGCGACGACTCGATCATGCAGCCAAGCATCAGCTTGAAGCCGAGGGCCTGGCCGATCGCCGCCATCTCGTACCCGCGGGTGATGCCGCCGCACTTGGCGAGCTTGACGTTGATGCCGTCGAAGAGGCCGACGAGCGGCGGGATGTCGCGGGGGTGCAGCACCGACTCGTCGCCGACGAGCGGGAGCGGCGAGGCGGCCTTCACGGCCTTCATCTCGAGCGTTGTTCGAGGCCGGGAGCGGCTGCTCGACGAACTCGATCCCCATCGACGCGAGCCACTGGATCTTCGCGATCGCCTCCTCGGGCGACGCCCACCCCTCGTTCGCGTCGACCCGGATCGGCTTCGTCGTCACCGCGCGGATCGCCTCGACGTTCTCCTTGTCGCTCGGCAGGCCGACCTTCACCTTCAGCGACGGGTACTTCGCCCCCTCCCGGACCTTCTGCTGCATCACCTCGGCCGTGTCGATGCCGATCGTGAACGTCGTCACCGCCATCCTCGAGGCGGGCATGCCGAGCAGCCGGTGAACCGGCGCCCCGAGCTTCTTCCCCTTCCAGTCCCAGAGCGCCATGTCGAGCGCCGCGACGATCTGGGAGTCGCCCCCCGCCTCCTTCTCGGCCCGTTCGAGAAAGACCAGGTGCTCCCACGGCGAGAGCCCCTCCACGGCCTTCTTCACCCGTGCGAACGCCGCCTCTCCGGACTCCCAGCTCTGGCCGTAACGGACGTTCGCGGCGGCCTCTCCGTACCCCGTGACGCCGTCGGCCACGAGGGTCAGGAGGCCGTTCTTCTTCTCGCTCGACGAGCTGCGGGAGATCGTCCACGTGTGCGTCAGCTTCAGCGGGAGGGGCTTCAGGTCGAGGCTCACGTTCCCGCCCGAGGCCGTCGCGGCGGCCTGCGAGGCGAGGGCGGCCCGGGGGAGAAACGCTCCCGACGCGAGGAGGGCGGAGCCGTGGAGGAGGTGCCGGCGGGTGAAGATTCTCGCTCATCCCGTGATTATGGCTCCGGCCGCGCAGGCTCGCCCTCCGGAGTAGCATCCGGCAAAGATGACATCCCGAATACGAAGCCTCGACGATGCGGAGAGTCTTCGAAGCTTCGTGCGTTCCCTCCGCGAGGGGGTCTACATCTCGACGCCCGACGGCCGCGTCCTGGACGCGAACCCCGCCTTCTTCGAGATGATGGGGGTCTCCTCGCTCGAGGAGCTGGGGCGCGTTCCCGACCTTCTCGTCGACCCCGGCGACCGGCAGCGGGAGCTGGCTCTGCTCGCGCGCCACGGGGCCGTCCGCGATTTCGAGGTCCGGATCCGGCGCAAGGACGGCGAGGTCCGGACGGTCATCGACACGGCGCACGCCGCGACCGACCCCGACACGGGAGAGACCGTCTACCACGGGATCCTGATCGACATCACCGACCGGAAGCGCCTCGAAGATCAGCTCCGCGAGCAGAGCCTCCGGGACCCGCTGACCGGCTGCTTCAACCGGCGCTTCCTCGCCCAGTTCGCGGAGGCGAACGAACCCGTCGCCGGGCTCCTGGGGCTGTCTCGTGGCCGACGTCGACCACTTCAAGGCCTACAACGACCGGCACGGGCACGCGGCGGGGGACGCCGTCCTGACCCGCCTTTCGCGGTTCCTGATGCGCCAGGTCCGCGCGGAGGAGTTCGTCGTCCGGACGGGAGGCGACGAGTTCGTCGTCCTCCTTCCGGGCAGCGACGAGCCGGGAACCTGCCGCGCCGCGGACCGCCTGAGGGAGGCCGCGCTGAACGACCGGCTCGTCCCGTTCTCTCTCGGGTGGGCGGCGCGCGACGCGTCCGAGCCTCTCGAGCGGACCATTCTCCGGGCCGACCGGCAGATGATCGCCGTCAAGAGCGCCGGCCCGCCGTCCGGGCTGCTCTCCCGCCGGAAGCCGGACTGACGCGCGTTCCCCGGGGACAGGGCAGAATCGCGGCATGTTGCCGCACCGCCGCTTCCGCGGCGCCCCGCGCCTCGCCGCCCTGTTCCTCGTCCTCGCCTCCCCGTGCGCCGGCGCGGAAGCGAAGGCCGCCGGCGACACGACGGCGGTCGTCGCCGCCGCCACCGGAGAACCTCTACGTCCGTCCCGACGAGACCGGCCCGGTCGACTCCCAGGCGATCCTCGGAGAGCGCGTCACCGTCCTCGAAGACGCCGCCGGGTTTCGCGAAGGTCCGGACGGCCGACGGCAACGTCGCCTGGATTCCGGAGCGATCGCTTCGCCGCGGCGTTCCGCCGGCCGCGGGCTCGAAGGCGGCGCGCGTGACGTCGAATTTCGCTCACGTCTACGCGAGCCCGTCCTTCACGAAGCAGAAGCCGCTCCTCACCACTCCGATAGGGGCCAGGATGATTTTTTCGGATTTCTTAGAAGGTAAAGGGGCTGATGCCTACTCGTGGGTCCGAATCACGTTGCCGGATGGCCGAGAGGGATTCGTCGCCGCACGAGACGTCGCCCTCCTCCCCTTCGAAGAAGATCCCCCTCTTCGTTCCCCGTCCGATTGGATTGCGTTCGGGAAGCGCTTCCTCGGCGCGCCGTATACCTGGGGCGGGACGACGCCGCTCGGGTTCGACTGCTCCGGCCTGATGCAGCGGATCTTCTCGGAGCACGGCGTGCTGCTGAAGCGAAACAGCTACGAGCAGGCGTTCCAGGATCCCCGCCTCGTTCCCGTGGCGTTCGACGCCCTCCTCCCCGGCGACCTCCTCTTCTTCGGCACGGAGGAGAGGATCGACCACGAGGCGATGTGGATCGGCGACGGGACCGTCCTCCAGTCGACCCGCCACAACGTCCCGGTCGTCCAGGTCACGCCGTTCGACAGCCCGTTCCTGAAGCCGCTCTTTCGCTACGCGAGGAGATTGACGAAAGAAGGAAAGAAGATTTCTTCGAATGATAAGGAGGGCGCCGGGCCGCGCCTCGACGCGGCGAAGGTGGCGGTGCTTCGGGCCACGCTCGCGGAGACTCGCCGCGGGGAGCGGCGCGAAGTTCGGAGCCTGGTTCAAGGATCTGTCGACGGGACTTTCACTTTCTCTGAATCCCTCTCTGGTCATGCACGCCGCGTCCACGATGAAGACGCCCGTCCTCCTCGAGGTGCTCCGGCGCGTGGACGCGGGGACGCTGACTTTGACCGACGAGCTCCCCGTGAAGAACGAGTTCCGGAGCCTCGCCGACGGCTCCCCGTTCTCGATCGGCCTCGAGGAATCGGACGCGCCCACCGCCGCGCGCCTCGGGAAGACGGCGAGCGTGGAGTTTCTCGCGAACGAGATGATCGTCCGCTCGTCCAACCTCGCCACGAACATCCTCCTGACCCTCGTCGGACCCGCGGAGCGTCCAGGCGTTCACGGACGCCCTCGGGGCGCCGACGGTGAAGGTCCGCCGCTGCGTCGAGGACTCGAAGGCCTACGAAAAGGGGCTCAACAACGAGACGGACGCGGCCGGGATGGGGGCGGTCATGGAGGCCGTCGTCCGGACGCCGAGACTCTCCCCGGCCGCGAAGGCCAAGGCCTGGGAAATCCTCGCCGGGCAGACCTTCAACGACCAGATTCCGGCCGGGCCTCCACCCCCAGTCCGGCGCGGTCGTCGGCCACAAGACCGGCTCCACCTCGTCAGTCCAGCACGACGCCGCCATCGTCCGGCTTCCCGACGGGCGCGAGTACGTCCTCGTCCTTCTCGCAAACGACTTCGGCGCGAACGACGCGGGGCGGAAGCGCGTCGTCGAGGCGTCGCGGAAGATGTCCCGCGCCGTCTGGGAGGCATGGTCGCGCCGTGACGGGCCGCGCCGCGGATCCTGACGAAGACGAATCTCGGTATCATCCGGAAAAAAGGAGAATCCATGAAACGAGTCACGCCGATCGCGCTCTTCCTTTGTCTGGCCGTCGCCGCTGGTTCCGCATTCGCCGCCGACGCGCCGAAGTCGAGCGGCGTCAAGGCCCTCGACGCCGCATGGACCAAGGCGGTCCTCGCGGGCGACGCCGCGGGCCTCGCGGCGCTCTACGCGGATGACGCCGTTCTCGTGATGCCCGGGGCGCCGGCCGCCCGCGGCGGGAAGGCCATCGCCGACTCGCTCGCCGCATGGCTGAAGGACATGACGGTCACCGAGTTCGTCCTGATGGACAGCCACTACCAGACCGGGGGCCATCTCTCGGCAGGCTGGGGTCGTTACAGGATGACGACGGTCCCGAAGGCGGGAGGCGCTCCGACGACCGAAACCGGAAACTACTGCGGGGTCGCCACCGAGAAAGGCGGCGTCTGGAAGTACGTCTCCGACAACGCCCAGGCGGACCTCCCGCCGCCCGCGAAGAAGTAGCCGCTACTCGATCGTCCCGCCGCCCCGCGCCTGCTGGATCCGGGCGAACGCGTCGCCGCTCCAGTCCGCGGGGCCGCGGGTCTGCGAGGCGAGCTTGCCGACCGGGTTGTAGAACATCGTCTCGAGCGGACGCTTGCTGTTGAGCTTCCTCGTCGTCTCGCCCTTCGGGTCGAGGTAGAGCGCCGCCGGGTCGGGCGGAACCAGCCCGTTCGCCGCGAGCCACCTGTCGAGCGAGGCGAAGTCCGGCGCCTCGGCGAGGAGGACGAACTCCACGCCGGGGTCGGCCTTCAGCCGCTGCTCGGCGGCGAAGAGGCCGGCGAGCTCGGCCGCCGCGCCCGGCGCCCCCGGCGAGAAGAAGTGGATGATCAGGACCTTCTCGGGGCGGCCGACGAGGTTCCGCGCGCTGCCGTCGCGGCGCTCGGCCATGAGGCGGCCGCCCGGCGTCGAGGCTCAGGATCCCGTGGTCGTGGTCGGCGTGCGTGGCGGGAACCATCGAGACCCAGAAGGCGTAGGCGAAGAGGGCGGCGGCGGCGAGAAGCGCGCCGCCGAGGGCGAGGCGACGTCGGGAAGGTGTCATCGGGGCGATTCTAGTGGGGAACCCTCGATCACGGCATCCGTCTCGACGCGGAAGCTCTTCAGGTTGGCGAACTCGATCCGGACCGCCGTGTCGAGCCGGAAGAAGAGCGCGGCCTTGCCGGTGACGCGCAGGTCGACCGCGCAGGGGAACCAGAGGTGGGGCCGGAGGGGAAAGCTGCGGTAGGCGATCGTCAGGGCCTTGATGTTCGCGGCGAGGCCACCCGCCACTTTCAGGCTCTTCGTCAACCAGGCGTCGACGGTCCGGATCTGGAAGTCCGCGGCGTCGATCACGACCCGCCCCTCCAGGGAAGCGAACGCCCGGTCCGCGAGCGACGCCCGGGGGGCGTCGGCTCGCGGCGTGAACGTCAGGACGTAGACGGGGCGCCCGTCCTCGAGGTCCTCGGCGAGGACCTGGAGGTCGTAGCGGACGATCAGCTCCGAGAGCCGCCGTTCCCCGAGGAGCGGGTCGTCGTCTTCGTCGTCACCGGCCGGCGGCGGCGACGACACCCGCTTCGCCGCGCGCTCCTCGAAGCTCCGGCGGCGCTTCGTCTCCTCCTCTGCCGCCTCGCGCACCTCGTCGGGCGTCGCCGGACGGCCGTCCACCTCGATGAGCTCCCGGGACGGGTCGCGCCCGTTCTCGGAGGCGAGGACGTAGTAGAGCTTCCGGTGCGTCTCCTTCGGGCGGCCGTCCTTCGAGTACTCCGTCCGCACGTCGAGGAGGTCGTACGTCGCCCCGGCGAGGCGCTTCTCGACGGCGCGCTGGCTCCGGACGACGAGGCGGACCAGCTCTTCCGGGTCGACGGGCGGAACCTCGGACGCGCGTCCCCATCCCGGCGCCGCGAGGAGGGCGCCGGTCGCGGCGAGGAAAAGCCCGGCGCGCGCCCGCATCGAATTCACTATACGGCGCCCCCCGCGGATACGATGGCTCGGCGGAGGGCGCGCATGCGGGTCGTCGTGACGGGAGGGACGGGCTTCGTCGGCCGGAGGCTCGGCGCGCGACTCCTCGAGAAGGGGCACGACGTCGTCGTTCTCTCGCGCGGCGGAGTCAGGCCCGGGCTGCCCGTCGGCCTCCGCGTCGTTCCGTGGCAGACCGGAGCACCCGGCTGGGAGACCGAAGTCGACGGTGCGGACGGGGTCGTGAACCTCGCGGGCGAGAACATCGCCCAGCGCTGGACCTCGCGGGCGAAGGCGCGCATCGTGTCGAGCCGCCTCGAGGCGGTAGCGGCGCTCAGGGAGGCCCTCGAGAAGGCGGGGAAAAAACCCCGGGTCGTCGTGAACGCCTCCGCCGTCGGTTACTACGGCTCCCGGGGCGACGAGGAGCTCGAGGAGTCGGAGCCCCCCGGCGACGACTTCCTCGCGCGCACCTGTGTCGCGTGGGAAGAGGCCGCGGCCCGCCTCGCCGGCCCGGGGCTCCGCGTCGTCCGCGTCCGGACCGGCACCGTCCTCTCCGCCGAGGGAGGCGCTCTCGCGAAGCTGCTCCCGGTCTTCCGGGCCTTCGCCGGCGGACCCCTGGGCGGCGGCGCCCAGTGGATGTCGTGGATCCACCGCGACGACCTCGTCGACCTCCTTCTCTTCGCGCTCGAGGACGGCCGCGTCGACGGCCCTCTCAACGGGACCGCTCCGAATCCCGTGCGGAACCGGGAGTTCGCCGCGGCGCTCGGGAAGGCGCTCCACCGTCCGGCCATCGCGCCCGCGCCGGCCGCCGCCGTGAAGCTCCTCTTCGGCGAGATGGCGACCGTCGTTCTCGAAGGCCAGCGCGTCGTACCCGCGAAGGCGCTGTCGCTCGGCTTCGCGTTCCGGTTTCCCCGCCTCCCCGAGGCGCTCCAGGACGCGGTCCGGCGTTGAGCTCTACTCGGGCGTGACCGGGCCGAGCGACCGGAGGACGCGGAGCGACTGCTCGTTTCCGTCCAGGACCGGCTGGCGGACCGCGGCCTGCGCGTCCTCCACCGACTCGCGCTCGACGCCGAGCGGCAGGAGGCCGATCGCCTGGTGCCGGCCCGAACGCTTCGCGAGGAGGAGCGCCCGGTCCGCGAGACGCAGCACCTCGTCGTAGCCGACGGCTTCCGATGCCCACGGCAGCCAGGGGAACGGGGCCCAGCCGACGGAGCAGGTGCGGAAGACCTGCCGGCCCTTGCCGAGGTCTACCGGCTCGCGGGAGACGACGGAGAGGATCCTCTCGGCGAGAAGGCTCGCCTGGTCCCGATCCGCCTCGTGGGAGACGATGAGGAACTCCTCGCCGCCCCACCGGATGAGGTCGTCCGACTTCCGGACGACGCTCGAGAGGCGGCGCGCGACCTCCACGAGGAAGAGATCCCCGGCGTCGTGCCCGAACTGGTCGTTGATCTCCTTGAAGTGGTCGAGGTCCACCAGGTAGAAGATCATGTCGCGGCTGTCGGGTGTCGGCCCTCCCCGCGCGGTCCGGAACGCGCGGAGGACCTGCGCGACCCCCTTCTCGATCGAGGCGGGGAAGAAGCGGCGGTTCCGGAGGCCCGTCAGCGGGTCGGTCAACGATGCCTCTTCGAGCTCCCGGTTCGCGGCAGCCAGCGCGGCGCTCCGCTCGGCGACCGCCGCCTCGAGGCGGCGGCGGTCCTCCTCGAGCGCGCTCGTCCGCCAGCGGGTGACGGCCCCGACTCCCCCGACGAGGGCGAGCGCGGCGGAGACCCACGCCCACCACTCCTGCCACCACGCGGGCTCCACCGAGAACGACCAGGTGGCCGGCGCCGAGGCTTCACTCCCGTCCGCGAGCGTCGCCGCCACCTCGAACCGGTAGTCGCCCGACGGAAGGGCCGAGTAGCTGATCTCGCCGAGCGAGGTTTCCACCCACGGCGCGTCGAGCCCGACGAGCCGGTAGCGGTACCGCACCTGCCGCGGCGCGACGAAGGTCAGGGCCGCCCAGGAGATCCGGAGGTCGCGCTCCTTTCGCGACAGGCGGGCCGGCGCCGGGACGTCGAGACGCCTCCCGCCGGCCCACGCCTCGAGGAGGACGACCGGCGGCCGCGGGCGCGGCGCCTCGCGCGGGCCGGGCCGGTAGCGGACGAGCCCGCGGCTCGTCCCGAACCAGACCGTCCCGTCGCGCTCCGGGAAGAACGCGAGCTGGTTCAGGTCGTCCGACAGGAGCCCGTCCGCGCGTCCGTAGTGGATCGGCGGGCCGGCGACCGGATAGACGTCGACGCCGGCGGTCGTGCCGGCCCAGAGGGCGCCCGCGGCGTCGAAGCCGAGGAAGACCGTCTTGGCGCGCGGCGCCCCCGGCGCCGGGGCGAGCGGCGTGATGAAGAGGCGGTCCCCCGGAAGGACGACGACCCGGTCCAGCCCGGGCGCCTCGCGATGCCCCACCACGAATCCGCCGTCGGGAAGGAGGACGAACGACGAGAGGTCGGGGGAACGGAATCCGGACTCGACGCCGAAGCGGCGCGGCTCCGGCCCCGTCAGCCTGTAGAGGCCTCCTTCGCCCACGGCCCAGACGACGCCCGATCCGTCCTCGGCGAAGGCGTAGATCCGCGCGTCTTCGCGCCCGCCCGGAATCACCGCCTTCTCGAACCGGTCCCCGGTCCCCGGGGCCGGCAGGTGGAAGAGACCCCGGTTCGTTCCCGCCCAGACGTCCCTGTTCCGCCCCCGAAAGAGGGAGACGACGCGGACCGCCGCCGGATCGAGGCCCGCGAGGTCGCAGCGCCTGAAGTTGCCCGGGCCGGGGCCGAGCCGCGTGACGCCGCCCGGCCAGAGCCCCACGAAGATCCGCCCGTCGGCGCCCGCGGCCAGGGCCTGCACCGTGTCGCCGCCCAGGCCGTCGGCCTCGCGGTACGTCGTGATCCTGCCGTCGACCGGGTCGATCCGGTTCAGTCCGGCCTCGGTTCCGACCCAGAGCGCGCCCGGCCGCCCGGCATCGCCCTCGCGGGAGACCGCCCAGACGAGATTGTGCGAGAGCCCCTCCGACTCCCCTCCTCCGCGGAACGCGCCCCGCCCGAGTCGCCGCGCGAGCCCTTCACCAGCGATCCCGAGGAAGAGAGACCCCTCGCGGTCGACGAGCGCCACGTTGACGGTCGAGCCCGGGAGGCCGTCACGCGGCCCCAGGAGCTTCCAGGCGCCGTTCTCCTTCCGCGCGAGCCCGCGGATCGTCGGCACGACGATCTCGCCGCCGTCGCCGAGCGCGAGGCGGCCGCTCTCGCTGGAGGCCGGGAGCCCCGCGTCGTCACGGACAAAGGCGGACGCGCCGCGGTCGCGGCGCCAGAGCGTGCGGAGCGTGCGGACCCAGAGCCGGCCCTCCCGGTCCGTCTCGATCCGGTCGATCGTCTCTCCCGGCGGAAGCGCGATCGATCCGCCGACCTCCCGCGTGCCGTGCGCGTCGGTTCCCTCGAGGGAGGTCCCGCGAGCGACCCAGAGCGTCCCGTCCGGCGCCCGGTGGAGCGCCGTGACCTTGGCATCGGCCCCACCCCCGGCCCTCGGGACGGGCCGGAAGCGGCCGCCGTCGAAGAGGAAGAGGCCGCTGGCGGTGCCGACCCAGAGCCTCCCCGCCTCGTCCGACGCGAGGAGCCCGTCGAGGATGTCGGTCGCCGGCAGTCCGGACTCGGCGCCGAGCGCGACGAACCGTCCGTCTTCGAGGCGGGCGAGGCCCGTCCGCGTCCCGGCCCAGAGCGTCCCGTCCTTCGTCTCGTGGAGGACGTTGATCCGGGAGTCGAGCGCGGCGAGCTCGGCGCCCAGCTTCATGAACTGCCGCCCGTCGAACCGGAAGAGGCCGTCGTCGGTTCCGACCCAGAGGAAGCCCCTCCGGTCCTGCAGGAGCGATTCGACGTTCAGGTCGGCGAGGCCGTCCTCCCGCCCGTAAAGGGAAAAGACGTAGCGGCCTTCGAAGGGGGCCGCGGGCCGGGCGTCGTTCGAGACGGGCCTCGTGCGCGCCGGCGCCGGCAGGGACGATGCCAGAGACAGGGCGGCGAGAGCCGCCCCGAGGGCCCGCGAGATTCGGTCACCGGTCACGCACAAAGTGTACGCAACCTCGCCGTTCAGCGGGTCAGCTTCCTGTACCGGATCCGGTGGGGCTGGTCGGCCTCGGCGCCGAGCCGGCGGTGCCGGTCGGCCTCGTAGTCCTGGTAGTTCCCCTCGTACCAGACGACCTTGGAGTCCCCCTCGAACGCGAGCATGTGCGTAGCGACGCGGTCGAGGAACCAGCGATCGTGACTGATGACGACCGCGCATCCGCCGAAGGCGAGCAGCGCTTCCTCGAGCGCGCGGAGGGTGTCGACGTCGAGGTCGTTCGTCGGCTCGTCGAGGAGGAGGAGGTTCCCCCCCTTCTTCAGCGTCCGCGCGAGGTGGAGGCGGTTCATCTCGCCGCCCGACAGGTCCTTCACGAGCTTCTGCTGGTCGGCCCCCTTGAAGTTGTACATGGCGCAGAAGGCGCGGCTCGGCATCTCGCGCTTCCCGAGCAACACGAGGTCCTGCCCCCCGGACAGCTCGTCGTGGACGGTCTTCTTCGCGTCCGGCTTCTCGCGGTTCTGGTCGACGTAGCTCGGGACGACCGTCTCCCCGACTTTCAAGGCGCCGCCGTCCGGACTTTCGAGCCCCATGATCATCCTGAAGAGCGTCGTCTTCCCGGCGCCGTTCGGGCCGATGACGCCGACGATGCCTCCCTTGGGCAGGTCGAAGTTGAGGTCGTCGAAGAGCAGCTTTTCGCCGTAGGCCTTCCGGACCCCCTCCGCCCGGACGACCACGTCGCCGAGCCTCGGGCCCGCCGGGATGTAGATCTCGTTCGTTTCGCCGCGCGCCTCGACACCCGATTCCGAGACGAGCTGCTCGTAGGCCTGGAGGCGCGCCTTGCTCTTGGCCTGCCGCGCTCGCGGCGCCATCCGGACCCACTCCAGCTCGTGCTTCAGCGTCCGCTGGCGCGCCGACTCGGCCTTCTCCTCCTGCGCGAGCCGGGCCTGCTTCTGCTCGAGCCACGAGGAGTAGTTTCCCTTCCACGGGATCCCCGCGCCGCGGTCCAGCTCGAGGATCCACCCCGCGACGTTGTCCAGGAAGTAGCGGTCGTGCGTCACGGCGACGACCGTGCCGGGGTACTCCTTCAGGTGGACTTCGAGCCAGGCGACCGACTCCGCGTCGAGGTGGTTCGTCGGCTCGTCGAGGAGGAGGAGGTCGGGGCGCTGCAGGAGGAGACGGCAGAGCGCGACGCGCCGCTTCTCGCCCCCCGAGATCTTCGTGACGTCGGCGTCCGGCGGCGGGCAGCGGAGGGCGTCCATCGCCGTCTCGAGGGTCCGGTCCAGCTCCCAGCCGTTCGCGGCCTCGATCGCGTCCTGGACGCGGCCGTACTCGGCCATCACCTTCTCCATCTCGGCGTCGGGGAGCGCTTCGCCCATCTTCTCGGAGAGCTCGTCGAAGCGCGCGAGATGCGCCTTGAGCGGGGCGACCCCCTCCTCGACGTTTCCGAGGACGCTCTTCTTCGGGTCGAGCTGCGGGTCCTGCGAGAGGAGCCCGATCCGTGTCCCCTCCGCGGGGTACGCCTCGCCCGTGAACTCCTTCTCGACGCCGGCCATGATCCTGAGGACCGTCGACTTTCCCGCCCCGTTCAGGCCGAGGATGCCGATCTTCGCGCCGGGGAAGAAGGAGAGGTAGATGCCCCGGAGGATCTCGCGCTGCGGCGGCACGACCTTCCGGAGGTTCTGCATCGTGAAGATGTACTGCTGGGCCATGGGGGCGGGAATGTAGCAGGTACGCGGGATAGGATTCCGAGTGGAGGTAGACGCCATGTGGCTGATCGTGGAACTCGCGCTTTGCGTGCTTGCCGGTTGGGCGACGGGTCAGATCATGAAGGGGGGCGGCTACGGCCTGATTGGCGACCTGCTGCTCGGGCTCGTCGGCGGGTGGCTCGGGGGCTTTCTTCTCGGCCGCTTCGTGATGGGTGGCGGTCTCGTGGCGGATTTCCTCGTCCGCCTCGTCGGCGCCGTCGTTCTCGTCGCGCTGGTCCGTCTCCTAAAAAGGGCCTGACGCTTGACCCGTAATTAGACTTAATCTAATCTCAATTCCGGAGGTTCTTTCCGATGGCAAGAAAAGGCAGGAAGAAGGGCGATGGCACGGCAGCCGTCGTCCGGACCCTCAACCGGCAGCAGGCGAACGCGCTCGTCGCCTATCTCAACTACAAGAAGTACCACTGGCTCACCTACGGGCCGCTCTTCCGCGACATCCACCTCATGCTCGACGAACAGGCGGCCGCCACCTACGCGATGATCGACGAGCTCGCCGAGCGGGCGCTGATGATCGGCGGCATGCCGGTCGGCGACCCCGCCGACTACCTCCCCGCCGCCACGGTGAAGCCCTCGAGGGGGACGCTCTCCCTCCGGAAGATGCTCGAGGAGACCGCGAGGACGCTCGACGTGATCGTCAAGGAGATGCACGCGGACGCCGAGACCGCCGCGAAGGTCGACGACATCGGCACGACCGACCTCTACACCCGCCTCGTCCAGGTCCACCAGAAGAACCGCTGGTTCCTCGGGGAGATCCTGAGGACGAAGGACGGCCTGACGAGCTGACGCCCGTAAACTGGGGGCATGTTCTCTTCTCGCCATGCCCTCAGGCTCTTCCTCCTTCCCGCCGCCCTCTCCCTCCTCGCCCTTCCCGCTCCGCTCGCCGCGGACGACGCGGCTTCGAAGCGCCCCTTCACGCTCGCCGACTTCTACCGCGTGGCCGGCGTCGCCGACCCCGCCCTCTCCCCCGACGCGAAGACCGTCGTCTACGCCGTCACGACGACCGACGTGAAGGCCGGGACGCGGACGCAGGCCCTCTGGCGCGTCGACGTCGCCGGCGGCCCGGCGCGTCAAATCACCTTCTCGGGCGCGAGGGACAGCCATCCCTTCTTCTCGCCCGACGGGAAGACGCTGGCCTTCCTCTCGACGCGCGCCGGCGACCCGCAGGTCTTCTTCCTGCCGCTGGCCGGAGGCGAGGCCGAGAAGAAGACCGACGTCCCCGGGGGCGTTTCCGACCCGGTCTTTTCCGCCGACGGCACGACGCTCGTCTTCGCGGCCGAGGTGGACCCGGCGTGCGGCGCGGACGCCGCCTGTAACCGGGCGTCGCTCGAGGCGCGGGAGAAGAACAAGCTGAAGGCATGGGTCGAGGACGGGCTCCTCTACCGCCACTGGGATTCCTGGAAGGAGGGCCGGCGGACGCACGTCCTCGTCCTCGACCTCGCGACCGGAAAGAGCGGTCGACGCGACCCCCGGCGACTTCGACTCCCCCGTCCACTCCGTCGGCGGCCCGCGCGGCTTCGACCTGTCGCCCGACGGGAAGGAGCTGGCCTTCGCCTCGAACCGGACGGCCGACCCCGCCGCGTCGACGAACGCCGACGTCTGGGTCGTCCGCCTCGACGGCGGCCCCGAAGCGCTCGCCGCGCCGAGGAACCTCACCGCCGCGAACCCGGGGTGGGACGGCACGCCGCGCTGGTCGCCCGACGGCAAGTCACTCGCCTTCCGCCGCCAGCTCACCCCCGGCTTCGAGGCGGACCGCTTCCGGATCGTCGTCCTCGACCGGGCGAGCGGGAAGGAACGGGAACTGACCGCCGGGTTCGACGACACCGTCGGCGCCCTCGAGTGGTCCGGCGACTCGTCGAAGATCTGGTTCACGGCCGACGTGAAGGCCCGGACGCCGCTCTTCGAGGTCCCGGTCGCCGGCGGGAAGATCCGCGCCGTCACGTCGGTCGGTTTCCTCGACGCCTTCGAGGTCGCGAAGGACGGTTCGTACGCCGTCGTCGCGCGCCGCCGGATCCAGCAGCCGACCGAGATCTGGCGGATCGACATCGCGCCGACGCCGAATGCCGAGGGGACCCGCCTGACGACCCACAACGCCGCGCTCGAGGCTGAGGTCGACATCCGCCCGGCGGAGGAGATGTTCATTCCTGGCGCCGATGGCAGGCCGGTCCAGACCTGGATCGTCAAGCCCCACGGCTTCGACCCGTCGAAGAAGTACCCGCTGATCCTGAACGTCCATGGCGGGCCGCAGTCGCAGTGGGCCGATTCGTTCCGGGGCGACTGGCAGGTCTACCCCGGCGCCGGATACGTCGTCGCCTTCCCGAACCCGCACGGCTCGACCGGCTTCGGGCAGGCCTACACCGCCGCCATCTCCGGCGACTGGGACGGCAAGGTGATGGAGGACGTCTCGAAGGTCACCGACGCCCTCGAGAAGCTCCCCTGGGTCGACAAGGACCGGATCGGCGCGATGGGCTGGTCGTGGGGCGGCTACGCGATGATGTGGCTCGCCGGCCACACGACGCGCTACAAGGCGCTCGCCTCGATGATGGGGGTCTACGACCTCCGGTCGATGTACAGCGCGACCGAGGAGCTCTGGTTCCCCGAGTGGGACCTGAAGGGCGCGCCATGGGCGAACCCCGAGGGGTACCGGAAGCAGTCGCCGTCGGAGTTCGTGAAGGGGTTCAAGACGCCGACTCTGGTGCTGACAGGCCAGAAGGACTTCCGCGTCCCGTACGCGCAGTCGATCATGTTCTTCACCGACCTCCAGCGGATGAAGGTGCCGTCGCGCCTCGTCGTCTGGGAGAAGGCCGGGCACTGGCCCTCCTGGCAGGAGATGGCGCTCTATTACGCCGCCCACCTGGACTGGTTCGCCCGGTACCTCGGCGGCGCGCCGTCGCCATGGGATCCGAAGGCGATGGCCGCGGGAAAAGTCTGGGACGCGGCTCCGGCTCCCCCTCCGCCCGCCAAGAAGTGACGCGGTGTTCTCGGGCCGCACGCCGAAGGTTCAGGAGCTCAACCGCCTGACGCGCGCGCTCTCGGCGAGGGTGGCGCCGCCGCTCGACCTGACCGTCACGAACCCGACGGTGGCCGGGCTCGACCTGCCCGGCGACCCGCTCGCCGCGCTCGCCGATTCCCGGGGGCTCCGTTACGACCCCGACCCGAAGGGGCTCCTGTCGGCCCGGGAGGCCGTGGCGGCGTATTACGCGGCGCGCGGCGCCGTCGCCGATCCCGGGCGGATCGTCCTGACCGCCTCCTCGAGCGAGGCGTACGGCTTCCTCCTGAAGCTGCTCTGCGACCCGGGCGACGCCCTCCTCGTCCCGGCGCCGAGCTACCCGCTCCTCGACGCGCTCGCGGAGCTGGAGAGCGTGGCGATCCACCGTTATCCGCTCGACGCGGCCGGAGGGTGGGCGTTCCACGCCGCGGCCGTCGCGCACGAGGCCGAACGCCTCGCGGCCGCCGGGACTCGTGTCGGCGCCGTCGTCCTCGTCAACCCGAACAACCCGACAGGAACCGGCGTCGCCCGGGACGAGCTTCTCGCCCTTCTCGCGCTCGCGCGGGCGCGCGGCTTCGCCGTGATCTCGGACGAGGTCTTCCTCGACTACCGGTTCGCGGAGCGTCCCGACGACGCGCCCGTCGCCGCGGCGGAGGACGAAGCGCTCGTCTTCTCGCTCGGAGGATTGTCCAAGGCGTCCGCCCTTCCACAGCTCAAGCTCGGCTGGATCCTCGCGAACGGGCCGGCGGAGCTCCTGGACGACGCCCTGTCGCACCTCGAGTGGATCGCCGACGCGTACCTCTCCGTCGGGACGCCGGTCCAGGCGGCCCTGCCGTCGCTTCTCGAATGGGGAGCGAGCGCCGCCAAGGCAGTCCGCGCGCGCGTCGTGGAGAACCACGCGACGCTCGCGGCGGCCTTCCCGCCCGGATTCCCCGCGTCGGCCGAGCCGCTCCTCGGGGGCTGGTCGGCCGTCCTCCGCGTGCCGGCGGTCGAGCCGGAGGAGGAGCTGGTCCTCCGGCTTCTTGCCGACCACGACTTGCTTGTCCACCCCGGCTACTTCTTCGACTTCCCCCGCGAGGGATTCCTCGTCCTCAGCCTTCTCCCGCCGCCCGAGGTCTTCGCCGAGGGAGTCTCCCGCCTCGCGCGCGCACTCGGCGTTCCCGGCTGAGCGCTTACCGGGTCTCGGCCCACCGGGCCTCGGCCCGTGCGAGCCGCGCCTCCAGCTGCTTCAGCATCGCCCTCACGCCTTCGCTTTCGGCGAGAAGGGCTGCCAGGCGGTCGATCTGCGCTTCCTGGGCCTCGATCTCCGCCGCCTGCGCCTGGATCGTGCGGTGCAGCTTCTGGACCTCGTTCAGCAGCATCGGCGGCAGGAACTGGTACAGCACCGTCTCGACCTGGCCGTCGGCGGAGCGCGCGACCAGCTCCGGGTAGACCTCGGCCACCTCTTCGGCGATCAGCCCGTACTGGAGCGCGCGTCCCGAAGGATTCCGGTCGGTCTTGTAGTGAAACGTCACGGGCCGCAGCCGCATCAGCGCGCCGCTGGCCGCGTCCATGTCGGCGATGTCCTCCTTGAAGCGGCGAGACGAGCTGGCAGTGCCGAGCTGTCCGTTGGTGTCGACGAGGACGGGGACGGCGGGGGACCCGGTCTGGACGCCGCGGATTCCGGCGATGAACGTCCGGGTGTGGGTTCCGTCCGTGCCGATCCGGATGGTGGCGGATTCGCCGGCGACCCCCGAATTGCCGATGTCGATGTTGTTGTCGCCCGACGTGAGGTTGCCGCCGGCTCCCCGCCCGACGCCGATGTTCCCCGAGCCGTAGGCGTACTGGAGGCTCTGGACGCCGAGCGCCGCGTTCGAGGTGCCCGTCGTGTTGGAGGTGAGGCTGAAGGCGCCGAAGGCGGCGTTGTTCGAGCCGGTCGTGTTGGCCTGCAGGCTGGCGGTGCCGAAGGCCGAATTCTGACCGCCGGTCGTGCTGGCGAAGAGGCTGGAGGCGCCGAACGCCGCGTTCTGGCCTCCCGTCGTGTTCGCGGTGAGACTGCTGTCGCCGAACGCCGCGTTGTTCGAGCCGGTCGTGTTCGCGCTGAGGCTGAAAGCGCCGAACGCCGAGTTCGACATGCCGGTCGTGTTCACCTGCAGAGCTCTGCGTTCCGAACGCCGCGTTCTCCATCCCGGTCGTATTTTCCCGCAGGCTGAAGGCGCCGAACGCCGAGTTCGAGTCGCCGGTCGTGGCAAACCCTCCTCCCGCCTCCGTGCCCACGAACGTGTTCGACACGCCTGCGAAGGCGTGCAGGAAGCTCCGCCCGCCCAGGGTCAGGACGCCCGCCGTTGAGCCGGTCGTCGCCGGGAGAGCGAAGTTCCCGCCGCTGACCGCCTGCGTGCCCGTGTAGGTGTTGGCGGCGAGGCTCGCGAACGGCCCGCCGGCGAGGCCGGGGTTGGGGTACGTCCCCGTCAGGGCCCCTCCCGCCGCGCCGGCCGGCGGCAGAGCCGTCGGCCCGACCATCGTGAGCGTCTGTCCCGACCGGGTGATCGCGACGTTGTTCGCCCCGGCGAGCGTCACGGCGCCGACGAGCGTGTTGAGGCTCGTCACGCCGGCCGTGGCGGCCCGATTGATGGCCGGGGTGAGGGCGTACGGGTCGCCCGAGACGTTGTTGATGACCGACGCGAAGGAGAGGACCGGCTGGTCGCTCGTGAACTCCAGGAAGAGATTCGTGTCGGTGAGCGAGACCGGCGGGGCGAACTCGGTCGAGAAGCGGTTGATCTGCTTGAAGCCCGACGGGCCGTTGCCGAGCGCGAACGTCGCGCCGGAGACGAGCGTTCCGTCCCCCTTTCGGAGATTCGCGCTCACGGTGGCGGCCGCCGTGTCGCTCGGGTTGAAGAAGACGACATTGGTCCGCGAACCGGAGACGAGGTCGGTCGAGGCGGCGAGCTGGAGGAGCGTCCCCTGCGTGACCGCGTCGGCGACCTCGATCCCCGGGATCCACTGCCCCTGCACGGCCCCCGTGTGGTTGCACCCGTTCACGTTGCTCGTGGCCGAGGAGACGAAGGAGGCCGTTTGGAAGCGGATCGGGCCGTACGCACCGGGCGGCTGCCCGAAGAGCGTGGCGAGAATGCTGTCGAAGGCCACCTGGCCGCCGGCGGGGATCGTGACGGCGCTGGCCGTGATCGTGTCGGCCGAGAGGCCGGCGGCCTCGTTGGCCTGGCGGTAGAAGACTGGTGTCACCAGGAGGGGGGTGCCTCCCGGGTTCAGGACGCGGACGTCCGTCCGGAAGTCGTCGCCGAGCGCGTTCGTCAGGTAGGCCGACGACGGGACGACGACGTCGGCTCGCGTCAACGCGGACGCCGTCAGCAGGACGAGGGCAACCCCGGCAAGGCCGCGGCTCCAGGTCGGTCCGATCATTTCGCCTCCCTTTTTCGGCCGGATGGGCTCTGTCCCCATCGGCGCAGGCTCGCGATCCGCCCGCTCGTCGAATCATAATTGGCCGCTCCTAAGAGCCCGATGTCACAGACGGTCGCGGTGCCGCTCTGGCTCGCCCTCCTCGTCCTCGCCCTCGCGGCGTGGGCGCTGCTGGACCGCCTCCTCGTGCCGGGCGTCCGCTTCTTCATCCGCCAGCGGGCGAACCGGCTCCTCGACCGCCTCGAAGCGCAGTTCCAGGTCCGGGTCGAGCCGTTCAAGCTGACGAAGCGGGAGGTCCTCGTCGACCGCCTCCGCTTCGACCCTCAGGTGCTCGAGGCCGCCGTCGCTGTCGCCCGGGAGGAAGGGGTGCCGCACGAGGTCGTCGCCGCGCGGGTCGCGACGTACGCCAAGGAGATCGTCCCGGCCTTCAACGCCTACGCCTACTTCCGGCTCGGCTACTCGCTCGCGCGCGGGGTCGTCCGGTCGCTCTACCGGGTCCGCGTCGGGGCGTCGGACCGCGAGGCGCTCTCCCGGATCCCGCGCGACGCGACCGTCGTCTTCGTCATGAACCACCGGTCGAACGTCGACTATCTCCTCGTCGCCTACCTCGTCGCGGAGAAGACGGCGCTTTCGTACGCCGTCGGCGAGTGGGCGCGGGTCTGGCCGCTGCAGGCGCTCTTCCGTTCGATGGGCGCCTTCTTCGTCCGCCGGAACTCGCGGGACGCCCTCTACCGGAAGGTCCTCGAGCGGTACGTCGCCATGGCGGTCGACGGCGGGCGTGACGCAGGCGGTCTTCCCCGAGGGGGGCCTCTCCCGCGACGGGGCGCTCCGGCCGCCGAAGCTGGGTCTCATCGACTACATGCTCCGGGCGTTCGATCCCGCGGGACCGCGTGACCTCCTCTTCATTCCGGTCGGCCTGAACCTCGACCGGACGCTGGAGGACCGGACGCTTCTCCTCGACCTCGAGCCGGAAGGGCCGAAGCCCGGCCGCGCCGCGACGATCCGGACCGCCGCCGCCTTCGCCGCCCGGAACCTCGCTCTTCTCGCCGGCAACAGGTGGCACCGCTTCGGCTACGCCTGCGTCGACTTCGGAACGCCCGTCTCCCTGAAGGAATGGCTGGCCCGCCGGGACGTCCCGCTCAAGGCGCTCGACCGGGATGGCCGCCTCGCGAAAGCGCAGGAGCTGGCCGGCGACCTGATGGCCGCCGTCGGCCGCGCCGTCCCGGTCCTCCCGGTCCCGCTCGTCGCGACCGTCCTCGTCCGGAACCCCGCCCGCCGCTTCACCCCGTTCGAGCTGAAAGCCGAGGCGCTCTCGCTGCTCGGCCGGCTCGAGGCCGCGGGGGCCCCGGTCTACGTGCCGCGGCGGGACCGCGAGTACGCGATCGACTTCGGCGTGAAGTCACTCGCCCTCCGCCACCTCGTCGTCGAGGAGGACGGGCTTCTCGGGGCGAGCCGCGACGACCTCGCCCTTCTCCGCTACTACGCCCTCTCGATTGCGCACCACGTCGCCGCGGCGTGACGAGGCGGCATCAGAGCCCTTTCCGGTAGGGTCCCTCCGGAGCCAGCTTCGACGCGCCGACGAGCCCTGAATGGTAGAGGCGCGCGTCGACGCGCGGGAGGCCGCGCACCAGCCCGGGCGGAAGGAGCGGCCAGAAGCGCCGGGTCGCGATCCAGTCGGCGACGTCGCAGATGTCCCCCTCCGCCGTCTCCCATCCGCGTGCGTCGAAGCGGGAGAGGTCGACCGGGCGCGTGAACGTGCGGAGGGTCCGCTCGCCGACCGGACTGAAGTAGTCCTCGAAGTAGCTCAGGACGAGCTCCCGGACGGTGCGGTAGACCGGCGCCCGGTACCGGAGACCCGCGTAGTTCGACTTCGCGACGGCCCCCCAGGCCCATCCCCTCCGGCCGTCGGGCACGTCGAAGAGCGCCACGACGTGGTCCGTGTCCCGGACCGCCCGCAGCTGGATCACGAGCGGCCGCCACCCGTGGAAACGGAGGGCGGCGGCCGCGAAGATCGAGCCTTCGCCGCAGTGGGCGGTGCGGGCGCGGAGGACAGAGCGCGGAGACCGGCAGGTCTCGCCGCGGGACTCGTGGTTGTACGCGAGGTCCTCGTCGAGGAAGCGCTGGATCTTCTCGGGCGACGACAGGCGCTGGAGGACGGCCCGCTCGGCCGCCCTCCAGCCGCGTCCGGCGGCGTCCTCCGTTCGGCGTCTCCGTTCCATCGTCTACCGCCCTTAAGGAGCGCGCGGATTCTACGGGAGCGCGAAGGCTCCTTCCCTACAATGGGCTCGTGGAAATCGCCGTGCGCCATCGGGAAGGGGGAGGAGTCCTCTTCGAGGAGCTCGCCCCGGGCGTCGCCGCGGGCTTCACGACCCGCGCACTCGTCCCCGATCCCCTCCCTCCCCGCGACGGCGTCCGGGCGCTCGCCGAGGCGCTGTCGGCGCCGAACGCGGAGACCGTCCGCGCGACGCAGGTTCACGGGCGGGGGGTCGTCGTCCTGGCGGAGCCCGCCGCCTGGGGCTCCGACACCGTGACCGGCGAGGCCGACGCGCTCGTCACGGACCGGCGGGGCCGCCTCCTGGCCGTCGCGTCGGCCGACTGCGTCCCGGTCCTCCTCGCCGACGCGGACGGGGGCTGGGTCGCCGCGGTCCACGCCGGCTGGCGCGGGACCGAGGCGCGGATCCTCGACGCCGTGCTGGACGTCTTCGCCGAACGGGGCGTCGTGCCGGCGGGCCTCGTGGCCGCGTTCGGCCCCTCCATCGCGCGCGACCGGTACCCCGTCGGGCCCGACGTCGCCGCCGCGCTCGACAAGGCGTTCCGAGGCATTCCCCTCCCGTCCGGCGCCCGGGCGCAGGGGCTCGGGGACCGGACGCTCCTCGACGTCGCGGCCTGGAACCGGGCGCTCCTCCTCGCGCGGGGCGTCCCTCCCGAAAACATCCACGAGGCCCGTTTCTGCACCTTCGACCGGGCCGACCTCTTCCCGAGCTTCCGCCGGGACGGCGCCGGGTGCGGCCGGATCCTCACGGGGATCGTGAAACGCTGAGCGGCTTCGGACGCGCTGTCTGAAATAAGCTCCGGGCCATGCAGACACTCCGCCGGTCGATCACCCTGCTCCTCGTCTCTCTCCCTCTCGCCGCCGCGGCTCCGCCGGCGCCAAAGCCCGCCGACCTCTTCGCGCTCCACCCGGTCAGCGACGCGCGGATCTCCCCCGACGGGACGGTCGCGGCCTACGTCGTCGGCGACTGGGATTTCAAGGAGAACCTTCTGAATACCGACGTCTGGCTCGTGAACGCCGGCGGCGCGGCCGGGGCCTCCGCGTCCACGGCGCGGAAGCTGACCGCGTCGCCGAAGCGCGACGACACGCCGAGGTTCTCGCCGGACGGAAAGACGATCGCCTTCCTCTCCGAACGGAAACAGGGGGACGAGAAGGAGACGTTCCGGCAGGTCTGGCTCATTCCCGTCGCCGGAGGCGAGGCGACGCGCCTGACGTCGCACGGAGCCGCGGTCTCGGGGTTCGCCTGGAGCCCCGACGGAAAGAGGATCGCCTTCACGGCGCCCGTCCCGCCCTCGGCCGACGAGAAGAAGAGGAAGGAAGAGAAGGAGGACCAGGTCGTCGTCGACGTCGACGACGTGAAGCCGGGCGTCCTCTGGATCGTCGACCTCGCCTCGAAGGAGACGGCCCGGCTCTCGGCCTCCCCGTGGCACGTCACGGCGCCGGACTGGTCGCCGGACGGCGCGCGGATCGCCGCGACGGTCGCGCCGACGCCGAAGGTACCCGACAACTTCAACGACGACATCGCGCTCTTCGATTCGAAGGGGAGCGAGAAGGGGGCCGAGCCGGCGTGGCTCGTGAAGCGTCCCGGGCCGGACCACGGCCCGCGCTTCTCGCCGGACGGCAAGCTGGTGGCGTTCCTCTCGGGCGACGGCCGGGTGAACGACTGGCCCGGAAACCGGAGCGAGCTCTGCGTCGTCCCCGCCTCGGGCGGGGCGGTCCACAACCTGTCGAAGGCGCTCGGCGAGGACGTGGGGGATGTCGAGTGGGCGCCCGACTCGTCGGCGCTCATCTTCACCGCGGCGCAGGGGCTCTCGACGCAGGTCTTCCGTGTTCCGGCGGCGGGGGGCGCGCTAACGGCCGTGACGAACGGACCCGAGGTCGTCACGTCGCTCAGTGTCGCGAAGGACGGCGCGGGCGCCGTCGTCGTCCGGCAGTCGGCGCTCGATCCGCCCGAGGTCTGGCGGCTCCCGCTTCCCGCCGGGGCGCCCGTCCGACTCACCGACACGAATCCGTCCCTCGCTGGCGCGCTCCGCCCCAGGGCCGAGAAGGTGGCCTGGAAGGGGCCCGACGGCCTCGACATCGAGGGGCTGCTCCTCCTCCCTCCGGACGTCCCGGCGAAGAACCTCCCCTTCATCCTCGTCGTCCACGGCGGGCCCGCGGGGCGCTTCGCCTGGAGCTGCAGCGCTTTCTCCCGGATCTACCCCTACGACGACTTCACGGCCCGGGGAGTCGCCGTCCTCCTCCCGAACCCGCGCGGGAGCGGCGGCTACGGGGAGGCGTTCCGGAAGGCCAACGTCCGGGACTGGGGCGGGAAGGACTACGGCGACCTGATGGCCGGCGTCGACATGCTGATCGCGAAGGGGATCGTCGACCCGTACCGGATGGGGGTGATGGGGTGGAGCTACGGCGGCTACATGACCTCCACGATCATCACGAAGACCGACCGGTTCAAGTTCGCGTCTCCGGGAGCGCCGGTGACCGACCTCTGGAGCTTCTACTTCACGGCCGACATCCCCGAGTTCATCGAAAGCTACTTCGCCTCGCTGCCGTGGCAGGACTTCGAGGTCCTGAAGGGCCACAGCGCCATGTGGAGCGTCGCCAGCGTGAAGACGCCGACGCTGATCCTCCACGGGGAGTCGGACGCCCGGGTCCCGACCTCGCAGGGGCGCGAGCTCTACCTCGCCCTGAAGAAGCGGGGGATCCCGGTGGAGCTCGTCACCTACCCGCGCGAGCCTCACGGCCCGCAGGAACCGAAGCACCTGAAGGACATCCGGCAGCGGCTCCTTTCGTGGACCGACCGGTACCTGTTTCCGAAGCCGTGACGGCAGGGGGCGCGCTCCGGCGCGCGGCGGGTCCGCTTCTCCTTGCGGCGGCTTTCGCGGCGGTCGCGGCCGCCGTCGCGCTCGAGGTCATCGCGCCGGCGGGGCCGCTCGACTGGGACGAGGGGTTCCACGCCCTCTTCGGCCTCCGGGCCTTCGAGGCGCTCCGCCGCTTCGACCTCCTGACGTTTCTCTACGACTCCTACCGTTCGGTCTACTGGCCGCCCCTCCACTCTTGGCTTCTCGCGGGAGTCTTCTCGCTCGCCGGGGCGTCGGCCGTCACCGCCCGGGCCGCGAGCCTCGCCGCCCTCGCCGCGGCCGCCCTCTTCACCTTCTTCGCCGGACGGAGGATCGGGGGTCCGGCGGCCGGCACGATCGCCGCCCTCGCGCTGATCGCCGCGCCGGGCGTCGCCGTCCTGTCCGGCCGGGCGATGCTGGAGGTCCCGGCGCTCGCCGTCCTCGCCGCCGCGCTTTACGCCTCGGCGGTCTTCCTCGACCCGGCGGCCGCTCCGAAGGCGCCGGCCGCGCTGGCCGCCGGGCTCCTGGTCTTCGCGACGATGCTCGCGAAGACGAACTACGGGGTGCTTCTCGCCCTGGCCCTCTCGGCCACAGCGCTGGCGGGTCTCTCCCTCGCGAGGCGGGGCGGCGCCCCCGGTCCCGGCCGGCGCTCGTGGCTCCTCGCGGCTGCCGGCCTCGCGCTCCCGCTCGCGGTCTGGTTCGCCTACACGCCAAAGATCCGGAGCACGCTCGGCGCGCTCGCGAACAGGCCGGTCGGACCTCCCCGCTTCAGCCCCGACGGGCTTCTCTTCTATCCCAGGGCCGCCGTTCTGCTCCTGGGAGCGCCGCTCCTCGTCCTTCTCTTCATGGGGACTGCCGCGGCGCTCGCCCGGTGCCGTCGCGAGCCGGCCGTCCTCTGCCTCGCGCTCCTCGCCGCCTTCCAGCTCCTTTTCGCCGAGCTCTCCGCCACGAAGCGCAACCGGCACCTCCTGCCCCTCGTTCCGGCTCTCGCGCTTCTCGGCGGCACCGGCCTCGCCGGCGCGTACCGGGCCGCCGGAAGGCGGGGGTGGGCGGCGCTGGCCGTCGGCGGCGCCGCCATGCTCGCGGTCCAGCTCCCCGTCTTCCGGGCGTCGCTCCGGCCGGCGACGCCCGACGGCGGGAACGTCCTCCTCGAGGCTCTCGCGAGGAGCCTGCCGGAACGGCCGTCGTTCGCGGTCGTCGGCACGACCGACGGCCCGGTCGCACCCGCCACGCTCGACTTCTTCCTCGCCGGCCGCGGCCTTCTCTCCGTCGAGGGTGCCGCCTCGCTCCACCTTCCGAGCGAAGAGCGCGCGCTCGCGGCCCTGGCGGCGCGGTTCCCGCGCGCGGCCGGCCTCCTGCCGGCGCGGCGCCGCTGGCCGGGCCCGTCGTCGTTCACGGCCTACCTCGGCTTTCCACGGGGGGACGCCGCCGCGACGTGGACGGACGCGAACGTCTCACGACGCCTCGCCGCGGCTCTGACGGAGCGGCCGGCCGACGTCGTCGTGGCGATCTCCGGCGGCGACCGGTCCGGGTCCGACGCGACGCCGGCGTTCTGGGAGGAACAGCTCGCGCCCCTCGGTTACCGCCCCGCGGGGCCCTCGACGAACGCCGCCGGCGCGATTCTCACCGCGTACCGCCGCGGGGATCCTTCCGGATCCGCTCCCTCGGCTCCTCCCGTCCCCTGAGCTGGCCGCAGGCCGCCTCGGCCTGAAGGCCCTTCGACCACCGGACCGTCACGTCGACTCCGGCCTCCGCGAGAACTCGGGCGAAGGCGTCGATCCGGGAGGCGGAGGGGCGCGCGAGGCCCGGGAGCCACTTCGGCGACTCGTTCAGCGGGATCAGGTTCACCTTCGACGGGAGCTGCTTCGCGAGCGCGACGAGGCGCCGCGCGGTGACCGCGTCGTCGTTCACGCCGTCGATCAGGACCCACTCGAACGTGATCCGCCGGCCACGCTCGAGCGGCCATTTCTTCAGCGCGGCGAAGAGGGCCGCGAGGGGCCAGGTCCGGTTGACCGGCATCAGGCGGTTCCGCGTCCCGTCGTCCGCCGCGGAGAGCGAGACCGCGAGGTTCGGCCGGAGGGGCCGGAGCGCGAGCGCTTCGATCCCCGGGACGATGCCGGCCGTCGAGAGCGTCGTCCGCTTCGGGGAGACCTCGCGGGCGAGGAGGTCCAGCGCGACGGTGACGTTCGGGACGTTCAGGAGCGGCTCGCCCATCCCCATGAAGACGACGTTCGCCTCGCGGGGGCCGAATCCCTTCTCCCGCGCGAGGACGAGGTACTGGCCGACGATCTCGCCGGCCGTCAGGTTCCGCCCCGCCCCCATTCGGCCCGTGACGCAGAAGGCGCAGTCGACGGCGCACCCCGCCTGCGAGGAGAGGCAGACCGTGATCCGCGTCCCCGGCGCGCTCTCGCTCGCCTCGGCCGCCGGACGGCGTTTCGAGTCGACCATTGAGACCGCCTCGATCCGGACGCCGTCCGAGAGCTCGAGCAGGAACTTCTCCGCGCCGTCCGCGGCCGGCGCGCGGGAGACGACGTGCGGCAGGCCGAGGACGAACTGCTCCGAGAGCGCCTCGCGCATTCCGCGCGGGAGGTCCGTCATCTCGGCGAACGACGCCGCGCGGTGCTCCCAGATCCAGCGGACGATCTGCTCGGCACGCCATGCCTCCGGCGCGACGTCGCGGATCGCACGCGCGAGGTCGAGAGGCGGAAGGCCCAGCAGGTCCTGCACCGGAGCGATTATGGGCGGGGCGGGCGCCCGAGGGGCGCGCCGTCTCTCAACCCTTGCGGGCGACCGTCGAGCGGAGCGTCACCGAGGCCGCCGGGCGGCGGCGCGCGCGGATGGGGCGCGTCGGATCGATCCCCACGGATCTCAGGAACCCGAGGTCCTTGACGTTGATCTGGAACGGCGCCGACTCGCCCTCGGTCCGCCCCGCGCCCGGCGCCCCCCGGCGAATGGACGGGAGAGCGGCCGACGAGCGCCGGCCCCGCTTGTCGAGCGCCACCGTCGCGTCGAGGACGAGGTAGGCGTCGTACCCCTCGGCCTTCACCCTCGCGAGGATCTCGTGCACTTTCGGAGCGGCCGAGACCGCCTCGTTCAGGGCCGCCCCCAGCTCCCTCAGGTGCGCGCGCAGCTTGTCGTCCAGCGCCATCTGAAAAGCACGCTAGCGAAAGGTCTCCGGGGAGTCAATCGGCGTGCGTCAGGTCACACCGCCCCGGGGTCGCGGCCGCCGCCCGCCCCTCGCCGATTGTTGAGAACGGGTCTAGACTCGGCGGTCGCCATGTCCACGCCCCGTTACGCGCCGCTCCGCCCCCGCTTCGAGCCGTTCCTCCTCTCGGTCGAGCGGCCGGGGCGCTACCTCGGCCTCGAGCGGAACGTCACGCGGAAGGACCTCGCGGCGAGCGCCGTCACGGTCTGTCTCGGCTTCCCCGACGCCTACGAGATCGGGATGAGCCACACCGGGACGAAGATCCTCTACGAAATCGTCAACCGGAGGGCCCTCTGGGCCTGCGAACGGACCTACGCGCCGTGGGTCGACTTCGAGGCGGTGCTGCGGCGCGAGGGGATCCCGCTCTTTTCGGTCGAGTCGTTCGCGCCTGTCCGCGACTTCGACGTCTTCGGCCTCTCGCTGCAGAGCGAGCTGAACTACACGAACGTCCCGAACATGCTCGACCTCGCGGGGATCCCGGTCCTCGCGGCGGAGCGGACGGATGCGGACCCGATCGTCGTCGGCGGCGGGCCGTGCGTGGCGAACCCCGAGCCGGTGGCCGACTTTTTCGACGCCTTCCTGATCGGCGACGGCGAGGAGGCGTTCCCGCGCTTCCTCCAGGAGGTCGAAAAGACGAAGGGGCTCTCCCGCGCCGCCCGCCTCCTCCGCTTCGCGGCCCTCCCGGGGATCTACGTCCCGTCCCTCTACGACGTGGTCTACGACGGGGACCGGGTCGCGCTCGTCACCCCGAACGCGCCGGGAGTCCCCGAGCGCGTCCCGCGTGTTTGGGTCGACAAGCTCTCGGCCGACGTCTACGCGAAAAAGCCGATGGTCCCCTCGGTCGAGATCGTCCAGGACAGGCTCGGGCTCGAGATCATGCGCGGCTGCACGCAGGGCTGCCGCTTCTGCCAGGCGGGCTACTGGTACCGCCCCGTCCGCGAGCTGGATCCCGGGGACGTCGCTAGGGCCACGAAGGCGTTCATCGACGAGGCCGGCTGGAGCGAGGTGGGCCTCCTCTCCCTCTCGTCGGCGGACTACTCCCAGATCGAGCCGCTCGTGGCGTGCCTCGCCCCCGAGCTCGCCAAGACGAAGGTCTCGATTTCGCTTCCCTCTCTCCGCGCGGAGTCGTTCTCGGTGGCGCTCGCGGACGCCGTCTCCGAAGTCCGGAAGTCGGGTTTCACGTTCGCGCCCGAGACCGGGTCCGACCGGCTGCGCCGCGTCATCAACAAGACGTTCACGAACGCGGACATGGTGCAGGCGGCCGACGTCGCGTTCGCCCGAGGCTGGGACCTCATCAAGGTCTACACGATGATCGGCCTCCCGTCCGAGACCGAGGACGACCTCGACGAGCTCGTGACGCTCGTCCGGGACATCCTCGCGCAGGGGAAGAAGCACGGCGTGAGGCCCACGGTCCACGTCTCGATCGGCTCCTTCGTCCCGAAGAGCTTCACGCCGTTCCAGTGGTCGGCGTTCGACGGGGTCGAGACGCTCCAGCGGAAGCTCGCGCTCCTGAAGGAGAAATTCCGCCCGGTGAAGGGGGCGAAACTGAAGTGGCACGAACCGAAGGAGGCCGAGATCGAAGCGCTCCTCTCGCTCGGCGACCGCCGGATGTCCGCGGCCCTCCTCGAGGTCTGGAGGCGGGGCGGCCGCTTCGACGGCTGGTCGGAGCACTTCTCGTGGGAGCGCTGGAACGAGGCGCTCGCCGCGGCCGGCGTTCCCAAGGAGCGGCACCTCCGGGTGAAGGACCTCAAGGAGCCGCTCCCGTGGGACGTCGTCGACGCCTTCATCCGGAAGCCCTTCCTCGTCGTCGAGTGGAAAAAGGCGCTGAAGGAGATGGAGACCGACGACTGCAAGTGGGGGCACTGCACGGCGTGCGGCGTCCCCGGAAACGGCGAGGACACGGTCCTCGCGAGCCCGCTCCCGCCCGGCTTCTCTTTCGACGGCCGGGAGGCGGCCGGGCTCCTTCCCTCCGCCTCGCCGGCCGGCCCGGCCGGCCTTCCCGTCCTTCCCGCCGCCTACACCGAGAAGGCGAAGGGAGCAGCCTACCGGCAGAAGGCCGCTCCTGACCTTCAGCCGCTCCGCGAGCGCCGGAAGGTGGGAGACGGCAGCGCCGCCCCGGTCCCCGAAACCGCGCGGACCTATCGTGTCTGCTTCGAGAAGCTGGGCGACGCGCGCTACCTCTCGCATCGGAACGTCATGGACGCGCTCGAGCGGGCGTTCCGCGCCGCGCGGGCGCCGATCCGTTACACCGAGGGATACAACCCTCACATCCGGATGTCGATGGGGCCCGCGCTTCCGCTTGGACAGGAGTCGCGGCACGAGCTTTTCGACGTCGACGTGACCGACGCGCTCGGCGACGGGCACCTCGACGCCGTCAACGCGCGGCTGCCCGCGGGGATCCGGATCACCGGCTGGGACGAGCTTCCGAAGGGAGCCCGGTCGCTCGGGAAGGCGGCGACCGAGGCCGTCTACCGGTTCGTCCTCCCGGGCGGCGAGACCCGGGTCGAGCGGCTGAGGATCGCGGGCGACGGCGCGACGACGCCGAAGCGCTTCCTCGAGTCCGCGTTCGGCCTCGCTCCCGAGGACCAGCACAACATCCGGGTCGTCCGCGAAGAAACCGTTCTGAGCGCCTAGGTCTCGTGACTGGCTGGATCGAACGGGCCTTCTGCGGTCCCGGCGACGACGAGGAGACCCGGCGGCGCCGCGTGAATTTTACTTTCGCGTCGATCCTCGTGATCCCCTTCGGCTTTCTCTGGGGTGCCCTCTATTTCGCGTTCGGCGAGCGCTCCGTCGCGGTGCTTCCCTGGGCCTACTCCGTCCTCACGCTTCTGAACCTCGGCGTTCTCTACCGCTGGCGCCGCCACGAGGTCTTCCGCGTCACGGAACACCTCATGGCCCTCGTCCTGCCGGTCCTCCTCCAGATCGCGCTCGGCGGATATGTCGCCTCGAGCGGCGTCATCTTCTGGTCGTTCCTCGCCGCGCTGCTCTGCCTTCTCTACGGCGGTCCGCGGGAGGCGCTCGCCTGGTTCGCGGCGTGGCTCGTCGCGGTGGTCGGGACCGCGCTCCTTCAGCCGCGGTTCGCGTTCGACAACGCGCTGCCGCGGTGGCTCATCCTCGCCTTCTGGGTCCTGAACGTCGGCGTCGTCTCATCGACCGTGTTCTTCGTGCTCTGGTCTTTCGTGACGGACCGGCGGAAGCTGCGGGAGCTGGAGGTGGCCTATCTCAACCAGGAGATGATGCTCCGGCAGTCGGAGAAGCTGGCCACGCTGGGCACGCTCGCCGCCGGCATCGCCCACGAGCTCAACAACCCGGCGGCGGCGACGCGCCGGGCCGCCGAGCAGCTTCGCGACAGCGCGTCCCGGCTCGAGGAGACGGGCCAGCGGTTGCGCTCCCTGACGCTCTCCGATTCGGCGCAGGAGGCGCTCCGGTCGCTCCAGGAACGGGCCAATGCGCGCGCGGGCGCGCCGAGCGACCTCGACGCCGTCGGGCGGGGAGACCGCGAGGCCGCCCTCGAGGAGTGGCTCGACGCGCAGGGAGTTCCCGACTCCTGGCGCCTCGCCGCCCCGCTGGCCGGGCTCGGGCTCGACGCGGCGGAGCTGTCGCGTCTCGCGGACATTCTCGACGGCGGGGTTCTCCCTGCCGCCCTCGACTGGGGGGCCAGCCTGTTCGAGGTCTACACCCTCATGCACGAGATCGGCGAGGGTTCGGCGCGGATCTCCGAGATCGTGGGCGCCCTGAAGAGCTACACCTATCTCGGGCAGGCGCCGGCGCAGGAGGTGGACCTCCGCGAGGGCCTCGACAACACGCTGGTGATCCTCCGCAACAAGCTGAAGGCCGGCATCGTCGTGCGCCGCGACTACGGCGCGGACGTGCCGAAGGTGCCGGCTTACGGCAGCGAGCTGAACCAGGTCTGGACCAACCTGCTCGACAACGCCGCGGACGCGATGGGCGGCAGGGGGGAGATCACCATCCGGACCCGCCGCCAGGAGGGCTGGGCGGTCGTCGAGATCGAGGACAACGGGCCGGGAATTCCTCCGGAGATCCAGCCGAGGATCTTCGACCCCTTCTTCACGACCAAGGCGCCCGGCCAAGGGACGGGCCTCGGTCTCTCGACGAGCCACGCCATCGTCACCCAGAAGCACCGGGGAGAGATCCGGGTGGAGTCGCGGCCGGGCCGGACCCGCTTCACCGTGAAGCTGCCGATCGAGACGCCCGCCGCGGCCCCGTCCGGAGGCCGCTGAGCGTGGCACCTCGCCGGGCGATGTATAACTTGCGTTCCAGGTCGAAAGATTGAGTCTCACGCTCCAGGATCGCCTCGCCGCTCACCGGCTGCTCGCCGGTGCGCCTCCGGACCAGATCGCCTGGCTCGCCGCCCACGGCCGCCTGGTCCAATTGGAGCCCGGGGACGTCGTCTCGCCCAAGGGCAAACCGGTGCAGGGCCTCTACATCATGCTTTCCGGCCACATGACGATTAGCCTTGACCGGGGCGCCGGACCACAGAAGGTGATGGAGTGGCGTGCGGGTGACGTGGGAGGCGTCCTGCCGTACTCGCGCCTCGTCGCAGCGCCGGGAGACGTGAGGATCGAGGTTCCGAGCGAGATCTTCATGATTCCCCGCGAAGAGATACCGGCTCTGATTCGCGAGTGCTACGAGCTCACCGCAATCTTCGTGCACGTCATGGTCGACCGCGCCCGCCTCTTCACGTCGAGCGACCTTCATGAAGAAAAGATGTCCTCCCTCGGCAAGCTGGCGGCCGGGCTGGCGCACGAGCTGAACAACCCCGCCTCGGCCGTCGCCCGGAGCGCGAAGGGTCTGCGGAACGGGTTGTTGGAGCTGGAAGCCGCGTCCCGCGCGCTGGGCGCCGCGCGCCTGACCGAGGCCCAGCAGGCCGCAGTGGACAAGGCGCGCGGGCTCTGCCTCGCCGCGGCCGGTGCGACGTTCGGGCGCTCGCCCATCGAGCAGGCGGACCGGGAAGACACCCTCGCCGACTGGCTGGGCCGTCACGGCGCCGACGTCACCGCCGCCGAGGCGCTCGCGGAGTCGGCCATCACGCTCGAATCCCTCGACGAGCTCGCGCGGGCGCTCGACCGCGAGACCCTCCGGGCGACCCTCCCGTGGCTCATCTCCGGCTGCGGGACGTATCGGCTGGCGGCTGAGATCGAGGCGTCCGCGACCAAGATCCACAACCTCGTCGCGGCAGTGAAGGGTTTCACGTACATGGACCAGGCCACCATGCCGAAGCCGGTGGACATCGGTCAGGGGCTGGCCGACACGCTGGCGGTCCTCAACGCGAAGGCCCGCGGGAAGTCCGTGAGCGTCAGCCTCGACGTCGAGGCCGACCTTCCGCGCGTCCCCGGATTCGGAGGCGAGCTCAACCAGGTGTGGGCGAACCTCGTCGACAACGCGCTGGACGCGGCCAAGGGCAACGTCGCCGTGACCGCGCAGCGCCGGGGCGGCTCCGTCGTCGTGCACGTCGTCGACGACGGGCCGGGCCTGCCGCCGGAGATTCGCGACCGCATTTTCGATCCTTTCTTCACGACGAAGCCGGTCGGCCAGGGCACCGGCCTCGGCCTCGACATCGCGCGCCGCATCATCCGTAAACACCAGGGAGACATCGAAGTCGACTCTCACCCCGGGCGGACCGAGTTCCGGGTGACGCTGCCTCTCGACGCAGGAAAGGGCTGACGTGGTCAAACCAGTGATCCTGGCCGTCGACGACGACCCCGAGGTGCTCGGCGCCGTCGAGCGCGATCTCAAGCAGCATTACCGGAGCGACTACCGGATCCTGAAGGCCGGGTCCGGTTCAGAGGCGCTGGAGGCCGCCCGGCAGCTCAAGGAGCGGGGCACTCCGATCGCCCTCTTCCTCGTCGACGAGCGGATGCCCGGAATGTCGGGCACGGAGCTGCTGCGCGAGGCGATCAAGCTGCACCCGGAGTCGCGCCGGGTCCTGCTCACCGCGTACGCCGACACCCAGGCGGCGATCTCGGGCATCAACGACGTCGGTCTGGATCACTACCTGCTGAAGCCGTGGGATCCTCCCGCGGAGCGGCTCTACCCGGTCCTCGACGATCTCCTCTCCGACTGGATGACGCACGTGCGGCTTCCGTACGAAGGCATCCGAGTCGCCGGCGCGCGGTCGTCTCCCCGTAGCTACGCGGTGAAGGAATTCCTGTCGAGTAACCACGTCCCCTACCGGTGGATCGACGTCGACCAGGACGCGCCGACGCGGGAGCTGATCCAGTCGTCCGGGAACGCGTCGCGGCTTCCCATCGTCTTCTTCCCGGACGGCACCCGCCTCGTGGCGCCGACCAACCGCGAGCTGGCGGAAAAGGTCGGGATGCAGACGCGGGCGCTCCTCCCCTCCTACGACCTCGCGATCGTCGGCGGCGGCCCGGCGGGGCTCGCCGCGGCGGTCTATGCCGCCTCGGAAGGGCTGCACACCGTGCTCGTCGAGCAGAGCGCGCCCGGGGGTCAGGCCGGCACCAGCTCGAGGATCGAGAACTACCTCGGGTTCCCGTCCGGGGTCTCCGGGGCCGACCTCGCCCGTCGCGCCGCCACGCAGGCGCGCCGGTTCGGCGCCGAGGTGATCGCGCAGGAGGCGGTCGCCGTTCGCCGCGAGGACCCGTTCCGCGTGGTTCGGCTCGCCGACGGGACCGACCTGAGCTGCAAGGCGGTCGTCCTGTCCATGGGCGTGTCCGTGCGGATGCTCGACGTGCCCGGTGTCGAGCCTCTCCTCGGCATCGGCGTCTACTACGGCGCGGCCATGACGGAGGCGGCGACGTACCGCGCCCAGGACGTCTGCGTCGTCGGCGCGGGGAATTCGGCCGGCCAGGGCGCGCTCTTTTTCTCCCGGTACGCGCGCCGCGTCACGATGCTCGTCCGCGGGGCGTCCCTCGCCGCGTCGATGTCGCGGTACCTGATCGACCGGATCTCGGTCACGCCGAACCTCGACGTCGTGACCGGCGCCGAGGTCGCCGCGGTCTGCGGCACCGGGCGCCTCGAGAAGATCGTCGTCCGCCAGGCCCCCGAGGGGAAGGAACGGGAGCTCGAGGCGGCGGCGATGTTCATCTTCATCGGCGCGAGGCCGCGCACCGAGATGCTCGCCGGCCTCGTCGAGCTCGACGAGAAGGGCTACGTGCTGACCGGCCACGACCTGTCCTCCGGGGGCCGCCGGCCCCGCGGCTGGACGCTCGATCGCGATCCCTTCGTCTTCGAGACCAGCGTCCCGGGGATCTTCGCCGCCGGGGACGTGCGTGCCGGCTCCAGCAAGCGCGTGGCGGCCGCGGTCGGCGAAGGCTCCGGCACGGTCGGCGTCGTGCACACCTACCTCGAGACCGTATGAGGGCTCCAGCGCTTAGACTTGGCGCATGGCCTGGACCATCCGCGTCGGCGCCAGCTTCGAGGCGGCGCATCACCTCGTCGACTACGTGGGCGGCCCCGAGCCCGTCCACGGCCACTCCTGGAAGATCGAGGTGGCGCTCGGCGTCGAGCGGCTCGGCGCCCACGACCTCTCGGTCGACTTCGTCCCGACCGAGGCCTTCGTGAAGGAGCTGGCCTGCCGGCTCCACAATCGCGACCTGAACACGGTCCCCCCGTTCGACCGGAAGAACGCGAGCGCGGAGAACGTGGCCCTCTGGGTGGCGGGCGAGATCCGGGAGGCCGGGCTCCTCGGGGGCGGCGTTCGCCTCGAGGAAGTGACGGTCTGGGAGGGAACCCGGAACTCCGTCACGTACCGTCCATGAGCGGCCTCCCTCTCGTCGCGCTTCACGGCTACCCGCTCGACCACCGCCTCTGGGATCCCCTCGCCGCGCTCGCGGGGAGCGGAGCCCTCGGCGGGATCGCGTCGGTCTTCGCCCCCGATCTCCGAGGGCGCGGGAGCTCGGCCCGTCCCTCGGCGGCCTTGCACGCGATGTCGCTCCTCGCGGACGACGTAGCGGACGAGATCGGAACCGCGCTTCCGAAGGACGCGCCGTTCCTCCTGGCCGGCCTCTCGATGGGCGGTTACGTCTGCTTCGAGCTCCTGAAGCGGCACGGCGCGCGTTTCCGGGGACGCGTTCGCGGCCTCGCGCTCTTCGACACGAAAGCGACGTCCGACGACGACGCGGGCCGGGCGAAGCGAAAGGAAGCGATCGACGCGATCCGGAAGGACGGCATCGCGGCGGCGCTCGCGGCGATGCTGCCGAAGCTCCTCGCGAAGGGCGCCGCCGGCTCCGCGGCCGAGGAGGTCGCGCGCCGGATGATCCTCTCGACGCCTCCGGCGACCGCGATGGCGGATCTCGCCGGGCTGGCCGTCCGCGACGAGGGCTTCGAGGTCCTCGCCGCTTGGGACCGGCCGCTCCTCGTCGCCGTCGGCGACGAGGACGCCATCGCGCCTCCGTCCGACGCGGAGGCCATGGCCGCCGTCGCGACCCGGGCGCCGTGGGTGAAGCTCCTCACGGTCCCCGGCGCCGGACATCTCGTCCCGCTCGAGCGGCCGGAAGAGGCCGCCGCCGGCCTGATCGCGCTCGCGGACGCGGCGCTCCGCGTTTGAGCCGGTCCCCGCGGCCCGATCTTCGTGCCGGTCTGCGCGCCCTCGGGAAGGCCGTCCCCGCCGGCGCCGGGGTCGGCCTCATCCTCCTCCTCTCGGGACTGGTCCCCTCCCCGTCCGGCGCGATCCTCGTCTCGGTCATCTTCAGCGCGGTCATGTGGGGCGGCTTCGAGGTGCTCGGGCCGTGGCTCGCCTTCGGGCCGGACGACCCGCGTCCGCCGGCAACGATCGCGCGCGCGACCCTGCTTCGGACTCTCCTCGCCTTCACGGCGCTCGTCGCCCTGAGCTTCGGGCTGGTCCGCGTCGTCACGGGCGTGAACGTCGCCCAAAGCGGCGCCGTCGTCTTCCTGAGCTTCCTGATCGGGCTCTGCATCACGGCCCTCGTGAGCGCGTTCAAGACCACCGCGAGCCTCGCCGGGGCCGCGCAGGAGCGCGCCCGCGCCGAGGTGAGGCGCCTGACCCTCGAAGCCGAGCATGCGCGCAAGACCCGGGAGCTGGAGGAGGCCCGGGCGCTCCAGGTCTCGATGCTCCCGGCCTCCCGGCCCGACACGCCGGGGCTCGACGTCGCGTACGGCATGCGGACGGCGACGGAGGTCGGCGGGGACTACTACGACTGGCGTGCCGGCGAGGACGGGACCCTCCGGATCGCCGTCGGCGACGCGACGGGCCACGGGGTCAGGGCCGGCCTCCTCGTCGTCTCGGCCAAGACGCTCTTCTGGACGGGCTCCGGGGGCGCGCTCGACGCCGAGATGCGTCGGATGAGCGACGGCGTCCGGAGCCTGCGCCTTCCGAGGATGAACATGGCCCTCGCCCTGGCCTCGGTCTCGTCAACCCGCGCCCGGATCGCGGCGGGAGGGATGCCGCCCGTCCTTCACTACCGCGCCCGCACGCTCGTCGTTTCCGAAGTTCTCCTCGAGGCGCCACCTGCCGGCCAGCTCGCGCGGGCGGCCTACCGCGAGGAGGAGGTGGCTCTCGAGCCGGGCGACTGCCTCCTCTTCTACACGGACGGCCTCCCCGAGCTCCGCGACGAGGCGGGCGACCTCTTCGGGTACGGGCGCGTGGGTGACGTCTTCCGCGAGGCCGCTCCGGCCGGCGCCCAGGCGGCGGTCGACGCGCTCTTTTCCGCGGCGGACGGGTTCCGCGGGACGCGTCCGCCCGACGACGACCTCACGCTCGTCGCGGTCGGAGTCCTCTGAGAAGCAGGCTGCCTACCGACCCGACGCGGCGCTGAATCTCGGCAGCATCGAGGCGAGCGGAGCGGCCGCGACCCGGGCCGCCGCGGGCTCGAGGACCGGGAGCGTCGACGGAGGCGCCGCGGGGCTGAACGTCGGCAGCGGAATCCGCCGGCCGTGGGCGTAGACCGGATGCCGTCCCTTCTCCTTGTACCACTCCGCGAGCGTCGCCGACTGGTGCATCTCCTCGACGATCTTCCGCCACCCGGCGCCGGTGTTGTAGGCGCAGAAGGAGATCTCCCCGAGCTGCGTCCCGTACGGGATGATGCACATCTCCGTCCGCCGGAAGTCGTAGTTGAAGAGGTCCTGGAACCACATGCCGGCCACGAGGAGCACCCGCCACGGGTAGCGCCCCGCCTTCGCGATCCCCATCCCCTTGCCGGTGTGGCCGTCCAGGACGCGGAGCGTCTCGAGGACGCCGAGGTTCTTCGGCACGCCGTCCGGCCGGAGGTTCCGGGCGACCGAGAGGGCCGTCTGCAGGATCGTCCAGAACCGGCCGCGCGCGGCGTCGGTGATTGCCGTCAGGTCCCGAAGAAGCCGGTCGGCGTCGAGGATCTGCGTCACCGGAACCGCCTGCCCGGTGTCCGGCCTCACGAGCAGCATCGTGGCGATGCCGCAGTTCGGGTGGCAGCCGCACTTCAAGGCGCCCCAGTCCGACTCGAGCCCGCCGAGGAGGTCGCGCAGGTCCGAGAAGGGGCCCGACGCCGAGAGCGGGAACCAGTCCCGCATCGGCTCGCCGACGCCGGCCTGCTCCTTCACGTCCCGGGCGAGATGGGACAGCGTGTACCGCTGCTTCTTCCGCGTCTCCTCGTCGATGTCCTCGTCGCGCCCCGTGAACGAGACGGGCTGGAACGAGAGCGCGTTGATCTTGTCGATGTTCTCGATGCCGAACCGGACGATGCCGCCGACCTGGTCGTTGTTGACCCCGTTCACGACCGTGATGACGAGCGTGGCGTCGATCCCGGCCGCCTTCAGGTTGTCGAGCGCCCGCTGCTTGACGTCGTACAGGTTCGAGACGCCGCGGTGTTCGTTCGACTCGTTGCCGATCCCGTCGAACTGGAGGTAGACGAGGCGGAGCCCCGCCTCGGCCGCGGCCCTCGCGAACTCCGGGTCCTGCGCGAAGAGGACGCCGTTCGAGGCGCACTGGACCGAGAAGTACCCGATCTCCCGCGCGTAGCGGATCGCCGGCGAGGAAGTGGGGCGAGAGCGTCGGCTCGCCCCCCGAGTACTGCACCGACATCTGGCGGCGCGGCTTCACGGCCGCCGCGTTGTCGAGGATCTCCTTGATGTCGTCCCACGTCAGCTCGTGGACGTACCCCACCTGGTTCGCGTCCATGAAGCAGGGGTTGCACATCATGTTGCAGCGGTTCGTGAGGTCCACGGTCAGGACCGCGCCCCGGCCGTACCGGATCGACGCCGAGCCGTGCCCGTGGAGGTCGTCCTTCGCCATCCTCACATCGCGGCCGAAGAAGTTCTTCTCGAGGCGGCCGAAGAAGGCCGCGTCGTTCGACATCAGGTCCTCGAACGTGCCGTGCTTCGGGCACGTCTTGACCATCCAGATCTCGTTTCCCCGCAGGAGGATGTCGGCGGGGATCTCGCCGGGGCGGCCGTCCGTCAGCTCCCGGAGCTCGCGCGTGCCGCCGATGATGGCGTCGCGCACTTCCTTCGTGCAGGTCGGACAGAGGGAGTCGGTCCGCCGCGGGAACCCGAGGGGGGGCCTCGTCCTCTCCCAGCTTTTCGGAAGCGGCTCCGGGGCCCACGCCGGGTGGAACGAGCGCGCCGGAATCCGGCGGTTCACCCACTGAAGACCCGTCCACGCGGTGTTCGCGGCCGCCCGGACTCCCCGGTAGAACGCCGTTCGCATCATCGTCCGTCCCTCAATCCCGCTCCCGCACCGGGCGGATACCCGTCTCCCGACGGGACCCCGGGGAGTCCGTTGTCGGCGAGAAGGTGAACATTAGCATGCGGCCGGGACGCGTCCGCGCGTCCCCCCGTCTGGCCGCCCGCGGCGTCAGAGGTCGAACCGGGCGGGAGAATAGGGCGCGGGCGTGAGCGGCGGAGCGCTGCCGGTCAGGAGATCGGCGACGAGGACGGCCGCGCCGGGAGCGAGGAGAACGGCGTCCGCTCCCGCGCCGGTCGCGAGAAAGACAGCCCGGCACTGCCGTCTCTCCGAGGAGCGGCACACCGTCGGGCGAGGCGGCGGCGACGCACGCCCAGGCCGCGAGGAGCGGATACCGGGCCGCCCCGGGCAGGATCGAGACGGCCCGCGAAACGAGGCGCGTCACCTCGGACGCAAGGAGCCGCGTTTCGAATCCGCCGGGCGCCGGGAGACCGGCGACGGCGAGCCCGCCATCCCGTCTCGGCACGAGGGACACGGCCGGTGAGGAGACGAATCGAACGAGTCGGTCGGGATCGGCCGAGGCGTCGAGGAGGACGACCGGGAGGCGGAGCGGCGTCACGGGGACCGGCGCCGCGCCTGGAAGGTGCGCGGCCCAGGGCCCCGCCGCGTTCACGACGGCGTCCGCCCGGAGGAAGCCGGCGGCCGTGTCGAGGCCCGCCGCGCGCCCGGACTCGACGCGAACCGCGAGGGCCGGCGTTCCCAAGAGGACGGTCGCCCCCGCCCGCGCGGCCGCGAACGCCAGGCCGCGCCGGAGGCGCGAGGGCGAGACCTGTCCCTCCTCGGGAAAGGCGAAGGCCGACTGGACGGCGGCGCCGAGCGACGGCTCGCGCGCCCGCGCCTCCTCGGCCGCGAGAACCTCGAACGGAAGGGCCCGGGCCCGTTGCCAGTCGAGGGCGCGGTCCAGCTCGACCTCCTCCGCGTCCGAGAGCGCGACCGAGAGTCCGCCCCGGACGTCGTACTCGCAGGAGAGCCCTCCCTCCTCCTCGATCGCCTCGATCCAGGACGGGAAGAGGTGACGCGAGAGAAGGGCGAGGTCCCGCACGGGCTCCGCCGCGACCTCGGACCTCGCCTGTGGATTCACGAGGCCCGCCGGCTCTCCCCGTTCTCTCCGGAAACCGCGCGACAGGACGACCGTCTCGACGCCCCGCCTCGCGAGCTCGAGCGCCAGCGCCAGCCCGGGCACGCCCCCTCCGACGATGGCGACGTCGGCGGCGTCGGGGAGGGCCGGGGCCGCCGGTAGATCGCTCAGGCGACGTCCCCCTTCGCTTCCAGGACGGGCCCCGTCCCGGGGACCTCGGGGGGGCCGTAGAGCCGCTCGACCCGCGCGAGCGCTGCGCGGCCGACCGCCCGGACCGCGGCGTAGTTGAGCGCGGCGCCCGCCGCCGCTCCCAGGACCGGCACGACGTGGGTCGCCTCGCGGCCGGCGATCCGGACGAGGAGCCGGGCGGCGATCTGCTCGATCGCCCGCGTCGTCAGCCGGCGGCCGACGTTGATCCCGGCGCCGGCCGCGAGGCCCGCCAGGACTTCCAGCGCCCGTTCCTCGGGCTCGGGAGTCCCGCCGTAGAGGACGTGAAGGCCGACGATCAGCCGGCTCTGCAAAACGATGAGCGCCGTCAGCTCGGGGGCCGTCGCCGCGAGCGCGGCCCAGCCGGGCGGCAGGCTCGCGAGGGCGCCGACCGCGGCCGCGCGGCGGGCGG
Source organism: uncultured Acidobacteriota bacterium (assembly GCA_963821435.1). Classification (GTDB taxonomy): domain Bacteria; phylum Acidobacteriota; class Thermoanaerobaculia; order UBA5066; family UBA5066; genus DAOMFB01. Next base: position 149,225 of record CAWGDR010000004.1, read on the forward strand.
TCCGCTCGATCATCCGCTCGGCCCTACGCCTCGTCGGGAGGTCCGGGTTCTTCCGGGAGAACGCGTGGACCTCGGCCTGTATCGCCTCGAGGTCGAGGTCCTTCGCCGCCCGCTCGACGAGGTGGAGGAAGCTCTGAGCCAGCATCCGCGCCCCTTTTCCGCTTCGTTCCGATCTATCATCCGTCGGCGCCGCGCCCCCGGCAAGGAGCCGCCGCGACGACCCCTCAAGGAGGACTCCCGTCATGACATTTTCGAGAGACGCCGGCCGGCTCCTTTCGGCCGCGGGCGCGCTCGTGCTCGGCGCCGCCCTCGCGATTCCCGCCGCCGCCCAGACCAAGAAGCCCGCCCCCAAGAAGAAGGAGACGAAGGTGACGAAGCCGCGCGACTACGCCCACACCCTGGCGGTCCTGAAGACGTCGCAAGGCGACATCACGGTGAAGTTCTATTACGACAAGGCCCCGAACCACGTGAAGAACTTCATCGACCTCTCGGCGAAGGGCTTCTACGACGGGACCCTCTTTCACCGCGTCATTCCCGGCTTCATGGTCCAGGGCGGCGACCCGCTCACGAAGGACCCCGCGAACGCCGCCGTCTACGGGACGGGCGGGAACAAGGACGCCCAGGGGAATCCGGTCAACCTGAAGGCCGAGTTCAACGACGTCTCTCACCGGCGCGGCGTCCTGTCGATGGCCCGCGCGAGCGACCCCAACTCGGCCTCGTCGCAGTTCTTCCTCGTCGTGAAGGACTCGCCGTTCCTCGACCGGCAGTACACGGCCTTCGGCGAGGTCGCGAAAGGCCTCGAGGTGGCGGACAAGATCGTCGCGGAGTCGAACACCGACCCGGCGAGCGGCGGCCGCGGCGTCCCCCGAAGCTACCAGAAGATCGTCAAGGTCGAGCTGATCGACGAGCCGCCCGCGGCGGCCCCCGCCAAGAACTGACCGGTTCGTGACGCCGCCCCCGGTCGCGCCCCCTTCGGCGCCCGAAGAAGCTGCGCGCCTTCGCGAAGCCGTGGCGCGCTTCCGGCTGCCGGCCGGGACCGACGCGCCCCTCGCGGGAGATGCCGGAGCGCGCCGGTACTTCCGCCGGATCTCGCCCGGCCGCGCGAGCGTCCTCGTCGTGCTCTACCCGGAGGTGGCCTCCGTCAACCAGGCGAACTGGGCGGCGATCGGCACGGCCCTCGCCGGGGCGGGGCTGCGCGTTCCCGCCCTTCTGGACGACGCCGCCGACCTCGGCGCGGCGCTCATCGAGGACCTCGGTGACCGGGACCTCGCCGCCGACCTCGAGGCGGCACCGCGCGAGGACCGCGCTCGCCTCGTCGACGAGGCCGAGGAGCTGCTCGCCGCCGTCCGGACGCTCTCCTTCGCCGCGGCCCGCCGCAACCCGCCCTTCGACGCCGACTTCTTCTTCCGGGAGCTCCTCCACACGCGCCGGTGGGCTCTCGAGAAGGGGGGTGGGTCGCCGCTCTCCGCCACGGACGCCGCCACCTGGGACGCGCTGGCGGGCGCCCTCGCGCGCGCCGCGGCCGATCCGGCGGCGTCGGGGGACCCCGTTCCGACCCACCGCGACTACCACGCCAACAACCTGATGCGCGCGGCCGACGGTCGCCTCGCCCTGATCGACTTCCAGGACCTGCGCCTCGGCCCTCCCGACTACGATCCCGTGTCGCTCCGGTTCGAGCGCGCCGGCGAGTCGGTGCGCTCGGATCCGGCGTCCTATTCGGAGGCCGTCCTGCTCCAGCGGGCCTGGAAGGTACTCGGGACGTTCGACAAGATGCTCACGTGGGGACGGACGATCTACCGCCCGCACCGGGACACGGCGCTCCGCGTCCTTCGGTCCCGAACGAGCTCCGCGGGGCCGTGGGCGCCGCTCCTCCGCTTCCTACCCCCCGCCGCGCGGGGGGTATGATCGTCGGTCTCAGGAGGCGCGCGTGCCCAACATCGGACTCCCCGAACTCCTCGTCATCCTCGTGATCGTGGTCCTCGTCTTCGGGGCGGGGAAGATCCCGCAGCTCGGCAAGGGCCTCGGGGAGGGGATCAAGAACTTCAAGGACGCGATGCGCCACGGCCAGGACGGCGACGAGAAGAAGGACGAGACCAAGAAGCCCGAGTAGGCCCGTCCGCGCGTCGTCGGGCCGGGTTTCCCTTTTCTAACTACGAGTTATCGGCGTGACGCCGCGACGCGCGGACGTTCAGGAGGGAGATCTTCGCGCGGAGCGTGTTTCGGTGGATCCCGAGGCAGCGCGCCGCCCGGCCCATGTTGCCGTCCGCCTTCGAAACGGCGGCCGCGACGTACTTCTTCTCGAATTCCTTCTTCGCCGCCTCGAGTGGGATTCCCTTGGAAACGAGCTCGTCGATGATCCGCTGCAGTTGTCCGTCGATCGTCACGAAGAGGTCTCCTCCCCGAAGCCGAAGCTGAGCCTGTTTTGCCTGAGACCCGCGACGCTATCACGGGGTTCAGGCGGTGCAAAGGGGAGGAGATCCTCGCGGCCCCGGCGCCCGGGCAGCGGTCGCGCCCGGCACGCCTTGTGCGAAGGGGCCTACTTCATCTCGATGCGGTCGCCCACGTACATCGTGTCGCGCATGGAGGTGATGATCGCGACCGACGTCGTCTTCCGCGTCGTCAGGATCGCCGCCTCGCCGAGGATCGTCCGGATCGAGTCGTAGGCCGACGTCCTCGGGGCCGCGACGGCCTCGCCCAGAGTGACCTGCGTCGTCACGTTCGTCGGGTAGCGGTAGACCGTGAAGAAGTCGCCCGGGACCACGCCGTCCATTTCGCCGATGTCGAGGTAGACGACCGACGTCCCCGCGATCGGCGTCGCGTGGTCGTAGGTGTCCACGATGTGGCCCGTCAACTTGCCGGTGTCGGGGTCGCACGAGGTGGCCGGCGCCGTCCGGCGGACGAGAGGAATCGGGATAGGGTCGAACGCCACGACGCCGTCGCCGATCCGGATGTCCGAGCAGGAGAGCGTGATCTCCCCGATCGCGGTCTCTTCCTGCGCGCAGAGGATCCGGAGCCGCCCCGGGCTGTTGTCGATGTGGCCGATCGCGTCCGTGATCGAGCCCCAGCGGTAGACCGTCCGGCCGGGCCGGACGATCCAGAACTCCTGCCCCGCCGCGAAGCCCGAGTTCGCGCCCGCGCCCAGGTAGACGATGTCCCCCTGGAAGAAGGAGTCCTTCGAGTCGACGAGCTCGGCGCTCACGAGCATCGCCGGGAACTCGTCGGGCTCGTCCTGGAGCCACCCCGTGCAGTAGACGTCGAACTCGACGCCGATCGGCATCGGCGAGCTGACGGTCTGCCTGACGACCGGCGCCTGCTCGAGTCTCGACTGGGCCTGCGGAGCTGGCCCGGCGGCAGAAAGGCTTCCGCCCGCGGCCAGAATGCAGCCGAGGAAGAAGACCGGAAGAGGCTGGCGCATCGGCGACCTCCTCGCTAAAAAGGCCTTGCGGACCCTCGAAGGGCCGTTCGGCCGCGACAGTGGAACGCCTTAAGTTACCTGATCCGAACTATTTGGTCAAAGCCGCCGACGTCGCGACCGCCTTGGGGGCCGAGGACGGCGGGATTTTCCGGGCGTACTCGCTGTTCGGAAACTCCTTCAGGAGCCGCGCCCACGAGGCCTGCGCGTCCTTGTCGTTCCCCAGCTTCCGCTGCACGCCGCCCAGTTCGAAGAGGACGCGGTCGAACTTTGTGTAGTCCGGATAGGCGGTCACGATCACCTCGAACCGCCCCTTGGCCGCCGTGAACGACTTCCGGCGGTTGTAGAAGCGGGCGACGATGTACTCGTGTTCCGCGAGGAGATTCCGGATCCGCGCGAGCCGGACGCGGGCCTCGGCGATGTAGGGGGAGTCGGGATAGCCGAGGATCAGCTCCCGGTAGCTCCCCGCCGCGAGGCGCGTGTTCGTCTGCTCCCGGTCCGGCTTCTCGGCCTCCTTGTCGGCCGTCTGGGCGAGCCGGTAGAGCGCGTAGTCCGCCTTGGGGCTGGACGGGTACCGGTTCCGGAAGTCCTTGTAGCGCTGCTGCGCCTCCAGGTACCCGAGCGACGTCCCCTCGTTGAAGTAGGAGTCCGCCAGCGCGAGCGCCGCCTGCTTTCCGATCGGGTCGTTCGCATAGTTCTCGGCGACGAAACGGAGGTACTGCCGCCCCAGCTCGTACTTCTTCTGCTTGACGAGCTGCTCGCCTCGGGCGTACGCCTCCTCCTTCGGAAGCGTCAGGAGCTCGCGCGTCATCTTCGCCGTGTCGTTGCTCGTGGAGCAGGCGGCGACGAGCCCGAGGGCGGCGGTGAGGAGCGCGAGCGGGAGCCGGCGGGCAGGACGGGAGAGGAGCATGGCCAGACGCCGGAGATTACACGGATTCGGGTCCGGCTGCCCCGGCCCGCCGGAGGCCCGCAACAGCCCCGGCCACGTCCTTTCCGCCGAAAATCGCCGAGCCCGCGACGAGGTACCCCGCCCCGGCGGCCACGAGCGCTCCGGCGTTCCCGGGGCCGACGCCTCCGTCCACCGCGATCTCACACGGGGCGCCCTGGGCGCGGATCGCGTCCGAAAGCCGCCTCACCCGGGACAGCGATTCCGGGAGGAACGACTGGCCGCCCCAGCCGGGATTCACCGACATGACGAGGACGAAATCGCAGAAGCGGATCGCCTCGTCGAGCGTCGCGAGCGACGTCCCCGGGTTGATCGCGACCCCGGGCGAGGCGCCCCGCGCCCTCGACGAGCTCCGCGAACCGGTGGAGGTGCGGCTCGGCCTCGACGTGGACCGCGACCCGCGCCGCGCCCGCGTCGAGATACTGGTCGAGCGTCCGGAGCGGCTCCTCGATCATCAGGTGGACGTCGAAGGGGATCTTCGCGTTCCGGCGAAGCGCGCGCAGGACCAGGGGGCCGACGGTGAGGTTCGGCACGAAGTGCCCGTCCATCACGTCGAAATGGATGAAGTCCGCCCCGCCCCTCTCGCAGGCCGAGACCGCCTCGTCCAGCCGTCCGAAGTCGGCGGAGAGGAGGGAGGGGGCGATCCGGAGGGCCAAGGTCACGGCGCCCCGTCCGCGGACGCCACGACGAACGAGACGGCTTCCCTCCGGGTGACCGGGTAGCCCGCCTGCGGAAACTGCCGAAGGATCGTCCCGGCCGCCGCCCCCTCGTAGGCCTGGCTCTTCACGCCGCCGATCCGGAAGCCGCGCGCCTCGAAGGCCGTCCGGACCCGCTCGAAGTCGCGCCCGATGACGTCCGGCATGACCCAGGCGGGGTCCGCGAGGCCCCGGTTCACGAGGAGCCCGACGGCGCCGCCCGGTGACGCCACCGCGCCGGGCGCGATTCCCTGGGCCACGACGCCGCCGGGGCCCGGCAGCCGCACGTCCGCGATGAGCGGCTCCGGGAGCCCCTGCCGGACGAGCGCGACCGTCGCGGTCCTCTTCGACTGGCCCGTCAGGTCCGGCATCCGGACCGTCCTGGGCCCGAGCGAGACGAAGAGCCTCACGGTCTGCCCTTCCTTCACCGCCGTGTCGGGTCCCGGCCGGTGAGCCCGGACGCGGTGGGCGGGAACCGCGTCGTCGAAGGCGTCCTGCGCCGGGTCGACGACCGCCGTGAGGCCGAGCTCGGCCGCGCGCGCCGTCGCCTCCTCCACCGTCAGGTCCGCGAGGTTCGGGACGCGCGTCGAGTTTCCCGCTACGAAACGCGAGAACGAGATCCAAGTTGCGGTCGCGAGGACGCCCGCGAGGACGATCGCGTAGATCACGCGGGCCACGACTCCACCCATGGAGACACGACTCTACCAGCCTGCACGAGGCGGGGCGGACTCTGGCAGTTGACTCGGGCCGGAGGGGCCTCCAGACTCCCCCTCCCATGGCGGAGACACCGGCCCCCCGCCGACCTGCGAGCGCGCCGGCGCTCGAGCTCCCCCTCTCGCGGGCCGACCTTCACCTCCACACCGACGCCTCGATCTTCAAGTACTTCCGGGCCGGGAACACGCGCGATTCCTATAACGACCCGGAGGAGACCTACCGCCTCGCGAAGTCGCGCGGCATGGACTTCGTCACTTTCAGCGACCACGAGACGGTCGACGGGTGCCTCGCCTTCCAGGACCGGCACCCGGACCTGACGGACTTCTTCGTCTCCGAGGAGGTCGAGACGTTCTTCCCGCGGACCGGCCACCGGATCCACGTCAACGTCTTCGACCTCACGCTCGCGCAGCACCAGGTGATCACGAAGAAGCGGCGGAACATCTTCGACCTCGTCGACTACCTCCGGGCCGAGAAGCTCCTCTTCTCCGCCAATCACCTCTTCCAGTCGTACCGGGCGCGACAGGCGCCCGAGGACTTCTTCACGACGATGCTGGCGCTGTTCGACGTCTTCGAGGTCAAGAACGGCTCGATGGCCTACCAGCACAACGCGCTCGTCGCGGACCTCCTGAACGTCGCGAAGCAGAAACGCGGCTCGCTGGCGCTCGTGGGCGGGTCCGACGCGCACACCTACCCGCCGATCGCGTCCGTCTTCACGCTGGCGCCGGGTCCGACCTGGAAGGAGTTCCTCGCCTCGATCCGCGAGGGGCGATGCCTCGCGTGGGGGACGGAAATGGGTTTCGCCCGGGTCCTCGGGGACGTCTACGAGAACCTCGGAAAGTACTACCGCTCCGTCACGAAGTTCCGGAATCCCGACTTCACGACCGGCGAGAAGGCCCGCCACTTCGTCATCGCCGCGGCCTCCCTCCCCTTCAACGTCGCCGGGGTCCCCGCGGCCATCTACTCCCTCAATTACGCCAAGCAGCTCGCCCTGACGCGGCGCCTCAAGTCCCGGTTCGCGAGGACGGGGCACTCCGAACCGTGACCCGCGCCGCGGCCGGCGGCGGCCCTCTCGTCGGGGCCCACATGAGCGCGGCCGGGGGCCTCGCGAAAGCGGTCGAGCGCGCGGTCGGCGTCGGCTGCCGGGCGCTCCAGGTCTTCACGAAGAACTCGAACCAGTGGGCCGGAAAGGCGCTCGACCGCGCCGACTCGGCGGCGTTCCGGAAGGCCGCGCGGGAGGCGGCGATCGCGCCGCTCGTCTCGCACGCGGCCTACCTCATCAACCTCGCCTCGCCCGACGCAGCGACGCGCGGCCGCTCGCTCCCCGCCCTCGTGGACGAGGTCCGCCGCTGCGACGCGGCCGGCATTCCGTTCCTCGTCCTCCACCCGGGGTCGCACGGCGGCGACGGGGAGGAGACCGGGCTGGACCGGATCGCGCGCGGCCTCGACCAGGTCGCGAAGCGGACGCCCGGCTCGAAGACGACGATCCTCCTCGAGACCGCCGCGGGCCAGGGCGCCTGCCTCGGGCACACGTTCGGGCAGCTCGCGGCGATCCGGAAGCGCGCCTCCTCGAAGGCGCGGATCGGCTTCTGCCTCGACACCTGCCACGTCCACGCGGCCGGCTACGACGTCGTCTCCCGGGACGGCTGGCGCGCGATGCTCGACGAGGCCGAGCGGACCGTCGGCCTCCGGCGCATCCGGGTCATCCACGCGAACGACTCGAAGAAGGGGCGCGGCTGCCGGGTCGACCGGCACGAGCGGATCGGCCTCGGGGCGATCGGCGAGGCGGGCTTCGCGAACCTGATGACCGAGGCGGCCTTCGCTGCCGTCCCGAAGATCCTCGAGACCCCGAAGGACGAGAGCGGGGAGTGGGACCGGCAGGGCCTCGCCGCCCTCCGGCGCCTCGCGGGAGGCCCGGCCTGAGCCGTCAGGCCGGCGCGCGTTCCTTCTTCGGGTACTTCGTCTCGACGTAGTCGTCCACGAGCGCCCGGAACGCCGTGGAGAGCTCGTCGTAGTTTCCCTTGAGCGTCGTGAACTTCTGGCCGTCGATGTAGACGGGACAGCTCGGCGCCTCGCCGGTGCCCGGCAGGCTGATCCCGATGTTCGCCGCCTTCGACTCGCCGGGCCCGTTGACGATGCACCCCATGACCGCCAGCGTCATCGACTCGACGCCCTCGTACCGGATCTTCCACTCCGGCATCCGCTCGCGGACGTAGCCCTGGATCCTCTCCGCCAGCTCCTGGAACGTCGTCGAGGTCGTCCGGCCGCAGCCGGGGCACGCCGTCACCGACGGCGCGAATGAGCGAAGCCCGAGCGACTGGAGGAGCTCGCAAGCGGCGTAGACCTCCTCGCGCCGGTCGCCGCCCGGCCGGGGTGTGAGCGAGACCCGGATCGTGTCGCCGATCCCCTCGGCCAGAAGGATCCCCATCGCGGCCGACGACCAGACGAGCCCCTTCGTCCCCATCCCGGCCTCCGTCAGGCCGAGGTGGAGCGGCTGGTCGGTCTGCGACGCGAGCGCGCGGTAGACCGCCACGAGATCGCGCGGCCGCGAGAGCTTGCACGAGATGATGATCTGGTTCTTCGTCAGGCCGCACTCCAGGGCGAGCTCGGTCGACTCGAGCGCCGAGATGACCATGCACTCGCCGACGATCTCCTCGGAGCTCTTCCCGAGGTCCTTGTCCGTGTTCTCCTGCATCTTCCGCATGACGAGCTCCTGGTTCAGGGAGCCGCCGTTGACGCCGATCCGGACCGGCTTGCCGTGGTCCACGGCGACCTTGCAGATCGTCGAGAACTGCTCGTCGCGGAGCCGGCCGGTCCCGACGTTGCCCGGGTTGATCCGGTACTTGTCGAGCGCCTTCGCGCAGGCGCCGAACGTCGTCAGGAGGGTGTGGCCGTTGTAATGGAAGTCGCCGATGAGGGGGACGTCGCAGCCGGCGTCGAGAAGGCGCCGCCGGATCTCCGGGACCGCCCGGGCCGCCTCGGGGACGTTGACCGTCACGCGGACGAGCTCGGAGCCCGCCTGCGCGAGCTCGAGGCACTGCCGCGCCGTCCCTTCGGCGTCGGCGGTGTCGGTCATCGTCATCGACTGGACGACCACGGGGGCGCCGCCGCCCACGGTCACCCCGCCGACCTTGACCGGCACCGTGACGAGGCGTTGGTGCGCGCGAGGGACGGGGTCGGACGTGGGGAGCGGCGTCGACATCGTCAGAAGCTGACGTTCTTCAGGACGTCGAAGTAGAGGACCGTGACCATCACGAGGACGAGGAAGACGAAGCCCGCCTGCAGGAGGCGCTCCTTCACCCGGAGCGGGAAGTCGCGCCGCGCGACCGACTCGAGGAGCGTCACGAAGAGCTGTCCGCCGTCGAGGAGCGGGATCGGCAGGAGGTTCAGGATGCCGAGCTGCAGGGAGAGCATTCCCATCAGGACGAGGAGCGCTGCCGGGCCGGTCCGGACCGCCTCGCCCGAGAACTTCGCGATGTCGATGGGTCCCGAGAGCTGGCGCATCGAGCCGGTCCCCCGGAAGAGGCGGCCGACCGTGGCGAAGGTCGTCGTGGTCTGCCGGCCCAGCTCGGTCCAGGCCGCCGAGAAGGCGGCGCCGAACGGCAGCTGCTTCAGGACCGTCTCGTACCTCGGCGAGAAGCCGATCCGCCAGGAGCTGGCCTCCTTCCGCGGCGTCACCTCGAACGTCATCGTCGAGCCGCCCCGCTCCACGACGAACGCGATCGGCTTCGGGCCGTCAGGGCCGTCGAACCCGGCGGCCGCCTCGCGGACCTTCCGGACCACCTCGTAGTACCCCGTCACGTCACGGCCGCCGATCGAGAGGATCCGGTCCCCCGCCTTGAGGCCGGCCTTCTCGCCCGGGTAGCCCGAGACGAGCGATCCGATGACGGGCGGGAGGAACGGGTTCAGGCCGGTGTACCCGATGTCGTACTTCGTCTGCGGCTCGGGGCGGAGCGTGACGCTCAGCGTCTCGTCGCCCCGCCTCACGTCGACCGGGATGTTCTCGCGCGGGGCGAGGCCGAGGTCCATCTCCACTTCGCGCCAGGTCGAGACGGGCTTGCCACCGATCCGGACGACGACGTCGTCCACCTTCACGCCGGCCCGCTCCGCCGGGCTCCCCGCCTCGACGTGCTTCACCGCGGGCGGCTCCTCCTGGTACTTCAGGACCTCCATCCCGACCATGAACGCCCCGGCCGTGAGGAGGACGGCCAGGCCGAGGTTCATGACGGGGCCGGCGACGAGGATGAGGAGTCGCTGCCATCGCGCCCCGGTGACGGTCGGCTCCGGGTGCTCGGGCGTGACGACGTCGCTCTCGTCGGGGCCGAGGCCGACGACCTTCACGTAGCCGCCGAGCGGGATGAGCGAGACGCGGTAATCGGTCTCCTTCCGCTTGACGCCGAAGAGCCGCTTGCCGAAGCCGAGCGAGAAGACCTCCACGGGGAACTTGAAGAGCTTCGCCACCGCGTAGTGTCCGAACTCGTGCACGACGATGAGCACGGACAGGACGAAGATCAGCGCGAGGATGTTGGTCGGGATGTTCATCTGGTCCTGCGGGGCTCCCGCCCCTGTTTCTCTCTGTCTTTACGCCCGGGACGGGACGCCGGTTGCGGGCACGCCCGCCGACCCCCCGCCGAGGCCGGGTAGGATCTCACAGGCGGCGCGGCGGGCCCAGGCGTCGGCCTCGAGGGCCTCCTCCACGGACGTCGCCGCGACGACCGTGTGGCGCGAGAGAACGCGGGCCGCCGTTTCGACGATCGCGCCGTACGGGATCCGGCCGGCGAGAAATGCCTCCACCGCAATCTCGTTCGCCGCGTTCAGGACGGCGGGCGCGGTCCCGCCGGCCCGGATCGCGGCGTAGGCGAGCGGAAGCGCGGGATAGCGCGCCGACTCCGGGGGGGCGAAGTCGAGACGGCCGAGCGCGGCGAGGTCGAGCCGCGCGAGCGGCGTCGCGATCCGGTCGGGATAGGTGAGCGCGTAGAGAATCGGGAAGCGCATGTCATTCGGCGACATCTGCGCGATCACCGAGCCGTCGACCCACTCGACCATCGAGTGGACGATCGACTGCGGGTGGATGACGACATCGATCCGTTCGGCCGGGACGTCGAAGAGCCAGCGCGCCTCGATGACCTCCAGCCCCTTGTTCATCATCGTGGCCGAGTCGATCGTGATCTTCGGCCCCATCTTCCAGGTCGGGTGGGCGAGCGCGTCCGCGAGGGTGATGTTCCCGAACGTCTCGACCGGCCGCGTCCGGAACGGCCCGCCCGAGGCCGTCAGCACGAGCCGCGCGGAGCTCGGAGGGTGCGCCGCAGCGGAGGGCCTGGTGGAGAGCGCAGTGCTCCGAGTCGACCGGGATGACGGCCGCGCCCGACGCCCGGGCGGCCGCCATGAGCGGCTCCCCCGCCACGACGAGCGTCTCCTTGTTCGCGAGCGCGAGCGTCTTGCCGAGCTTCGCGGCGGCGTACGACGACGGGAGGCCGAGCGAGCCGACGAGGGCGCCGCAGGACGACGTCGACGTCGGGGTGGGTCGCGACGTCGACGAGCCCCTGCGGTCCCCAGCCGACGGCGATCCCGGGGAACTCGGCAGCGGACGCGCGCGGCGTCCTCGGCGGTCCTCACCGACACGATCTTCGGGCGGTGGGCGGCGACCGCGGGGAGGAGCTTCTCGAGCTTCGAGCCGGCCGCCATCGTGACGATCTGGAAGCGGTCCGGGAAGTGCGTCGACGACCGAAAGGGCCGAGTCCCCGATCGAGCCGGTGGCGCCCATGAGGGCGATCCGCTTCCTCGGGGCGGCGTTCGCGACGTTCATCGCGGCAGGACCTCCGGCAGCCCAGCTCCCGGCGAGGAGGACGACCGGCGACGCGAAGAGGAGGGAGTCGAGGCGGTCCAGAAGGCCGCCGTGGCCCGGGAGGAGCCCGCCCGAGTCCTTGACGGCACAGCTCCGCTTGAACGTCGACTCGACGAGGTCTCCCACGACCGCGACGCCGGCGACCGCGACGCCGAACGCCGCGGCGAGCGGAAGGCTTGCGCCGCCGAGGACGAGCGCGGCCGCGAGGCCGGCGACGAGGCCGCCGCCGAGCTGGCCCCAGAGCCCCTCCCAGGTCTTCTTCGGGCTCACGACCGGCGCGAGCTTCCGCTTCCCGAAGCGGCGCCCGACGTAGTACGCGGCGGAGTCGCTCAGCCAGACGACGGCGAGCAGGAAGACCACGGGCTTCCAGCCGAGGGCGCGGAGGCCGACCATCGCCGAGGCGCCGAGGCCGACGTAGAGCGTCGCGAACGCGGAGCCCGCGGAGGACGGCAGGAGGGCCGGCACCGGCGGCGACGCGAACATGACGAGCGTCGGGAGGACGAGGAGCGTCGGCTGCGGCCGTGGCGAGGAGCCCGACCGGCGAGCGGAGGTAGCGCGAAGAGAGGGAGGGCCGCGAAGAGCGCGAGGCCCGCCGCCTTCGGCACGGTCCCGCCCGCCGCCTCGAGGAGCCGGTAGAACTCGAGGAGGGCGAGCCCGCCGGCGAGGGCGACGAGAAGGGCCCAGGCCCAGAGCGGCGCGAAGACGAGGACGGCGAGGACCGCCGGGATCAGGACCGCGGCCGTCAGCTCCCGCGCGTACTTCAACCGGGGGCCCCGGCACGGGCGGCGCGTCACCGCGAGGCCGCCGCAGGGCGGACCAGCGCGGGGCGCTCCTCCGGCTCCGGCTCGAGCACGCCGCCGTAACGCCGCTCGCGCTTCTGGAAGTCGGCGAGCGCCTCGAGGAAGTGGACGGCCCGGAAATCGGGCCAGAGGACCGGCGTCACGTGGATCTCCGCGTAGGCGATCTGCCAGAGCAGGTAATTGGAGATCCGCATCTCGCCGCTCGTCCGGATGAGGAGGTCGGGGTCGGGCAGGCCGGCGGTGTAGAGCCGCGAGGCGACGGCGGTTTCATCGATCTCCGCGGGCGTCAGGCGGCCGGCGGCGACGTCGGCGCGCGATCGAGCGCGTCGCGTCGACGAGCTCGGCGCGCCCCGAGTAGTTGAGCGCGATCGTTGAAGACCATGCCGGCGCAGCCCGCCGTGGCCTCGAGCCCCTCCTGGAGCGCGCGGACGACCGAGGGGTCGAGCTCGTCCATCCGGCCGACGACGCGGAAGTGGATGTCGTTCCGGATCAGCGTGTCGAGCTCGCGCCGCAGCCACTCCTTGAGGAGCGTCATCAGCGTCGCGACCTCGAGCCTCGGCCGCTTCCAGTTCTCGGTCGAGAACGCGTAGAGCGTGAGGGCCTCGAGTTGGAGCCGCGCGGCCGTCTCGACGGTCGCGCGGACGGCGTCGATCCCGGCGCGGTGCCCCTCGACCCGCGGCAGCCGCCTCTTCTGCGCCCACCGGCCGTTGCCGTCCATGATGACGGCCACGTGACGGGGCAGGCGCGCGAGGTCGAGCGCGTCGAGAAGGGCGCGCTCCGGCGTGCCGGCGGCGGCGAGGACGTCCTTGTCGATCATGTACGTGTCGGGCCTGCGGTCCGGAGTCACCGATCCGGGCACGATTCTATCGCGCGACCTCGGCGGCCTCCGGCAGCGATTCGGGCGGATAGAGGACGCGCTCGAGCGTCAGGCCGCGCGCCTCGGCCGTCGGGCCCGGGCCGCTTCAGGACTTCGCCGGGAGCGGTCCGCCCTCGCCCGGCGTCCCGCAGCGTGCCGACGAGACGCCGGACCATCCCGCGGAGGAAACCGTCACCGATCGGCCGTGACGACGAGCGAGGCTCCCCTCCTCGGCGACGTCGAGGCGCGCGAGCGTGCGGACCGTCGAGCCGGCGTCGGATCCCGTGACGGAGAAGGGGGCGAAGTCGCGCGTCCCGACGAGTCGCGCCGCCGCCTCGCGCATCGCCCCGATGTCGAGCGGCTCGGAGGCGAGGGCTTCCACGAGGCCGCCGTGCGGATGGAGGAGCTCCCCGCGGCGCAGGCGGTAGACGTAAACCTTGCCCGTCGCCGAGAGGCGGGCGTGGAAGTCCGGACCGGCTTCGGAGACGCGGAGGACCCGCACGTCCTCCGAGAGCGTCGTGTTCAGGGCACGCCGGAGTCCCACGAAGGGAATCGAGGGCGCTCCCGGCCGGAAGGTCGACGTGCGCGACCTGGCCGTCGGCGTGGACGCCGGAGTCGGTGCGGCCCGCGCCGTGGGCCCGGATCTCCGCCTCGTAACAGCTGCTTCAGGGCATCCTCCAGTTCGCCCTGCACCGTGCGAACCGGCGGCCCGCCCGCGCGATCCGCCTGAAGCTGCCACCCTTCGAAGAACGTCCCCAGATAGGCCAGCTCGAGATTCAGCCTCACGGAGCGATTATCGGCCGCGCCGCGCGGCCCGCGGGCTATCGTTGGCCGAGGGCCGCGGCCCGGCGCTCGTCGTGACGGAGATCTTCCGGAGCCTGCAGGGCGAGTCGTCCTTCGCCGGCCTCCCCTGCACCTTCGTCAGGCTCACGGGCTGCGCGCTCCGCTGCGTCTGGTGCGACTCGGCGTACGCGTTCACCGGCGGGAAGCGGCTCGGGGTCGAGGAGGTCCTCGCCGAAGTCCGGCGTCTCGGGGCTCCGCTCGTCGAGCTGACCGGCGGCGAGCCGCTCGAGCAGGAGGGCTTCTACCCTCTCGTCGGGGCGCTCTGCGACGCCGGGCTATACGGTCCTCGTCGAGACGGGAGGTCACATGGCGCTCGACCGGGTCGATCCGCGCGCCGATGAAGGTGGTCGACGTGAAGTGCCCCGGCTCGGGCATGGAGGCGTTCAACCGCTGGGAGAACCTCCGGGAGCTCGGGCCGCGAGACGAGGTGAAGTTCGTGGTCGCCGATCGGCGAGACTTCGACTGGGCGCTCGACGTCGTCCGCCGATACGACCTCGACGCGAAGGGGCCGGTGCTGATCTCCCCGGCCTTCCACGGGGACCGCTCTCCGATCGCCGCCGACGTGGCCGAATGGGTCCGCGACTCCGGCCGAAGGCTCCGGCTCAACCTGCAGGTCCACAAGCTCCTCTGGGGCGACGTCTCGGGCCGGTGAGCGGGAGGTCGCACTCCGTCCGGGTTCCGCGCGCCGCCGGTTCCAGGGAGGCGAATCGCCGTGCTCCTCCTCTCCGGAGGGCTCGACAGCGGGACCTGTCTCGCGCTCCTCTCGCACTGGCGCTGGAACGTCCACGCGGTCTCCTTCGACTACGGACAGCGACACCGGATCGAGCTCGGCGCGGCGCGGCGGCTCGCGCGGCGGTACCGGGTCGCCTCGCACCGCGTCTTCAGGATCCCGGACTTCGGCGCGCTCGGCGGCTCGGCGCTGACCGACCGCCGGCTCGCCGTCCCGAAGCGGGCACTCGGGACGTCCGCGATCCCGGTGACGTACGTGCCCGCCCGAAATACGCTCTTTCTCTCGTTCGGCCTCGCCGCCGCGGAGACGGCCGGCGCGACGGAGATCGTCATCGGCGCGAACGCCCTCGATTACTCCGGCTATCCCGACTGCCGCCCGGCGTTCCTCCGCGCCTTCGAGAAGGTGGGACGGCTCGGGACGAAGGCGGGGCGGAGGGGCGCGGGCCCTCGATCCGGGCGCCTCTCCTCCGGATGACGAAGGCCCGGATCGTCTCCCTCGCGCTCGCCCTGGGCCTCGACCCGGCTCAGACCGATTCCTGCTACGACCCGTCGCCACTCGGGCGCCCGTGCGGCAGCTGCGACGCCTGCCTGCTCCGGGCAAAGGGGTTTGCGGAGGCCGGAAAACCGACCCCTTGAACCTGCGATTCTCGAGTAGCCGTGTTACCTGAACAGCTAAACTTCCTGGGAGCAATATTTACACTTATCACATCAACACTGTAAGATATTACTTGACACGACTCGACTAAGAAATATATTTCCGCCGTATGAATGCGGATCGCTTCACCCTCAAGGCACAGGAGGCCCTTCAGACCGCCGCACAGGGCGCGCGGGCG
Source organism: uncultured Acidobacteriota bacterium (assembly GCA_963821435.1). Classification (GTDB taxonomy): domain Bacteria; phylum Acidobacteriota; class Thermoanaerobaculia; order UBA5066; family UBA5066; genus DAOMFB01. The sequence goes on from CAWGDR010000004.1 coordinate 164,895, forward strand.
GAGGGGCATCCCGAGATCACGCCGGAGCACCTCGCGCTCGCGCTCGCGACCCAGGAGGGGGGCACCGTGCCCGCGCTCCTCGAGCAAGATCGGCGTCCCGCCTGCCGCGCTGGCCGAGGCGCTCGAGGGAGAGCTCGGCGAAGCTCCCGCACGTCGCGGGCGACGGCCACGAGCCGCGCCTCGCCCCGCCGCTCGCGAAGATCCTCGACCTCGCCGAGAAGATCGCGCGGGACTTCAAGGACGACTACGTCGCCGCGCGAGCACCTCTTCCTCGCGCTCGTGAGGGACGGGAAGTCGAAGGCGGCGAAGCTGCTCGCTCGCGCGGGGCCTCTCGGAGACCTCGGTCCTCGCCGCCCTGAAGGACGTCCGCGGCTCGGCGCCGCGTCACGGATCCCGGCGCCGAGGAGACGTACCAGGCGCTGAAGCGGTACGCGAAGGACCTGACCGAGCTCGCCCGCCGCGGGAAGCTCGACCCCGTCATCGGGCGCGACGAGGAGATCCGCCGCATCATGCAGGTGCTCACGCGCCGGACGAAGAACAACCCCGTCCTGATCGGCGACCCCGGCGTCGGGAAGACCGCCATCGTCGAGGGGCTCGCGCGCCGGATCGTCGCCGGCGACGTCCCCGAGTCGCTGAAGGACAAGCGCGTCGTGGCGCTCGACCTCGGCGCCATGATCGCGGGCGCGAAGTTCCGCGGCGAGTTCGAGGAGCGGCTCAAGGCCGTCCTGAAGGAAGTCGAGGAGTCCGCGGGCAAGGTCATCCTCTTCATCGACGAGCTCCACACGCTCGTCGGCGCCGGCGCCGCCGAAGGCGCCATGGACGCGGGCAACATGCTGAAGCCCGCCCTCGCGCGCGGCGAGCTGCGCGCGATCGGCGCCACGACCGTCGGCGAGTACCGCAAGCACGTCGAGAAGGACCCGGCCCTCGAGCGGCGCTTCCAGCCCGTCCTCGTCGGCGAGCCGTCCGTCGAGGACACCGTCGCGATCCTCCGCGGCCTCCAGGAGCGGTACGAGCTCCACCACGGCGTCAAGATCACCGACGCGGCGCTCGTCGCGGCCGCGACGCTCTCCGCCCGCTACATCGCCGACCGCTTCCTTCCGGACAAGGCGATCGACCTGATCGACGAGGCCGCCTCGAAGCTCAAGATGGAGATCGACTCGATGCCGACCGAGATCGACGAGGTCGAGCGGCGGATCCTCCAGGCCGAGATCGAGCGGAAGGCGCTCCAGAAGGACGACGCCCGCTCCGCGAAGGAGCGGCTCAAGGGCCTCGAGAAGAGGCTCGCGGAGCTGAAGGAGCGCTCGCAGCGCGATGAAGACGCGCTGGCAGGCCGAGAAGGACGCCATCACCGCGATCCGCGGGCTGAAGAAGAAGGTCGACGAGACGAAGGTCGAGGCCGAGAAGGCCGAGCGGACGGGCGACCTGAACCGGGCCGCCGAGCTGCGCTACGGGACGCTCCTGAAGCTCCAGAAGGAGCTGGACGGCGCGTCAGGCGCGCTCGAGGAGCTGCAGAAGAACGGCGCGGTCCTGCGCGAGAAGGTGGACGAGGAGGACATCGCGGCCGTCGTCTCGAAGTGGACGGGCGTCCCCGTCGTCCCGGATGGTGGAGGGGGAGACGCAGAAGCTCCTCCAGATGGACGACCGCCTGAAGCGGCGCGTCGTCGGGCAGGACGAGGCCGTCCACGCCGTCGCGAACGCCGTCCGCCGGGCCCGCGCGGGGCTGAAGGACCCGAGGCGGCCCGTCGGCTCGTTCCTCTTCCTCGGGCCGACCGGCGTCGGCAAGACCGAGCTCGCGCGCGCGCTCGCCGAGTTCCTGTTCGACGACGAGAACGCGCTCGTCCGCCTCGACATGTCGGAGTACCAGGAGAAGCACTCCGTCTCCCGGATGATCGGCGCGCCTCCCGGCTACATCGGGCACGACGAGGGCGGCCAGCTCACCGAGGCCGTGCGGCGCCGCCCGTACTCCGTCGTCCTCTTCGACGAGATCGAGAAGGCCCACCCCGACGTCTGGTCGACGCTCCTGCAGGTGCTGGACGACGGGCGCCTCACCGACGGCAAGGGGCGCTCGTCGACTTCAAGAACGTCGTCGTCATCATGACGTCGAACGCGGGCTCGCACCTCATCCAGGAGATGCCAGGCGCCGACGAGAAGGAGCTCCGAAGGGCGGATCGAGAGCCGAGCTGCGCGCGCACTTCCGCCCCGAGTTCCTGAACCGGATCGACGACATCGTCGTCTTCCACCGGCTCGAGCTCGCCGACATCGAGAAGATCGTCGAGCCTCCAGCTCCGCGCGCGTCGCCGCGCTCGTGGCGCCGCGCGGCGATCAAGCTGACGTGGACGGACCGGACGCGGACGTGGCTCGCCCGCGAGGCGTTCGACCCGGTCTTCGGCGCCCGGCCGCTGAAGCGAAACATCCAGCAGCTCGTCCAGGACCCGCTGGCGCTGAAGCTCCTCGCGGGCGACGTCCGGGAGGGTCCGCGCGTGACGCTCGCGCTCGCCCCGGGCGGCTCGGCGCTCGAGTTCCGGACCGAGCCGGCCGCCGCGCCGCGCGAGGCAGAACTGACCAAGGAGGAACAGACCATGGCCGTCATCCGCTGGAACGACCCCTTCCGCGACCTCGCGACCCTCCAGGACCGCATGAACCGGGCCTTCGATAGCACGCTCGCCCGCGCCGGCGCAACAGAGGAGGAGCTCTTCACCGGGACGTGGGCGCCGCCCGTCGACATCTATCGAGACGAAGGACAAGACCGTCCTGAAGGCCGAGCTCCCCGGCTTCGACGAGAGCCAGATCCAGCTTCGCTTCGAGGACGGGATCCTCTCCCTCGAGGGCGAGCGCAAGTTCGAGAAGGAGAGCGGCGACGAGAACTACCACCGCGTCGAGCGGAGCTACGGGAAGTTCGTCCGCTCGTTCACGATCCCGGCGAACGTCGACCACGAGAAGATCGCGGCCTCGTTCGCGAACGGCGTCCTGACCGTCGAGCTGCCAAAGCGCGAGGAGACGAAGCCAAAGCCATCAGGATCCAGGCCGGCGAAGCCGGCGATCGAGGCCAAGAAGAAGTTGAAGATCATCAGGCGGGGGGAGCTTCCCCGCTCCGCCCGCACCCCCATGGGGCGGGGTCCGGTCTCCCCCTGCTACTGAAGGTCGGCCGGACGTAGACTCTCCGTCCAACAAGGACCTCCGTAAGGGAGATGAAGCCTCCGGACCAAGAGCTCCCCGGAAAGACGGAGCGCGAGCTCCGGACGATTCTCGAGACGATCCCGGCCTTCGTCTGGACCGCCCGGCCGGATGGCGCCATCGACTTCATCACCGGCCGCTTGTTCGCGCAGACGGGTCTTCGCGAGGACGAGACCCTCATGTGGGAGTGGGCGAAGGTGCTCCATCCGGAGGACCGCGAACGCATCGTGCAGGACTGGCGGGACGCGATCGCCGCGGGGCGTGCCCCCGATAAGGAAATGCGGGTCCGCGGCGCGGATGGGACCTATCGATGGTTCCTGACCCGCGCCGTTCCGCTTCGGGACGACAAGGGGGCGATCCTCCGGTGGTACGGCACGTTCACGGACATCGACGCCCGCAAACGCGCGGAACAGGAGCTGCAGAAGCTCAAAGATCAGCTCCACAAGGAAAACATCGCCCTCCGGGACGAGATCAGCCAGACCTCGATGTTCGAGGAGATCGTCGGCTCTTCGGCGCCGCTGCGGCGGGTGCTCGTGCTCGTGAGCAAGGTCGCGAGCACCGATTCGACCGTCCTCATCACCGGCGAGACCGGCACCGGGAAGGAGCTGGTCGCGCGCGCCATTCACCGGCGGTCGCCCCGGGCCTCACGGCCGTTCGTGTCCGTCAACTGCGGCGCGGTTCCGCCGACCCTGATCACGTCGGAGCTGTTCGGCTACGAGAAAGGGGCCTTCACGGGCGCGGCGCAGCGCCACCTCGGCCGCTTCGAGCTGGCCGACGGGGGGACCATCTTTCTCGACGAGGCGGGGGAGCTCCCGCAGGAGACGCAGATCGCCCTGCTCCGCGTCCTGCAGGAGCGCGCCTTCGAGCGCGTCGGCGGCAGCCAGTCCATCCCGGTGGACGTCCGCGTCATCGCGGCGACGAACCGCGACCTCGACAAGGCCATCGCGGACGGCGCGTTCCGGAGCGATCTCTACTACCGGCTCAGCGTCTTTCCGATCCACGTGCCGCCGCTGAGGGACCGCGCCGAGGACATCCCGCTGCTCGTCGAGTACCTCACGCAGCGTTACGCCGCGAAGGAGGGGAAGAGGATCACGGAGGTGAGCCGGAGGACCATGGAGCTGCTCCGGTCCTACGACTGGCCGGGAAACGTCCGCGAGCTGCAGAACGTCATCCAGCGAGCGGTGATCCTGAGCGAGGGCACGCTGGCCGTCGACGAGACGTGGTTCGCCCGGCCGGCGACCCGGGCTGCGGGAAGCGCACGCCGCTCTGGGCCGGTTGAGCGGCCGCGAAGAGAAGGAGTGGATCGAGAGCGCCCTCGCGCGGTCGCGCGGCCGCGTCTCCGGCCCGGACGGCGCGGCGGCCGCGCTCGGCATCCCCCGGTCCACGCTCGAGTCCAAGATCCGTTCGCTCGGCATCGACAAGCATCGCTTCCGGTCCGGATGAGGCCGGCGGCTCGTCGCGAATGGCGGTGGCGAAACCCGCCAATTGCCGAGAGTCGCCACGGCAGCTCCCGCCAAGTCGCTGCAATTCAACGGCTTCGCGTTGGCACTCCGGTTGCCTTAGAGGCAATCGATGGTTCTAAGGATTGAGCCCGCCCCGAACGACTCGCCGACGCTTCTCAAGCTCGTCGGGAGGATCGCCTCGCCGGACGTCCAAGAGCTGAAGGCCCTGATCGCGGAGATGCCGAACCCCGTCGCCCTCGACCTCCAGGAGGTGGAACTCGTCGATCTCGACGCGGTCCGCTACCTGGCGGCGGTCGAGCGGGGAGGCCTCGAGCTCCGCAACCTTCCGCCGTACGTCCGCGCGTGGGTCCTCCTGGAGAGGGAGAGGCTCGGCGACTCCGAGTGACGGGCTCTCTACCGACGAACCCAAAAGGAGAAACGGAAATGGAACGGATGCTGGTCGTGGTTTTCGACAACGAGAAGAAGGCCTTCGAGGGCGAGTCGGCCCTCAAGCAGCTGGAGCGCGAAGGCAGCTTCAGCATTTACGCGGGGGCGGTGGTCGTCAAGCATGCGGAGGGCACCGTGAGCGTCAAGCAGGTCGACGACTCCGGGCCGCTCGGCATCGCTCGCCGGCACGGCCGTGGGCGGCCTGATCGGGCTCCTCGGGGGACCGGTGGGCGCGGCCGTCGGGGCGGCGTCGGGCCTCGCGCTCGGCGCGCTCTACGACGTCGACAACGCTCGCGTCGGCGAGGGCTTCCTCGACGACGTCTCGAAGTCGCTGACGCCGAACAAGGTCGCGGTCGTCGCGGAGGTGGAGGAAGAGTGGACGACGCCTGTCGACACGCGGATGGAGGCGCTCGGCGGGACCGTGCTGCGCCGCGCTCTCTGGGAGGTGGAAAAGACCGTGGACGAGCAGGAGGGCGCCGCGATGAAGGCGGATCTCGAGCAGCTCAAGAGCGAGATCTCGAAGGCCCATGCCGACCGTAAGGCAAAGCTTCAGAAGAAGATCGACCGAGCTCGAGGCGAAGATGGACGCGCAGCAGAAGAGACGATCCAGCGGCGTGAAGCCTTCGAAGCGCGCCAGAAGGCGAAGAAAGACATCCTCAAGAAGAACGCCGCCGCCGCCGGCCGGGCCCTCAAGCAGCTCGCGCACACCCCCGTCTGAAACCCGAAAAACGCAAAAGGAGAATTTGTCATGACCACGGAAACGCTCTCCCAGGAAGTCTCCAGGCACGCCGGCTGGAGCATCTTCATGGGCTTCCTGACGGCCGCCGTCGGCGCCGTCATGATCATCTACCCGCTCGCGACCGCCGCCGCCTCCACTGTCTTTTTCGGGCGGCGCTCCTCGTCGCCGCGGTCGCGCAGCTCGTCTTCGCGTTCACCTCGGACACCGCCGGGCAGTTCTTTCTCAAGCTCCTGCTCGGCATCCTCTACGGCATCGCCGGGTCGTGCCTCGATCGCGTTGCCGGGCCTGGGCGTGGTGACCCTCACCGCGGTGCTCGGGGCGATGCTGATCGCCGACGCCGTCATCGAGACGGTCCTCGGCTTCTCGGTCCCGCGGGGGCCGGCCGAGGCTGGTTCTTCGTCAGCGGCCTCTGCAGCCTGCTCCTCGGCGTTCTGATCATCGCGCAGTGGCCCGTCAGCTCGATCTGGGCGATCGGGACGATGGTCGGCGCAGGCGTCCTGTTCAACGGAATCACGCGCATCGTGATCTCGAGCTGGGTGCGCAGCGAAGCGCGCGAGTTCCAGCGGTCTCCGCGGCCGCGTGACGGTCTCGCCCGGGCGTCCGCGAGAGCCGCTGCCGTGCTCTCGCGGACGCACGCCGCATTGCTGCGACGGTGAAGCACGAGCTTCCGCACCTCGAAGAAAAGGAGAGTTCGTCATGACCACCGCGCTCTGGATCGCACAAGGATTCGCCGCGCTCGTCTTCCTCCTCACGGGCGCGCTCAAACTGGTGACGCCGAAGGAGAAGCTCGCCGAAAAGATGCACTGGGCCGCGACGTGGCCGCCCGGTCGCATCAAGCTGCTCGGTCTCGCCGAGGTGGCGGGCGCGATCGGGCTCGTGCTCCCGGCGGCGCTGCACATCGCGCCCGTGCTCACGCCGATCGCGGCGGTGTGCCTGGCCGTGCTGATGCTCGGCGCCGTCCAGACGCACCGGCGTCTTCACGAAAGCTCCGCCCCGGCCCTCGTGCTCGCGCTCGTCTGCGTCGCGATCGCGGCGGGCCGGCTTCATTTCGGAGCATGACGGTCTCGCCAGGGCGCGGCACGAACCTGATGGAATGACGCCATGGACGTCTCGAGCGGCGCGTTTCGGATCGCCCACGTCTCCGACGTCCATGTCCTGTCCCGCCTCGGCGCCGAGTGGCGCCGCATGCTCTTCAACAAGCGGATCACGGGATGGGCGAACGTCGTCCTCCGGCGCGGGCGCGTCCACCGGCGCGAGTACCTGAGGGCCGTGCTCGAGGAGGCCGCCGCGCGCGCCGACCACGTCGTCGTGACGGGTGACATCACGAACATGGCGCACGAGAGCGAGTACCGCGAGGCGCGCCGCCTGCTCGACGAGGTCGCGCGCCGGGTCGAGGTGACGGTCGTGCCGGGGAACCACGACATCTACCTGCCGGCGGTCGGGCGCGAGCGCCGGTTCCCGCACCACTTCGCCCCGTTCGTGACCAGCGAGCGTGCCGGGCTCGCCGTGAGGCTGCCGGCCGGCGACTACCCGCTCGTGAAGCTCCGCGGGCCCGCGGCGATCATCGGCCTTTCGAGCGCCGTCCCGCGCCCGCCGTTCGTGTCGGGCGGCGTGCTCGGCCGCGAGCAGCTCGCCGCGCTCGAGAGGCTGCTCGCGCTCCCCGAGGTCGCGTCGCGCACGCCCGTTCTCCTCGTCCATCATCCCCCGGTGGACGCGCGGAGCCGCCTCGCCCGCCTGCGCGACGGCCTGCTCGACGCGGATCGGCTCCGGCGCGCTGTCGATCGCCTCCCACGCGGGCTGCTTCTCTTCGGCCACGTCCACGCGAGGTCGCACGTCGCGCTCCGAACCTCGACGGGGACGCTCGACGTCGTCTCCGCGAGCGGCGCCGCGCTCGACCACCCCGACCCGCGGATCCGGGCCGGCTTCAACCTCTACGAGATCGCGGGGGACGGGGCGGTGGCGCGCGTCGAGTCGTACGCCCTCGACGCGTCGGGGACGGGCTTCTCGCGCGTGCCGATGCCTGCGAGGATCGTGTCGTGAGCTACCGGCGGGTCCTCCTGATCGTCGAGCTCGGGGGCGACGCGGCGCCCGCCGCCGCGGCGATCCGGCGGCTCGCGCCCGAAGCCGAGCGGCTCGTCGTGGTGGCGCACGCCCCCGGCCGCGACATCGCGTTGCTGTCGCACGACGCGCGCGGAGACCGGAACGCGGCGGCGTCCTCGCTCGAGGCGCTGCGCGCGGCCACGGCGGGGCTGGCGCGCGAGCGTGGAGTTGATGCTCGCCGAGGAGCTCGGCGCCGACGCGCTCGCCGCGCTCGCGAAAGACGCCGGGATCGATCTCGTCGCCGCCGCGGGGCTCCCCGCGAACGCGATTCCGCTCCTCGCGGGGCTGCGCAGGCGCCTGACGCTCCCGCTTCTCTGGATCGGCGACGCGCCCGCAGCCGAGGGACCGATGCGCGAGATCGCGTGCGCCGCGTTCGGCGCGCGGGCTCTGGGAGCGGTCGCCGCTTTCCTCCGCGATCACGGGAGCGCCGACGTCCGATGCACGATCCTCGGCCCGAAGCGTCCCCGACGCACGGCTCTCCGAGGCGCTTTCGGTGGCCGGGATCGCGGCCCGCGTCGAGTTCGCGTCGCCCGGCGCGGCCCGCCTCGCGGCGCCCGACCTCCTCGTGGTGCCGCGCTTTCCGGGTGCGCTTCTCGCCGTCTCCTCGCGGCGGGCGCCCGTCCTCGTGCTCCCTCCTCTCGCCGCGCCGCAGGCGCTGCGGCGGACGATCGACGCCGCGGACGCCGTGGATCTCGGCGGGCCGCTCCGCGTCCGGATCACGTACGACGCGGGCGTGGGACGGCTCGAGCCGATCCCGGATCAGGAGGTCGCGTTCGTGGCGCGCGGCCGGACGGTCGGGAGGGCCGGGAGCCGGGACGGATTCGCGGAGCTCCCCGCCGACGGCGCGGAGTCGTTCGGCCTGTTCCGTACCGCGGAGGCCGCGGGCGCCGACCCCGTCGCCGCCGTCGAGCAGCGGATCGCGGTCATCCGGCCGGGCCCCCGGCCGCTCGGACTCTTCGACGCGGAGCTGCCGGACGACGATCTCGCGCGTCTGGCGCGGATCGGCGGCCCCGTCGGGCTCGATCTCCTCGCCGTGCGCCTGCGCCCGGTCCGGAGCTGCGCGTCGATCCGCGCGAGGCTCGCGTCGTTCGGCCTTCCCGGGCGCGTCGTCGACGCGAGCGCCGTGCTCGACGAGGGTGCGGCGCTCGACGTGCCCGAGGAGGCGGATCCGGTCCGGCTGGCGCGCGTCGCGGCCCGGATGCGGGGCGCGGGATTCCCGGTCGCCGCCGTGGTCCACGGGGGCCTTCACACGCCCCGCACGACCGGATTCGCCGCCCTCCGGGCCGACGAGGCGGCCGCGGCGATGCCGCTCTCCTTCGACCCTCCCGCCCGGACGCAGGCGCTCGCGTCGCGGCTCGATGCCGCGACGGGCGCCCTGACGATCCCGGGCAACCGCATCGAGATCGAGCTCGACAACCCGACGGCGCGGGGCTGGCTCCTCGACGCCCTCGCGCGCGCCGAGCGGCGCATCCACTTCCAGGTCTACATGGCGATGGACGACGACGTCGGCGCCCCGGTGGAGTCCGCGCTCGCCGCGGCGGCGGCGCGGGGCGTCACGGTGCGTGTCGTCGTCGACTCGCTGCACGGCCTCCACGGCTCCTTCGGCCTGACGAACCCGCTCCTGACGCGCCTCGGCGCCCGGCCCGAACGTGGAGCTGCGTCTGACGCGCCCCGTCGCCGGCGCGCCGTCGATCGAGGACCTGAAGCAGCGCGACCACCGGAAGGTCGTCGTCGTGGACGGCTCCCTCGCGCTCGTCGGCGGGCGGAACCTCTCGCACGAGTACTACGCGGGCTTCGACGAGGTGGCGCTCGGGCCCGCCTCGCTCTGGCGCGAGGTGCCGTGGCTCGACGCCGGGGCCCGGGTGGAAGGACCGGCGGTCGAGGCGCTCGAGCGCTCGTTCCTCGACGCGTGGACGGCCGCCGGGGGCTCGCCGTTCGACGTGGCGCCGCAGGAACCGGCGGGCGGCGCGGCGGCGCGGGTCGTCGTCCACCACGGTCTTCGCGACGCGGCGACGCTCGAGACGTACCGTGCGCTCATCGACGCCGCGCGCGCGCACGTCTGGGCCGTGAACGGCTTCCCGCTCGTCCTCGAGATCCAGCACGCGCTCCTCCGCGCGATCGCCCGGGGCGTCACGGTGCGCGCGATCGTCGGCCACACGACGCCGACGCACGAGGAGACCCCGTTCCACGGGCCCTGGAGCACGGCGCGGCAGGCGGCGAGCGAGCTCGTCGACTCGCGCCTCGACGCCCTCGTCGCGGCCGGGGCCGAGGTGTACCGGCTCGCGGTCCGCGAGCGGCCGGGCTGGGCGGCGGGGCTCGGCACCGTGCACCCGCACGTGCACGCCAAGGTCGTGAGCGTGGACGGCCGCGTCTGCTCCGTCGGGAGCGCCAACCTCGACGTCACGGCCGCCTACTGGGAGGACGAGCTCCTGCTCGTCGTCGAGGACGAGACGGTCGCGGGCGCTCTCGAGGCGCGTCTCGAGGAGATCGCCGGGGGCTCCGAGCGGATCGAGCCCGATGATCCGCAGTGGCGCGAGGCGGCGCGGCGGCGGACGTGGATGCTCCGCTGGCCGGGCATGCTGTCGGTCTGAGGAGGGGAGACATGAGAATCCAGAGAACCCGCGGGCCGGCGCGTCTGGCGCCGTTCCCCGTCCACGAAGGCCTCGTCGAGCGGCTCCTCGCCGCCCACGCGTCGCCGGACGCGCCGCGCGACGAGGTCCTCGCCCACGCCCTCGGCTGCTGCGCGGGGTACGCGTACGCGGACCTCGACACGGTCGTGACGATCGCGAGCCGGGTAGGGCTCGAAGAGTGCGCGGGCGTGCGGGTGACGCAGGTCGTCGACGCGATGCTCGTCTTCTCGACCGCGTATCTTCTCCAGAGCCGGTGCGGGCGCGTCGTGATCCTCTGCTACCGCGGCACGGAGCCGTCGAACCTCGGGAACTGGCTCGGCGACGCGGACGTCGGCGCCGCCTCGATGGCGGTCGGGGGCGAGCGGCTCCGCGTCCCGGCGGGGTTCCACCGCAACGTGCGCGCGACGCGCTGGGCCGTCCTCCAGGAGCTCGGCGCGGCGCTCGAGGGCCGCTCGCTCTTCGATCCCGCCGCCCGCGTGGATCACCCGATGGAGGCGCTCTACGTCACCGGGCACAGCCTCGGCGGGGCGATGGCGGTCCTCTTCGCGCTCTCGATCGCGGAGGCCCCGGAGTGCCGCGCGATCGCGGAGCGGCTCCGCGCCGTCTACACGTTCGGCCAGCCGCTGACGACGGGCGCGCCGCTCCCGGCCGCCGCGAAGGAGCTCGGCCGGCGCCTCCACCGCCACGTCCTCCCGGGCGATCCGGTGCCCGCGCTTCCGCCCGCGTCGTGGTGCCGCCTCGCCCACTTCGGCCGGGAATGGCGCTTCGGGGACGGCGGCTGGACGGAGGCTTCCGCGCCGGTCGCGCAGCTGAAGAGCCTGCCGCGCGCTCTTCTCGCCCTCGCGGCGGGAAGGTGCCCCGCGGGCCCTCCTCGGCCCGGGAGCACGCGCCGGATCGCTACGTCGCGGCGCTGCAGCCGGAGAACCGCGTCACCGAGCTCGGCGACCGGGCCTGAGGCGTCGCGCACGCTCAGATCGCGCCGCCCCCGCCGGAACCTCTTCCTCCTTGAAGAGGTCCGTCGAGATGTAGCGCTCCGAGGTCGACGGGACGATGAAGACGATGAGCTTCCCCGCGCTCTCGGGGCGCTTCGCGATCTCGACCGCCGCGTGCGCCGCGGCGCCCGAGGAGATCCCGCCGAGGATCCCCTCCTCCTTCGCGAGGCGCCGCGCCATCGCGAACGACTGGTCGTTCGAGACCTGGAACGTCTCGTCGACGAGCTTCGTGTCGAGGTTCTTCGGGATGAAGCCGGCGCCGATCCCCTGGATCTTGTGCGGGCCGGGCGCGCCGCCCGAGATGACGGGCGAATGGGTCGGCTCGACGGCGACGAGCCTGACGGAGGGCTTCTTCGGCTTCCAGTACCGGCCGACGCCCGTCATCGTGCCGCCCGTTCCGACGCCCGCGACGAAGATGTCCATCTTTCCGTCCGTGTCGTTCCAGAGCTCGACCGCCGTCGTCGTCTCGTGGATCGCCGGGTTCGCGGGGTTCTCGAACTGCTGCGGCTGGACGCCGTTCGCGCCGTACTCGGCGAGGAGCTCCTGCGCCTTCGCGATCGCGCCCTTCATCCCGAGCGGGCCCGGCGTCAGGACGACCTCGGCGCCGAGGAGCTTCAGGACCTTGCGCCGCTCGACCGACATCGTCTCGGGCATCGTGAGGATCAGGCGGTAGCCCTTGGCCGCCGCGACGAACGCGAGCGCGATCCCCGTGTTGCCGGACGTCGGCTCGATCGAGGACGGTCCGTGCCGGGCTGCGATCCGCCCCTGCCTTCTCGAGCGCCTCGATCATCGCGACGCCGATGCGGTCCTTGACCGAGTGGGCCGGGTTGAAGAACTCGAGCTTCGCGGCGACGGTTGCGCCGGGCGCGATCCCGCCGTCACGCGGTTGAGCCGCACGAGCGGCGTGCCGCCGATGAGCTTCGTGATGTCCGACGGCGATCTTCATCGTGACTCCCTTGGAGCGCGCCGCTGGCGGGCGCGCGCCTTGCTAGAGTCGAATAGAGGGCGTCAGATCGAGTACGAGGGCTCCTCGCGATGCGGCGCGGACCTCGGCGGCGAGATCACCGACCGTGACGGAGGAGAGACATGCCGGTAGCGTCCGACGGCCTGCTCGTCGAGGTTGCGGACGGCACCGCGGCGCGCGGGGTCCTCGGAGCCGGGCTCGCGCCCCGTCCCGCGCGAAGAGCGAGACGACCTCGAGGGCCGTCGCCGCGGGCGCGACGGGCGTCGCGCCGGTAACCGCCGTTGCGCCCGCGTCCCGCCGCGACCCAGCCGCTCCGGACGAGCGGCAGGAGCAGCTGGTGGACGGAATCGCGGGAAGATCGAGCCACGTCGCGAGCTGGCCCGACTTCACGTCCCGGCCCCGCGGTAGTCCAGCTCGACCAGAGCCTCGACGGCTTTTTTCTGTCGCTGTTGAGAATACTTAAAATCCCTTTCAACTTATATCGACTATATTCATGACGGTCCGAAATCTCGAAGTCAAGCCGCCGCTCACTCGCCGCCGCCTCCTCGCCTCGGCGCTTGCGCATCCCAGTCACCGCCGGCGCCGAGGAGGCGCGCCGCGCGAGAGCGGCGCACGCCGATCGTCGCCGCCTTCGAGAAGATCGGACCCTCCGTCGTGAACATCTCCGCCGAGCAGGTCGTCCAGCAGCGCCGCACCCGCTCGAGAGCTTTCTCTGGTTCGACGCCCGGCCGCGGCGCGGCCCGCAGCGAATCGCTCGGCTCGGGCGTCGTGATCGACGCCGGGCGTCGTCATCACGAACGAGCACGTGATCTCGGGCGCCTCGACGCATCTGTCGTCACGACGTCCGACGGGCGCGAGCTGGAGGCCGAAGCTCGAGGGCGCCGACGCGGACAACGACATCGCGGTCCTGAGCGTGGAGCCGAAGGGCCTGAGGGCGGCGGCGCTCGGGAAGACGTCGGACCTCATGATCGGCGAGACCGTCATCGCGATCGGAAACCCGTTCGGGCTCTCGAACACGGTCACGACGGGGATCGTCTCGGCCGTCCAGCGCACCGTCCAGGGCGAGTCCGGCCGCGACTACACCGACTTCCTCCAGACGGACGCCGCGATCAACCCGGGGAACTCGGGCGGCGCCCTCGCGAACATTCTCGGCGAGCTCATCGGGATCAACACGGCCATCGTCGGCGGCGCGAACACGATCGGCTTCGCGATCCCGATCGAGCGCGTCCGCCGGATCGTCGGCGACCTCCTGAACTTCGGGGAGGTCGCGCCGGTCTGGATCGGCCTCCGCGGCGCGACCGTCCTCGACGACGACCGCCCCTCGGCGCGCGGCAAGGGGCTTCGCGTGAGGTCCGTCTGGCCGGGCTCCCCCGCCGCGGAGGCCGGGCTCGAAGACGGGGGACGTCGTCGTCGCGGTCGACGGCCGGCGGGTCGAGACGCGCGAGGACTTCGACACCGCGATGACGCGCGCTCGGTCCCGGGAAGAGCGTCGCGGTGGAGGTCCGGCGCGACGGCCGCGAGAGGACCGTGCGCCTGACGACGAGCGCGCGCCCGAGGACCTCGGCCTCGACCGTCCTGAGGCGCGAGATCGGCCTCTCGCTCCGCGAGGACCGGAGCGGGCACGGTCGTCACGTCGGTCGCGCCCCGGTCGCCGGCGGACCGGAAGGGGCTCGAGCGGGGAGACCGGATCCTCAGCGTCAACAACCAGAACGTCGCGAGCCTCGACGACCTCTCGCGGCCGTCGAGGCGGATGCTACAGCCGCGCGAGACCTCGTGCTCGTCGTCGCGCGCGGCGGGTACGGCTACACGTGACTCGGCTCGACGTTCGGGACTGCGAGCTCGCGCCGTCGAACTTCGCGGCGGACTCGGAGACTCACGATCCCGAGGACGACCCGAGGACGAGGCGCGCCGGCCAGGTCGCGGCCCGAGAGCCGCTCGCCGAGGAACATCGCCGCGAAGAGCGCGGTGAAGACCGGCTCGAGCGCGAAGACGATCGCCGCGTGCGTCGCCGACATCCGCGCCTGCGCCCAGGTCTGGAGCGAGGAACGTCACGACCGTCGCCGCGAGCGCCATCCAGAGGATGGCCGCGACGAGTCGCCCGTCGGGGACGAGGGGCCGGCTTCGGCCGCGAGGAAACCGGAGCCGCGGCCGAGGAACGGCGTCGACGCGAGCCGCGCCGAGGCGCCACCCCGAGCGCCGCGAAGCCGATCTGGCCCGCAGCGAGACCACCGGACGTCGTGCCGGCGCGCTCACCTCGGCCACGCGGACGATGATCCAGGCGTAGGACACGGCCGTCACCAGGATCAGGAAGTCGCCGACGTTCAGGCCGGACGCGCCCTTCGGCCAGGCCAGGACCGCGAAGCCCGCCGTCGCGACGACGAGGCCCGCGAGGTTCTCGGCCCCCGGCTTCTTCCGGGTCAGGAGGAAGCCGACGACCGGCGTCAGCGGCACCGAGAGTCCCGTGATGAACGCCGCCTTCGAGGCCGTCGTCGTCATCTGGCCCACGAGCTGGCAGCCGATGCCGAGCGCGAGGAGGGACCCGACCGCCGCGCTGTCGCGGAGGAGGCCCGGCGTCCGGGGCCGGCCCTTCGCGACCGCGAGCAGGATCGCGGCCGCGAGGCCGAAGCGCAGAAGACGAAGAGGAGCGGCGGCGCCTCGCGTCGAGGACGAGGCGGTTGACGACGAAGGTCGAGCCCCAGATCGCCGTCACGCCGACGAGGACGACGTCCGCGAGCAGCGCCTCGCGCCGCGGGACGGGGGCGGCCGGGTTCAGGACCGGCCGCCCCGGCGCCCGAGCGCGAACCCGATCGCGGCGGCGACGGCCCCGCCGAGCAGCACGCCGCGGCGCCCAGGCGGAGCGTCAGCCGGTCGGTCGGTCCGGTCCAGGACCCGGCCCGCCTCGGCGAGCGTCGCGAGCGCGCTGCCGCTCGACGTCGGCGAGGAGCGCCTCCCGCTCCGCCACGGATCGCCGCGAAGACGCCCTTCCGCTCCTCGCTCGCGAACGCCTGCAGCGCCTCGCGCTCGGCGCGCGCCGAGGCGAGGATCGTCTCCCGCTCCCCCCGGAGGTCCGCGAGAACCGCCTTGCGTTGCGCGTCCACGCTGCCGGGCAGCGTCTCGAGGAGCCGGATCGCCCGGTCGAGGAGCACGACGGCGCGTGTCGCGTCTGTGCCGGCGTTCCGGGCCGCCTCGAGGAGGCCGCGCCCGTCCGGCGCGGTCGCCGCCTCGAAGAGGAGCCACTCGGCCTGCCAGCGCGCCTGCTTCGGAAGCGTTGCCGTCATGAAGTCCATCCGCAGGCCCATGTCGGCGAGATCCTCCGCGATCTTGCCGGTCGTCTGGGCGACGCCGAGGGAGGGCTCGGCGACAAGGCGCGCGAAGAAGCTCGCCGTCGACGGCCGCGCCGCAAGGCTCTCGATCGGGTGGGCGGCCGCCCATTCCTTCACCTGGGTCTCGAACCTGGCGGTATCGGCCCCGGGGGCGATCTCCCGGGTCTGCGCGAGGAGGTCGGCGTAGAGCCGGTCGCAGGCCTCGAGCGCGATCGCGCGCGCCTCGGGCGAGAAGAGCCGGCCCCGGCCCGTCTCGAAGAAGGCGCGCAGCTGGACGGTCAGGACCCAGGCGTCCGCGAGCGCCTCGATGGGATCCGGACGGAACAGGGCCGCGAAGAGGGCGGGGACTGTCTCGACCTTGAAGCGGACGGCGGAGAGCCTCTCCTCGGGAGTGGCGGAGAGAGCGCCCATCCGGTCGGCCGCGTCCTCCACGACGCCCGCGAACGGTGGCGCCAGGCTCCGGATCCTGATGCGGACCTCCGCCGGAGACGCCGTGACCTCGTTCACCCTCGCATGGAGCTCGGACGGCGGCCGCGAGGTCGAGCAGGACGCGACGAGCAGGGCGGAGAGCAGAACGCCTCCCGCCGGACGGAACGAACGTGGATGTGAGGTTCGCATGAGAACTCCTCCGTTCGGAGCGAGGCGCTTCGTGTGATGCGGTATCTTCGCCCATCCATGGGCACGCCGCGCGTCCGCTTCGCCCCTTCCCCGACGGGCTCGCTTCACGTGGGGGGCGCGCGGACGGCCCTCTACAACTGGCTCTTCGCCCGCCGGCACGGCGGCGTCTTCATCCTCCGGATCGAGGACACCGACGTCGAGCGGAGCCGCAGGGAGCTGACGCAGCAGATCCTCGACGCGATGTCGTGGCTCGGCCTCTCCTGGGACGAGGGGCCGTTCTTCCAGAGCGAGCGGCAGGACCTCTACCGCGAGGCGGCCGCGCGCCTCCTCGCCGAGGGGAAGGCCTACCGCGCGTTCGAGACGCCCGAGGAGCTGGAGGCGAAGAAGAAGGCCGCCGAGGCCGCGGGGAACGCCTTCCGGTACGACGGCGCCGGCGCGCGCGATCCCGAAAGAGGAGTCGGACCGCCGCGCGGCCGCCGGCGAGAAGTTCGTTCTCCGGCTGAAGGTCCCCGGCGAGACGATCGTCGTGGACGACGTCGTCCAGGGGCGCGCCGAGTTTCCTGCCGGCGCCCTCGACGACTTCGTCCTCGTCCGCTCGGACGGCCACCCGCTCTACCACTTCACGGTCTGCGTCGACGACGTCGCGATGGGGATCACGCACGTCGTCCGGGGCGTCGACCACCTGCCCAACACGCCGAAGCACGTCGCGCTCTTCCGCGCCCTCGGCGCCGAGCCCCGGTCTTCGCGCACCTCGGGATGATCCTCGGCGCCGACGGCAAGAAGCTCTCCAAGCGCCACGGGGCGGCGGGCGTCGAGGAGTTCCGGGAGCAGGGCTTCCTCCCGGAGGCGCTCGCGAACTTCCTCGCCCTCCTCGGCTGGTCCCCCGGGGAGGACCGCGAGAAAATGACGATGGACGAGATGGTCCGCCTCTTCTCGCTCGAGCGGATCGGCCCCTCGCCCTCGCGCTTCGACCACGAGAAGCTCCTCTGGCTGAACGGCCAGTATCTCGCCGGCATGGAGCCCGCGGCGCTCGTCGACCGGCTCCGCCCGTTCGGGATTCCCGACCGCGATCCGGCGCTCCTGCTCCCGCGCGATCGCGCTCCACCTGTCGCGGTGCCGGACGCTGAAGGAGCTCGCGGCGGCGCTCGCGATCTACGGCGACGACCCGGCCGCGTTCGACGCCGCGGGGCTGAAGAAGTTCGGCAAAGCCGGAAACGCGCCGCGTCCTCCGGCAGCTCGCGGCGCGCCTCTCCGCCGTCGCCCCGTTCGCGCACGCCGCGCTCGAGGAGGAGGCCCGCCGGTTCGCCGCCGAGAGCGGACTCTCCCTCGGCGCCCTCGCCCAGCCGGTCCGCCTCGCGCTGACCGGCTCGCTCGCGTCGCCTCCGCTCTTCGAGCTCATCGAGGTGCTCGGCGAGGAGACGTCGCTCCGGAGGATCCTCGCCTTCGCGGACCGGATCGCCGCCTCGCCGTCCCGCGAACCCGCCCCTCCTGAGGAGACCCATGGACGACAGAGACGCTTCGAGCCCGGCCCCCGCGCCCGCCGCGCGGGACTTCATCCGCGAGATCCTCGACGAGGACCGCCGCACCGGCAAGCACGGCGGCAGGGTGGCGACGCGCTTCCGCCCGGAGCCGAACGGCTACCTCCACATCGGGCACGCCAAGTCGATCTGCCTGAACTTCGGCGTGGCGAAGGAGTACGGCGGAACCTGCAATCTCCGCTTCGACGACACGAACCCGCTGAAGGAGGACGTCGAGTACGTCGACTCGATCGAGGAGGACGTCCGGTGGCTCGGGTTCGACTGGAACGGCGCTCTACTTCGCCTCCGACTACTTCCAGGAGCTCTACGACTTCGGCGAGACGCTCATCCGGACGGGGAAGGCCTTCGTCTGCGACCTCTCGGCCGAGGAGGTCCGGAAGACCCGCGGCACGCTGACGGAGCCGGGGAAGAACAGCCCGTACCGCGACCGTTCCGCCCGAGGAGAGCCTCGACCTCTTCCGGCGGATGCGCGCCGGCGAGTTCGCCGACGGCTCGCGGACGCTCCGGGCGAAGATCGACATGGCGTCGCCCAACATCAACCTCCGGGACCCGGCGCTCTTCCGGATCCGGAAGGCGATCCACCACCGGACCGGGGACGCGTGGTGCCTCTACCCGATGTACGACTACGCCCACGCGATCTCCGACTGGATCGAGGGGATCACCCATTCGCTCTGCACGCTGGAGTTCGAGGACCACCGGCCGCTCTACGACTGGTGCCTCGAGGCTCTGGAGCTTCCGAACCGGCCGCGGCAGATCGAGTTCGCGCGGCTCAACCTCACCTACACGCTCCTCTCGAAGCGGAAGCTCCTCCACCTCGTCACGGGAGGCCACGTCCGCGGCTGGGACGACCCCCGGATGCCGACGATCGCCGGCCTCCGGCGCCGCGGCTACACCCCCGAGGCGATCCGGGACTTCTGCGACCGGATCGGCCTCGCGAAGCGGGACAGCGTCGTCGACGTGGCGCTCCTCGAGCACTGCCTGCGCGAGGACCTGAACCGGCGCGCGCCGCGCTACATGGGGGTCCTCGACCCGCTCCGCGTCGTCATCACGAACCTGCCGGAAGGGACCGTCGAGGAGCTCGACGCGGTCAACAACCCGGAGGACCCGGCCGCCGGGCACGCGCAAGGTCCCGTTCACGCGCGAACTCCTGATCGAGCGCGACGATTTCCGCGAGGTCCCGCCGCCGAAGTACCACCGCCTCTCGCCCGGCCAGGAGGTCCGCCTGAGGTGGGGTTACCTCATCCGGTGCGACGGTGCCGTCAAGGACCCGACCGGGAAGGTCGCCGAGCTCCGCTGCACCTACGACCCGGCGACGCGCGGCGGCGACGCCCCTGACGGCCGAAAGGTGAAGGGGACGATCCACTGGGTCTCGGCGGCCCACGCGCTACCCGCCGAGGTCCGACTCTACGACCGGCTCTTCATCACGGCCGACCCGGACGCCGCCCCAGAAGGCAGGGACTTCCTCTCGAACCTGAACCCCGACTCCCTCCTCGTGAAGGGCGACGCCCGCGTGGAGGCGGCGAGCCGCCGACCCTGAAGCCGGGGGACGTCTTCCAGTTCGAGCGGCTCGGCTACTTCGTCGTCGATCCCGATACCGGTCCCGGGCCGTCTCGTCTTCAACCGCTCCGTCTCCCTGCGCGACACGTGGGGGAAGATCGAGAAGAAGGCGCGAAGCGGCGCGTGACGACGCGCGTACGCGCCTCACTCCTCTGGGGTCCCGTCGCGCTCCTCGTGGCGTACCAGTTCTGGCTCTCGTCGCAGTCGACGCTGCCGTCGCCGGGATTCGCGTTTCCGCTTCTCGACAAGGCGGAGCACCTTCTCTATTTCTTCCTCATGGCGCTTCTCGCCTGGCGGGCCGGGCGTTTCGGCGAAGGCTGGCGTCGCAGCAGCGGCGATTCTCGTCGTCGTCGTCGGAGGGTTCCTCCTCGGGTTGCTCGACGAGCTTCACCAGTCGTTCGTGCCCGAGCGCGAAGCCGAGGCACTCGACGTCGCGGCGGACACCGCCGGAGCCCTCCTCGCATCGCTCGCCGGCGACGGGCTTCTTCGCGCGACCGGCCTCGACCGCGTCAAACGGTGAGGGCCTCCCGGTTTGACCCGGGCGGCCCTCCCGAACATAATCCGCGGCTCCCCGTCCTGGGGGGTCGTCCAACGGTAGGACTCCAGACTCTGGATCTGGCTATCGGGGTTCGAATCCCTGCCCCCCAGCCAATTCCCCCTCAGCCGGCGAGCGAACGGAAGAACGCCGCGAGGGCTTCGGGGCTTCCGGTTCCCTGGTACGAGACGGAGATCCGCCCGCCGAGCGCGGGACGGCCCGGGCCGGCCCTTCACCGCCCTCTTCACGGCCGCCACCGCCGTCACGCCCGCCGCCTTCCGCGGACGCCCCGGCCCCCGCTTTACCGGCGCGGCCGCCACGACGCGGCGCGCGCGGCGACGCGGGCCCCCCTTCCCCTTCTTCTTCGGCCGGAGGCGCGACACGTCGGGGGCGCCGAGGCGGATGCCGAACTTCGAGCCGATCGCCCCGATGACCTTCTTCGCTTCCAGAGTTGGGTCCTGCGTCAGCATCTTCCTGGCGAAGGCGATCGCCCCGGGCCGGTCGATCCCGAGCCCCTCGCGCACCTCCCGGATGACCGCCGCGCCGACGTCGCGCGGGCTCACCTTGAAGGCCTTGCCGATCGCCGTCTTCACTTCCTTCTCGGTGAGGGCCTTGTTCTTCTTCAAGAGGTCCGTCACGAACGTGCGGGCCTTTCCTGTTTCGACTGCCATGGACATCTCCTCCTCCGCATGTTCCGGACGGGACACAAGCGAAGGATCGATTCTACCCAATTGTGCAAAAAATCGGTATTGGGAGATTTACCGGGAATAGCGGCTCGCCCAGGCGAGGAAGCCGCCTTCCAGATTCACCGCGTCGAGCCCCTGGCGGCGGAGCCAGTGTGTCACCTGGCTGCTCCGGGCCCCGCTCCGGCAGACGCAGACGATCGGAACGCCTCGGGGAAGCTCTGACACCCGTCTCGGCACGTCCCCCATCGGAACGTGGAGGACCGCGAAGGGATACGGCTCGGACGCGAGCTCCCCGGCCTCTCTGACGTCGAGAATGACCGGCGCCTCGCCCCGGTCCAGCAGCCCTTTCAGCTCGTCCACCCTCATGCGTTTGCATCCCCTCCGTCGCCGGCGTGCCGGCGCCCCAGGAGTGTAAACGGGATTAAGATGAAATCATGCTGGAAGACTTCCGCAACGAGCCCTTCTCCGACTTCACCAACGCCGAGACCCGGTCGCTTTTCGAGGCGGCCCTCGCCCGGGTCGAGCGCGCGAGCGGCGCCGAGATTCCCCTCGTCGTCGGCGGACGCCGCGTCCGGACGCGCTCCCTGATGGACAACACCAACCCCTCCCAGAAGGCGGACGTCCTGTCCCGCCACCACCTCGCGGACCGCGCCCTCGCCCGAAAGGCGATCGAGGCCGGGCTGAAGGCCCAAGGCGCCTGGGCCGACCTACCGGCCCGCGAGCGGGCGAGCGTCCTCCTGCGCGCCGCGGCGCGGATGCGCGAGCGGAAGCACGAGTTCTCCGCCACGATGGTGCTCGAGATCGGCAAGTCCTGGCCCGAGGCCGACGTCGAGACCGCGGAGGCGATCGACTTCCTCGAGTTCTACGCGCGGGAGATCCTCCGCTGGGGCGGCGAGATCCCCGTCACGCCGTTTCGAGGGGAGTTCCCCGAGTCCCTTTACCGGCCGCTCGGCGTCGGCGCGGTGATCCCGCCGTGGAACTTCCCCAACGCGATCCTGACGGGCATGACGACCGCGGCCGTCGTCACGGGCAATGCGGTGCTCCTCAAGCCCGCCTCCGACACGCCGCTCATCGGGTGGAAGGTCTTCGAGGTCCTGGAGGAGGCCGGCGTCCCCGGCGGCGTCCTGAACTACCTGCCCGGCTCGGGCGGCGAGATCGGCGACTTCATCGTCGAGCACCCTCAGATCCGGTT
Organism: uncultured Acidobacteriota bacterium; assembly: GCA_963821435.1. Taxonomy (GTDB): domain Bacteria; phylum Acidobacteriota; class Thermoanaerobaculia; order UBA5066; family UBA5066; genus DAOMFB01. The sequence goes on from CAWGDR010000004.1 coordinate 186,832, forward strand.
CATCGCGTTCACGGGCTCGAAGGAGGTCGGCCTCCGGATCAACCAGAAGGCCGCCCAGACGAGCCCGGGCCAGCGCTGGATCAAGCGCGCGGTCCTCGAGATGGGAGGGAAGGACTTCATCGTCGTCGACGAGGACGCCGACTTCGACTTCGCGGCGTCCCAGGTCGTCGCGTCGGCGTTCGGCTTCCAGGGCCAGAAGTGCTCCGCCTGCTCGCGCGCGATCATCCACCGGCGCCTTTACCGGCGCTTCGTGGACGCGGTGATCGCGAAGACCGAGAAGCTCGTCGTCGGCGCGACGCGCGACTGGAAGACCAACGTCGGCCCGGTCGCCTCGGAGCGGCAGCTCAAGACGGTGTCGGACTACATCCGGATCGGAAAGCGCGAGGCGAAGCTGGGGACGGGCGGCACGTCGAACGGGAGGACCGGCCACTTCGTCCAGCCGACCGTCTTCTACGACGTCAAGGCACACCACCGGATCTTTCAGGAGGAGATCTTCGGACCGGTCCTGGGCCTCACGGAGGCAAAGGACTTCGAGCACGCGCTCGCGCTCGCGAACGACTCCGAGTTCGGGCTGACCGGCTCGTACTTCGGACGGAACCGGGCCCGGATCGCCGAGGCGAAGAAGCGGCTCTTCACCGGCAACCTCTACATCAACCGGAAGTGCACCGGCGCCCTCGTCGGCGTCCACCCGTTCGGCGGCTTCAACATGTCGGGGACCGACAGCAAGGCGGGCGGGCGGGACTACCTCGGGCTCTTCCTCCAGGCGAAGTCCATCTCGGAGAAGCTCGGAAGCCGGTAGGCGGTCACAAGGCCGGGAGGCCCGCGCAGCAGGCCTCCCGGCAGCGTTCGTAGACGGACCCGCGCTGCACGGGCTCGTAGCCGGCGTCCCGGATCAGGAACGTCATGTCGTCCCGCGTCATCCGGTTGTGCGCGCCCGCGGCCGCCACCACGTTCTCCTCGATCATGATCGAGCCGAGGTCGTCCGCCCCGAAGGCCGTCGAGACCTGCCCGATCTTCTTCCCCTGCGTGACCCAGGATCCCTGCACGTGCGGGACGTTGTCGAGGTAGAGGCGCGAAAGGGCGAGCGTCCGGAGGTAGTCGTAGCCGCCAGCCGTCTCCACCCTGCCGTCGAGGGCCGTGTTCTCCTCCTGGAAGGTCCAGGGGATGAAGGCGGTGAACGACTCCGCCCCCCCGCGGAGAGATTCGTCCTGCACCGTCCGCACGACGTCGAAATGGCGGAGCCGCTGCTCGTGCGACTCCCCGATGCCAAACATCATCGTGGCCGTCGTCGGCATCCCGAGGCGGTGCGCCTCGCGATGGACCTCGGCCCACTTGCCCGTCGGGGACTTCGTCAGCGCCCAGATCCGCTTCCGGACCTCGTCGTCCAGGATCTCGGCCCCGCCCCCCGGGACCGACATCAGCCCCGCGTCCCTCAGCCGGCGGAGCGTCACGGCGATCGTCATCCGCTCCTTCTTCGCGATGAAGTAGATCTCGGGCGCGGAAAAGGCGTGCCGGTGGATCGTCGGGTAGCCCGAACGGAGAAAGCCGAGCAGTTCCTCGTAGAAGCCGAGGGGCAGCTCGGCGTGGACGCCTCCCTGCAGGAGCACGCCGGTGCCGCCGAGCGCGAGGGTCTCCTCCACCTTCTTCCCGATCTCGGGGAGCGGAAGGACGTAGGCTTCCGCGTCCCCCGCCGGACGGTAGAACGCGCAGAACGTGCAGCGGTAGACGCAGACATTCGTGTAGTTGATGTTCCGGTCGACCTGGAAGGTGACGCGCTCCGGCGGGTGCATCCGCCGGCGGACGGCGCCGGCCGCTTCGCCGAGCTCGAGGAGCGTCGCCTCGCGGAAGAGGAGGAGGGCGTCGTCGAAGCCGAGGCGCCGTCCCGCCAGGGTATTCCGCAAAATCTCGCGGACCTGCCGCGACCCGCCGAGGCCCGGCGCCGGCGGGTTCGGAAGGACGGCCTCCGCCGGGGCCACCGCCGGCGTCACGATTCCCGCCGCGGCACGAGCGGCACGCCCGCGAACGGCGGCACGTCGGGGGAGGGAATCAGGCCGTGGCGGTGGGCGCGGCGGTAGAACTCGGCGAGGCCCTTCTCGTCGTCCTCGTCGAGGTCGTGGTGGAGGTTCCCTTCGAGGTACTCGGCCAGGAGGTCGCGGGAGAGGCCCGTTCGGAGAGCCGCCGCATCGATCAGCGCCCCGACGTGCCGCTGCGCCCAGTCGCGCGACCAGAGGAAGGGCTCGGGGGCGACCGGCGGGCGGACCGCCCAGACCGCGAAGACGAACGGCAGGCCCGTCAGCCGCCGCCACCCCTCGGCGACATCGAGGACGTGCAGGCCCGCGAGCTCCGCCTTAAGGGCCGGATCGCCGATGAGGAGCGCCGCGTCGTGGTGCCGGAGCATCTCGCCGAGGTCGGGTGCGGCCTCGTGGAACTCCGGGTCCTGCCCGAGGAGGTCGCGGAAGAGGATCCGGACCATGGCCGCGGAGGAGCGGGACGACAGGTCCAGCGCCACCGTGCGCACGGCCTCCGCGTCCAGCGGGCGGCGGGAGGCGAGGAGGACGCTCCGGACCCGTTTCTTCGACGCGATGCCGACGCCCCTCACGATCCGGACGCCGGGGAGGCGCGCCGCCTCGATGGACGGCACGAGCCCCGCGTCCACTTCGCCGCGCGCGAGGCGCTCCGCGCAGGCGGCCGGGACGTCGGTGAAGATCTCGACGCCGCCCACGGCCCCCTTCAGGAAACCCCAGGTGAGCGGCCACGCGTTGACGTAGTCGACCACCGAGACGCGGATCACGTGAGACGAGCTCAATCCTGCTCCTCCGCCGAATATACGCCGGGCGGCGACGCCGCGGCGCGTTCCGGGCGGACTCGTTCAGAATAGAGGCATGGTTTCCGCGCCCCGGGTTTCCGTCGTGATGCCGTGCCTCAACGAAGCGGCGACGATCGTCCGCTGCGTCGACGGCGCGCTCTCCGCGATGCGCGCCGCCGGGATCGACGGCGAGGTGATCGTCGCCGACAACGGTTCGACCGACGGCTCGCGCGAGCTGGCGGAGAAGGCCGGGGCCCGCGTCGTGCCTGTCGCCGACCGCGGCTACGGCGCGGCCCTCCGGGGCGGCTTCGCGGCCGCACGCGGGGCGTACGTCGTCATGGGAGACGCCGACGACAGCTACGATTTCGGCGCCATTCCCGCGTTCGCGGCGACGCTCGACGGAGGCGCGGACCTCGTCATGGGGTCGCGCTTCCGGGGGCGGATCGAGCCGGGCGCCATGCCTCCCCTCCACCGCTTCCTCGGCAACCCCGTCCTCAGCTTCCTCGGACGCCTCTTCTTCCGAGTCCCGGTCTCCGACTTTCACTGCGGGATTCGCGCCTTCCGGAAGGAGGCGGTCGAGCGGATGGGACTCCGGACCACGGGGATGGAGTTCGCGAGCGAGATGGTCGTCAAGGCGGCCCTCTTCGGACTCCGGATCGACGAGATCCCCGTGACGCTCCGGAAGGATGGCCGCTCGCGTCCTCCGCACCTCCGGACCTGGCGCGACGGATGGCGCCACCTCCGCTTCCTCCTCATCTACTCGCCCCGCTGGCTCTACCTCGTCCCGGGCCTCGTCCTGACGGGCCTCGGAGCGCTTCTCCTCGTCTGGCTCTTCCCCGGCCCGCGGGCGCTCCTCGGCGCCCGGCTGGACGTCCACGCGATGCTCGGCGCCGCGGGAATGGTGCTCGTCGGAACGCAGGCGGTCACGTTCGCCGTCTTCGCCAAGGTCTTCGCCATCACCGAGGGGCTCCTTCCGATGGACCCGCGGCTCGAGAGGGGATTCCGGTTCGTCACGCTCGAGACGGGTCTCGCGGCCGGCGCCGCGCTCCTCCTCGGCGGCACCACCCTCGTCCTGCGCGTGATCGGCGTCTGGGCCGGCGAGGACTACGTCGCGCTCGACTACGGCCGGACGATGCGGTGGATGATCCCCGGCGTCCTCCTCCTCGTCCTCGGCGCGCAGGCGATCCTCTCGTCGTTCTTCCTCTCGGTCCTCGGGCTGAAGCGGCGATGAGCGGGGGGAGGGCCTCCGCGCCTCTCGCCATTGTCGGAGTGCTCCACGGGAAGGTCTTCGGGCGCCGGGTGCGCGTCCTCGCGGAGCGCCTCGCGTCGCTCCTCCCTTCGGGGCACGTCCTCGACGTCGGCTGCGGCGGCGGAAACGTCGCGAAAACCCTGCTCGCCCTCCGACCCGACGTAACGATCGAAGGCTACGACGTCCTCGAGAGGCCGCGTGCCGAGATCCCCGTCACGCGATTCGACGGCCGCCGTCTCCCCGTCCCCGACGGCACTGCGGCCGCCGTCCTCCTCGTGGATGTCCTCCACCACGCGGACGACGCCGCCGCCCTCCTCGCGGAGTGCGCGCGCGCCGCCCCCGTCGTGGTCGTCAAAGACCACCTTATGAGGACGTGGCTCGACGGGCGGATCCTCGCGTTCATGGACTGGGTCGGAAACGCCCCGCACGGCGTGGATCTCCCCTACCGCTTCTTCTCGCCGGCGTCGTGGTCGGTTGCGGTCTCGCGGGCGGGCCTGACGGAGACCGCGCGGGACAACGTTCCCGGCCTCTACCCGTTCCCGTTCTCCCTCGTCTTCGGAAGGGGCCTCCAGTTCACCGCGCGTCTCGAGCGGAGATGAAGACGCCTACTTCAACGAGAAGTCGACGCGGCTCCCCCGGGCCGTCGTCCGGGGGACCGGGCGGCCAAGTCAGGCCTCGTCCGCCAGCCAGCGGTACGCGAATCCCGCGAGCGCCGCGCCGACGATCGGGGCGACCCAGAAGAGCCAGAGCTGTTCGACCGCCCACCCGCCGACGAAGAGGGCCGGGCCGGTGCTGCGGGCCGGGTTCACCGACGTGTTCGTCACCGGGATGCTGACGAGGTGGATCAGGGTGAGCGCCAGGCCGATGGCGACGCCGGCGAAGCCCGCGGGCGCCTTGCCGTGTGTCGAGCCGAGGATCACGATGAGGAAGAAGAACGTCATGACGACCTCGGCGACGAGGCACGCGCCGAGCGCGTAGCCGCCCGGCGAGTGGGCGCCGTAGCCGTTCGAGGCGAAGCCCCCCGCGAGGTCGAATCCGGCCTTACCGCTCGCGATGACGTAGAGGACGCCCGCGCCCGCGATCGCGCCGGCCACCTGCGCCACGAGGTACGGGACGAGTCCGGACGCCGGGAACCGGCCGCCGGCCCAGAGGCCGACCGAGACGGCCGGGTTCAGGTGGCAGCCCGAGATGTGCCCGATCGCGTAGGCCATCGTCAGGACCGTCAGGCCGAACGCGAGCGAGACGCCGAGGAGGCCGATCCCGACGTTCGGAAAGGCGGCCGCGAGGACGGCGCTGCCGCACCCCCCGAGGACCAGCCAGAAGGTGCCGAGGAACTCGGCCGTAGCTTTCTTTCCCATGAGGTTCTCCTCTCTTTCAGAAGCTATCGGGCCTACGCGAGCCGAACTCGAGCGGATTCCCGACGCTGGCCCGCGGCCTCATTTCCCGAACATAATCTTTCCGTGACCGCCAACCTGACCCCGCAGTACCACGACGCCGAGGAGCGCTTCAAGGCGTCGAAGGACCACGGCGAGAAGCTCGAGGCGCTGCGCGAAATGATCGCGCTCCTCCCGAAGCACAAAGGGACGGAGAAGATGCTGGCCGACCTCCGCCAGCGGCTCTCGAAGTTGGAGAAGGAGGTCTCTCACGCGCCGCGCGGCGGCCACCGGACGGAAGTCGGGCACGTCCGGCGCGAGGGAGCCGGCCAGTGGATCCTCCTCGGGCCGCCGAACGCCGGAAAATCGTCCCTCGTCGCCGCCCTCACGCACGCACACCCCGAGATTGGCGATTATCCGTTCACGACGCGGGCTCCGCTCCCCGGCATGATGGAGTTCGAGGACGTCCAGGTGCAGCTCGTCGACACGCCGGCCGTGGCCGAAGGGCACACCGAGCCGTACCTCGCGAACCTCGCGCACGATTCCGACGGCGTCCTCCTCGTCCTCGACGTCGGGGCCGACGGTGCGGAGGCCGCGTCCCGCCTCTTCCACGATCTCCTCGCGAAGGCCCGCGTCTGGCCGCGATCGCGACCGCTCCCGAAGGATGCCCCGCCGTTTCTCCTCGCGAAGCCGCTGATCGTCCTCGGCAACAAGAGCGACGGTGACGACGGGACCTTCGCCGCGCTCGCGCGCGAAGCCGCAGGCGCCGACCTGCCGTTCTTCTCCGTGTCGGCGCTCTCGGGCGCCGGCCTCGAGCCGCTCCGCGAGGTCCTCTTCCGCGAGCTTCGCCGGATCCGGGTCTACGGCAAGGAGCCCGGGCGCAAGCCGGACCGGGACCGGCCGTTCGTCCTCCCCGAGGGAGCCACGATCCACGACTTCGCCGCGCACGTCCACCACGAGATCGCCGCGCGGCTCAAGTTCGCGAGGATCTGGGGCCACGCGAAATTCGACGGCCAGCAGGTCGACCGCCACCACGTCCTCGCCGACAGGGATGTCGTCGAGCTTCACGCTTGAGGGGATTCCGATGACCGAACGCCACGACCCTGCCGATCCCGGCGACTTCTCTCTCGTCCTCGGCGGCCCGCTCTACCAGCTGCTCCTGAGAACCCGCCTGACGCGGCCGAGCCTCGACCTCCTGCATCGACGCGTCGCCGCGATCACCTTCCTCGCCTGGCTGCCTCTCCTCGTTCTTTCCGCGCTCGAGGGGCGGGCTTTCGGCGGGGTCCGGATCCCCTTCCTGAGGGACCTGGACGTTCAGGTCCGCTTCCTCGTGGCTCTTCCCCTGCTCATCCTCGCCGAGAAGATCGTCCACGAGCGGCTCCGGCCGGCCGTCACGCTCTTCGTGGGGAGGGGAATCGTCCGTCCGGAGGACCGCGACCGCTTCGACGCCATCGTCGCCTCGACGTTGCGCTGGCGCAACTCGGTCGTCGTGGAGCTCGGGCTCCTCGCCTTCGTCTTCATCGTGGGCCACGCCCTCTGGGTCGAGAGAGTCGCCCTCCGCGCGGAGATCTGGTTCGTGAGGCCAGCGGAGTCCGGTCTGACGCTGTCGCGCGCGGGCCTCTGGTACGCCTGGGTCAGCCTGCCGATCGTCCAGTTCATCCTGATCCGGTGGTGGTACCGGCTCGTCCTCTGGTTCCGCTTCCTGTTCCTCGTGTCCCGGCTGGACCTGGATCTGTCGCCGTCCCACCCGGACCGCTCGGGCGGCCTCGGCTTCCTGGGCACGAGCACGGCGGCGTTCGCCCCCCTCCTCGTGGCCCAGAGCGCTCTCGTGTCGGCCGTGGTGGCCAGCCGGATCCTCTATCAGGGCGCCCAGCTTCAGGCGTTCAAGCTCGAGCTCGGCGGGGCTCTCGCCCTCCTCCTGCTCCTCGTGTTCGGCCCGCTCATGGTGTTCGCGCCGAATCTCCTTCGGACCAAGCGCCGCGGCCTGAACGAGTACGGCCTCCTCGCCGACCGCTACGTGAGAGAGTTCGACCGGAAGTGGATTCGGGGCGGCGCCGCCCCGGGCGAGCCGCTCCTGGGCAGCGGCGACATCCAGTCCCTCGCCGACCTCGACGGCAGCTTCGAGGTGGTCCGCGGGATGCGGCCGTTTCCGTTCGGCCGGCAGGCGATCCTCCAGCTCGGGGTGGTAACCGCGCTGCCCGGGCTCCCGCTGGCCCTGACCGTGATTCCGCTGGAGGAGCTCTTCAAGCGGCTGCTCGGCGCGCTTCTCTAGGAGCCCGCGCCCCGCCGGCCCGTCACATCAGCCGGCCGACATCGACCCCAGGAACTCCGTGTTGTTCTTCGTCTTCTCGAGCCGCTCGATCAGGAGCTCCATCGCCTCGACGGTCGAGAGCGGGTTGAGCACCTTCCGGAGGATCCAGACGCGGTTGAGCTCCTGCTTGTCGAGGAGCAGCTCTTCCTTCCGCGTGCCGGAGCGGTTCAGGTCGATCGCCGGGAAGACGCGCCGGTCGACGAGCTTCCGGTCGAGGTGGACCTCCATGTTGCCGGTCCCCTTGAACTCCTCGAAGATGACGTCGTCCATTCGCGAGCCCGTGTCGATCAGGGCCGTCGCCATGATCGTGAGCGAGCCCCCCTCCTCGACGTTCCGGGCCGCGCCGAAGAACCGCTTCGGCTTCTGGAGCGCGTTCGCGTCGACGCCGCCCGAGAGGACCTTCCCCGAGGGGGGGCAGGTCGTGTTGTAGGCGCGCGCCAGGCGCGTGATCGAGTCGAGGAGGATGACGACGTCGCGCTTGTGCTCGACGAGGCGCTTCGCCTTCTCGATGACCATCTCGGCCACCTGGACGTGCCGCGTCGCGGGCTCGTCGAAGGTCGAGCTGATGACCTCGCCCTTCACCGACCGCTGCATGTCGGTGACCTCCTCGGGCCGCTCGTCGATCAGGAGGACGATGAGCGTGATCTCCGGGTGATTCGTCGTGACGGAGTTCGCGAGCGCCTGGAGCAGCATCGTCTTGCCGGTGCGGGGCGGGGCGACGATGAGGCCGCGCTGCCCCTTCCCGATCGGCGCGATCAGGTCGAGGACGCGGGACGAGAGGTTCGGGGTCTCGAGGCGGATCCGCTCCTCGGGGTAGAGCGGCGTCAGGTTGTCGAAGAGGATCTTCTCGCGGGCGACGTCGGGGTGCTCGAAGTTGACCGCCTCGACCTTGATGAGGGCGAAGTAGCGCTCCCCCTCCTTCGGCGGGCGGATCTGGCCGGAAATCGTGTCGCCGGTCCTCAGGCCGAACTTCCGGATCTGGGACGGCGAGACGTAGATGTCGTCCGGCCCGGCGAGGTAGTTGTACTCGGGGGCGCGGAGGAAACCGAAGCCGTCGGGGAGCACCTCGAGCACGCCCTCGGAGAAGATGAGGCCCATCCGCTCGGTCTGCGCCTGCAGGATCTTGAAGATCAGCTCCTGCTTCCGGAGCGCCGGCGCTCCCTCCACCTCCAGCTCGCCCGCGATCTTGAGGAGCTGGGGCATCGTGTGGTTGTGGAGCGTCCGGATGTCGAGCATCGAGCCGGGCTCGACGGGGGCGGCGGCGGCCTCCTCGAGATCGCTCGGAAGCTCGCGGGGGTCGATCGTGGGGGTGGCGTAGTCGGCGCCGGGGACCTTGCGACGGGGCATACGGGACTCCTTCAGGGGATACGGGAGGCGTCCAGCCGCGACCGGACGAGCCGGACGAGGCCGGAGAGGTTTTCGCCCGTCTCGGACGAGACGGGCAGGAGGGGGCGGACGTTCGCGTCCTCGTACTCCGCGGCCAGGGCCCGGATCTGGCGCGGCCGCGCCGAGGGCTTCACCGCGTCCCACTTCGTCGCGACGACGAGTGTCGGGACGCCTGCCTTCGCGAGGTAGAGGGCCATCGAGCGGTCGGACTCCTGCGGGGCGAGCCGGCCGTCGACGAGGAGCAGCGCGAGGGCGGGGTGGGGCTCTTCCGTGAGCAGCGACTCGATCAGCGTCTGGAGTGTCTCGCGGAGCTCCCGCGAGGCCTTCGCGTAGCCGTACCCGGGGCAGTCGACGAGGTGGAAGCGGTCGTCGACCCGGTACCAGTAAAGGGCCTGCGTTCTCCCCGGGGTGGCCGAGACCCGGGCCACCGGGACACCGAGGAGGGCGTTCAGGAGGCTCGACTTCCCCACGTTCGACCGTCCGAGGACCGCGACCGCCGGCAGGGCGGCGCCGGACGGCCGCTCTCCGGGGCGGTGGCCGGCGAGGGTCAGCACGACCTCGGAGCCGAGGGGCGACTTCGAGGCGCGGCCCGGCCGGGCGGAACGGTGGCCGCCGGGAAGAGGCGCGGTCGAGAGAGAGGGGTTCATCGGAGGTCGAAGGCGGCGGTGCGAAACCGCGGCCGCTGGAAATCGAAGTTACGGAAGTCGGTCTTTTCGGCGGGTGTGTCGGAAAACGTCGCCGGGGATCCGGGCAGGAACCCCCGACGCGATGGATTCTACGTCAAAACCGCCCGGCAAGTTGCGATGAGGGCTCTCTCCGGCGCGGAGGGGTTCGGGGAACCCGCAGGCCCGGGTTCCCCGGGATAACTAATGCGCCGTCGGGGGGGTCGTTCCGGCCTCGGCCGCGACGTCCTTCGGGAGCATCGGCGAGGGAGCCCCTTCGAGCGTCAGGCGGACGACCTCGTCCACGTCCTCGACGAGGTGGAACTCCATGACCGCCCGGATCTCCTCCGGCAGGTCGTCGAGGTCCTTGTCGTTCTCCTTCGGCAGGATGATCGTCGTCACTCCGGCGCGGTAGGCGGCGAGGAGCTTCTCCTTGATGCCGCCGACCGGGAGCACCTTCCCGCGGAGCGTGATCTCGCCCGTCATCGCGATGTCCTTCCGGACCGCGATCTTCGTGACGGCCGAGAGGATCGAGGTCGCCATCGTGATGCCGGCCGAGGGGCCGTCCTTCGGGATGGCGCCCTCGGGGATGTGGACGTGGATGTCCTTCTTCTCGTAAAAGTCGGGCTCGGCGCCGTAGAGTTCGGCGCGCGTTCTCACGTACGAGAGCGCCGCCCGCGCCGACTCCTGCATGACCTCGCCGAGCTGGCCCGTCAGAACGACGTTTCCCTTCCCCCGCATCAGCGTCGTCTCGATGTGGAGAACGTCGCCCCCCGATTCGGTCCAGGCGAGGCCCGTCGCGAGGCCGATCTCGGCCTTTTCCCCCCGCTTGCCGAGGCGGAACTTGGCCTTTCCGAGGAAGTCCGGGAGGTTCTCCGCCGTCAAGCGCACCGGCAGTTCCGGGCTCTTCGTCAGGATCCGGCGGGCGATCTTCCGGCAGACGGAGGCGATCTCGCGTTCCAGGTTCCGGACGCCCGCCTCGCGGGTGTACTTCTCGACGAGGCCGTAGATGGCGCCGTCCTCGAAGACCGCCTGCTCCGCCGTCAGCCCGTTGTCCTTGACCTGCTTCGGGACGAGGAACTGCCTCGCGATGGCCAGCTTCTCGTTCGGCGTGTAGCCGGAGAGGGGGATGATCTCCATCCGGTCCTTCAGGGCCGGCGGGATGGGGTGGACGACGTTGGCCGTCGCGATGAACATCACCTTCGAGAGGTCGTACTCGACGTCCATGTAATGGTCGACGAAGGCGTGGTTCTGCTCGGGGTCGAGGACCTCGAGGAGCGCCGCGGACGGGTCGCCGCGGAAGTCCATCGACATCTTGTCGACCTCGTCGAGGAGGAAGACCGGGTTCACGGTCCCCGCCTTCTTCATGAGCTGGATGATCTGCCCCGGGAAGGCGCCGATGTACGTGCGCCGGTGGCCCCGCACCTCGGCCTCGTCCCGGACCCCTCCGAGCGAGATCCGCACGAACTTGCGGTTCAGCGACTTCGCGATGCTCTTCGCCAGTGACGTCTTCCCGACGCCCGGCGGGCCGGCGAAGCAGAGGATGGAGCCCTTCGTCTCGGTCACGAGCTGGCGGACCGCGAGGAACTCCAGGATCCGCTCCTTGACCTTCTCCAGGCCGAAGTGGTCGTCGTTTAGGATCTTCTCGGACCGCTTCAGGTCCCTTGCCTCACGGGAGGACTTCTTCCAGGGAACCGAGACGAGCCAGTCGATGTAGTTGCGCGAGACGGTGGCCTCGGCGGAGACGTTCGGCATCGCCTCGAGCCGCTTCAGTTCGGCGAGCGCCTTCTCCTTCGTCTCCTTCGGCATCCCCGCCTTCTCGATCCGGACACGGAGCTCCTCGATCTCGTCGGTCTTGTCGTCCTTCTTTCCGAGTTCCTGGTGGATCGCCTTGATCTTCTCGTTGAGGTAGTACTCCTTCTGCGCCCGCTCCATCTGCTTCTTGACCTTGCTGTTGATCCGCCGGTCGATGTTGATCTTTTCGATCTCGATCTCCAGCATGTCCTGCAGCTTCTGGAGCCGCTCGAGGGGCGCCACCGTCTCGAGGAGCGTCTGCTTGTCGGCCGTCGGAATGGAGGCGGGCAGATGCCCCGCGAGCGTGTCGGCGAAGGCGTCGGGGTCGTCCATCTTCAGGGACGAGAGGAGCCCCTCGAACGCGAGGTGGTGCGAGAGTTTCGCGTACTGCTCGAAAACCGCGAGGACCTTCTGCAGGTAGGGGGCGAGATCGCCGCCCGGCGCCGTCTTCGCCTCGATCTTCTCGACGGAGGCGGTCAGGTGCCCCGCGGACGGGAGAAACGAGTCGATCCGCGCGCGGGAGACCCCCTCGACCATCACCTTGATGTGCCCGTTCGGAAGCTTCAGCGACTGGACGACGACCGCGATGACGCCGATCTCGTGGATGTCGCCGGCCACCGGCTCGTCGACCCGCGGGTCCTTCTGGGCCGCGAGGAAGATCGACTTCGCGGGGGAGGCGAGCGCCTCCTCCAGCGCCGCGATGGACGAGGCCCGCCCGACGACAAAGGGCGCCATCATCCGGGGGAAGACGACCATGTCCCGGAGCGGCACGAGAGGCAGCGGAACGCGGGAGGCGGCGGCGGGATCGAAGGGCGTGAGTCCTGTCATGGGGTCACCTCAGGCGCGGGCGGCGCGGAAATCAAGGGAGCGGGAGCTCGACTCTGGGGGCGACGGGGGACGGCTTCGGCCGAGGCGCCCGTCAGCCCGCCTTCCGGAGCGAGAGGATCGGCGCGGCGCGCCGGAGGACGACGTCCTTCGTGATGACGCACTCCTCGATCTCCTCCTCGGACGGCACCCGGTACATGACATCGAGCATCAGCTCTTCGAGAATGATCTTCAGGCCCCGGGCTCCGACATTCCGGGTGAACGCCTCGTCGGCGATCTGCTCGAGCGCGTCCTCCGTGAACCGGAGGGTGACGTTCTCGAACTCGAGCAGAGTCTGGTACTGCTTGATGAGCGAATTCTTCGGCTCCTTCAGGATGGCGACGAGCGACGCCCGGTCCAGGTCGTGAAGCGAGGCCACGACCGGGACGCGGCCGATGAACTCCGGGATCATCCCGAACTTGATCAGGTCCTCGGGATGGACCTTCTCGAGGAGCTCGCCGGCGCGCTTCTCCTTCCGGGTCGCGATCTTCGCGCCGAAGCCCATCGACTTCTCGGTCAGCCGCCGGCTGACGAGATCCTCGAGCCCGACGAAGGCCCCGCCGCAGACGAAGAGGATGTTCGTCGTGTCGATCTGGATGAACTCCTGGTGGGGGTGCTTGCGTCCGCCCTGCGGCGGCACGTTCGTCACGGTCCCCTCCAGGATCTTGAGGAGCGCCTGCTGGACTCCCTCGCCCGAGACGTCCCTCGTGATCGAAGGGTTCTCGCCCTTGCGGGCGATCTTGTCGACCTCGTCAATGTAGACGATGCCGCGCTCGGTCTTCTCCTTGTCCTGGCCCGCGGCCTGGTAGAGCTTCAGGATGATGTTCTCGACGTCCTCGCCGACGTAGCCCGCTTCGGTCAGCGTCGTCGCGTCGGCGATCGTGAACGGCACGGAGAGCATCTTCGCGAGCGTCTGGGCGAGGAGCGTCTTCCCCGTCCCCGTCGGCCCGATCAGAAGGATGTTCGACTTCTGGAGCTCGACGTCCAGCTTCCGGTTCTTCTCGAAGTAGTCGATCCGCTTGTAGTGGTTGTAGACCGCGACGGCGAGCTTCCGCTTCGCCTGCTCCTGGCCGACCACGTACTCGTCGAGGAACTCCTTGATCTCCCGCGGCTTCGGGAGCTTCGTCTCGGGCTTGGCGGTGTCGAGGACGCGGTCCTCCGCGATGATGTCGAGGCAGATGTCGACACACTCGTCGCAGATGTAGACCGTGGGCCCCGCGATCAGCTTCTTCACGTCCCGCTGCGACTTGTTGCAGAAGCTGCAGCGAAGGACGTCGCCCGGGCCCGTCTTCTTGGTCATCGGATTCCCCTGTTATCCCCGCCCTGAATCTTACCCTCTCCGGTCACCGGTGGAAACTGCCCGCCCTCAAGCGGCCGTCTTGTCGTCCCGGCGCCGGATGACGAGGTCGATCAGGCCGTATTCCTTCGCCGCGTCGGCCTCGAAGATGTTGTCCCTGTCCGTGTCCTTCTCGATCCGGTCGAAGGGCTGGCTCGTGTGGAAAGCCAGGATCTCGTTCAGCCGCTTCTTCGTCCGGAGCATCTCCTTCGCCTGGATCTCGATGTCCGACACCTGCCCCTCGGCGCCCCCGTGCGGCTGGTGGATCAGGATCCGGGCGTTCGGGAGGGCGGCCCGCTTCCCCTTGGCGCCCCCCGCGAGGAGGACCGCGCCCATCGACGCCGCCTGGCCGATGCAGTAGGTCGCCACGTCCGGCTTTACGTACTGCATCGTGTCGTAGATGGCGAGCCCGGCCGAGACCGAGCCGCCGGGCGAGTTGATGTAGAGGGTGATGTCCTTCTCGGGGTTTTCGGCTTCGAGGAAGAGCATCTGGGCGATGACGAGGTTCGCGACGTCGTCGTTGATCCGCCGACCCCAGGAAGATGACGTTGTCCTTCAGGAGGCGCGAATAGATGTCGTAGGCGCGCTCGCCCCGGTTCGTCTGCTCGATGACCATCGGGATCAGCATCGACATGTTTCCTCTTCCTCTCGTCCTTCCCGAGCCGATCTTACCCGTCAGGCGGCCGGCGAGGCCTCGGCGAGGAGGAGGTCGACCACGCGGTCGATCCGTATCTCCTCGCGAATCCCCTCCAGCCTCTCGTTCTTCACGAGCGCGGCCTTCAGCTCGGGGAAGGTCGTCCCCATCGACTGCGCGCGGCGCTTCAGCTCCGCGTCGAGCTCGGTGTCGGAGACGGCGAGGTTCTCGGCTTCTCCGATGGCGTCGAGCAGGAGGTACTCCCGGACGCGCCGGACGGCGCCCGGCTTCGCGTCGTTTCGCAGGGCGTTCCAGTCGATCTTCGCTTCCTTCAGGTCGACGCCCTGCCGGGCGAGGTGGCGCGCGTACTCGCGCAGGGCCGCGTCGATCTCGGCGTCCACCATCGACTCGGGCGCCTCGACGTCGTTCAGGGCGAGGAGGGCGTCGAGGGCCGCGCGCCGGCGCGACTCCTTCAGGGCCGCCTCCTTCTCGCGCGTGACGGACTCGGTCACCTTCTCCCGCAGCAGGGCGAGGTTCGCCCCTTCCGGCGGCTCGCCGTCCCGCGGGGTGAGGGCGCCCTTCGCCAGATCGTCGTCGAGCGGCGGGAGGACGCGCTGCTTCAGCGCGACGAGCGCGACGCTGTAGAGGACCGTCTTCCCCGCGAACTCGGCGTCCGGTGCGTCGGCCGGGAAGTCCTTCTGGAAGCTGACCGTCGTCCCGGCGAGGGCGTTCCGGAGGTGCGCCGAGAGCTCCGGCAGCGTCCGCTCCCCGCCGATCTCGACCAGCGTCTTCAGCGCCTCGAAGTCCTTTCCGTCGCCCGAGGGGAACGTCCCCTTCAGGTCGACGAGCGCGAAGTCGCCTTCGGCGGCCGGGCGCCCCTCGATCGGCTCGTACGTCGCCCGCCCCTCGCGGATCCGCTCGAGGACCCCGTCGATCTCCTCGGCCGACGGCACGGCCGACCCGGCGGGGACCTTCAGGCCCCGGTAGTCCTTCGGGGCGACGGGAGGCCGCACCTCGAGGTCCACCTTGAACGAGAGCGGCGCCTCGAACTCGAACTTCAGGTCGTCGATCTTGGGCCGCCCGAGCGGCACGAGGCCCCGCTCCTTCAGAGCCGTCAGAACGGTCTCGTTCACGAGGTGCTCGATGACCTCCTCGCGGACGGCCTCGGCGAAGCGCTTCCGGATGATCTCCGGGGGCACCTTGCCGGGGCGGAATCCGGGCAGGCGGACCTGTTTCGCGAGGCCGCGGACCGTGCGGTCCGTCTCGCGCTTCACCTCGTCGGCGGGCACTTCGACCGTCATCGACTTCTTCGTCGGGGACTGGTCGACAAAAGACGTGATCATGGGGGTGGTTTCCTCGAGTCGGTTTCTTCCGGAATGGTGCGGGAGGAGGGAGTCGAACCCTCATGGGATTCCCCACCGGATCCTAAGTCCGGCGCGTCTGCCATTCCGCCACTCCCGCCAGACGAGCGGAGCCCGCGATGCTAGCACGCGGTCCCGGCGGCGGGCCGCTCTCAGAACCTCCCGGCGAGGACGAACGTCACGTTCCGGCCCGGAGCCGGAACGGCCAGCTCGTCGGGCGTCCCGGGGTACTCCTTGTCGAACAGGTTGCCGACGAGAAGTCGGGCCTCGAGGGCGGAGAGGAAGCGATAACCGGCCGAGACATCGACGACGCCGTAACCCGGCGTGACGATCTCCGTCGGGCCAGGGCTGTCGTCCCTCGCGTAAAGGAGGCCGCGGAGGCGCAGCCAGAGCCGGCTCATCGGCTGGTAGTCGATCGAGAGTCCGACGCTGAGAGGCGGGATGTCGGCGACCGGAGCCCGGTCCTCCTTCGTCGTCCCCCGGATGGCGGTCGCGAAGATCTGGGCGCTGAAGCCGGGTGCGAGCAGGAGGCCCGCCTCCAGCTCGCCGCCGTAGATTTCCGCCGTGCCGTGGTTGCGGAAATAGAAGTCGGTGCCGCTCCGGTACCGCTCGATGAGGTCGTGGATCAGGTAGTAGTAGCCGTAACCCGAGAGGCGAACGGGACCGAAGCTGCCTCGGACCGCGAGATCCCACTGGTCGCTCGTCTCCGGCAGGAGGTCGGGGTTGCCGACGACGAAACCGCGGCCCGAGACGCCCCGGAAGTACCGGTCCGAAAGGAGTGGGCTCGCGGAAGCCGTGGGCGTACTGCGCCGTGAAGCTGAAGCGACCCCGGGCGGCGTCCACGTCAGGCGCGAGCATTCCGGACGGCGCCACGCCCGACGTCGCCCGGTCTCCGAAGTACCCGCCGGCGTTCTGCGACCAGACGGCGTCGCCGCGCAGGCCGGCCGAGACCGAAAGCCGGTTGGAGAGGAGCGGCTGCTCGAACGTGGCGAAGGCGGCCGCGTCGATCTGGCTCGCGTCCCTCACGGCCACCTCGGAGACCGTCGAGACGGGGCGGCCCGCGAAGGTCGTACATCGTGAAGGTGTTCGTCGCGTGAAGGTTGTAGCGGCTGATCGCTTCCACGCCGGCATGGAGGGAGCCGCTCCCGACCGGCCTCTGTCCGACCGCGCGGAGGGACCAGTCGTTCGCGCCGACGTTCGCCTCGGAAAGGAAACGGGGCGTCGTCGGCGTCGCCAGGAGGTCGCGGTCCGTGACGAGGACGTATCGGTCGAGGAACGCCCGGACCTGGATCGACTGGAAGCCAAGGGCTCCGGGCAGGTCCGCGCCGAGCGTGAAGCGGGTCGAGTCCTCGCTCGGGTAGCAGGCCTGCGTGACGTTCGAGTCCCGCGCGGGCTTGCCCATCTCGCGGCCCTGCCCGAGCTGGATGCCGGCGAAGAGCGTCGCGGAGCCGACGGGCACAGAGCGCCCGGACGAGCCCGCCCCGGTCGCGCGCGGAGGAGTTCGCCACCGTTCCCGACGGCGCCTCGTAGTCCGGTAGTCACGCTGGACGAACTGAGCCAGGAGGGCGCCCGGGCCGACGGGGACGTTCGTCTCGACCCCGATTCCCGCCTCCTCCGGGCCGCGTTCCGGCCGTGAGCTGGTACTGCGCCGAAAAGGCCTCCGGCGCTCGGAAGCGGCGTCCGGCCGTGGACCACGCCGCCGAACGCGTCGGAGCCGTAGAGGACCGAGCCAGGGCCCCGGACGACCTCGACGTTCTGGAGCGAGAAGGGGTTCAGCCAGCTCGCCGACGGTCCCGCCCGCCGTTCGGCCGTCACGCGGCCGTCGTCCAGCATCAGGAGCGTCCGGCCGCGGGCGAGGCCCCGGACCGACGGCACGACCGACTGCCCCTCCTCGATCCGGCCCGTCCCGGGCATCTCGGTGAGCGTGTCGGCCAGCCGCGACGGAAGGCGCTCGGTCATCTCCGCCCGCGTCACGAGGGCCGAGGCGCTCGCGGGAGGAGCGAGCGTCGACGGGGCGACGCTGGCCCGGATCTCGACCTCCGCCGTTCGCGGGGTCGGCAGGCGGACGTCGACCGGCCGTTCCGGCGACACGTTCAGGACGCGGACGAGCCCGAGCCAGGTGCCGCTCGGGTCGGTCACGCCCAGCTCGAACGGGACGGGCGGCTCGACGTCGAGCTGGAAGGTTCCGTCGGGGCCGGTCGCGACTGATCCGCTCTGGCCGACGAGGGCGACATGCGCGCCGGCCAGCGGCTTTCCGCCGGCGTCCAGAAGCCGGAACGTCGTCCGCCCGGCGGCGAGGATCGGGACGGTCGCCGCGGCGAACAACGCGGCGACGACGATCCCCGGAAGCCACGAGCGCATCGGATTCGCTCTAGGGCCCGAGGTATTTCTTCATCCAGCCGAGCGCCTTTTCGTGCCAGAGCTTCGAGTTCCAGCGGCTTCAGGACCCAGTGCCCCTCGTCCGGAAAGACGAGCATCTCCGAAGGGACGCCGCGGCGGCGGAGGAGGGTGAAGAGCTGCATCCCCTGGTCGACCGGGACGCGGAAGTCGAGCTCGTTCGTGACGACGAAGGTCGGCGTCACGATCTTCTCGGCGAACATGTGCGGCGAGCAGCGGGCCGAGTGCGCCTTGAATCCCGCGGTCCACGGGAGACCGCCGAGGTCCCAGTCGGTGAACCAGAGCTCCTCGGTCGCGTAGGCCATCGTGTCGAGGTTGAAGTTGCCGTCGTGCGTGAACGCCGCCGCGAAGCGGTCCGTCTGCGTCAGGATGTAGTTGACGGCGTAGCCGCCGTAGCTCGCTCCCGCGATCCCCTGCCTCTTCGGGTCGACGAACGGCCTCTTCGCGACCTCGTCGAAGACCGCGAAGAGGTCCGTCATCACCTTCCCGCACCAGTCTCCCGAGACCGCGTCGACGAACGCCTGGCCGAACCCCGACGACCCGCGCGGGTTCGGCAGGACGACGACCCACCCCTGGGCCGCCCAGAGCGACGGGCACCACCGGTAGGACCAGCCGTCCTCCCAGGCGCCCTGGGGGCCGCCGTGGATCAGGAAGACGACGGGGTACTTTTTCGCGGGGTCGAACCCGGGGGGCTTGATCATCCAGGACTGGACGGGTGTCCCACCGGCCCCCGAGACGAGGAAGCTCTCGGGGGCGTTCAGCGTCGCCGCCTTCCGCCACGAGGCGTTCTCGTCGGTCAGCGGGCGCGCTGCCTTGCCGTCCGCGGGTACGACCCAGACGTCAGGAGGGGAGACGAGGCTGGCCCGCGACGCGAGGACGAAGCCCGGGCCCGCGGCGAGATTCGAGTAGTACCCCCCTTCGGCGACGAGACGCGGGGTCCCACCCGCGAGCGGGACCGAATAGACGTTCTGCCTTGCTTCCTTCACCGCGGCGAAGAAAACGGTCGTTCCGTCCGGGGAGAGGACGAAGTCCTCGACCGAGAGGTCGGGCTCGGTGAAGACGGTTCGCTTCGTCTTCCCCGCGACGTCCCAGACCTCGAGCCAGAAGCGGTCGGCCTCGAAGCCGGCGCGCCGCTGGGAGCGGGTGACGACCGACCGTCCGTCCGGCGTGAAGAGCGGCTGGTAGTCGGCCGCGGCGTTCGCCGTGAGCTTCTCCGCCGTCCCGCCCGAGGCCGGAACGAGGAAGACGTCCTTGTTCGTCGACCAGGATTCCTTGTCAGCGCCGTCCCGGTTCGAGACGAAGGCGATCGTCTTCCCGTCCGGCGAGAAGGCGATCCCGCCCTCCTCGTAGGAGTGGGGGGGCGAGTCGAAGTCGCCCGGCGTCACGTCCGCGGTCTTCCCGGTCGAAAGCTCCGCGACGAGGACGTGGTGGCGGAGGGAGGGCCGCCACTCGTCCCAGTGCCGGAACGGGAGCCGCGTGGCGTCGTAGGCCTTGACCGGGTTCTTCGCGGCCTCCTCGGCCTTCTTCCGGTTGCAGGCCTCGTCGGCGCAGGAGGGATCCACGTCCGCCACGAAGGCGATGCGGCTCCCGTCGGGCGAGAAGACGAGAGGCGGCTGGACGCCCCCCGGCACGTCGGTCACCTTCCGGGCCTCGCCCCCGGCGAGGTCGAGCACGTGGATCTGGGCACTGCCGCTCCGGGCGGAAACGAACGCCAGCGTCTTCCCGTCCGGCGAGAAGCGCGGCGAGGTGTCGCTCGCCTCGCTCCGCGTCAGGGGGCGCGGCGGGGCCGAGCCGGTCGCCGGGACGACCCAGATGTCGGCGTTCCGCTTGAGCGTGGCCGGGTCGGTCACGGTCTTCACGAACGCCACGAGCGTTCCGTCGGCGGAGAGTTGCGGGTCCGTGACGCGGACGGCGGTGAGGAGGTCGTCCAGCGACATCGGCCGCCCGGCGAAGGCCGGAGAGCTCCCGGCGGCGGCGAGGACGAGGACCACGATGGCGGCGGCGCGGTGGCGCATGCGAAGCTCCTGAGGCGTCAGAAGAGGAAAAAGGCCGGCCCGAAAGCCGGCCTCGGACCCTTCGTGGTGAGCCGCGAGGGACTTGAACCCCCAACCCAGAGATTAAGAGTCTCTTGCTCTACCAATTGAGCTAGCGGCCCGTCTCCCGTCCCGGGGATCCGGGCGGGGGGACGCGGAATATACACGAATCGGCTGCGGCGCACGGGACCGGCCGCCTCGGCGACGGCGGCTACCGCGCCTTCCGGCGGACGAGATGCTTGATCTCGCTCGATCCGGCCGGCGAGGAGGCCGAGACGATCACGGCGGCGTTGCCGTTGCCGATGTCGGGCACCGCGCACGTCACCTTCACGAGCCCGTCGTTCCCGGTCACGCCCCGGAAGAGGACCTGCGGAGGCCGCGACGTCGCGATGATCCGGATCGTGATCTGCGCGTTTGCGACCGGCTTCCGCGTGATGGAGGTCGTCGTCGCGGCGGTCACCGCCACGCTCTCACCCGACGTGAACTCGCCGCCGAGCGTCACCGCCAGCTCGAGCCTCTCGGTGGCGGCCTCCGAGGCGAGGTACTCCACGATGACCTGGTCGAGCGTCCGCGATCCGGACGTGACCGCTGCCGTCTTCCGGGGAGAGGGCTCGGCCGCGGGGATCGGCAGCCTGACCGACGGGGCGATCGCCGACGGGAAGGGAAGCGGCGTGTGGGACGGCGCCGACGGCCGGCGCGACGAGGCCGCCGCGGCGGGCGCCACGGTAGGCGTCGCTCCGGCCGGTGTGGGCGGCCCCGGCTTCGGCTCCGGTGCGGGCGACGCCGACTTCGACGGCGGGGCCGGCTTCGCCGCCGGCGGCGGCGCGGCGGCCTTCTTCGGCGGCGTCGCCCCCTCCGTGCGGGCCGGCGCGCCGCGCGGCCGGTCTCCGGGAAGCGGCTCGCTCGGAACCGCGAGCATCGCGGCGACCGCCGCGATCGCGGCGGGCGAGACGTCGGGCTCCGACGTGTAGATGTCGTCGCCCCACTCGAGCTCGGACCCCGGCTTCTTCTTCTTCGCGTCGAGACGCCCGCGCCGGATCGCCTCGATGATCTTCCGGTGCTGGTGGTCCATCAGCTCCCGGACGGCCTTCTCGTCGACGCGGTCGCCCTGCACGTGCTGCGTGTACGGACTCTTCTTCGAGAGGAGGATCTCGCCCCCCACGTAGACGAGCGACTCGACCACGGGGTTGCCCAGTCCGCGGTCCTCGGTCTGCACGTGGTAAACGCGCTCGGCGAACTTGATGTCGGTGTTGAAGCCGGTCAGCACGTCAAACCCAGAATTTTAGACGACGCGCCTAATTCAGGCGCCGCGGCGAAGCAACGGAGCCAGAAACCGCCCCGTGGCCGACCCGCGATCCCGGGCGATCGCCTCGGGCGTCCCCTCCGCCACCACCTCGCCCCCGCGAAAGCCCCCTTCGGGACCGAGGTCGACGACCCAGTCGGCCGTCTTCACGACGTCGAGGTTGTGCTCGATCACGATAACGGTGTTTCCCGCTCTCGACGAGCGCGTGGAGCACCTTGAGGAGCTTCTTCACGTCGTCGAAGTGGAGGCCCGTGGTCGGCTCGTCGAGGATGTAGAGCGTCCGCCCCGTGGCCCGCCGCGCCAGCTCGCGGGCCAGCTTCACCCGCTGCGCCTCGCCCCCCGAGAGGGTGGTCGCCGGTTGTCCGAGCTGGATGTACCCGAGCCCGACGTCGTTCAAGGTCTCCACGATGTTCCGGATCGCCGGGACGTTCGCGAAGACCTCGGCCGCCTGCTCCGACGTCAGCGCGAGGACGTCGGCGATGTTCAGCCCCTTGTAGCGGACCTCCAGGGTCTCCCGGTTGTAGCGCTTCCCCCCGCAGACGTCGCAGGTGACGTAGATGTCCGGCAGGAAGTGCATCTCGATGGCGATCTGCCCGCCGCCGCCGCAGTTCTCGCAGCGGCCCCCCTTCACGTTGAACGAGAAGCGCCCGGGGCCGTAGCCGCGCATCCGCGCGTCGGGCACCTTGCGACATCAGCTCGCGGATCGGGTTGAAGAGGTTCGTGTAGGTGGCGGGGTTCGAACGCGGCGTCCTTCCGATCGGGGACTGGTCGATGTCGACGACCTTGTCGAGGTGCGCGAGCCCGTCGATCCGCTTGTGCGCCCCCGGCCGTTCGTTCGAGTCGTGGAACGCCCGCGCGGCGGCTCGGTAGAGGATGTCGTTCACGAGGGTCGACTTTCCGGAGCCGGAGACCCCCGTGACGGCCGTGAAGACCCCGAGAGGGAAGCGGACCGTGATGTCCCGCAGGTTGTTCTCCTTCGCGCCGACGACCGACAGCGACTTGCCGCTCCCCGTCCTCCGCGCCGACGGCACGGCGATCGAGAGGGCCGCCCGCGAGGTACCGGCCCGTGAGCGACCTCGGGAAGGAGACGAGGTCGTCCGGCCCTCCCCTCGCCGACGATCTCGCCGCCGTGGATCCCGGCGCCGGGACCGAGGTCGACGACGCGGTCGGCGGAGCGGATCGTCTCCTCGTCGTGCTCCACGACGACGACCGTGTTGCCGAGGTCGCGCATGGCGAGGAGCGTGTCGATGAGCTTCCGGTTGTCCTTCGGGTGGAGGCCGATCGACGGCTCGTCGAGCACGTAGAGGACCCCCATCAGCTTCGAGCCGATCTGCGTGGCGAGCCGGATCCGCTGTGCCTCGCCTCCCGACAGCGTCGCGGAGGCCCGGGCGAGGGAGAGGTAGCCGATCCCGACGTCGTAGAGGAAGCCGAGCCGGTCTCCGATCTCCTTCAGGATCTTCCCGGCGATCTCGCTCTCCCGCTTCGTCGGCGACAGCGTCGCGAAGAACTCCCGCGCCTCCTCGAGCGTCAGGTTCGTCAGCGCATCGATCGGCCTGGCCCGCGACAGGACCGCGAGCGCTTCCTTCTTCAGGCGCCGGCCGCCGCACGCCGCGCAGGGGGTCGAGGAGAGGAACGCCTCGAGCTCGGCGCGCGTCTCGTCGTTCTCGACTTCCTTGTACTTCTCCTCGATCAGGTTGAGGAGCCCCTTGTACGAGGAGGACCACTGGTACTCCGCCCTTCTCGGACTTCCACTTCCAGCGGATCTGCCGGTCACCCGAGCCGTGGAGGATCAGCTCCCGGACTTCCTTCGGGAGCTTCTTCCACGGAACGTCGAGCGGGAACTTCACGGCCTTCGAGAGCTGCTCGATCTGCCGGAGGCGCCACGCGGACGAGCCCGGCTTGAAGAGCGCGATCGCCCCGTCGCGGATCGAGAGGGACGGGTCCGGGACGACCCGTTCGGGATCGGCCGTCTTCACGCTCCCGAGGCCGCTGCATGCCGGGCAGGCGCCGAACGGCGAGTTGAAGGAGAAGAGGCGCGGCGTGATCTCGGTCAGCGACGTCCCGCAGTCGGGGCAGGCATAGGAGGTCGAGAGCGTCTCGTCGTCGGTCGGTCCGTCGGCCGTCTTCACGACGCCGATCGTCACGAGCCCCCCCGAAACCTTCGTCGCCGTCTCGAGGGAGTCGGCCACGCGGCGGCGGGTCTCGTCGTCGCGCTTCACGACGAGGCGGTCGACGACCACCTCGATCGTGTGCTTCTTCTGCTTGTCGAGGTCGGGCGGCGACTCGAGGTCGACCATCGCGCCGTTCACGCGGGCGCGGAGGAAGCCCTGCTTGACCATCTCCGCCATCTGCCGCCTGTACTCCCCCTTCTTCCCCCGGACGTACGGCGCGAGGACGAGGAAGCGCGTCCCTTCCGGCATCGCGAGGACGCGGTCGGTCATCTGCTGGATCGTCTGCGCCGAGATCTCCTTCCCGCAGCTGACGCAGTGCGGCTTCCCGATCGAGGCGAAGAGGAGCCGGAGGTAGTCGTAGATCTCCGTCACGGTGCCGACGGTCGAGCGCGGGTTCTTCGAGGTCGTCTTCTGCTCGATGGAGATCGCGGGCGAGAGCCCCTCGATCGAGTCGACGTCGGGCTTCTCCATCTGCTCGAGAAACTGCCGGGCGTAGGCCGAGAGCGATTCGACGTAACGCCGCTGGCCCTCGGCGAAGAGCGTGTCGAACGCGAGTGAGGACTTTCCCGAACCCGACACTCCGGTCAGGACGACGAGCGCGTTGCGGGGGATCGTCAGCGAGACGTTCTTGAGGTTGTGCTCGCGCGCTCCCCGAATGACAATCGAATCCATGGACTGAGCGCCGCCTCCCCCGGGGGAATATCCTCGCGGGAGGCGGAGTATGGATCAAGGGGGGGGCATGCCGCTCATCTTCGGAGTACCCGTCCACCCGCCCGCCGCCCACTTCCCGATCGCCGGGGCGGCCTTCGGGCGCTGCGGCGCTCGTCGTGGCGGCCTGGCTGACGTCGAGGGGAAAGGCCGAGGAGAGCGCCCCCTGGAGATGGGCCGGCGCGCTGCTCCTCGCCGTGGCCCTGCTCGGGGTCCCGGTCCTGATCTGGAGCGGCCGTGCCTGGGCGGTCGGCCTGGACGACGTCGCCCCCGGGAGCCTCCTGCCGAAAAGCGACGCCGAAGACGGCATCCTCTACCGGCACGCGCTCTCGGCCGGGGCGACCCTCGTGGCGGTCCTCGTCGCCTTTCCGCTCGCCTGGGCCGCGCGCGACCCGAAGAAGCCCGTCCTCGCCGCGGCCGTCGCCGCCGTCGTGGCGGCCGCCCTGATCGGCTTCACCGGCCACCTCGGCGGGACGATGGTTCACAAGCCCGCCGGCGCGCCGGCGGAGGCCCCGGCGGCCGCCTCCCCGACGCGCTAACGCCCCGCCAGCAGCCTCTGGAAGCCGGTCCAGGCCCCCCGGACGCCCCGCGGCCAGAGGTTCGGCGGGTTGACGTGCAGGTAATCCCGAAGCGCCCGCGGGTAGGCCCGGAACCGCATCCGGTGCGGGTTCGTGATCGGGTCGCGGCCGTCGAGGGCGAAGTCCGCCTTGACGAGACACCAGGAGAGGGAGACGTAGCCCGAGTGCCGCTTCAGCACCGAGAAGATCTCGTCCAGCGCCCGGGGCCACGCGGCGGCCGTCTTCGCCTCCTTGTGCCACCGGGCGTCCGCGAGCTCGCGGTCCAGGAAGACGATTTCCGACCGGTCGAGCCGCCGGGCGATGCGGAGCCAGTAGTCGTAGTCCATGGTGTGGTGGAGGGTTTCGTCGAACGGGCCGAGATCCTCCCAGACGCTCCTCGCGAAGAAGGTGGCGGGCTGCGCGACCGGGCACCCGCTCGACAGCCGCTCGAAGGCGTCGGGCAGCACGTGGTACGGCGCGAGATGGCGCCCGTCCTCGTCGACGTAGTCCGCTCGGCCAAAGACGACCTGCGTCCGCGGCCGGGATCGGAAGACCTCGCCCACGGCCCGGAGCGCGCCGGGCCGGAGGACGTCGTCGCTGTTCAGGTACCCCATCACGTCACCCGAGACCCGCGAGAGCCCCCGGTTGATCGCCTCGGCCTGCCCCTCGTCCTTCTCCGACGCCCACCGGACGCGGTCCCCGTAGGAGCGGAGGATGTCGAGCGTCTCGTCCTCGGACCCGCCGTCCTGGACGAAGTAGTCGAGGCGCGGGTAGTCCTGCCCGAAGACGCTCTCGATCGTGGCCCGGATGAACCTCCCCTGGTTGAGCGACGGCGTGACGAGCGCCATCGAGGGGGGTGCCGCGTCACTCATCCCGTGCCTCGGCCGGAAAGAGGACGCGGATTCGTGAGGTAGTTCACCATGAGAACGATAACCCTGAGCGCGAGCGACAGCGGCCAGAGAAGCCGCGGCCCGTGGCGCCGCCAGAGTGCCGCGTGGGACGCGAGCGACAGGTTGTGCTTCCCGTCCCGCATCCACGAAACGTAAAGGCGCGCCGACGGCGGCCCGGCGGCGTGCGGGTCGTAGCCGCCCACCTCGTGGAAGAGGCGGGCCTTGGGCACCACGAGGACGGGGATCCCCGCCTCCTTCGCCCGCATCGAGAAGTCGACGTCGCCCCATGCCTGCGGGAAACGCTCGGCGTCGGGGAACCCGATCCGGGCGAAGACCTCCCGCGGGACGAGCGTCCCCATCCCGAAGAGCCAGTCGGCCTCGAAGGGCTGGTCCGGAAGCTGAACGGCCTGAGCACGATGGTAGTGACCCCGGAGGCCGCGTCCCCACCATTCGACGGCCCCCCCGGCCGACCAGACCCGCTCCGGGTCGTGGGCGTAGAGCACCGCGCTTCCGAGGAGAGCGCCCGGGCGCGCCGCGGCGGCCTCGGCCAGCCGGTCGAAGTAGTCGGGGGCGCACGAGACGTCCTGGTTGAAGAAGAGAACGTCCCCGGCGCCCCGCTCGAGAGCCCGCCGGGCGCCGAGGACGGTGCACCCCGTCCACCAGCGCGGCCGGTCGGTGACGAGCACCTCGACGCCGGGAAACTCGCGCGCCAGGGTTCCGCCGTCCGCGCTCCCCTCGTCGTCGACGAGGAGGATCGGCCCCGCGCCGGCGGCGACGAGCGACGCGAGGGCGCGCCGCGAGGCTTCGGGCCGCCGGAAGGCGGGGACGACGACCGCCGGGCGGCCCGTCAGGCCGGTTCTCCGCGGCCCTCGAGGGCCGCGAGCTCCGCGTCCACCATGATCGTCACGAGCTCCGGAACGCCGTCTTCGGCGCCCAGCCGAGCTCCCGCTTCGCCTTCGACGGGTCGCCGCGCGTCTCCGAGATGTCGAGGGGGCGCCTGAAGGTCGGGTCGAGGACGACGTGCTTCTCGAAGTCGAGGCCGACGTGGCGGAACGCGGCCTCGCAGAAGTCGCGCACCGAGCGCGTCACGCCCGAGGCGAGGACGTAGTCGTCACCCCGGTCGGCCTCCACGATCTTCCGCATCCCGGCGACGGTGTCGAGGGCGTAGCTCCAGTCCCGCCGCGGCTCCAGCGTGCCGAGGTGCAGCTCGTTCTGGAGCCCGCGCGAGATCCTCGCCGCGGCGCCGGCGATCTTCCGGGTGACGTAGTTCTCGCCGCGGCGCGGGCTCTCGTGGTTGAAGAGGATCCCGACCGACGCGTGCAGGCCGTACGCCTTCCGGTAGATCCGGACGAGGTTCAGGGCGTAGACCTTCGCGGCCGCGTACGGGTTGACCGGCGCCATCGGCGTCGTCTCCCGCTGCGGCACCTCCAGCGGCTCTCCGAAGATCTCGCTCGTCGCCGCGAAGAAGAACCGGCATTGCGGCGCCACCTGCCGCGACCGCCTCGAGGAGCCGCAGCGTTCCGAGCCCCGTCGACTCGGCCGTGTACTCGGGCATGTCGAACGAGATGCCGACGTGGCTCTGCCCCGCGAGGTGGTAGATGACGTCCGGCTGCACCGACCGGACGAGGGCAATGAGGCTGCTCGTGTCCTGCAGGTCGGCGTAGTGGAGCTTCAGCCGCCCCTCGGTCCGCGCCCGGCCGAGCGCCGGGATCGCGTCCAAGCGCGTCCGCTGCAGGAGGCTCGACTGCCGGACCATTCCGTGCACCTCGTCTCCCGACGCGATGTGCGATTCAGACAGATAGGAGCCGTCCTGCCCCGTGACGCCGGTGATCAGGATGCGGGCCATGGTCGGACGGATTGTGCCAAAGTGCAGCCGTGACCCGCGGAACGCGGCGGCGGATCTTCGTCGACCTCCTGACCCTTCCGGCCGACGGGTCGAGCGGCGGCGCCGCACTCTTCGTCCTCAAGCTCCTCGAGCGGCTGTCGGGCGGTCCCGACCCGCTGGACCTTCACCTTCTCGCGAAGCCCCACGCGGAGGCGGTTCTCGCGCCCCTGATCCGGTCCGGGGCGACGCTCCACCGCCTGGGCCCCGGGCTCGACCTGGACGAGCCGGGACCCCTCCGGCTGGCCGCCCGGCGCCTCCCGGTCCCGCTGGCCCGGCTGGTCCCGGACGGGAGATCCCTCCTGCAGCTCGGGGCGGAGGTCCTCTTCAGCCCGCTTTTCACGGCCCTCTTCCACGAGCCGCGCCTTCCACACGTCGCCGTCGCCTACGACTTCCAGGAGCTGACGCATCCCGAGTTCTTCCCGCTGTACGAGCTCGCCCGCCGCGAGAGGTTTCGGGCGGATCTCGCCTGCGCCGACCGCGTCGTGGCCATTTCGGGCGCGACGCGATACGACGCCGCCGCGCGGGCGCACCTCGACCCGCGCCGCCTGACGGTCATCCCGCCCATCGTCGGGGCGCCCCGGACGACGCTCCCCGATTCCCGGCTCGCCGCGAGGCTCGCGGCCCACGGCCTCGCGCGCGGCGGCTTCGCCGTCTTCCCGGCGAACTACTGGCCGCACAAGAACCACGAGCGGCTCCTCGGCGCCGTCGTCCGGCTGCTCGTCCGGACGCCCGGCTTCCGGCTCGTCCTCTGCGGCGCGCTGGACGACGGGCGCTCCCGGCTCGCGGCGCGGATCCGCGACCTCCGGATCGGAAATGAGGTCCGGCTCCTCCCGTACCTCGAATCCGACGACGTCACCGCCCTCATCCAGGGCGCCCGCCTGCTCGTCTTCCCGTCACTCTTCGAGGGATTCGGCATCCCGGTGCTGGAGGCGATGGCCGTCGGGACGCCGGTCGCCTGCTCGGACCTCCCGCCTCTCCGCGAGACGACCGGCGACGACGCCATCCTCTTCGACCCGGCGGACGAGGCGTCCATCGCGGGGGCCCTCGAGCTCCTCTGGAAGAGCGACGCGACACGCCGCCGCCTTTCGGCTCGGGGCAGCGCGCGGGCGGAGCGCTGGGCGGCGCTCGACACGGTCGGCGCCTACCGGCGCCTCCTCACGTCCTGACGGGCCGGACCCGCGTCACGGCCGGGCTCCCGTGTCTCCCAGAAGCCGCGTCATCCACCCGAAACCGGGGCGGGTCGCCAGCTTCAGCCCGATCGCGCGAACGAGCGTTCGCGCCGTCACGCCGCGGGCGACGTCGACGGGGCGCGCGCGCTTCAGCGCCTCCCAGAAATAAGGCTGCTCGGGCAGGCGCGCGAGCGCCTCGTTCGCCGCCGCGGCGACGCTCGCGTCGCCCGCCGGCGCCGCTCCCCCCTCTCGAGCCCGATCGCGGTCCGGAGGTACTCGCTCGCTTCGTCGACCCGGCCGCTCCGGAGGCTCTCGGCGGCGTGCGCCCGCGCCTCGAGGCCCGACCGCTCCCGGACCTCCTTCGCGAGAACACGGGCGTCCGGCAGCCACTCGGCGGCGCGAGCGAGCGCGGAGAGCTTCGCCGCCACCGCCTGCCCGAACGCGGCGGGGCCCGGAAAACGCCTCGTCTCCATGCCGGGATGCTCCCGGTACGCGACGAGCGCGGCGCCGAGATAGCCGACGTCGAAACGGGACGCGATCCGGATCCACATCTCCCAGTCGAGCGTGAGCGGGAGGCCCGGGTCGAAAGGGCCCACGGCCTCGAAGACCGCGCGGCGGGCGACGACGCCCGGGGCGCAGACGGGGTTCGGGCCCGAAAGAAGCCGCCGCAGGAGCTCTCCCCCCCGCCGGAGGCCCTCGTCGGCCGGCTCCGGGGGCCGATCCCAGTGCGGCGACAGCGTCGCGCCGCGCTCGTCGACGCGCGAGGCGTCCGAGAAGACCATGCCCGCCCGCGGGTGCCGCTCGAGGAACTCCACCTTCGCCTCGAGGTTCTCACGGCGCCATCACGTCGTCCTGGTGGAAGAGGCAGACGTAAGGAGCGGTCGCGAGCGCGAGACATCGGTTCCAGTTTCCGGCGATCCCGAGCCTCTCCGGGCCCGCGACGAAGGTAACACGCCCGTCCGAGAAACTCCGCACGACCGCTTCGGTCCCGTCCGTCGACGCGTCGTCGACGACGATCAGCTCGAGGTCGGCGAGGGTCTGGGCGAGGACGCTCCGGATCGCCCCGGCGAGGAACACCGCGCCGTTCCGGGTCGGGATGCAGACGCTGACCTTCGGGCGAGGCCCGGACCTCTCCGCGAAGGGCGTCGGGAGCGGCTCCGGCGCCCGCGGCTCGAGAGCCCGCCGCGTCGCCTCGAGGCGGCCCCGGCCCCGGAGCCGGTCCGGCTCGAGCTGAGCCCCTTCGGCCCATTCGTTCCAGGAGTTGAGGAAGAGCAGGCTCTCCTCGGGATCGACGCCCCGGCAGGACTCGACGGCGGCGGCGAGCCACCCCTCGTACGCCTCGGGCGTGGCACCCCGCATCACGACCGCGTCCTTTCGCCGCCGTGGCGAGTTGTCCCAGCCAGGGGTGACGCACGGAAACCGCCTGTAGTCCGGCGCGGGCTTCTCGAGCTGCCGCCGGACGAAGGCCGGGTAGTCGAAGACGCGGTTCCCCTCCCGCGTCACCAGCGCGGGCGCCCCGAGGTTCAGCCAGTCGGGCTGGAACTCGACGGCCGCGTCGAAGCCGATCGTGCGCGGGTCGGCGCGGTCCTCCGCGTGGCTCTCCACCGAGCAGAGGAGCGGCTCCGGAACGCCGAGGGCGCGCGCCTCCGCGCGCCAGACCGCCGCCGTCCGGGCGGGATCCGGGAGGCGGGACGTCCGGTAGACGAGGAACAGCGGCCGCCCGTTCACCCGGACGTACCGGGGGTCCCGGAACGCGCGGGCGAGCCAGCGGAAGTGCTTCCGGTCGTCCTCCTCGGAGTGCTCCTGCCAGAGGAGCACGTCGCCGTCCCGCCCGTCCCAGGCCCGCGTCCAGTTCTCGTTCGCCCAGCAGAGGCAGAACGGGAAGTCGGGCTCGCCGGACGCCAGCACCTCGTCGAGCGGGCGCCCGAGCAGGATGCGTCCGCCGAACCAGTAGTGGTAGTAGCAGAACGCCTCGATCCCGTGCTCCCGCGCGAGGTCGGCCTGCGCCTGCCGTGACTTCCGGCACCCGCAGGTCGTAGAAGCCGAGCTCGCCCGGCAGGCAGGGCTGCTCGTGCCCCGGAAAGAGCGGGCGGGCCGCGGTCACGTTCGTCCACTCCGTGAAGCCCTTTCCCCACCAGGCGTCGTTCTCGGGAATCGGATGGAACTGCGGAAGGTAGAACGCGATCAGCCGCATCGGTCAGGCTCGCGCCGCGGACGGGGGCATTCCGGCCTCCTCCGAGAGGCTCCGGTAGAGCTCCGCGACCGGGGCCGGAAGCGGCGCCTCGGAGATCCCGGCCTCCGGAGTCCGGTGGTGCCGGCGGCTCGCCGACACGTCCCGGACGGCCCGGGCGATCGTCCGGTCCGGCGCGTCGAGGCCGAGCCGCTGGAGGACGCGCCGCAGTTCGGCCTCCGGCCGGGCGAAATAGGCGTCGTAGTGCGTGACGACCCGGCGCTCGGGCGGAACGGCGGCTACGAGGCTCTCGTTGTAGGCGCGCCAGAGCGACAGAGCGAAACGGCGCGAGGCGTAGCCGCGCCGTTCGAGCGAGCGGTAGACCTCCGACGGGTGGCGGAGGCAGACGACGACCGAGACGTCCGGCAGGATCACCCGCCAGAACGGAAGGGTCAGCGAGCAGCGCGGGTCCTTCCATCCCCACCGGGCTCTCTCCCGGAACGCGTCGGCGAGCGCCTTCGCCCGCCTCCGCAGCTCCGCCAGCCGGTCCTCGGCCTCCCAACCCGGCGGGAACCGGGGAGGTACGTCCCAGGCGCCGTCGAACGCCTCGAGGACGGCGTCGCTGATCGCCACGAACCGGGGGTTCTCGAAGAAGCCGTCCGGGTTGTCGGGGCCCGGACCCACCAGATCCTCCTGGGGTCCCAGGTCGAGTCCGGAAGCGCCGAGGAGGCGGGTGACCATCGACGTCCCCGACCGGTGCATCCCCGCGATGCAGACCGGGGCGTCCCCCGGCCCGACGCTCCCGCCGTCGACGTGCTCGATCCCGTAGGCGCCTCCTCGTTCCCGCGATCATCTCGCGAACCGGAGCCGGGAGCCCGTTCCTCCGCCGTCCCCCGGGGCGCTAATCTACAGGCCCGTGCTCCGGATCGTCGCTCTCTTCGCCGTCTACAACGAGGAACGGTTCATGGAGCGCTCGCTCCGGCACCTCGCCGAACAGGGCGTCGACTCCTGGGTGATCGACAACGAGTCGGCGGACCGGACCGCCGCGATCGCGCGCTCGTTCCTCGGCCGCGGCGTCCTCGGCGTCGAGACCTTTCCGCGGCAGGGGTTCTTCGAGTTGGCGCCACTGCTCCGGCGGAAGGAAGAGCTTCACGCGGAGCTTCGGGCCGACTGGTACCTCCACCAGGACGCGGACCAGTTCCGCTTCGCGCCGCCGCGCTTCCGCACCCTGCGGGACGGAATCGAGGATGCGGATCGGGCCGGCTGGAACGCCGTCGACTTCGACGTCTTCGACTTCCTCCCGACCCGCGACGACGAGAGCTTCGACCATCCGAGGTTCTTCGAGGAGATGACCCACTACTACTACTTCAAGCCCCACCCGGATTTCCAGGTCAAGGCCTGGAAGAACTTCGGCCAGAAGATCAACCTGGTCGACTCGGGCGGACATCGCGTCGACTTCCCGCGGCGGAGGATCTGTCCCGAGCCGTTCGTCCAGAGGCATTACATCGCCCTCAGCCGCGCCCACGCCATCGAGAAGTACTGCGAGAAGAGTTTCAGCCCGGCGGAGATCGCGGAGCGGGGCTGGCACTTTCCGCGGCCCGGACTCCGCCCCGCGGACCTGCGCTTCCCCCCGCGTGAGAGGCTCAAGACCCTCGCTGCCGACGGAACCTGGGACACGTCCGATCCGTGGGTCCGGCGGCCCCTCTTCGGAAAGGCCTGAATGCGACCCGACCTCGCCGCCCCGAGCCTCTTCGTCTTCAGCCACCCGAACCACGAGGTCGGCGTCTTCGGGTTCCTTCAGCGGATGAAGCCGCACCTCGTCTACCTCACCGACGGCGGCGGCGAGGAGCGGGTGAACCAGACGCTCCGCGGCCTCGACGGCCTCGGCCTCCTCGCGAACGCCGTCTTCCTCGGGGTGGCCGAATCGGCCTGCTACCGGGCTCTCATCCTCCGGGAGCCGGCCGTCTTCACCGGGATGGTCTCCCGGCTTCGGGAGGAGATCGCGCGGGTCCGGCCGGCCCAGCTCTTCTGCGATGCCGTCGAGTTCTACAACCCGGTGCACGACATCGCGCTTCCGGTCGTCCTGGCGGCGGCCGGAGCCTCTTCGACGCGTCCCGTCTTCGAGATCCCGCTCGTCCGCCAGCGGCCCGGCGAGGTCGAGGCCTACGACGTCCAGCGGCCCCCTCCGGGCCCTCCGGAGACGGCCTTCGAGCTCCGGCTCACAGAAGCCGAGGTCTCGGAGAAGTTAAAGGCGTTTCACGGCACGTACCACCTGATCCGCCAGCTCTTCGCGGCGGGGCTCGCCGGCGTGCCCCTCACGTTCGTCGACACGGAGGTCGTCGTGCCCGCCCGGCCGCCGCTCCGGCCGCCGAAGCCCGACGCCGTGCTGCGGTACGAGCGCCGTGCGCGCCTCCTGAAGGAAAGGGGCGCCATCGCCGAGGAGATCACCTGGAGCGGGCACTACCTCCCGGTCGCGACGGCCCTCGTCGCCGGTGTCTATCATCCGGCCTGACATGAAGGACCTCGTGACGCCGTACGGCGGAGCCCTCGTCGACCTCGTCGTCCCGGAAGCGGAGAGGCCCGCGCTCCTCGCCCGGGCGAGCCGGCTCCCCTCGCTGACGCTGACCGACCGGAACCTGAACGACCTCGAGCTGCTCGCGACCGGCGCCTTCTCGCCGCTGACGTCGTATCCTCGGGAAGGCCGACTACGAGCGGGTTCTCGCCGAGATGCGTCTCGCGTCGGGGACGCTCTGGCCGATTCCCGTGACGCTCGCGGTGCCGGACGACCTCGCGACCACGCCCGGCTCCGAGTTCGCCCTCCGCGACGCGAAGCACGAGATCCTGGCCGTTCTCCGGGTGGAGGATGTCTTCGAGTGGGACCGCCGGCGCGAGGCGGAGCGGGTCCTCGGCAAGGCGGACCCCGCGCATCCGCTGGTGGGCGAGATGGAGCGCTGGGGCGCGCGCTGCGTTTCGGGCCCGCTTCGCGTCCTGCGGCTGCCGCAGCACGTCGACTTCCGCGATCTGCGCCTGACGCCGGTCCGAGGTCCGGGAGCGCCTCGCGGCGCTCGGCCACCCGGACGTCGTGGCGTTCCAGACGCGGAACCCGATGCACCGGAGCCACGAGGAGCTGACGAAGCGGGCCGCGGCCGAGTGCGGCGGGACGCTCCTGATTCACCCCGTCGTCGGCCTGACGAAGCCGGGCGACGTCGACCACATCACGCGCGTCCGGGTCTACACGGCGCTCGTCCGGGAAGTACTACGACCCGGCGAGCACGCTCCTCGCGCTCCTCCCGCTCGCGATGCGGATGGCGGGCCCGCGCGAAGCCCTCCTCCACGCCATCGTCCGGCGGAACCACGGCGCGAACCGCTTCATCGTCGGGCGGGACCACGCGGGGCCGGGCACCGGCTCCGACGGAAAGCCCTTCTTCGGCCCGTACGACGCGCAGGAGATGCTCGCGGCGCCACGCGGACGAGATCGGCGTCGCGAATGGTCCCGTTCCGCGAGATGGTCTACCTCCCCGACGAGGACCGCTACGAGGAGGCCGACCGCCTGCCGAAGGGGGCGCGGACGCTCTCGATCTCCGGGACGCAGGTCCGGGACGACTACCTCGCGAAGGGGAAGGTCCTGCCGGCCTGGTTCACGCGGCCCGAGACGGCCGCCATCCTCCGCCAGACGTCGCCGCCGAAGGAGGAGCAGGGCTTCTGCGTCTGGTTCACCGGGCTCTCGGGCTCCGGGAAGTCGACGACCGCCGAGCTCGTCGCGGACCTCCTCCTCGAGCGGGGGCGCCGCGTCACGCTCCTGGACGGAGACGTCGTGAGGACGCATCTCTCGAAGGGGCTGGGCTTTTCCCGCGAGGACCGCGACACGAACATCCGCCGCATCGGGTTCGTCGCCTCCGAGATCGTCCGCCACAACGGCGTCGCGGTCTGCGCCGCGATCAGCCCCTACCGCCTGACGCGCGCCGAGTGCCGGGCGATGGTGGGCGACGAGCAGCTTCATCGAGGTCTTCGTCGACACGCCGATCGACGTCTGCGAAGCGCGCGACACGAAGGGGATGTACGCGCAGGCGCGGGCCGGAAAGCTGAAGGGCTTCACGGGCGTCGACGACCCGTACGAGCCGCCCGTCAGTCCCGAGGTGCGGCTGACGACGACGGACGCCACGCCTCTCGAAAACGCCGAGAAGGTCATCGCGGAGCTGACGCGCCGGGGGTTCCTCGCGCCCGCGACGATGATCCCTTCAAGCCGCCCATGAAACGCCTCCTCGTCACCGGCTCGTCGGGGCTCATCGGGAGCGAGGTCTGCGAGCATTTCTCGCGGCTCGGCTGGGAGGTCCACGGCCTCGACAACAACCAGCGCGCCGTCTTCTTCGGGCCGCAGGGCGACACGCGCTGGAACCAGCGGCGGCTCGAGCGCGACGCTCCCCCGCTTCACGCACCACGAGCTCGACATCCGCGACCGCGCGGCCGTCCTCGCCCTCGTCGGAAGCCTCCGGCCCGACGCCGATCGTCCACGCCGCCGCGCAGCCCTCGCACGACCGGGCCGCCGACATCCCGTTCGACGACTTCGACACCAACGCCGTCGGCACGCTGAACCTCCTCGAGGCCGCCCGCCGCCACTGTCCCGAGAGGCCGTTCGTCTACCTGAGCACGAACAAGGTCTACGGCGACCGGCCGAACACGATCCCGCTCGCCGAGCGCGAGACGCGCTGGGACTACGCCGACCCGGCGTTCGCGGAGGGCATCCCCGAGACGTTCGCGATCGACCAGAGCCTCCACAGCCTCTTCGGCGCGAGCAAGGTCGCCGCGGACGTGATGGTGCAGGAGTACGGCCGCTACTTCGGCATGCCGACCTGCTGCCTCCGCGGCGGCTGCCTGACCGGGCCGAACCACAGCGGCGTCGAGCTGCACGGCTTCCTGAGCTACCTCGTGAAGTGCAACCTCGAGGGGCGCGAGTACCGGATCTTCGGCTACAAGGGCAAGCAGGTCCGCGACAACATCCACAGCCTCGACGTCGCCCGCTTCATCGAGGCGTTCATCGACGCGCCCGCGCCGGGCGAGGTCTACAACCTCGGCGGCGGGAAGGCGAATTCCTGCAGCATCCTCGAGGCGTTCCGGACTGGTCGAAGGGCTCAGCGGAAAGCGCGCAGGTCTCGACGTACGTCGACCAGAACCGCGTCGGCGACCACATCTGCTACTACAGCGACCTCCGGAAGATGCGCGCCCACTATCCCGGCCTGGGACATCTCCGTCTCCCTCGAGGCGACGATGGCGCGAGATCGTCGACGCCTGGCAGGGCGGATGGCGGTCGCGGAAGCTGGCCGCCGTGAAGACCCTGCTCGTCACCGGCGCCTGCGGCTTCGTCGGGTCGACGCTGATCCGCGCCGTTCCGCGAGCACGGGCTCACCGCCCCGATCGTCGGCGTCGACAACCTGATCCGCCCCGGCAGCGAGCGGAACCGCGCGCGCCCTCCGCGCCCTCGGCGTCCGCTTCCTCCACGCCGACATCCGCGCTGGCGAGCGACTTCGAGACCCTGCCCGCCGCCGATGTCGTGATCGACGCGGCCGCCACTCCGAACGTCCTCGCCGGCGTCGACGGCGCGACGAGCAGCCGCCAGCTCCTCGAGCACAACCTCCTCGGCACCGTGAACCTCCTCGAGTACTGCCGGCGCCACCGCGCCGGCTTCGTCCTGCTCTCGCACGAGCCGCGTCTACTCGATTCCCGCCCTCGCGGCGATCCCGCTCGTCCGAGACGGACGCCGCGTTCGCGCCCGACCCGACCGCGCCCCTCGAGCCGGGCCGGAGCCGCGGCCGGGATCTCCGAGACGTTCTCGACGGCGCGCCCCGGCGTCGCTCTACGGCGCGAGCAAGCTCGCGAGCGAGCAGCTCGCGCTCGAGTACGGCGCCGACGTTCGACTTCCCGGTCTGGGTCAACCGCTGCGGCGTCCTCGCCGGCGCCGGACAGTTCGGGCGGCCCGATCAGGGGATCTTCAGCTACTGGATCAACAGCCTGGCTGCGCGCGCGCGCCGCTCCGGTACATCGGCTTCGGCGGAACGGGGCACCAGGTGCGCGACTGCCTCCACCCGGCCGACCTCGCACCGCTGCTCCTCAGCGCAGATGGCGTCGGCCGGCACGGTCGCGACGCCCCGCGCGTCGTCAACGTCGGCGGGGGACTCGAATCGGCGATGTCGCTGCGCGCAGCTCAGCGACTGGTGCCGCGACCGCTTCGGCCCGCACGAGGTCTCGTCCGACCCGGAGAACCGCCCGTTCGACGTCCCGTGGGTCGTCCTCGACGCGCGGCCTCGCCGGCGAAGACGTGGGGCTGGACGGCCGCGAGAGGCGCGTCGCCGAGACATCCTCGAAGAGATCGCCCGCGCACGCCGAGGCGAACCCGGACTGGCTCGAGGTCTCGGCCCCCTGATGCCGGCGCCGCTCACGAAGCTCTCCGTCGTCATTCCGGCGCGCGACGAGGAGGGGAGCCTCCCCTCGACGCTCGAGCACTCTCAGCGCCGCGCTCCGGGCCCGCGCCATCCCCCACGAGATCATCGTCGTCGACGACGGCAGCGACGGACGGCACCTGGGCGATCCTGCAGCGCCTGCGCGGCCGCGATGCCCGAGCTCGTGCCCGTCCGGAACGACGGGCCGCACGGCTTCGGCCGCGCCGTGATCCGCGGCCTCGACGCGATGACGGGCGACGCCGCCGTCGTCATGATGGCCGACGAGAGCGACGACTGCCGCGACGCGATCGTCTACTGGCAGAAGCTGAACGAGGGGTGGGACTGCGTGTTCGGAAGCCGGTTCGTGGCGGGCGGGGAGACGATCGACTACCCGCGCTTCAAGCTCGTCGCTGAACCGCGCCGTCAACTTCGGTTCATCCGGGTCCTCTTCCGGATCTCCCTGAACGACACGACGAACGCCTTCAAGGCCTACCGCCGCGAGGCGATCGACGGCTGCCGTCCGCTGATCGCGCCCCACTTCAACCTCACGGTCGAGCTGCCGCTCAAGGCCATCGTCCGCGGCTACTCGTGGACCGTCGTCCCGATCACCTGGCGGAACCGGCGCGACCGGCGAGGCCAAGCTGAAGCTCAAGGAGATGGGGAGCCGCTACCTCTTCATCATCCTGTACGTCTGGCTGGAGAAGTATTTCAGCCGCGGCGACTACCGGCGGCAGCCGGGTAGCCGGCGTAAGCTAGCCGCGGTGCGCCGATGGCCAAGAGCCGCTCGTTCATCGCCCGGGATCCGGACCCCGTCATCGAGGCCTTCAAGAACGACGTCGACCGCACGCTCCTCAGGGAAAACCTGAAGCTCACCGTCGACGAACGGTTCCGCCGGCTCATGCAGCTCCAGGAGTTCGCGGACGAACTTCGAAAGGCAGGGCGAAAGTCGCGGAAGAAGCCGTGACGGACTTCAGGGCGCTTCTCGAAACGCTCGTGCGCGCCAAGAGTCGACTTCGTGCTCATCGGAGGTGCGGCCGCGACCGCCCACGGCTCGGCGAGGCTGACGTCGGACATCGACGTCGTCTACTCGCGCAGCGGAAGAGAACCTGCGCCGCCTCGTCGACGCGCTCTCCCCGCTGAAACCCTATTTGCGCGGCGCGCCGCCGGGGCTTCCCTTCCGCTGGGACGAACGGACGCTCCGGTCCGGCCTCAACTTCACGCTGACGACGACCCTCGGTTTTCTGGACCTTCTCGGAGAGATCGCCGGAGGCGGGACCTATGAGTCGCTGTCGAACGAGAGCAGCCGGATTCAGGTGGCGGGCGTCGAATGCCTCTGTCTCGATCTTGCCCCCCTGATTCGCGTCAAGCGTGCCGCGGGGCGACCGAAAGACCTCGAGGCGATCGCCGAGCTCGAGGCCCTGCAGGACGAAAAGGAACCCGACGAACCTCGGTGAGGCGACGGAGCCTCGGCCGCCCCGTCACGGCGAGAGCGTCACCGGGAACTCGAAGGAAAACTCCAGCTCGCCGGAGGGGACGCGCAGCCTCGCGAGGCCGGACAGCACTCCCTCCACCCGGCCGCTCGACGCCGCGGCCCCGACGGCCCTGAGCAGTCCGCCGTGGTCCAGAATCATCGGGAGCTGCAGCGTGTTCCTTTCGCCTCGGGTGGAGCAGCAAGTTCTCCCTCCGGCCGCTGGCCACGGCCGCTCCGGCCACGACGAGCTCATAGGAAGCCCCGACGAATCTCACGTCGAAGGAAAGCGGCTGGAGGATCTCGAGGACCACCGTCACCGTCGACGTCCCGAACCCGACGTTTCCGACGCTCACGTCGCGCACCCGGACGAACCGCGCGAGCACGATCTTCATCGATTCCGTCAGTCTCACCGCCTCGCGCGGGACACTCCCGGCCCAGCTCGCCGGACGCGGCGTCCCCTGGACTTGAACGCTCGCCCATGAACGACCAGCCCACCGTCGGCAGGTTCGCGTTCGCGAGCACCTCGGGACCGAGCGCCGAAAACGGCATCTCGAGGCGGATCGAGCAGCCCCCTTCCGGCTGCGGCGTCACGGCTCCGTCGAGCGGGACGCCCCCCGACCCGAACGCCGAGAAGCGCCCCTTCAGCCGCTCCCCGCACGGCGCGGAGGGACCCGTGAAGACGACTTCCATCCCCATCTTCGTCTCGGCGATCGGCCCCATCCGCATCTCGCGAACGGCCGGGACCGGCGCCGCCGCAGGAGGAGTTGCCTCCAGGGGGCTCAGCGCGACGAAAAGGAAGGCCGTGAGACGCCTCATCGCGAGGAGTCTATGAGTCCTCTCGCAAACCGACCGGACGTGTCGCTCGGCTCAACGCGCGGGGCCCCCTTCGAGACACGTGGGGCTGGAAGGCCGCTGATAAACTGATTTCTTCATGAGCCTGACGCGGGATGGAGAGAGCCCGTCGCGAGCCCCCGCGCGGGAGCGGGCCGTCTACGATTCCGCGGAGACCGGCCGGCGGGCGGTCAAGGAGGCCCTCGAACTCTGGCGCTTCCGGCATTTCGTCGTGGAGCTCGTCTCCCGCGACATCAAGGTGCGGTACAAGCGGTCGGCCCTGGGCGTCGCCTGGACGCTCCTGAATCCCCTGCTGCAGATGGTCGCGATGACGTTCGTCTTCTCGATCGTCGTCCGCCAGAAGGAGATCGCCAACTTCCCCGCCTACTTCCTGACCGGGACGCTCTTCTGGACGTTCTTCTCGCAGTCGACGAGCCACGCGGCGAACATGACGAACGAGGCCGGCGACATCGGGAAGCGCGCCTTCGTGCCCCGCTCCGCGTTCGTGGCCGCCGCGATCGGCGTCGGCCTCGTGAACGTCGTCCTCTCCCTCATCCCGCTCGCCCTCGTCTTCCTCGTGACCGGCCAGCCGTTCCACGCCGAATGGGCGTTCCTGCCGGTCCCGCTCGCGCTCGCCGTGGCGTTCGCCTTCGGCGTCGGGCTCGTCGTCTTCACGCTCGCGACCCGTTTCGTCGACGTCCGCGAGACCTACCTCGCCGTCCTCCAGCCCTGGTTCTTCGTGACCCCGATCCTCTACTCCCAGACGATGGTCCCCGAGAACCTCCGGTGGCTGATCCGCGTCAACCCGATGACCTACCTCGTGGAGCTCTTCCGGTCGCCGCTCTACAACGGCTGGCTCCCGGGCTGGAAGACGGCGTGGTTCTCGGTGGCCGCGGCGCTCACGAGCCTCGTCGCCGGCTGGCTCTTCTACTCCTCGCGCATCGAGCGGTATGGCAGCCAGGGTTAGCGATCCGGCAGCCGCGCCGGCGGTCGAGACCTGGAACGTCGCCGTCCGCTACCCGATCCCGCGGGAAGCCATCAACACGCTGAAGGAGTACGCGGTCCGGAAGCTGCAGGGGCGCGTCGAGCACGACGAGCTGGTCGCCCTGCGCGACGTTTCGCTGACGATCCCTCCCGGCGCGGCGGTCGGTATCATCGGCCCGAACGGCGCGGGCAAGAGCACCCTCTTCCGGCTCATCGCGCGGGTCCTCCGCCCCACCGAGGGCCGGGTCGTCGTCCGCGGGCGCGTCGCCGCCCTCCTCGTCCTGGGCGTCGGCCTCCACGGCGAGCTGACCGGGCGCGAGAACATCCTCCTGATGGGGACCCTCCTCGGCTTCTCGCGCCGCGAGATGCGCGACCGGATTCCGAAGATCGCCGCCTTCGCGGAGCTGGAGGGGTTCCTCGACGTCCCCGTCCGGAGCTACTCGAGCGGCATGGTCTCCCGCCTGAACTTCGCCGTCGCGACGGACGTCGACCCCGACGTCCTCCTCGTCGACGAGACACTTGCCGTGGGTGACGAGCGCTTCCGCAGGAAGTGCCACGAGCGGATGGCGGAGCTCCGGGGCGGAGGCCGGACGTTCCTCTTCGTCTCGCACAGCCTCGACGACGTCGTCAAGCACTGCGACCGGACCCTCTGGCTGCATCGCGGGCGCGTCCAGATGGACGGGCCGTCGCCGCAGGTCGTCGAAGGATACCGGCGCTGGTCCCAGACCGGCGAGCTGCCGGGCGACGACGGGCCGGCCCCCCGGCCGGGCGCTGGCGGCGCGCCGGCGGGAGACAAGGCGGCCCCGGCGCTCCGCCCCGCCGGCACCGTGGCCGAGGCGATGTCGGAGATTCGGGGCCTGTCGGGCGCCCGTCGCCTCGACGGGTGACGCGGAGCGGGACCGGGTGCGGGCCAGCGTTGTCGTCCTCAACCACAACGACCGCGAGCACATCGAGCGGTGCCTTGGCTGCCTCGCGGCGCAGCGCTTCGACGACTTCGAGGTCGTCGTGATCGACAACGCCTCGACCGACGGCAGCCGCGAGCTCCTGCGGGAGGCGTCCGGGAAGGACCCGCGCTTCCGGCTCGTCGAGTCGGACCGGAACCTCGGCTGCGCCGGCGGGCGGAACCTCGGGATCGCCCGCTCCGCGGGCGACGTCGTCGCGTTCGTCGACGCCGACGCCTTCCCTGCACAAGACTGGCTGCAGAACGTCGTCCGCGCCTTCGACGGCCCGGGCGTCGGGCTCGTGGCCTCCCGCCAGCTCCTCGACCGGAATCCCTGGCTCCTGAACGGCCTCGGAGGGACGCTGAACCTACAGGGTTACGGACGGGATCGCGGCTTCGGGCTGCCGGACGGGTTGTGCGCCCCTCCGGAGGCGCCGATCTTCGCGTCCGGCAACGGACTGGCGGTCCGGGGCGAGGTCGTCGCGCGGATCGGCGGCTTCGACGAGACGTATGTCAACTACTACGAGGATGTCGATCTCTGCCTCCGGGCGCGCCGGGCGGGGGTCCGCCTCGCGCTCGCCCCCGGCGCCGTCCTGCGGCACGCGCTCGGGGCGGTCTCGAGGCCCGGCGCCCGCCGGTCGGATCTCGTCGAAAGGAACCGGATCCGGACCGTCCTCCGGCATTACCCGCCTCGCCTCCTCCTGCGCTGGCTCTATCACGAGGCGGGGCACGAGCGGCGGGCGCGGAAGCTCCTTCCGGGCGGGACGTTCCGCCGCGCCTGGGCATGGAACGTCCGGCACCTCCCGTCGGTCCTCGCCTTCCGGTGGCGCGCCCGGAAGGCGCTCGCGCCGTTCGACGCCGGCCTCTGCGTTCCGTCGTGGGGACTCCTGCCGTCGGACGAGCACAACCTCGCCTTCCGGCCCGACCCGGCGGCGTGGAGGGACCGCGTCACTTTCGGCGAGAACGACCTCCCGCACCTCCTCTACGGCTGGTACCCGGACGAGCCCGCGCCGAACGGCGCCCGTTTCCGCTGGTCGGACGGCCTCGCCGGCATCGGCTTCCGCCTTTCCGCTCCTGCTCGGCGCTTCACCCTCCTCTACTCTTGGCCCGACGAACTTCCGCGCGCGCAGGGGGCCGGGTCTACGTCCTCTGCCCAGAGAGCGACCGCGCCTTTGCCGCCGAGCTCCCTTACGCGCCCGCGCGCGAGTGGGTTCCGTTCGAAGCCGCGGCCGACGTCCCGGCCGGCCCTGCCCTCGTCCTCGTCGTCGCGCGGTCGCCCTTCCGCGAGACGAGCCCGCCGAAGAGGCTCCTCGGGCCGAAGGTCGCCTCGGCGGCGTTCGTTGCATGACCTCGACTGCCCGAGCGGTTTCTTCTCTTTCTTCGAGCCGCGAAGGCCTCTGCAATCCGCAATGACCGCATGAATGACGGAGCCGACTATGGATGCAGAATGCAGCCTCCTTCCTTATCCGAGCACAATGAGAGCAGTGCCTTTCCGTTCGGAGCGAGCTTATTTCTCTGGCCGGTCCTTTTCACGAAGTGGAGTTTCGGCGTCTTCTTCTGGCTGGCCTTCCGCTCGCGGCTCGGCATCCATGTCGCGCCGGGAAGGCGGGTGGGCCCGGAGCCATTCAGATCGCTCGCCGTTCTTCTTCGCTTCCACCCGATCGTCGGTGGCTGTCGCTCGGCCTTGCCCCGAGTTCTGGCTTGCGTTCTTCGAGGTCGGCACGGCCTACTGGATCCTCGACGCGGCGAGGGTCGAGGAAGGTCCCGAGGCGATTCGGTCCACCGGATGGGCCGGGCTCTTCTTCCTGCTAGCATTGAACGTCAAGACGACCGCTCTGGGGCTGGCGGTCCCCGTCGCTCTCCTTCCGCTCGTCTTCGTCCGCCGGACCGCGCGCGGGCCGGCGCTCCGCTCGCTCGTGATCGGCGCCCTCGCCGGATGGACGCTGAGCGGGCTCCTCCTGAACAACATCGGGAATCTCGCTCGGTGGAAAACCTGTTCGCGTCTCCTGGTCTCCGCGCCGTCGTCCGGAGCGATCTCAACGCCCGTCAGCTCTACATCCACGCCGCGAGGCTGCCGTTCCTCTCTTGGAGCTTCCCGCCGGTCCCGCCTCCCGCGTGGCCGGCCTCCAAGCGCGGGGAGAGGCGGCGGCGCGTGTCTCGGCGCCACCTCGCTGATCTCATCTGAAGACTCGCCGTGGAGCTGGCCCGGCCGATTTCACTTCACGGTTCTTCGCACCGCCCGGATCTACTCCCTCGGAGGGATCTCTGGCTGCCGGGACTCGCGTGCGTCATTGTCATCGTCCTCATCCAGACGCGGAGAACGCGGGCCGAGGCCTGGAGAGCCCCTCTTTCCCTCTGCACCTTCTCGCGCTGACGTCGCTCGTTCCAGTCGTGTTCGGTCTCAGCTGGATGGTCCAAAGCGGAGTCCCCGTCCGTTTCTGGATCGCGCCGTGGGGCGTCGGCGTCGACAGCCTCGCGCACTCGCCTCGCGATTTGCGGCCGCGCACCGCGGCGTCGCCGTCCTCGCCGCGCTCCTCGTCGGATTCCAGGCCGTGGTGGCATTCCCGGACGAGTGGCAGGAAACCCGCGCTCCCCTGAAGAGCCCGACACCGGAGGTGCTCCTGGACGAGCCGTTCTCGGGCGTCCTGCCCCCCTTCCACCAGGTTCCCGATCCTGCTCTTCGCCCATCAGGCTCGCGCGACTATCCGCTCTTCCGGCCGCGCGAGGGCTTCTCGAACCGTTGATCGCCTGGGGTGGCGACGGGCCCGACGTCGCGACCTGCTGATGTCGCGGACGCCGTCGAAGCACGGACGTCCTGTTCGCGGGCGAGAGTCGTCTTCCGGGCCGGCGGCGCTCGAGACCATCGGTGCACGTCTCGCGTTGCGAGGATCGAAAGGATGAAACGGCGACACGGGATTCCATCCAGATCCCACTCGAGGACCGAGATGAGCTTTCGGAGTCGTGTCCTTGATTTCAAGGCCGCAGCGCGCGGAGTC
This sequence comes from uncultured Acidobacteriota bacterium, assembly GCA_963821435.1. Lineage (GTDB taxonomy): Bacteria > Acidobacteriota > Thermoanaerobaculia > UBA5066 > UBA5066 > DAOMFB01. Next base: position 231,547 of record CAWGDR010000004.1, read on the forward strand.
GATTCGCCTCGCGCCCGTTGATGTCCTAGACTCTCCCGCGTGCACGGCCCTCGTATGTCCGTCCGGAGAAGCGCAGCGTGGCCGCCGTCGAGGAGACGACCCTTGCCACGGTTCTGGCCCTTCCGGTGCTCGGAGGTCTCTGGCTGACCGCCGGCGTCGAAGCTCTGTCGGCACTCGGGCTTCTGGGGAACCGGGCAGCCTGGGGAGCCGGATGGGCCCTGACGGCCGCCACGGGCCTGTTCGGGATTCCCCGGCTCTTCCGCGGACCCGACGCCGGCGTCTCACGCGGCCTCACCCGTCCGCCTGCCTGGGCCGTGGCGCTGGTCGGCACGATCCTCGCGCTCACGCTCTTCGTGGCACTCGTCTCGCCGCCCAACAACCTGGACTCGATGGCCTACCACAACGCGCGGGTCATGGAGTGGTGGGACCACGGAAACCTGACCTACTGGACGACGTCGATCGACCGCCAGCTTCGGATGCCGCCGCTCGCTTCGTACTTCAAGCTGGCGCTCTACGGCCTGACGGGCAACGACTTCCTCTTCAACATCGTCCAATGGGGGTTCTTCCTCCTCTCGATTCTGGCGGCGTACAGTCTTGCCGAACTGATCAGCCCGGGAACCCTCGCCGGCTCTTTCGCCGCCGTCCTCGTCTCGACGCTTCCCATGGCGATCCTGCAGGCCTCGAGCACGCAGAACGACCTCGTGGTTGCGGGCTACTGGCTGACCGGCGCCTTCTTCTTTCTCAGCGGATTCCGCCGGCCGGCAGACGCCCACCATACGGAGCTTCTGCTTGGCTGCGCGGCGGTCGGCCTTTCCTGGCTGGCCAAGGGCACGGGCCTGCTCTTCGCCGGGCCGATGCTGCTGGTCGCACTCTGGTCGACCTTCCGAATGGCCTCGGCTGACGCACCCGAAGCCCGGCGGGCCTGGCGTCGCGCGGCAGTGCTCGGAGTCGGCTCTCGCCATTCTCGTCAACGCCGGGCACTGGAGCCGCAACCTAAGGTGGTTCGGGTCGCCGACCGCCGGAGGTCCCGAGGTCGTTCGGCCGAGGGCCTATCTCGAGGCCGGACCCGCGGGCGCTCTCAAGCTGGTCGCCTCGCAGCTCGTCAGAAACTCGGCGCTGCAGCTCGATTCGCTGCGGTTCGTGGGGCTCTCGTCGAACCAGCTCATCGCCTTCGTCGAGGCGCTCCATCGTCGGGCGGGCATGCGCGTGGATGAGCCGGCGCTGCAGTACTTGTCGGTGCCTTTCCGGTCGATCCGTCAGCAATACCTGAACAACGAAAGCACGGCCGGCTGCACCTGGCACTTCCTGCTGGCGTGCGGTGTCTCGGTCCTCGTGTGTGTCAGGCGTCGTTTGCATTCGGAGCCGCTCATCGCCGGAGCGCTCGCTCTCGGCTGGCTGGGGTGGCTTGCACTCAGCGTGACCGTCACGTGGATGCCGTGGAATCAGCGCCTTCAGCTTCCCGTTCTCATGTGGCTCATGGTTCCGGCCGCCTGCGTCCTGACGCTGACGGTCCGTCGCTGGATCCTCCGCCTGCGGCGGTGCGTTCCTGCTGGTGGCCGCGTTACCGTGCCTTCTCATCAGCGCGAAACGGCCCCTCGTCTCATGGGGGTCCCTTCCGGCTCGCCTTCGAGAGACCATCGCCCCGGGACAGCCGTACGACATGAGGTCGATTCTCACGACGTCGCGCTGGCAGAACTACTTCCGCGGCCAGCCTTCGGTGCGTCAGTCGACTGAAAACGTTATCTCGGCGCTTCCGGCTTCCTGCGCGAAGCCATCGATGGTCGGCCTGAGCATCGGGGTAGACTCCTGGGAATACGCCCTCTGGGTCGGCGCGCGGCACTTCGGCAGGGATCTCCGATTTCGACATGTTCCGGCCGGAGCCAGGCCGGCGGGCGTCTGCGCCGTTATCCGCTCGGACTGTCCGGGCGGCCGGTCATTCTGCATCGAGGAGGCCAGGCGGCCCTAACAAGGACCGGGGCCCACGAAATCGGGCATTTCGTCTGCCGATCCGCGATCTCAGAAGCACCCGTTCGGTCGCCGCTCCAATGAATTCTCTAAGATCCGCTCATGGAAGACACGGAAGTCGATGTGCTCATCGGGCGAATCGCGAAGCTCCCTTCCGATTGGCACGGCGCCGGTTCGGTGAGCCCTTCCGTTCTCCGGGCGATCGCGCGGCACGCAGAGCGGATCGGAGGGCTTCGCCACTCGGCCGAAACCGGGTCCGGGAAGACGACGCTCCTCTTCTCCCACATCTCTCCCGATCATTCCGTGTTCGCCGTGGATGGTGGAAACGGAAGTATCACCAGGGTCAAGGAAAGCGACCTTTTCCGGGCTGAATCTGTCGCGATCGTCGAAGGGCCGACTCAACTCACGCTCCCGGTCTTCAGGTTCTCCGCCATGTTTCAGATGGTGCTGCTGGACGGGCCCCACGGGTATCCGTTCCCGGATCTCGAGTACTACTACTTCTACCCGCGCATCGAGACGGGCGGGCTTCTCGTCCTCGACGACATTCAGATTCCGACGATTGGACGGATGTTCGACATCATCAAAGCCGGCGACATGTTCGGCCTTGCGGAGGTCGTCGAGAACACAGCCTTCCTTCAACGCACGGACGCGCCGCTGATCCACCCGCTGCATGACGGCTGGACGCAGCAGGGCTACAACCGCTCCTACTACGAGAAGCTGATCGGCAGACGCTGACGCCGTCGAACGCGCGACCGCAGCGGACCCGTGCCGTCTCGACCCTGGCACGGTCTTTTCCGCGGATCAGTGGCAATATCCGGCGCAGTGAATTCGAAGTGTCTGATCGTGGGGTCGCGGCCGCTGAGCGCATTCCCAATTCAGAAACGATGGGGCAGGGAAGCGGCGCGCAGAGGCTTCGTGAAGGTCGCGGAGTCGCGAGGGAGAAGCGGTTTCTTCTGGCGATGAAGATCCTCTTCCTGCATTTTCCGAAGACAGCGGGGACGGCCATCCGCAACGCGATCGTCCGGAATCACCCGACGCTCCGCGTCTACCGGCCGTGGACATGACCGAGATCAGCCGCTATTCGGTCGAAGAGCTGGAAACCTACGATTTCTTCGCGGGACACTTCGACTGGTCCTATTTCGACTTCCTCGGAAGCGAGGTCTGCGCGTTCTCGATGATCCGGGAGCCGCACGAGCGGATCCTTTCCCAGTTCTTCTACCTTCGGACCCTCCCCACGATCTACGGGGAGGCCTTCACCCAGGAGAAGTTCCCGCTGATCTTCGACATCGTCAACAAGCCTCCGCGGGACACCTTCCTGTCTCCGGATGTGTTCCGCCGGAACGCGATCCGGGACGGGTTCGACAACCTCTACACCTACTACTTCTTCGGCCGCGGGTACCGCGGGGCGATGCGGGCGAGCGTCGCCGGCGTTCCGCGGGAGCGGGTCCTCGAGATCGCGCGCTCGAACATGCGACGGATGCAGTTCGTCGGCAGCTACGAGGGCGCCGACACTGCGCGCGCCACAGCCAGAACGAATCCATTATCCTCTGGAGCGGCCTTGGCGCACGGAACACCCTTCGGCAGGATCTGTCGGATGCCCTCCCTTCTGATCCCACAGCAGCACTCACAAACCGCGAAGAAGGCGCTATGACCCAATTCGAGGAGATATTTTCACGGTACAGCTTCTACCACGTCATCGAAGTCGCTCCGGGTGTCTTCACGCCGGGATTTGCCGCCTTCGTGCCCGGACAGCGGGTGGTCATCGAAGCCATGAAGAAGGTCTCGATCGCGGGCCGCCGAGTCCTCGACATCGGCTGCCGCGACGGCCTTTTCGCCTTCGAGGCCGAGCGTTGCGGGGCGACGGAGGTCATCGGCATCGACAACGACCTCTCGCGCGCGGCTACAGAGTTCCTGATTCCGCATCTCCGATCCAAGGTGAAGATGCTCGAGATGAACCTCTACGACCTCTCACCCGAGAGGCTGGGACTCTTTGACGTGGTGTTGTTCCCGGGCGTTCTCTACCATCTCCGATATCCGATTTGGGGATTGAAGAAAATACTGTCGGTCCTGAGGGATGATGGTCAACTCATCGTGGAAACCGGCATCCTGGACGGCCTGGAAGACCACGCGTTCATGTACTGCCCGATCGGAAGCGCGAGCCCCTACGAGCCCACCAGCATCACATTCTTCAACGTGAAGGGTCTCACGGACACGCTCTATTCGCTTGGCGCGACGGTCCGCGAGGTCCTCTTCCTGGAGCCCCGTGCGGTCCCGGAGATGGCCCTTGCCGACGATGCCTCGTCGCAGAGGTCTCGTCTTTCATCCACCAGCCACCTCTCCGATCGGGCCGTTCTGCCCGAGAAGATGCCGATCAATCGCGCGACTTTTCTCTGCGACGTCACGCGAAACGTTGTCAATCCGGCAATTGCGGCATACTGGGACCTGAAGCATTCGATGCACAGGGGAACCTAGCCGAATGCGACCGCTGTCGATCGCACCCGAGACGGATGTTCACGTGAAGCCGTGCAGTGGTCGGCCTCGTTGACGGAGGCGCTTATCGGACCCGGTTCGATTCCGCTTGGCCGACCGGCCGTCATGTATGAATGTCGCCCGCGAATCGGGGCCGCTCCATCGCCGTGAAGGTCGTCTTCCTTCACTTCCCGAAGACGGCTGGGACCGCGATCCGCAACGCGATCGTCCGGAATCACCCGACGCTCCGCGTCCTGCCGGCCGTGGACATGACCGAGATCAGCCGCTATTCCGCAGAAGAGCTGGCGAGTTACGATATTTTCGCGGGACACTTCGACTGGTCCTATTTCGACTTCCTCGGGAGCGAGGTCTGCGCGTTCTCGATGATCCGGGAGCCGTACGAGCGGATTCTTTCCCAGTTCTTCTACCTGCGCACTCCTGCCCGCGGTCTTACGGGGAGGCCTTCACCAGGAGAAGTTCCCGCTGATCTTCGACATCGTCAACAAGCCTCCGCGGGACACCTTCCTGTCTCCGGACGTGTTCCGCCGGAACGCGATCCGGAACGGTTCGACAACCTCTACACCTACTACTTCTTCGGCCGCGGGTACCGCGGGGCGATGCGGGCGAGCGTCGCCGGCGTCCCGCGGGAGCGGGTCCTCGAGATCGCGCGATCGAACATGCGGCGGATGCCGTTCGTCGGCAGCTTCCGGAACCTCGACGCCGATCTCCGGGAGATCGAGCGGCTCACGGGCCTCAAATTCCGCCACGATGTGCGGCGGGAAAACGTGACGGAATCGGTGAAGCGCGAGGACCGTGAAGCGGAGCTCGAGGCGTCCCCGGCGGCGAAGAGGCGGCTCCGGCTGTTTCGCGAATTCAGCGAAATGGACCGGTTCTCTACGACGAGGTCGCCAGCCGTCCGTCCGGCGAAGATGTTTCGCTTTCCCCCGGTCGCGGCCGGCGCCGAGGCTTCACCCCGCCGTTCTCGTCCTGAATCCCGACCTCCCCGTCTTTCCCGGGAGGCGGCGGGGTGCGAGTTCCTCACGACGCGCGAGATGGCGGGCCTCGCCGGAGCGGTGGGCTCGTCTCGATGGCGCACACGCGGCGGACTTCGCGCGGGCGGGCAAGCTCGCGGACGCGGGCGTCCGTCTCTTCCTCTGGGAGAGTCCGTATCTCGACGGCTCGGCCCCAAGGCGGACGTGCCCACCTCGGCGTGGCGGCGCGCCGCCGCCCGTGCTCGTCAGGGCGCGTCCGGGCGTGGCCAGACCGGCCGGTCGACACGCTGGATCTCGACCCGGCGTTCCGCAACATGTCCGCTGCGTCTCGTGAGGGCCCTCTGTGAGCGGCCGTGGCAGGTTCTTGTCGTGATCCAGAGCAGCTCGGCGGCATTCATCGACTACGTCCCGAGGCCGCTCGTGTCGATTCTCGTCCTGCACGACATTCGGTCGGTCCTGTACGAGCGGCGGGCCCTCGCGGCGACGGGCTCGTCGAGCGATGGCGCTCCGCCGGGCCGGCCCGACGATATCGGGCATTCGAGCGGAAGTACTGCAACGCGATACGACCTCGTCGCAACGGTCTCGGAGCACGACGCCGAATGGGTGCGGCGCGAGTACGGCGCGCCGCCGCGTCGTCGCGGTGCCGCTGCCGGTCGACGCCGGTTATTTCGCGCCGCAGCCGGAGCGTGGGGGCGCGGGCCGGATCGTCTTCACCGGAATGCTCGACCACCCGCCGAACGTCGATGCCGCGGTCTTCTTCGCCCGCGACGTGCTTCCCCGCGTTCGCGCGCGCGTGCCGAACGCCGAGTTTCACATCGTCGGGCGCCGGCCCCGGCCGGAAGTGCTGGCGCTGGCGCCGCTGCAAGGCGTCCGCGTCACGGCCGACGTGGACGACATCCGGCCCGCGCTCGCGGGCGCCTCGGTCTTCGTCGTGCCGCTCCGCTATGGCGCCGGCGCCCGCCAGAAGATCCTCGAGGCCTGGTGCATGGAGCGGTGCGTCGTCTCGACCGCGGTCGGGGCCGAGGGCCTCGAGGTCGCGGACGGCGCCAACATCGCCATCGCCGACGGGGTCGACTGGCCTGCCGCCGCGACGATCCGCGCTCTCGAGATCCGGCCTGGCGGGACGGCCTGCGGCGCGGCGGGCGGACCGTCGCCACGACGGCCCACGATCCCCGGACGCGTCGCCGCGGGTACTGGAACGAGATTCAGCGCGTCGTGCCCGAAAGAGCGGGCGCGGACGAGCCGATGCGCGTGGCTGCTCGACTTGCGCTGGATGTTGCCGGGCCGGGCCGGCGGCATCGAGAATCTGGCGCGCTCGTTCTTCCGTGAGCTCCTGGCCCTCGACCGCCACAACCGGTACACGACTCTGATCCCGGCCCGGTGCCGCCACGACTTCGACCTGCGGGACACCCGAACGTCCGGACTGCTCAGCCCGGATCGGCAGCTCGCTTCGCCCGGCGTGTCGCCTGCTTGACGCGCGTCCCGCGAGCTCAAGCGGCGCCTCCGGATCGACGACTGGCGGACGAGCGAGGTTCCGAACCTCCTCTGGGCCCGGTCGCTCGACGTCGGAGATCGCCTACTCGGTGCCGGGCTACATCCACCCCGATCTCCACTCCCTGCGGCACGTCCTCGTCGTGCCCGACATCCAGCACGAGTACCTGCCGGAGTTCTTCCCGGCGGGCGCTCTCGAGGAGCGCCGGCGCCTCTACGGCGACGCGGTCCGCCGGGCCGATCACATCTGCGCGATCTCGGAGTTCACGCGGACAGACCCTGATCGAGCGACTCGGCGTCGATCCCGCACGGGTGACGACGATCCCGCTCGCGGCGAGTCCGGTCTTCGGCCCCGATGGCGAGCCGGCGACGCGCGAGCGGCTCGCGCGGTACGGCCTCGAGCCGGCGGCTACCTCTTCCTTCCCGGCGCACACCTGGCATCACAAGAACCACCGCGTCGCCATCGAAGCGCTGCGCATGCTGCGCGATCGCCACGGCCTGAAGCCGCTGCTCGTCTGCACCGGCGAGGCGCGCGGAGGCGCAGCCGGACCTCGAGGCGCAGATCGCCGCCTCGGGCTCTCGTCGACAGGTCCGGTTCCTCGGGTATCGCCCCGAGGGAGATGCCGGCGCTCTATCGCGGCGCGGCCGCGCTCGTGCTTTCCGTCGCTCTTCGAGGGATTCGGCATGCCGGTTCTCGAGGCGATGGCCTGCGGCTGCCCGGTCGTCTGCAGCAACGCCACGAGCCTGCCGGAAATCGCCGGCGAGCGCCGCGCTTCTCGTCGATCCGCGGGACGCCGAGGCGCTCGCCGAAGCGCTTTCGCCGGGTCCTGACGGACGCGGGGCTGCGCGCGGACCTGCGGCGCGCGGCTTCGAGCGCGCGGCCGACGTTCTCCTGGAGGCAGTTCACCCTCGAGACCATCGCGGTGCTTCCGCCGCGTCCACGACTCGATCCGACTGCAGAGCGAGGGGGCCGCATGAAGCCGCCCCGCATTTCGATCGTCACCGCGCTCCTTCAATCAGGGCGCGGTTCATCCGGGAGACGATCGAGAGCGTCCTCGCCCAGGACTACCCCGACGTCGAGCACATCGTCGTCGACGGCATGTCGACGGACGACACGCCCGTCATCCTGGGCGGTATCCGCACCTGAAGGTCATCCGCGAGCCGGATCGCGGCCAGGCCGACGCGATCAACAAGGGCTTCCGGCTCGCGACCGGAGAGATCTTCGCGTTCCTCAATTCCGACGACACGCTTCTGCCCGGCGCGCTCGAGCGCGTCGCGGCCGAGATCGACCCGGCGCGGGGCCGCCACGTCGTGATGGGCCGCTGCCGGTTCGTCGACGAGAGCGGGCGGTTCATCGGCGTCGAGCATCCGAGCGCCTTCGGGAGCCACGGCGCGTGCTCGAGATCTGGAAGGGGCACAGCATCCCGCAGCCGGCCGTCTTCTTCACGCGCGAAGTCTGGGAGCGGAGCGGGCCGATGGACCCGGACGAGCAGCCTGGTGCTCGACTACGATCTCTTCTGCCGGATGAGCCGGCTCTACGCGTTCCATCCGATCGATCAGGTCTTCGCCACCTACCGGCTGCACGCCGACTCGAAGACGTCGGGCGTGGACAACGCGAAGCGCCTCGAGGAGTCGCTGAGGGTCAGCCGGAAGTACTGGGGGCCGTGGCACCATCCGCGACGGTGGCGGCTGGAGGCGTCCTACTTCGCGTTCCGCGCCAACCGAAGAGGCCGAGCCGTCCGGTGGCTGCGGCAGGCGAGGGGCGACTGGCGCCACGCGCCGGTTCCTTTCGGGCGCGGCCTCCTCGATCGCGGCGCTCGCCTTCGGACCCGACGTCTTCCTCGACACCGTTCTCGTGCCGGGCCTTCGTTCGCTCTCTCGGCGGAGCGACAGGCCGGATCCGCCCGCTTCAGTTCCGGAGGGAGGGGGACCGTCCGGAAACCTCGGCCTGGCGCGAATTTCGCGGCGTTCACGACGACGGATGGGCCGGCCCGGAGCTGGTCACGAAGGTCGAGGCAAGGCCGGGGCACCGGGAGTTCGTGCTCCGGGGGGCCCTGAACTGGCGCAGCTCGGCCCGAATCGACGTCTACGTCGACGGACGTCCTCTGCGGCGGCCAGAAGGTGAAGCGCAAGGCCACTTTCGAGATCCGCATCCCGATGCAGGTGCCCGTCGGCCTGCACGAGATTCGTGTCACCTCGTCGTCGTGGTTCGTGCCGGACGACTTCCTGAAAAACGGCGATTTCCGGCCGCTTGGATTCCAGGTGGCCCTGCTCGCGTTCGAACCATCCGCTCTCCCGTCATGACGCCGGACGAATCCGGGCCGATGGTCCTCCATCTGACCCATCGGAAGGCGGGGCCGGCTACGAATCCGGGTATTCGTGATCGCGCTTCCCGGCGAAACCGGTAATCTCTCCTTGGAGCTGGGCCTTGGAACGAAACCAACGCGAAGGCTTGTGGCCGCGGGTCGCACTTTGGGGCCGATTCGATGTGGCCCGATTCGGGGATTTGCTTCTTCCACGCATCTACGAGCTCGAGCTGCGGCGGAGGATTCCCGCGCTGAAACTGCTCACGTATTCGCCCCTCGGGACCGAGCACCCGATTGCGCTCGACGGCGGAATGACGGCCCTGCCGTTCGGCCCCTGGTCGGAGGACGGCACCCGGCGCCTCGCGGCCGCGGCGGACGTCGTCGTCGTGACCGGAAGCGGCGTTCTGAGTCTTAACGACGAGGCTCTCGCTTCCGACTACGGCCTCTCCCGGTCCGAGGCAAGGCACCGGAGACTCTCCGCAGTCTTCCTGGAGGGCCCGGGAGCCGCTGCATTCTCGGCGTGGTCCGCCGTTGGAGTTTCAAAACCCTTCACGCAAGCTGCCGCGGCACGTGTCCGGCAGGCTCTGAGCATCGCGCGCCTCGTCTCCGTGCGGGACAACGTCTCGCGAAGGCGGCTTCAGGAAGCGGGCCTCGACAGGGACCTTCCCATCGTGCCTGACCCCGTGGTCTTTGCGGCGCGCGTCTTCCAGCCCGCTGACCTCGCCCGCCGCCTCGAGTACCTGCGATGGATGGGCTGGTTCCCCCCAGACGGGGCGCCCGTGGTCGTCCAGGGAAGCGCTGCGCTCGTCCCCGACGCGGGTGGGCTCGCCGCGGCCCTCGCCGCGCTGAACAGGCCAATCGTCCTCCTCGACACGGAGCCGGCCGACGGCGGGGAATTCGCGGCGGCTCTCGGCGAGAGGCTCCCTGACGTGTACCGCCTCCCGAACTCCGTCTCCCTGATCGACATCGTCGCCGTTCTCCGGGGCGCGCGATGCTTCGTCGGCGACTCGGTCCACGCGCATGCCGCCACCGCAGGCCTCGGCGTCCCGTCCCTTGTCGTCTCGCATTCGGGTCTCGACGCGGCGCTCGAGCAGCTGCAGGACGCCGCCCCCGCCGCGACTCTACCGTCGGCCGTGGAGAAGGCCCTCATCGATCTTCTCGCGGAGACCCGACGGGAGCGGCTCCCTGGAGCAATCGAGGAGCGCCTGGACGCTCACTTCGATGCCCTGGCCCACCTCGCGGACGAAGCGTTTCTCGACGGGAACTCCTGCGGCGCGGGAAAGGCCGACCGATCGCAGGAGCGGCTACTGCGCGCGCTGCAGGATTCGGATCGCCGCCTGGAAGCGACCCGGCTCGCCTGGGAATCCCGATCGGCGCACGCGGTTCGCGCGAAGCTGGAAACCATCGCCCTTCTGGATCGGCTCGAGGGAAGGCTTGGCCGGGAAGCGGACGAGAAGGAACAGCTCCGTGCACAGCTGAAGACCAGTCTTGAGAAGGCCGCCGGACTGGATCTGGAGATTTCGGCCGCTCGCGAAGAGCTCGGCAGGCTGCTTCCGGAGCTGGCGGGCTTGAACGCATCGCGCGAGGCCCTTCTTGAAAATTCGACGGCTCTCCTCGCCGAAAAGGAAGTTCTCGAGACGCGGCTCGGTGCCGCCGTCGGGCAGGCTGCCGCCCTCGGAAAGAGGGTGGAGTCCCTGGAAGCCCGGATCCGTTCAACCGGGGCGGCGCTCGACGCGATGCGGGCCGAATTCGATAGATTCGTGAACCTCCGTGTCTTCCGTTACACCGCGCTCTTTCGAAAGCTCTACGCCGCCATCCGGAAGACCCTGCGGCCGAGCGACCGATGAACCACATCGTCTTCCCGGTCGTTTCCTCGCCGCGGGTCTCCGTATTGATGGTGACCTACGGAGGTTGGGACTTCGCGTTGAAGGCACTCGAGGAGCTTCGAGCGCACACCCCCTCGTGCTGCGAAGTCATCGTCGTCGATAATGCGTCGTCGGATGGCACGGCTCAGCGCCTGCGAGAAGCCGTCACGAACGCGCGGCTCGTCTTCAACGCCGTCAACCGGGGGTTCGGCCCCGCCTGCAATCAGGCCGCCGCCCACGCGACGGCCCCCGTACTCCTGCTTCTCAACAGCGACTGCTTCGTCGGCCCCGGGTGGTTGGATCCCCTCCTGAAGACCTTGGACGAGAATCCGCTCGTCGCAGCCGTCGCGCCGCTGGTCCTGAACGTGGACGGCAGCCTCCAGGAATCGGGATGTCTCCTGTTCGGAAACGGCCACACGCAGCTACACGGACTCGGCGACGACGCAGGACGTGACGTCTACCGATTTCGGCGCTCCGTGGACTACGCATCCGGCGCATGCCTCGCCCTTCGTCGCCGGGCATTCCTGGATGCGGGCGGCTTCGACGCCGCCTATGTTCCGGCCTACTTCGAAGATGTCGACCTTTGCCTTCGCCTGCGGCTCGGCGGGCTCGAAACCGTTGTCGAGCCGCGATCCATCGTCACCCACCTTCGGGGTGCGTCCAGCGGAGGTTCCAGAGCTCTTGAAAGCTGGTCGAAGAATCTCGTCCTCTTTCGCGAACGGTGGGCGGACCTGCTGAAGTGCCGGCCTGGCGCCGGAAGAACCGAGATGACGCCTCTGGAAACACTCGCAGCTCGCGACGCGCCGGCCGACGCCACCTTGCTCGTCATCTCCGGACGGGGGCCGGGCCGGGCCGACGGCTCGGAGAGCAATCGTGCCACAGGGCTCCTGGACAAGCTCGGCGACGACTGGCGAGACTGCCGGCTCACTTGGCTCACGTGCCTTCCGCCGCCGGATCGGGCGATCCGAGAGACACTTCTCCGACGCGGGGTGGAAGTCGCCGCGGACGTTTTCGACCCTGTCGCCTGGCTTGCGGAGCGAAGACTCCATTTCGACGCCGTCCTGCCGTTGTCGGCGCCCTTGCCGGATCCGATCGAGGACGCTCTGCGGCTCTCCCAGCCTTTCGCCTCCAGGATCGACCGGGCGGCTGACCTCGACGCCGAAGCGTTGGCGACGGCGCTCGGCAGGGCCGGCATCGCCCCGTCCCGGCGGACCCCGGTGGCGTTGGCGCCGCGACCGACCGCCCCAGCGGCAATCTCCGGCGTGGTCCGGCGGAAACCGAACCGTTCCGAAGGCCTTCTCGTTCTCGGAATGCATCGGAGCGGAACTTCCGCCCTGACCGGCTGCCTCGACCTTCTTGGCGTCCCATTGGGAGGACCCCTCCTGGCGCCCAACTTCGCGAATGAGAAGGGCTACTTCGAGCACGGCGAGATTGTGTCGGCGCACGACGAACTCCTGGAAGGACTGGGGACCTCGGCGCTCAGTCTGGTTCGACTCCCGGCTGGTTGGACGGCGACGCCGCCGGCCGGCCTCGCGCGGGAACGCCTCGGGGCGGTCCTCCGCCGGAGCTTCGCGGGAAAGCCGCTCTGGGCTGTAAAGGATCCTCGGCTCTGCCTGCTCCTCCCTCTCTGGCACAGGGTCCTCGAAGACCTGGCCGTTGAGCCTCGATTTGTCCTCCTGCTGCGAGACCCGTGGGAAATCGCGCAGTCGCTCGAGGCCCGGGACGGGATTCCACCGGCCGAGTCCCTCGAGCTCTGGCTGCGGCATGCCACAGAGGCCGAGTCCCTGACACGCGAATCGGTCCGGGTTCACGTCAAGTACGATCGCCTTCTGGCCGACCCTTTCCGGACGGTCTCGCGGCTTGGCGGCGCGCTCGGCGTTCAATGGCCCTTCCCTCCTTCCTCAGTGGGAAGAGAAATCACACGGTTTCTGGAGCCCTCGTTGAAACACTGGAATGGCCTCGGGTCCGATTCGGCGGCGGCGTCTGCGCTCGAGGAGCCCTTTCGCGAGCTCTACGCTTCCTTCTGTGCGCTGGAGGAGCGGGACGACGTGACTACGCGGCGTCGAATCGACGAATTGATTGGAACTCTTCTCCCAATTCTCGACGAAGCCCGCGGCGGGCCACCGCCTCAGGGAGGAGGCGAAGACGACTACGCGATCCGCTGGGAAACCGTCGACGTGCCGGCGACGCTTTCTCCCGGGCAGCGCGCATCCGGCCGCGTCACCTTCACGCATCGCGGCCAAGCGCCTCTTTCCATTCGGGCGCTCCGGATCTCGTATCACTGGCTCGACGGCGCGGATCCGTCCCGCGCCATCGTCTGGGAGGGCGCGAGAACACCCGTCAGGCGTGTCCTCTCCCCCGGCGAAACGCACTCCATCGCCTTCACACTTCTTGCCCCCATGCGCCCGGGTCGACATCTTCTCCAGGTCGACCTCGTCCGGGAGGGGGTCGCCTGGATCGGCACGAAGGGAGTTGCGCCGCCCACGCAGCAGGTGACGATCGAGTAACCGACCCTCGGGAACCGGCCGGGCCTCCAGTAAGACAATGAACATGTGGGCGACACCGTGCGTGGTTTCTTTGGCGCCCCCGTGAATTCATTTTGACTGATTCCAGGAAAACCGTATTGCCGCGCTGTTGGGGACTCTGCATGACTACCTACCCGCTGGCCCACCACCGTGCCCTTCTGGACGACGCCTCCAAGGTCACTCTTGGCGAGGCGGCGGCATGACAAGGTAACTCTTCAGTGGGGAGCGATCCCAGATGTGAGTACTGATACGACCGGCCGGAATGCTCGCCTTGAAAACAGCGGGATGGGGACGGGAAACAACATTGAAAGCCAGTCGCCACCTCGACGTCTGAATGTCCGTTTCTTCACCTATTACAACATCTGCAACTATTAGTGTGCGTACTGCATCGCTGGCCAGGGTGATCCGTCCGATCCGCGCCTCCAGGTCAAATGGGAAGGCAGCAACTATCTGCCTATCATCGAATCACTGACTCGTCTCCCGTTCCTTCTCAACGTACGGATCGGCGTCGACGGCGAGTCTTTTGCGAGCCCGCTGTTGATCGACGGTGCACGGGATCTGAGCCACAGCCCGAACATTGAGGGCGTAAACCTCATCACGAACCTCAGCTATTCCGAGGAACGGTATCGGGCCTGGTTCGCCGACTTCGATCGGTCCAAGATCGCACTTGTAGCGAGCTTTCACCCGACCGAAGTCCGCGATAAGCGGTCGTGGCTTGAGACGGCCCTCGCCCTTGCGGGGGAGACCGACCTCAGCGTCTGCATGGTCGCGCACCCAGAGCGATTGGAAGACTTGTCGCAAACCGTGCCAACATTCCGGGCCAAGGGACTTACCGTCTTCGTTCAGGCCTTCATCGGTGTATACCGTGGCCGCTTCTATCCCGAGGCATACAGTGAGCAAGAGCGTGGTCTTCTCCGGCCGTTCTTCTACTCCAGGCACGACTGGGAGTTCCTCTTGGTCGGCAAGCGCCCCGGCCTGTGCAACGCAGGCTTTTCGAGTGTTTACGTCGACATGACAGGCACGGTGCGAATCTGTGGGATGAAGATTAATGGGCCACTGCCCGTCGGAAACCTCCTAAACGGTGAGCCCCTCCAGCTTTACGACGGACCCCGCCCTTGCACGACGCAGGACTGCCGCGGCGATACTGAGAACATGACCACAGTCCAACTCCCGCAGTTCTATGAAATGACAGGGTTGAATCAGCATCCTTACTGATACCGATTCGGCGAACTTGCGGTGCAGCTTCCGAGCCTGGACGAATCGCGTATCGAATACTGATCAGCTAGGCTTTGGATCAATTCCATTAGACTGTCGGGATGGATTCTTCGCACCGAAAGAAGGTAGGCGGCCTCTGGGAAGAGATAGGACACCTTCAATTTGATTTCTTAGTCCGCCAGGGATTGAAGCCGCATCACAGGCTCCTCGACGTCGGTTGCGGGTGCTTCCGGGGAGGCGTCCACTTCGTGACGTACCTGGAACCGGGTCATTACTACGGCCTCGACGCGGACGCCTCCATCATCGAGGCCGGCTTCACGGAGGAGTTGGGGCCTCGCGGCCTCCTTCCGAAGCTTCCGCGTGGGAACGTCATCGTGGAGGCAGGTTTCGATGCCTCCAGTTTCGGCGTCCTGTTTGACTTCGCCCTCTCTCAGTCCGTCTTCACTCACGTCTCGGCGAACGACATCCGGCTTTGCCTGATCCGTCTCGCCCGCAGCGTTCGGCCGGATAGCGTCTTCTTTGCGACCTTCTTCGAGTGCCCGCCTGATCACGCTGAAGAAGCGCCGCTTACCCACGAGCCGGGCGGCGTCACGACCTTCATGAACCGGGACCCGTTTCACTACCGCGAGAAGCTGGTGAGCGACATGTGTGCCAATCTTCCGTGGCGGATGGAGAACTTGGGTTTCTGGCGGCATCCGCGCGGCCAAAAAATGCTCTGCTTCGTGCGGGTCTAAACGGGAATCCCCCAGATCCTGTCTCCCGGCGGCTGAACGGGCTCATTTCGAACCTGAGAAAACACAGGGTCCTAGCGCTGTCTTCAGCGTCACCGATTGGAAAAGCAGCGAGAACGGCTGGATCTTTCCCGCCTGTGTCAGCTACCGGGTCGAGACGATGACCGCGATGGCTCGGGACGTCGGGCTGGAGTTTCAGCTCCTCGACTGGCGACATCCGCGACAGAGTTGGGCGCTCTTCGCGAAACCGGAATTCGACACCTCGTGGATTGAGGCCACACCTCTCACGTGGAATGCGACGCTGGACCGTTCGACCGGCTCCGGCTCTACTGGAAGTAGCCCGTAACGTCGAGGGTCCAGTCGTAGGTGTAGATCCCTCGACTACCCGTCGCCGTCGCTCCGACTCCCTGCATCTGAGCGTCGTTGTCCGTCCCGGGGTTCCCCACCACACCCAGCGGAAGGATTCCTCCGTTCGAGATCGTCGCCGACGGCCCGAAGAGGACCCACGCCCGGCAAACCGTCTGCCCGGATCCCAGCGGATTCGGACAGAGCCGCGCGACGCTGGCATCTCCCTGCACCGTAGGGTTGATGACTGTGTAGTTCAACGTCACGGCCTGCGCCGTATTCGGAATCCCGCACGCGCCTCGCACCCGAATCTGCCGGAAGCCTGTCGCATCACTCATCGTCGTCGTGATCGGGCCGCCCCCGGTCCCCAGCGCCGAAGCTTGTCCGCTCCTCGAGTCGTACAGCCGGCACGGCGTGATCGCGTAGTACTCGTGGGGCCCGCTCTGCGCGTGTGCTTCACGGGATGGCAGTCCCATGCCAGCGAAGAGAATCGTCAGGGCGAACGTCGAGGCGAACCAGTTCGTCTTCATGGGGTCTCCTTTGGCGTAAGGTCCATTCTCATTGAAAGAATCCGTTGACGTCAATGACCAGATGGACAGGTTCCGAACGCTGTACTCGCCACCCCGAGGGCCCCCGAACCGCTTCCGGAGATCTTCAGGACGACGTTATTCGCGCGGGTCTTTCGGGCGACGAACGAGACAGTCGTCGCGACGCCAGGTTGATCGTCCCCCGAAAACAGCTGGAAGGCCCCGTCGGATAGGGGCGTGACGGCGGTCACGTTTCCCGAAACGGCCTTCGCCGTGGCGGGAATGCCACACTGGCCTGTCATCCTGAAAACGCGCTGGTTACCGGCGGGAATCGCCGGCCCGCCGTAGGGTCCCGCGGCGTTCCTCGTGTCGACGACGCGGCACGGCGCGAGCGGTGAAGCACGACGTCCGACCTGTCGTCGTCGGGAGCGGCGGCTTCCAGCCTCGCTGGACGACCTCGAAGTCGCCCGCTGTGAGGCTCGCAGAACGCCGGATTCAGGACATCGTTGTTCCAGCGGGTGTCGTACGTTCCCTGGACGTACATGTCGGAGCCGTTGTCGGCCACGATGAGGCCGTACGTCTTCATCGCCTGGAAGATCTTCTGCATGTCGGCGGGATAGCCGGAAGATGTTCTTCGACGCCTTCAGCCGGAGCCGCGTCCCCATCGGCGGGGCGCCCGACGTCGAGCCGGCGCGGTGCGACGCGGGATAGACGTAGCCGTTCGTGGAGCGGACCGTGAAACGGAAGGCGTGCCGGATCGGGTCCGGGCCGTAGACCTCGTCGTAGCGGATGAGCCCCGGCAGGATGGCGAGGCCCGCGGCGTCGGCGCTGGTCGCACGTGTCGGGGCGGCGCTGGTTCGAGTCGAGCGGGAAGACCGCCCCCGAGCCCGCCTCCCACCGACCGCGTGACTGTGTTGTACCGCGTGTTCCAGGTCTCGAAGAGGACCCGGTTGTCGCGGTCGACGATCAGCATGTGCTTGTCGCCGCCCGTCGAGGCAGTCCGGCGCTGCCCGCGTACCCCCCCTCGATCCACTTCGGCTGGTTGATGGCCTCGGACAGGGATCGGGTAGCCGGGCGGCCGCCCCGGCGCCCCGTCGTCGCTCTCGCCCGCGTAGTCGAAGTCCACCGGCTCGAGCGGCTCGCGTCCCGGGACGACGACGAACGGCATGCCGTACGTGGACGGGACGGGGCTGGTGTCGCCGCCGAAGTCGGGATGAAGGCCCTTCGTCGCGCCGATCCAGGCGATGAACGCCGCGCTCGCCGGAGTCGAGGGGCGCCGCGCTCACGTCCACGTTCCACCAGTTGTCGGGAGGAAAGAGCGGGAGCGGGGCGGGAAGCGCGCCCGCCCTGCACCGCCTGCCCGGCGGCGACGCGCGCGGCGGTCAGAGCCACGAGGGCCACCACGGCCAGAAGGCGCCGGTCACTGGAAGTAGCCATTGACGTCCAGAATGAAGTGTACCGTGCGAGGCCGAGTCGTTCTCCACGCCGATCGTGCCGGCGCCGTCCGTGGCGAGGTAGAGGACCGCGTTGTTCGCGCGCGTCATGCCCGACGCCGAAACTGATGGATGTGTGCCCGTGGGAGATCCGTTCCCGGGAAAGACCGTCAGGCTTCCGGCGGCCGTCTGCTGGGTCACCGTGAGGTTCGCCGAGACGGACCTCGCGGACGCCGGAATGCCGCAGCGCGCCGACGATCGAGAAGAGCCGCTGCGCCCCGTTCGCGGCCAGCGCCGGGCCGCCGAGCGGGCCGTTCGCGTACGCGTATCGAGGACGCGGCAGGGGGTGACGGTGTAGAAGCGCGTCATCCAGGGCGGCGCGACGTAGGTGAAACCGTTCGAGAGCGTGCCCGTCGTCGCGTCCGGGTTCGTGACGACGACGTTCACCGTCCCCGCCGCGTGCGTCCCGGTCATCGCCGTGATCGTCGTCGCGTTCACGACGACGACCGACGTCGCCGCGACGCCCCCGATCGAGACCGTCGCGCCGCTCGCGAAGCCGGTCCCGGAGATCGTGACCGCGGTCTTCCCCGCCGTCGGGCCGCTCGGCGGGGCGATGGAGGAGACAGGGGCGGGACACGGCGCCGAATAGGTGAACCCGCCGGCCAGCAGGAATTCCTGTCTGGTTGTTCGCGCGTTCCGTGACGATGACGTCGACCGGCCCGGCCACGTGGGCCGGCGTCACGGCGGTGATCGTGGTCGCGTTCAACGACGACGACGGACGTGGCGCTCGTCGCCGCCGAACTTCACCGACCACCGGGCGGGAAGTCCCGATCCGGAGATCGTCACGGGCGTTCCTCCCGCCACCGTTCCGGAGGAAGGCCGAGATCCGTCTCGACGGGCCCCACCGAGCTGCCGAAGCAGGAGGGCCGGCCTTCGACGTAGCCCCGAATCTGAGTGAGGACCGCCTGACTCGTCTCGCCGTTGACGCCGAGGAACATCTTGATGTCGGCGTAGCCGCCCGACCGAGATGGCAATAGCTCATGATCGTCCCCACTCGGGGGGGACGCTCGATGACGGGCCCCGTTGTAGCAGCTGCGGACTTCCGAACTCACAGCACTGGTATCGACGGGAGGGCGAGTAGCAGTGCGTATGCGGCGAGCTGAAGTTGTGGCCGATCTCGTGCGCGACGGCCATGAAGTCCCAATAGGTAGTCGTCAGATTCTGCGGCGCGTTCACACCAATGCTCGCCGTGAATCCGTAGCCGCCTCCCCAGTGGCCGTTCTGCGAAAAGTCGGTTCGGCAGAGAACCCCGAGCCACGCGATGCCGCCTCCCATGCCCTTGCCGCTGAGGAAGTGGGCCGTCACTCGCGACAACCCGGCGTGGTTTGCGTGCCAGTAGTCTCCGAACTCGTAAAGGCCCGAGCTGGTGTCGCCCGCGCTCCACGGATCGGAGGATGTCGTCCAGATCGAGAGATAGTTGACCTGGAGCGTGACGAGGACGTCGCGCTGGTAGATGGCCGAGATCGCCGCGAAGAGGTCTCCGACGTACGTCGAGAGATTCGTCGTGGAATTGAACTTCGCGTAGAGCTCGTAGTCCGTCTCCACGGCGATGCCGGCGTAGTACATGACGTTGCTCAGGGGCTGCGGCTCGCCGCCGGCGGCCCGCGAGGCGAGGAGGAGCGGTTCCGGCGGAGCCTGAAGCGACTCCGCGCCGCAGGTGAAGCGCCGCATCGTGTCCGGCGTTTCCGCTCCGGATCGATCGACCGGACGAGCGTCCGCCCCGGCGGCCCGTCGCCGTAGGCGCCGCCCTCCGGGGCGATCATCGAGACCTGCCCTCCGGCGATCACGAAGCCGCGGACGCCGCGTCCCCGAGCGATAACGACGACGGACGACGGATCACCCGCGACCCGGCCGGAGAACCACCGGTCCGCGGGCGGGGCCACGAGCCTGTCGGCGTCCTTGCCGTGGACGACGATCTGCGCTCCCGGCGCGAACACGTGGAGCGGGGTGAGCTCGAGCGTCACCTCTGTGCCATCTTCGAGCTCGAGGGGTTCGGAAGTTACGCGTGGCCCGCTGGCGGGCGGCGCGTCGAAGCTTTGTACAAACCGCTCCCTCACGACCCTCTGGCTCTCGGCGGGCCCCGCAGAAGCAAGCGCAGCCAGGATGGTCAGGAGTCCGGCGAGGCGGAACCGCGGCCTAATGGAAGTAGCCATTGACGTCCAGGATGAAGTGGTTGGCGCTCACCGAGTCGTTCTTGACGTTGACGCCGCCGCTCTGGTCGGTCGCGAGCCTCACGACGGCGTTGTTCGCCCTCGTCTTGCCCGCCGAGAAATTCAGGTTGCTCGTGCCGGAGGATCGAGGTGTTGCCCGCGATACAGCACGAAGTAAGCCGTCGGCGGTCGGGACGGCCGTCAGGTTCACGGAGATGGAAACGGGCCGAGGCCGGAATGCCGCAGGCGCCGGTGACCGTGAAGAGGCGCACCTGCCCGGGCTGGAGCGCCGGCCCGCCCAGCGGCCCGTTCGGCGTTCCGCGTGTCGACGACGCGGCACGGCGCGAGCGTGTAGTACCTCGTCGCGCGCGGGGTCGGGCTGGGCGTCGGCGTTCGCGTCGGGGTGGGGGTGGGAGTCGGCGTCGCGACCACCGGCGGTGTCGGCGTCGGCGTGGGGGTCCGCGGTGGGCGTCGCGTAGGTGTCCACGTGGCCGTGGCGTGCGCGTCGGCGACGGGGTGGACGTCGGCGTGAGCGTCGGCAGGTCGGGCTCGTCGTCGGCACCGTCGTCGGGGTGGCCGTCGGCGTCCGGGTCGGCGTGCCCGTTGGAGTCCGGGTCGGCGTGGACGTCGGAGTCCGGGTCGGCGTCGCGGTTAGGGTCGCCATCGGCGTCCGGGTTGGTGTCATGGTTGGCGTGGGGGTCGCCGTGGGCGTCACGGTCGGTGTCCGTCGGGGTCCGCGTCGGCGTCACCGTCGGTGTCGCGGTGGGTGTCCGAGTCGGCGTGGACGTGGGAGTTAATGTCGCCGTCCGTGTCGGAGTTGTCGTCGGCGTGACCGACGCCGTCGGGGTCACCGTCGGTGTCAGGCTCGGCGTCCGCGTCGGGGTGGACGTGGGGGTCACGGTGGGGGTGCCGGTCGGAGTCGGCGTGGGCGTCGCGCCGCCGCTCGTGTACGAGAACGCACCGACCAGCGTGTACCCTTGGCTGCCGGTTCTTCACCGTCACGTCGACGAGGCCGGCGGCGTGGGCGCCGGTGGTGGCCGCGATCGTGGTGGAGCTCGTCACGTTGACGCCCGTCGCCGCCACGCCCCCGATCGTCACCGTCGCTCCCGAGAGCGAAATTCGCCCCGGTGATCGTGATCGCCGTCCCGCCCGCCGTCGGTGCCGAAGTCGGGCGAGACGCCCGTCACGACGGGTCCCGCCGACGTCCCGAAGCAGGACGTCCGGCCCTCGACGTAGTTCCGGATCGTCGTCTTGACGGCCTGCGCTCGGCTCGCCCGTCACGCCGAGGAACATCTTGATGTTGTGTAGCCCCCCGAAAGCAGGTGGCAGTAGCTCATGATCGTCCCCTTCTCGGGGGGGACGCTCGTCGGGCCGCTGTAGCAGCCGCGCTTCGCTCGCGTAGCACTGGTCGACGGGAGGGCTAGTAGCAGTGCGTGTGCGGCGAGCCGAAGTTGTGCCCCAGCTCGTGCGTGACGACCATGAAATCCCAGTACGTCGTCGAGATGTTCGTCGGGGCGACGCCGGCGAGGTTTCCGCTGACCCCGTAGCCGAAGCTGCTGCAGAGGGCGTTCAGGTACGCGATGCCGCCGCCGAGGCTCCTTCGCGAGAGCATGTGTGCCGTGGAGCGCGGCACGCCCGTCCGGTTCGCGTTCCAGTAGTTCACGAACTCGCTCAGGGCATTCGACGAGCTCGTCGTCGCCGTCCAAGGATCGGCGGACGTCGTCCAGATGGAGAGGTAGTTCACCTGGAGCGTCACGAGGACGTCCCGCTGGTAGACCTGCGACGCGTAGGCGAAGAGGTCGCCGACGTAGCTCGCGAGGCCCGTCGTCGAGTTGAACTTCGCGTAGAGCTCGTAGTCGGTCTCGACGGCGATGCCGGCGTAGTACATGACGTTGCTCAGGGGCTGGGGTCTTCCGACGCGGCGCGGGCCGCGAGAGGGAGCGCTCCGGGGGGAGCCGGAAGCGATTCGGTGCCGCAGGTGAAGTGGCGCAGCGCCTCCGGCATCTCGGTCTCGGGCGAGAACGTCCGAACGAACGTCCGCCCCGCCGGCCCGTCGCCATACGCCCCACCCTCCGGAGAGACCCAGGCCGCCCGCCCGCGGTCACGATGAGGCCGCGAAGGCCCCGGCCCCGGCGCGAGGACGACGAGCGACGACGGGTCTCCCGCGACCCGCCCGGAGAACCAGCGGTCGGAGGGCGGTCGCGATCCGGTGGTCCCCGTTCTTCCCGTGGACGACGATCTCGGCGCCGCTTCGCGAAGACCTCGAGCGGCGACAGCTCGAGGGTCACCTCCGTCCCGTCGTCGAGGGCGAGGGGCTCGAGGACGATGCGGGCGCCCGGAGCGAACGGCCGTCGAGAGTCCGTGAAGAGCCCTCGTCGACGAGCGCCTGGGCGTCGGCCGGGAGCGCTCCCAGGAGCGCACCCAGCCCGAGAACCCCGAGAAACAGGCCCCGCCGCCGCATGAAAGCCCCTCCTTATACATATCTTCTGCCAGGGCCGTTCCGTGATCATGATCACAGTCTGACGGCCCCTCCGAGAGCGGGGGTCCGACAAAATTCGTGGCGGTGGGAGCGAACGGGGAGCCCTTATTTGGTCCTCGGCCGGCCGTTGGCCCGGGGCGACCTCCTCAGCGCCGCCGCGCGGCCTTCATCGCCGCGCGCGCCTCGCGGTCGGCCTCGCGGCGGCGGATCGTCTCGCGCTTGTCGTGGAGCTTCTTCCCCGTCACGAGCGCGACCTCGACCTTCACGCGCGCCCCCTTGAAGTAGACCGAGAGCGGGACGCAGGTCGCGCCCGTCTTCTGGATCTTCCCGGCGAGCCGGTCGATCTCGCGCCGGTGCATCAGGAGCTTCCGCTTCCGCTTCGGGTCGGGGTTCGTCCAGCTGCCCGCCTCGTAGGGCGCGATGTGGACGTTCCAGAGCCACGCCTCGCTCCCCTCGACCGCGACGTAGCCGTCGACGAGGCTGGCGCGCCCCTCGCGCAGCGACTTCACCTCGGTCCCGGTCAGGACGACGCCGGCCTCCATCTTCTCCTCGATGAAGTACTCGTGGAACGCCTTCCGGTTCGTGGCGACGTTCCGGACCGCGTCCTTCGCCGCCGCGCCTTTCGCCGTCCCGCGTTCGGGGCGGTCGGGGCGGCGCTCGCCGCGCGCTCGCTCACTCGCGATCGCCCTGGATCATCTTCTTGAAGCGCGCGGCGAGGTCGGGGTCGAACTGCGTCCCGGCCTTCGACTCGATGATGTCGAGGGCCTGGTAGTCGGCGAGGACCGGGCGGTACGACGTCTGCGACGTCATGGCGTCGAAGGCCTCGGCGATGTGGATGATCCGCGAGCCGAGCGGGATCTGGTCTCCCTTCAGGCCGTCCGGATAGCCGGCGCCGTCCCAGCGCTCGTGGTGGTGCTTGACGAGCGGCGCGACCGGGTACGGCCACGCCACGTCCTCGAGGAGGAACGCCCCGACGCGCGGGTGCTGGCGGACGAGCTTCAGCTCGTCCTCGGTCAGGACGCGCTTCGAGTAGATCTCGTCGTACTGCAGCTCGCGCATTCCGACGTCGTGGAGGATGCCCGCCACCGTGACCTGCTCCACCTCGACGGGCGACAGGCCGAGGTACATCGCGAGCTTCCGCGAGAGCCGGCCGACGTTGAACGAGTGCGTCTTGAGCGCCGTCCGGCGCTTGAGCCCCGGCTCGAGGAGCTTGTTCACGAGGCCGCGGTACGCCTCGCGGAAGCGCGCCTCGGCGCGGGCCTGCGCGAGCGCGCTCTTCAGGAGGAGGTGCGCCGGCCGCAGCCCCTCCGCGCCCCTCGGGCGACGGGCCGTGCCGGAAGAGGAGGGAGTAGATCGCCACGCCCTTCCGCCGTCCCCGCGAGGATCGACGACTGGATGGCGGCGATCTCGGCGCGCTTGAGAGGCCGGACGTCCGCGACGGGGATGTCGAGCGGGCGGACGACGATCTCGGCCGGGAAGCGCGAAGGCGAGACCCGGCCGCGACGACGACCTTCTCGAGGTTCTCCTTCAGCGCCGGCTCCACGTCGGGGTCGACCGGGCGGCGGCTCGCCAGCGTGATCTCGAGCTTCGCCGGCGAGAAGACCGAGGCGGCGGCGGCCTCGACGTCGGGAAACGAGAGGCTCTGCTGGAGAAACAGCCGCGCGAACTCGGCCTCCGCCGGGAGCGTCCCCGCGGGCCGGGACCGGCGGGGTCGCCGGCCGGCTCGCGCGGGCCATCGTCTCCTCGACGAGGCGCAGCGTCTGCGCCGCGCTCGCCGAGAGGACGACGGAAGCGACCTCCCGCACGGGCTCGGGCGCGGGCGCCGGCCGGCGCCGCGGGCTCGGTCGCCTGACGGACCGCGGCCGTCGAGAACGAGGAGGTCTCGAAGACCGGCGCCGAGTAGGGCGAGACCGGCGTCTCGGCCGGGACCTTCATCGCCGACGTCGACGACCGAGGGGCTGTCGAGCGCGTGCCCGGCGCCGTTTCCCGCGCCCTCGCCCTCCTGCGTGATCCCGCGTCGGGCGGTACTGCGGGTGGCGCTTCAGCATCTGGGCGAAGCGCCGCAGGAGCTCGGAGACTTCGTGCACGTCGTCGTGCGTGAAGGGGACCCGGCCCGCCTTGTCGCGGATGTCGAGGATGCCGATGATCCGCCCGTCGAGGTAGATGGGCGCGGTGAGGATCTTCGTCGTCGAGGCGCCCTCGAGGAGGTCGGCGAGCTTGCCGGCCTGCCGCAGGTTGTTCACGAAGAACGGCTCGCGGTGCTCGTAGACATGCGTGGCGAGCGGGTCCATCCGGGCGAAGCGGTCGGGGATCCGGTCGGTTCGCGTGAAGCCGAACTGGGACTTGAGGCGGAAAGCTCCCGTGGCGTCGATCGTGTAGACCGCCGCCTTCAGCGGCTGCCATCTCTTCCGCAGCGCGGCGAGAAGGTCCGCGTAGGGTTTCTCGTCTTCCGGCGACAGCACGGGCAGTTTTTCCCATGACAGGATAGCAGCCGGCGTGCCGGGAACTTCCGATCGGTCCCGGATGCTCGAATGTGGAGCCGCCGCCTCAGCTTGTGGGACCCGACGCCACACCGAGGACCCCGATGCGTGCCCGACAACCCTCTGAAATGCAATTAGTTGCGCCCGCCGGCGGATGGCACCGCTTCTGCACCGGAATCGGACGTGAGAATTGCGTCCACCATCTCGCACCCGGTCCGGGTCGCGGGCGTCGGTCTCCACACCGGTCGACACGTCGAAGCGATCCTCCGGCCGGCGGCGGCCGGCGACGGAATCGTCTTTCACAGGACCGACGTGGGCGCCGTGATTCCGGCCGTGGCCGAGGAGGCCGCGCGCTTCGACCACGCGACGTCCCTCGGCGAGAGGGGCCGCGACGTCGGGACCGTCGAGCACCTCCTCTCGGCCCTCGTCGGCGCCGGTGTCGACAACCTCCTCGTGGAGGTGGATGGGCCGGAGCTTCCGATCCTGGACGGCAGCGCCACGCCCTGGCTCGCCGCCCTCGGCCGCGCCGGCCGCCGCCCGCTCGGCATCGAGATCCGCCCCTTCGTCGCCGCCGACGCACGATCTCCGTTCCGGCGCCGGCCGGCAAGCGCCTCGAGATCCGTCCCGCGCGGGACCTCCGCGTGACGTACACGATCGACTTTCCGCATCCGATCATCGGCCGGCAGTCGGTCACGGTCGTCGTGACGCCGGAGAGCTACGCGCGGCACCTCGCGCCCGCCCGCACGTTCGGCTTCCTCTCCGAGTACGAGGCGCTCAAGGCGCACGGCCTCGCCCGCGGCGCCGACGCCGGCAACTGCATCATCGTCGGCGAGGACCGCGTCGAGAACGGCGAACTCCGCTTCCCGGACGAATTCGTGCGGCACAAGGCGCTGGACCTCCTGGGCGACCTCGCGCTCGTCGGGCGCCCGGTGGTCGGCCACGTCGTCGCCTACCGGGCGGGCCACGGCCTGCACGCGGCGCTCGCGAGCCGCCTGCGCGAGGAGATGCTCCGCGAGACGGAACCGGCCGCCGCCGCCGGCCTCGGCTACTCCCGCCAGGCCTAGCGGCGGATCCCCGAAGTCCGGGCCCTCCGTCCCCGCGCTAAAGTGAGGCGTGCTCGCCCGCGCCCGGACCCCGGCCGCCTCGACGAGGCTCGCCCTGGCGTTCCTCGCCGCGGTGCTCGTTCCGGGCGCGCCGCCCGCGCGCAGGAGGACCCCGAGCGGCCCCAGATCCCGAACGTCCTGATCTCGTGGAAGGGCCGGGACATGCACGTCGAGACCTGGCTCGCGCCGGGCCTCCCGAAGGACGTCGAACAGCGCCTCGCGTCGGGCCTTCCGACGACCGTCACGTGGCGCGTCCGGCTCTTCGAATTCCACAATTTCTGGCTCTGGGACACCCTGAGGAGCGAGCGGCGCTACGAGGTGACGGCCACGTTCCGCCCGGTCTCGGCCGACTGGCTGGTCGAGCGGCGCCTGGACGACCGGCTCCTCGCCGCCGACCTGGTCCCGACCCTCGAGGACGCCGCCCGGCTCCTGACGCGCGTGCCGAAGGTCCCCTTCTTCACGATGGGCCCCGACGTCGCCGGAAAGCCGCTCGTCGTCCGCGTCCGGTGCCTCTACTCGCGGAGCGTCGCGCTCGGCGTCGTCCCGACGACGTTCGAGACCGACTGGAGGCGATCGACGATCTTCGCCTGGAACGGCGGGACGGAGCCGTGACGCCCGGCGCTGGTCCCGCGACAACCGGAGCCTCGCCGCCATCGCGCTGGCGCTCGGCCTCGCGCTCGCCGGCCTCTACGCCCTCTTCCTGAAGACGCGCACGCTGACGCCGGCGGCGGCGACGAACCGGGTCCTCCTCTTCGTCCTCTTCTACTTCGTCGTCCTCCTGATCCTCATCCTCCTCTTCGTCATCGTCCGGAGCGCCGTCCGGCTCGTTCCTCGAGTCGCGGCGCGGCGTCTTCGGCTCGCGGTTTCCGCGTCCGCGTCGTCGCGACGAACGTCGGGCTCGCGCTCCTCCCCATCGCCCTGCTCGTCCTCCCGACGACGGGCCTCCTCCAGAAGAGCGTCGAGCAGTGGTTCGCGCCCGCCGTGGAGGAGACCGTGCGGGCGGGCCGCGAGGTGGCCGACCTCGTCCGCGCCCGCGACGGGGCTTTCGAGGCGCGGACCGGCGCGCGCCTGAGGTCGCGGCTCGCGCGGGTGGAGTCGGACGACGCGGCCGTGCTCCATCCTCCAGACCGTCCGGGAGGAGTCGGGCGCCGACCTCGTCGAGTGGCGCCGGGCGTCGCCGCCGGGCGCGACGCCGCTCGCCGTCAGCTCGCCGCGCTGGCCCCTCCACGACCTTCCCGACCCGGGCCCCGACTGGATCGCCGACGCGACCGCCCGCGGGCGCCTCCCGCCGCATCGAGCAGGCGCGGGACGGCGGCCAGGCGGCGCGGACGCGTCCTGCCCGCCCCGAACGGCGTCCTCGTCGTCGGGACCTACGACCCTCCGGCCGAGGCGGGAGCCGCTCCGCCGGCTCTCGGAGGCGACCTCGGCGTACGCGATGCTCCAGGCCGAGCGCTCGTCGCTCGCCGCGATCCAGGTCCTCCTCTTTCTCCTGCTCGCGTTCCTCGTCCTCCTCGCGTCGGTCTGGGTCGGGCTTCTCCTCGCCCGCCGCGTCACGCGGCCGATCGCGGCCCTCGCCGCGTCGGCCCGGCGGATCGGCGCGGGCGACTTCGACGCCGCCGTCGAGGTGGAGGGGGGGACGAGATCGCGGCCCTCTCCGGCGCCTTCAACTCGATGACGGCCGAGCTGCGCCGGAGCCGCGCTCATCTCGTGAAGGCGAACGAGGAGCTCCTCGGGACGAACCGGCGCCTCGACGAGGAGCGCCGGCGCGTCGGGACGATTCTCGCCCACGTCGGCGCCGGCGTCGTGGCCTTCGCCGACGACCGGACCCTCCTGGCGCTCAACGAGACCGCGCGCCGGCTCCTCGCGGCGCCGCACGCGGCCGAGGGGGAGCCGCTCGACGACGCTGCTGGCCGGACGGGAGCTGGAGCCGCTCCGGCAGTTCCTCCGGGGCGCGGTCGAAGCCGATGCTCCCCGCGAGACGACGCTCTCCCTGTCCGGCCGCGTCCTCGACGCGCGCGTCGCCCGCGTCCCGGCGCAGCCCGGCGAGAACGCGTCGTGGGTCGTCACGCTCGAAGACACGACCGCCCTCGTCCGGGCCGAGCGTGCCTCCGCGTGGGAGGAGGCGGCCCGCCGGATGGCGCACGAGATCAAGAACCCACTCACGCCGATCCGGCTCGCGGCGGAGCGGATGCGCCGGCGGGCCGCGGCGGCGGGCGACCGCGAGCTGCACCAGGTCGTCGAGGAGGGGGCCTCGACGATCATCGACGAGGTCTCGACGCTCTCCGGCCTCGTCGACTCCTTCGGGCGATTCGCGCGGCTGCCGGCCGCGCGGCTCGAGCCCGCGGACCTCGGCGGCGTCGTCCTTCAGGTGGCGAAGCTCTACGGCGCCATGAAGCCCGGCGTCACGGTCACGGCGGAGGTCCCGCCCGACCTCCCCGCCGTCCGCGCCGACGCCGAGCAGGTCAAGCGGCTCCTCGTGAACCTGGTCGACAACGCCGTCGCGGCGACCCCGGCGGGCGGGGCGGTCTCGATCCGGGCGACGGTCGACGGGGGACGGGCCGTCGCTCTCCGTGACGGACGACGGCCCCGGCATCCCGCCCGCGGACCGCGGACGCGTCTTCGACCCGAGCTTCTCGACGAAGGAGCGCGGGACGGGGCTCGGGCTCTCGATCGCCGCGCGGATCGCCGCGGAGCACGCGGGGCGCGTCACCCTGGAGGAGAATGTGCCGCACGGATGCCGTTTCGTCTTCGAGTGGCCCGCCGGGTGAGGCGATGAGGATTCTCGTCTGCGACGACGAGCCGGGAATCCGGCGGACGCTCTCCCAGATCCTCGGCGACGAGGGGTACGACGTCGTGGCCGTCGGCCTCGGGCAGGAGGCGCTGGAGCGCGCCCTCGACGGCGGCGGCGCGACGCTCGACGCCGCGTTCCTCGACGTCTGGCTGCCCGACGTCGACGGGCTCACGGTCCTCGACCGGATCCGCGCCGGCGGCTCCGACCTCCCGGTCGTCATGATCTCCGGGCACGGCACCGTGGAGACGGCGGTCCAGGCCGTCAAGCGCGGCGCCGACGACTTCCTCGAGAAGCCGCTCTCGCTCGAGCGCGTCCTCCTGACGCTCGAGAAGGTGCTCGAGAGACGCCGGCTCGCCCTGGAGCGGGACGCCCTGAAGCGCGAGCTCCGGAGCCTCCAGGCGCGCGAGGCCGAGGGAGAGACGCTGCTCGGAGACTCCCCCGCCTTCGCGAAGCTCCGCGAGGAGATCCGGCGGGCCGGGGCCTCGGACGCCCGCGTGCTGATCACGGGCGAGAGCGGCGTCGGGAAGGAGCTCGTGGCGCTCGCGCTCCACCGCGCGTCGCCGCGCGCCGAGGGGCCGTTCGTCGAGGTGAACGGCGCCGCGATCCCGGACGAGCTGATCGAGAGCGAGCTGTTCGGCCACGTGAAGGGCTCGTTCACGGGCGCCGTCGACGACCGGAAGGGAAAGTGGGAACAGGCGCACGGGGGGACGCTCTTCCTCGACGAGATCGGCGACATGTCCCCGCGGACCCAGGCGAAGATCCTGCGCGCCATCCAGGACGGCCGCATCACGCCGGTCGGCTCCACGAAGACGATCGCGACCGACGTGAGGATCCTGGCCGCGACGAACCGGGACCTCCTGTCGATGATCCGGGCGGGGACGTTCCGCGAGGACCTCTACTTCCGGCTCGCGGTCGTCCCGCTCCGGGTTCCTCCGCTCCACGAGCGGCCCGAGGACATCCCGGCCTTCGCGACGCACTTCGCGGCGCGCCTCGCCGCGCGGCGCGGCCGGCGACCGAAGAACTTCACGCCCGCCGCGCTCGAGGCGCTCTCCCGAAGGCGCTGGCCCGGCAACGTCCGCGAGCTGCAGAACCTCGTCGAGCGCGCGCTCCTGATGACGCCGGGGCCGGTCGTCGACGCCGCCGACCTCCCTGCCGAGGATGAGCCGCTCACGCCGGGCGGGGACGAGTCGCTGCCGCCGGGGCAGACGCTCGCGCAGGCGCGCGAGGCGTTCGAGCGCCGGGTCATCACGAAGGTCCTCGCCGAGCTGAAGGGGAACGTCTCCCGGGCCGCCGAGCGGCTGGGCCTCGACCGGACGACGCTCCACCGAAGGCTCCGGGCCTGGGGCGTCGAGGCGCCGCGGGACGAGCGGCTCTAGGCGCCGCCGCGAAGGAGGCCCGGCCGGCCCGGGGCGTCACTCCCCCTTCGACGAGAAGGCGAGGTCGAGGAGCTTGTTCTCGAGGACCTGCGGGCCCGGATCGGCCTCGAGCCTGAGGTAGTGAGACGCCGCGCCGAAGAGCGCGGGGGCCGGGACGAGGCCCACGATCTCGCTCCCCACGACCGGGACGCCGTAGCGCTCGGCCTCGATCCGCACGGTCTCGAAGACGCGGTGGAGCGGCGTCTTTTCGTAGTTCGTCATGTTGATCGAGACCTGGACCTGGCCCCGCGCCTCCAGCTTCACGCCCATCGCCTTCACGAACCGGTAGCCGCCCGAGAGGTGCCGGATGGCCTTTGCGATCCGGTCCGCGACGGCGAGGTCCGCCGTGCCGAGGTTGACGTTGTAAGCGATGAGCGGCGCGCGCGCTCCGACGACCGTCGCGCCCCCGCGGGGGTGCGGCGCCGGAGGGCCGAAGTCCGGCGTCCACGCCGGGTCCTTCATCTTCGCGGCCAGCCCTTCGAACTCCCCCTTCCGGACGTTCGCGAGGTTCTGCCTTTCGGGCGACGACGCCGCGTCCTCGTAGAGGTAGACGGGGAGGTCGTACCGCGCGGCGAGCGCCTTCCCCAGCTCCCTCGCGAGGGCGACGCAATCGGCCGACGTGGCGCCGCGGACCGGGACGAACGGAATCACGTCGACCGCGCCGAGGCGCGGGTGCGCGCCCCGGTGCGTCGCGAGGTCGATCTCCTCGAGTGCCGCCCCGACGAGTGCCGTCATCCCCCGGACGAGAGCGGGCCCGTCGCCGAGGTAGGTGAAGACCGAGCGGTTGTGGTCCTTGTCCGAGGTCCGGTCGAGGAGGAGCACGCCCGGGCCCGCGTGGACCGCGGACTCGGCGAGCCGCGCGACGACGTCGTCCCTCCGGCCTTCGCTGACGTTGGGGATGCATTCGATCAGGCTTTTCATCGCGCCTCTCGTCTCCAAGCCCATCGTACCCTGCTAGCATTCCGTCGATGAATTCGTACGAGGGCAGCCCCTCCCTCGCCCCGGAGGCGCGCGAGAAGGTCCTGCAGACGTTCCGGCACACGCTCCAGCTGGCCCGCGACGCGCGAAACGAGGAGGCCCTTCTCGGCTGCGACTTCATCCTGAAGATGGACACCCGCTTCTCGCCGGCGCGCCAGCTGCTCGAGAGCCTGCGCGGCGTCCCCTCGGGAACCCGCGTCGACCTCGCGCCCTTCGATCCCTTCCTCGGCCCGGCGGCCGCCGCGCCGCCCGCTCAGGCGGCGCCCGCGCCGGGGTCGGTTTTTCCGCCGCGCCCCGCGCCCGTGGCCCCGATGGTCCCGCCCGGGCCGGCCCCCGCCGCGCCCGCGCCCACCGGCTCCCTCGACGACCTCGTTTTCGACGACTTCGCGGCCGCCGACCCTTTCGGCGGAGCCCCGGCGGCTCCCGGTCCGGCGGCGGAGGCCGCCCCGGCGCCGTCGTTCGGCGAGCCCGAGCCGCCGCCGTCGGATGAGCCGCCCGAAGCGATCTCCGGCGGCTTCGACCTCGTGCAGGACCCGTTCGGCGCCGGCACCGAGCCCCCACTTGCGGCCGCGCCCGGGGCTTCGCCACCGTCTCCGGAACTCTCCCCGTCCGCCTCGCGCGTCGGCCCCGGCCCGAGCGCGGCCATGTCCGGAGACCCGCGGATCGCGCAGTTCCTCAAGCAGGGGGACGACGCGCTCGCGCGCGGAAACCCGCAGGAGGCGATCGACCTCTGGAGCCGCGTCTTCCTGATCGACCTTTCGAACGACGAGGCGTCGCGCCGGATCGACGCGGCGCGGGACCAGCTGGCCGACTCTTCCCGGAAGGTCGACCTCCTCGTCTCCGAAGGGGTGCAGCTCTACGAGGCGGGAGACCTCCCGGGCGCCCGGAGCAAGTTCCTCGACGTCCTCGCCATTTCGGAGCACGACGCGACGGCCCGCTCGTACCTGAACCAGATCGAGGCGGCGCTCTCCGCCCCGGCGTCCGCGGCGTCCACGCCGGGGACCGACTCCGACTTCATGCGCCACGAGCTGGAGGCGCCGCATCCCCCCTCGTTCGCCGACAGCTCCGAGCCCAGCCTCGAGGCGGCGCTCTCGGCGCCCGACGCGCCCGGGACGGCCGGCCAAGAGGCGCCCGCGGCGTTCGAGGCGCGCGGCCCGCGGCGGGGCGGCCTCGACCTCAGGGTGGTTCTCGCCGTCGGGTTCGCCCTCCTCCTCGCAATCGGAGGCGGAGCGTGGTGGCTCTTCCGGGGACGGCGCCCCCGCCCGCCGGCGGACGCGAAGGGGACGGCCGGGCAGCCGGCGGCCGGGGCCGCCTCGAAGGCGAAGCCGGCGCCCGACGATCCCGTCGCCAAGGCGCAGCAGCTCTTCGAGCAGGGAAAGGTCGACGCCGCAATCCAGGCGCTGCTCGCCATCCCCGATGGCGACCCGCGCCACAACGAGGCCCTGACGAAGATCGACCAGTACCGGAACGCCGCGGCACCGACGCCGGCCGCGAACGCCCCGGGGCCGGCGAACCTGGAGGAGCTCCGCGCGCAGGGCTTCGCCGCCCTCAAGGCGAGCCGGTACATCGACGTGGTCAAGGCGCTCGACCCGGTCGTGAAGGCGCGGCCCGAGGACGCCGAGGCCGCCCAGGCCCTCAAGAAGGCCCGCGAGCAGGTGGACGCGCTCCGGAGCGCCGCGAAGTCGTACGCCGAAGGGGACTACGACGGCGCGATCAAGCTCCTCTGGGAGCTCCGGAAGATCGATGCGAAGAACCAGGACGTCGAGGAGTACCTCCTCAACTCCTACGTCAACAGCGGCATCCAGGCCCTGCAGTCCGGGAACATGGACCGGGCTTCCGCGGCTTTCCTCGAGGCGATCAAGATCCGGCCGACGGACACCGACGCGCAGCGCCTCCACAAGTTCGCGAAGCGCTACGCGAAGGGAACGAACGACCTTCTCGCGCGCATCTTCGTCCGTCACCTGACGATCCGGCAGTGACCCGCTGATGGCCGAGCCGCCTCGCGACCCCCTCGCCGAGCATCCACTCGGCGGGGAGCCGCCCCGCAAGGCCCCGCGCGGCAAGACGCTGTCGCTCTTTCCGGACGTCGGCGAGACGCCGCTCCGGCCGGGACGGGAGACGGCCCCGACCGCCGCGCCCGCGGTCGAGGCGGAGGCCTCGCGCCTCCCCGAGGCCGTCGAGGCGGGGGGCCCGCGGAATACGGAGGAGGACGAGGCCCCGATCGTGAGCCTCTCCGCCGAGTCCGACGGGCGCGTCGTCTTCGCGCGCCGCATCGCCGCGGGCCTCGCGGACCTCCTGATCCTCGCGCTCGTGGCGGCGGTGGAGCTGGCGGCCGGCGCCCTCCTCCTCGAGCTTCGCTTTCCGCTTCGTGCCCTCGTCCCGCTCGCGGCCTTCCTCTTCATCGCGGCGCTCGTCCTCCTCGTCCTCGCGCCGTTCGTCTGGGGGACGACGCCGGGGATGGCGCTCGCCGACCTCCGGATCCGCGCGGAGGACGGAGGGTCGCCGACGCTCCTCTCCTCCTTCCTTCGCTTCGTCGGCTTCCTCCTGACGGGCCTCCTCGCCGGCGTGCCGCTCCTCCTCGCCGCGTTCGACCGGCGCGGCCGGACCCTCGCCGACCTCCTCTCGTCGACGACCGTCGCCGCGGCCGAACGGCCCGACGCCTGATGCGGCTGGCCCTCGCCCAGATCGACACGACCGTCGGCGATTTCGAGGGAAATGCCGCGAAGATCCTCCGGAGCCTCGCCCGCGCCGAAGAGGCCGCCGCGCACCTCCTGGCCGTCCCCGAGCTCTCGCTCTGCGGCTACCCCCCGCGGGACCTGATCGAGCGGCCGGCGTTCCAGCAGGAAGGCGCGCGGGCGCTCGCCGCGCTGACGCGGCGCGTCGGGGAGACGGCCCTCCTCGTCGGCACGTTTCTTCCGAATCGGAAGCGGACCGGCAAGCCTTTCCACAACGCGGCCGTCCTCCTCCACCGCGGGAAGGCGAAGGCCGTCGCCCGGAAGCTTCTCCTCCCCACCTACGACGTCTTCGACGAGGGGCGGCACTTCGAGGCCGGAGCCTCGTGCACGCTCGTCCGCCTCGCGGGCGAAACGCTCGGCCTCTCGATCTGCGAGGACCTCTGGAACGACAAGGACTTCTGGCGCACGCGGCGGCTCTATCGCGAGGACCCCGGCGACGAGCTGGTCCGACGGGGCGCGACGCTGATCCTGAACGTCTCGGCCTCCCCCTTCAACGAGGGAAAGCCGGCGCTCCGGAGGCGGATGCTGGCGCGCCTCGCCCGCGACGGCCGCGTCCCCGTCGCCTACGTCAACCTCGTCGGCGGGAACGACGAGCTGGTCTTCGACGGCGGGTCGATCGTCCTCGACGGCTCGGGGCGCGTTGCGGCCCGCGCCGCCCTCTTCGAGGAGGACTTCGTCGTCGTCGAGCTCGGGCCGGGGAGGGGACGCGCCCGCCGGATCCGCGCGGTTCCGGGGCGCCGGCCCCGCGCCTTCTCCGACGACGCCGATGGAAACCCGCTCGAGTCGCTCCGGCGGGCGCTCGTCCTCGGCATCCGCGATTACGCGGCCAAGTGCGGATTCCCGACCGCGGTCCTCGGCCTCTCGGGCGGCATCGACTCGGCGCTCGTCGCGGCGCTCGCTGCCGAGGCCCTCGGGGCGGAGAACGTGACCGGGATCGCCCTCCCGTCGCCCTACTCCTCGGCCGGTTCGATCGCGGACGCGCGGGTCCTGGCGAAGAACCTCCAGATCCGCTTCGAGGTCCTGCCGATCGGCCCGCTCTTCGCCGCCGCGAAGGAAACGCTCGGCCCGCTCTTCTCGGGGCGCTCCGAGGACGTGGCCGAGGAGAACGTGCAGTCGCGCCTCCGCGGCCTCCTCTTGATGGCGGTCTCGAACAAGTTCGGACCGCTCGTCCTGACGACCGGGAACAAGAGCGAGCTCGCGATCGGCTACTGCACGCTCTACGGCGACATGTGCGGGGGCCTCGCCCCGATCTCGGACCTTCCGAAATTGCGTGTTTACGCGCTCGCCCGGCACCTCAACGCCCGGGCGGCCCGGCCGCTGATCCCCGAGGCGAGCCTGACGAAGCCGCCATCGGCCGAGCTCCGGCCGGGCCAGACCGACCAGGACACGCTCCCGCCCTACCCGCTGCTCGACGCGATTCTCGAGTCGCTGGTCGAGCGGGGCCTCTCGGCGCGCGCGACGGCCGCCCGGGTGAAGGCGCCGCTCTCCCTCGTCACCGGCATCGCACGGCAGCTCGACCGCGCCGAATACAAGCGGGCACAGGCCGCGCCGGGCCTGAAGGTCTCCGCGAAGGCGTTCGGCACCGGCCGGCGGATCCCGATCGCGCAGAGGTCACCCGTCTGAGCGCCGCCTCCCCGGGTCCGCGCTACCCGTGGAAGCCGATTCCCGGCTCGTCCCACGAGGTTCTCCTCTCGAAGATCGGCGCCCGCGGCACGGGACTGCGTCTTCTGGACGTCGGGTTCGGCGCCGGCGAGCTGGCCCGCCGCGTCCGCGATCGCTGTTCGTATCTCGCCGGCATCGAGCTCGACACCGAGGCCGCCGCCGTCTCGGCCGCACCTCTTCGACCGCTGCGTCGCCCGCGACATCCTCGAGTCTCTCTCGGCGATCGACGAGGCGCCCTTCGACGTCGTCGTCGTGGGAGACGTCCTCGAGCACCTTCCGGACCCGGGCGCCGTGCTCGAAAGGCTCCGGCCCCTCCTCCGGAAGGACGGACGGCTCCTCGTGTCGCTCCCGAACGTGGCGAACGTGACGGTCCGCCTGTCGCTTCTCGCCGGCCGATTCGAGTACACGCCGCGCGGCATCCTGGACGAGACGCACCTCCGGTTCTTCACGCGGAAGACGGGCCGGCGGCTCCTCGCGTCGCACGGCTTCACGGTCCTTTCCGAGACCGCGACGGCGATGCCGCTCGAGCTCGCGCTGCCGTTCCTGGGGCGCCCGCCGCTCGCCCCCGTCGTGCGCGGCGCCGCGGTCGCGGCGGCGCGGCTCCTTCCCGGGCTTTTCGGCTACCAGTTCGTCTGGGAGGCGGCCGTCGCGTGAGGCCCGATCTCTCGATCGTCATCCCGGCCTTCAACGAGGAGACGCGCCTCCCGTCCTCCCTCGAGTCGGTGGCGGCGTTCCTCTCGCAGCGCCAGGCGCCGCTCTCGGCGGAGGTCGTGGTCGTGGACGACGGCTCGCGCGACCGGACCGCAGGCCGCGCCGAGGAGGCGGGCCGCCGCCTCGGTCTCTCCCTCCGCGTCGTCCGCCTCCCGGAAAACCGCGGAAAGGGGGCGGCCGTCCGCGCGGGCGCGCTCGCGGCGGAGGGGGCGAGCATCCTCGTCTCCGACGCCGACTTCTCGACGCCGATGCCGGAGTGGGAGAAGCTGGCCGCCGCGGGCGCGCCCGTCGCCATCGGCTCGCGAGCCGTCGACGAGACGCTCGTGAAGGAGCGCCAGGCGCTTCTTCCGCGTCTTCGCCGGGAAGCTCTTCAACCGCGTCGTCCGGGTCGTGGCCCTCCCCGGCATCCGCGACACGCAGTGCGGCTTCAAGCTCTTTTCGCGGGAGGCGGCGCAGGCCGTCTTCTCCCGCGCCCGGGTCGACCGCTTCGCCTGGGACGTCGAGGCCCTGCTGCTCGCGCGGAAGCTCGGCTTTCCGATCGCGGAGGTCCCGGTCCTCTGGTTCAACTCCGCCGACTCGCGCGTCACCCTCTGGGGGGGCGTGCAGGCCTACCTCG
This sequence comes from uncultured Acidobacteriota bacterium, assembly GCA_963821435.1. Taxonomy (GTDB): domain Bacteria; phylum Acidobacteriota; class Thermoanaerobaculia; order UBA5066; family UBA5066; genus DAOMFB01. The sequence continues at coordinate 268,591 of CAWGDR010000004.1, forward strand.
ACCTCTTCCGGATCCGCCTCGGCGTCTCGCGCGCTCTCAAGAAGCGCTAGTACAGGGGGAAGGCGGACGTCAGCTCCCGGACCTTCGCGTGGACGCGCGTCTGGACGGCGGTGTCCTCCAGCGCGTCGAGGACCTCCCCGATCCAGCCCGCGATGGTCGTCATCTCGCCCGTCCCCATGCCGCGCGTCGTGACGGCGGGGGTCCCGATCCGGAGGCCCGAGGTCACCATCGGCGGGTTCGGGTCGAACGGGATGGTGTTCTTGTTCACGGTGATCCCGGCGGCGTCGAGCGCCTTCTCGGCGGCCTTCCCCGTCAGGTTCTTCTTCCCGACGTCGACGAGGAAGAGGTGGTTGTCGGTCCCGCCCGAGACGATCCGGAAGCCGCGCGCGGCGACGGCGTCCGCGAAGACGCGGGCGTTCTCGACGACCTGCTTCTGGTAGGCGGCGAACTCGGGCGTCGCCGCTTCCTTCAGCGCCACGGCCTTCGCCGCGATGATGTGCTCGAGCGGCCCCCCCTGCTGGCCGGGGAAGACCGCCTTGTCGACCTCCTTGGCCCACTCCGGAGTGCAGAGGATGAGCCCGGCGCGGGGACCCCGGAGCGTCTTGTGCGTCGTCGTCGTGATGAAGTGGGCATGTCCGACCGGCGAGGGGTGGAGGCCCGTCGCGACGAGGCCCGCGATGTGGGCGATGTCGACCATCAGGAGCGCGCCGACGGCGTCGGCGACCTCGCGGAACTTCGGGAAGTCGAGCGTCCGCGGGTAGGCCGAGGCGCCCGCGACGATGAGCTTCGGCTTCTCCTGTTCGGCGATCCGGCGGAGCTCGCCGTAATCGATCCGCTCGTCCTCCTTCGGCCACGCCGTAGGCGACGACGCGGTAGAGCTTCCCCGAGACGTTCAGCGGGTGGCCGTGCGTGAGGTGTCCGCCGTGCGCGAGCGACATGCCGAGGAGGGTGTCGCCCGGCTTCAGGCACGCCATGTAGACCGCCGCGTTCGCCTGCGAGCCGGCGTGGGGCTGGACGTTCGCGTGGACGGCGTCGGGATTCCCCGGCGAGAAGAGGGCCTTCGCGCGCGCGATCGCGAGCGACTCCCCCTCGTCGACGTTCACGCAGCCGCCGTAGTAGCGCTTGCCGGGGTAGCCCTCGGCGTACTTGTTCGTCAGGACCGAGCCCATCGCCTCGAGGACGGCCCGCGAGGTGAAGTTCTCCGAGGCGATCAGCTCGATCCCGTCCTGCTGGCGCGCCAGCTCGTTCGCGAGGACGCGCGCGATGTCGGGGTCGACCTCGGCGAGCGGGCGGTTCAGGAGGCGGGCGCGGGCGGCGACGGTCGTGCTCATGAGGGCTCTCCGTCCAGCTTCTTCACCCGGCGCTCGTGGCGGCCGCCGGCGAAAGGGGTCGAGAGGAAGAGGTCGAGCATCGCCTCGGCGAGCGGCACCGCGGTCTGCCGGGCGCCGAAGGCGATGACGTTCGCGTCGTTGTGCTCGCGCATGAGCCGGGTGGCGAAGAGGTCGTTCGGAACGCCGGCGCGAACGCCCTTGACGCGGTTCGCGGCGATCGCGATCCCGATCCCCGTGCCGCAGCAGATGACGCCCCGCTCGGCGCGGCCCGCCGGCGACGGCCATCCCGACCGCGAAGCCGAAATCGGGGTAGTCGACCGACTCGGTCGAGGTCGTGCCGAGGTCGATGACCTCGTGGCCCCGCGCCGGCGAGGTAGGTCCCCAGCTGCTCCTTCAGCGGGAAAGCCCGCGTGGTCGGCGCCGAACGCGATCTTCACGCGGCGATCTTATCCCCAGCCGATCACTCGGGGCTTCCGAGGCGGCGCCGCGGATAGGCCGAGACCATCCCGTCGTACTCCGCGAGCGCGTAGCTGTCGGTCATCCCCGCGAGGTGGTCGGCGATCGAGCGGAGGAAGAGCGGCTTCCGGTGGTAGTTCGCGGCGATCTCGGCGTCGAGCCGCTTGAGCGGGATGTCTCGGAGGTACCCCACGCCCGCGAGGTCGCGGTAGCGGAGCAGGACGTCGTCCGGCAGCAGGCGCGGGTTCCGGTACCAGGCGCCGAAGAGCGTCGTGACGACGAGCTGCGCCCTCCCGTCGTGCTTCGACACGAGGTGGCTGTGGATGACGTGCTGGTAGATGAACTCCTTCAGCTCGCGGTAGAAGCGCTCGCCCGCCTTCGACGGGGCGACGAGAGAGCCGGGAGCTTCCGCCTCTGGGCGTAGAAATCGTCGGGCGTCGCGATTCTCCGGGACGTGACCCACGCCTCGATCGAGCCGCGCGAGGCGGTGATGAGGTCCGTGACGAGGAGGTGGATCATCCCGCGGATCAGCATCGCGTGCCGCACCGTCCGATCCTCCGTCGCCTCCCAGCGGGGGCCGAGCGCCTCGAGCACCGCCTTCGCGATCGGCAGCGCGAGGACCTTTCCGAACTCCACGAGCTTCAGGCCGTCCTCGAGGTCGTGCGCCTGCTGCGCGAACTCGTCGGCCCAGCCCGTGACCTGTCCCTCGAGGTGCCCGCCGGAGGAGAGGTTGAGCCCCTCGTCGTCGAGGTCCGGGAAACGGGAAATCCCGGCGCCAGGTCGTGTGCTTGAGGATCCCCTCGCGCGTGTCGTTCGTCAGGTTCAGGCCCGGGTGGGCGTAGCGCTTCTCGAGGACGTCGACGACGCGGACCGACTGGTAGTTGTGCTTGAAGGCGCCGGCGAGCGCCGCGACCTTCGGCTCGACCGGGATCGACGGCTCGGCTCCGGCGAGGATCCGGTTCAGGACCTTCTCGCCCGAGTGGCCGAACGGCGTGTGCCCGAGGTCGTGCCCGAGGCAGCACGCCTCGGTCAGGTCCTCGTTCAGGCCCATCGCGCGCGCGACCGTCCGGCCGATCTGCGTCACCTCGAGCGTGTGCGTGAGCCGGGTCCGGTAGTGGTCCCCCTCGAACGGGAATGAAGACCTGCGTCTTGTGCTTCAGCCGGCGGAAGGCGCGCGAGTGGATGATCCGGTCGCGGTCCCGCTGGTACTCGGTCCGGTAGTCGTAGCTGCGCCCCTCACCTTCGACCGGCCACCGGCGTGTCGCGCGGGAGGAGCGAGACGCGGTGACGGCCAGGCTCCGCTCCTCCATCGCCTCGAGGTCCCTCTTCGTGAAGGTGACGACCCGGGGAAGGTCGCGGCTCATGGCGGGGATATTAGAGCGAGCACCTCGCCGACGAGATAGAGGGAGCCGGCCACGAGGACCGGGGGCGCGGACGTTCCCGCCGCGTCGAGCTCGGCGACCGCCGCCGCCACGGAGGGCGCCGTCCCGGCATCGTGCCGCCCGAGCCTTTCGGACGAGCGCCGCCGGGGCGGCCGCGCGGGGCGAGACGGGCGCCGCGAAGAGGACCCGGGCGACCCTCGGAGCGAGCGGCGCGAAGACCGCCTCGAGGTCCTTGTCGGCCATCCCGCCGAAGAGGAGGTCGACCCGCCCGGAGAGCCCCTCGGCGTCGAGCCAGGCCGCGAGCGCCCGGGCGCCGTCCGGGTTGTGCGCGCCGTCGAGGATCCACGCGCGTGCGCCGGGGCGCACGACCCGCTGCAGGCGTCCCGGCCAGCGCGTCGCCGCGAGGCCGCGCGCGATCGATTCCTCGTCGAGCGGCGCCATCGTGCGCGCGGCCGCGACCGCGAGCGCCGCGTTCGCCCGCTGGTGCGCGCCTGCCAGCGAGAAGACGCCGTCCCACCGGGCATCCGGGGCGATCTCCGCGAGCCGGGCTCCGACCCGCGCCGCCTCGGCGCGGAGGACCGCCGCCGCGTCGGGAGGGCTCCCGGCGGCCCCGACGAGGGCGGGCCGGCCGCTCCGGAAGGTCCCGGCCTTCTCGCGCGCGACGTCGGCGAGGGTCGGGCCGAGCACGTCGAGGTGGTCGGCGCCGACGTTCGTGACGACGGAGACCTCGGGGGTCGAGGACGTTCGTCGCGTCGAGCCTCCCGCCGATCCCCACTTCCACGACGGCAACCTCGACGCGCGCCCTCCGGAAGAGCTCGAAGGCCGCGACGGTGAGCGCCTCGAAGTAGGTCGGGCCCCGGTCGGCCGGTCCCGCGACGGCCGCGACGAGGGCGAGGGCGTCGTCGAGCGCCGCGGCCGGAACGTCGGCGTCGTCGACCCGGATCCGCTCCGTGACGCGGATGAGGTGGGGCGACGTGTAGAGGCCCGCCCGGACGCCGGCGGTCCGGAAGATCGCGGAAAGGGCGGCCGCGGTCGACCCCTTGCCGTTGGTCCCGGCGATCAGGGCGGAGCGGAAGGCCCGTTCCGGGTTCCCGAGCGAGGCGAGAAGGGCCCGCGTCCGGTCGAGGCCGGGGCGGATCCTCTGCGGCCCGAGCGCGTCGAGCCAGCCGAGCCCGCTCACTCCCCGAAGAGCTTGAGGAGCGTCCCGATCGTCGCCTTCAGCTTCTCGCGAGGGACGACGGCGTCCACGAACCCGTGGTCGAGCAGGAACTCCGCGCGCTGGAATCCCTCGGGGAGCGTCTGGCGGATCGTCTGCTCGATGACGCGCGGGCCCGGCGAAGCCGATCAGCGCCTTCGGTTCCGCCAGGATCACGTCTCCCTGCATCGCGAACGAGGCCGTCACGCCTCCCGTCGTCGGGTCGGTCAGAACGGAAAGATAGGGCACGCGCGCGTCGCCGAGGCGGGCGAGCGCGCCGGAGATCTTCCCCATCTGCATCAGCGAGAGGATTCCCTCCTGCATCCTCGCGCCCCCCGACGCCGAGACGATGATCAGAGGGAGCCGCTCGCGCAGGGCGAGCTCCGCCGAGCGCGTGATCACCTCGCCGACGACCGAGCCCATCGAGCCCCCGCTGAAGGCATAGTCGAGAACCGCCACGACGACGCGCCGGCCGTCGAGGTTTCCGGTCGCCGCGATGATCGCGTCGGGGCGCCCCGTGCGGGCCTCGTACTCCTTCAGCCGGTCGCGGTAACGCTTCGAATCCTTGAACTTCAGCGGGTCGACGGGACGCACCTCCGAGTAGAGCGCCTGCCAGCGCTCGTCGTCGAAGAGGAGTCGGAGTCGGGCATCGGCCGAAAGGCGGAAGTGGTGCTGGCATTTCGGGCAGACCGAGAGGTTCCGCTCGACTTCCTTCGCGTAGAGCGTCTCGCGGCACCCCTCGCACTTGAGGAACAGCCCCTCGCCGAGCGACGCCGACTTCTGGTCGCGCACCGGCCGCGGGCTCTTGTCCTTCTTGAACCAGATCATGGCGAAGGGGGCGATGTTACCCGAGCCGGCTCGCGAGCGAGACGACGGGGCGCCCGCCCGGTCCGGGCGTCACCGACGCCGAGACGCGGAAGAGCTCCGAGAGGAGGGGCCCCGTGAGGACCTTCGCGACCGGCCCCGCCGCCACGACGCGGCCCGCCGACAGGAGGACGGCACGGTCGGCCGCCGAGGCCGCGAGGTCGATCTCGTGGGTCGAGAAGAGGACCGCGGCTCCCTCCGAGGCGCGGCGGCGGAGAGCCTCCGTCACCAGGAGGCGGTGCCGCGGGTCGAGGTTTGCCGCGGGCTCGTCGAGGAGAAGCGCCTGCGGCTCGCCGGCGAAGACCCGGGCGAGGAGGACGCGCTGCCGCTCGCCGCCGCTCATCTCGAGCAGGTCGGTCCCGGCGAAGGCCTCCGCGTCCACTTCCGCGAGCGCCCGTCCGGCGGCCGCGACGTCGCCCGGCGACGGCCCGCCGAACGCCGGCAGCCACGGCGTCCGGCCGAGGAGGACCGCGTCGAGCGCCCGCATCGGGAAGAGCGGGACGAACGCCTGCGGCAGGTAGCCGATCCGCCGCGCCGCCTCGCGGCGCGGCACGTCCGCGAGAGGCCGCCCTCCGAGCAGGACCGCGCCGGCGCGCGGCCGGAGGAGCCCCGCGAGGACCTTGAGGAGCGTCGACTTTCCCGCGCCGTTCTCCCCGAGGAGCGCGACCGTTTCGCCCGGCGCGAGCTCCAGGTCGACGCCGTGGAGCGTGTCGGCGCCGCCGTAGCCCGCCCGGACCCCGCAGAGCTCGATCAACCGCGCCTCCGCATCAGGACGAGGAAGGCCGGCGCGCCGAGGAGCGCGGTGATGGCGCCGACGGAGATCTCGGCCGGCGCGAAGAGCGTCCGCGCCGCCGTGTCCGCGAGGACGAGGAGAACCGCGCCTCCGAGGAACGAGAGGAGGAGCAGCGGCCGGTTTCCTCGCGAGACCGCCCGGACCGCGTGGGGGACGAGGAGGCCGACGAAGCCGATGATCCCCGAGAAGGCGACCGCCGCCGCCGCGAGGAGCGACGCGGCCAGGTAGGCCGTCCTCTTCACCGTCTCGACCGGCACGCCCAGCGTGAAGGCGGTCTCGTCACCGAGCGCGAGGGCGTCGAAGGCCCGCGCGAGCGGGACGAGCGCGACGAGCCCGAGCGCCGCGTAGATCGCGAGCGTCCGGACCGCGTCGCCCGTGGCGCCGGCGAGGGAACCGAGCATCCAGTAGACGAAGCCCTGCGTCCGCGCGGCGTCGCTGAACGACAGCAGGAAGAGGAGCACGGCCGAGGCCAGGGCGTTCACGACGACGCCCGAGAGGAGGAGCCGGCCCCGGTCGAGCCGCCCGCGGACGGACGCGCCGAGCCCGACGAGGAGGACCGCCCCGAGAGCGCCGAGGAAGGCCGCGAGCGGGAGCGCCGCGGCGCCGAGCGGCCCGGCCGCGGAGAGCCCCGCCATCCCGCCGACGAGCGTCCCGCACGCGGCGCCCCCGGAAACGCCGAGGAGGTACGGGTCGGCGAGCGGGTTCTGGAGAAGCGCCTGCAGCGCCGCGCCGGAGAGAGCGAGCGCGCCGCCGACGAGCGCCGCGAGGAGCGCCCGCGGGAGACGGAGGTCCCTTACGATCGTCACGAACGCCGGGTCCCCGGAGCCGGCGAGCGCGCGGAGGAGGTCGCCCGCCGGGATCGGGACGCTTCCGACGGCGAGCGAGGCCACGAACGCTCCGGCGAGCAGCAGGAGGAGGACGAGCGCCGTGGCCGCCGTGCGCGGCCGGACCGGGGTCATCGCGGTCCCGCCGCGCCGGACGGCGGAAGCGCCGCCAGGATCTCGAGCGCCTCGACGAGGCCGGGACCCGGCCGCTCGAGGAGGTTCCCCGGAATGGTCACGACGCGCCCCTCGCGGACGGCGGCGACGAGCGTCCAGCGCGCGTCGTCCCGGAACGCGCGCCGGAACGCCGCCTCGTTCTCCTTCGTGGCCGGCCGGATCAGGAGACGAGGGTTCCAGGCGGCGAGCGCCTCGTGGGAGACGCGCGGCCACTCGGCGCCCCCCACCGGAACGACGTTTGCGATCCGCGCGCGCGAAAGGACGTCTCCGACGAACGTCGACGGTCCCGCGACGACGGGCGGGTCGGGCCAGATGACGGCCACGGCGCGCAGCGGCGGACCGGGGCGCGCGGCCGCCCGCGCCTCGGCGGCCGCGATACGGGCCGAGAGCGCCGCGACGAGCTTCCCCGCCGCCGCCGACTCCCCCGCGGCCGTTCCGACGGCCCGGATGTCCTCGAGGACGCCGTCCAGCGTCCGGCCGGAGGTCACGACGACCGGCAGGCCGAGCGCCGTCAGCTTCTCCCAGGAGGCCCGGTCGGTGCCGTCGCGCGAGACGACGACGAGGTCGGGCTTCAGCGCCACGACGCGCTCCAGGTCGGGCGTGAAGCCGCCGAGCGTCGGCAGGCCCTCGGCGCCGGGCACGTCGGCGGCGAAATCCGCGACGCCCGCGAGCCGCGGGCCGGCCCCGAGCGCGACGAGGATCTCCACGGCGGAGGGAGCAAGAGCGACGATCCGCCGGGGCGCCGGGCCCCCGCGGCGCGGGCGCCGCGCCGAGCGCCAGGGCGAGGAGGAGCGGCGCGGCCGGGCGGAAGGTCAGGGCTCTTCCGGCTCTTCCAGATCGTTCGGGATGCCGAGCCGCAGGCAGGCCGCGGCGTACATCTGGCGGGCCGCCTTCTGGGCGTTCTGAAGGTCCGCGAGACGCTCCTTGACCTTGGAGAGCTCCTCCTGGATCAGTCCCCTCCATCTCGTCGATCTCTTTCTTCGTCACCTGGAGCGTGTTTTCGTAAAACTTCCGCTGTTCGTCGGTCAGGCTCATTCGATCTCCTCGGCGTGATGACCCGTCACGGCTTGACCGTGATGGCGAAGGTGGACCACATCTTGACTTTCACGCCGTCCTTCGTGGCCGGCGTGATTTTCGCACTTCGGAGGGCCCGGATCGCGGCCTCGTCCACGAACTTGTGCGGCGAAGGCCGGATCAGGCGGACGTCGGTCACGTTTCCGTTCTCGTCGACGAGGCCCATCAGGACGGTGATTCCGAGGCTGCCGTCGGACGACGTGCGCGTCATCTGGCGGGCCTGGGGCGGAAGACCCGTGAAGGCGCCGAGCCGGACGAGCTTCGGTTCGACGACCCCTTCCCCGGGCCCGACGAGCTCGCCGACGCTCGGCATTCCGGCGACGGGCGCGGGAAGCGGGGGCGGAGCCTGGGGGATCGAGACCTCGGTCGGCACGGCGCGCGCCGCCTCGGCCATCGGGGCCGCCGGCTGCGCGGCCGGCTGGGCCGCGACCGCCACGGCCGTCGGCGCGGGAGCCGCTGCCGCGGTCGCCAGCGGCGGTGCGGCCGGAACCGCCGCCGAGGTCGCCGGCGCAGCCGCGGCCGTCGCAGGCGCGGCCGTCGCAGGCGACGGCCCCTCCACCGACTTCGGGGGTTCCGCCGGCGCCTTCGCCGCGAGCGAGAGCCCCGGCGCGGCCGTCGCGGGCGTTCCCGCCTTGCCCGCGGCCGCCTTCTTCTCCGCCTCCTTACGGGCCTTCTCGGTCTCGAGCAGCGAGCCTCTTCGCCTCGGCCTCGACCGCTTTCGGGTCGACGACCTTCAGCGCCTCGGCAGCGGGCGGCGCCGGGGCGTCCGTGGCCGGCGCCGAAGCCGTCGACGGCACGGCCGGGGTCGGCGGCGGGGGCGCGGGCGCAAAGCCGCGGCCCCGGGCGAAGTAGAGGCCCGCGGCCGCGAGCAGGACCGCCGCGACGCCGATGCCGGCGATGAGCCCCGTGCGGCTCCTCTTCGACTCGCCCCCTTCGGGAAGCGCGCTCCGCGCCTCGCCGACGGCGACCGGGCGGGACGGCTCCCGCCGCGCGGGAACCGACATCGGCCGCGTCTCGGCCACGGGAGCGATCGTGGGAACCGTCATCGCAGACGGCCTCGCCTCGCCGCTCTTCTCCCGTTCGCTCCCCTTCGCGAGGACCAGCCCCTTCCCTCTCTTCGGCGACGGCGTCACCTCGAGGGGCTGCTGCGCCGCGGCGAAGGCGGCGTCGATGTCGTCGTCTCCCGTCGACGGCGGGGTCTCCAGGAGCCGGTGGACGTAGATGGCGAGGTCCGCCGGGCCCGGAGACGGCTGGTACCCGTAGAGGACCGACAGGAGGTCCTTCTCGAACTCGGAGGCGTTCTGGTAGCGGTCCTGGGCGTTCTTCGCGAGCGCCTTGAGGACGATCTGGTCGACCTTCCGGGGCACGTCGGTGTTGCGCGCCGACGGCGGCTCCACCAGGCCGTCGCGCACCTTCTCGAGGATCGTCATGTCGTTCTCGCCCTCGAACAGGGGGAGGCCGGTGAGCATCTCGAAGAGGACGGCCCCGAGCGCGAAGATGTCGCTCCGCCTGTCGACTTTCTTGCCCCACGCCTGCTCCGGGGACATGTACTGGAGCTTCCCCTTGAGCGCCCCGGACATCGTCGTGGAGACCTTCGTCGCGGCCTTCGCCACGCCGAAGTCGCAGAGCTTGATGTCGCCTTCCCACGAGATGAGGATGTTCTGCGGCGAGACGTCGCGGTGGACGAGGTTCAGCTCGGTGGCGTCCCCGGAGCCACGCCGGTGGGCATAGTCGAGCGCGTTCGCGATGCGGGACGCGATGAAGAGCGAGAGCTCGACGGGGAGCGGGTAGGAGCGGTCGCGTCCCATCTTCAGGATCGAGCGGAGGTCCTTGCCGTCCACGTACTCCATCGCGATGTAGTGCCAGGCGTCGACCTTGCCGAGCTCGTAGATGTGGATGATGTTGTTGTGCGAGAGCTGGGCCGCGAGCTTGGCCTCGTCCACGAACATCGTGATGAAGCCCTCGTTCGTCGCGAGGTGCGGGAGGATCCGCTTGATCGCCACGATCTTCTCGAACCCCTCTTCGCCGCTCATCCGCGCCTTGAAGACGTCGGCCATGCCTCCGGAAGCGATCCGCTCGAGGAGCTGGTACCGCCCGAAGGCGCCGGGCCCCGACGGCGGCCGCGCGGTGCGGCTCGGGACGCGCGCCGGGGCGAGAGCCGGTGAAGCCGGCGTCGCGATCGTGTTCGCCGGAAGCGGCGCGGCGACTGCCGCCGGGCGCGGCGCCGCGGGCGGCGCCGCGACGGGGGGAAGGGTCGGCGCCGAAGTCGGCACGGGCGCGATAGGGGGCGGGACGACGCGTTCCCGCCGCGGCTCGGGGAGCGCGGCTGCGGGCGGGGAGGGAGCCGCCGCCGAGGCCCCGGAGAGGGGTCTTGCCGGAGCGGTGACGCCCGGGTCCGTCAGGCCGGAGCCGGTTCCGGACTTCGACTTGATCTTGAGGCCCGAGAGCGTCTCCTGGAGCAGCCTGTCGACGGACGCCGACGTCCCGGCGCCGGTCTTCGGCCTTTCGGGCGGCCGGCTGACGGGCACGAGGTCGCCGAGGTTCACCTTCAACGTCTCGGCCGTCCCCGGGGAAGGCATCTCGCCCGAGCTCCGCGGAGCCGGGGCCCGGGGCGGCACGAAACCGGGAGACGACTCGCCCTTCCTCGGCGGGATCAGCCCCGAGAGCGTCGTCTCGAGGCGCTTCTCCATCGCCGGGTCCATCGCCGGCGGCGGCACCGGAGCGGGAGCGATCTCGTCGATGCCGGAGAGGATGTCCGAGAAGATGTCGTCCGCCGAAAGGAGCGGTTCGCCCGACTCGTGAGCGCCGGCGGCCGGTGGGGGGTCGAGCGCCGGGCGAAGGCCGAGGGCCGCCTGGACCTCGGCCATGAAGATCTCCTCGCCAAACGGTTTCTCCAGGATGCTCCAGGCTCCGATCCGCTGCGCGTCGGCGCGCTTGTTGCGCCCCTTGTAGCCGGACATCATGAGGAGGATCGGGGGCGTCGCGCCCAGAGTCTGCATGCCCCGGATGACGTCGGGCGTCCGGAGGCGGGGCAGCACCGAGGAGACGAGGACGAGATCCGGCCGCGAGAGCCGGTACTGCGCGAGTCCCTCGTCGCCGTCCCGGGCGACGATCAGCTCGAAGTCCTTCCGGTCGAGGTATCCGCGTATCCGTTCGAGATACCTCGGCTCGTATTCGATGAGGAGGATCTTCATGTCTCTCCGCGGAGGGGGCGCCCCCAGAACATCCCGCAAGTCTTTCCGGAGCAAACTATTATCGTCCCGGGTCTCGACGTGTCAACGGACGAGTCCCGACTCGCGGGCGTGAGCCCCGTCACGGCGGCGCGTCCTCGCGCTCGGCGCGGGACGTCGCCCCGGCAGCCGACTCCCCGCATGGCTCGCGTTGTGAGGGGAAAGCGCGATCGGGACCGCGTTCGCCACAGGCGAAGCTGGTACTATTTCGCCCCCCTGACGACGCCCGCGACGATTCCGGGCAGACACGATCCGAGGTGAGGCATGTCCGGACACAGCAAGTGGAGCACGATCAAGCACAAGAAGGGAGCCGCTGACGCGAAGCGCGGGCGCCTCTTCACGAAGCTGATCAAGGAGATCACGATGTCCGCCAAGGTCGGCGGCGGCACCGTCGAGTCGAACCCCCGCCTCCGCTCCGCGGTCCAGGCCGCGAAGAAGGCCTCGATGCCCTCCGACAACATCGACAAGGCGATCAAGCGGGGCACGGGCGAGCTGGAGGGCGTCACCTACGAGGAGGTCGTCTACGAAGGGTACGGACCGGGCGGGGCCGCCCTCCTGGTCGAGGTGATGACAGACAACAAGAACCGGACGACCGCGGAGATCCGCCACCTCCTGACGAAGTACGGCGGCAACATGGCCTCGGCCGGCTCCGTCGCCTTCCAGTTCCACAAGAAGGGCTACATCGCGATCGAGAAGGGCGCCGCGAAGGAAGACGCGTTGATGGAGCTGGCCCTCGAGGCGGGCGCCGAGGATTTCCTGACCGAGGACGCCGAGGTCTTCGAGATCCTGACCGACACGGCCTCGTTCGAGGCGATCCGGTCGAAGATCGAGGAGAAGGGGATCGCGATCCAGACGGCCGAGGTCCAGTCGGTGCCGCAGAACATGATCGCCGTCGGGGACAAGGGGCCCTCCCTCCTGAAGCTCCTCGAGATGATCGAGGACCACGAGGACGTGCAGAAGGTCTGGTCGAACGGCGACATCGAGGACAAGTACCTGAGCGCGTGAGAATCCTCGGCGTCGATCCCGGCAGCCGCGCGACGGGATGGGCGCTCGTGACCTTCGCCCCCGGCCCGCCCTCGAGGCCGCGGGCGTCCTCCGGGCCCCGGCCCGGCTCGACTTCGCCGGGCGCCTCCGCTTCCTCCGGGACGGCCTCGCCGCCGTCGTCCGCGAGCGCCGGCCCGACGCCGCCAGTGTGGAACGGGTCTTCGCCGGCGTGAACCCGCAGAGCCTCATCACCCTCGGGGAAGCCCGCGGCGTCCTCCTCCTCGCCCTCGCCGAGGCGGAGCTCCCCGTCGCCGAGGTGACGCCCGCCGAAGTCAAGCGCGCCGTCACCGGGACCGGGGCCGCCGGGAAGGAGCAGGTGCGGCGGATGGTGACGGCGCTCCTCGGCCGGCGGCTCCCCCTCGACGCCTCCGACGCGGCCGCCGCGGCCCTCGCCCACGGCTTCGTCGCGGCTCCCCGCAGCGCCGTCCGGAGGGGGCCGGAAGGCCCCGGCGGGGCGCCCCGGAGCTGGAGGCGCCGGCCCTCGGGTTGAGCGGTCTGGACGCGGCTGTTATCTTGACGGCGTCCGAATGTCATTCCAGGGCTCACTGACCGACCTTCCGCTCGCCGACATCGTCCAGCTCGTGGCGGTCTCCGGCAAGACGGGGATGTTCTCGCTGACGCGCGCGGCGGAGGCCGGGACCGTCTACCTCTCGAGCGGGCAGATCGTCCACGCGAACCTCGGAGAGATCGAGGGAGAGGACGCGATCTACTCCCTCGCGCTCTGGACGAGCGGCAGCTTCCAGTTCTCGCCCGGCGTCGAGGCCGGCAAGCAGACGATCACCCGCTCGAACACGAACCTCCTGATGGAGGCGGCGCGGCGGAGCGACGAGTGGAAGATCCTCTCGCGGAAGATCCCGTCGACCGAGGGGGTGCCTCGCCTCGTCGCCTCCGAACGGCATTCCGGGCCGATCACGCTGACGCCCCAGGAGTGGGCCGTCATCACGCGCTGCGACGGGCGCGACGACGATCGACGAGATCGCGCGGCTCCTGAAGCGCTCGGCGTTCGAGGTCGCCAAGACCCTCTTCGGCCTCGTGACGGCCGAGCTCGTCGAGATCGCGAAGCCGGCGCCGGCGGCGAACGGGCGCACGGTCGCGCCGCCGCCGGTCCCGGCCGACGCCGAGGTCCCGAGCGTCACGACACACACCGGGGTCTTCCGGGTCCTGACGCGGGGGGACGAGAAGCGGAGCCTCCAGATTCTCTGCACCAAAGTGAAACAGGAGGCGGAGGGGGTTCTGGGGGCGCCGGGAGACGCCGGGATCGACCGCTTCTACCGGAGCGCGCTCGCCGAGCTGGACCGGGGACGGGGCCTCGACGTCGTCAGGGACCTGATCCGCGCTCTCGAGGGGCACCTCGTCCGCGTCCGCGGCGGCGAGGCCGGGTCAGCCTTCCGCGACCGGATGTCCCCGCTCCTGTAGGGGATCGGGGAAACCCGGCCCACGGGTTTCCCCGCGCGGCGCTCCCCTTCCGCGGCGGCGGGGGATGCCCCGATTTTGGGTTCAGGGCCGGAAAGCGGTAAACTCCATCGGCTATTCCCGTCCTCTTTCGGAAGCGCTTTTTCGGCGGTGGTCCGGGCCGTTCCCGGACGTCGTCGAGCTAAAAGGAGATTCCATGCGACGGATGCGGATCGGACTCCTCCTCGCCGCGACGGTGCTCCTCGCCGTGTCGCCCTCGGCCCTCTCGCAGGTGGCGCCCACGCTGACGGGCGACACGGGACTGATCCAGACGGTGACCGCCGAGACCGTTCCGCCCGGGCTCTTCTCGTTCGGTCTCTACGGCAACCGCTGGCAGCTGACGGCGGCTCCGCCGATCAACTATCCGGTCCTCGCCGGAAATCCCCTCCGGTACGGCGAGGGAAGGCTCGGCATCTCCGTGACCTACGGCATCCTCCCGGGCTGGGAGGCGTCCATCCTCGGCGGCGGACTCCATTACTCGGCCGACACCCGCGACTGGACGGGGAACATCAACGGCCGCGACACCTACGGCGGGTTCTCGATCAACGAGACGGACAAGATCCGCTTCGGCACGAAGCTCGTCCTCAATTCGCGCGATCCCGTGCGCGTCGCGCTCTTCGGTGGCATCTGGATCCCGACCGGCGGCGGCGTCGGCGACCCGAACTCGTTCTCGACGGGAAAGACGGACTACGACTTCGGGCTCTCGTTCAGCTACGACTGGGCGAGCATCCAGATCCAGTACTTCAACTACGCGGACTACGGGACCCCGGACGCCAACCCGGCCACGCCCACGGTCGGTGCGGCCCTGGCGAGCCAGTACGTCTGGAGCTTCGGCGGCGCCTGGCCGATCTTTAGCGAGCAGTTGCGCCTCATCGGCGAGATCAACCGCAACTTCTTCAGCGGCGGCCAGACCGCTCCCCCCTCCTACTCGGAGGCCCTCCTGGGCGCCCGCTTCTTCTTCTCGAAGGAGAGCGGCCTTTCCGCCACGGGCGCGGTCCGGATCAACATCGACCAGTGGGCGAACTACGGATCCTCGCCGAGTCCGATCGGCGGCTACGTCCAGATCGCCTGGTCGCCGGCGCCCCCGGGGGCGACGCGGCCCACCGTCCAGGTGGCACCGCGCGAGGCCGAGGCCCCGACGGCGGCCGCGCCGCCCCCGGCGCCCGCCCCCGCGCCGGCGCCCGCCCCCGGCGAAGCCGCCGTCGCCGAAGCCGCGCCGGCCCCGAGGACGACGACCACGACGACCGACGAGGTCCTCTTCGACGCGAGCAAGAGCCGCCTGACGAACATCGCGAAGGCGATCCTCGACGGCGTCGCCCTCCGGCTGAAGAACAACCTCTCGGCCACCTGCTCGATCACCGCCACGACCGACCCGAAGGAGAAGGGAAACCGGCAGGCGCTCGCGATGGCCCGCGCCGAGGCCGCGAAGGACTACCTCGTCAAGCGGCACGGCATCGATCCCGGCCGGATCACGGTCTCGGCGCATGGGCGACGGCGGCGCCACGGACGCCACGCGCAACCGCCGCGCCGTCGTCACCGTCACCTTCCCCTGACGCCTCCCGCGCCCGCCCTGCCGCGGCCTCCCGTCGCGGCGACGGCGGGCGCCGTGTCGCGGGCGGTAAACTGCCCGCAGGGTGGACAGCGGGCTCTTCTCGACCGGGACGTTCTCCACCGGGGGGGGCCCCGGGACGGGCGTCTTCCGCTCGCGGGCGCTCGTCGTCCTCGCGACGGCGGCCATCGTCGGGCTGCTCTGGGCGGGAAAGGTCCTCTTCGTCACGTTCTTCTTCGCCCTCTTCATCTCGCTCGCGATCCAGCCGTTCGTCGCCCTTCTCGAGAAGGTCCGCCTGCCCGAGGACGCTCGCCGTCCTCGTCGTCCTCGTCGCGCTCGCCGCGCTCGTCGTCTTCTTCCTCATCAACGCGCTCGAGCAGATCCAGGCGTTCACCGGGAATCTCCCCGCCTACCAGTCGAAGATCCGCGACCTCACCTCGCGGCTCCAGGGGCTCTTCGCCCAGATCGAGGAGCGGACGCGGCTCCTCCTGCCCGAGGCCGACCGCTCCGATCCGCTCCGTGAAGGTCGAGCAGGGCGCGCTCGAGTCGGTCTCGAAGGTGGCGCTGCAGGTCCGGACGGTCCTCTCGCTGCTCCTCTACGCCGCGGCGGTGCCGATGCTCTCGTTCTTCATGCTGAAGGACCGCGAGAAGTACGCCGGCGCGCGTCACGAAGATCCTGCGGCTGAAGGGAGGCCGCGCGGCGTCGGACTTCGCCGAGGGGGTGGCGCGCGTCCTGTCGGGCTACGTCCTCGGCGAGCTCTTCGTCGTCCTGATCACGGCGTGCATCTCGACGGCGGGCCTCCTCGTCCTCCGCGTCCCGTACGCCTACGTCCTCGGCCCGCTCGCGGGGCTCTGCGTGCTCGTCCCCTACGTCGGCGTGATCGTCTCGACGACGCCCGCGCTCTTCGTGGCGTTCCTGACCGGGACGGACGGCGCCCTGCCGCTGAAGGTCCTGATCTTCTACGCGATCGTGCAGTTCCTCGAGGGGAACATCCTGACGCCGTTCATCGTCGGGAGCCGCGTGAAGCTCCACCCGCTGGCGGTCCTCGTGGCGTTTCTCTTCTGGGGGATCCTCTGGGGCGTGCCGGGCGCGATCCTCGCGGTCCCGCTGACGGCGACGCTCAAGGTCGTGGCGGAGCGCTTCGACCGCTTCGCGCCGTTCGCCGCGCTTCTCGGCGACCGGACGCCCGACCCCGAGCCGAAGGAGGACCTCGAGGCCGCCGTCGCGGGGCCCGCCCCGTCGCCGAAGCGCTGAGGCGCCCCTAGACCAGGTTCCGGCGCCGGACGGCGATGCCGCCGCCGAGGAGGCCCGCGACGAGCCCGCCGGCCACGAGGAGCGCCGCCGTCGCGCGGCGGCAGGAACCGGAGCCCGAGGAGCCCGGCGACGTTCTCCTGCGCGCGCGAGCTCCACCAGACGAGGGCCCGGAACGCGAGCGCGAGGAACGCCGAGCGCGAGGACTCCGCCGAGGAGCCCCTGCACGAGGCCGCCGAGGAGGAACGGGCCGCGGATCAGGAACTCCGGGCGCGCCGACGAGCCGCAGGATCTCGATCTCGTCCCGGTGGAGGAGGATCGTGAGGCGGACGACGTTCGCGATCGTGAAGGCGGCGCCGAGGACGAGGATCACCGCGAGCGCCGTCCCGCCCGTCCGGACGACGGCGACCACGCCGCGGAGGCGGCGGATCCACTCGACGTCGAACTGCACCTCCTCGGCCGCCGGGTGCGACGGCGAGGTTCCCGAGGAAACCGGGGAGCGCCTCGGACCGCGCCGCGTCGGGGAGGAGGTCGAACTCCAGCGACTCGGGGAAGGGGTTCGTCGTCATCGCCCCCGCGGCCGGCGCGAGCGAGCGCCACCAGGACGAGAAGCGCGCGCGCGCCTCCTCGGAGGTGACGTGGCGGACCGCGCCGACGAGGCGCGAGTCGCGCGCGACCCGCGCGAGGTCCTCGCGGGCCTCCGCCGTCGCGGCCGGCCTGAGGAAGACCGTCACGGACGTCTCGCCCCGCACGGTCTCGACGAGGCCCCGGAGGTTCTCGGCGACGAGGAGGAAGACGCCGACGAGGAAGATCGAGACGGCGATCGTCAGGACCGAGATCGTCGTCATCCGCCGCGCGCGGACGAGGCCCGCGCCACGCCTCCTCGACGAGCGCGGCGAGGGAGGCGGCGAGCGCTCACGTCCGGTCCGCCTCGCCCGCCTCTCGCCGCGCTTCGTCGCGGCCTGCGGCGGGAGGGCGGCCTCGACGAGCCCCTCGACGATCCGCCCGCGGTCGAGCGTCAGGCAGCGGCGCGCCCGACTGGCGGACGAGGTCCTGGTCGTGCGTCGCGACGACCACCGTCGTCCCGCGGATGTTGATCTCGGCGATGAGCTTCATGACCTCGCCCGCGAGGCGGTGGTCGAGGTTGCCGGTCGGCTCGTCGGCGACGAGGAGCGTCGGATCGTGGACGAGGGCCCGCGCCAGCGCGACGCGCTGCTGCTCGCCTCCCGAGAGCTCCTCCGGGAGCGCGCCGAGCCGGTGGTGGAGCTCGACGAGCCGGAGCACCTGGTAGGCGCGCCGCCTCCGCTCGGCCGGCGGGACGCCGAGGAACTTCTGGACGTACGTGACGTTCTCGAGGACGGTCCGCGTCGGGAGGAGCTTGTAGTCCTGGAAGACGATGCCCGATCGACCGGCGAAGCGCCGGGACCCGCGAGACGCGGCATCGCCGAGACGTTCATGCCGTTCACGATGATCTGGCCGTCGTTCGGCCGCTCCGCGCGGAAGACGAGGCGCAGGAGCGTCGTCTTCCCCGCGCCCGAGGGCCCGGTCAGGAAGACGAACTCTCCCTTCTGCACCTGGAACGTGACGTCCTTCAGGACGCGGCGCCCCTGGTACTCCTTGGCGACCCGGTAGAACTGGATCACGAGGGCTTCTCGAGCGCTGCCTTCAGGAGCCGGTTCACGACGGCGGGGCTCGCCTTGCCGCCGGTCGCCTTCATCACCTGCCCGACGAACCACCCGAACGTCGCGGCCTTTCCGGCGCGGTAGGTCTCGACCTGCTGCGGGTTCGCGGCGAGGATCTTCCCGATCGCCTCGAGGATCGGCCCCTCGTCGACGATCTGGACGAGGCCGCGCTCCTTCACGACGGCGTCGGCCTCCTTCCCCGTCGCGATCATCTCCGGGAGGACCTCCTTCGCGATCTTCCCGGAGATCGTGCCGCCGTCGATGAGGGCGACGAGCCGCGCGAGGGCCGCGGGGGCGACCGGCACGCGCCCGGCCTGCTTCTCGGCGTCGGTCATCCGGCCGAGGAGGTCCGAGAGGAGCCAGTTCGCGATCCCCTTCGGGTTCGCCGGGTGGGCCGCGACGGCCGCCTCGTACCAGTCGGCGAGCGGGCGCGAGAGGCAGACGAGGTCGGCGTCCGGCGGGCGGGAGCCCGAGCGACGATTCGAGCCGCTTCGCCCGCGCCTCCGGCAGCTCCGGGAGCGTCGCCGCGACCTCCCGGCGCCACGCGGCGTCGACGACGAGCGTCCCGAGGTCGGGCTCCGGGAAGTAGCGGTAGTCCATCGCCTCTTCCTTCCCGCGCATCGGCTTCGTCGCGCCCGCGCCCGGCGTCCCAGAGGCGCGTCTCCTGGACGACCGCCCCGCCGGCCGCAAGAACGGCCGCCTGCCGCCCGATCTCGTGCTCGAGCGCCTTCTTCACGTGGGCGATCGAGTTCAGGTTCTTGATCTCCACCTTCGTTCCGAGCGGCTCCGCGCCCGCCGGGCGGACGGAGACGTTCGCGTCGCAGCGGAGAGAGCCCTCCTCCATGTTCCCGTCCGAGGCGTCGACCCACCGGACGAGCCGGCGGAGCTTCACGAGGTAGTCGTACGCCTCGTCGGCCGAGCGGAGGTCGGGCTCCGAGACGATCTCGATGAGCGGCGTCCCGGCCCGGTTCAGGTCGACGAGCGAGGCGCCGGTCGGCACGTCGTCCCACGGAAACTCGTGCATCGACTTCCCGGCGTCCTCCTCGAGGTGGATCCGGTGGAGGCGGACGCGGCGCGCGGCGCTCCCCGCGAGGACGTCCACGAACCCGCCCGTCGCGAGCGGCCGGTCGTACTGCGAGATCTGGTAGCCCTTCGGCAGGTCCGGGTAGAAGTAGTTCTTCCGCGCGAAGACCGAGCGCTCCTGGATCGTCGCCGCCGGTCGCGAGGGCGACCCGCATGGCGAGCGTCACCATCTCGCGGTTCATGACCGGGAGGACCCCCGGGTAGCCGAGGCAGACCGGGCAGACCGCCGTGTTCGGCGCCGCGCCGAAAACGACCGGGCAGGGGCAGAACGCCTTGCTCTTCGTCCGGAGCTGGCAGTGGACCTCGAGCCCGATGACGGGCTCGAACGCGGCGGGCGGCATCCGGGGAAGTCTAGCGAATCAACCCGGGAGGACTTTCCCCGGATTCAGGATCCCGCGCGGGTCGAGCGCGGCCTTGACGGCCCGCATCGCGTCGAGGAACGCCGCGTCGCGGCGCATCGGGAGGAGATCCTTCAGGATGACGCCGACGCCGTGCTCCCCGGTGATCGTCCCGCCGAGGCGCGACGGCCTCCGCGTAGATCCCGTGCACCGCCCCCTCGAAGACGCGCCGCTGGCTCCGTCGTCCCTTCGCGGAGGAGCCGCACGTGGACGTTCCCGTCGGCCGCGTGGCCGTAGCAGAAGGGCGAGAGCCCCGCCGCCGCGGCGATCCGCCGGACGCCCGAGGACGAGGGCGACGAGCTCGGAGCGCGGGACCGCGACGTCGATCTCGACCGAGACGCCGACGTCGTGGATCGCCTCGGCGATGCCGCGCCGGACGTCCCAGAGCGTCCGCCGTTTCGCCTCGTCCGTCGCGAGGGCGACGTCGAGCGCGCCGGCCTCGAGGAGGATCTCCCCCGCCCGCGTCACGTCCCGCTCGACCTCGCTCGTCCGAGGCGCCGTCGAAGTCGAGGAGGAGCCGCGCCTCGGCCCCGGGGAACGGCACGCCGACCCCTTTCTTCCGCGACGAGATCTCGACGCTCGGGCGGTCGACCATCTCGCAGGCCGACGGGAGGAGGCCGCGCCGGTGGACCTCGAGGACCGCGCCCGCCGCCGCCTCGAGCGAGGCGAAGGGCGCGAGGAGCGTGGCCCACGCGGCCGGCTTCGCGATGAGCCGGAGCCACGCCGCCGTGACGACGGCGAGCGTCCCCTCGCTCCCGACGAGGAGCGCCGTCAGGT
Organism: uncultured Acidobacteriota bacterium; assembly: GCA_963821435.1. Taxonomy (GTDB): domain Bacteria; phylum Acidobacteriota; class Thermoanaerobaculia; order UBA5066; family UBA5066; genus DAOMFB01. The sequence continues at coordinate 289,151 of CAWGDR010000004.1, forward strand.
CGTAGCCCGCCACGTCCTTCCGGGTCTTGCCGCCGGTCACGGTGACGCCGCCGTCCGCGAAGACGGCCTCGAGACCCAGCACCCACTTCCCCGTCACGCCGTACTTGGCGGCGTGAGGGCCCCCCGCGTTCTCGGCGACGTTGCCGCCGATGCAGGCACGAGCCGCGCGAAGAGGGGTCGGGCGGGTAATAGAGCCCGGCCTCCTCCACCGCCTCCTGCAGCGTCTGCGTCACGACCCCCGCCTCCGCGACGGCGACGAAGTTCGCCGCGTCGATCTCCCGGATCGCGTTCAGGCGCTCGAGCGACAGGGCGACGCCGCCGTGGACGGCGAGGGCGCCGCCCGACATTCCGGTCCGGCCGCCCTGCGGCGTCACCGGGATACGCCGCTCGTGGCAGAACGCGAGGAGGCGCGAAACCTCCGCCGTCGTCCCCGGCTTCACGACCGCCGCGGGAACGTGGACGAGGTCGCGCGTCCAGTCCTTCGCGTAGGCCGAGAGGTCCTCCCCGGCGGCGAGGACGTGCCGCTCGCCGACGACGAGCGGCGAGCGCGGAGAGCTCCTCGGGGGCGAGCTCGCGCCGGGCCATGACCGGAGATCTTAAGATCGGAGCGGGCCGGCGCGACGCAGCGGAAAAAAAGCGGCCCACTCGCCGCGCCCCCCGATAGAATCGTGACGCGGCCCGGCGAAGGAGTGACGATGAGCAGTTTCGTGGAGAAGATCACGGAGGACGCCCGGCGCGAACGCCGCCTCGTTCCGCGGCGAGGGAATCGACGCGCTGGTCGTGCAGGCGGTCTTCGAGGCCGACCGCGCGAAGCGCGACGAGGCGCGGCACGCGATCCGGGCCGCCGCGGCGGTCTACGGCATCCTGCCGGCCTCGATCCACGACCTCTACATGGCGATCGGGCGCGGCGAGTCGGGCGGTTTCACGACCCCGGCCATCAACGTCCGGATGCTCGCCTACGACACGGCGCGCGCGATCTTCCGCGCGGCGAAGAAGCACGACGTCGGCGCGTTCATCCTCGAGATCGCCCGGAGCGAGATGGGCTACACGGACCAGCAGCCGGGCGAGTACGCCGCCGTCGTCCTGGCCGCCGCGATCCGGGAAGGACACGAGGGCCCGGTCTTCATCCAGGGCGACCACTTCCAGATCAACGCCAAGAAGTACGCGCACGAACCCGGAGGGGGAGCGGAAGGCCATCGAGGCCCTGATCGGCGACGCGATCCCGGCGGGCTTCTTCAACATCGACATCGACACGTCGACGCTCGTCGACCTCTCCCAGTCCACCGTCGTCGAGGAGCAGCGGCGCAACTTCGAGAACGCCGCGCACTTCACCCGTTTCATCCGGGCGCGCGAGCCGAAGGGGCTGACGATCTCGGTCGGGGGCGAGATCGGCGAGGTCGGAAAGGACGTCTCCACGCCGGAGGAGTTCCGCGCCTTCATGAACGGCTACAAGGCCGCGCTGCCGGCCGGGATGACCGGCGTCTCGAAGATCTCGATCAACACGGGCACCTCGCACGGCGGCGTCGTCCTGCCGGACGGCACGGTCGCGAAGGTCTCCATCGCCTTCGACTCGATGCAGGCGATCTCGAAGGTCGCCCGGGCCGAGTACGGCCTCGGCGGCGTCGTCCAGCACGGCGCCTCGACGCTGCCGGCGGAGATGTTCCACGAGTTCCCGAACCACGGGGCGTGCGAGGTCCACCTCGCCACCGAGTTCCAGAACATGGTCTACGAGCACCCGGCGCTCCCGAAGGAGCTCAAGGACGAGATGTACGCCTGGCTGAAGGCCAACGCCGCCGACGAGCGGAAGCCGAACGACACCGACGAGCAGTTCCTCTACCGCTCGAGGAAGAAGGCGATCGGCCCGTTCAAGAAGGCGGTCTGGAACCTGCCGGAGGCGGCGCGCTCCGAGATCGGAGCCGCGCTGCAGGCCAAGTTCGAGTACCTCTTCGGGAAGCTCCGCGTCCAGGGGACGAAGAACGCCGTCTCGCGCTTCGTGAAGCCGGTCGAGGTCGAGCGGACGGTCGCGGCGGGCTCGTTCGTCCGCGACGACGAGGCGGGGGACTAGTCCCTGCTCAGGAGGGGGGGCGCGGCCGGAAATAGACCGCCGCGTCCGCCCGGAGCCCCCGCGGCCGCGGCCCCGGCGGCCGCTCGAGCCTCTCGACACCCGCCATCTGCCGGCCGAAGACCCGCATGAAGTCGTCCAGGTAGCCCTGCCCGAAATACGGGCGCCGGTACTCCAGATAGGACCGGTTGACGATGAAGGCGGCCCCGGGGCGCGTCCGGTCCAGCGCCTCGATCATCTCCCGCTCGTCCTCGGGTCCCTGGTCGCCCGGGTTGAAGTGCTCGAACGCGAAGGGCGTCCTTCGCTCGGCGAGGAACAGGACGACGCCGGGCTCGGGGAATCCCGCCACGTAATCTCCCTCCTTCGTGTCGCGCACGAGGCGTTTCACGAGCCCGTCGACGAGCCGCGCCTCGGCGGCGGGGAGGAGCAGGCTCCCCCGGGGAGCCCGCACCCACTCGCGAGGCGTGTCGTGGAAGTCCCGGACAACCGCGCCGCCCAGCCCGAGCGCCAGCCCGAGGACGAGGGCCCCGAGCGGCGTCGTCCCGCCCGTCCAGCGGGCGAGAGTCGAGAGGGAGAAGGTGAGGGCGAGCGGGCCCGAGAAGGCGCTGTACGGGCAGTACCTCAGGAGAAAGAACGGCTGGCGCGAAAGGAACGGCACCATCGCCGCGCCCGCCGCCACCCAGGGAGCGTCGCCGGAGGCCGGATCGCGCCAGCTCTTCCGGACGAGGGCCCGCGCGATCTCGACCGCGAACGCGACGCTCGCCAGCGGCACGAGCGCCTGCACGGCGAGACTCGCCGGCAGGAGAGACGCCGCGAGCCCCAGGGCGAAGAGGAGCGGCGCCGCGAGCCGGGTCCTGAGCGCGCGGGCGAGGAGCACCGCCAGGGCGAAGAGCGCCGCCGAGGGGAGGTACCGCGAGAGGATCTCCGCGGCGGGGAATCCCCCCTCGGCGAGGTAGCCCCAGCGGACGCTGCGGTAGAGGCCCTTCAGCTCCTCCGACACCTTCAGGGCCATCAGGAACCCGCGCCTCTCGAGGAGGTCGCGGCCGTACCGTGCGAGCGGGACGAGCCAGAAGAGGCTTCCCGCGGCGGCGGCCAAAAGGAGCGAGAGGAGCGCCTCGCGGCGAGGCCGTCTCCAGAGGAGCGCGATGCCGACGCCGGCGAGCGCCATCGGGACGATCTCGAGCTTGGTCCCGCAGGCGACCGCCGCGGCCGCCGCGGCGAAGAGGGAGCGGCGCGGTCCGGTCGACCCGAGCGCCGCCTCGAGGGCGACGAGCGAGAAGACGGTCCCCTCGAGAGCCGCGACGGCGTACGGGAACGGCCAGGCCCCGCCTCCCGGCTCGAAGACGCAGACGCTCAGGACGAGGCAGGTGACCGCCGCCGCGAAGCCCCGCGACGGGACGAGCCGGCACGTGAGGCGGCGAAGCGCTTCGACACCCGCGAGGGCTAGAGCGGCCCGGAGGGCGAAGAGCGCCTCGAGGCGCTGGCCGAGGATCCGGAAGGCCAGCGCGTCGAGCGCCGGCGGCACCGGCCCGAACCAGTAGGCGATGTCGCGGTAGAGCGCCTCCCCGAGGAAGAAGCGGCTCGCGACGCCCACCTCGCGCCCGCAGTCCTGGAACGGCAGGACCCAGCACTTGTACGTCGCGCCGTAGAGGACGGCAAAGTAGAGCGCCGGCCCGACCGCCGGCAGCCCGCGCGAGACGACCGCGACGATGCGGCGGCCCGCGGCCGCCACCCGTTCCCTCACGATGCCCGGATTATCGGCGGTAGCGCTCCCGGATGTTCGGGATCAGGTACTCGCTGAAGGCCCGGGAGAGGTCGTAGCGGGTCGTGAAGCCCCAGTCGCGCCGCGCCGCGGAGTCGTCCACGTCGGCGGGCCAAGAGTCGACGATCCCCTGCCGCTTCAGGTCGGGCTCGAAGCTGATGGCCGCTCCGGGAAAGGCGTTCACGACGAGGTCGCGGATCTCGGCCGCCGAGGGGTTGAACGATCCGACGTTGTAGATCCGCCGGGTGAGCCTCGCGGCCGGCGCCGCCGCGAGCTTCAGGAGAGCGTCGACGCCGTCGGGCATCGCCATGAACGGGATCCGGGAGTCGGGCCGGACGAAGCAGTCGTACGGCTTCCCCTGTGCGGCGGCGTGGATCATCTCGGGGGCGTAGTCCGAGGTCCCGCCCGACGGGACGGTCACCGCGGAGATGAGCCCCGGGAAGCGGACGCAGCGGAAGTCGAGGCGCGGGACCGGCTCTGCGGAGAGCTGCTTGTAGTGCCCCGAGAAGTAGCGGCCGAGGTGCTCGCAGTAGAGCTTGTTGCAGCCGTACATCGTCGTCGGCGCGTTGAAGGCGTCCTCCCCGACCTTTCCCGCGCGTCCCTTCGCCACGAGGTCCGGCAGGCCGTAGGCCGCGATGGACGACGGGTAGAGGAACGTGACCGGCCGGCCGTGCGAGCAGCGCTCCGAGTAGGCGAACTCGAGGAGCAGGAGCGTTCCCTCGACGTTCACCTGGTGCGCCGTCACGGGGGTGAACTCGCTCCGCGTCGAGAGGAGCGCCGCGAGGTGGAAGATCAGGTCGATCTCGTACTCGGACAGGATCCGCTCGAGGAGGTTCCGGTCCAGGATCGAACCGGTGAACTGCCGCTCCACGCGCCGCCCGAGGTCCTCCTCGAGCGTCTTCAGGTCGAGCGTGACGATCTTCCGGGAGCCGTCGTCCGAGAGGTGGGTGATCAGTCCGTGCCCGATCTCGCCGCTGGCTCCGGTGATGAGGACGACGGGTCGCCGCATGTTCGCGTCTCCTTCCGGGCGTCGGGATCTTAGACGCTGGGCGGCGCTCCGGAGCCGGTCTCCTGCATCGGTATCATCCCGGCCGCCGTGCCCGGACAGCCCTCGATCGTCGCGCAGCTCACCCACCGCACGTTCGGGCTCTGGTTCTCGTTCTTCCGCTGGATGGCGCGGACGCTGCCGCCGGAGTGGGTCGCGCGGCTCGCGGCCGCGACGGCGGAGCGGGCGATCTGGGAGCGGGAGAGCGTCCACGACGCCATCGCCGACAACTTCGCGGCCGTCCTCGGCCTCTCGCCCAAGGACCGCCGCGTCGAGGAGGCGGGGCGCGAGATGGTCTCCCGCCACTCGCGGCTCTGGATCGACCTCCTTCGCTACTCGGGGCGCGGGGACGTCGACGCGCGCGCGCTCCTCGCGCGCCGCTCGGGGGACGAGCGGCTCCTCGACGCGCGGGACGCCGGCCGGGGGGCGATCCTCCTGACCGCCCACGTCGGCAACTTCGAGCTGGGCGGGCTCTTCCTCCGCGAGCTCGGCCTCTCCTGCGCGGCGGCGTACGTCCCGGACCCGTCGCCCGTCATCGAGAAACACCGCGAGGACGCCCGGAGGGCGCTCGGCGTCACCGGCATCCCGGTCACCTCCTCCCCTTTCGCCTTCGTGCCGCTCCTCCGCGCCCTCCGCGAGGGGCGCTTCGTGGCGATGCAGGGAGACCGGGACGTTTCGGGCACCGGGAGGGCGTTCCCGTTCTTCGGGCGGTCGGCATCGTTTCCGGTCGGCCCGTTCCGCCTCGCGGCGCTCTCGGGCGCTCCGCTCCTTCCGGTCTTCGTCCTCCAGGAGGCCGACGGCCGCTACCGGACGCACGTGGACGATCCGATCCGGCTCACGCTCGCCGCCGGATCGCGGTCGGAGCCGGAGGAGGGGGAGCTCGAGGCCGCGCTCGCTCGCTGGGTGGAGCTCCTCGCCCGGGTCATCCGCGAGAACCCGACGCAGTGGTACCTCTTCACGCGATTCTGGGAGGAGCAGGACCCTTCGGAGGCCACCTCCCTATAATCCGCGCGCGCCGCCGGACTCTCCCGCCGACCGTTCTCGGCACGGGTGTTGCTGACGCCGCGGAGCCCGCGCCATGAAGATCCTCATCGCCACCGACCGAAACCAGCCGAACGACCGCTACCGCGGGGCGCTCCTCTGCGCGGGGGCGCTGCCCGAGGAGGTGGCGATCGTCACGCCGGGGCAGAAGCTCCCCGACGACTTCGACGGGCTGCTCCTCGCCGGGGGGCCGGACGTCGCGCCGGAGCGCTACGGAGAGACCGCGGCGACGAGCACCCTGGAGGTCGACGCCGCGCGCGACGCGCTCGACTTCGCGCTCTTTTCCGCCGCGGCCGAGCGGAAGATCCCCCTCTTCGGCATCTGCCGGGGCATCCAGGTGGTCAACGTCGCCCTCGGCGGGACGCTCTGGCAGGAGCTCGAGGCGCAGCGGCCGCGCGGCGTCGTCCACGATTGCGACCGGGATGCCGCGCTCATTCCCGAACACCTCGTCCGGTCCCGCGCCCCCTCCGCCGGCGCGTCGGCGTTCGCCGCCGCGCTCGCCTCCCCGAACGGGGCCTCCGTCAACACGCGCCACCACCAGGGGATCAAGGACCTCGCGCCGGGACTCGCGCCGCTGGCCGCCTCGCCCGACGACCTCGTCGAGGCGGTGGAGAAGCCGGGCGAGCCGTTCCTCGCGGCGGTGCAGTGGCACCCCGAGGACCTCGTCGCCCGGCCCGACCAGAAGCGGCTCTTCCGCGCCTTCCTCGAGGCCTGCCGCGCGCGGGTCCGGCGGACGGGGCGGCGTCCCGCGGCGCTGATCGAGGTCGCGCTCACCGGCCGCGTCCCGGTCGTCCGCTTCAACCGGCCGTCCGCGCGCAATGCGTTCACGGCCCCAATGGCCGCGATGCTCGCCGACACGGTGGACGCCCTCGGCCGGGACACGACCGTCCCCGCCATCGTCCTCACGGGGAACGGGGGCGCCTTCTCCTCCGGCGGCGATCTCGACGTGATGCGCGCCCTCGCCGCCGCCTCCGACGACGAGGGGTTCCGGGAGCTTCTCGAGGAGGGGGGCCGCGCGGTCCTCGCGATGGTCGACGCGCCGCGCCCCGTCCTCGCCGCGGTGGACGGCGCGGCGGCCGGCGGCGGGATGAGCCTCGCGCTGGCGGCCGACGTCCGCGTCGCGTCGTCGGCGGCCGGCCACGCGGCGCTCTTCGTCCCCTCGTACGCGGCGGTCGGCCTCATCCCCGCGTGGGGAGCGACGCTGCACCTGCCGGAGCGCCTGGGCGCCGGCATCGCGGCCGACGTCGTCTTCGCGGCGGAGCGCATCGGCGCCGTCCGCGCGCGCCAGATCGGCCTCGCCGACCTTCTCGTCGAGGATGGCCCGAGCCTTCCGTCCGCCCTCGCCCGCGCCGAGACCTACGCGGAGCGCTCGCTCGCCGCCGTCGCCGCCTCGAAGCGGCTTCTCGCGGCCGAGCGGCGCCCGCGCCTCGTGGCCGCGCTCGCGCGCGAGGTGGAAAGCCAGATCGAACTCTTCCGGAGCGGAGAGCTCCTCCGGCGTCTGCCGGTAACCGAGCGGAGCCGCCCGGACGAACAGGAGACCTCATGACCACGTTTCGTCCCGTCCTCCCCGCCGCGCTCGCGGCCCTCTTCGTCGCGGGAGCCGCGGCGTCCCAGACGCCGACGCCGCCGAAGGCCCCGGAGCTCCCTCCGTTCGAGGTGGCCCAGACCGATCCGCACTCCTGGATGGGCCGGTTCGGCATCACGAACTGTTCCTGGTTCGATCTCGGCGACGGCGTCGTCCTCATCGACACGGGCGCCTCGGAGGCCGACGGCCGGAACCTCCTCGCCGAGGTGAAGCGGACGGTGCCCGGAAAGCCCGTGAGGTGGATCGTCATGACCCACCTTCACGGCGACTCCAATGGCGGGTTCCAGGCCCTCATGCCGACCGACGCGATGATCATCGTGAACGAGCGCGCGCTGCCGGGCTTCACCGCGCTCCTCCGCGGTGGCGGCAAGGTGCCGACGATGGTCGGGGTGAAGGACAAGCTCGTGCTCCAGGGAAAGACCCAGGCGCTCGAGATCCGCGCGACGACCGCTCCCGCCCACACGGCGGACGATCTCTGGGTCTTCCAGCCGACCGCGAACGTCGTCTACGTGGGCGACCTCGTGACACCCGCCCGATGCCCGATGATGTCCGACCCCGGGACCGATCCGAAGGGCTGGCTCCTCGCGCTCGACCAGATCGAAGCCGTCCACGCCGCGGCGCTCGTCCCGACGCGCGGGCCCTCGACCGTCAAGGTCGCCGAGCAGATCCTCGGGACGCGGTCGTACATCAAGCGGATGCTCGAGATCCTGACGGCGATGAAGAAGATCAACGCCGCGGAGGCGCGCGTCTCGGGCGAGCTCGCGGCCCAGAAGATCGGCGAGTACTGCCCGAAGGAGCTGGACGTCACGAACGCGCTCTATCTCTACCGCCGGATGAACGAGGACGGGACGTTCAATCAGAAGCCCGGCGGCCCGGCCGGCGGCCCGGCCAAGCCCCCCGCCAAGAAGAACTGACCCGACTCCGGTTCTTTCCCGCGCGGAAGGGGTTTGGGGAAACCCGGGCGCGGGTTTCCCCAAGACAGGAAAAGGGGTCCCGGCGTTTCGCCGGGACCCCGCTGTCGGGCGGCTCATGATTGCCGCCCTGTCCCAGGACCGCATCCGCGGCCCTTAGTTGTGGCCGGATCGTCATCGAGGCGCTCTCCCGGTCGGGAGACCCGGGCTCGGATCCGGCCGTGTCGCGCGTCCAACCCCGAAGTGGGCGACCCTCGGTGACGGTTTCTCGAACTCGTGCTCGGGTCGTCGTTCGATGGCGGGCGCGCACCTCCAAGATGGTTTCGGAAGAGGGCCGTGTCAAGGGGAACGACGTGCGCGACGGCGAAGCCGCGGCCAGGCCGCCTCCACCGTCGTCTGGAGCCCTCCCCGGGGCGTGAAGATGCCGCGGACCGTCATCCGGCGCGGGCGAACCGCCGCCACCAGGTCGTCGAGCACCCGGTTGACGGCGTTCTCGTTGAAGATGCCGAGCGAGCGGTACGCGAGAAGGTATTCCTTCAGGGATTTCAGCTCCACGCAGCGCTCCCGGGGCACGTAGGTCACGGTGAGCGTCGCGAAGTCCGGAAGGCCGGTCTTCGGGCAGATCGAGGTGAATTCCGGGACGGAGATGGCGATCTCGTATTCGCGCCCGTACTGGTTGGGAAAGGACTGAAGCGGCGGGAGCGGCTCGCGCGTCCCGGACGCCGCGTGCTCGTCGGTGTAGCGGGGCTTCGGCGGCCTTTTCATGGCCCGGAGGATAAACTCCCGCCCCTATGCCGTTCTCCAAGGAAAAGCGTGCGGCCCTCCTCCGCGACCTCCGGCACCTCGTCCTCATGGCCGCGGTCATCCTGACCGGCCGTTCGGTCCTGGCCGACTGGTACGTCGTTCCGACCGGCTCCATGAAGCCGACGATCCTCGAAGGCGACCGGGTCTTCGTCTGGAAATCCGCCTACCAGATCCGCGTTCCGTTCTCGCGGGTCAAGCTCTTCTCGACCGGGGTGCCCCGGCGAGGCGACGTCGTGGTGGTCCGGAACCCCGACGGGGGGAGCATCCCGTTCGTGAAGCGCCTCATCGGGCTCCCCGGCGACGTCGTCGAGCTGCGGAACGAGACGCTCTACCTGAACGGCGCCGCGATGCCGGCCGACTTCCTCCCCGAGCGGAAGGCCGACGACGGCGAGACCCTCCTCCTCGGCACCGAGGACCTGATGGGGCGAAAGCACCCGATCCGGATCCTGCCGGACCGGCCCGCCTTCCGGACCTTCGGCCCGATCACGGTCCCGGAGGGGGAGATCTTCGTCATGGGGGACAATCGGGACGAGAGCCGCGACGCCCGCTTCTTCGGGACCCGGCCCGTCTCCGACCTCCTGGGGCGCGCCGTCGGCATCATGTGGAGCTGGAACAACGAATTCGCGAAGGGCCCCCGATGGAGTCGCTTCGGCCGGAAGTTCATCAGCGAGGCGAACGAGGTCAAACCCTAGGCCGCCGCCGGCTTGCGCCGGCGCCTCTTTGGACTTAATCTAAGGTCGAATGGAACCGCGCGTCCGGACCGAGGAACGGCTCCGCGAAAAAGGGCTCCGCGTCACGCAGCAGCGCGTGGCGGTGCTGAACTACCTCGGTTCCGTCCGGCACCACCCGACGGCCGAGGACGTCGGGGAGGCGGTGAACCGCCTCGTGCCGACGGCCCGCGCGTCGGTCTACAACGTCCTCCGGTCGCTCCGGGAAGCGGGCCTGATCGAGGAGCTCGTCTTCGACGACGCCGTCGTCCGCTACGACGCGAACCTCGAGAAACACCACCACTTCGTCTGCGCGGTCTGCGGCGGCGTGGCGGACGTGCCGTGGGACTCCCTGCCGCAGGCGCCGAAGCGGAGGCTCGCCGACGGGCGCACCGTGGACGACTGGAACGTGACGCTCCACGGCCGCTGCCCGGGTTGCCAGTAGCTCCGGCCGGCGCCGATCCGGCGCTTCCCTTGCTTAGAATCGGTCGAGATCCCGGGCCGCGCGCCCTTCCGGCGCCTTTCCCGCAAGGAGACCCGATGAACCTCCGGCGCCACCTGATCGAGACGGCCACGCTCGTCGCCGTGTCGGTCGCCGTCGCCCTCGTCTCGAACGCGCTCGCCTCGATGGAGCGGAAGCTGAAACTCCCGGGCGACTACCCCGATGCCACGTCCGTCCCGCGGCCGGGACCGACGGATGTTCCTTCTGCTCCCATGCAGGCCGATCCGGCGCCGTCGTCTCCTGCTACCGCGCAGCAGACACCACCGAGTTCTTCTTCGAAGGTGAATTGGGAGCCAGCTGCCGCACCGGCGAAGCCGCGAGGCTCCGCCGGCACAGCTGTTGGGCTTTCACCTTCTGAGAAATCCCCGGGCGCCGTCTCCCCGGCTCAGCCATCCGCGTCAACGGATCTCCTCTCCCGCTTTCCCCCGCACCCCGACAAGCCGTGGGTCGAGATCGGCGGGGACGACGCGGCGTTCCTCGAGGCGCGGGGCGTCCTCTTCCTCGACGCGCGGAGGACGAAGGACTACGAGCAGGGGCACGTCCGCGGCGCGCATCCGTTCTCGGTCTGGGAGTCGGACATCGACGACAAGGTCCTCGCCCTTCTCGGCGAGGGGCGCGACCCGAAACAGCCCGTCGTCCTCTACTGCTCGGGGGGGACTGCGAGGACTCCCACATGCTCGGCCAGAAGCTCTTCGGGGCCGGATTCAACAACCTCCTCGTCTACAAGGACGGCTTCCCGGACTGGGTGAAGCGGGGCGGGGCGGTCGCGCGCGGATCCCGGCCATGAAGGGAGTTCGCGACGTTCTCGCCGGTGACTGGCTGTCGACCCGGGTCGGGATCGCGCTCGGGCTCTTCTTCGTCGCCGCGGCGCTGCCGAAGCTCGCCGACCCCCCCTCCTTCGCCCACATGATCTACAACTACCGCCTCGCGCCCGGCTCCCTCGTCAACCTCGCGGCCCTCGTCCTGCCGTGGCTGGAGCTGACCTGCGGCGTCGCGCTGATCCTCGGGATCTGGAGCCGGCCGGCCGCGGCGATCGTCGGGGGCCTCCTCCTCGTCTTCGTCGCCGCGGTCTCGGCGAACCTCCTCCGGGACCACGCGATCGACTGCGGCTGCTTCGACGTCCGGGACGCCGGGAAGTCGGTCGACGAGCGGCTCCAGGACATGCGGATGGTGATCGTCCGCGACGCCGGGATGCTCCTGATGGTCGCCCAGATCCTCTGGGCGGGGGCGAGGCGCGAGGCCGGCCCCGCGGGCTAGAGCGCGGAGGTCTCCCGCGCCGCCGCGAGGACCTCGTCCACCGTGGCGTCCGCGTCCGCGAGCGTCGAGCGCGGGTTGATGAAGCAGGGGCGGATCGCGAACCGTCCGCCGACGCGCGTATGCGAAGGAACGGCGCGGCCGCGCGCCCGGACCCGGAGCAGCACCTTCTCGTTCAGCGCGTCGAGCGCGGCCTCGTCCGCAACGCCCTTCGGCCGGACGCGGAAGCAGCAGATCGAGAGGACCGGCTCGGCCAGGAGCTCGAGCGACGGGTGCGCCCTGACGCGCTCGGCGACGCGGCGGGCCGAGTCGTGGTGGCGGACCACGCGCGCGCGCATCCCGCCCGCCCCGATCTCCTTCAGGAGGGCCCAGACGGCGAGCCCGCGGGAGGGCGCGGAGTGGTCGACCGAGAAGTCCGGGTTCCCCTCCCCCCGCTCGTCGAACGGCGAGTCGACGTCCCCGGTCCCGGTCGGCGCCATCTCGACGTAAGCCGCCGGCTCGAGCGTCAGCGCGCGCGCGAGGAGGCCGCCGTCTCGCACGAATCCGGCTCCGCAACCGATCGCGATCGCCATCCACTTGTGCGGGTCGACGGCGAAGGAGTCGATCTTCGCGAGGTCCCCGAAGAGCGGCGCGACGCGCGGGTCGAGGACGCCGAACCCACCGTACGCGCCGTCCACGTGCAGCCAGACGCCGCGAGCGTGGGCGATCCCGCGCAAGGCGTCGACCGGATCGACCGCGCCCGTGTTCACGTCGCCGGCGGAGGCGACGACCGCGACCGGCGTCGCGCCGCGGGCGAGGTCCTCGTCCAGCATCCTCTCGAGCGCCGAAAGGTCGGGCCGCCGCGCCGCGTCGACGGGCACGAGGCGCAGCGCCTTCCGGCCGAGGCCGAGGACGCCACAGGCGCGGTGGATGACGTGGTGCACCTCGGTGGAGGCGTAGACGCGCGGCGACGGGAGCCCCGCGAGGCCGTCGAGCGACGGGTCGACGCCGCGGCGCTCGCCGGCGTGCTGGCGGGCGGCGGCGAGGCCCAGCAGGTTCGCGAGGGCGCCGCCTCCCACGAAGGCGCCTTCGAAATGGTCCGGGAGGCCGACGAGGCGGGCGAGCCAGCGGAGGCCCAGCACCTCGAGGAAGTTGCCCGGCGTCGCCCACCACCGCTGGGCGGCCGTGAGCGACGCCGCGAGCTGCGCGACGGCCGGGACCGTCGTCGGCATCGTCGTCACCCAGCCCGTGAAGCCGGGCGCGCCGATCCGGAGACCGTTCGGGATCACGACCTCCGCGAGCGTCTTCAAAACGGCCTCGCGCCCGAGCCCGGCTTCCGGGAGCGGCTCGTCGAGCGCGGCCCGCCAGGCGCTCCGCTTCGCCGCGCCGTCCGGCCCCTCGAAGCGGAGAAAGCGGTCGAGGGCCGGCTGGAGCGCCGCGAGCGACTCGGCGAGGGCGTCCGTCGACGCGGCCTCGACGGGACCCGCGATCTTCTCCGGCGGCGCCGCGCCCGGCCGGGCTTCCGCGGCGGGATGTGGGTCCTTCAAGACCGGCCTATTATGATGCGGGTTTCCCGCCCATGCCGGCCGACCGCTCGACCCACGTCGCTCTCCTGAAAGCCTTCGAGGGAGCCCTCAAAGAGGGACTCCTCCTCGACGAGGCTCTGGGGGGAATCCTGGGCGCGGCGCTCCACCTTTTCGACGCGCCGGTCGTCGCCCTCCTGCCCGGCCCCGGCGTGCCGCCGATGACGCGCTCCGGGCGGACCTCCGGAGCCGCCGCCGCCGAGAGGCGCCTGTCGCAGCACCTCGAGGAGATCCTCGCCCAGGGGCGCGCCAAGAAGGTCTCCGAGGGGAGCTTCACGTACCTCGGAGCGCCGGTGAAGCTGAAGGAGAAGACGCAGGCGGCCTTCGGCGTCGCGCTCTCCGACGAGGGGGACGACTCGGACGAGGCGGTCCGGCTCTTCGCCCGGACGGTCGGCCACGTCCTCGAGCGCGACCGGACCCTCTCGACCCTCATGAAGCGCCGCGAGGAGGCCGTCGCCCTCTTCGAGCTCGCCTCGGGCGCGTTCCTCTCCCTGAACCCCGACGAGGTGATCCGCCTGACGGTCGCCTCCCTCTCGCGCGAGCTGGAGTTCGACCGGGTCCAGGCCTTCCGGTTCCGCGCGGAGACGCGCGAGATCGAGGAGCTGATGAGCCACGGCCCCGCGACGAGCGGGGAGCGGCCGCGGAGCCCGCGGGGCCCGCTCGACGCCGACGAGCTCCTCCTCCGGTGCCTCTCCGCCCACGGCCCCGTCTTCGACGACGAGCCCGGGAGCGGGGGCGGCCCGCCGCGCCGGCGCCGGATGGCGCTGCCGCTCCACGCGGGCGACTCCGTCTTCGGCTTCCTGACGATGTCGCGGCGCGGCGGCTTCGTCCTGACCGCGCAGGAGATGCGGCTCGCCCAGGAGCTCTCGAAGCTGGCGGCCGGCGCGCTGGAGAAGGCGCGGCTCCTCGACTCCGAGCGGAAGGCGAACGAGAAGAACGCCTTCGTCTCGCGCCTCCACACGGCGCTCTCCGGCCTCATCGACGTCGTCGCGATCGTCCGGCGGACCGTGGAGGAGGTCGGGCCCCACTTCGACCTCGACCTCTGCGCGCTCCGGATCGTCCCCTCCGGGGAGCTCGCGGGGGCGCAGGCCGTCGCGGTCCGCGGCGGCGGCGGCGACTCGACGATCGAGGTGCCGGACGCCCTGCTTCAGCACCTCTCCGCCGAGGGGTCCCACGTCTTCCTGTCCGACGTCGCGGCGGACTCCGTCGTCGGCGCCCTGCTGCCGAAGGGCCCCGCCATGTCGCGCCTCCAGCCGCCGGTCAGCTTCGTCGCCGTGCCGCTCGCCTACCGAGGGCTGCCTGTCGGCGTCCTCACGGGCGTCGCCTCGGGCCGGCCCCAGGGCCTCGCCCCGTCGGTCCTCGAGACGTTCGAGGCGCTCGCCGTGGAGGTCTCCCTCGCCGTCGCGTCGGCGCGGCTCCTCCAGCAGGAGCGCGACTCCCACCGGTTCCTCGACCGCCTGCGCGAGGTGGGGCGCTCGCTCTCGACGACGTTCGACATGGACCGGATCAAGCAGACCCTCTGCGAGCAGGCCGTCACGCTTCTCCAGGTCGACTCCGCGCACTTCTGGGACGCCGACGCCGACGCGAAGGCGCTCCAGATCTCGGCCCGCTGGGGCGCCGACACCGGCGAGGCGGGCGCCCGGTCGGTCTCGGCGGACCAGGCGCGCCACCCCGCGGTCCGCGCCTTCCTCGAGAAGTCGGCCGTGACGGTGCGCGGGAAGGACGCCGCCGCGCTCTTCCCCTCGGTCTCGCGCGCGCTCGTCCTCCCCCTCCTCTTCCACGACGAGCCAATCGGCGTCTTCTCCCTCGCCCAGCGCCGCGGGACAGACGACTTCGCGCCCGAGTTCCGGGGCCGGGTCGATCTCCTCGCGGACGCGGCGGCGATCGCGCTCCACAACGCCCGGCTCATGCGGCTCATCGAGCAGCAGGCCGAGCGGGACGGCCAGACCGGCCTCAACAACCGGACGTCGCTCGTGAAGCGCCTCGAGTCGGAGATCCGGCGCGCCGAGCGGAACGGCCAGTCGATCGGCGTCGCGCATCTCCGGGTGGACGGCCTGGCCGACGCGATGCGCCGGCTGGAGCCCGGCGTCGCCGACGCCCTCCTCCCGAAGATCGCGTCCCGCCTCGTCCGGTCGACCCGCGCCGTCAACCTCGTCGCCCGGGACTCCGGCGACCGCTTCTGGATCCTCATCTTCGAGGCGTCGAAGCTCCAGGCGCACCGCGCCGTCCGGGCGATCCAGCGCAACTTCGAGTCGCAGGCCGACGCGCGGCTGGAGCCGGCCGGTATCCGGTTCGCGCTGACGACCGGGATCTCCGTCTACCCCGACGACGGCTTCGACAGCGCCGCGCTCCTCGCCAAGGCCGCCGAGGCGCTCGAGGAAGCGGCCCGGACCGGCCCCGGCACGATCGTCGTCCGCGAGGCCCCGGCCGAGACGGAGCCGCGCCTCCCGGCCTGAGCCGTCAGCCGTAGACGGCGACGGGAAGGTCCGGCGCCGCCTCCGACAGCGCCGCCGCGATCTCCCGGAGCTCCGCCTCCGAGAGTGGCGTGATGCCCGGCTCCATCGTCTCGCGGGCGACCGTGTAGACCTGCACGAGAGCGATGCGGCCCCCGGCGTCCCGGACGTCCCGGAGGCGGCCGGCCCAGAGCGCGACCTCGCCCGCCGGCGGCCGCGCTCCATGGAGCCGGAAGAACATCGACTGGACCACTACCGGATGCCTCCTCGCGGCCGCGCGGAGGTTCTCGAGGATGCGGCCGAAGGGTACCGACGTCCGGCAGACCGCGCGGTAGAACGCCTCGCTCCCCGCGTCGAGCTTCACCCAGAACGCGCCGCCCCGCAGGGCGAAGAGGTCCTGCGCCTCCCTCATCTCGGCCCGGTCGAGGCCGCTCCCGTTCGTGATCAGGACGAACGGCACGCGCCGGAAGCCCTCGGCGTCCCGGACGTCGAAGAGCCTCCGGGCGAGCGGGAGGAATCCCGGGAACGTCGAGGGCTCGCCGTCGCCGGCGAAGGCGACGTCGCGGAGCGGCTCCGGCTCCGCGCCGGGCCGGTCCCGGAGGAGCCGGAGCTCGGCGCCGAGCTCCTCCGCGACCTCCTCCGCGTCGATCGGCGGCCGCCCGGTCTTCTTCTTCATCTCCCGCCGGTCGACGACCTCGCAGTAGACGCAGTCGAAGTTGCAGGTCTTCTGCGGGTCGAGATTGACCCCGAGCGAGAGGCCGCCGCTCCGCCGCGCGCGGACGAGGTAGACGTAGCGGTTGAAGCGGCGCGTCCGGGAATGGAGGGCCGGGACGCGGGGGTCGTGCTCCACGGGGCGATTGTGCGACGCGGCGCGCGCGCCGTATATCCTCACGACATGCCCGTCGTTTCCGGCACTCTCCTCGGGCGCTACCGCCTTCTCGAGAAGGCGGGGGCCGGTGGCATGTCCGAGGTGTGGAAGGCCGAGGACCAGACGCTCCACCGGACCGTCGCGGTCAAGGTGATCCACCCGCCGATCGCCACCGACCCCACCTACCGCGAGCGCTTTCTCCGCGAGGCGCGCCTCGTGGCCGGCCTCGACCACCCGAACGTCCTGCCCGTCTACGACTTCGGCACGACGGCGATCGACGGCCAGGAGCTCTCCTACCTCGTCATGCCGCTCGTTTTGGGAGGGACGCTCAAGGGGCGGATCACCGGGCCCGTCCCGTTCCCGCTCGCGGTGTCGTGGCTCCACGCCGTCGCCCTCGCGCTCGACCACGCGCACGCCAAGGGGATCCTCCACCGAGACGTCAAGCCGGGAAACGTCCTCCTCGACTCGCAGGGGAAGCCGATGCTGGCGGACTTCGGTCTCGCGCGGAGCGCCGAGAGCCTGACCTCCGGCCTGACGCAGACCGGCACCGTGCTCGGGACGCCGCTCTACATGGCGCCCGAGCAGGCGCAGGGGGGACGCTCGACGCGCGCGCGGACCAGTACGCCCTCGCGATCATCGCCTTCGAGCTCCTGACCGGCCTCGTCCCGTTCCGCGCCGAGTCGCCCGCTCGCCGTCCTCCACCAGCACGTCTCGGCCCCGCCCCCGCCGGCGTCGAGCGTCGTCCCCGCGATCCCCGCGGCGGCGGACGCCGTCCTCGGCCGCGGCCTCGCCAAGGCGCCCGCCGACCGGTTCGCGTCGTGCTCCGCGTTCGTAGAGGCACTCGGAGGGGCGCTCGGGGTCCCCGTCGTCGCGACGACCCAGCCCACGGCGCAGCCTCTTCCGGCGGCGGCTCCCGCGGCGCCCCCGACCTACGGCGGGGTCCCGGCATCCTCCAGGTCGCAGGCCGCCACCGTCGTCTCGGGCCGCGACCTCGACCCGCACGATCGTCTCGCCGCACCCGCCTCGCTGCCGCCCCTGCCGGCGGCCGCTCCGACCGCCGTCACCGTTCCCTCGCCTCCGCCGAAGCGAGGTGCGCGGATTCTCCTCGCGGCCGGCGTCGTTCTCCTCGCCCTCGTCGCGGTGGCGCTTTTCGTCCAGCAGCGTCGGGCCGCGCGGCCGGCGGAGAACCCCGTGAGGACGGAGATCGCCGCCCTGCCGACCCCCCTCCCCCCGACCCCGATGCCCGTCGAGACACCGGCCCCTCCGAAGGAGGAGAAGGCCGAAGCCCCCGCCGCCGCACCGACCCCCGCGCCGCCGCCCGCCCTCCCAGCGCTTCCCAAGGGAGCGCGCGCGCCCGGAACGGGCGAAGCCGTCCCGGCTCCTCCGGCGCCCCCGCCCGCGCCGAGGCTTCCCCGTCCGGAAGCCCTCCTCGGGCAGCGCCTCGCAGGCGGGCGACACGCGCCTCGCCGAGGCGTACCACGCGCTCGACAACTCGCGCCGGCGCCGGCTGACGCGCGAAGACTTCGTCGGCGCGATGGGGTCGGCGCGCGAGGTCCTCGCCTCGCGCCCCTCGAACGAAGTGAGAGTCCTGGACGCGTACGCGCGTGCCGGCGTCGCCTTCAGCGACGGGAACGACGCCGAGGCGTGGCAGCTCCTCAGCCGCGCCTTCGACCTGGCCCCCGGCCTCGCCCGGGGCCGCGTCCTCGGCTTCGTCGACCACGAGATGCGGTCGCTCGGCCCCACCCCGGGCCCGGACGGAGCGTGGGTGATGGGGCTCGCCTTCTGCGACGTGCGCGGAGACTTGGCCGAGGAGCTCGGAAAGGCGCTCGGGCGCTCGCCCGAGTCGGCCCGCGCCCACTACGCCGCGGCGCTCGCCGCCTGGCAGGCGGGACGCGCCGCCGACGCCGCGCGCGAGGCCCGGAAGGCCTGCGACCACGGCATCAACGAAGCGTGCGATCTCCTGAGGTAGAGGAAACCGGCCCGGTCAGTTCTTGATGGCGTCGCCCGCCTTGAAGCCGGAGCCCGAGACGACCTTCGCCGTGGAGAGCCGGGGCCCCATGACCTTTTCGACGCGCAGCCGGCCGACCTTCGTCTCGTTCTGGCCGAGGACCTCGCCCGAGTCCGGATCCTTGATCGGGGCGCCCAGCCGCATGACGTTGAACTCCTCACCTTCCTTCACGCCGGCCTCGGAGCCGACGTTCAGGTAGATCTCCCCGCCGTCGACGCGGGCGATCTTCCCCGCCACCCCCGAGGAGTCGCCCGAGCCGCCCGCGCCGCTCGAGGAGAGCGACTTCTGGGCGAGCGAGTCCGCGAGCTTCGTGACGACGGGCCGGACCAGATGGTCCAGCTTCCGCTGGTCGTCGACGCCGCCGCCGGCACCCGCCACGTAGACGCTCGAGCTGGAGGACTCCTCCTTGGCGGAGTCGGCCCAGACGATCTCACCCGTCGTCGTCGAGAAGGCGCGCGCGTCGATGGCGCAGTCCATCTTCGAGACGCCGACGTTGACGCTCGGGATCCCGCGGATCCACGGCGTGTTGACGTTCGTCTTCTGCGCGCCGAGCTCGGTCAAGGCGCCGGCGATGAGGTACTCGACGCCGAGGAGCTTCCCGATCTTCATCGCCGTCTTCGGGTCGACGTCGCCGGAGAGCGTCAGGTGCTTCTCCTGCATGATCGCGTTCAGCTGCTCGCGCTCGATGACGCGGTACTTCCCGGTCTTGACGAGCGCGGTCACGAACATGTCCTGGGCCTGGGTGCCGGCCTGGTACCAGTTCCAGCTCCAGCCCGAGACCTTGTTCTTGAACTCGATGACCGCCACGCGCGGCTTGGCCTGGGCGAAGGCCGGGCCCGCGGCCGCGAGCGGCCAGGGCGCCCGAAACGAGGAAACCGGCAATCCGGGTCGCTCTCATGTCTTTCTCCTCCCTGTGGTGTTTCGAGACGCACATTCTAGACGCTTAGACTCGGCCCGTGGGAGAGAGCCGCGACGGACCGCCCGACGCGCCCGGGGCGCCCCCGTCCCCCGTCGAGATCCCGATCGAGGATGCCCTCGACCTCCACCCGTTCCGGCCCGGCGAGACCGCCGCCGTCGTCACCGACTACGTGGAGGCCGCCGCGGCGCGCGGCTTCTCCGAGGTCCGGCTCGTCCACGGCCGGGGCGCCGGCGTCCAGCGCCGCATCGTCCGGGGGGCTCTCGCCCGCTCGCCTTTCGTCGTCTCGTTCGCCGACGCGACGCCCGACCGGGGAGGCTGGGGCGCGACCGTGGCGGTCCTGCGGAACCGCGGAAACGCTCCGCGTTGACGCGTGTCGGGTGAATTAGACTCCGCCCCGTGAAAAATCTGACGCCCGCGCCGGGGAACCGGATCATGGCCATCCGTGGCTCCGGCTTGCATGTCCCGCCCCAGGTCGTCACGAACGAGATGATGTCCCGGATCATGGAGACCTCGGACGACTGGATCGTCCCGAGGACCGGGATCCGCGAGCGGCACTTCGCTCCGCCGGGCGTCGGCTCGGCAGGCCTCGGCGTGAAGGCCGCCGAGGCGGCCCTCGCCGACGCGGGGCTGACGGCGTCCGACATCGACTTCGTCGTCTTCGCCACCATGACGCCCGACCTCTACTTTCCCGGCAACGGCGGCCTCCTGGCGCGGGACCTCGGGATGAAGACGACGCACGCTCTCGACATCCGGATGCAGTGCGCGGGATTCCTGTCGGGCCTTCAGACCGCCGACGCCTTCATCCGCTCGGGGATGTACGACCGGATCCTCCTCGTCGGCGCCGAGGTCCACAGCGGCCTGATGCCGTGGCCGGAGTCGGTCTGGGACGTGATGCTCGGAAAGTCCCCGGGACCCTGCGACCCCGACTGGTACCGGAAGGTGACGAGCTTGCGCGACCGGGCGGTCCTCTTCGGGGACGGGGCCGGGGCGTTCGTCCTCGAGGCGAACGAGTCGGGGGACGGGCGCGGGTTTCTCTCCTTCGCGATGTACACGGACGGCGCGCACTGGGACAAGCTCCACGTCCCGGGCGTCGGCTGCCGGTTCCGTCCCTACGTCACGCACGAGATGGTGGAGCGGCTCGACTCGGTGCCGATCGTCGAGGGGCGGCAGGTCTTCCGCCTCGCCGTGCAGCTGATGCCGGCCGCCGTGATGGAGGTCCTCGGGGCGAACGGGAAAACGCTCGACGACCTCGACCTCC
This sequence comes from uncultured Acidobacteriota bacterium, assembly GCA_963821435.1. Classification (GTDB taxonomy): domain Bacteria; phylum Acidobacteriota; class Thermoanaerobaculia; order UBA5066; family UBA5066; genus DAOMFB01. Next base: position 309,892 of record CAWGDR010000004.1, read on the forward strand.
TCCTGATGCACCAGGCGAACCTGCGGATCAACGAGGCGGCGCAGAAGGCGCTCGGGCTGCCCGACGGGAAGGTCTTCAACAACATCGAGAAGTACGGCAACACGACGGCCGCGACGCTCCCGATGGCCTTCCACGAGGCGAAGCTCGCGGGCCGGGCGAAGGCCGGCGACCTCGTTGCGTTCACCGCCCTCGGCGCGGGCCTCCATTGGGGCGCGGCGCTCGCGCGCGTCTAGCCGGCGGGCTTCTCCCGGAGCTTCGCGACCGCCTCGGCCGGCCCGGCGAGGAGAGCGGCGCGGCGGCGGGCCCGGTCGGCCAGTTCCGGGCTCGTCCCGGGAACTCCCGCGCGGACCTCCAGCGCCTCCGCCGAGCGGGCGAGCGCAGCCGTCACCTCCAGCGCGAACGGCTCTCCCGCCTCGCTCTCGAGGCCTTTCCGGTCCGCGAGGCGGACGACCCCCGCGAGGCCGTGGATGAGGACCGGAAGCAGGGCTGGATCGCGGTCGAGGTCGAGGAGCAGGCGGCCGATCACCCGCTCGACGGGGTGCCAGAGGACGCGCGTGAAGGCGCCGTCGTCCTTCTCGACATCCTCCCTCATCCACGAAACGAGCGCCGCGGCCCACGGCCCGACGCTCGCCGCCTCGGCCCCCGCCGCGGTGACGATGCGGGCCAGCGGGCGCATCGCGCGGTCCGCGGCGCCGTCGAAGAGGCCCGCCCGGGCCACGTCCCTCATCGCGCCGACGAAGGAACGGGCGGCGTTCCCGACGAACTGCTCCATCCCCTTCTCCCGGCCCGCGAGGAGGAGGCCGCACCAGCCGTCGAAGTAGGCGAAGGCGACCGACGGGGACCCACGCCGGACGACCGGCACGCGCAGCTCGGCGAACCAAGGCGTCACGAGGAGCTGGTAGATCCGGTCGTGGGACTCGTCCGCGAGCTCGGCGAGCCGGCGGGCCACGAGCGACACCGACGACGTGACGACGGAGGCGGGGCTCTGCCCGACGACGGTCTCGAGGACGTCGTGGACGGTGACGAGCGGGTCGTCGGCCTCGCCCGGCGCCATCCGGAAGGCGAAGATGAGGTCGTTCAGCGTGTCGGCGCGGCCCCGCTCCGTCGCGTCGACGCCGAGGAGCCGCCGCTCCCGCGCGTCGAGGTACGGGCCATCCACCTGCGAAAGCGCCGCGCCGAGGAGCCGCTCCTGCGTCAGGAGGGTCGGGATCGTCCGGAAGAGACGGACGAGGGCGACGATGACCGCGCCGAACTGCAGGTAGCCGCCGAACGAAAGGAGGAAGACCGTCCCCTCGCTGTGCGAGACCCGGGGCAGGTGCGAGAGAAGGAGCGCGAGGCAGCAGGCGAGGATCGTCACGATGGCGCCCGTCTGCGCGAGGCGGAAGTCGGGGTCCTTGAGGACGATCGCGCCGAGGTGCGAGCGCTGGACCGACGTCCCGAGCGTCATCGAGAGGATCAGGACCGAGCCGGCCACCGCCATGATGCCGGCCAGGACCGAGGCCATCGTGCCCAGGAGGTAGGTGAACGGCACCATGTCCTCGGACGGGACGGGGTTGGGGGCCGGCGATGCAAACGCCGAGAGCACCGACGCGGCCTGGAGGACGAGTCCGACCGCGAGGATCGCGAGCAGGACCCCGCGCGTCCGGGCGTCGGCCGCGGCCTTCAGGCTCCGGGCCTCCCGATCCGCCGCCGTGCTCATCGGCCCGGCCGGATCGCGACCGACGACCCGACCCAGGTGAAGTCCTTGTTGAAGTCGACGCCGAGCATCTTTCCGCGGGAGAGCCGGCAGAGGTTGAGCCCCAGGGTCAGCCCGTTTTCCCCCTCGGGCCGGTAGAACATCATCCGGATCTCCACCTTCACCCCCCCGCCGTCGGCCGCCGCGAGGCAGGGAGCGTACGAGATCTTCTCCTGCAGGCACCACGCGGCGCGCTCGGAGGCGGGGATCCTCTCCACGTCGGCGCGCGTCGGCTCCACGTTGACGCCCCCGCCCGCGAACGAAAAAAGCGGCTTCAGGACGTACCGCTCCCGGAGGTCGGCCGGGAGCTCCGCGAGGTCGGCGAGCGACGTCGCCTTCGGCACCGCGGGGTGGGAGAGGAGCGGGATCGACGCCTTCGACCAGGTCCAGTACCAGTTCGGGTGCGGGACCCACGTGACGTCGAGCGGCTCCCGGTAGTCGAACGGCAGCGCGACGTTCTCCTTGATCAGCTCGTCGAAGACGACCCGGTTGTAGATCCGCTCGACCGGCACCTTCCGCCCGTCCTTCGTCCGGAAGAGCCTCCGTCCTTCCTTCACGAGGTCTCGCGGGTCGACCGCGTCGACGCCGAGCAGCTTCTTCGTCGCGGCGAAGTCGACGTGGGTCTTCTGCTTCGCCGGATGGAGGTCGACGAGCACGACGCGCTCCGGTTCGTGGCGGCCGACGATCGTCCGGCGGAAGAGGTCGAGGAAGCGCTCGCGGGTGAGGCCCGAGAAGTAGGGGCTCCACGGCCCCTCCGGGAGGCCGGGAATCCCCTCAAGGCACTCGCTCCAGACGTCGGACTGCAGCACCTCGAACGCGGAGAGGGACGGGAAGCCCTGCAGCTCGATGAGACGCGGGACGAGGCGGCCCGACGGGTCCTCGACGACCGCGAGGTCGACCTGCGCCACCTCGGGGAGCGCCTCCATGCCGGGTGCGTGCCACGCCGCCGGGATGTGCGCGCGCATCGCCGCCGCCTTCGCCGGGTCCGAAAGCTCGGCGACGATCTCCACCGCCGTCGCGACGAGCTGCCGCTCGAGGTCTTCCGTCAGGAAGACCGGCGTCTCCGCGAGACGGAAGCCCGCCGCCGCGCCGGCGCGCGCGGCGAGCGCTTGCGCCTGGCGGCGGTAGAGATCGTCGGTGAAGGCCGCGTTGAAGGCGCGGCGGTATCCGGCATGCACTGGGGGCGGAGTCTAACCTCCGCCGTCGCCGGTCCGGGCCCAGGAAGCGCGACACTCCGGCACGCTCCGCTGACGCGGCGCGCCGTTCCGGCTTAAGCTCACGACATGGCGACCGTTCCGAAACCCCTCGTCGGCGTCGTGATGGGCAGCCGTTCCGACTGGGAGACGATGAAGTTCACGGACGAGGTGCTGACCCGCTTCGGCGTTCCGCACGAATGCCGCGTCCTTTCGGCCCACCGCAGCCCGAAACTGACGTCCGCGTACGCCCTGGCCGCCGAGAAGCGCGGCCTCGCGGTGATCATCGCGGCCGCCGGCGGCGCCGCCCACCTGGCCGGCGTCCTCGCGGCCCACACCGTCATTCCCGTTCTCGGGGTTCCGATGGAGAGCGCGTCGCTGAAGGGCCTCGACTCGCTCTTGTCGACGGTGCAAATGCCGGGCGGAGTCCCCGTCGGGACCCTCGGAATCGGGAAGCCCGGCGCCACGAATGCCGCGCTCCTCGCCGTCGCGATCCTCGCAGCGGGCGACGCCTCCCTCAAGATGAAGCTCCGGAGGTTCCGTGCCGACCAGGAGAAGGCGGTCCGGACCCAGACCCTCCCCTGAGCGGGTCGAAAGGACCGCCCCATGAGAAAGCCCGTTCCGCTCGCCGTCCTCGCCCTTCTCGCCCTCGCCGCCGCCGCCGACGCCGGTGGCATTCCCGAGGCGCTGAAGCCCGACGACGTGCCGAACTACCACCGCGTCTCCCCGCAGCTCGCCACCGCGGGCCAGCCTTCGCCCGAGTTCCTGAAGAAGGCGAAGGAGCTCGGCTTCGCCACGGCCGTGAACATCCGGATGCCGAGAGGAGGGGATCGAGGCCGACCGGAAGATCCTCGAGGGGCTCGGCATCCGCTTCGTCAGCGTCCCGGTGACGCCCGGTTCCTTCAGCCTCGCCGACGCGAAGGCCGTGGCCGCCGTCCTCGACGACCCTAAGGCCGGGCCGGTCCTCTTCTACTGCAGCTCCTCGAACCGGGTCGGGGGCGTCTGGGCCGTCGTCCAGGCGCTCCACGGAAAGAGCGACGAGGAGGCGCTGGCCGAGGGGAAGAAGGCCGGGCTGAAGAGCCCGGCCATGATCGACGCCACGCAGCGGGTCCTCCGGGAGGCCCGCTGACCCTTCAGGCGGCGAGGGCGTCGACGACCCGTTCCAGCCTCATCCCCCGGCTCCCCTTGACGAGCACGACGTCGCCGGCACGGAGACGGGGGCGCAGCCAGCCGAGAAGGGGCTCGATCTCGAGAAAATGCGCGGCCTCGGTCCGGCCGCCCTTTGCCGCCTCGAACGCGGCCGCGGAGCGGGGGCCGAAGAAGGCGAGGAGCTCCGCCGATTCCGCCGCCCGCTCGCCGAGCGCGCGGTGCTCGGCCTCCTCGCCGGTCCCGAGCTCCAGCATGTCGCCGAGAACGGCCACCGCACGCCCCCGGCCCGCGACGGAGCGAAGCATCCGGAGCGCGGCCTCCATCGACGACGGGTTCGCGTTATAGCAGTCGTCGAGAAGAATCAGCCCGGACGCGGTCTCCACGATCCGGGACCGGTGGGAGTAAGGCCGTGCCGCCGAGAGTCCGGCGGCGATTTCTTCGAACGAACAGGAAAGCGAAAGGGCCAGCGCCGCCGCGGCGGTCGCATTCATCGCATTGTGCTCACCGACGAACGCAAGCCGGACGTCGACCCTGCTCCGCTGTAGGTTCCGACCGGGAAGCGAGCGGCCTGTCCTGCCTTCCCCCTCTTCCCCTTCTAAGCAGATTTCCTGCCCTTCCGATCCAAGAGGCGTGACCCGAAGCAAACGGACATCAGCCTCCGCACTCTTACCAAAAGAAATCGTCCGAACCCCGGTCGCGATCCGCGCCGCCTGCGCCACGCAGCGCGGGTCGTCGGCGTTCACGACGGCCACCGCCCCGGGCCGGAGCCCGGCGTAGAGCTCCCCCTCGGCCGCCGCGACGCCGTCGAGGTCCTTCAGGAACTCCAGGTGCTCCGCCGCGACGAGCGTCACGACGCCCGCGTCCGGCCGTGCCATCGCCGTCAGCCGCGCGAGCTCGCCCGGGCCCGACGTCCCGAGCTCGACGACGGCGGCGCGGTGCTCCCCGGCGAGGCGGAGGAGAGTCAGCGGGACCCCGATCTCGTTGTTCAGGTTCCCCTCGGTCGCGAGCGCCGGGCCCCGGGTCCGGAGGATCGCCGCGACCATTTCCTTCACCGTCGTCTTGCCGTTCGAGCCGGCTACGGCGCCGAGGGGGATCGAGAACCGGCCGCGGTGGAACCGCGCGAGCGCGCCGAGCGCCGCGAGGGTGTCGTCCACCTCCACGAGCGCGCCGCCGTCCGGCGCGACGGCGCCCCGCCGGACGACCGCCCCGGCCGCCCCCTTCGCGAACGCGTCGCCGAGGAAGTCGTGCGCGTCGAACCGGTCTCCCCGGAGCGCCACGAATAGGGCGCCCGGCGTCACCGTCCTTGTGTCGGTCGAGACGCCGTCGAAGGTGGGACGCGCCCCCGCCCGGGCGAGCCGGCCTCCCGTCGCCTCGAGGACCTCCCGCTCGGAGAACCGCGCCGTCACGCCGCCCCCTTCCGCCTCATTCTCCCCGAGCCGCGGCCGTCGCGTCCGCGACGGGCCCGGCGCACGGGAGGCCGATCTCCGATCCCTTCGGAAGGTCCGGGAGGGGCGAGGCCGCGGCCGACGCGGAGGCGAGGCGGGCCGCGTCGGAGAGGTCGAAGAGCGTGAGCGTCAGCTCCGCCCCGGGGATCCCGCCGGGGGGCTCGAGCGAAAGGCTCTCCCGCTCGGTCCCGATCGTTCGGAGGTAGCCGAGGACGACCTCCCGTTCCCGGAAGGCCGGGAGGGCGTGTGTCACGAGGATCCAGACGCGCGGGCTTCCACGGAAGGCGTCGAGCTCCCGGAGGACCTTCCGCGGTTCGTCGCGGCCGCAGGCGCCGAAGACGACCTCGCCGGGGGGGAGCTCGGCGAGGCCGAAGAGCGGGGCGTAAAAGCGGAAGGCGGGCGCGGCCCCGTAGAAGACGTAAACCGGGTCTCCCGGGCGCCGCCGCTCGCGGAGCCTCTCCAGCGCCGGGCGGACCGGCTCCGGACCGTACGGAGGGGGCTGCGCCCGGAGCGCGAGGAGCGGCGCCGCCGAGGCGAGGGCGACGAACGCCCAGCCCGCCGGGGGCGCGAGCCCCGCGAGGAGGCCGCGGATCGCCTCGACGGCGGCCGCGACGAAGAAGAGGAGCGCGGGGACGAGGAACGCCGTGAGCCGCCCCGGCGCCCACGGGTAGAGCTTCAACGCGGACGCCGCGAGGACGACGCCGACCGGGAGACCCAGCATCAGGGCGGCGTCGGGGCGCTTCCGGGAAAGCACGGCCGCGCCGGCGACGCAGAGGCACGCGAACGCCGGGGCGGCGGGGAAGAAGAGGAAGCCCGGGCCGAAGAGGTGCTCCAGGTGCCCCCACGCCCAGCGGAGCGGCTCGAGCCCCCTCGGGGGCCACGGCATGAAGCCGAGCGCCCAGTAGGAGCGGACGTAAGCCCGCCCTTCGGCGGTCATGAGGCGGAGGTTCGAGACGAGGGCGAACGCCGCCCCGGCGCCCCAGAAGGCGAGCGTGACGGCGAGCGGGAGGAGCGCGGCCCGGTCCCGCCTCCGGAGTGCGATAAAGGTGGCCGCCCCGAAGAGGCCCGCGAGCGTGAGGACGACCGACTGCGACAGGAGGGCGAGCGCCAGCCCCGCGGCGCCGAGCCGCGCCGCCCGCTGAAGCGTCAGCCCCGCGGCGAGCGCCCGGGAGGCGAGAAGCGTGACGAGGAGCGTCGCCGCGATCTCCGTGGCGTACTGCTTCAGGTGCCCCGAGTAATAGACGAAGCCGGGGCTCAGCGCGAACGCCCCGACCGCGAACGGGACCGCGGCCCCCGTCAGCAGCCGCTCCGCGAGCTGCCGGACGAGGAAGCAGGAGGCGATCGAGGCCGCGAGCGGCAGAAGGCGCAGTCCGAGGTCGCTCCGTCCGAAAAGGTGGAAGAGCCCCCGCTCGAGGACGAGGAAACCCCAGGGCGCGATCTGCCCCCCCACCAGCGGCGAGAGGTAGGTCGAGACCGGCCGCTCGACGATCGTCAGGGCGACCGCCGCCTCGTCCAGCGTGAGCGACGGGCGCGCGAGGAAGTTCAGGAGCCGGAGCGCCACCCCCGCCCCGACGAGGAGGCCGAGGAGGGTCCGCGTCGCCGCGTCAGCCCTTCGGGACAAGGCCCGCTGCCCGCGGCCACGAGCCGGTCGGCTCGAACGGCCGCGGGCTCCGCGCGCGCTCCATCAGGAGCTCGGCCATCGCCCGGACGATCCAGTCGAAGTTCTCCTTGCCGACCGAGTGGAGGTCCGCGTCCGGCGCGGCGTTCATGAAGTCGATCGCGTACGGGACGCCGTCCCGCACCGCGAACTCCGCCGTGTTCAGGTCGTAGCCGAGGGCGTCACAGAGCGCGAGCGCGTCGCGCGTGACTCGCTCGACCAGCGCGGCCGGCATCGCCTTTCCCTTCGCGGCGGCGTAGCGGAGGTGGTGCGGCTCCTTCGGCGCGTACGGCATGATCCGGACCCGCTTCCGCCCCACGACGTAGCAGCGGTAGTAGTCGGTGAAGTCGATGGCTTCCTGCGCCATCATCGTCAGGTCGCGGGTCTTGTCGTACGCCGCGAAGAGCGCCTCGCGGTCGTCGCACTTGTAGACATCCTTCCAGCCGCCGCCGTAGGCCGGCTTCAGGAAGATCGGGAAGCCGAGGTAGGCGAAGACGGCGTCCCAGTCGACGTACGTCAGGTTCCGGAACGACGTCGACTCGGTGCCGGGCGGGTGCTCCTTGTGGGGCAGGAGGACCGTCCGCGGCACCGCGACGTTCAGGCTCAGCGCGACGACGTTGTTGAAGAACTTGTCGTCCGCCGCGCCCCACATCGGGTTGTTGACGACCTGCGTCCCCCGGGCGATCGCGCACTTCAGCCAGGTCCGGTAGTAAGGGACCTCGTGGCTGATCCGGTCCAGGATCACCGCGTACTCGGCCGGGGCGTCCTGGCGGATGGCCCCGATCCGGACCGGCTCGGCCGCGACCGCCTCCCCGCCCGCCGCCGCGAGGCGGTTGATCTCCTCCACGAGCGCCCACGGGAAGGTGTTCTCCATGCCGAACAGGACGCCGATCTTCTTCAGGGCCATCTCGGGCGACTCCGTTTCTTCCGGGTTCCGCGGATCCTAGCAGGGGGTCGGCTAGACTCCGCCGCGATGCTGCGGAGCTACGGAGCGTGGGAGAGCCCCTCTCTCGGCCGTCGGATGGAGTACCTATGGTTCGGGGAGCGCGGGCGGCCGCTCCTTCTCTTCCCGACCTCGATGGGGCGCTTTTACCAGAACGAGGACTTCGGCCTCGTCGGCGCCCTCGCCGACAAGGTGGACGCCGGCTTCCTCCAGCTGATCTGCGTCGACTCGGTCGACGCCGAGAGCTGGTACGACACCCGGGCTCACCCCCGCGACCGCGCCCGCCGGCACGACCAGTACGACCGATACCTCAGGGACGAGATGTTCCCGCTGATCGTCCAAAGGACCGGGGGCAACATCGCGGTCGGCGGCGCCTCCTTCGGCGCCTACCACGCGGCGAACGTCGCGGGGCGCTACCCGGGGCTCGTCACGAAGGCCCTCTGCTTCTCCGGCCTCTACCACATGGGGCGCTACCTCGACGGGTACTGGGACGAGACCTGCTACTTCCACTCCCCGGCGGCCTACATCCCGAACATGGACGAGGGGTGGTGCGGCCGGCTCCGAAACGTGGAGTGGGTCGTCGCGACGGGCGAGAACGACTCGCTCATCGCCGAGAACCGGGGCCTCGCGGAGATCCTTTCCCGGAAGGGGATCGGCTGCCACGCCGAGTTCTGGCCGGGCGTCTTCGGGCACGACTGGCCGTTCTGGAACGAGGCGGTGAAGCGGCTGATCTAGAGAGGGACGCCGGGCCGCTCAGCGTTTGCTGGCGGCGGCGATCTCCTTGTCGGCGGCGATCGCGCGCTGGAGCGCCTCGGCGGCGGCGTTCGGGCGGCCGAGGGCGCCGTTCACGTTCGCCAGCGACCGCCAGAGCTCCGCGCGGTGCGGCGCGGCGCGCGCCGCCTCCTCGGCCGCCTCGAGCGCGAGGTCGAGGTTCCCCTGGCGCTCGTAGCCCGTCGCCAGCGCGTGGAGGATCTCCCACGACTCCGGGAAGACGTGCTTGGCGTCGGCCAGGACCTCGAGCGCTCCCTTCCGGTCGCCGTCCCACTGGTGGTAGCGCGAGAGGAAGACGTAGTCCTCCGGGCGCCTCTCGTCGAGGCTGTGGGTGATCGACTCGAAGAAACGCCGCGCCGACTCCCCCGCGGCCTTCGCCCCTTCGAGCGACAGGCCGGACTCGAGGCCGAGGACGAGGGCCTGCGCCCCGGCGCGCTTCAGGACCGTGCTCTTCGGCCACGCCTTCAGCCACGGGTCGCAGAGCGACAGGGTTCGCTCCCACCCCCCCGTCCTCACGAGGCACGTGATGTAGAGCTCGGCGCGCTCGCGCCCTTTCTCGCCCGAGCGCGAGAGGTTCACGGGGTCGCCCAGCTCCGCCAGCGCCTCCTCCCACCGCTCGAGGAGGACGAGCGTCTTGACGAGCGCCATCGGCGTCCTGGGAGAGGCGTCGGGTTTCCCCATCGCCTCGCGGAAGAGGGCCGCCGCCTCGCGGAGCTCCTTGAGCCGCTCCGGGCGGCTCCGCTCCGAGGCCTTCACGGCCACCTTCACGAGGAGCGCCGCGGCCGTCTCCAGCGCCGGCGTGTCGCGCCCCACCTTCAGGCGCTGCATGGCCGTCTTCGCGGCGTCGGCGCCGCGGTCGAGCGCGGTCTGCGCCGTCACGAGGACGTCGAGGAGGTCGCGGTCGCCGGCGTGGCGCGCCGTCCCGGCGAACGCGAGCCGCTCGGCCTGCGCGAAGTCGCCGAGGGCGACGCAGGCCTGCGCGGCGAGGACGAACGACTCCTTCGGCCGCTCGGCGGCCCCCGAGAGGTTGTCGAGGGTCTTCAGGGTCTCCGCCGGGCGGTTCAGCTTCAGGTGCGTCCGGGCCATGCCGAGAACGATCGACTGCTGCAGCTCGTCGTCGGCCAGCTCCTTCACGAGCGACGGCATGTAGTGCCGCGCGTAGACGACGTGGGCCTTCGGAACGTCCCCCGCCGCCTCGAGCGCGGCCGCCTCCTCGAGGTCGCGCCGGGCGCCTTCCCAGGCGACCGGGGCGCGCCGCCCGTCGCTCCCGTCGGCCGTGACGAACCCCCCCGAAGCCATCCGCGCCTTGAGGGAGGCCACGTCGAGCGTCCGGCTGGCGTAGCGCTGCTTCGGGACGAACGGCGCGGCGTCGACGCCCTTCAGGAGCGCCGCGTTCACGAGCGCCTCGCCGAGCGCCTTGAAGTCCGGAAAGCGCTCCTCGCGGTCGTTCGCGAGGCACTTCTTGATCAGGTCGTCCGCGCCGAACGACGAGCGCCGGAAGATCCCCGACATCCGGCGCGGCGGCTCGAACAGCTTCTTCCTCCGGAGCTCGTCCCAGGTCGGCGCCTCGAAGGGAGGCCGGCCGGTCTCCCACTCGTACATGATCGTGCCGAGGCTGTAGACGTCGCTCCGGACGTCGACCGGCACGCCGCCGAGGACCTGCTCCGGGGAAGCGTAGGCGATCGACCCGAGGATGAGCCGCGCCTCGGCGCTCCCGGTCTTCACCGCGGGACCGGGCGGGGCGTGCTTCCAGCCGTCGGTCCCCTCCTCGAGGATCTGGGCGATGCCCCAGTCGGAGACCTGCGCCCGGCCGTGCTCGTCGAACAGGACATTCTCGGGTTTCAGGTCCCGGTGGAGAACGGCCTGCTTCGTCGCCGCCCATTCCAGGGCGCCGGCCACCCGGATCATCGTGGAATAGAAGGCGGCCGGTTCCTTCTTCGCCATCCTCGACCGGAGGCTCCCCCCTTCCATCCAGCGCGAGACGACGACCGGCCGGCCGCGCCACCGGAAGACGCAGAGCGCCTCGACGATCCCGTCGCAGGCCGAGAGGTTCAGCCAGACTCGGAGCTCGGTCAGGAATCGGTCCAGCACCTCGGTGTCGTAGGCACCGGTGAAGACCGGCAGCTTCAGCGCGAACGGAGCGCCGAGCATCGTCGGCCGGACGCGGAGGCAGACGCCCATTCCCCCCTTGACGACCTCGTCGACCGTGAAGGTCGCCTCCTCGAGGCCCTGCTGCTTCGCCAGTTCGGGGAGGGTCAGGGAGTCGCCGACGCGGATCGGAACCACTGCCTAATCATGCGACGAAAGCGCCCGGATTGCTGACCGGCCGGACGGACGGGCCGCCGGGGCCCGGCGCAACATCCCGGCCGGGCCGCCGTAGACTCCCGGAGGCTCGACCGAGCCCGAGGTGAACATGAATCGGACCGTCCCCCGCCGCCCGCGGCGCGCTCCGGCGTCCGCCGGGCACGTCCTCCTCGCCGCCGCCCTGATCGCCGGCGCGCTCCCGGCGCGTGCGCAGGAGCTGAAGATGGAGGAGCGAACGCTGTCGAACGGGATGAGGCTCCTCCTCCTTCCCCGGAAGGACGAGCCGACGATCGCCTGCGGCTGGGTCGCGAAGGTCGGGAGCGTCAACGAGCGCCCCGGCATCACGGGCATCAGCCACCTCTTCGAGCACATGATGTTCAAGGGGACGCCGACGATCGGCACGAAGGACGCGAAGAAGGACCTCGAGATCATCGAGGAGCAGGAGAAAGTCCGCGCGGGGATGCGCGAGGAGATCTCGAAGATGCGCGCCGCCTTTCGCCGCGGCGAGGTCGACGACATCACGAAGCCCGAGAACAAGACCGCGCGCTACAAGGAGCTCGAGGCGAGGTTCGACGCGCTCGTGAAAGCCCAGCGCGACCTCCTCGTCAAGAACGAGTTCGACCGGATCTACGCCGGGCAGGGGGGCTCGGGGATCAACGCCTTCACGACGCACGACATGACGGGCTACTTCGTGACCGTCCCGAAGAACAGGCTGGAGCTCTGGATGTGGATGGAGTCCGACCGGCTGGGGAACCCCGTCTTCCGGGAGTTCTACGCCGAGCGGGACGTCGTCTACGAGGAGCGCCGGCTCCGGGTCGAGTCGACGCCGACCGGAAAGCTGGAGGAGGCGTTCGAGGAGATCTTCTGGCACAGCTCCCCTTACTCGTGGCCCGTCCTCGGCTACCCGTCGGACGTGGCCGCCATCACGAAGCAGCAGGCGGACGACTACTTCGCGCTCTACTACGCGCCCAACAACCTCACCGCGATCCTCGTGGGCGACTTCGACCCGAAGGAGGCGCTCGCCCTCGCCGAGACGTACCTCGCCCGGATCCCGCGCGGGAAGAACCCGCCGCCGGAGGTCATCACGACCCCGCCGACGTGGGACGCCGAGGTCCGCTTCTCGGGCGAGGCCGAGACGAACCCCGAGATCGAGATCTCCTGGCACACCGTCCCCTTCCAGCACCGGGACGGCTACGCTCTGGAGATCCTGGCCGCCCTCCTGAACGGCCGGACGGGACGGCTCGAGAAGGCGCTCGTCCTCCCGGCGAACGCCGCCGCCACGCAGGTCCACGCCTCGGCGGGGGGGCTCATGACCCCGCAGAAGTACGCCGGCGCCTTCACGATCGACGCCGAGGCGAAGGAGGGGCACTCGCTCGAGGAGGTCGAGAAGGGGATCGACGGCCAGGTCGAGCGGCTGAAGTCGGAGCCGGTTCCCGCCGAGGAGCTCCAGAAGGTGAAGAACAACGTCGCAGCCGCGGCCTTCCGGAAGCTCTCGAGCAATTTCTTCATCCTCCTCCAGCTCATCGTCTACGAGGGGTACGGCGACTGGCGCGAGATGAACGAGGCGCCCCGGAAGGCCGCGGCGGTCACCGCCGAGGACGTGCAGCGGGTCGCGAAGAGCTACCTCACGAAGGACAACCGCGCCGTCTACCTCGTCACCCGAAAGGCGGGCGCGGCCGGCGGGCCTTCGCCGGTGAAGAAGTGAGGACCCCGATCGTGAAGAGCGCCCTCCTCCCCGCCGCCGCCGCCGCTCGCCCTCCTCCTCCCGGGCTCGCTTCCCGCCGCCCAGATCCCCTCCCACCCGGAAAAGCTGACCTATCCGGCGTTCACCTACAACCCCCCTTCGGCGAAGGACCACCGCGCGGTCCTCCCGGCGGGTCCCGTCGTCTACGTCGCCGAGAACCGCGAGCTCCCGATCGTGAACATCAGCCTCGTCTTCCGGGGGGGGCGGTACCTCGACCCCGCCGGCAAGGAAGGCCTCGCCTCCCTCGCGGGCACCCTCCTGACGCGGAGCGGGACGAAGGGCCGCACCCCCGAGCAGATGGAGGAGCGGCTCGCCTTCCTCGCCGCGCAGCTCTCGTCCGGCTGGGGCGACGACCGCGGAACCGTCACGCTCAACCTCCTGTCGAAGGATCTCGACGAGGGGCTCGCCCTTCTCCGCGAGGTCCTGACCGAGCCGCGCTACGCCGAGGAGCGGATCCGGCTCCGGAAGGAGCAGCGCCTCTCGGAGATGAAGCAGCGGAACGACGATTCCGCCTCCATCGAGGCGCGCGAGCGGGAGTTCCTCGTCTACGGCGACGACTTCTTCGCGACCCGCTTCGAGACGAAAGCCTCGCTCGACTCCCTGACCCGGGAGGACCTCGTTGCGTTCCAGAAGAAGTGGGTCCACCCCCGGAACGTCCTCGTGGCCGTCTCGGGCGACGTCGACCGGGCCGCGATCCTGAAGAAGCTGGACACCCTGTTCGCCGCCTGGCCGACGCCGGGCGAGGCCGCGCCCCCCGTCCCGAAGCCGGATCACGCGATGGCGCCCGGGACCTTCATCGTCGACAAGGACGTCAACCAGGGGCGCGTCTCCCTCCTCCTCCCCGGGATCTCGCGCGGCGACCCGGACTACCTTCCCGCCGTCGTCATGAACGACATCCTCGGCGGCGGCGGCTTCACGAGCCGGATCACGAACCGCGTCCGGTCGGACGAGGGGCTCGCCTACTCGGCCGGCTCGCAGTTCAGCGGCGGCGTCTGGTATCCCGGCACCTGGAGCGCCACGTTCCAGTCGAAAGTCCGGACGGCGGCTTACGCCTCGGAGATCGTCCTCGACGAGGTGAAGAAGATGCGCGCGGGGGGCGTCACCGAAGAGGAGCTGAAGACCGCCAAGGCCTCGTTCATCGACACCTTCCCGCGCCGCTTCGCGACGAAGGCGCAGGTCGCCGCGGCGCTCCTCGACGAGGAGTTCACGGGCCGCTACAGGACCGACCCGAACTTCTTCGCCGAGTTCCGCGGCCGGATCGAGAAGGTGACGGCCGCCGACGCGAAGCGCGCGGCGGACCGCCTCCTCCACCCGGGGAAGGTGACGATCCTCGCGGTCGGGAAGAAGGAGGGCCTCCTGGACCCCGACCCGAAGCATCCGGTCGCGTTCGCCGGGCTGACGGCCGGGAAGCTGATCTTCCTGCCGCTCCGGGACCCGCTGACGATGAAGCCGCTTTCGGCGCCGGCGGCTCCTGCCCCCGGGGGCGGAAAGTGAGGAAGCCGGAGAGGGCGCGCGCGACCGCCCTCCTCGTCCTCGCGCTTCCGTTCGCCCTGTCGGCCCGTGCGGCGGAGAAAAAGCCGCTGACGCTCGAGGCGATCAGCGGCCCCGACTCGCTCGCCCCGCGCGGCGCCTCCGGAATCGCGTGGCGGGACGGGGGCCGCGTCACGTGGCTGACGACCGAGGGGCGCGGCAAGGATGCCCCGGCGACCCTCTGGCAGCACGACGCCGCGACGGGGAAGACGACGGCGCTCCTCGCGAAGCCGACGCTCCCGGCGGCGAAAGGCCCCGACGGAAAGGAGGAGACCCCGCAGCCTCTTTCGCTCGCCGGCTCGCAGTGGAGCCCGGCGGGAACGCTCCTCCTCGCCTCCGGCAGCTCGGACCTCTGGCTCTGGGACTTCGGCGCGAAGGCCGGGGGCGAGCTCCGGCGCCTGACGAACGACGCCGACGAGGAGGAGGTCCCCGCCTTCTCGCCCGACGGGTCGCGCGTCGCCTACGTGAAGAAGAACGACCTCTGGGCTCGTCGACGTCGCGAGCGGCCGGGAGACCCGCCTCACGACCGACGGCGGCGAGAGCGTCCTGAACGGCCGGCTCGACTGGGTCTACGAGGAGGAGCTGGCGAACCGGCGGAGCGGCCGGTCGTTCGAGTGGGCGCCCGACTCGAAGGCCATCGCCTACCTCCGCCTCGACGACGGCCGCGTTCCCGAGTACCCGATCGTCGACTACACCCCGACGAACGGGAAGGTGACCCGCCAGCGCTATCCGAAGGCGGGCGACCCGAACCCCGTCCCCTCGGTCCACGTCGTCGGCCTCGACGGGAAGGAGACCGCCTCGTTCCGGCCGCAGCCGGACGACGTCCTCGTCTTTCCGGAGCTCTCCTGGACCCCCGACTCCTCGGCCGTCGCGCTCGTGAAGCTCGACCGCGTCCAGACGAAGGCCGAGGTCCTCCTCCTGCCGCGCGCCGGGGGCGCGCCGAAGCTCCTCCTCTCCGAGAGCGACCCCGCGTGGGTGAACCCGATGGAGCCGCCGCGCTTCCTCGCGGACGGCTCCGGCTTCCTCTTCCTCTCGGAGCGGAGCGGCTTCCGCCACCTCTACCGGCACGCGATGGACGGGGCGCTCCGGAACGCCGTCACGAAGGGCGACTGGATGATCGACGGCCCCGTCGAGGTGGACGAGAAGGCGGGCGTCGCCTTCTTCGCCTCGACCGCGAAGGACCCCCGCGAGCGGCAGATCGCCCGGGTCAACCTCGACGGCAGCGGCTTCGCCGTCCTCGCCGCCGAGCCGGGGACGCACTCGGTCCTCCTCTCGCCCTCCGGGCGCTGCTTCGCGAGACACGTTCTCGAGCCTGAGCACGCCGCCGGCGCTCCGGCTCCGGGCGGCGGACGGCGGCGGGCCGTCGCGCGGCGCTCCACGAGGTCGCGAACCCCTTCGCCGCGGAGCTCTTCGGGACCGTCGAGATGGGCTCCTTCCGCGGCGCCGACGGGACGCTCTTCTACACGTCGCTCGTGAAGCCGGCCGACTTCGACCCGGCGCGGAAGTACCCGGCCGTCGTCTACGTCTACGGCGGGCCGCACGCGCAGGTCGTGAAGAACGAGTGGTCCCGCGGCACGCTCCTCGACCGCCTCCTCGCCTCGAAGGGAATCCTCGTCTGGTCGATGGACAACCGCGGCTCGTGGGGGCGCGGCCACGCCTTCGAGACGCCGATCCTGAAGAAGCTCGGGACGGTCGAGCTCGCGGACCAGCTGGCCGGGATCGCCGAGCTGAAGAAGCTCCCGTTCGTCGACGGCGGGCGGCTCGGCCATCCGCGGCTGGTCGTACGGCGGCTTCATGGCGCTCTATGGCCGCGACGCGCGCGGGCGCGACGTTCCGGTGCGTCCTCGCGGGGGCGCCCGTCGCCGCGTGGAGGCTCTACGACTCGATCTACACCGAGCGGTACATGAAGCTCCCGAAGGAGAACGCCGACGGGTACGCGGCGGCCTCGCCGCTCGAGACGGCCGGGACGCTCGGGACGAAGCTCCTGATCCTCCACGGCACGTCGGACGACAACGTCCACATGCAGAACACCATCCTCTTCGCCGACGCGCTGATGAAGGCGCGGAAGGACTTCGACTTCGTCCCGCTGCCGCGCCAGCCGCACGGCCCGCGGGACCCCGACGCCCGCCTCTACGCCGACCAGCGGATCGTCGAGTTCCTCACGCGGAACCTCGTGAACGGGCCCTGACGCCCCGGGCGCGGCCGCCGGCTGTCCGCGGCGGCCACGTCCTCCCCGTTGACACCGTCCGGGCGTTGCCGCAATTTGGTGTCCATGCCCGAATCGAGGCGCTCCTATCCGCTTCCCGGGGGGAGGCCCCTGAAGGTCTTCGCGATGGACCCGATGCTCGGCGACGCGGCGGGGAACCGGATCACGATCGCCGTCGCGAACGAGCCGCTCCGGCCCGGGCCCCGGGGCGAGCGGCTGGAGGTGGTCGACTACGACGGCGGGAGCCGCCGCTACTACGAGCCGGTCGACCTCGACCACCCGGCGCTCCTGATGCAGGGGGGCTCGAACCGGTCGAGTCCGACCCGCGCTTCCACCAGCAGATGGTCTACGCCGTGGCGTCGAAGGTGCTCGAGAACTTCGACGCCGCGCTCGGGCGGCGGTTCCGCTTCAAGGGAGGGGCGCCGCTCCGCCTCCTGCCGCACGCCTTCCGCGGCGCGAACGCCTTCTACGACCCCGACCTCTCCGCGGTCCTCTTCGGCTACTTCCGCGCCGACGAGGAGAACCCCGGCCCGAACCTCCCGGGCCAGACCGTCTTCACCTGCCTCTCGCACGACGTCATCGCACACGAGGTGACGCACGCCCTCGTCCACCGCCTGCGGCCGCGGTACCTCGAGGCCTCGAACCGCGACGTTCTCGCCTTCCACGAGGGGTTCGCCGACATCGTCGCCATCTTCCAGCACTTCTCCTTCCCCGAGATCCTGACCGGGGCGATCCAGGAGACGCACGCCCGCCTCCAGTCGGCCAACTCGCTCGTGAAGCTGGCCCAGCAGTTCGGCTACGCGACCGGATCGGGGGAGGCGCTCCGCTCGGCGATCGACGACGAGGCCGACGCGGACGACCCCGCCGGCGAGAAGAAGCGCAAGCGCGAGCGGCTGAAATGCCAGCAGTACGAGACGGTCCTCGAGCCGCACGAGCGCGGCTCCATCCTCGTGGCGTCCGTCTTCGACTCCTTCTTCGCGACGTACCAGTCGCGCATCAAGGACCTGATCCGGATCGCGACGGGGGGCTCGGGCGTCCTCCCGGAAGGGGACCTCCACCCCGACCTCGTCGGGCGGATCGCGAAGGAGGCCTCGAAGTCGGCCCAGAACGTCCTGTCGATGGCGATCCGCGCCTTCGACTACCTACCCCCCGTCGACATCACGTTCGGCGACTTCCTCCGCGCCCTCGTGACGGCCGACACCGAGCTCGTCCCGTCCGACGACCGGGGCCTCCGGGCCTCCATGATCGAGGCCTTCCGGGTCCGCGGCGTCTACCCGGAGAACGTCGTCTCGCTCGCGCAGGAGGCGCTCCTCTGGGAGGACCGGTCGGGCGAGATCCCCGACCTGCCGGTGAACCTCCTCAGGCAGCAGCTCGTCCTCTCGGCGCGCGCCTTCGACCGGTACGCCCCCGGCCGCGAGAACGACGGCGACCCCGTCGGGCCGTGGGCGCAGGCGCTCCGCGCGTGGGGGGCGGCGAACGCGCGGGCGCTCGACCTCGTCCCCGACCTTCCCGTCCACCTCGAGGGGTTCCACACCGTCTTCCGCGTCTCGCCCGACGGACAGCTCCTCGTGGAGCTCGTCGCCCGGTTCGTCCAGACGCTGAAGGGCGCGAAGGACGTCGCCGCCCCTCCGCGGCGGGACGACGATCGTCGCCTCCTCGGAAGGGAGGGTCCGGTACGCCGTCTCGAAGCCCCTCCCGTCGAGGAAGCTCCGGCCGGAGGCCCACCGCGAGGGGCAACGCCGCCGGGAGCGCCAGGCGGGCCTCGCCGGCGAGGCGGCCCACGGCGACCCGTCGCTCACCTGGGGAGACGCCCGCTCCGCAAGGCGGCGCCGCGCCGGCGTCAGCTTCGAGGCGCTGCACCGGACCGTTTGGGGGGCGCGATGAGCCCTCCGAAGAAGGCCCCCTCGGGCTTTGTGACCGTCCGGATGTACAACGTCGGCTTCGGCGACTCCTTCCTCCTGACGTTTCCCGGCTCGCCGCCGAGGAAGGTCCTGGTCGACTGCGGCTCCCACAACGCCGGCCCGGGCCCCCTGCCGATCGACGACGTCGCCGCCCGGATCGTCGAGGACGTGACGGGGGCGGACGGGGTCCCCAGGATCGACGTCGTCGTCGCCACGCACCGGCACCGGGACCACGTCTCGGGCTTCGCGTCCGCCGTCTGGAAGGACGTCCGGGTCGGCGAGGTCTGGATGCCCTGGACGGAGGACCCCTCCGACCCCGCCGCGACCAGGATCCGGAACGCGCAGAGCTCCGGCGCCGCGAAGCTCCACGCGGCCCTCCGGCTCTCCGGCGCGAGGGATCACGTCCTCGAGCTCGCCGCGAACTCCCTGACGAACGAGAAGGCGATGTCGACGCTCCACGCGGGCTTCGCCGGGAAGCCGTCCCGCCACTTCCTGCCGAAGAGGGGGGCCGAGCGGAAACCCTTCTCGCCGGGGGCCCTCCCGGGGGTCACCGTCCACCTCCTCGGCCCGTCGCGCGAGCCGGAGGTCCTCCGCGACATGGAGCCGCCGGCCGGCAAGGGGTACCTCCAGCTCTCGGGCGGGGACGGGGAGGAGGGAACCGGGCTTCCGTTCCGGCGCCGCTGGGCGATGACGCCGAAGGAGTTCGACGCCACGGCCGCCTTCGCCCACCTCCGGCTCTCCGAGAAGTACCGCCGGGCCGTCGACGCCCTCGGGGAGGACGACGACCTCGCGGTGGCGGTGGCGCTCGACGCCGCGGTCAACGGCACGAGCCTGATGCTCCTCTTCGAAGTCGGAAAGGCGTTCCTCCTCTTCCCCGGCGACGCGCAGTGGGGGACGTGGAACGCACTCCTCTCCGACCCGGCCTCCGCGGAGCTCCTGAAGAGGACTTCCTTCTACAAGGTGGGGCACCACGGCAGCCACAACGCAACGCCCCGGGAGTTCGTGGAGAAGGACCTCTCGCGGTTCTCCGCGATGGTCTCGACCCGCCCGATGCCCAATTGGAAGCTGATTCCCAAGAAGGAGCTGATGTCGGCGCTCGCGAAGAAGGCGAGCGCCGTCGTCCGGAGCGACCGGCTCTCGCCCCTGCCCCCCGGCTTCACGAAGCACGGGAGCGTCTGGGTCGAGACGAGGATCCCGGTCTGAAAGGAGCGCCATGGCCCAGTTCACCGTCAACGCCGGCCGCTTCGACCCGTACAAGAACTTCAAGTTCCGCGTGAAGTGGGACGGCAAGGTGGTCGCGGGAGTCAGCCGCGTCAGCGCGCTCCGGCGCGTCACCGAGGTGATCGAGCACCGGGAGGGGGGCGACCCGAGCACCTCCCGGAAGTCGCCCGGCAGGACCCAGTTCGACGCCATCACCCTCGAGCGGGGGGTCACGCACGACCCGGCCTTTGAGGAGTGGGCGAACCTGGTCTGGCGCCTCGGCGCCGGGGTCGAGGTCGCGCTGGCGGCCTTCCGGAAGGACGTCACGCTGGAGCTCTTCAACGAGGCCGGGCAGGTGGTCCTGGCCTACAAGATCCACCGCGCTTGGGTCTCGGAGTACCAGCCGCTCCCGGCCCTCGACGCCGACTCCGGTGCGGCCGCCTTCCAGTCGATCACCCTCCAGCACGAAGGGTGGGAGCGCGACACCTCGGTCCAGGAGCCTCAGGAACCGAAGTCGACTTGAGCGCCGCGAGACGTTCCTCCCCCGGCGCACCTCGACGTCCGGAAGACGCTCCGCCCGGGCGAGCGGGGAACGAGGAAGCTGCTGAAGCTGTACGGAAACGACCTCGTCTCCGTCCGATACCGCCACGACGAGGCCGCCGGTGTCCGCCTGAAGACGGCCGAGATCGTCGTCGCCCGGGCGAAGCTCAAACGGCCGAAGTCGATGCCGCCAGAGCGCCCTCGTCTACGCGAAAGTCGAGCCGTGGGAGAAACTGCTCCACGAGAAGCTCAAGAAAGGTGGCGCGCGGTGGGACCCGGGACTACGATTGTGGCGGATGCGCTACGACACCGCCCTCGCTCTGGGACTCCGACGGCGGATTCTGAAGTCCCTTCCGAAGCCTGAAAGCGGTCACCGGTAGGCACATAAATGCGGTCACCCGTAGGAACATTTACCCGAAACAGGCGAAAAGCGGTCACCGGTGCCCCCTTGGGGCTGCCGTCTAATACTAGTTAGGCCCCGGACAGTGCGTTGCGCACATCTCGTTCTTCCGCTACTCCTTACGGCTCGCGCGTTAGGCGCCTGCCAATGCGGCGACCGTCCCTCTGCGCTTGAAGCGCTGCCACGCTCCGAATCGGTCTTCGACGGCACGGTTGTGCGCCGCGTGCCCTTCCTCGCTAGGGTAGGTGGCTACTTCGGCGTCCTCGAGCGCTACGACTTCGTCGTTCACGAGGTGTGGCGCGGCGCTGGAGGGCCACGAGTCTCCCTCGTCGAGGGCTTCGGCAACTGCGACCGGCACTTCACAACAGGGTCCCGTTATCTGGTCTTCGCCCGTCGTAACTCTGAAGAAAGGCCGGACCTTGGGCTTGGCTCAAGCATCTGCCTTCCCACTGCGCCCTTTCAAGCTTCCTCGCGAGCCATCTCTGACCTCGGCCCGGGTCTGCCCGTTGAGGCCGCGGTCGTTTCACCAGAGTCGTCGCTTCAGCGCCTGCGCCACCACACCCACACAGCGGTACTGTGGGGTATCGCAACGTCGTTTGCCCTCGTCACGGCTCAAGCTGACATAACTCCACGTTCATACCCTGTGCTGCTTATCGCCCCCGTCGGGCTCGTTCTGGCGGCTTTATTCGCCGTGTTGCTCGCGGTTCGTCGTCGGTGGCGGCTTCTCGGTGCAATTGCATTACCGCTCATCCTAGCGAGTGTCCTCTTGTTCGGGCTGCAGGGGTTACTGTTCGTCCGCTCGGCGCCGCTCCTTTGGTGGGCGCTCGACATCAACCCCGGGGCCTAACACCTCATTGCAGCGGACTCGGCGTCAGTCGCTGCGCTCCTTCCTTCTCGCCGCTGAACTCGATATCGTTAGGCAGCAAATGAGTTGCGTGTTGCCAAAGAGGGAGGGTCGCCATGAGCCTGAAGTCGAGAGCGTTGCTGCTAGTGCTTTGTTTACTGGGGGCAACGGAAGTCGTCGGTCACGAAGCCGTCACCGCACTTGACCGTACCCTTTCGAAGACCCATATGCGACAGGACACCACTTCCGTCGCGATCGCCGACGCGCCAGTGCAAGCATTCGCGCCGACGACGATTCAGTGTGGAAAGCAGAGTTGCACGGTGAGGGTTGAGGTCTCCAGCCAGTTTTTCAACGTCACTTCCGGGAACGCCGTTAGACTGCATGTCAAAGCGGATGGTGCCCCATTCCCAGTCACAGGATTTGAAATCGATGGCGGAATCAACAGACCGGTGGCGCATCTCACCACGGTGTCATCACTGAAGAGCGATCTCAGTCCAGGACCACACACCATTTCGGTGGACTTTGATATGCGAACGCCGGGTGGCAAAGCGGAGGCGTCCATTCGTACATTGACCATTCAAGTGTTTACACCTTGAATAATCCAGAAATCGCAGTGCTGCCTAACAACGCGCTGCAGCGGACTCGGAGGTTGCTTCGGTATCGTTGACACTCTCAGCTAACTAGAGAGGTCACGATGGGAAGAGCAGGACCCCGGAGAGTCAGAAGCTACAGCCAGGAGTTCAAGCTGCGGGCCGTCCAGCTGAGCCAGCAGCCAGGAGTCCTGGTCCGGGACGTGGCGGAGTCACTGTGCATTCATCCGTTCATGCTGTCGCGCTGGCGCAAGCAGGCTCGGGACGGCGAGCTGCGTGGTGCCTTGCCGGCTCTGGACGTGAAAGCCGTGGGTGAGCTCCAGCGGTTGCGGGAAGTGGAGCGGGACTACAAGCGGCTGAAGATGGAGCACGAACTCCTAAAAAGAGCGATCCGGTTCGCCCGCGAGTTACGGGGGACGTCTTCGCGTTCCTCGAGGCGAACCGGAGCTTCTTCCCGGTGAGCCTGATGTGCAGGAGGTTCGGCGTCACGCGAGCCGGGTTCTACGCCTGGCGAAGCCGTCGTCCGAGTCGCCGGACGTGTTCTGACGCGGCGATGACCGAACGGGTTCTGGCGGTGTTCCAGGAGGCGAGAGGGCTTTACGGCAGCCCTCGAGTGACTCGCGAACTCGGGCGGCGAGGCGTTTCGGTTGGCCGACGCCGTGTCGCGCGTCTGATGCGCCTGGCGCAGCTCCAGGGCCGCTCGGCCCGCCTTTACCGCCGGGCGCGGGTGGGCCAGAAAGCGTTCTATCGGCTGCATCCGAACACGGTCCACGGCCTCACGACGACCGGCCCGGACCAGCTCTGGGTGGGAGACGTCACGTACGTCCGGGTCGCTGGACGCTGGCGGTACCTGGCCGTCGTCATGGATCGGCACTCCCGCAGGGTCCTCGGATGGAGCCTGGGCCGCAACCGCGACGCTTCGCTGACCCGGCGCGCCTTCGCTCACGCCGTCCGATGGCGCCGTCCGTCTGCTGGCCTGACGTTCCACAGCGACCGCGGGATCGAGTACTCGGCCGTCCACCTCGGAGACGAACTATCCCGCCGGGGCTTCGTCCAGAGCATGAATCGCCCGAGGCAAATGAACGACAACGCTCACATGGAGTCGTTCTTCCATTCGCTGAAGACCGAGTGGCTCTTCGGAATGACGTTCCAGAAGGACTCCGACCTCCGGACGGCTCTCCTCGACTACGTCGGCTTCTACAATCGGCAGCGGCTCCATTCGTCGCTTGGGTACCTTCCTCCGGTCATCTTCGAAGCCCAGGCCCCTATCCACTGCGGTGTCAACTGAACCGAAGCAAGATCCCTCGCTGCGCTCGCCGCTGAGCTCGATATCGTTAGCCGATTCTTAGGGGAGGACGTCATGCGTTCACAGGCCTTCCTTTCGAGCAATTGTTCGCGATGGACGATAACCGGGCTCGCAGTGCTTGTTCTTCTGGCTGCCACTCCGGCGCACGCTCAGGTGTCGTGCAAGCTCCTCCAGCCGGCAGAGCTAGAGTCGACCCTGAAGCAGTGGGCCGCAGGAGGGAAAACGGCAAAGTTCTCCGGCTCCACCGACAACTCCAGCGGCATAGCCTTCGACACCTGCCGCAGCGAGATCGTGAGACCGGGTCAGGGGAATCTGCAGATCGCAGTCGTCGTTGTCAAGAATCTCCCCATGAGCGGCGGCGACGCCATACGCACGCGAAACGCAGCTCTGGCACGCGAGGGCCAGTGGAAGGTGAAGGGCGCGCACTTTGAGGAAAAGGCGGTAGGCAAAGCAATGTGCACCCTGTATGGCAGGCCCGGAGTGCCCACCCATTCGGTGTGCGCCATCCCCAGCGCGAATGGTTACGTCGAGGTGGAGGTGATTGCTCCTTCTCAGCAAGAGATCGCATCGATGGATGCTGTGGAGACGCTGGTGCAAAAGGCGAACAGCCGCTTGTGACTAACAAGCGCCATCTTGACGTGAAACGGTCCCGGAATGGAAGTCGGGCGCCCAACCCGCGGCTGCAGCGGACTCGCATGCGCTCGCCGCTGGACGCGATATCGTTAGGCCGCAGCAGAAACATTCCTCTCACCACCACCGCGGATCGGAGGTCACATGAAGCGAGTCACGGGCATCGGCGGCATCTTCTTCAAGGCCAAGGACGCTCCATCGCTGCAGGCCTGGTACAAGCGGCACCTCGGAATCGATGTCCAGGCCTGGGGCGGAGCTGCCTTCGATTGGACCGACTCCGAGGGGAAGCCGGTTGCAGGCACGACCGCCTGGCTCATCGATCCGCAAGAAAGTAAACACTTTGCTCCGAGCTCTGCTTCCTTCATGGTCAACTACCGGGTGGAAGACCTCCACGCCCTGGTCAAGGCCTTGAGGGAAGAAGGCTGCAACGTGCTCGAGAAGATCGACGAATCCGAGTACGGGAAGTTCGCCTGGGTCATCGATCCGGAGGGAAACAAGGTCGAGCTATGGCAGCCACCACAAGGCCAATGAGTCGGAACACTCTGAGCAAACGGTCGAAACGTTGATGGCCGAATCGTTCCAGGAGCTCCAACGGTTGCCCGTCAACGAGAACGGGTCTGGACGCGCACACCTTATTGGCCGTTCGACGGAGTCCTTCGATCTGGCATCCGCCGCAGACTCGATGAGAGGTCGTTATGCCCTCGACAACTGTCTCCAGGAGCCTCCTTTTTGCTGCATCGGCATTCGCGGCGTCCCTCACGGCATGCACCCAACCAGACCAATCGACAATCAGCCCAAATACGATGCTACCCACTCAATACCCTGGTTTCACCCTTACAGGCAAGCGACCGGGCGGGACTACCGTCGAGGTACTGGTGGCCCTGGCGTCGAAGGATCAACAGCTGCTCCTCAAGGATCGCACGAAGCCCGTGATCGATCCAAACTGCCCCAGTGGTTGCCGGGTCTTCTGGGGAATGAAGGGCATTCCCGAGGTGACATACGCCCTGCCTGCCGAGCTTGCCCGCCCCGACCAATATCGATTCCAGGCCGCCGGCCGCAACGCGAACTTCGAGATTACTTTCTTCCTATCGACTGATAGTGGCCCGCAACAGATCGAGGCGCAGAGCTGGAGAACGCTGCCTTCGCAGAATGCCGGCGGCATCGCGTTTTTCGAGGCGACCTTCGACGTCAAGAAGAACGGAAGCAAATTGCCCGCTGTATCGCTGGGTTTCACGGTGACCGAGCAGGGCACCGCCATCGAGTTCCAGCCGCGATAGGCAGCGCGGCGCGCCCCAGCCGAGTGCCACGTTTAAGGAGACTCGTATGCAACGGTGGCTGTGGACTCAAAGGCAAAACGTCTGGCCAGCGGCGCGCACCGGGCACGCGATGGACGCGCGTCAGCACCGATATCGACGCCCCGTGTTGCCCATGGGCTGAAGACCATCACTCGAACCCCAGGAGAGACACCATGATCGTTGAAGCACAGGTAACCATCAACGGATCCAGGGCGGCGGTCTGGGCCGCAATCACCAACATCGAGAACGCCTCGGAAATCATCAGCGGAATCAAGAAGATTGAGGTTCTCGAAAAACCGGCAAACGGGCTCGTAGGACTCAGGTGGCGCGAGACCCGAATGCTATTCGGCAAGCCAGCCACCGCGGAAAAGTGGATCACGGATGCTGCCGAGAACGAGTTCTACAAGACCAGAGCAGAAAGTGATGGATTTGTATTCTTATCCACCATGAGTATTTCAGAGAGCAGTGGCGGCATTACGTTGACGAGTTCTCATGATTCCAAGCCTCAAGGTATCGTTGCAAGATTAATGTCGATCCCAATGGGGTTTCTGTTCAAGGGCGTGGCGAAAAAGGCCCTCCTGCAGGACCTAAACGATATCAAGGCCGCGGTTGAACGGGGATGATCGATTGCGGCCTAACAACGGCATGCAGCGGACGCTCTTCGCGCGCCGCTGATGCCGGGCGTTAGGCCACAGCCCAAAGACCCGTCATGAGCCGTCGCGCGTATCTGACTCTCGGATGCCTCCTCGTGACCGTGGCCCTCGTCGGGTTTATCACCGTTGCTGACGACATCCGCCACACGGGCGAGCTCTTCGTGGTTCTGGGTATCCTGTTCTCCGGCGCCGCACTCGGCGTGGCGGGCCTGTTCCCACGCGTTCTTTCGGTGCTCGCGCTCCACTGGGTCCCGGCTGGTGTTGCCGTCGGAGCCATCGTCGGCGTGGTCACGGACAGGGTCATGTATGGCGTATCAGTCGGCTCCGCCGCTGGCCTCGTCCTGGCACGCCTCCGTCGTTCTCGCGGCTCCCCGGCTTCACTCCCCAGCCCGCCCGCATGAGTCGCCCGCGCCTCCTCCTGTCTCCGGCATCGTCCGTCGCTTGCGCGCCCCGCCGAGCGCGGTATCGTTGGGCCGACGATGAACACGACGTGGTCTTGTCCCAAGTGCAAGCGGCGCTTCACGCGCAAGAATCAGAGGCACGCGTGCGGCACCGGTGATCGTCGGGAGGTGTTTCGAGGCAGGCCCGATTCCCTCGTGGCACTCTTCTCTTCGCTCGAGTCGTTTGCCAGGACCCTCGGCCCGGTGGAGTTCGTCGCCCGCGACAGGTACGTGCTCTTTCGCAGCCGCCGCATCTTCGCTGATCTGGTCGTCATGACGGATGCGCTCCGCGTCGCGGTTCACCTCGGTCGGCGGGTCGACAATCCGATCTTCTTCAAGGTCGGCGCGGATCGGAAGCACGTCTCTCATGTCGCCATGCTGCGGGACGAGAAGGGCCTGTCGGCCCTGAAACCCTATCTTCGAGAAGCCTACGCGTTCTCCGTCTCGTCTCCGCCGGCCTGACAGCGCTCGCCCCGGTACATCCGACCTGAGTCTCCCTCTGACCGATCAACGCGGCGGACGCGCTTGCGTCCGGCGATGACCTCACTTGGCCGCGGCAGGCGCGGGAGGGATCGGAGTCCGGGAGTAGAGGCCGACCGGGTGGCCGGCCGGATCCACGACGAGGCCGACCGCCCCGGTGCCGTCCGTCAAGTTGAACGGAAATCCGGGAATGACGGTCCCCCCCAGCTCTTTCGCTTTCTTGCAGCTCGCCCGGATGTCGGTCACCTGGATATAGATGACGCCGTTGAACGGGCTGATCTTCCCCTCGCCCACCCGCAGCGTTCCGACGGCGGTGCCCCCCGCGACGATCTCCGCCGCCTGGTCCGTGCCCGGCACAGGGTTGAATTGCCAGTCGAAGAGCTTGCCGTAGAATTCCTTCGACTGAGCGAGGTTGGTCGTGGTGATGTCGAACCAGGCGACGCGTCCCGGTCCGACATCCGCGGGGGGAGCCTTCTGGGTCGCCGCAGGAAGCGGTCCGGTCAAGAGGGTCATGGCCATGGTCATCGCCGACATCACGTTTCGCATCGCCGTCCTCCCGGCTTACCTTCCTTGGGGAAAAGCCCGGATGCTAGCACCGGGCAGGCAGATTCTCGCCGGTGCGCACCGTATCCGGTACACCGAAAGGTTTGACGACCCGAACCTGCCCGGAGAGATGCAGGCGACGGTAACCCTGAAGGCTCACGGGAGAATGAAGACGGGGATTCCATGACGGTTCATCGACGACTCCCGGTCGCGGCCCTGGGCCTTGCCGCGCTCTTGTCGGCGGGCGCCGCGCCCGCCCAGGCGCCTGGCCCGGGCGCTGCCCCGCGGATCAAGGCCGTCGTCTACGACCGCTATGGTCCGCCCGAGGTCCTCCGGCTCGAGGAGATCGAGAAGCCTGTCCCCAACGACAACCAGGTCCTGGTCCGGGTTCGCGCGGCCTCGATCAATCCGCTGGACTGGCACTACATGAGGGGCGCGCCCTACGTCGGCCGGATCGAGATGGGGCTCCTCGGGCCGAAGGTCCGGCGCCTCGGCGTCGACCTCGCCGGGGAGGTGGAGGCGGTCGGCCGCAACGTCACGCAGTTCAAGCCGGGGGACGAGGTCTTCGGAAACCGTTTCGGCGCTCTTGCCGAGTACGTCTGCGCGGCCGAGAAGTCGCTGGCCCCGAAGCCGGCGAACCTGACGTTCGAGCAGGCGGCCGCGGTCCCCGTGGCGGCCGTGACCGCCCTGCAGGGTCTTCGCGACAGGGGGAAGCTCCAGCCCGGGCAGAAGGTCCTGATCAACGGGGCCTCGGGGGGCGTGGGGACGTTCGCCGTGCAGATCGCCAAGGCCCTTGGCGCGGAGGTGACCGGCGTCTCGAGCACGCGGAACGTGGAGCTGGTCCGCTCGCTTGGGGCGGATCACGTCGTCGACTACACGCGGGAGGACTTCACGAAGGGCGGGGAGCGGTACGACCTGATCCTGGACATGATCGGGAATCACTCGGTGCCGGATTGTCGGCGCGTCCTGACGCCCAAGGGGAAGCTCGTGCTGGTCGGAAGCACGGACAAGGGGCTCTGGCTGGGGCCCGTCGCCGCCATGCTCCGGCTGGTCGTTCTGTCGCCGTTCGTGAGCCAGGAGATCGGCGCGATGCTGGCGAGGATGAACCAGCAGGACCTGGTCTTCCTGCGCGACCTGATCCAGGCCGGAAAGGTCACGCCGGTCGTCGACCGGCGCTACCCTTTGAGCGAGATCCGCGAGGCCCTCCGGTACCTGGAAGGAGGCCACGCCCGGGGCAAGGTCGTCGTCACCCTGGAGCCGGGCGGCGAGACCGCTCCGCCCCGCGCCCAGCCCGCCGCGACCCCCGCGGGCACGGACGGACGCGCCCTCGTCGCTCCCGCGGTCTTCGCCGCTGCTCTCCTCGTGCCCCTCGTCCTCGCCCTCGCCCTCAACCGTCGCTTCCAGCGGCGCCAGCCGGGGAAGAGGCCCTACCGGTGGGGCTACTACTTCAGCCTCCTGTCGTTTCTCGCGGGCACGGGATTCGGCCTCTTCCTCGACGCCGGCGCCGGTGTCCTGATCGCCTGCGGCATCGTCAGCGGCGCGCTCGCGTGGTCCTTCGCGCGGCGCCGCCGCTGGGCCTGGATCGCGCTCACGCTTTTCAGCCTCAACCCGGTCGCCTGGATCGTCAATCTCGTCTACCTTCGGAAGCGTTGGGCGGAGGACTCCGCCGCCGCACCGGCCCGCTGACCGGCGATCGAGGGGATTCGCTCCGTGGACATCCTGAAGGCCATCGGGAACACGTCCCTCGTCCGGCTCCGGAAGGTCGTTCCGCCCGGCTCGGCCGACATCTTCGTGAAGCTCGAGTGGGAGAACCCCACCGGCAGCATGAAGGACCGGATGGCGCTGGCCGTGATCTCGCGGGCCGAGGCGGACGGCCGCCTGAAGCCCGGGGACACCGTCGTCGAGTACACGGGGGGGAGCACCGGGGCGTCGCTGGCACTCGTCTGCGCCGCCAGGGGCTACCGCCTCCGGATCGTGACGTCCGATGCGTTCAGCAAGGAGAAGCGGGATCACATGGCGGCGCTGGGGGCGGAGCTGACGATCGTCCCCAGCGAGGGAGGTCTCACCACCCGGAAGCTGATCGAGGAGATGATCGAGGCCGCCCGCCGGATCAGCCGCGAGCCCCGCACCTACTGGATCGACCAGCTGAACAACCGGGACAGCGTGGCCGGCTATCACCCGCTCGGCGAGGAGATCTGGAGCCAGACGGACGGAAAGGTCGACGCCTTCGTCCACGCCGCCGGAGCGGCGGCCTCCTCGCGCGGCGTCGCGACGGTGCTGAAGCGGCACAAGCCGGCCGTCCGGCTCGTCGTCGTCGAGCCGGCCGAGTCCGCGGTGCTCGCGGGTGGCGCGGCCGGAGCGCACGGGATCGAGGGAATCGGCATCGGCCGCACCCCTCCGCTCTGGGAGCCGGCGCTCGTAGACGACATCCAGCCGGTCAGCACCCGCGACGCGGAGGAGATGGCGAGGCGCCTCGCCCGGGAGGAGGCCCTCTTCGCGGGGACGTCGTCCGGCGCCAACGTCGTCGCCGCGATCCGGGTGGCCGCGCAGCTCGGGCCGGGCGCCACGGTGGTCACGCTGATGGTCGACTCCGGCCTGAAGTACCTGAGCACCGACGTCTACCGGCGCCGATGAGACCTGGTCTCGATGGGACGTGGCGGGCGCGGAATCGTCGGGACAGGGGGAATCCCATGTCACGCGTCAACACGTATCCGAACCTGGGCGCTGGGGTAGGCTCGAGTGCGTCGCGAGGAGGTGCGGCATGTCACGACTCGAGGCGGAGCGCGTACAGGCGCGCATGGCGGTCGTGAACGAGCACATCCGGTGCGAGAACCGGCACGACCTGGACGCGGTCATGGCCACGTTTGGCATGGACGCACGGTACGACGACGAGCCGTGGGGGGATCACCGCACGGGTCGCGACGGCGTGCGTTCGTATTACACCGAGCTCATGCGCGCGCTGCCCGACCTGTCCATTGAGGTGAAGCACCGGCACGTGGCCTCCGAGAGCCTGGTGCTGGAGGTCACGATCCGGGGCACGCATCTCGGCCCGTGGCGCGGCCTGCCCGCGACGGGCCGACGGATGGAATTCCCGCTTTGCGGGATCTTCGCGTTCGACGCCGATGACCGGCTGGCGGGCGAGCGCATCTACTATGACCGTGGCACGGTGCTGGGCCAGCTCGGCCTGTTCCATGAGCCCCTCCGAGGGTTGGGGCGCGTCGTGACCGCCCTCAGTCATCCGGTCACGATCGCGCGCGCGTACCTGCGCCGCTCCCCTCGCCATCCACCCAGGTCCGGGTCGCCAAACGCGGCCTGACATGTCCGTCCAGCGGACTCGGACGCCCACGACGCGTCGTCGCTCGCCGCCGTGCACGGAATCGTCTGGCGGCGCGATCGCGTCAGCCCAGCCGGCCTGGGCAGAGGTGTTGAATGAGCTCTCGTCAGAACGTCTCCACGGGCAGCCCCTACGAGCCGATCGTCGGCATCTCAAGGGCGGTTCGCATCGGCAACGTCGTCGCGGTGGCCGGCACGGCTCCCCTGGGGCCTGACGGCAAGACCGTGGGCCACGACGATCCGGCAGCCCAGGCCGTCCGGTGCTTTGAAATCTCGAAGGCCGCGCTCGAGCGAGCCGGCGCGGGTCTCGAGGACGTGATCCGTACGCGAATCCTCCTCACCCGTATCGACGACTGGAGGGTGGTTGCCGAAGTGCACGGCCGGTTCTTTCGCGATATCCGACCGGTCAACACCATCATGCAAGTGTCACGGTTCATCGACCCCGATTGGCTCGTGGAAACCGAGGTCGACGCCGTCGTCGGTGAGGCGTAACGCATGAACACGCGTTCCGGCGGACTCGCTTGCGCTCGCCGCCGAGCATGACGTCGATGGGGCCTCAGACTCCTTTCGTCACATCCGAACTCGTTGGATGTCGTTCATGATCGTCGCCCTGGCCTCGCCCCGGATCGCCTCGTCCCTCGACGAAGGTCTGGACAAGGTCGAGCGGTTGCTTTCCGAAGCGTCGGCCCGGGGGGCGGAGATCGTCTGTTTCCCCGAAGCCTATCTTCCGGGCCTCAGGGGACAGGATTTCGAGGTTCCCCCCTTTGATCAGGAAGATCAGGAGCGGGTGCTCCGGGTCGTGGCGCAGTGGGCGCGGGCCTACTCGGTGGCCACGATCCTCGGGACCGAGAAGCTGACCGGGGCGGGCCGGCAGATCGCCGCCTTCGTCTTCGACGCGCGGGGCGGGCTTCTGGGAGTCCAGACCAAGAACCAGATCGACCCGACCGAGGACCGCTTCTACGTCCCCGGGACGACCCGGCGCCTCTTCGAGGTCAACGGGGTCAGGTTCGGGGTCGCGATCTGCCACGAGGGCTGGCGCTATCCCGAGACCGTGCGCTGGGCCGCGACGCGGGGCGCGAAGATCGTCTTTCATCCCCAGCACACGGGGACCGAGCGGAAAGGCGTCCCCCTGAAGGAGTGGGGCGCGCCCGGCAACCCCTACTACGAGAAGGCGATGATGATGCGCAGCCTGGAGAACACGGTCTACTTCGCCAGCGTCAACTACGCCCTGCGCTTCCAGGAATCGGCGACGAGCCTCATCGCCCCGTCCGGCCGGTGCCAGGCGCACCTCCCCTACGGGGAGGAGGGGGTGCTGGTGGAGGCCATCGACGTCGAGGAAGCCACCGGCCTCCTCGCCGCCCGATACGCGCCCGGGCGCTATCGGGAATCCGGACCGGAGTGAGCACGCGGTATCGTTGGGCGGGTGACGGGCTCGGGCGACGCGTCCGACCGGCGGTCCGTCAGGCGGGGGGGAGATGCGGAAGCTGAGCTCGTTCACGTTCGTGACGCTCAACGGC
Organism: uncultured Acidobacteriota bacterium; assembly: GCA_963821435.1. GTDB lineage: Bacteria > Acidobacteriota > Thermoanaerobaculia > UBA5066 > UBA5066 > DAOMFB01. The sequence goes on from CAWGDR010000004.1 coordinate 342,241, forward strand.
TTCTTCGAGGCGCCAAAAGGGGACATCAGCTGGCACCGGCACGGCGCCGAAGAGAACGAGTACGCCGCCGAGGGGCTGGCCTCCGGAAGCACGCTCCTCTTCGGGCGCGTGACCTACCAGCTCATGGCCAGCTACTGGCCGACCCCGATGGCGGCGAAGAACGACCCCACCGTCGCCGAGGGGATGAACAAGGCCGAGAAGATCGTCTTCTCGAGGACGATGAAGAAGGCCGACTGGAACAACACGAGGGTCGTGATGGGCGACATCGTCGGGGAGATCCGGAAGCTGAAACGAACGCCCGGAAACGCCCTGACCCTGCTGGGGAGCGGGAGCATCCTCGCCCAGTTCGCGGAAGAGGGCTTGATCGACGACTACCAGATCATGATCGACCCCGTGGCCGTCGGTGGCGGCACGCCGATCTTCAAGGAGATCAAGCGAAAGCTGGACCTGAGACTCACGGCGACGAAGACCTTCGGGAGCGGGGTCGTGCTGCTCTCCTACCAGCCGCTCGAGGCCGCTTCGGAGGACCGGGGATGAAGGCGTCCGTCTTCGTCGGAACGAGCGTCGACGGCTTCATCGCCCGGCCGGACGGAACGTTCGACTTCCTCCCTCCCGGCGGCGGCGAGGAGCACGGCTACGAGGCGTTCTTCGCCTCGGTCGACGCGCTCGTCATCGGCCGCAAGACGTACGAGACGGTCCTGCCGTTCAAGGAGTGGCCGTACGGCACCAAGCCCGTCTTCGTCCTCAGCTCCCGTCCGCTGCCTCCCGCTCCCGCGGGGGCCGTGGTGGAGCGGTTGTCGGGGGCACCGGCCGACGTCGTGTCGCAGCTCGAGGCCCGGGGCCTGCGACACCTCTACGTGGACGGGGGGGCCACGATCCAGCAGTTCCTGAGAGCCGGCCTCGTCCAGCGCCTCGTCGTCACGCGCGTGCCGGTCCTGATCGGCGAGGGGATTCCGCTCTTCGGGTTTACGGGGCGCGACATCATCCTCAGGCACGTCGCGACGCGCTCCTACGGGACCGGCCTCGTCCAGAGCGAGTACGAGGTGGCCGAATGACGATGCGGACCCGCAGAGGGGGAATCATGAAACGGACGGCCCGTCGCCCGGCGGCGTGGCTCGAGACCTGCGCCCTCGCCGCACTGTTCGCCGCCGGCGTCGCCGTCGCCGAAGCCCCGCCGCAGCGCTGCGCGACGGCCTCCAGGTTCGGACCGGACGACCAGATCGGCAACCTGAACTACGTGACAGAGGAGAAGACCCTCGAAGCCGTGAAGCTCGTGACGCGGGGAAAGGCGTACCGCCTCGGCATCGAGACGAACAAGGAGACGCCCGCCTACCCGCCCCGGACCTTTTCGATCACCATCGTGCAGCCGGGTCAGGCGGCGGGCGGCACCCTGGGACCGACGAAGACCACCTACAACGACGACATCATCACCGGCTGGGCCGGCATCGGGTCGCAGCTCGACGGTCTGGGTCACGTCGGCGTCGACAACCTCTACTTCAACTGCAACAAGGCCCCCGACTTCGCCATGACGGACGGCCTGAGGAAGCTCGGCATCGAGAACGTGCCCGCGGTCGCGACCCGCGGCGTCCTGCTCGACATGGCCGGCTATTTCGGCACCGACATCGTCAAGGAGGGGACGGCCTTCAACCGGGCGGAGATCGAGGGCGCGATGAAACGCCAGGGCGTCAAGTCGATCGCGAAGGGCGACGTGGTGCTCTTCCACACCGGCTGGCTCGGGCTGATCGGCAAGGACAGCAAGCGCTACGCCGCCGCCGCGCCCGGCCTGGGGGTCGAAGGCGCGAAATACCTCGCCTCGCGGGACGTCGCGATGGTCGGCGCCGACACCTGGGCCCTCGAGGTGGTTCCGTTCGAGAAGGGTTCCGGCGTCTTCGAAGTCCACCAGATCCTCCTTCCGCGGAACGGCATCTACATCCTGGAGAACATGAACACCGGGGAGATGGTGAAGGACCAGGCCTGGGAGTTCCTGTTCACGCTCGGACCGTCCCGCATCACCGGAGCCGTGCAGGCGATCGTGAATCCGATCGCGATCAAGTAGCGCGGGAGCCGGCCCCCTCGTCCCCGAGCAGCATGGCGACTTTCTTCGAAACGGCCGCGGCTTTTCGCGCCCGTCTCGCGCGCCTCATCGAGGCGTCCGCAAACGCGGAGCGCCTGTGAGCCGGGGGGGCGGCGGGACCGCCCCCTGGAAGCTCCTCGTCCTCGGCGGCGGGGTGGCTGGCCTCCTCGACATCGTCTACGCGATCGTCTTCTACCGGCTTCGGAACGGCGTGCCGGCGACCCGGATCCTCCAGTCCGTGGCGAGCGGGCTCCTGGGCCGGCCGGCGTTCTCCGGCGGACTGGCCGCGGCGGCCCTCGGGCTGTTCCTGCACTTCCTGATCGCCATCACCGCGGCGGCGGTCTATTTCGCGGCGAGCCGGTTCCTGGACGTGCTGACCCGAAAGCCGTTTCTCTGCGGCCCGGTCTACGGCGCCCTCGTCTACGCGTTCATGAACCTCGTCGTCGTCCCGCTCTCCCACTTCCCCCAGAAGCTCTCGTTCCCCCCCGACGTTTTCGTGACCGGGCTCCTCGCCCACCTCTTCCTGATCGGCCTCCCGATCGCGCTCGCCGCCCGCCGCGCGCGATATCGTCCGCCGGGCGAGAACGGAGCCTGAATGGACAAGCGCCGGATGGAGTCCTTCAGCGACGGCGTCTTCGCCATCATCATCACGATCATGGTGCTGGAGCTGAAGGTGCCTCGCGGCGAGCGCCTCGAGGCGCTCGTCCCCCTGCTTCCGGTCTTCCTGAGCTACGTCCTGAGCTTCGTCTACGTCGGGATCTACTGGAACAACCACCACCACATGCTGCACGCCTGCACGAAGGCGACCGGGCAGATCCTCTGGGCAAACCTGCACCTCCTCTTCTGGCTGTCGCTCTTTCCCTTCGTGACCGGCTGGATGGGCGAGAACCATTTCGCCGCCGCCCCGTTGGCGGTCTACGGCGCCGTCCTCCTGATGGCCGCGATCGCGTACTGGGTCCTGCAGCAGCGGATCATCGCCTCGCAGGGACCCAGCTCCCTCCTCGGGCGGGCCGTGGGGGGCGACTGGAAGGGGAAACTGTCGCCTCTGATCTACGTCGCCGCCATCCTGGGCGCCTTCCTCTCGACGTGGATCTCTCTCGGGCTCTACGTCCTCGTGGCGCTCATCTGGCTCGTCCCCGACCGGCGGATCGAGAACGCGCTCGCCCGCGAGGACGCCTGATCCGCGTGTAACCTCCGGGAGATGAGCCCGGATCCGCCGACCCCGGTCGCGCGCGCGTGGGCCGAGGCCTTCCAGGACCGCGGCTTCCGGCTCCGGCTCGCCGTCACCCTCGCCGCCCTCGCCGCCGTCCTCGCCTTCCTCGCGCGATTTCTCGACGGCGTCGAGCGGCGGCCGGGCGTGGTGCTCCCCGATCCGGTCCTCGCGCTCCTCCCCCCGCGGGACCTCACCTGGCTGACGTTCGGGCTGATCTACCTCGGCATCTTCGTCGGCGTGGCGCGGCTCGCGACGGAGCCCCGCCGCCTCGTCGTGACGCTCGAGGCCTACGTCGTGATGGTCCTCCTCCGGATCGCGGCGATGGGGGTGACGCCTCTCGAGGCCCCCCCCGGGATGATCCCGCTCCACGACCCACTCGTCCGGCTCTTCGGGCCGGGAAAGCTCCTGACGAAGGACCTCTTCTTCTCGGGGCACACCTCCACGCTATTCCTTCTCGCGCTCGCGGTCCGGGCCCGGGGCTTCCGGGTGCTCTTCCTTTGCTGCACGGCGGCGGTCGGCGTCTGCGTCCTGGTGCAGCATGTCCACTACACGGTCGACGTCCTCGCCGCGCCGCTCTTCGCCTGGGCGAGCTTCCGGCTCGCCCTCCGCCTCGATCCGGGCGCCCGGACGCCGCGGATCTAGAATCACCCGAGAGGGAGCGCGGCATGGACCGTGACGTCGCCGGCGCCGTCCTCGAGATCGAGGCCGAGCTGGGCTCTCCGATCGGCCGTGCCGACCGCGTCGAGGAGGCGTGCACGCGCCTGCGGGCCGCCGGGGGCTCCTGGACCGCGCCCGGGAGCCGCGAGAGTCTCCTGGACCTCGCCACGCTCGTCACGCGCCAGGCGGGGGCGGCGGTCGAGCCCGTCGCGGCCCTCCTGTGCGAGGCGGCGGCCGAGGCCGACGACGCCTGGCCGATCCTCGAGCGGCTGCTCGCCGCTCCGGCTCCGCGCATCGCGCTCTCGGCGCTCGATCTCGCCGCGCGGCTCGCGGAGGAGGGGCGGCTCGTCGTCGGCCCGGGACGCGCCGGCGTCCTCGCCGATCTCGTCGAGGCTCCGGGCTCGTCGCTCGCGGAGCGGGCGGCGCTCGAGCGCGTCGCGACGCTGCTGCGGGGCCCGCCCCGCCCCGCGGAGCCGGGGCGGGACGCGCTCACCGAGCTCTACGCGGGCGGGGCCCCACCGCGGGTGCGGCGCCTCCTTGCGCGGGTCCTCGACCTGCCCGGACGGCCGCCGGGGCCCGACCTCGCGGCGCGGATGCTCGGGGAGGAGGCCGCCGCCTTCCTCGCGCCCTACCTCGCCTTCACGCGGGCCGGGTACCTCGACCTCCTGGACCTCGTGCCCGAGCCGGGCGCGTCGCCGCCCGCGCTCGCCTCCCTCCGCCGGGCGGAGGCCGTCTGCGGCGAGCCGCTCCTCAGGGAGATCCTGGCGCAGCTCGGCTGGCGCCGTGTCAACGCGGGCCTCACGGTCCAGCCGTACATCGGGGTGAGCGCGGAGGGCTCTTTCCCGCTCCTTCTGACGCCGGCCGAGGCCGCCCTTCTCGACGGCGAACCCGGGATCCACCGCGTCTTCGAGCGCTGGCTCGTCGTCGCGCACGGCGGCACGCTCGCGGGGGAAGAGGCGGCCGCGGCAGGCCCGGATCCCGTCAACGGCTTCCGGGCCCTGAACCTCCTTCACGCCGACGCCCTCGCCGACATCCTGGACGTCGCGCCGCTGACGGCCGCCAAGGTCCGCCGGATCCTGGAGCGGATGGACCGGATCGTCGGATCGTTCTGCGCCCTGTTCGCCGCGCAGGCGGCGGACGAGTGCCGCGTCGTCGCGGACGTCCACCGGGAGCTGAAGGCGCGGGTCGAGCGCGAGCTCGCGACCCACGCCGGCGGCAGGCCGCTGACGGCGGAACTGACGCGGCTCGTCCAGATGTTCGAGGACCCGCAGACCGCGGGAGACGTGCGGACGCTCCACGGCCTCAAGCGCTACCTGCACCAGAGCGGACTCCGACTCGGATTCCGCCTCGCGGAAGCGGCGCGCGGCACCAACCGGACGGTGGACCTCGCCGTCGTGGCGCCTCCGCGCGTGACGCAGGTCGTCCGGGCGATCGAGTACGTCGACTTCGAGCCGGAGCCCGGCGCGCCGGGCCGTCCTCCCGAGATCCCGTGGGCCGTCCGGATCGCCGCCGAGGGTTTCGGCCGGCAGCTGCTGCACGGACAGGAGACCCTGCCGAAACTGCGGGCCTTCTGCTACGGCAACGAAGTCCACTACTTCCTCTCGTTCGGCAACCACCCGCTCTTCCTGCGCGTGGACCTCGCCCCTCCGCTCCGCGGCGGCATGCTCGACCTCGAGTACTACGGCGTCAGCAAGTACCAGTTGGACCTCCACCCGAACCCCACGCTCGACGCCCTGGGGTTCTTCTTCCGCCGTCTCGACGTCGCCTTCGCGATCGAGAACACCCGCATTCACGCCCGGTACGACAAGGAGCGCGCCGCCGACCTCGCCGACCTCTGCGGGAAGGTAGAGGCCCTCTTCCGCCTGGCGCCTTACCTGATGGACATCGACTGGGTGATCGGCGACCTCTCCCTCGACGCCGCCTCGCGCGCGGCGGTGGCCGGGGCCTGGGCGGACTTCTTCGCGCGCTGGGGCGTCCTCCCCGTCTCCCAGCTCCTCACCGCCGACCGGCTCGGGATTCTCCTGGCCGTCGAGGCCGACGCGGCGGGCGCGCGCGAGGTGCGCTGGGACGGGCGGGGCGGGTACCGCGACCGCTTCTCGGCGGGCGCGCCGGCGTGGCTGCGGCTCCGCCTGGCGGCGGCCCTCGAATCCCGCGGGCTGCCGTGCGCCGGGGCGGACAGAGGGGAGAGTCCGATCGCGCAGCTCGAGCTCGAACGACTGCTCCTGGGGCCGCTCCGCGAGGCCCTGGTGCGCGGGGAGGCGCACGAGGGGCCGGGCGGCCTCGAGGCCACCTCGCCCGGGCTCTTCGAGCGGCGGCACGAGGCCTCCTGGTTCGCAGAGCTCCTCGAGGGCGACGCGGCGAGGGTCGTCCGGGCCGGCCGCATGGCCCGAGTCGTCTCCGCCCTCCAGCGGCACCTCCGCTTCCGGACGACAGGGGCCGTCAACGGCTACGAGGTCCAGCGCGCGGAGCTGCCGCTCTCGGGTCAGACGCTCGCGCTCCACGTCCTTAGGGACGCCGCCGGCGTCGCCCGCCTCGCCTTCGCGACGCCTGACGGGGTCCTCTACCGCTCCCGGGACGGAACGTCCGAACCGTGGCGGGAGAACGCGGTGCTCGACGCGGAGTGGCTCGAGGCCCGGCTCCGCCGCAACAACGTGCCGGTCTCGCTCGTGGGGTCCGACGAGGCGGACGCGGAGGATCTTCGGGAGACGTTTCACCGGCCCAACCCCTACGAGGCTTCCCCCCGCCTGCCGGGGGAGCGGCTCGTGGCCGGCATCCCGGCCGCGCCGGGCCGCGCCACCGGTCTCGCCCGCCTCGGCCTGGCAGGGCGCGAGCCAGGAGACGTGGACGGTGCCATCCTCGTCACCGCCTCGCTGCGGCCCGAGGACGCTCCGTTCCTCCTGCGTGCCGCGGGCGTCGTCTCGACGGGAGGCGGAGTCCTCAGCCACGCGGGCCTCCTCGCCATGCAGTTCGGCAAGCCGGCGCTCGTCGCGGGGGGCCGGTGGGAAGAGGTTCCCGGCGACGCCCCGTCGGTCGTCTGCCTCCGCGTCGAGGCCGACGAGGTGACCGCGCGGTCCGGCGCGATGAAGGTCACGGAAAACCGCAACCGCCGTGAGCGGGAAGACCGGATCCGGGAAGGCGATCTCCTGGTCGTGGACGCCGACGCCGGCGTCCTCGCCATCCTCGGGCGGGACCGGGACGCCCTGGCCCTGCACGACGGTCTCCGCCAGCTCGCCGCAGCGGCGGGGCGCCTCCCCGCGGTCTCGGGGGAGGACGAGATCCTCGTCCTGCGCGGAAGGCGCCTCCGGGCCCGGCACCAGCTCGAGCGGCTCCTCGGCCGGATGCAGGATCCAGTCCTCGCGCGGTACGCCGTGCGGGAGCTCCTGGCGGGCGACGCGGCGGCGAGCGGCGGCGATTCGGTGGACCTGCTCAAGACGCTCCTCGCGAACGCCGCCGTGGGCGGAGCGGCCGCCGCCGCCCTGCACGCGATCGCCCAGGACCTCGTCGGGCGACACACGGCCGGGCGGGACGCGGCGGCGCAGGTCCTCCCCCGGTCCCGGGACGCCTTCGAGATCCTCGCCCTGAGGCGGGACGTCGCGCGGGTCCGGGCGAACCTGGCCTCCGTCTCGTCCTGCCTCGCCGCGTGCGGACTCGGGCCCGGGCCGCCCGCCCCCGAGGATCGCGATCTCGAGACGCTCGCCGCCGCCGGCCTCCAGTCCCTTCGCGACCGGCTCGCCGAGCGCGTCGCCGGGGAGGAGGCATCGGCCGCCCCCCTCCATCGCATGCGGCATCTCCTCCGGCAGCTGGGGCGTCTCGACGCCGTGCTCGAGACGCCGGCCGCGGTCCGCGGGCCCGCCGCCGGCCTCGAACGGCGGCTGTCCGAGGACGACGAGGCGTCCCGGGCCCGCCTCGCCGGCCGGCTGATCCTCCGCCCCGGCGACGGCGGCGAGGAGCTGCGTCCACTCGTCGGCTCGAAGGCGGCGGCGCTGGCCGAGTCCACACGGCTCGGCGAGGGGAACGCGATCCCCGGCTGGTTCGTGGTCACGGACCGGGCGTTCCGCGAAGTCCTCGGGACGCGGGTGCCGGACGCCGCGTCCGTCGACGCCGGCGCGAACGGCGGGACGACCCTCCACGACGTCATCGACCGGATCCTGTCCCGCGCCGAGGGAACGCCGGAGACGCGCTCGGCGCTCGTCCGCCGCGCGTGGCAGTCGGCGCCGCTGCCGCCCGGACTGGCCGCCGAGGTCACCGAAGCGTACGAGCGCCTCGCCGGGGCGCCCGACCCGTTCGTCGCGATCCGCTCCTCGGCTACCGAGGAGGACACGGAGAACGCGGCCCGCGCCGGCGAGTTCGACACCTTCCTCTTCGTGCGCGGGACCGCCGCGGTCCTCGACCACCTTCGCCTCGCCTGGGCCGGGCTCTGGAGCGCGCGGGCCCTTCAGGCCCGACCCGCGCCGGGAGCCGGGTGGGGCGCCGTCGGCGGCGGCGTCCTCGTCCAGCGGATGGTCGACGCCCGCGTCTCCGGCGTCCTGCACACGGTCAACGTGGCCTCCGGGCGCCCGCGCGAGATGCTGATCAACGCGGGCCTCGGGCTCGGCGAGGGGGTCGTCTCAGGCCTCGTCGCGGCCGACCAGATCACGATCGAGAAGGACGCGTCCCTCGCCGGCGACGACCTCCACTTCAGCTACGAGACCCGCGACAAGCGCGAACGGGTCGTCTTCAACACGCGGGCCGGGAGGGGGACGATCCGGGTGGAGACGCTGTACCACCAGCGCCTCCGCCCCGCCCTGGAGTACGTCGAGCTGTGCGAGCTCGTCCACGCGGCCGCGCGGCTCGAGACCGCCTGGGGCCACCCCCTCGACATCGAATTCGCGATCGAGGGCCCCGCCCTCCGGTTGCTCCAGGTCAGACCCGTGCCAGCCGCCCTCGCGGTCTGGCGCGAGACGGCGGAGCGCCTCCCGCTCCGCCCGGAAGGAGTTTCATGATCCGCTCCGACGAAGCGCTCGAGTTCCACGCGGGCAGCCGGCCCGGCAAGCTGGAGGTCCGGCCCGCCAAGCCGTGCCTCACCGCGCGGGACATGCGCCTCGCGTACCTGCCGGGAGCGCGGTTCGCCTGCGAGGCGATCGCCTCCCTTCCCGACGACGCGTTCCGGTTCACGGCCCGCGGGAACCTCGTCGGCGTCGTCACGGACGGTTCCGCCGTTCCCGGCCTCGGCGACGTCGGGCCGCTCGCGGCCAAGCCGATGGGAGAGGGCTTTGCCCTCCTCCTGAAGCGGCTGGCCGACATCGACGCCTTCGATCTCGAGCTCGACACGCGAGACGCCGACCGGTTCGTCGAGACCGTTCGCCTTCTGAAGCCCACGTTCGGGGCCATCGTTCTCAAGGACCTCAAGGCACCCGACGGCCTCTACATCTACGAGCGCCTGGCCGAGACGCTCGGGATCCCGGTCTTCCACGAGAACCTGCAGAGCACGGCCGTCGTGGCGACGGCGGCCCTCATGAACGGCCTGGCCCTCGCCGAGAAGGACGTGGCGGCCGTACGCATCGTGATCGGCGGGGCCGGAACGGTCGGCGTCGGGTGCGCCCGGCTGTTTCACCTCATCGGCGTGAGGCCGGAAAACCTCTTCGTCTACGACGTTCACGGCCTCGTCCAAACCGATCGCGACGACCTGACGCCGTACCAGCGGGCGTTCGCCCGGGCCGACGGTCCCCGGACCCTCGCCGAGGGGCTCCACGGCGCGGACGTCTTCGTCGGCGCCTCCGCGGGCCGGGTCCTCACGCCGGAGATGGTCCGGTCCATGGCGCGCTTCCCCATCGTCTTCGCGCTCGCGACGCCCGACCCCGAGATCGGCTACGAGGAGGCCCGGGCCTGTCGCCACGACGTGATCGTCGCGACGAGCCTTTCGCAACTTCCCAATGCGGTCGTCGACTTCCTCTGCTTCCCCTACGTCCTGCGGGGGGCCCTGGACGTCCACGCCACCCGGATCACCGACGGCATGCTGCTCGCCGCGGCCCGCTCACTCGCCGACCTCGGCCGCGAGGAGGTCGTCGAGGAAGTGAGCCGCGCCTACGGCGGCGCGCCGCTCAGCTTCGGGCCGGAGTACGTCCTGCCGCGTCCGATCGACCCCCGGATTCTCGTGAGGGAGTCCGCGGCCGTGGCGCGTCGCGCCGTCGAGGAGGGGGTCGCCCGGAAGCCCCTCGAGGCCGGGGCGTACCAGGAGAGTCTCGCGGTGCGGCTGGGGACGGGCCGCGAGCTGCTGCGCAGACTCCTCCTGGCGGCGCGGCAGGACTGCCCGCGCGTCGCCTTCGCGGAAGGGACGAGCGAGACGGTCCTCCGGGCCGCGAGCATCCTCCTGGAGGAGGGCGTGGCGCGCCCGATCCTGCTGGGGCCGGAGGCCGAGGTGCGCGCCGAGGTGGAACGGCTGGGCCTCGACGCGGCCGGCATCACGATCGTGGACCCGGCCCGCAGCCCGCGCCGCGAGGCCTACCTGGACGAGTATCTCCGGCTCCGCCGCCGCCGCGGCATCATGCGGGCCACGGCGCGGGAGCGGCTGCGGCGGACCGACCGCATCGCGGCCCTCATGCTCCGGACCGGGGACGCGGACCTGATGGTCTCGGGGGTCGCGGCGCACTACGCCGACTCCCTCCGGACGCTCCTCGAGGTCATCGGCACGGCTCCGGGCGTCCGGCGGATCTCCAGCCACTACATGGTCCTCCTGCCGCGGGACGTCTTCTTCTTCGCCGACTGCGGCGTGAACGTCGACCCCGACGCCGAGGAGCTCGCCGAGATCGCCCTCCTGACGGCCGGATGCGCGCGCGCGGTGGGGATCGAGCCGCGCGTCGCGATGCTCTCGTTCTCCAATTTCGGGAGCGTCGAGCACCCGTTCACGCGCAAGGTCCGGCGGGCGACCGAGATCGTGAAGGCGCGCGCTCCCGCTCTCGTCGTCGACGGTGAGATGCAGCTCGCGACGGCGCTGAGCGCGGAGATCCGCGAGCAGCACTTCCCGTTCACGGACCTGACGAAGGACGCGAACGTCCTGATCTTCCCGGACCTCCAGGCGGGCAACCTCGCCATGCAGCTCCTCGAGCGGACGGGCGAGGCCGTGACCGTGGGGCCGGTCCTCATGGGGACGGCGCGCCCCGCGCACCTCCTCCAGTACGGCAGCTCGGTGCGGGACGTCGTGAACCTCGTCGTCGCCGGCATCGTGCAGTCGGCCGCGGGACGCCCGGCAACCTGACGGGGCGCTCCGGACGCCTTTGCTATCGTCCGCCCCGTCCTTCCGGAGGTGACGGCATGATCTCGACCCTTCTCGAGGGAAACCGGCGATTCGTCGCGGAGACCTTCAAGAACGAGCGGGAGTTCTTCGCGTCGCTCGCCAAGGAACAGAAGCCGACCGTCCTCTGGATCGGCTGCTCCGATTCGCGGCTCTCCGCCGGGACAGTCACGGGGACGAAGGTCGGGGAGATCTTCGTCCACCGAAACATCGCCAACATCGTCTCGACGAACGACTGGAACCTGAGCGCCGTCCTCGAGTTCACGATCAACCATCTCCGGATCCCCGACATCGTCATCTGCGGCCACTACGGCTGCGGCGGGATCGCGGCCCTCGACGAACACGACACCGAAGACAAGTACATCCCGATCTGGCTCATCAACTCGTACGCCGCCCGGGAGCGGGTCGACGAGAAGATCCGGGCGCTCCGCATCGAGCTGGAGCCCGACAAGCGGATGAGCCTGATCGTCGAGGAGAACGTGAGGCTCCAGCTCGAGCACGCGAACGAGTACCCGTTCGTCAAGCGGGCTCTGCACGAGAAGAAGCTGAAGCTCCACGGCTGGGTCTACGACATGGAAACGGGAGAGATCAAGATCCTGGTCTGACGCGCCGGAGCCCGGCGGAGATCTCCCCCGCCCCGGAGACGGTCGGCTCACCGCCCCCCGAGGAGCCGGCGGATCTGTTCGAGGTGCCTCGCCTCGTGCCGGCCGATGAAGCGGAGCCAGGCGAGGCCGCGTGAAGCGGCCGAGGATGAAGTGCGGCATGACGATCCGCGAGAAGCGCTCCTCCCCCGTGGTCTCGATGTAGGCGAGAAGCGCCGCCCGCGAGGCCCGGAGCCGCTCGAGAACGTCCGAGGGCCGGATCTCCGCGCGGGGGCGCGGCCGGACCGGCTTCGGGGCCCGGAACTTGACGTCCTGGAAGGCGAGCCCCATCGGCAGCCGGTAGAACCAGGCGATCCGCGGAACCTTCAGCCGCTCTCCCCGCTCGAGGGCGGGGAAGCCCTTCGCCACGCCCCGCTCCGCTCGCGAGAGGTGGTCGAGGACCTCGGCGGCCGACCAGCCGCCGTCCCGGGGCGGAGCGAGGAGTTCTGAGTCGCTCCTTCCGGCGACGGCGGCGTAGATCTCCTCCCGGACGGCGTTCATCCGGCCCCGCGCCTCCCGGAGCGCCGCCACGCGGCGCGAGACGGGATTCGTGCCCATAATCGCGCCATCCTAAACCGAACGGAGGACCGTCCCATGCCGAGGGCCGCCGCGTGCGCCGCTCTTCTCGTCGCCCTTTCGCTTCCCCTCGCCGCCGAGCCGCTCGCCGTGAGATGCGGGAAGCTCCTCGACCCCGCCACGAAGAGCGTGAAGACGAACGCGGTCGTCGCGATCGACGGGCGGACGGTCGTGGCGTCGCGCGCCCGCGGGCGCGAAGACGCTCGACCTCACCGCCTACACCTGCCTCCCGGGCCTCATCGACGCCCACACGCACCTCCTCCTGCAGGGGGACGCGACGTCGGCGGAGTACGACGAGCAGGTGCTGAAGGAGTCGACCCCCTATCGCGCGCTCCGCGCCGCGGCCGCGGGGAAGATCGCGCTCGACCACGGCTTCACGACGCTCCGCGATCTCGGGACCGAGGGGGCCGGTTTCACCGACGTCGACCTGAAGAAGGCGTTCGCCCTCGGGATCGTCCCGGGGCCGCGCGTCGTGACGGCGGGCCCCGGCATGGCGCCGACGGGGCGCTACCCGCTCCTCGGATTCTCGTGGGAGCGGAAGATGCCGGACGGCGTCCTGAAGTGCGACGGGGCGGACGACTGCCGGAAGGCGGTCCGGACCCAGGCGCAGTACGGCGTCGACTGGATCAAGGTCTACGCGGACGGCTCGTACTACCGGACGCCGGAGGGCGGCTGGGCCTCGATCCCGAACTTCACGCAGGAGGAGATGAACGCCATCGTCGACGAGGCGCATCGCCTTCGGAAGAAGGTGGCCGCCCACTCGATGACGCCGACCGGCCACCGGATCGCCCTCGCGGCCGGCGTCGACTCGATCGAGCACGGCGACGTGATCGACGACGAGACGGCGAAGACAATGGCGGCGAGGAAGATCCCGTACTGCCCGACGATCACCGTGGCCGACTTCGTGAAGGGGCCGCGCGGAAAGACGAACCCGGTCTGGGACCAGCTCTGGGCCGCGTCTCAGGAGTCGTTCCGGCGGCGCGATGAAGGCCGGCGTCCCGATCGCGTTCGGGACCGACGCCGGCGGCTTCGACTGGGACAAGCGGAACCAGGCCGAGGAGTTCGCCTTCATGGTCTCGTGGGGGATGCCGCCGTGGGAGGCGATCCGCTCGGCGACGACCGTCGCGGCCGAGCTTCTCGGGCCGTCGCCCGACGGGAAGCTCGGATGCCTCGACCCGGGCTGCGCCGCCGACCTCGTGGCCGTGGCGGGCGACCCGCTCGCCGACATCAAGATCCTCCAGGACGTGAGAACCGTCGTGGCCGCGGGCACCGTCGTCAAGGGGGGAAAGTGAAGAGTCCCGTCCGTCTCCGCGCGCTCGCCGCCTCGCTCCTTCTCTCGGCCGCCCTGCCGCTCGCGGCCGCCGACGCGCCGGCGAAGAAGCGCTTCTCCCTCGACGATCTCGAGAAGATCGTCCGGATCTCGTCCCCCCGGATCTCGCCGGACGGGGCGTCGATCGCCGTCGTCGTCTCGCGCGCCGACGTCGAGAAGAACAAGTGGATTCCCGAGCTGGACCTCGTCGACGCGGCGACGGGCGCGCGGCGGGTCCTGACCCGCGACCGGAAAGGGGTCTCCCACCCGCGCTGGTCCCCCTCCGGCGACCGGCTCGCCTTCCTCGCCCTCGAAGGGACGGAGAAGGAGGCGAAGAGCCAGATCTGGGTCCTCCCGATGGCGGGGGGCGAGGCGCAGAAGGTGACGAGCGCGCCGGCGGGGGTCCAGCACTTCGCGTGGCGGCCGGACGGACAGACGTTCGCGTTCGCCGCCGAGGACGAGCGGCCGAACAAGGCGGAGATCGAGAAGGGGAACGACCTCTTCGAGGTGGGGAACGACAACCTCTTCGTGACCGAGGCTCCGATGCCGGTCCACGTCTGGCTGGTCCCGGCGGAGGGGGGGAGGCGAAGCGGCTGACGTCGGGCGCCTGGAGCCTCCCCGCGTCCCTCCCGCCGAGCCCGCCGTCGGCACCCCTGTCGTGGTCGCCGGACGGAAAGCTCCTTTCGTTCATCCGCGTCGAGACACCGCACACCGGCGACAGCGACCAGGCCACCGTCCGGATCCTCGACGTGGCGTCGGGGGCGATCCGCGCGGTGACCGGGAAGACCCACTTCGAGGGGTACCCCGTCTTCTCGCCCGACGGCACGAAGCTCTCGTACTGGTGCCCGCGGGACCGCGACCCGAACAACGTGAACGACATCTTCGTCACGTCGGCCGCCTCCGGCGGCGAGGGGACGAACCTGACGAAGCCGATCGACCGCTGCCTCTACGCGTCGGTCTGGACGCCCGACGGAAGGGCGCTCCTCGTCGGAGGGAACGACGGGACGCGCGTCTCGCTCTGGCTGGCGCCGCTGGACGGCCCGGCGAAGCGGCTGGAGCTCGGCGACGTCAACCCGGCCTGGTCGTTTTTCGTCGACGCGACCCTGGCGAAGAACGGCTCGATCGCCTTCGTCGGGAGCGAGCCGGGCCGCCCGGCGGAGCTCTTCGTGATGGCCTCCGCGGCCGCGGCTCCGAAGCGGCTGACCGACCTGAACGCCGAGATCGCGGGGCGCGACCTCGGGAAGGTGGAGGCCTTCACCTGGCAGGGGCCCGACGGCTGGAAGGAGGACGGCGTCGTCGTCCTCCCCCGGCCTCGCGCCGGGGACGAAGGTGCCGCTCGTCCTCTACATCCACGGCGGACCGCAGGCCGCCTCGACACGCGCCTTCTCCGGCTCCGGCGCAGCTGCTCGCCGCGCAGGGGTGGGCGGTCTTCATGCCGAACTACCGCGGGAGCGACAACCTCGGAAACGCCTACCAGCGCGGCGATCTTCAACGACGCGGGAGACGGCCCGGGCCGCGACGTCCTGGCGGGCGTCGACGCCCTGCTGGCGCGCGGCTTCGCCGACCCGTCGCGGATCGCGGTCTCGGGGTGGTCCTACGGCGGCTACATGACGACGCTGGCTCATCGGCCACGACACCCGCTGGAAGGCGGCCGTCGCGGGCGCGGCGGTGACCGACCTCGCCGACCAGTACTGCTTCGCCGACTTCAACGTCCAGATGCGCTACTCGATGAAGGGGCTCGCGACCCCCTTCTCGCCCGGCGGGGGAGGCGCTCTACCGCGCGCAGTCGCCGATCACGTTCGCGACGCGGGCGAAGACACCGACGCTGATCCTCTCCGACACGGGCGACTTCCGCGTCCCGTACACGCAGTCGTTCCGGCTCTTCCACGCGCTGAAGGAGGCCGGCGTCGAGACGTCGTTCGTGGCGATCCCGGTCGGCGGCCACTTCCCCGGCGACCCGGTCCGGTCCCGCGAGCTCTGGCGGCGCTGGATCGCCTGGCTGGAGCCGCGGCTGAAATAGGCCGGGGCCGCCCGGAGGCGGCCCCGGGTTTCTGCTTTCCCGGTTCCGGGCCTACCGGCGGCTCTTCTTCGCCTTCTTGGCGGCCTTCGGCTTCGGCGCCGGCTTCGCGTAATAGCCCTTCGCGCCGACCTTGCCGAGCGCGCCGACATGCTGGAAGTACTTCGCGAAGGCGATCATGCCGCCCGCGGCCTGATCCCAGTCGTAGTTCTCGTTCGGGGCGTGGTAGCCGTGCTCGGGCAGCGACAGGCCCAGGAAGAGGACCGGCGCCTTGAGGACCGTCTCCATCGTCAGGACGGCGCCGATCGAGCCCCCCTCGCGGACGAAGACGGGCTGCTTGCCGAAGGCGAACGTCACCGCCGCCGGACGGCGTCCGCGTGCGGGCCGTCTGGCCCCAGGTACGGGTCGAGCCGGTTCTCGTGCGCGACCTCGGCGTCGGGGTTCTTCGACTTGATGAACCTTGACGAGCTTGAAGATCTTCGCGCCGCTCTGCATTCGGGACGAGGCGGGACGAGACCTGATCGCCGTCGGCGCGGGCGGGACGATCGTCTTGATGCCGGGGCCCGTGTAGCCGCCGACGAGGCCGTGCACCTCGAAGGTCGGCACGCCCAGATCCGCTTCATGACGTCGATCGCGTCCTTCGTCCGGAGCTACTTGAAGAGGTGGTCCTTCATGAAGCCGCGCGACCGTGAAGCCGGAGCGCGCAAGTCGGCGAGCTCCTCTTGCGTCGGCGGCGACGACGTCGTCGTAGAAGCCGGGATCTTCACCTGCCCGGTCGCGCGTCGAAGCACTCGGCGACCAGCGCGGCAGCTCGGCGATCGGGTTGCGCGCCGCGCCGCCCGTGACGCCCGAGTGCTGGTCGGTCGTGCCGGTCTCGAGCGCGAAGCCGTGAACCCTGCAGACCGCGCAGGCCCGCCGGGCCGCCGGCTTGCCGCGCGGCGATCCAGATCGTGTCGGAGACGATGACCGAGTCGGTCGCGAGCGGCCGCGCCCGGCGCCGGATCCGCCTTCTCGAAGCTGCGGCGAGCCGATCTCCTCCTCGAACTCCCAGAGGACACTGGATGTTGACCCGCGCGCCTCGTCGACCGCGCAGCCGTGCTGCCGAAGAGGGCGGAAAGCGCCGGGCCCTTGTCGTCGGTGGCGCCGCGGCCGAAGTAGCGGTCGCCCTTCTGCGTGAAGACGAACGGCTCCGTCTCCCACGGCTCCGTCTCCTTCGACGCCGGCTGGACGTCGAGGTGGTTGTAGACGGTCACGGTCGGCCAGGCGGGGTTGTTCGCCCCAGGCGCCGTGGACGATCGGGTTGCCGTCGGTCTCGAGGATCGTCGGCCGTGCCGCCGAACTTCCGGATCGTCTCCGCGGCGAGCTTCGCGCCCTCATGGATGGCCGGCCTTCTTCGTCGGGTCGGCGGAGATCGTCGGGATCTCGACGAACTCCTTCAGGAGGCTCTCGAACGGTTCGCGGTTCTTCTGGGCGAAGGAAAGCAGGTTGTCTTTTTCGAGTGCGGTGCTCATGTACCGAGTGTACTTCTACTTGGAGGGCGGCGCCTCCGGCTCTCCCTCCGGGCGCTCCGCGCCGTTCGAACCGGGCGCGGCGGCGGATCTGGCGCTCCTCCTCCTGCTTGTAGAGGTACTTGATCGCGTGCTTCGGGACGACGAGGTTCGGGGCCCCCTCGCGGTTCAGCTTGATGACGTCCTTGTCGTACCACTCGATCCAGCCGCGGAGCTCCTCGCCGTCCAGGAGCCGGACCACGACCGGGGTCCGGGCCTGCATCTGTTTCAGGTAGTAGTAGGCCTCGGCGTTCGTCTGCTCGGGCGGCACCATTTTCCGAGTCGACGGCGGGCGAGAGCCCCTGGTCCCGCCGGATCTCGGACAACGCGGGGCGGATCAGCTTGCGCGGACCCAGTTCGGCCGCGGGCTCGCCCGCAGAGAAGCGGCGGGCGGCTCGCCGCCGGGCGGCGGTTTGCGGAAGGTGGCCATGTTCGTACTCCTACGGATCGGGCAACCTTGGGAGGTTTGTGCCGGGGAGTCTAATCCCGGAGCGCCGGGGAATCGAGGGGCGGATCAGGAGGCCGCGGGCGCGGCCGGAGGAGGAGGAGGCGCCACGGGGACGGGAGGCGCCGGCACGGGCGCCGGGGCGGACCGATCGCCCCCGTGGCCCGAGGCGCCGGGCGGCCTCGATCCCCCCCTCCAACTCGTAGGCCACGCAGCACTTCAGGCGCCCGCAGTGTCCCGTCAGCTTGGACGGGTTCGGGGTGATCCCCTGCATCTTCGCCATCTTGATGGCGACGGGATGGAAGCCCTTCAGCCAGGTGGAGCAGCAGAGCGTCAGGCCGCACGAGCCGATGCCGCCGAGGAGCTTCGTCTCGTCCCGGACGCCGATCATCCGCGCGTCCACCCGCGTTTCGAACCGCTCGGAGACGGCCCGGCAGAGGTCCCGGGTGTCGACCTTCTTGTCGGACGTGAAGAGAAGGGAGATCTTCCGGCGGTCGAAGCCGACCTGCGCCTTCGCGAGGTGGAGCTCCAGACGGTGCTCCTCGATCCAGCCTTCTGCGAAGAGCTGGATCTCCGTCTGCAGGTCGACCCGCTCGATGTAGTCGGCGTACTCGGAGTCGGACGCGAGCCGGAGGAGCCGCTTCGCCTTCTTCGAGGAGCAGGCCTTCCCGAGGACCGGCGTCGTCGTCGTCACCTCGGCGAACTCCGGGCCGCCGTCGGCCTCGACGATGAGCCGCTCCCCCTTCTTGATCTGCACCTCGCCCGCGAAGACGAGCGTCGTCTTGCCGTCGACGGCGTCGGCCAGCCGCACCCCGACGTAGTTCCCGCCGGGATTCACGGACGTGCCGAGCGAACAGCCTGTGCAGCCCCCCACGCCCCGGATTGTGCCATCCCGCGGGAAAGGGTCAATCCGCGGGCTCCCGCGCGTAGAGCGCGGCGCCGAGGACCCCCGCGTCGTCGCCCAGCCCCGCCGGGACGATCTCGATCCCGCCGAGCTCGGTCGTGAAGCAGAACGCCTCCGCCCACTTCCGGACGTTCAGGAGGTAGCGCTCCCCGAGGTCGGTCGCGACCCCGCCGCCGAGGACGAAGCGGTCGGGCGACAGGATGTTGAAGACGTTCGCCATCGCGATCCCGACGGCGCGCGCGGAGCGGGCGACCGCGCGGAGCGCGAGCGGGTCGCCGGCGTCGACGGCTCCCTTCAGCTCCGACCCGCGGAGCCGCGCGCCGTCGGAGAGGACCGTCTTCCGGAGCGAGCTCCTCTCCCCCTCCTCGATCTTCTTCCTGAGGTAGCGCGTCATCCCGACCTTGGCCGCGATCCCCTCGAGGGTTCCGTCGATCTTCCCGGGCTTCGCCCGTCGGACGTCGATCTGGACGTGGCCGATCTCGCCCGCGTTCCGGTTCCGTCCCTTCCAGATCCGGCCGTCCAGGATGACGGCGCCGCCGACGCCCGTGCCGACCCAGAACGCCACCATCATCGGGACGCCTCGCCCCGCTCCGAGGTGCGCCTCGCCGTACGCCGCGAGGCGGACGTCGTTCTCGAGCCGCCGGCGGGCCTTCGGAAACGGCTTCCGGAGCGCGGCGCCGACGTCGAAGCCCTTCACGGCGATGTTGGCGCCGAAGAGGAGGATCCCCTTCTCCGTGTCGACGGGCCCGGGCGCGGCGACGGCGAGAGCCGAGACCCGCTCGCGCGGGGCCCCCGCTTCCCTGAGGGCCAGGTCCGAGGCCTCGACGAGCGCGTCGGCCAGCTCGCCGGCGTTCCCACGGAACGGCGTCTTCAGCTTGCCGCGGCCGAGGATCCGGTTCTTGCCGTCGACGACCCCCGCGAGGATCTTCGAGCCGCCGAGGTCGATGCCGAGGGCGAGGTCCGGGGACGACCGGGCGGCGCGCATCGGCGCGATCAGGAGCCCTTCAGGCTCTTCACCAGCGCGTCGAACTCCTTCTGCGCGGAGGCGACCGTCTTCTTCGGCCCCGTCAGCTTGAAGAAGACCGCGCCCGCCTTCCCCTCGGCGATGGCGCCGGTCAGCGCGAAGCCCGGTTTCTTCCCCGCCGAGGCGCCGCCGCCGACCATCCCGCCGCTGTAAGTCCCCTCGGCGGAGCAGAGCGTGACAGGGATCGGGCCGACCTTCGTCTGGCTCCGCGCCGGCTTCTTCGCGCCCGGTTCCGGCTCCATCTGGGCGAACCAGCGCTCCACGTTCGCGTCGACCGAGCCCCCCTGCCCGGGGCCGAAGTAGAAGACGGCCACCTCGCCGTCCTCCTTGTCGCCCGGGGCGCGCGGTACCCGGTACGTCGCGATGCGCATCGCGGAGCGAGGGCCCGGCGGTCCACTCCTTCGGCACGGTCCAGGTCAGGCCCCCTGCGGTGTTCGCGGACGCCGCGGGAGCGGCCGGCACCGAGGACGCGTGGGAGGAGGCGAGCTGGGCGAGGACGACGAGGGCGGTGAGCGTCATGGCGGCGATTCTTCCATACTCGAACCGTGGCGACGCTCGCCGACCTCACGCTCCGGAACCGGATCTACATGACCGCCTACCGCTACCGCGCGCTCGACCCGGTGCCGTTCTCGTTCCCGGGAAAGCCGCTCCGCGACGCGCGCGTCGCCCTCGTGACGACGGGGGCCGTCTACGCGCCGGGGCAGCCCCGCTTCGACGAGACGATCAAGGGGGGCGACGTTTCGTTCCGCGAGATCGACGTCCGGCGCCGACGTGGCGACGCTTCGCATCGCCCACAAGTCCGACGCGTTCGACCCGGCCGGCCTCGTCGCCGACCGGAACCTCGGCTTCCCGCTCGACCGCCTCCGGGAGATGGCGGCGCGGGGAGAGATCGGGAGCCTGAACCGCCGGCACCTGTCGTTCATGGGCTCGATCACCGCGCCGGGGCGGCTGATCGCCGGGACGGCCCCACGGGCGGCGGAGCTCCTGGCGGCGGACGGCGTCGACGTGGCGCTCCTCGTCCCGCTCTGACCGATGTGCCACCAGACCGTCGGTCTGCTCGCCGGGGAGATCGAGAGGCGCGGGATCGCCACGGCGTCCGTCTCGACGCTCCGCGAGGTGACGGAGAAGGTGCGGCCGCCGCGCGCCCTCTTCGTCGACTTCGCCCTCGGCTACCCGCTGGGGCGCCCGCACGACGCGCCGCTCCAGACGCGGATCCTCCGGGCCGCGTTCGCTCTCCTCGCCGCCCCCGGCCCCCCGCCGGTCTTCGAGAGCTTCGCCGCCGGGGCAGGCTAAGCTCGCCCGAATGGAAAGGCTCGTCCGGCGCTTCGAGGAGGCGGTCCGAGACCGCCCCGCGTCCCGGCGCGCGCCGGCCGCCGTTCCGACGATCGACCCGGGCCGGATCGGGGACCCGGAGCTCCTCGCGCGGCTCCACGACGCCGCGCTCTTCCTCCGCGCGTTTCCGCGCACGGAGCGGGACGTCCCCGCCGCCGAGAGGATCCTCGGACGGATCCCGGGTCGGATCAGGCGCTCTCCCGCCGCGGCGCGGATCTTTCCCCCCTCGACGACTTCGAGACGGTCGGGATCGGGGGGACGTCGCTGACGATGGACTTCTCGTGGGGGATGAGCCGCTGGCTCGCCCGGAGGCACGCCGGCGCCGTCTCGGTCGCGTGGGACGAGGTCGAGAAGCCCGAGCGGCTCGCGCCGGCGCTCTCCCGCGCCTCGCCGTTCCTCCCGGAGCGCGCCCTCGCGGACGCCGGGGTCGACTACGTCGAATGGCTCCGTGCGGGGCTGCCGCCCGGAGCGCGGGACGGCGGACTCCGGCTTCCTCGTCGACCTCTTCGAGGCGGACGGGGACGACGACGGGGACCGGGCGGAGCGGTGGGATCCGCTCGGCCTCACGATCCGCTGGACGCTCGGGGCGTCGCTCGCCTCCCGGACGCTCGCGCGCCTCCCCGCGCGCCTCTTCGTCGACGCGGCGCCGCTCGTCCCGCGCCGGGACGTCTCGATCGAGCGGGAATGCCGGGGCGCCGACCTCCCGATCCGCCGGCTCGTTCCCGCGCGGGGCCGCGCCTTCCTCGACGCCGCGCGGGCGGCCGTCGCCGTCCGCTACCGCGAGCTCCACGCTTTCACGTTCGGAAACCCCGACGACGTCGTCGTCGCGGACGCGGGGCGCGGCCTCGCGATCTGGTGCTGCGGCCTTCTCCCGGAGCAGCGCCTGCCGCTCCGCGCGGGGTTCGGCTTCCTCCTCGCGCGGAACGGCGTCCCGGTCGGCTACGGCGACGCGTACGCGCTCGGAGACCGGCTCGATCTCTCGTTCAACGTCTTCTACGCGTTCCGCGACGGCGAATCGGCCTTCGCCTATGCCCGAACGGTCGCGTTCTTCCGGGCCCTCCTCGGGACCCGCGCCGTCACCGTCGACCCGTATCAGATCGGGAAGGCGAACGACGAGGCGATCGCGTCGGGAGCGTTCTGGTTCTACCGGAAGCTCGGCTTTCGGTCGGCCGAGCCGTCCCTCGAGAGGCTCGTCCGGCGGGAGGAAGCGCTCGCGGTGAAGAAGCCCGGCCGGAGGACGCGGACCTCGACGCTTCGCCGCCTGGCCGCCGCCCCTCTCCTTCTTGACCTTCGCGGCCGCGCCTCAAGCGCCTGGCTCGAGGTGTCTCTCGACGCCGTCGGTTTTGCTGTTCAGCGCCGGTTGGCGTCCTCGGGTCTCTCGCCTGAGGCGTACCGGCGCGCCTGCGAGGGGCGCGTCGGGAGCGGCCTCGGCCTTTCGCCTTCGCCGACGCTCGACGCGCTCGCGCCGGTCTTCGACCTCGTCCCGGAACTGTCACATCTCCCCGAAAAGGAAAGATCCGCGCTCCGCGCGTTGATTCACACCAAGGGAAAGCGGAGCGAGCGGTTGACCGTCGACGCTCTTTCGCGCTGCCCCGCGCTCCTCTCCGCACTTCGCGGCGCGAGTCAGCGCAGGAAGGCGCCGGAGCGCTCGCGCAGGAGCTCGAGCGGGCCCTTCCCGATGTCGCGGCGGTAGTGCTTCCCCTCGAAGCGGATCTTCTCCGCCGCGTCGCGCGCCTTCTGGAGGGCGGTCGAGAGGGCGCCGCGCCCGGGCGCAGACCGAGAGGACCCGCCCGCCCGACGTGACGAGCTTTCCGTCGGCGTTCCGCGCCGTGCCCGAGTGGAAGACGACGACGTCGGGGTCGGACTGGGCGTCCTCGATCCCCTCGATGACGCGCCCGCGCTCGTACGGCCCCGGGTATCCCTCCGAGCAGAGGACGAGGCAGGCCGTCGCCTCGCGGCGCCAGGCGAGCTTTCCGGCCTCCTCGAGCTTTCCCTTCGCGGCGGCGACGAGGAACGGCACGAGGTCGCTCTCCATCCGGACGAGGACCGACTGCGTCTCCGGGTCGCCGAACCGGGCGTTGTACTCGAGGACGTAAGGGTTCAGGCCCTTCTCGAGCATCAGGCCGACGAAGAGGACGCCGCGGAACGGGCGGCCGGCCTCGGCCATCCCCTTCAGCGTCGGGGCGACGATGTAGGTCAGGACGTCGGCCGCCGTGGAGGCGTCCAGGATGACCGACGGGCTGTGCGACCCCATGCCGCCCGTGTTCGGGCCGCGGTCCCCCTCGAAGACCTTCTTGTAGTCCTTCGTGGTCGCGAGCGGCACGGCGAGCGTCCCGTCGCAGAGGCACATGAAGCTGACCTCGTCGCCCTCGAGGAAGCGCTCGACGAGCATCCGGTCGCCCGCCGACCCGAAGACGCGCTCGTCGAAGAAGAGGTGCATCGCGTTCTCGACGTCCTCGGCCGTCTGGGCGACGACGACGCCCTTCCCCGCCGCGAGGCCGTCCGCCTTGAAGACGCACGGCAGGCCGAACTTCTTCAGCGCGGCCTCCGCCTGCTTGCGGGTCGTGCAGACCTCGGAGGCGGCCGTCGGAATGCCGTGCTCGACCATGAAGGCCTTCGAGAAGACCTTCGACCCTTCCAGCTCGGCCGCGAGCTTGTTCGGCCCGAACGCCAGGAGGCCGCGCCCCGTCAGCTCGTCCACGAGGCCGAGCGTGAGCGGCAGCTCGGGGCCGACGACCGTCAGCTCCACCTTCATCGCCTCGGCGAAGTCGGCGAGCTCGACGACGTTCTCGACGCCGATCGGGAGGCACGTCGCCTTCTCCGCGATCCCGGGATTTCCGGGAGCGCAGAAGATCTCGGTCGACCTGGGGCGACTGGGCGAGCTTCCAGACGAGCGCATGCTCGCGCCCGCCGGATCCGACGACCAGGATGCGCATGTCGGGCGAAGTCTACACGGGGCGCTCCTTGACGGCGCGGGCGGCGCGCCCGCGTACTCTTTTCCGCGGCTCTTTGAACCGGGTTTCATCGAGAGCGGCTGGAGGGACGGGCCCTGCGAAGCCGCGGCAACCGGGCGGAGAACCTCGCGAGAGGCTCCCGCTGCCAGGTGCCAAATCCCGCTCCGGCACCGGAGTCCGCTCCGGCACCGGGGAAAGATGAGATCGAGGTCGAACGCGGTTTGCCGGTCGTGAACCCCTTCGTCCTCGAAGGGGTTTTTTCATTTCGGGGGCGACATGACGAAGGACATTCGCGAACGGCTCGGGCACGACGTCCTCCTCGCGGACGGGGCGATGGGGACGCTGCTCGTCTCGCGCGGGGCGCCGGCGGACGGCCCCCGTTCGCCCTACTGCGTCTCGTCGCCCGGCCTCGTGAAGGAGATCCACGACGACTACGTGTCGGCCGGGGCGCAGATCCTCACGACGAACACGTGGGATGCGAATCGCGCGAAGCTGACGAAGTTCGACTGGGCGGACTCGCTCGAGAAGATCAACCGGCGAGGCGGTCCGGCTCGCGAAGTCGGCCGCCGAGGGCGAGTAGGTCCTCGTCGCGGGCGAGGTCGGGCCGCTCGGGCAGCTCGTCAAGCCGTACGGCCCGCTCACGAAGGCGCAGGTCCGCGAGATCTTCACCGAGCAGGTCCGGATCCTCCTCGAGGAGGGGGTCGACCTGATCCGCCTTTCGACCTTCTCCTCGGAGCTCGAGGCGCTGGAGGCGATCCGGGCGGTCCGCTCCCTCTCCGCGGAGATCCCGCTCCTCGCCCTCATCACCGTTCTCGCCGACGGGAAGACGAGCTTCGGCGACGAAGCCGAGCGCGCGCTGAATGCTCTCGCCGCCGCCGGGCGCGGACGCCGTCGGGCTGAATTGCACGATCGGCCCGCAGGAAGTCGCTCGAGGTCTTCACGCGCGTGGCGGGCGGCGTCAGCCGTCCCGGTCGCGGTTCTGCCGAACGCCGGCTACCCTGGCTCGTCTCCGGACGGACCGTCTACCCCGCCACCCCCGACTACTTCCGGGAGCTGGCGCGCGACTTCGTGAAGGCGGGAGTCGCCGTCCTCGGCGGCTGCTGCGGGACCGGGCCCGAGCACGTCGCCGCGATGGCGCGCGAGGTGGTCGGCAAGCCGCGCCTCTTCGCGACGCCCGCGCGCGGCCGTCGTCGTCGAGCGGCCGGCGGCGCCTCCCGAGCCGGCGATCGAGACGTCCGCCCTGAAGCGGAAGCTCGCGGACCCCTCCGCGTTCGTCGTGACGGCGGAGGTGGAGCCGCCGAAGGGGATCGACGCCTCGACCGCCGTCGACGGGGCGCGGCGCCTGAAGGCGCTCGGCATCGACGCCGTCAACGTGACCGACAACCCGATGGCGCGCCTCCGGATGTCCTCGATCGCGGTCGCCCACATGATCAAGACCGAGACCGGGACCGAGACGATCTTCCACGTCTCGCCGCGCGACCGGAACGTCCTCGGCATCCAGTCGGACCTCCTCGGCGCGGCGGGGCTCGGCATCAAGGCGCTCCTCGTCGTCGGCGGCGACCCGCTGAAGATCGGCGACTACCCGCAGGCGAAGCCGGTCGGCGAGATCGACACGCTCGGCCTCCTCCGGATCGTCAAGGGGCTGAACGGCGGCGTCGACCTCGCGGGGGGCGCGATCGGCTCGGTCGACCTCGTTCGCGATCGCCTGCGCGGCGAACCCGCGCCGCGAAGGACCTCGAGGTCGAGATCTCGAAGCTCCTCGCCAAGATCGACGCCGGCGCCACCTTCGCCCAGACGCAGCCGGTCTACGACGTGGCGGCGCTCGACCGCTTCTTCTCGCGCGCCGGAGGCACGCGCGATCCCGGTCCTCGTCGGCCTCATCCCGCCGAAGAGCCTGAAGCAGGCCCTCTACTTCGCGAACGAGGTGCCGGGGATGGTCGTTCCCGAGTCGATCATCGAGCGGATGCGGAAGGCGGCGGAGAAGGGGCCGGAGTTCGAGGCCGAGGAGGGGATCGCGATCGCCGTCGAGCTCGCGAAGGCGATCGCCGAGCGGGCGCGCGGCGTCCACATCATGCCGATGGCCCGCTACGAGGCGGTCGGCCGGCTCCTCGAGGTCGTGGCGGGTCGGCGGCGGGCGGCACGATGAGCGCCGAGGCACGCCTCCGGGCGCTCCTGTCCGAGCGGATCCTCGTCCTCGACGGGGCGATGGGGACGATGATCCAGTCGCACCGCCTCTCCGAGGCCGACTTCCGCGGCGACCGGTTCCGGGACCACCCGAAGGACCTGAAGGGGGCGAACGACCTCCTCGTCCTGACCCGCCCCGACGTCGTCGAGACGATCCACCGGCAGTACCTCGAGGCGGGCGCCGACCTGATCGAGACCAACACGTTCAACGCGAACGGCATCTCGATGGCCGACTACGGCCTCGTGCCGCTCGTCTACGAGATGAACGCCGCGGCGGCCCGCGTGGCCCGGCGCGCCGTCGAGGCGTTCCGGAAGGATCGCCCGGAGCGCGAGGCCTTCGTCGCCGGGGCGCTGGGGCCGACGAACCGGACCGCCTCCCTCGCCATCGACGTCGTCGAACCCGCGACCAGCGCGACACGCGCTTCGACGACTTCGTGGCGGCCTACCGGGAGCAGGCGCGGGGCCTCCTCGACGGCGGGCGTCGATGTCCTCCTCGTCGAGACGATCTTCGACACGCTCGTCGGGAAGGCGGCGCTCGTCGCGATCGACGAGCTCTTCGAGGAGCGCGGCGCGCGCGTCCCCGTCATGGTCTCCGTCACGATCACGGACAGGAGCGGGCGGACGCTCTCCGGCCAGATGGTCGAGGCGTTCTGGAACTCGGTCGCGCACGTCCCGATGCTCTCGGTCGGGATCAACTGCGCTCTCGGCGCGAAGGAGATGCGCCCCTACGTCGAGGAGCTCTCGGCGATCGCGCCGGTCTTCCTCTCGGCGTACCCGAACGCCGGGCTCCCGAACGCCTTCGGCGGCTTCGACGAGACGCCGGCGTCGATGGCCGCGGACCTCGGCGGGTTCGCCGAGCGGGGCTGGGTGAACGTCGTCGGCGGTTGCTGCGGGACGACGCCGGAGTTCATCCGCGCGATCGCGGCGGCCGTGAAGGGGCTGCCGCCGCGGGCCGTCCCCGCGATCGAGCCGGACGCTCCGGCTCTCGGGGCTCGAGCCCTTTGCGATCCGGTCCGACTCGAACTTCACCGTCGTGGGCGAGCGGACGAACGTCACCGGCTCGCCCCGCTTCGCGAAGCTCGTCGCGGCCGGGGACTACGAGGGAGCGCTCGCCGTCGCGCGCCAGCAGGTGGACGGGGGGCGCGAACCTCCTCGACGTGAACATGGACGAGGGGATGCTCGACTCCGCCGCCGCGATGACGGAGTTCCTGAACCTCGTCTCCTCCGAGCCCGACATCGCGAAGCTGCCGATCATGGTCGACAGCTCGAAGTGGGAGGTGCTGGAGGCCGGGCTGAAGTGCCTGCAGGGGAAGGCGGTCGTCAACTCCATCTCGCTGAAGGAGGGAGAGGCCGCGTTCCGGGACCACGCCCGGAAGATCCGGCGCTACGGGGCGGCCGTCGTCGTCATGGCGTTCGACGAGGAGGGGCAGGCGACGACCGCCGACCGGAAGGTCGCCATCGCGAAGCGGGCCCATCGGATCCTGACCGGAGAGGTCGGCTTCCCTTCCGAGGACCTCATCTTCGACCCGAACGTCCTGACCGTCGGGACCGGGATCGAGGAGCACGCCGACTACGCGCTCGCCTTCCTCGAGGCGGTCCGGCGGATCAAGGCCGAGCTCCCGCTCGTGCGGACGAGCGGCGGCATCTCGAACGTCTCGTTCTCCTTCCGCGGGAACGCCCCGGTCCGGGAGGCGATGCACGCGGCGTTCCTCTACCACGCGATCCGCGCCGGGCTCGACATGGGGATCGTCAACGCCGGCCAGCTCGCCGTCTACGAGGAGGTCCCGAAGGACCTCTTGGAACGGTCGAGGACGTCCTCCTGAACCGCCGCCCCGACGCGACGGAGCGCCTCGTCGCCTTCGCGGAGTCGGTGAAGCGCGAGGGAAAGGCCGAGGCGAAGGAAGAGGAGTGGCGGAGCCGCTCGGTCGAGGAGCGCCTCTCCCACGCGCTCGTGAAGGGGATCGTCGACCACGTCGAGGCGGACGTCGACGAGGCCCGGAAGAAATACGGCCGCCCCCTCGCCGTCATCGAGGGGCCGCTCATGGCCGGGATGAGCGTCGTCGGCGACCTCTTCGGCGCGGGGAAGATGTTCCTGCCGCAGGTCGTGAAGAGCGCCCGCGTCATGAAGCGGGCCGTGGCGCACCTCGAGCCCTGGATGGAGAAGGAGCGCGAGGCGGGCGCGAAGAACGCCGGGAAGATTCTCCTCGCGACGGTCAAGGGGGACGTCCACGACATCGGGAAGAACATCGTCGGCGTCGTCCTCGCGTGCAACAACTACGAGATCGTCGACCTCGGCGTCATGGTGCCGGCCGACCGGATTCTCAAGGAGGCCAGGGAGAAGAAGGCCGATGCGATCGGCCTCTCGGGCCTCATCACGCCGTCGCTCGACGAGATGGTCCACGTCGCCCGCGAGATGGAGCGCGAAGGGTTCCGGGTGCCGCTCCTGATCGGCGGGGCGACGACGAGCCCGGTTCACACGGCGGTGAAGATCGCGCCGGCGTACTCGCGCCCCGTCCTCCACGTCCTCGACGCCTCCCGCGCCGTGGCCGCCGTCTCGTCCCTGCTGTCGAAGGACCCCCTCTCGCCGTTCGTGGCGGAGACCCGCTCGAAGCAGGAGGGCCTGCGGAAGGAGCACGAGCGGAAGTCGGCGGCGCCTCTCCTCCCGCTCGAGGCCGCGCGCGCGCTCCGGCCCCGCTTCGACTGGGCGGGCGCCGAGATCCCGGCCCCGTCGTTCACCGGCGTGAAGGCGATCGCGGGCGAGCCGCTCGAAGGGCTCGTCCCGTTCGTCGACTGGTCGCCCTTCTTCCACGCCTGGGAGCTGCGCGGCCGCTGGCCCGAGATGCTCGAGGACCCCGTCGTCGGGCCGAAGGCGCAGGAGCTCTACGACGACGCGCGGCGGCTCCTCGACGAGATCGTCGGACGGAGGCTCCTCGCCGCGAACGGCGTCTGGGGCTTCTTCCCCGCGAACGCCGTGGGCGACGACGTGGAGCTCTACGCCGACGCGTCCCGCTCCCGGCCTCTCGCGACGCTCCCGATGCTCCGCCAGCAGGCCCCGCGCAGCGACGGCAAACCGCACCTCTCCCTCGCGGATTTCGTGGCGCCGCGGGAGAGCGGCCGCGCCGACTACCTCGGCGCCTTCGCCGTGACGACCGGCGTCGGCGTCGACGCCCTCTGCCGCCGCTTCGAGGCGTCCCACGACGACTACAGCGCCCTCCTCGTCAAGGCGCTCGCCGACCGCCTCGCCGAGGCCTTCGCCGAGAAGCTCCACCGGGAGGCCCGCGCCGCATGGGGCTTCGGCGCCGCCGAGACGCTCTCACACGAGGACCTGCTCCGCGAGCGCTACCGCGGCATCCGGCCGGCGCCGGGCTATCCCGCCTGTCCCGACCACACGGAGAAGCGGACGCTCTTCGCCCTCCTCGGCGCCTCCGGGCGGGCCGGGATCACGCTGACCGAGAGCTGCGCGATGCTCCCGGCGAGCTCGGTCAGCGGCTTCTACTTCTCCCATCCGGAGGCGAAGTACTTCGCCGTCGGCCGCCTCGGGCGGGACCAGGTCGAGGAGTACGCCCGCCGGAAGGGGATGCCGCTCGCCGAGGCCGAGCGCTGGCTCTCCCCGAACCTCGGCTACGAGCCCTGCCGCGCCCGTCGCCTCCCGCGTCGACGCGGCGTAGGCGTGCCCCGGACCTCCACCGGCTCCCTTGCCCGTCGCCGACCGGGGGCTGATACTCGTACAAAGCCTAGAGCGAGCCGGGGAGGGTCGGAATGATCGGGACGACTCTGCTCCACTACCGGATCGTCGGGTCGCTCGGCCGCGGCGGCATGGGGGAAGTCTACGAGGCCGAGGACACGAGACTCGGCCGCCGGGTCGCCCTGAAGGTGCTTCCCGCGGAGGTCGCCTCGGACGCCGGAGCGCCTGGAGCGGTTCCGGCGCGAGGCGCGTGCCGTCGCCGCGCTCAACCACCCGAACGTCGTCACGATCCACTCCGTCGAGGAGGCGGAAGGTATCCACTTCCTGACGATGGAGCTCGTCGAGGGGAAGACCCTGGCGGTGTTGATCCCCGCGGACGGCTTTCCGCTCGCCGCGTTCCGCGGTATCGCCCTCGAGCTCATCGACGCCGTCGCCGCAGCGCACCAGAGGGGGATCACCCACCGCGACCTGAAGCCGGCCAACGTCATGGTCACGGCCGAAGGGCGCGTGAAAGTCCTCGACTTCGGCCTCGCCAAGCTGCGGCTCCCGTCCGCGGGCGCCGCCGAAATGAGCCTCCTCTCCACAGAGGCCGTCTCGGGGCTCTCCGTCCTCGTCGGGACCGTGCCGTACATGTCACCCGAGCAGGCCGAGGGGAAGCCGGCCGACCACCGGTCCGACGTCTTCTCTCTCGGTATCGTCCTCTACGAGATGGCGACGGGACGCCGGCCGTTCGGCGGTGAGACGCCGATGTCGGTGATCTCGGCGATCCTGAAGGACACGCCGGCACCGCTTTCCGGGCTGAAGCCGGGCCTCCCGCCGGAGCTCGACCGGATCCTCCGCCACTGTCTCGCGAAGGATCCCGCCCGCCGGTATCAGAGCGCGCTCGACCTCCGGAACGATCTGGAGGACCTCGACGAGACGGGGCGCGGGCCCGTCGCCTCGCCTGCCCGGCCCCCGGCCGCGAGCCGGCGCACAAGAGGGCTCGGGATCGCGGCCGCTCTCCTCGTCGCCGCCGCCGCCGGGCTCCTGTTCTGCTCAGGGCGAAGGAGCGCCGACCGGCGAGGCGCCGGCAACGGCCACGTTCGCTCAGGTGACGGGCCTCTCCGGCGTCGAGCAGTACCCGAGCCTCTCTCCGGACGGGAAGTGGGTCGTCTACTCGTCAAACGTCGGAGGCCAGAAGGACATCTACCTGCAGAGCGTCGGCGGGCAGACGCCGATCAACCTCACGCGGGACTCTCTTGCCGACGACGACGAGCCTGCGTTCTCGCCTGACGGCGAGCGGATCGCGTTCCGGTCCGAGCGGGAGGGAGGGGGCCTTTTCGTCATGGGACGGACCGGCGAGGGGGTGCGGCGGGTGACGCACACGGGCTTCAACCCCGCGTGGTCTCCAGACGGGAAGGAGATTGTCTTCGCGGCGGAGAACGTACAGCTCATGCCGATGAACTGGGAGGGCGAAAGTGGGCTCGGCGTGGTCCATCTGGAAACCGGCCACCTTCGTCGCCTCGGGGTCAGGGACGCCGTTCAGCCGACCTGGTCGCCTGGCGGCCGATGGATCGTCTGCGTGGGGCGTCTCGCGAGTTCGCGGCAGATGGGTCTCTGGACGATCCCGGCTGCCGGCGGCGAGCCGATATCCCTCACGCGCGGCACGGCGACCGACTGGAGCCCGTTCTGGTCGCGGAACGGCTTGCTCTACTTCGCGAGCGACCGGGGCGGCAGCATGAATCTCTGGAGGGTCCGGGTGGACGAGAGCTCCGGCCGCCCGGAGGGGGAGCCAGAGGCGATCACGACGCCGGCGGGTTTCCTCGCCCACCCGAGCGTCTCCGCCGACGGAAAACGGATCGCCTACAGCTCCGCCCTCATGACGATGAACATCCAGCGTCTGGCCCTCGACCCGGCGGCGGGGAAGGCCCTGGGCGAAGCGGTTCCGGTCACGACCGGATCGCGCCAGTGGTCCTCGCCCGATCCTTCGCCCGACGGAAGCCAGGTCGTCTTCTACTCGCGGGTCCAGCCGGAGGGCGACCTCTACGTCGTCGGGTCGGACGGGACGGGGCTCCGGCAGCTGACTTCTGCCGGGCTCGACCGCGTACCACGCTGGTCCCCGGACGGGAAGTGGATTCTCTGTTTCTCCAAACGGAGCGACCGCCTCCAGCTCTGGAAGGTCCGCCCGGACGGAAGCGAGCTCTCCCAGATGACGAACGTCGACGACGCCAGCGTGGCGGCGTGGGCTCCCGACGGATCCCGCGTCGCCTTCTCCACGGTGAACCGCGAAGGGGTAAGAACCTTCATCTTCGATCCCGCCCGGCCGTGGGCCGACCAGACGCCGCGAACGCTGCCGCAGCCGGAGCCGTCCCTTGGGCCCTTCATGGTCAACGCATGGTCTCCCGACGGCCGGTTCCTCGCGGGCCAGATCGGTTACAACGCGAAAGGAATTGTCACGCACGACCTCGACTCGGGCGCGTATGAGCGCCTGGCTGACTACGGCGAGTGGCCCGTGTTTCTTCCTGACAGCCGCCGGATTCTCTTTGTCACGCGTGGGAAGGAGTTCCTCATCCTCGACCGCCGGTCGAAGGAGATCCGGAAGATCTACGAGACGGCGCGCGACGTACTCGGCCCGCCTCGCCTGACGCGCGACGGGAGGATGGCCTTCTTCTCGCGCGCGTGTGACGGAGGCGGACATCTGGCTCGCGACCCTTCCCTGACGCGCCGCCGGCGCTCGCCGTCGCCGCGTCCGAATCCGACGGCGTATCGTCCCCGGTCCGGAGGCGAGCATGACGACCCGCTCTCTCGGCACGAACGGCCCCCGCGTCTTTCCCCTCGGCCTCGGCCTGATGGGGATGTCCGACCTCTACGGCCCGGCCGACGAGGCCGAGAGCGTCGCGACGATCCACGCCGCCCTCGACGCCGGCGTCAACCTCCTCGACACCGGGGACTTCTACGGGCTGGGGGCGAACGAGCTCCTGCTCGGGAAGGCGCTCCGGGACCGCCGGCGCGATTCGGTCGTCCTGAGCGTGAAGTTCGGGGCGCTCCGCGCGCCGGACGGCTCCTGGACCGGCGTCGACGCGCGGCCGGTCGCCGTGAAGAACTTCCTCGGCTACACGCTCAAGCGGCTCGGGACCGACTACGTCGACATCTACCGCCCCACCCGCGTCGACCCCGCGGTCCCGATCGAGGAGACCGTCGGCGCGATCGGCGAGATGGTGGACAAGGGTTACGTTCGGCACGTCGGCCTGTCGGAGGCGGGGGCGGCGACGCTGCGCCGAGCGCACGCCGTCCGCCCGGTCGCGGACCTCCAGATCGAGTACTCCCTCTTCTCCCGCGGCGTCGAGGACGAGATCCTTCCGGCCTGCCGGGAGCTGGGAACGTCGGTCACGGCGTACGGCGTCCTCTCGCGGGGCCTCCTTTCGGGGCACTGGAGCCGCGAGCGCTCCGAGAAGACGCGCGACTTCCGGAGTCTCCTGCCGCGCTTCTCGGGCCCGCAGCTCGAGCGGAACCTCGCGCTCGTCGAGGCGCTCCGCGTCGTCGCGGCGGAGAAGGGGGCAACGGTCGCGCAGCTCGCCATCGCCTGGGTCCTCTCGCGCGGGGCGGAGATCGTCCCGCTCGTCGGCGCCCGGCGGCGGGACCGGCTGGCCGAGGCGCTCGGGGCCCTCTCGGTCACCCTGACCCCCGAGGACCTCGCCCGCATCGAAGGCGCCATCCCGCAGGGAGCTTCCGCCGGCGACCGCTACAACGCCCATGGCATGGCCACGCTCGACAGCGAGCGGCCCGCGGGGCGAGGGAGCTCAGGCGGCGGCTCCTCCGTGTAGGCTTCCCCCGTGAAGAAGCTCCTCGCGGTTCTCGTCCTCGGCACCGTCGGACTCGCGATCTGGCTCAAGCTGACGTTCGGCGGCCCGGTCGTCCCGTTCCCGGACCGGTCGACCGCGCCGACGATCCCCGCCTCGGCCGTCGAGAAGGTGGCCGAGCTCCCGGAGGCGCCGGGAAACCTCGCGGTCTCGTCTGACGGGCGCGTCTTCTTCAACTACCACCCGGAGGCGCGGCCGGAGATGAAGGTGGCCGAGTGGGTGGACGGGCAGGCCGAGCCCTTTCCCCACGCCTCGTTCGACCTCTTCGAGACGCCGTTTTCGCTCCGGATCGACCGGCAGGGGCGCCTCTGGACGCTCGACACCGGCTTCCACGGCCTGAAGCACCCGCGCCTCCTCGCGTTCGGCGTCGGGTCGCGGAAGCTCCTTCACCGCTGGGACATCCCGTCGGACGTCGCGGGTTTCGGCTCGTACGTGCAGGACTTCCAGGTCAGCCCCGACGGGAAGCACGTCTTCCTCGCCGACATCGGCATCCTCTCCCGCAAGCCCGGCCTCATCGTCTACGACGTGGAGAGGAGCATCGGGCGGCGCGTTTTCGTCCGCGACCCGTCGGTCCTGGACAAGCCGTTCCTGATCGACGCCAAGGGAACGCCGATGGTCCTCCTCGGCGGCCTCTACAAGATGCACCCGGCGGTCGACTCGATCGGGATCGACGCCGCCGGCGCGTGGCTCTACTACGGGCCGATGTCGGGCGAGAGGCTTTACCGGGTCCGGACGTCGGACCTCCTCGACGAGAGCCTCTCCCCGTCGCAGCTCTCGTCGCGCGTCGAGGACTACGGGCCGAAGCCGCAGAGCGACGGCATCTCGCTCGACTCGGCGGGGAACGTCTACCTCTGCGACGTCGAGCACGGCGCGCTCTCCATCCTGACCCCGTCCCGGGAGCTCCGGACCCTCGTCCGCGACCCGCGCTGGCGCTGGCCCGACGGCCTCTCGTTCGGCGCCGGCGACTGGCTCTACGTGACCGACAGCGCGATCCCCGAGATCCTCTTCAGGTCGAAGAAACACATGCGCGAACAGGCGCCGTACTTCATCTGGCGCCTCAGGACCGGCACCACCGGCACCCCGGGGCACTGACGGTGCCCGGGCCGGCGCCGGCGCCTCATCCGGCCGCCGGCGCCGGGGACTTTCCGTACCGCTGGGTCGCGTAGCCCGTCAGGAGCCCGACGAGGGCGCCCGGGAGCATCACCTCGAAGTAGTACTTTCCCATCTGGGCGGCGACGAGGTAGGCGAAGAACCCCGCCACGACGACGCCGAAGAGGAGCGTCGCCGGCATCGAAGCGACTTTCCGGGCGAAAAGGCCGATCAGGAGCCCGGCCACGAGCCCCTTGAACGTGGAGCCGACGACGATCTGGAGAATCTGCGGCCGGACCTCCGGGGTGAACCACGACGTCAGCCCGTCGAAGATCCCGAGCAGCCCTCCGACCACGAGCCCCAGCACGACCTTGTTCATTTCGTCTCCTTTCGTTCGGGGCGACGTCTTCGCCCCCCTCTTTTCATACAACGTCCGGCGCCGTTCCTTTGACGCCTACCGGAGAATCAGCAGGATTCCCCTCACGAGGAGGTAGGC
Source organism: uncultured Acidobacteriota bacterium (assembly GCA_963821435.1). Taxonomy (GTDB): domain Bacteria; phylum Acidobacteriota; class Thermoanaerobaculia; order UBA5066; family UBA5066; genus DAOMFB01. Next base: position 377,497 of record CAWGDR010000004.1, read on the forward strand.
CAGAACGAGCAGGGCGGCAACGCGGTGCCGCCGCAGGATCCGCGCGCCCTTCGCGAGCGGGCCTTCCGGGAGCGCGGAGACGGCCTCGCCGTCGAGGGCGTGCGTCACGTCCGCGGCGAGGGCGGCGACGTCCGGGTAGCGCGCCCGGCGGTCGGGCGCGGTCGCCTTCGTCACGACGGCGGCGAGCGGTCGGCCGGGACGGCCGCCGTCCGCGGCGAGGAGCTCCCCGAGGAGGACGCCAAGCGAGAAGACGTCGGCCCCCGCGTCGACCGGCTCCCCGCGGGCCTGCTCGGGCGCCATGTAGCCCGGCGTGCCGGCCACGCTCCCGCCCGCCTGCGCCTCCTCGGCGCCGGCCGCGAGCCCCCAGTCCATGACGAGGACCTCGCCGAAGGGGCCGACCATCACGTTCGACGGCTTCAGGTCCCGGTGGAGGACCCCGCGCGCATGGGCGAAGGCGACGGTCTCGCAGATCCTGAGGAAGAGCCGGAGCCGCGCAGCGGCCGATGGGAGCCGCGCCGCCGCCGCGCCAAGGCTCTCACCCTCGACCCGCTTCATCGCGCAGAAGGCCCGGCCGTCCGCCAGGACCCCCGCGTCGTGGACCGGTACGATCCCCGGGTGCTCGAGCGACGCCAGGACGCGCGCCTCCGCGAGGAGCCGCTCGATCCGGTCCGGGGTGCCGTCCGCCGCGTCGAGGACCTTCAGAGCGACCCGCCGGGAAAGGACGGCGTCCTCCGCCTCCCAGACCGCTGCCATCCCGCCCGCGCCGAGCGGGCCGACGAGCCGGTACCTCGTTCCGGCCGTGTCGGGGGCCGCGAAGAGCGCGCGGAGCCGCGCGACGGCGGCGGCGTCCGGCGTCACGGCTCCGTCCCGAGGAGGGCCCGCGCCTCCTTCCGGAACTCCTCGTCGGTCGCGGTCAGCTCGCGCAGGACCTCGAGCGCCGCCTCCCGGAAGCGCCGCCGGACCGCCGCGAGCCGGTTCGTCACGTCGGTCTCCTTCATCCCCAGCTCCCGCGCGAGGGCGGCGTACGAGGGGGCCGAGGCGTCGTCCCCCTCGAGGTCGTACCGCCGGAAGAGCTCGAACCAGGCCTCCTTCCCCTCCGCCGCGAGGCCGCTCCGGACCCGGCCGACGGCGGCCCCGAAGACCCCTCGGACCCACTCGCGCGTGAAGAGCTCCTCGGGGGACGGAACCCGGTCCGCGGCGGCCGCGTCGGCCTCCGCCCGGAGCGCCTCGACGTCGAGCGAGAGGTGGAGCGACCCGCCGCCGCGCTTCTCCCGGGAGGCCGCCTTTGCCTCGTTCGCGACGAGGGCGTCGAGGCAGGCGCGGAGGTACGTCCGGAGGCGGCCGCGGGACGGGTCGAAGCGGTCGAGCAGCTTCGTCTCGAGGACGTGCGCGAAGAAGCTCTGCGCGAGGTCGGCCGCCTCGTCGTGCCCCCGGCGCCACTTCAGCCGCAGGGTGACGTAGACCGGCCGCCAGTAGGCCGCGGCGAGCGTCTCGAGGGCGCGACGTCTTTCCTCAGGGCGCGCGCTCCGCGCCGCTTCGAGGACCGAGCCGCGCGTCGGGGGAAACCGGCCTTCGGGCATCACGTGCTCGCCCCGGTTCTGGCGCCGGGCGGCTCAGCCCCCCGCCGCGACACGGGAGACGAGGCGCTCGAGCCGCTCCTCCTTTTCCTCGAGCGATCTCACGAGCGCGAACTGCGTCCGCGCCCGGTCGAGGTTGTGCCCCTCGCGGTGGACGCGGAAGTAGACGTCGCCGTCGAGGTGGTCCGAAAGGAACCGGATCCCGATCTCGAAGGTGATGACCTTCCCCGCGAGGACGAGACGATCGCGGTCGGCGGGCGAAAGGCCGTCGCCGAGGACCTCACGGTGCCCCGGACGAGCGCCTCGAAGACCGCCTCCGAGGCCCCGACCTTCGAGAGGTCCCGCTCGTCCTCGGCCGACGGGCTGACCGCGGAACGGACCATGTCGCCGAAGTCGTAGAGGAAGAGCCCCGGCATCACCGTGTCGAGGTCGACGACGCAGAGCCCTTCTCCGGCCGCCTCGTCGAAGAGGACGTTGTTCAGCTTCGTGTCGTTGTGCGTGGCGCGCTCCACCAGCGCCCCCTCGGCGAGCGGGCGGAGGAGCGCGTCCGCGAGCGGCTCGCGCGACAGGGCGAACGCGATCTCCGGGGCCGCGTCCGCCGCCCGGTTCCGGGCGTCCCGGGCCACGGCCTCCCCGAGCGCCTCGAAGCGCCTCCGCGTGTCGTGAAAGCGGGGATCGTCTCGACGAGCCGCGGCCCCGGGAGGTCGGCGAGGAGATGCTGAAAGGTCGCGAACGCCTTCGCCGCCTCGAACGCCTGGCGCGTCGACTCGAGGACGTCGACGCTCCGGGCCCCGTCGATGAACTCGTACATCCGGAAGCAGCGCCCCGCGCCGTCGCGAGTGAAATCCGCCCCGCCGCGCGCCGGAACGAGCGTCAGCGCCCTCCGGCCGGCGCCGGGGGTGCCCGCGAGCTTCTTCCGCAGGTGCCGCGTCACCCGGCCGACGTTCGCCATGACCCCCTCCGGGTCCCGGAAGACGTCGGTGTTGATCCTCTGGAGGACGACCCGCTCCCCGCCGCGAAGCGTCACCGCGAAAGTGTCGTTGATGTGCCCGCTTCCCCAACGCGTGAACGACACGGGCTCCGCCGGAAGTGCGAACGCGCGCGCTTCGGCAAGGACGTCGTAGGGAGGCGGGGGGAGGGCCATCGGGGCCGGCCGACTCTACCCGAAGCGGGAACCCTTCCCCGCCGCCTGGCGTAATGTCCCCGGGACCTGCCCGAAAGGAGTTCCGATGCGTCCGTCCGCCCTCCGGTTCGTCCCGGCCCTCGCCCTCGCCGCGGCGTTCGCCGTCCCCGCAGCCCTTCCCGTCGACGCTCAGGCGCCGCCGGCCGCGGCGGCGTCTCCCGCGCCCAAGGCCGACCCGCTCGCCGGCTGGGACGCCTTCGTCGAGAAGGCCCGCGCCGACTGGAAGGTCCCCGGCGTCGCGATGGTGATCGTCAAGGGCAACGACGTCCTCCTCCTCAAGGGCTACGGGGTCCGGGACGCCGAGCAGAACCTCCCGGTGACGCCGAGAACGCTCTTCGCGATCGGGTCGGCCACGAAGGCCTTCACGACCTTCGTCATGGGGACGCTCGCCGACGAGGGAAAGCTGGACTGGAACGCTCCCGTGTCGACGTACGTGCCGGGCTTCCGGCTGAAGGACCCCGTGGCGTCGGAGCGGATGACGCCAACGGACCTCGTGACGCACCGCTCGGGGCTGCCGCGCCACGACGCCCTCTGGTACAACGCGACGCTCTCGCGGAAGGAGATGGTCGAGCGCCTCCGGTATCTCGAGCCGAGCAAGGACTTCCGGACCGACTTCCAGTACAACAACGCGATGTTCCTGACGGCGGGGTACCTCGTCGAGCAGGTGACCGGGACGACGTGGGAAGAGGCGGTCCGGGCCCGCGTCTTCGCCCCGCTCGGGATGACCGGCGCGAACTTCTCCGTCCTCGACTCGCAGAAGGCGCCCGACTTCGCCCTCCCGTACGAGGAGCGCGACGAGAAGGTGCAGCGGATGGAGTTCCGCAACATCACGAACGTCGGGCCGGCCGGCTCGATCAACGCGAGCGCCGCGGACCTCGCCCCGTGGCTGAAGGTCCATCTGAACGCCGGCGCGCTCGACGGGAAGAAGATCGTCAGCCCGCTCACGATCGAGAACCTTCACACGCCGCGGATGGAGACGGGGGCGAAGCAGACCGAGCCCGAGGTCGTCCCGGGCGGCTACGCCCTCGGCTGGTTCACCGACATCTACCGGGGCGTCCAGAGGGTCCACCACGGCGGCAACATCGACGGCTTCTCGGCCCTCGTCCTCCTCGTCCCGGCCGAGAAGATCGGGATCGGGATCCTCGTGAACCAGGACGGCTCGGCGCTGCCGGGCCTCCTCGCCCGCCACGCGCTCGACCGGCTCCTCGGCCTTCCGCCGAAGGATTGGATCGCCGAGCGCCTCGCGAAGAGAACGCAGATGAAGGCGGCCGAGAAGGAGGCGAAGTCGAAGAAGGCCGAGGTCCGGAAGGCCGGGACGACGGCGGCCCACCCCGTCGAGGAGTACGCGGGCGCGTACGAGAACCCGGGCTACGGGATCCTCACGGTCGCCCGAACGAAGGACGGCCTCGCGATGACCTACAACGGCATCACGACGCCTCTCGAGCGCTGGCACTACGAGACCTGGAACGGGCTCGAGCTGAAGGGCGAGAAGGCGGACAACACGTTCGAGAATTTCCGGATCACGTTCGTCACCGACAAGGAGGGCGAGGTCTCCTCCGTCGCCGCGCCGATGGAGCCGGCCGTGGCCGACATCGTCTTCACCCGCCGTCCGGACGCCGTTCTCACCGATCCGGCCTACCTCGCGAAGCTGGCCGGGACGTACCAGCTCGGCCCGCAGAAGGTCGTCTTCACGGTCAAGGGGAACGCGCTCGTGATGGAGGTCGAGGGGCGCCTCCAGCCCGCCCTCCTCCCGTACACGAGCAACCGGTTCCGGCTGAAGGGGTCGTCGGGGATCACGATCCAGTTCGTCCTCGACGCGAAGGGGAACGCGGTCGAGGCGAAGATCCTGCAGCCCGAGGGGGTCTTTTCGGCGAAGCGGCAGGGCTGAGCCTCCCCGGGGCGCGCGGTTCACCGGCGCGGGGCGTCCGTTCGCCGAATAGGGGCGGACGGAGCCCGCGCCGGCCCCTACATTGGGCGCGGGAGATTCGACATGAACGACCTCGCACCCCCCCGCCCGCCCGCCTCGATCGGGAAGCTCGTCTTCGGCGTGATCCTGGCGCTCCTCGGCGTCCTCTACACGCTCAACAACTTCGGCATCCTCGAGATCTACCGCGTGGAGCGCCTCTGGCCGGTCATCCTGATCGCTCTCGGCGGCTCGCACCTCGCCCAGAACTGGAGGGTCCGTCCGTTCGGCGGGCTGGTCCTTCTCGCGCTCGGTGTCTTCTTCCTCCTTCGGAACTTCCGCGTCATCCACTTCTCCCTCGGCAACCTGGTCCCGCTCATCCTCGTCGTCATCGGCCTCCGGATGGTCTTCGGCGCCCTCGGGGGGCGTGCGGGGCACTGGGACAAGGCCCGCGAGGAGGGGTCTCCCGACGCGTGGCTCCGCGGCTTCGTCGCTTTCGGCGGCCTCGAGCGGCACGTCACCTCGCAGGAATTCCGCGGCGGCGACCTCGGCGCCTTCTGCGGCGGCTGGGAGGTCGACCTCTCGGCGGCGAAACTGGCCGGGAAGGAGGCCCAGCTCGACGTCTTCGCCTGGTGGGGCGGCGGCGAGATCCGGGTGCCGGAGAGCTGGAACGTCGTCGTCCGGACGCTCCCGATCCTGGGCGGCGTCGGCGACAAGACGCGGCATCCCGTGCCCGGGACGGAGACCGGCACCCTCGTCCTCACGGGGACCCTGATCATGGGCGGCGTCGAAGTCAAGAACTAGGCCGCCGTGAACCCGATCCTCTCCCGGAGCGGTCACCTCACCCCGTACCTCGCCGCCTGGATTCCGCTCACGGCGATCCTCGCGGGCCTCCTCGTCCTTGCCGCCGGGCTGACCTGGCTCGAGGCGGCCGCGCTCGCCGTCCCGCTCGCGGGCGTCTACGCCTTCGTCTGCCTCTCGTCGTGGTACCTCTGCCGCGTCTTCCCCCGGCCGCGGCGCGGCTCGGCGCCCTCGCCGGGACGTTCGCCGTCGCCGCGGCCGCCGCGGCCGCCGTCTGGGTCCTCTGGGCCGGGACGGTCGCCACCTTCCTCGGCTCGTTCGAGGCCTTCGCGGCCCTGCCCGAGCGCCTTCCGCGGATCGGCCCGGCGGTCTTCCTCCTCGGCGTCCTCGTCTACCTCCTCGCGGCGGCGCTCCACTACGTCCTCCTCGCCTTCGAGAGCGCCCAGGCGGAGGCGCGGCGGGCGGCCGAGATGCAGGCCCTCGCGCGCGACGCGGAGCTCGCGGCGCTCAAGCAGCAGCTGAACCCCCACTTCCTCTTCAACTCGCTGAACTCGATCAGCGCGCTGACCGGCTCGAGTCCCGGCAAGGCGCGCGAGATGTGCGTCCTCCTCTCGGGCTTCCTCCGCGCCACGCTCGGCCTCTCGGGGAAGGAGAGCATCCCGCTCTCCGAGGAGCTCGCGCTCGTCCGGAGCTACCTCGCCATCGAGGAGGTCCGCTTCGGCGACCGGCTCTCGGTTGCGGAGGAGATCGACCCGCGCGCCGCCGTCTGCTTCGTTCCGCCGCTTCTCCTGCAGCCCCTCGTCGAGAACGCCGTCAAGCACGGCGTCGCGCCGCTCCTGCGCGGCGGCCTCGTCACGCTCCGCGCCCGGCGGACGGACGGCACGCTCGTCATCGACCTGACGAACCCGGTCGGCGAGGAGGCCGCCAAGGCGCCCGGCGCCGGGCTCGGCCTGCCGAACGTCCGGCGGCGCCTCGCCGCCCGCTGGGGCAACGACGCGACGCTCCTCGAGGAGCGGGGCGAGGGGACGTTCCGGATCGCGCTCTCGATTCCCGCGGACGCCCGGGCCTGAGGCCGCTCTTTCCCGCGCGGCCCGCTTCGGCGACACTTCTTCCGGATGGACGCGGCAGAAGCCCCTCGGCGCGGTCCTCGTCGACGACGAGGCGCTGGCGCGCGATCTCCTCCGCGAGCATCTCGCGCGGCACCCGGACGTCGCGATCCTCGCCGAGTGCGCGAACGGACTCGAGGCGGTGAAGGCGATCGGCGAGCTCGCCCCCGACCTCGTCTTCCTCGACATCCGGATGCCGGGCCTCGACGGGTTCGAGGTCCTGGAGCTCCTCCCGAAGCGGGAGGACGGCGGCCCGGCCGTCGTCTTCGTGACGGCGTACGACGAGTTCGCCCTGAAGGCGTTCGACGCGAACGCCGTCGACTATCTCCTGAAGCCGTTCGACCGCGCCCGGTTCGAGGCGGCGCTCGAGCGGGCGCTCCGCCGCCGCGGCGCTCCCGCCGGCACCGCCGCCGCCGTGGCGGCCGCCGCGGGCCCGGTCCGCTCGACCGCGTCGTCGTCAAGGACGGGGCGACCATCACGATCCTCCCGGTCGGCTCGATCGAGTGGGTCAAGGCCGAGGACGACTACGTCCTCCTCCGCGCGAAGCGGCCGGAACCACCTGAAGCAGGAGACGCTCGCGAACCTCGAGGCGCAGCTCCCGGCGGAGCGGTTCGTCCGGATCCACCGCTCGTACCTCCTCGCCCTCGACCGGCTCGACCGGCTCCGGCCGACGCCGACCGGCGGGCAGGAAGCGCTCCTCGCCGACGGCACGGTTCTCCCCGTCAGCCGCGCCGGCGCGCGGCTCCTCCGGGAGCGGCTCGGCGGCGACCCGCGCGGATAGACTCGGCGCCGTGCCGCCGCCGCGATTCGTCGACGTCGAAGCCGGGGGCTCCGTCCCGCTTCCGGGACGCGAGGCGGCGCTCTTCGTCCTCTCGGGGCGGCTCGTCGGGCCCGGCGGACGCGGACCTCCTCGCCGGGGACGCCGTCGACCGGTCCCTCCGCCGACCTCGCGGGCCTCGTCGCCGCCGAGCCGGCGCGGCTCCTCCTCGAGGAACGGGAACGCGGCGGCGGAAACGGCCTCGTGAGGATCGGGCACGCCGACCTCGTCGGGACCGGCGTCCCGGGGATCACGGGCGTGCGGGTCCTTCACCGGGCCCCCGGCGGGGCGCTCCTCCGCCTCGGTCCGCCGCCCGGGCGCGCGTGGATCGTCGCGGGACTCCGCGCGTTCGCCGTCCTCTCCGGAAGGTTCTTCCTCTACGAGGTTCTCGACGCCTCCGAGCCCCGGAGCTTCTCCGCGGGCGAGGGACACGTGGTCCCGGACCCCTCCCGCGCCGTCCCGCTCATGGCCGGGAACGACTCCGCGGTCGTGGTCGCGCTCGCGGAGTCCGGCGTCACCGTCGCGCTCGGTTGACCCCGGCGCGTTGACGCGCGGACCGTCCTCCTCGCCGGCGCTCTTCCGCCGCCGTAAAAAGCGTGGACAATGGGCCCCCCCGGAGGCGACGATGAGCGAAACGAAGAGTCCCGAGACCCTCGAGGCCGTCCTCTCCGACGGCGCAGACGAGATCGCCCCGACGCCCAACCCGAAGGGCGAGATGCTGTCCGAGAGCTCGCCGTCCCGGTACATCGCGAAGATCAGCATGGCGACGGGGAAGGAGATTCCCCGCCCGATCGACCCAGACGAGCTTCTCGTCCACGCCCACCGTGACAAGAACCCCATCGAGGTGACGGCCGCCTTCCTCGCGAGCCGTCTCGTCTCCTTCAGCGGGAACGAGGACGCCGTCAAGGCGCGCCTCCGGAAGATCAACGCCCTCGGCACGACGATCGCCGAGGCGCTCGGCTCGGCCACCGGGAGCCGCGCCGTCGAGAAGCGCGCGAAGCAGATGCTCGGCGTCGCCGAGCGCGACGTCTTCTTCAAGTTCCGCGAGCCGAGCCGCCTCTCCGAGAAGGAGGTCAAGGCCCGGGTCGAGAAGCTCCAGAAGGAGGCCCGAGCGATCCTGAAGGCCCGGGGGCGTAGCCCGAAGCTGCACGTCCTCCTGACGGGGGCGACCGGCTTCCTCGGGAAGGAGATGCTCGTTCAGGCGGCGCCCGACCGGCGGATCGAGGCGATGGTCTGCGTGATCCGGCCCGAGACGATCCGCGACCCGAAGACGAAGGCGGTCCTGAAGGTCCTCTCGCCGCGGCAGCGCGGCGCGCTCCTCCTCAAGCGGCTCGGCATCACGGGCGCCGCGGCGACGAAGTTCCACTTCCTCGAGGGGGACATCGAGAAGCCCGGCCTCGGGATCGCGCCGCGCGAGCTCTCCCGGCTGAAGAAGACGGTCACGCACGTCGTCCACTGCGCGGCGAGCGTCTCGTTCGACGACGCCTACGAAAACTCCTACCGGGCGAACGTCCAGGGGAGCCCGGAACGCGCTGGAGTTCGCGTTCGAGCTGCAGCGGGCCCGGGGGAGCCGATTCGTCCACCACATCGCGATCGAGACCTCCTACATCCACGGCCGCAAGAAGCGGACGATCGCGCAGGAGAGCGCGCTCGTCTTCCCGCGCGCCTTCTACAACAACTTCTACGAGCTGACGAAGGCGATGGCCTCGCTGGAGACCGACCGCTTCATGATCGAGCGCGGGCTCTGCGCGTCGCCCAGCTCCTCCCCGCGATCGTCATCGGCCACTCCCGCACCGGGAACAACTACGGCGACACGAAGGTCGTGAACGCCCCGATCAACGCCTTCGGCCGGTCGAAGGAGGCGATGGACGCGATGCAGGTCGACGCGCTCGGCCGCGGCAAGGCGTGGCTCATCGGCTCGGTCGCCTCGGCCTTCCCGTCGGACCGCTCCGCCGAGCTGAACCTCGTCCCGGTCGACCGCGTCGTGGAGGGGATTCTCGCCGCGCTCACCGTCCCGGAGGCGATCGGCGAGCGGGTCCACCTCGCGACCGACAACCGGATCCGGGCCGAGGACATCGCCCGGATCACGCACGAGGAGATCGGCATCGACGTGCGGCTCGCCGACCCGACCCTCTTCCGGAACGTGACGCTGCCGCTCGTGAAGGCCGCGCTCGAGCAGGCGGGCGAGGCGAAGCTGGCGAACGCGCTCGAGAAGCTCGGCATGATCTTCGGCGGCTACGGCGAGTGGGGGCAGCCGATCCACGACGTCGGGAACGACGTCCGGATCCTCGGCCTCCCGATCCGCCGCCCGAACACCCTCCACGCCTTCCGGATGCTCTGCCGCCACAACAAGTACGTGCAGGAGTTCGGGCGGGTCCGCGACCCGGACGAGATCGCGCGCCGGGAGCGGCTCTGGGCGAAGGTGCTCGACGCGATCGAGTTCGAGACCGGACGCCAGATCGCCTCGATGCCGCCCGACGAGTTCCGGAAGATGCTCGCGCAGCGGCTCGACCTGAAGGCGTTTCGTCCGAGGGAGGCCGCGCCCCGCTGACCGGAGCCGGCCGTCAGCGCGCGGCCGCCCCGCCGGGCGCGAGGTAGATCACCGCGGCGCAGGCGACCGCCCAGACGAGGACCGTGAGGAGGAGGCCGGGGTCCGTCAGGAGGTCCGAGGCCGTGTCCTCCCCCTTCCCGCGGGTCTCGAGGAGCCGCCACCTGAAGAGCCCGAAGACGACGATCGGCACCGTCGCGAGGAGGCCGTCCGTCCGGAACCACGCGACCGTCTCCGCCGAGACGGTGTAGAGCGCGTAGCAGACGATGGTGATCCCGAGCGTCACGCCCTCCAGCGACTCGACGAGCGCGACCGGGACCTCGCGGAGGGAAGCGCGACCGGCGGCGCCGAAGTTCGAGATCTCGCCCCGCCGCTTCGAGAGCGCGAGGAAGAGCGCCAGGAAGAACGTGCAGAGAAGGAGCCAGTGCGACGGCTTCACCGCCGCCGCCGCCGAGCCGGCGAGGACGCGGAGGACGAAGCCCGCGGCGATGACGAAGACGTCGAAGAGCGGTACGTGCTTCAGGCCGAGCGAGTAGGCGAGCGTGGCCACGGCGTAGAGGCCCACCCAGGGCAGCGCGGGGCGCGCCGCAAGCCCGAGGATGAGGAGCGCGGCGCCGAGGAGGACGGCTGCCGCCGCGAGCGCCGTGGTGACGCCGACCTCCCCCGACGCGACCGGCCGGAGCCGCTTCACCGGGTGCCGGCCGTCCGCCTCCCGGTCGAGGACGTCGTTCACGAGGTAGAGCGCCGACGCGGCCGCGCAGAAGGCGGCGAACGCCGCGAGCGTGCGGCCCGCCAGCTCCGGCCGCGTCACGGCCTTGCCGAAGAGGAGCGGCGCGAGGACGAAGAGGTTCTTCGTCCACTGCGCCGGGCGGAGCGCCCGGACCAGGGGCGGAACGGCCCGGCTCACGCGCGTCTCCGCCCCGCGGAGTGCGTCAGGCGCCGCCGGCCCTCTTCGCGACGATCCGGAAGTCCTTGCCGCCGAGGCCGCTGAAGTTCTTCCCGGAAGAGTCGCTGACCTGCATCAGCATGTAGTAGTCGCCCGGCGGCCACGACGCGGTCTCCTTCGCGCTGAAGCTCACGAAGCCGGTCTCCGACGCGGGCGTCTTCTGCTCCTCGCCGAGGACTTTCTTGCCGCCGTCGGCCGTCCAGACGACCTTCGCGACGGAGCCGGGCGCGATCCCTTTCAGCTCGAAGGAGACGAGGACGGGCTCCCCCTGCGAGAAGGTGCTCGTCTCGTCCGTGACGGCTCCGTCCGCTGCGAAGGCCCGGCCGATCCGGAACTTCCCGACGACCGGCCCCGCCGGCGGCTTCCCCTCGGCGGGCTTCGGCGCGCTGGCCGCCGGGCCGCCTCCGGCCGGAGCCTCAGGCTTTCCGCCGCAGGCCACGAGGCCCGCGGCGAGCGCCGCGACGAGCAGGTTCCGTGACAGGTTCATCTCCCTAACCCTCCGGGACGGCGCGGCCGGAAAAATCGCCGGCGGTCCCTCTCGTTGACTGAAATCAGTGTAGCGGACCCGGCGCCGGCGGGGCAACCGCCGTCCCGCCCTCCGGCCCGGCGCGGTCCAGCTCGTAGATGCGGAGCGCCACGGGGGCCGGGTACTCGATCGACCGGTCGACCCAGCTCCGGACGACCCGGTAGCCGGCCGGCGTCCCCGGATGCTCGCCCGCGACCTGCTCCGGCACGATCAAGACGACCCTCTCCGCCTTCGTGAACTTCCCGACGTCCCAGAGGTCCGCGAGTCTCTTGCACCAGACCCTCTCGAGCGCGGGGCACTGGAACGTCGGGAAGACGTTGTGGAGCGGCAGGTACTCCTTCCCGTCCAGCGTCGTGGCGTCGATCACCGCGCGCGTTCCGGCGTACCGGCAGACGAGCCACCCCATCGCGGTCTTGTTCTCGAGGCGCGTGACGGGAGGGAACTCCCGGAAGTAGTACCGGGCGCTCGCGACGCCGGACGCCGCCGCGACGGCCAGCGCCGCCCCGAGGCCCGTGCCGGGCGGGAGGCGGAGCGCGCCCGCGACCCCCCCCGCCATCTCCCGGGCCGCCCAGGCCACGGCGAGCGACGCGCCGAAGATCGCGATCGCGATCCGGTGGTAGGTCGGCGGATGCCCGGCGAGGAGGACTCCCCCGGCGAGATACGCCCCCGTGGTGACGAGGACGAAGAACGCGGCGGGGCGGCGGAACCGGAGGAGCAGGAGGCCGAAGGCGAGCGGCACGAGCGCCGCGACGACCGGGTCGGCCATTGAGCGGTCCGCCCCGTAGGCCGGAAAGGCGTCGTGGCTGTAGTTGAAGACCGCGAGCGTCTTCCGCACGTGCGCGAGGACGACCTCGCCCGCCGGCCTTCCCTCGAGGCCGTAGTTTCTCGACAGCTCCTCGAAGTTCCTCGGCACGAGGATCGAGATGTCGTTCATCCGGCGCATCCCCTCCTCCTGCCGGAGGACCCAGACGGTCCGGAGGATCGGGGCCACCATCAGGAACGCGAGCCCCTCGACGAGAAGGAGCGTCGCCGCCGCGCGCCGGAGCGGCAATCGCTCGAAGAGGGCCCAGCCGGCCGCCGTCACGAGGAGGACGATCGGCAGGAGGTGCGACGGGGGGTAGGTGGGCGTCCCGATCCCGAGAGCGACCGCGGCCCCCACGAGCGGCAGGAATCCTCCGCCCGTCCACGCCCGGACGAAGAGGGCGAGGACGAGCATCCCGAAGAAGGGGGTCTCGACGTACGCCTGCCCCTGGCGCGACCAGTGGACGTACGTGTGGTTGACCGCCACGAGGAGCGCTGCGGCGAACGCCGTCCCGGTGCCGACGAGGCGCCGCGCCGCGTCGAAGAAGAAGAGGATCGAGAGCGTGCCGAGGACGGCGAAGCCGAGGCGGAGCCCGTGGAGGTCGCCGCCGAAGAGCTTCAGGAGCGCCCAGACGACCGCGACGGACATCTGCGGCATCCCCATCCAGAACGAGAAGACGGTCCACGGCTTCTCGCCGAAGTCGACGCGGCCCCCGAGCCCCGTCGACGCCTCGTCGTTCTCGACCCACGCCGGGATCCTCTCGAGCCCGCCCCACGTCCTGAGGCCGAGGGCGACCGCGACGAGCGCGAGGAGGAGCAGGAGGAGGAGCCAGCGCGGCACGTCGTCCGTCCGCCGGGCGCGGATCTCCTTCCGGTGGAGGACGGCGTGGGCGACGCCGGGCGCGAGGACGAGCGCGATGCCGGCGAGCCAGAGGCGGGCCGTCACGGGTGCGCCGGGGAAATTCTCGGGCTTCAGGTGAAGGACGAACGCCGCGGCGAAGCAGGCCGCGCCGGGGAGGCAGGCGGCGAACCACCGCCACGAGACCGGCGCGAGCGCGAGGCGGCCCGCGCCGAGCGCCGCGGGCTCGTCGTGCTTCCCGACCGCCACGATCGCGAGCAGAACCGCCGGGACGAAAAGCCAGGCGCCGCGCGGCAGCGGGGCGAGCGGCTCCGCGTGCCGTGCCCCTTCCAGCGCCGCCTGTGCCGCTGCCGCCAGCGCGACCGCGGGGAGCGCGAGGAGCGCCGGCCACCGGGAACCCGCGTGGCTCACCGCTCCACCTTCCAGAGGCAGCGCGACTCTGCGTCGACGACGAAGAGGGCGTCCTTCGCCGAAACGAAGCGCGAGGCGTCCGCGAAGCGGCGCGAGGAGAGATCGCGGCCCGCGGTCGCGGCGAGGAGTCGCCCGCCTGAGGCCGTGTAGGTCAGCGGATAGTGAAGCGCCCGCTGCGGGGCGAGGATCCTCCCGTCCGTGTCGAAGGCCGTGCCGCGCAGCTCGCCCGCCCGGATGTCCTCGGCGAAGTCGATCGTGAACTCGCCGAGGTACGCCGCCCGGCCCTCCGCCCCCGGGGGGCCGAAGAGGAGCGCCTGCCCCGTCTCCTCCGTCACGAGGAGCCGGCCGTCCGGCGCCGCGGCGATGCCGACGGGGCTGGCGAAGCGGCCCGGCCCGCCGTCGAAGTCGCGGAAGCCGCCGAGCCGCGCTCCCGCCGGCGAGAAGATCTCGACGGCCCGGCGGTCCCGGAAGACGAACGCCACCCGGCCGTCCCTGAGGAAGGTCGCGTCCGTCGGCGTCTGCTCGAACGGGATGCGCCAGGAGGCGGCGAGGGAACCATCGGGATCGTAGAGCCGCACCTCGCGCTCGCACGTGGCAAGGACCCGGCCGTCCGGCGCGACGCTGAGGCCTGCCCAGCCCGGGAGGCCCGCGAGATCGAGCTCCTGCGTTCGCTCCACGCTGCCGTCGGGTGCGAGGCGCAGGAGCTGGAAGGCGCTCCCGGTCCAGAGCAGAACGTGGACTCTCCCCCGGGCGTCGACCCCCGCGTCGACCGGAGTTCCCTTGAAGGAGGCAAAGACGGCGGAGGGTCCGTAACCGGGAAAAACCGGAGCCGCCTTTCCGGCCGCGCCCGGAACGGACGCGATCCGCGGAGCGAACAGAAGCGCCTCTTCGCCCGGATCGCCGGCGGTCCCGGTGCGGAGAACGACGCCTGGCGGCAGCGGACAGGCTCCGGGCTTCGCCGGACGGACCTGAAACGGGACGACGCCGGCGAGAAACGGGCGCCCCTCCGCCGTCGGCTCCGTCGCGCCCGCCACGGTGAGCGTCGCCCCCGCGCAGGGCGGCTCGAGCCGGAACCGGTACCAGCCGGGCTCCCTCAGGTAGAGGCCGCCCGTCACCGTCCCGTCGGCGGCCGTCTCGGGCTTCCGGAGGGCCGCGATCGCCTCCGCGTCCACCTCGATCGCCGTGATCGGCTCGCCGCCGTCGAAGAGCTGCCGGCGGACCGACGCGTTCGGGAAGAGGGCCGTGAGGAGCTCGATCTGCCGCTTTCCCTGCGGGGTTTCGGCGAGGAGGTAGCCGATCCGCCGCGGCCGGTGCTTCGCCCGGAGGGCGGCGATCTCCGCGGCTGAAAGGAGCTGCGGGTAGGGGTACGGGGCTCCCGCGAAGGAGCAGGCGGGGCGAAGGGCCGCCTCAGGGAAGTCCTTCGGGTCGAGGTACTGCGTGCAGACGGGGCGAACGGGATCGAGGAGCCGGTCCAGGTTCCCGAGCGCCACGACGCGGCCACTCCGGTAGAAGAGGTTGTGGAGGACCGTGTCGGCGCTCGCGAAGAGCGGCGCCGCGAAGCGGATCTGCTCTTCGTCGCGGAGCTTCTGCCTCGGCAGGAGGAGGTGGGAGGCGAGCGCCGCCCCGGCGAGCGCCGCCGCAGCAGCACCGAGGAGCGCGCCGGCGAACCGGCCGGCGGCGTCCCCGGTCTCCTCCCTCGCCGTCCGCGCGGCGCCCGCGAGAAAGAGCGCCGCCGTCACCGAGAAGGCCGGGAAGACGAGCGCGATCCGCCTCGCCTCCGGCTCGTCGCTCATCGTCCCGGGGAGGAGGCCGACGCCGATCCAGATCAGGAGAAGGGCGGCTCGCCGGTCCCGGAGCTGCCCGAGGAGCCACCCGACCCCGAGCAGGACGACGACGGCGACGCCCACCGGGATCGAGGTGTTCAGGTCCGGCGAGACGAGGAAGCGGCGGCACCAGTGTGACGTGTAGTCGGCGTGGACGACGAAGCCCCGAACGACGGTCCCGGTGTTCCGCGCGACACGCGCGGCCTGGATCCGCAGGGTCCCGAGGGCGCCCGTTCCGGCCGGCACGTCGTGCTTCCACGCCTCGACACCGCGCACCTTCGCGGGGTGGACGAAGACCCTCTCCCCCTTCACCCACGACACGGCCGCGCTCAGGCTGAAGACCCAGAGGCCGAGCCCGAGGAGCAGGATCGGCCCCGCGACGGCCAGCCGGCGCCAGGCGCCCTTCACGAAGACGGTCGCGTGGGCGAGCGCGAGAGGCGGAAGGCTGAACATGATGAAGGCCGGCGTGTAGACGAAGCGCGAGACCGGCATGAAGAGCGCCGCCGCGAGCGTGGCGCCGGCGGAGAAGCGCCGGACCATCGAGAGCGTCAGGTGGGCCGTCACGAGGGCGAGCGCCGCGACCGGGGCGAAGAAGGCGTTCTCGGTCCGCGACCAGAAGAGCTGCTCGGGGGCGGTCGCAAGGAGGAGCCCCGCCGCGAAGGCCGGCCAGACGCCCGCGAGGCGGCGGGCGAGGGCGTAGGCGAGGGGAATTGCCGCGACCCCCCAGAAGAGCGCCGTCAGCCGGACCGCGTAGAGCGAGGTCCCGAAGAGGGCGTAGAGGAGGCGGTGGACGAGGACGTGGAAGACACCGTTCCCCGTCCCGAGGAGCTCCGTGACGAGGTAGTCCCTGAAGCCGAGGAACGTCCGTCCCGCGGTCATGACGCCGACCATTTCGGGGTCGAAGTTGTCCGGCAGCTCCATCAGCGCCCAGGCGCGGACGAGGAGGCCGAAGACGACGAGGGCGAAGAGCCCGGCGAGCTCGGCGAGGCCCGGGGCTCCAAGGGCGGCGGCTGGTCGCGCCCCGTCGCCCGTCCTCTTCCCGAACGACGGGAGCTCCGGAAAACCCGGGAGCGTCGACATCGGGCGGAGCGCGCCGAGGAGGACGGCGAGGAGGAAACCGGCGGCATAGAGAGCCCACCCGCGCGCCGGCTGAGAGACGACGAACGATTCCTGAGCCCAGACACCACAGCAGATCGCGGCGACGAGTACGTGGACGGACCGCGCGCGTTTGCGCGCGGCCATGGCCGCGGCGGAGACGAGGAGCGCGGCGCCGCTGACGGCGATGGCGACGGCGCGGGCCCGTAGCACGAGGCCCTCGAGCGCCGCACCGCCCCCGCGCAGGAAGAGCTCGAAGGCGGGGTCGAGGCCGCCGAGGACGCGATCGCCGCGCAGGGCGGCCTCGTTCCCCGCGCGGCCGACGACGAGGAACGCCGCGAGCGCCGCCGCGGCGAGGAGGACCCAGCCAAGCGCGCCCCGAAGGCGCGCCCGGCGGTCACCAGCGGATGGCGACGGGCTGGTCACGGGGCTGGAACTCGGCGGGACCGAGCGCCTCGAGCGGCTGCGGCGGGAAGACGCCCCACGCCGCGGGGGGCGAGAGGGCGGAAGGAGGGACGATCGCGTCGACGCCGCCCGGAGGGGTCCAGCGCCATTCGAAGACACCCGGCATCCGCTCGACGCGGCAGCGGACGGCTACGGCGTGCCGCCCGGCCGCGAGGGAGACGTCCGCGGCGGTCTCGCCCTCGGCCTTTCCGTCGGTCGCGAGGACCTCGCGCCCGTCCACCGAGATCGACGTCGCGCCGGGCGCGACGACCGTCATCCGGTACGTGCCGCCGACCGGAGCCGAGAGAAAGCCGGTCCACTCCGCGCGGAACGGCTGGCCGTAGTGAATCTCCTCCGCGAGACCCCCTGTCGCGAGGGCGCCGTCCAGCCTCCGGATCCCGGGCCGGCCGTCGATCGTCACGGTCCCCGCGAGGCCTCCCGGCGGCGAACCTCGCGGCGTGAGGCGGGCCCCGGGGAACGGCTCCCAACGGGGCGGCGCGGCCGAGAACTCCGCCGCCTCTCCGGCCTCCGCCCATTCCACCGAGGGCCCACGGCCGACCGCCACCACCCCCTCGAGGACCACGAAGTGCTCCCCGCGTGCGACGGCCTTCACCGCCTCCCCCGACGCCGTCCCGCCGGGGACGCTCACGACGGGCACGCCGTCCACGAGAAGCCGCGCCGGCCCCGGCCCCACGCGGAACGCGTAGTTCCAGTAGCGCGGGACCCGGAGGCCCGCGCTCCAGACGACGGCCCCGGAGACGCCCGAGGGGACCGCGCCGAACGCGGCGACGGTCGAGGGCGTTCCCTTCGCCGGCGTGGCGAGGACGCCGCGGCGCGCCTTCCAGGCGTCCTTCTCGATCCGGTAGACCGTGTACATGAAGCCGTTGTGCCGCTTCTCGACGCGGGTCTCGACGCCGCCGGGATAGACCTCGCGGAGAAGCGGCAGGTAATAGGACTGTCCCGGGTAGACGAGGAACGCGAGGTTCCGGTTCGACGGGAGGGGGAGCGGAAACGTGCTCCCGGGCGAAAGCACCCCCCCGTGGGGCGTCTGGGGCGCGAGGAGGCGGACCCACCCCGAGTTCGTCATGTGGAACTCCGAGCCGAGCGCGAGGACCCAGGTGTCGCTCCCCTGTGCCGCGACGGTCCGGCCGGTGTTCGTCGGGTACGAGTACGGGCCGTCGACCGTGGCGTACGTCTCGAAGTAGAAGCGCCGCTCGACGTCCATCGCGCCCAGGATGACGACGCCGGCCGCTGCGGTCGCGAGGCCGGCTACGGCCGCCCGCTCACGCTTGCGGTCCTCGGGGAGCGCGCCGGCGACTCGGCCGACGACGTCGGAGAGGGCGATCGCCGGGAAGAGGCCGAGCGTCAGGATCGCCGGCGCCATCCGCTGCAGGGCCGGCGTCTCGACCGTCACGACGACGCCGGCGAAGCCGACGAGAAACCAGACCGCGAGAAGGAACCGGCGCGGGTCCCGGACGGAGAGCGCCGCGCCGCCGAGGCCGAGGAAAAAGAGGACCGCGATCGCCGGCGGGAGGACCGGCCGGTTGCAGGGCCAGAAGTAGTTCGCGTCGGGGAAACGGTTGAAGACGCCGAACGCCCTCTCGACCTGCGCCGCCACGAGGCGAGACGTGGACCAGGCGGGGTTGTAGTAGCCGAGCCGGAGCGGGTTCTCCTTCACGAAGATCGTCGTCTCCCGCGCCCGCACCGTGAAGCTCCCCGGCGTCGTCCACGCCCCCCAGAGGAAGGGAGAGGTCACGAGGAGCGCGGCGACGGCGGCCGCCGCGACGCAGGCGAAGACGCGTCTCCGGGGAACGGCGAGCCCGCGCACGAGAACGTAGAGGCCGAAGAACGCGGCGACGAGGGGCCACATCCGTCCCGGCGGGTAGAAGTAGATCGAGAAGCCCCCCGCGAGCCCCGCCAGGATCCACGAGAGCAGCCGTCCCGTCCGTGCCCCCTCCAGGAAGAAGAGCGCCGCGAGCGCCCAGAGAGCCGCCGTCGGCCCCGATTCCGAAGTCTGCCGCGAGAACTGGAGGACCGCGCCGAGGACCGACGTCAGTCCCCCCGCGAAGAGCCCCGCCCGCCAGCCGAAGTGCCGCGCGCCGATCGCGATGACCGCGAGGAGCCCGAGGACCCCGAAGAACGCGCCGAACGTCCGCGCCCCGACGTAATTCTCGCCGGCGATCCGGAGGGCGACGGCGAGAAGCCGGAAGTAGATGTTGCTGATGTGGTACCACCCGGCGCCGAACGGGTGGTGTTCCCCGACGCCACGCAGGAACTGGAGCGACGTCGCCGCCCGGTCCCCCTCGTCGGCGTTGATGCCGACCGGGATCCGGTCGAGGGCGGAATAGCGGGCCGCGATCCCGCCCGCGAGGATCGCGACGACCGCCGCGGCGAAGAGAAGGCGCCCCGCCCGGCTCTCCGGCAGCGCGGGCTCGTTCCAGCGCGGCGTCCAGGCGTTCGCCCGCCAGCCGAGGACTCCGGCAAGCGCGATCAGGGCGAGGCTCGCGAGCCAGAGCGAGACGGCCGGCTTCGAGAGGACGTCCCGGGCGTAGAGCCGCAGCGCCAGCGGCGTTCGCGAGAACGGCGAGGAACGCCGGAGCGAGCGCGCCGGCCCAGGCCCGGCCCCGCGCGGGCCCGGCCGGGCCTCCCTCGAACCGGAACCGCGGCGCCGCTGCGAAGAACGCCGCGATTGCGGCCAGGTAGAGCGCGAGGCCGAGTCCCGAGGCGTTGCCCGTCCGGATGGCGCGCTCGCCGAGGCCGGCGAGGAGCAGGGCGAGGAGGGCGAGGCCGAGGGGCCGGAGGCGGCGTCCCCGGGGGACGGCCACCGCTCCGTCCGTCATGAGCCGGGCGGGATGAGCTTCTCCGCGTCGAGGAAGGCGAGCGTCTCGCGCGCGAGGAGGTCGTATCCCGAAGGCGTGTAGTGGCAGTGGTCGAAGAGGAGCTTCTCGTGGCGCGTCCGCCAGTCGGCGCGAAGGCCCGGGAGCGGGTCGAAGAAGGGGACCTTCAGCCGGGCGCAGAGCGCCCGCGCGCTCTCCTGCGGCCGGACGTCGTCGACGCTCCCCATGATCTGAATGTGAACCGGGAAGAGGACGACGGCGAGCTCCGCGCCGGACCCCTTCACGGCCCGGTCGAGCGACTCGAAGATCCGGCCGATCTCCTCCCACGCCTTCTCATACCAGCCGAGGCCGAAGTCGAGATAGGCGTTGTAGATCTCGAAGTCGAAGCCGTCCCGGGTCGTGAACATGTCGCCCGAGCGGAGGCTCCGCCCGGCGCGGAACGTCTCCCTCCACCCGCGGTCGATCGTGCCCGGCAGGGAGTTCCGGAACCACCCCTTCTCGACGAGCTGGAGCTTCGCCGCGACCCAGGTCAGGAAGCGGCTCCGGTTCCAGGGGGGGCCGAGGCTCTTCGCGTAGAACTCACTCGCGTTCTGCGCGTCGTTCAGGTACATCCCGACGAGGACGAGGTCGGGCTTCACGACCTCCTTCACTTCCAAAAAGAGCGAGAACTCCTCGACCGTCCCGGCGCCGGGAAGGCCGGCGTTCACGAAGCGGATCCGCCGCTGCCGCCCCTTCGCGAGCGCCTCGAGCCGGCCGCACCAGGTCTCCTCCTCGGGCAGGAAGTCCCCGAAGGTGATCGAGTCTCCGAGGACGAGGACGCGGAACTCTTCCTTCTCCTTCGGCCCCAGCTCGTCGGACCTGAGGCCGATCGAGTTGACGCGGATCACGACGTCGCGCCCGCTGAGCGCGTGGCTCCGAATCGTCCCGACCGTGTTCGGGCGGAGCCGCACTCCGTGCGGCCCGCCGAAGAGGACGACCTTGTCGATCGTCTTCTCGTCGGTCGTGACCTCCTTCGCGAAGCGGCCCCAGTCCGGCTTCTCCACCGTCTCGATCCGGACGAGCTGCGGCGCGGGGAGGAGAACCCGCGCCACGACCTCGCAGACGAGGAGCGAGACGGCGACCGACCCCGCGAGCAGGGCCAGGTTCGCTCCGAGGCCGGAACGCCGCCGAACGTGACCGCCACCGTTGTATCTTAAAAGACCAATGCGACGACGCGCGCTTTTCGGAATCGTGGCGGTCGCGCTCGCCGTGCGCCTCCGGGGGCTCGACTTCGACCAGGGACACTTCTTCCATCCCGACGAGCGCGCCGTCGCGAGCGCCGTCCTGAAGCTCTCGTTCTCCCCGTTCCGGTGGAACCCGGAGTTCTTCGCCTACGGCTCGCTCCCGTTCTACGCGACGAAGGCGGTCACGGCGCCGCTCTCGGCGCTCAAGCCCTGGTTCGCGTCGTACGACGGCGCGCTCTACACGGGGCGCGTTCTCTCGGCGCTCTGGGGAACGGCCACCGTGCTTCTCCTCTTCCTCTTCGGGCGCCGGCTCTACGGCGAGAAGACGGCGCTCCTCGCGTCCCTTCTCCTCGCGCTCGCGGTCCTGCCGCTCCAGAACGCCCACTTCTTCGCGAGCGACACGCCGCTCACCTTCTTCGTCCTCCTCGCCGTCCACCTCCTCGGGCGCTTCGCCGACGACGGGCGGCCGCGCGACGCCCTACTCGGCGGCGCGGCCATCGGCCTCGCCCTCGCGACGAAGTTCAGCGCCGCGCCCCTCGCCGTTCCGCTCGCCGTGGCGGTCTTCCTCCGGTACCGGAAGGAGCGGGAGCCGTACAAGGCCGGGTTCCTCCTCGTCCTCTCGGGCGCTCGCCACGCTCGTCACGTTCGCCCTCGCCCAGCCCTACGCGTTCCTCGACTTCCCGAGGTTCTCGCACGACCTCCTCGAACAGAGCCGGATGGTCCGCCAGGCCGGGCTCTTCGCCTTCACGAACCAGTACGTCGGGACCCCGAAGATCCTCTACCCGCTCTCCGAGATGGCGTTCTGGGGCCTGGGCCCGCTCCTCTTCCTCGCCGCCGTCGCCGGAACCGTGGCGGCCGCCCTCCGCTTCCGCCGGGCGGCGCCGGGCGCGCTCGTCGCCCTGGCCTGGGTCGTCCCGTACGTCCTCGTCACCTTCTCGTTCGACGTCAAGTTCCCCCGGTACCTCCTGCCGGTCTACCCCTTCCTCGTCCTCTGGGGGGCGAAGGCGCTCACCGACGCGGCGGAGCGCGGCCGGGCGGGGCGGCTCGCGCGGGCGGCCGTCGTTGCGGGCACGGTGGTCTACGCGCTCGCCTTCCTCTCGATCTACTCCCGCCCGCACACGATCGTCGCGGCGTCCCGCTGGTTCTACGCGCACGTTCCGGCGGGGGCGAAGATCGTCTCCCAGGACTGGGACGAGGGGTTCCCGTTCCCGCTCCCCGGCCTCTCGCCCGAGCGCTACCGGATCACGAATTTCGGCTGGTACGAGGAGGACTCCCCGGAGAAGATCGCCCGCCTCTCGCGGGAGCTCGCGGCGGCCGACGGCGTCGTCCTCCAGACGAAGCGGCTCTACGGCGCCGTCGACGCGCGCGTCGGCGAAGTTCCCGCTCTCGACGAACGCCTTCCGGCTCCTCTTCTCGGGGGACCTCGGCTTCGTCCTCGCGAAGGACGTCTCCTCGCGCCCGGGCCTCTTCGGGATCACGCTGCCGGACGAGCTCGCGGACGAGTCGTTCACCGTCTACGACCACCCGAAGTGGCTCTGGTTCGAGAACCGCGGGCGCCTCGCGCCGGAGGAGATCGAGCGGAAGATCCTCGCGGGGACCGCGACGCGCGACGGTCTCCCGCCGCGACATGCTGCTCGCCAGCGCCGGCGCGCGGCCGGCGGTCGCGGCGGCCCGCCGGCGGCTCGCGCCCCCGCCGCGCCGAGCGGAGCCGGCGCGCGGGGCCTCGCCTCGACGCTTCTCCTCGTCCTCCTCGTCGAGGCGCTGCCGTCTCGGCCTGGGCTCTCCTCGCGTCGCTCGTCCCGTCGCGGCCCGGACTCTGGGCGCTCTCGAAGGGCGCGGGCGTTCTCCTCTTCGGGTACGTCCCGTGGCTCCTCGCGTCGCTCGGGCTCGCGCGTTCGCGCGGCCGGCGCTCCTCGGCACGGCGGCCGGGCTCATCGGCGTTCTCGGCGGGTGGCTCTTCCGGAAGCGCGGCCTGACGATCCCCGGAGGACGCCCGGCGCACCGAGACGATCGCCGGGGCGGTCTTCCTCTTCTTCCTCGCGGCCCGCCTCCTCAACCCCGAGATCTTCTGGGGCGAGAAGCCGATGGACTTCTCCTTCCTGAACGCGCTCTACCGGACGACGGCCCTCCCGCCGCCCGAGCCGTGGTTCTCGGGGACGCCGCTCTCGTACACCTACTTCGGGAGCTACCTCGTCGCGGCCTTCGGCAAGGCGCTCGGCATCGCCCCGGGCGTCATGTTCAACCTCGGCATCCCGCTCGCGGCGGCCCTGACGGCGACGAGCGTCTACGCCGCCGGGACCTTCCTCGCCGGCGCCCGCGCGGGGCTCTTCGCGGTCCTCCTCGCCCTCGCCGCCGGGAACCTGGCGGCCCCCTTCCTCGCGGTCCACCCGCGCGCCGGCCTCTGGGAGATCTTCTGGGACTCCTCGCGGGTGATCCCGGCCGGCATCAACGAGTACCCGCTCTGGACCTTCCTCTTCGCGGACCTCCACGCCCACGCCCTCGTCATGCCGTTCACCGCGGGGTTCACGGCGCTCCTCGTCCTCTTCCTGACGCGGCGGGAGGCCGGCGCGCCCGCCTTCTCCGCGGGGCGGGCGGCCGGGTGGTCGCTTCTTTCGGGCCTCTTCCTCGGCGCGGTCCAGGTCACGAACGGCTGGAGCATCCCGACCTATCTCGCGCTCCTCTTCTTCCTCCTCGTCCTCTCCTGGTGGACGGGGCGCGGCGGCGGCGTTCGGGCCGGCCCTCGCCGGCCTCCTGAGAGGACGTCCTCCTCCCGGCCGGCGGAGCCCTCTTCTTCGCGTGGCTCCTCTACCGTCCGTTCTGGAAGGGCTTCACCCGGATGCCGCCCGAACCTCGGCTGGGAGCCCGGCCCGTACGCCCGCCCCCTCGAGTTCCTGGAGATCTGGGGCTTCTTCCTCGTCCTCGTCGTCCCCTTCCTCTTCCTCGCGTTCCGGCGTTCGCTCCTCGCCCGCTCCTCTCGCCGGGCAGCTCGGCCGGGGCCAGCGGATCGCGTTCCTCCTCCTCGCCGGGCTCCTCGCGCTCTCGCTCGCGTTCCGCGCCGGCTCACCCGGCGCCGCGCCGGTCCGGACGTTCGGGACCGCCCTCTTCGCGTTCGCCCTGCTCGTGGCGCTGCGCAGGGAGACCGCCTCGGAAGACCGCCTTCCCGCGGCTCTCGCCGCCTTCTCGTTCGCGATCTTCGCCGGCGTCGAGACGGTCCACGTCTGGGACCGGATGAACACCGTCTTCAAGTTCTACCTCGAGGCGTGGATCTTCCTCTCGCTCGCGGGGGGCGCCGCGCTCGTCCGCCTTCTCGCGCCGGAGCCGCTTCCCGGGAAACGCCTCTGGCGCGCCGCGGCGGCGGTCACCGGCGCGCTCGCGCTCTTCACCTCGGGGGTCGCGACCGTCGGCGCGCTTTCCGTCAACCGCGTCGAGGGGCCGCGGGGGACTCTGGACGGCACGGCCTACCAGCGGCGCTATTCGCCCGCGGAGAAGGCCGCCTACGACTGGCTGAACCGGACCGTCCCCGGAATTCCCGGTCCTCGCCGAGGCGTGGGGGCCCTCCTATCAGGACTTCGCCCGCGTCTCGATGAACACCGGCCTCCCGATCGTCGTCGGATGGGACTACCACGTCACCCAGCGGGGCCAGACCGCGCGCCGAGGTGGAGCGCCGGAAGGCCGACGTGGCGACGCTCTACACCTCGCCCGACCGGGCCGCCGTCGAAGACGGTCCTGAAGCGCTATCACGTGGCCTTCGTCTGGGTCTCGGTCCTGGAAAAGAAGACCTACGGGGGCGACCCCGCCGGCGCGGTTCCGGGAGTGGAAGGACCTGCTGACGCCCGTCTACGAGAATCCCGGCGTCACGATCTTCGCCGTGAAGGGGGCGCTCCGGGAAGGGGCCCCCGCCGCCACGATCGAGACGGTCGAGCAGATCCCCGCGCCGGCCGTGGACGCCCCCGAGACCGCCGGGGCGCAGGACCCGCTCGGCAGGGTGGGCCAGCCGCGCGCCGCGGCGGTCGACGCGAAGGGAAACGTCTACGTCGCCGACTTCGTCAACAACCGGATCCAGAAGTTCGGCCCGGACCTCCAGCCGCTCCTCGCGTGGGGACGGCGCGGCAGCCGGCCCGGCGAGTTCAAGGACCCGTGCGGCGTCGCCGTCGGGCCCTGCCGGCGAGGTCTTCGTCGCCGACACCTGGAACTCGCGGATCCAGGTCTTCTCGCCCGAGGGGACGTTCCTGCGCGAGTGGAACCACGGCTTCTTCGGGCCGCGCGGCGTCGCCGTCGACGGCAGCGGCACCGTCTTCGTGGCCGACACCGGAAACGGGCGGATCGTCCGCTCCTCCGCCGACGGCCGGAAGGAGCGCGAATGGGGGACGCGCGGCAGCGGCCCCGGACAGCTCGCCGAGCCGCAGGGAGTCGCGGTCGACGGGAGGGGGCGCGTCTATGTCTGCGACAACAACAACGGGCGCCTCGTCGTCTTCGACCGGGACGGAGGGCTCCAGAGGACGATCCCGGTCCCCGGCTGGCGGCGCGAGGTCTTCTCCGAGCCCTACGCCGCCGTCGACGCCGCGGGAACGATCTGGGTCACGGTGCCGCGGGAGAGCGAGGTCCGCGCCTTCGCGGCCGACGGCACGCTGAAGACGGTCCTGAAGGGGGGAGCCGGCGACGTGAAGTGGGACAAGCCGGTCGGGATCGCCCTCCTTTCGGGAAAGCGCCTCCTCGTCACCGACATCGAGAACCGGATCGTCGTGGTCCCGAGGCCCTGAGCGGTCAGGGGATCGAGTCCGGCGGTCCCGGCGCGCCCCGCTCCGCGAGGACGGCCGCCGGGGCGTCCCGGGCCGGGGTCGCGTTCCGCCGCGCGCGGGACCACCACTCCTCGCCCGCGATCTGCTCGGTCGTCCCCTCGGGCGTCACCCGGAAGACGCCCCACCGCGAGATCGCGTAGACGGGGAGGTTCCTGAGCCGCGCCGTCTTCTCGTCCTGCAGGGACGGACGCGGATCGAAGCCGTTGGCATGGGTGTGGACGATGGCGATCGTCCCGTCCGGCACCGGGCCGCGCCAGACCTCCCGGTCGAAAGAGCCGCTCGGAGGCCAGTCCCGCCAGACGAGGGCGCCGTTCTCCGCCACCACGACCCAGGCCGCCCGCTCCCGCCTCTCGCGGCCGAAGCCCGCCTTTCTCCAGAGCTCGAACGCCGGCGCGGGAAGGTCGTTCTCGAGCGGCGTCGAGAGGGAGAGGAGCACGGTGGCGACCGCGGCGAGCGGGCCCATGCGCGCCAATCTGGAGCGCGCTCCCCGAAACGTCACGGGTCGCGGGACGGAGGGCCGCCCTCGCGAGACGACCGCCGCCCCGGACGTGACGAGCGAGACGGCGTCTCACTCGTTCAGGGCGCGGAAGAGGGCGAAGAGCCGGGGGGAGACCTTCGGCCCGCGGACCGGAACGCCTCCGACGATCGGCGGGCCGATCCTCCCCCCCGCGCGCTCCACGGCCTCGCGGGCGGCTTCGGCGTCGGCCGAGTCCCCGGCGCGCAGCTCGACGCTCCGCCCGCCCCGCCGGACGAGCCGTTCCACGACCTTCTCCGACCCGCCTCCCGCCTCCACGGTGACGACGCGGCCCTTGAGGCCGTAGGCCTCGACGAGACCGAGCAGGAACGCGTGGTCCTCGCGCGGCAGGACCAGGACGTGGAGCGTCCCGGGGGCGGCCTCCGAGAGACGCTGCATCTCGATCAGGTGCCAGTCGCGGTTCGGGAAGTAGGGATTGAAGTTCTCGAGCTTCCAGAGGTTCGAGAAGGCGACGACGGAGACGGCCAGCGCCGCGACGGCGAACGCGCTCCGTGGGGCCCGCGCGGTCAGCGCCGAGAAGCCGGCGGCCGCGAGGAGCGCGACCGGAAAGACGAGGACCATCATCCGGCTCGGCGGTGGCGCGCCGTACTTGGCGATCCCGCCCGTCAGGAACCCGATCGAGAGGAGCGCCCACGGCAGGAGGACGCCGTTTCGGAGCCCCAGGAACCGGAGCGCGCCGAAGCCCGCGGCGGCAAAGACCGCCGTCGTCGGGTCGACCGCGTTCCGCCAGAGGAAGTGTCCGTCCGCCTTCCAGGAGAGGAAGAGGACGAGCGACTGGATCGTCCTCGGTCCGAGGAGGTGGCGGTTCGTGGCGGCCTCCTGCGAGGTCAGGTTCACGACCCACTGGTTCCTCCAGAACTCCGTCTGGACGACGAAGGGGGCTGCCGCCACCGCGAATCCCGCCGCGATCAGGAGGCCCGGCAGGAGGAAGTCGCCGACGACGTCCCGCTCGCCGCGGGGGACCGTCACGGCGTCCAGGAGGAGCCAGCCTCCCACGGTCGCGAGGGCGAGGACCGGTCCGAGCGGCGAGAGGAGGAGCCCGAGGCCGGCGATCGCCCCCGTCGCGAACCAGAGGAGCCGGGAACGGCGCCGCCGGGCCGCGAGGTACGCCGCCGCGGCGAAGACGACCGGCGGAACGAACGCCGCGTGCGGCTTCCCGATCCGCGCCCAGACGACGATCTGCTCGGAGAGCGCGAAGACGGCGCAGCCGAGCGCCGCTCCCAGCCGCGGCCGGCGCGACACCGTTCCGAGGAGGTGCCGGATCGTGAGGTAGAGCGGCGGAAGGCAGGCGGCGAGGAGGAGCGCCATGGAGAGCCGCCAGGCGAGGTTCGTCTCCCCGAAGAGCCGGAAGAAGGCCGCCTGAAGGCCCGTCACCGCGGCGGGCCAGAAGCCGACGACGCCGTCGAGCGAGAGCCACGGCACGTCGCCGAGGCGTCCTTCCGCGTAACCCCGCGCGTGCGTCCAGTGATCCCACTCGTCGCCGATGAAGGAGAACTGCCAGTCGTTCGCGCCAGCCGCGAAGAGGGCGAGCGCCGCGGCCGTCCCGAGGGCGAGGCCGAGGGCCTCGGGCCGCGTCAGCGACGGCCCCGTCCGGCGCTCCTCCTGCCGGTCCCGCCGCGCGAAGAACGCCGCGGCGGAGATGAGAAGGCCCGCGAAGAGCGCGGGCGCTCCCGGGCCCGTCAGCAGGTCGCGGCCCGCGAGGTGGCGGAAGAGCGCGAGCGCCCCGAGCGGAAAGGCGACGAGCGCCGCGCCGTCGGCGGCGCCCGGCCGGAGCCGCGCCGGCACCGCGGGAGCGGCCCCGCCGCCCTCTCCGCGTGGGACCGCGGCGGCGAGAAGGAGCGCTCCGAGGACGACGAGCGCGAGCCCGAACGGAAACGTCTCCGAGAGGTTCCTGAGGACGAGCTCCGATTCGCGCCACGGGTGGACGACGAGGCTCCTCAGCCTCGGCCAGCCCGCCAGCGCGTCCGCGAGGGCGCCGGAGAGGCGGATCACGAGGACGCCGGCGACGAGGAACAGGACGGCCGCGGCGACGCCGGCCCGGCGGAGGCCGGTCCGGGACCGGGGTGCGGCGGGACCCTCGCTCAACGCCGCGTATTGTAGGGACGGCGCTCTGCCGCCCTTCCCGATGAACGACGCCTTCGCTTTCGCGGACGATTTCCGCCCCGCCTGGTGGGCGCGGGGGCCCCACCGGCAATCGGCGTGGGGGCGGCTCGCCCGCCCCCGGCGGCTCGTTCCCTTCCGCCGGGAGGTCGTCGAGACGCCGGACGGCGACGAGCTCGTCCTCGACCACGTCGACGCACCGCCTTCCGCGCCGCGACTTCTCCTCCTTCACGGTCTCGAGGGAAGCTCGTTCTCGGTCTACCTGCAGGGGATGGCCGCGACCGCCCGCCGGCTCGGCTTCGCGGTCACGGCGCTCAACTTCCGCTCCTGCGCGCGCCCGTTCGACGACCTCGGGACGATGCTCCCGAACCGGCGGCCGCGCCTCTACCACTCGGGTGAAACGGAGGACGTCGGGCTCGTCATCCGGCTTCTCGCCTCCCGCGAGCCGGCGCGGCCGCTCGCCGCGGCCGGCGCCTCGCTCGGGGGAAACGTCCTCCTGAAGTGGCTCGGCGAGAATCCGGGTCAAACGCTTGTCCGCGCGGCCGCCACGCTCTCCGTTCCCTACGACCTCGAGGCGGGCGCGCGCCTTCTCGAGCGGGGCCTCGGCCCCCTCTACGTCTCCGTCTTCCTCCGGACGCTGACGCCGAAGGTCACGCGTCTCGCCGCCCTCTTCCCGGAGGCCGCGGCGAGGCTGAACCTCGCGGCGGTCGTCGCCGCGAAGACGTTCTTCGCCTACGACGACGTCGCGACCGCGCCGCTCCACGGATTCGACGGGGCCCGCGACTACTACGGCCGGTCCAGCTCGCTCTCGTTCCTACCGCGGATCGACACGCCGACGCTCTGCCTGAGCGCGGAAGACGACCCGTTCCTCCCGGCGGAAGCTCTGCACCGCGCGGCGGCGGCCGCGGCCCCCGCAGTCCGGTTCCTCTTCACGCCGCGAGGCGGACACGTCGGCTGGGTCGAGGGGTCGTCGCCGCGCCGGGCCTCGTACTGGGCGGAGGAGACCGCCGTGAACTGGCTCCACGACCGGGTCCGCTGACGAACCGGAACGTGCGCTGGCGTACACTTCATCCTCCCTTTATTGCCGCCGCCCCGCTGGATCGGTAGGATTGAGCATGGAGACGAGGTCTCAATTGGAGAGGCGATCATGCCGAACGGAGTGCCGAGCCTGCTGCCTTCCAGCGCCGACGAGTTCGCCCTCCTCTCCGAGGAGATGGCGATCTTCCTCGTCCGGTTCGGGCCGCGCCTCGCCGCCAGCCGACACGGCATCTCGGAGCGGACGCTCCGTCGCCGCTTCGAGCGCCGGGGACTCAAGCCTCGCGGACCATATGAAGGAGAGCCGGCGCCGGCTCGCGGGCCGGCTGCTCACGACCGACCTCCCCCTCACGACCGTCTCCGACCGGCTCGGCTTCGGCTCGCCCCAGACGTTCGCCCGCTTCATGCGGCGGGAGTTCGGAGAGACCGCCTCCTCGGTGCGACGGCGTCTCAAGGCCGGTTCCTGACCCGTTCTGTCCGCGGCGGCCACGTTTCGCCGGCCTCCGACCCTTGACGGGGCGCCCCGCCTGCCGACACCTTTGACGAAAGAGGGTGCTCTCGGGGCGGCCCGGCCTGCCGTCGGGCCGTTCTGTCGTGTCTTCACGGTCCAGAACCAACCGCCCTGGAAGGAGGTCCCGAGCATGGCCGATTCCGCGAACCGTCCCGTCCACCTCTGCTTCGACCGGATCGTTCCCCTTCGCCACAAGGTCAGCGCGGCCGCCCTCTCCGTGAAGGAAAACCGGGCGAATCAGCCGGCCCTGAAGCTCCTCCCGGGCGTCTCGGCGCACCCGCTGAAGATGGCGCTCGTCACCGGCAAGCGCTGGGCGAACGGCCGGAAGCTCGGCGTGAAGTTCCTCGACGGCAGCGCGACGCAGCGGAAGAAGACCCAGCAGTTCGCCGAGATGTGGGAAGCCTACGCGAACATCAACTTCGACTTCGGCGCCAAGGGGGCGGCGACGGGGGACATCCGGGTCTCGTTCGTCGCCGACGACGGCTCCTGGTCCGCCGTCGGGACCGACTGCCTCCTGACCGAGTGGTTCCCCAAGGCCGACCCGACGATGAACTTCGGCTGGCTTCGGGACGACACGGACGACGTCGAGTGGCGGCGGGTCGTCGTCCACGAGTTCGGGCACGCTCTCTCGGCCATCCACGAGCACCAGAACCCGAAGGGCGGCATCAAGTGGGACCTCGCGGCGGTCTACAAGTACTTCGGCGGGCCGCCGAACAACTGGTCGAAGGACGAGATCGACCACAACGTCGTCCAGAAGTACTCGATCACGCAGCTCAACGCGACGAACTTCGACCAGAACTCGATCATGCTCTATTCCTTCCCGCCGGAGCTGACGCTCGACCACAAGGGGACGAAGGAGAACACCGACCTTTCGGCCGACGACAGGAAGTTCATCGCGAAGATGTACCCGAAGAAGAAATAGGCGTCGGTGACGCAGCGCGACACCGGCTTCGTCGCCTTGCTCGTGCTGGCGCTGGCGGGCCTCGTCGTGACTCCCTTCGCCGCGACCCGCGAGCCGGCCCCGGAGGGTGACACTGGCGCGGCCCGGGCCGCCGGGGCGGCGAAGGGGGCCGAGCCCGCGCGGGACGCGGCGGGGCCCCTGCTCGCCGACTTCCTCCTTCCCGGCGAGCGGCGCGAGACCGTCACGACGGCCCAGGCCGTCGACGCGCTCCGCGCGCGAGGCATCGTCGTCCGGTCCCTCATCGTCGCGATCCCCGACCCCGTCGACTCGATTCTCGACTACGCGTTCGACCGCTCGCTCGACGCCCTCCAGCGCGCCGCGCGCGCGGACGGCTACCTGCTCGACCGCTACTTCCTGCCCTGGGTCGCCGGCGCGCGCGGGGACGCGGCGTCCGACACCGATGGCCCCGCGGCCGCCGGACGCCCGCCCGGCGTCCTCCTCTTCCGGAAGGTGACGTCGAGCGCCGGCGCCGGCGGCGGGCCGCGGCTGGAGCTCCTGGCGTCTTCCTGGTCGGCGAGACCCCGATCTCCGGCCTCCAGAAGCCCGCGCTCGCGCGCGCCCTGACGGAGGCGATGGCGATCACGCTCCGCGAGGTGGGGGAATCGCCCCGGAAGCCGGAGCTCCGGATCCTCGGCCCCTTCTTCTCCGGATCGGCGCTTTCGCTCCGGCTGACGCTCCTCCAGTGGGACGCGACCCGCGCGCCGGCGCTTCCGATCGACGTGACGATCGTCTCCGGCACGGCCACCGTCTCCTGGATCAAGAGGGCGCTCGAGCAGGGGCCGGTCGGTTTCGAGGACCCGGACCTGCCGCCTCGCGATCGGGTTCAGCGCGACCGTCGTGCCGGACCGGGTGACGAGGGACTATCTCTACGGCTATCTCCGGAATCTCGGCGTCGACTTCCGGCGCGTCGCGCTCCTCACGGAGTCGAGCACCGACTACGGCCAGCGCTGTCAGCGCCGCGACCCCGCGCCGCGACGGGAGCGGCGCCGCGCGGGCCCTTGCCGGGCGTGACGATCGTCTTCCCGATGCACATCTCGCAGCTCCGGGCCGCCTACGAGAAGGACAAGCTCCTGCAGCCGCTCAGCGAGACGAAGTCGTCCGGCTCCGGCGCCCGCACCCTCGACATCTCCCTCAACGACTCCGCGAGGCACCGCGACGCGATTCCCTCCGTCTCGGCGCTCTCCACGGCCTCCGACGAGCTCTCCCTCTCGGCCCTCCTCGCCACGCTCTCGCGGCGGCGGATCCAGTACGTCGGGATCGTGGCCACGGACGTCCGCGACAAGCTCTTCCTCGCGCGCCAGATCGCCCTGAACTGTCCCGGGGTGACGCTCTTCAGCCTGGACGGCGACATCCTCCTCACGCACCCGAAGTACGCCCCGTTCCTGCGCGGCATGCTCGTCGCGTCCACCTATCCGCTCTACGGCCAGAACCAGGTCTGGACTCCCGACGGGAGGCCGGCCGAGCTGCTCCAGTTCCCCGCCGGCACCGCCCAGGGCGTCTACAACGCCGCGCTGGTCCTGCTCGGGAACGACCGGGAGCTCGTCGAGTACGGCCCGCCCTTTCCCCAGCTGGTCGACCGGGATCCGTCCAGCCCGCGGCGGCGCCGGCCCCCCGTCTGGCTGACGGTGGCCGGAAACAGGGCCGCCTGGCCGCTGGACGCGTTCGCCCAGTACGACGATCCCGAGGGCTTCCTCCACCTCAGGACCGGCACGGTGGACGGGGACGATCTGGCGCAGGTTCTCCGACCCGGCGACGCCCGGCTCTCCGCGTCGCGGCTCTCCCAGTTCTTCCTCTGGGCCCTGTCGCTGGCCGCCATCGGGCTCTCGACCGCCTTCGCCGATCGCCAACCGCCGCCAGCCGCGCGGCAACTGGGACACCGTGCCGGTCTGGCCGGGATTCGCGGAGGCCCTGAAGCGGCGTCCGCCCGAAAACCCCACGCTCGCCCGCCTCCGGCTCGACGACGATCAGCGGGCGCCCTACCGGAAGGACCTGCTCCTGCTCCTCCTCGTCGCCGCGGTCTTCGTCGTCCAGGTTCTCGCCGTGAGCGCCTTCCTCCAGCCGTACCGGCTCGCGCTCCAGGACGGCGTGGCGGGGATCTTCTCCGCGCCCGCCTCCGCCCTCGCTCGCGGCGGCCGGCGTCCTCCTCGCGCTCCTCGCGACCACCGTCACGCTCGTCCACGCCTTCCTCCTCGCGATCCGCAGGGAGCGGCTCCTCGTCAGGACCGAGCGCCACCGGCTTCTCCGCCGCCATCCGCTCCGCGCCCGCCGAGCTGGCGAGCTTCGCCCTGCCCGGGCGGGGCCGTTTCCTCGCGGCGCGCCTCCGCGGGACCTTCGAAGCCCTTTCCGGAGCGGCGTACTGATCGCGCTCCTCTTCGCACGACCGTCTTCCTGACCGTCCTCTACGCCTGGCCGGCCTGATCTCCTCGCGGCCGTCTTCCGGTTCGAGCGGCTGGCGAATCCGATCAGCGGGCTCTCGATCCTCGTCCCGCTCCTCCTCCTCTGCTTCTCCTGCGCCTCTCTCGCGTTCTGCCACCTGCGCCGCCTGACGCTCGACGAGTGGGGAGGCTTCGAGGCCGCCCTTCTCGGCCGGCGCACCTCGGAGCTCTCGGGCGCCGAGGCGGCCGAGCGGCACATCCTCCGGACGATCCGCCAGGTCTGGGTCAGCCCCGTCCTCTCCGCCAGCCTGGCGTTCGTCTTCGGCTTCGTCGTCCTCTGGCTCCTCTCGCGGCTCCTCCCGGCGCCGGAGCGCGAGCCGTACCAGACCCTCTTCCGCCTCGCCTTCTTCTTCGCCTGCCTCGGAACGCTCTTCACCGCGGCGCGGTATTTCCTCCTCTGGAGGCGGCTGCGGGTCTTCCTCCGCCTCCTCGCCGTCCACCCGATGGCGGACGCGTTCGGCCGCGTCCCGCGCCGTCTCGCCGACGCGGTGGGGCCGCGGGCCTTCGGCCGGTTCATCTCCCTTCCCGACTTCGCCGCGCTTCTCCACCTCTGGAAGCTCCTCAAGGCCGGGTTCGGAAGCGCCCGGCCCGGCCTCGAGGCTTCCTTCGGCGTGAAGGACCCCGAGGCGGCACGCCGTCCTCGTCGCGCTGGCCAAGATCGAGACCCTGAGGTTCGACTATTCGGGGCGGCTCCGGCGCTACGGCGGCCGGCTCCTCCAGACGTGGAAGGCGCGGGTGCAGACAGCCGAGTCCGTGGCCCGGATGGCGCGGATCCTCCAGCCGGTCGTGGAGCCCTACTGGCAGACGAAGCCCCTGCCCGGCGACGCGGCCGGAGCCGAGAGCTCGACCGACCGCCGGTCGATCGACCCGGCGGCGCTCGCGTGGCTCCGCGGGGCCGAGGAGTTCCTCGCGGCCCACCTCGTCCTCTACGTCGCGTACGTCTTCCTCCACCTCCGGAATCTCCTCTCGACGTACGTCGTCTCGGCGCTGCTCCTCTTCCTCGCCATCACGGCCTACCCTTTCAGCCGGCCCGCTTTCTCGTCCTCTTCCTCCTCGGATTCGTCCTTCTCCTCGCCGCCGTGACCATCGGGACCTTCCTGCAGATGGACCGCGACGAGATCCTGAGCCGGGTCGCCGAGGACGGCGGCCGGGAAGGTCTCCTGGGACTTCGCCTTCATCGCCCGGGTCTTCGTCTACGGGGTGGTTCCGATCGTCGGCGTCGATCGGGGCCAGCATTCCCGAAGTGCAGACCGGGCTGTCGTCGTTGATCGACAGCATTTCCCGCGTCATCAAGTAGGAGGACCCCATGCCCAGCGGCCGCTCGCTCCACATCGGACTCAACCGGGTCGACCCGAACGCCTACGAGGGGTGGGACGGCCAGCTCGCAGGCTGCGAGAACGACGCCCGCGACATGCAGGCGATCGCCACCGCGCGGAAGTTCGCGCCGAAGACGCTCCTGACGCGGGCCGCCACCTCGGCGGCCGTGACGGCCGCGATCGCCGACGCCGCGGCGAGGCTGGCGCCCGGCGACACGTTCTTCCTGAGCTACTCCGGCCACGGCGGGCAGGTGCCCGACCGGAACGGCGACGAGGCGGAGGACAGGATGGACGAGACGTGGGTCCTCTACGACCGCCAGCTCATCGACGACGAGCTCTACGCCCTCTGGGGGAAGTTCCAGACGGGCGTGAGGATCTTCGTCCTCTCCGATTCGTGCCACAGCGGGACGGCGACGAAGGCGGCGCTCTCCGGCGGTCAGGGCCTCGCCGGCGGCGTTCGGCCTCTCCTCCGCCGCGAAGGCCAAGATGCTGCCGCGCGACGGTCCAGGACGCCACCTACGCCGCGCACCGGAAGCTCTACGACCGGATCCAGAAGGAGCTCCCCGCCGGGAGCCGCGTCTCGATCGGCGCGAGCGTCGTCCTGATCTCCGGCTGCCAGGACAACCAGACCTCGGCCGACGGGGCCCGGAACGGCCTCTTCACCGAGAAGCTCCTGAAGGTCTGGAACAAGGGGAAGTTCAAGGGCGGGCTCCGGCAGTTCCAGCGGGAGATCGTGAAGCTGATGCCTCCCGTCCAGACGCCCAACTACTTCCGCGCGGGGACGATCAGCGCCGGCTTCGAGCGGAGGAAGCCCTTCACGCTCCTCTAGCATGAGCACCCGCCCCTTCCCCGGACGCTCCGTCAGGGCCGGCGAGAAGAACGCCACCCTCGTCCGCGAGATCCAGCGTGCCCTCGTCGGTCGCGGCTGCGGGCCGCTCCCGCTCTCCGGGTCGTTCGACGCCGCGACGACGGCTGCCGTCCGGCTCTTCCAGGCCCGGTTCACCGACGCGCACGGGACGCCGCTCAGGGTGGACGGCGTCGTGGGTCCGGTGACCTGGGCCGCGCTCTTCCCCGACGCGGCAGCCCGCGCCCACGGCGGCCCCCCCGGCGCTTGCCGCCGCGGCGCTCGACGCCGCCCGCGCCGAGATCGGCGTGAGGGAGGTCCCGCCCGGGTCGAATCGCGGGCCGGAGGTCGACGGCTATCTCCGCGCCGCCGGACTCGACCCGGCCGCCGGGTCCTACGCCTGGTGCGCCGCGTTCGTCTACTGGTGTTTCGGGAAGGGCGCCGCCCTCGTCGGCACGACGAACCCGCTTCCCCGGACCGCCGGCGCCCTCGCGCTCTGGAACGGAGGACGGGCCGCGATGACCCGGATCCCGGCGGCCGACGCCGCTCGCCCGCCCCTCGCTCGTCGCGCCCGGGCAGATCTTCGTCCTCTCGACCGGAGGGGGCCTCGGCCACGTCGGCCTCGTGGAGGCGGTCGACGGCGGCGTCCTGACGACGATCGAGGGGAACACGAACGACGGCGGGTCCCGCGAGGGGATCGGCGTCTTCCGTCGGACCGGGCCGAACGGCCGGAAGATCGCCTCGATCAACAGGGGCTTTCTTGCAGTCCCATAGCCGGAGGGACCGGACGTCTCCGCCGCGTCGGTGTCCTTCGGCCCTGCGAGCCTTGCATGCTCGAAAACCCAACTCATGTGAATCTCGAACAGCTCGGTCCGCATGATGATTCGAGGTGAATAATGGAACGGATGCCATCCATTCCGGGCCCTCAGCGTCTCGTTCTTTTCCGCCGCGCGGGCATTCGCCGGTCATTCCTCTGCCTGGTCATGACGGCCGCAGCCGCCCTCCTTCTTTCGGCCTGCCGCTCTGTCGATCCGGCGCCGTTCGTGGCGTTTTCGACTTCCCTCCAGGCCTTACAGTCGAGCGTCGACACCTCACTCTCGCCCGACGTCGCCTCGATGGAGCGACGATACGTCTCCGACACGGCACGACTCTCCGGAGAACAACTCCTCGCTGCAACCTCTCCCCTCAAGTTTCCCGCCCCGGACTCCCTCGAGCCGAAACGCGATCCGTTCATCTGGAACGCCTCCAACGCCTTCCCCGAGAACGAAGCCAAGCCACTCCCGCTCTTCCTCGAGGCCGAGCGCCTTCTCGCTTCAGTCCGTGCCCTCAACGCCTCTCTCGCCCTGTACGGGAGACTGCTCGTGCAGCTGACCTCCCCTGAACTGATCTCGAAGGAGCAGTTCTCGCAACTGTCTGCCAACCTGAACAATAATTCTTTCTCAGCGCTCACGGCGTTGAGTGGAAAGTCCCCGGATCTGAACGCTGTTGCGCTCTTCTCAACCGCTGCGGGGATCGCCGCCCAAGCCTTCATCGAGTCCCGGCGTCAACGCGACCTTGAAAAAGCCCTGACCGGCAACCAGGACGCCATCGAGGCCCTTGCCGCACTCGGGCAGAAGGTCGCCCGCGGTCTCGCCTACTCTCGATGGAATGACTACCAGGACGACGCGCAGGACTCCCTAAGAGCCATTCTGCTGGCCCCCTCCCCCGACGCGCGCCAGGCGGGTCTCGTACGGCTCATTACGCTGGACCGCCGGCAAATGGACGCACTCGAGATCCTGCGCTCTCTGAATGACGCCTATGCCTCGCTGCCCGGGGCTCACCGCGAACTTCGCCATGCCATCGCCAAACCCTCGCTCACTCTCGTCTCCGTTCAGGCCCTCTATGCCGACGCTCAACGGATTGCAAGCCTCTACGCGAATTCGCGACTCGCCAATCAGGCCCGCCTGGATCCGGCCGCCGCGGAGGCGGCGGCCGCCGAGGCTTCCAAGGCCAAAGCCAAGGCCACCCCGCAATAGTAGCGGGAAAGCAATCGCTTTCCACTTTCAGAGGCGCTCCGCCAGGAGGTTCCGATGACGATCAAAGCAAAGCCCGACAAGGAAGCGATCGTTCGGCAGCTGCTCGGAGCGAAAGAGAAGGGGCAGGCCCTCGAGTTGCAGCTACTTGTCAGAAACGAAACCGTGAAAGCCGAGGAACTGGACAACGCCAACCGGGAACTCACAGATCAAATCCGGACCCTCCTGGCTTCAATGATGAGAGACTGGGCCGGCGAGATCGACGACGTGACGGAACGTCTCGTGAAGGCAAACGATAACTTACGCAAGGACATTGCCGCCGTTACGAACAGGATTGAGACCGCCAAGAAGGTCGTTTCGTTCATCGGCGAACTGGACGGGATCGTCGCCGTCGCCAAGAAGCTACTGCTCTGACTGCTTCTTCGTTCAGCTCGGAAGAGCCATCCGACGCTTTCGTGCCGGCGCGTCTCTCGCGGTTTTCGAGCTGAACCGCCGGGTGCTTGACGAAACTGGCCGCGAAAGCCACGTTTGCCCCCGTCTCCCCCCTTGACGGGGGGGGGGCCCGTGTCCAGATTGAGACTCATTACCGGGGCTTGCCCTGCCTGTGATCCGGGTCTCCGTTCTTCCGCTGATTCGGTCGGGGGAGCGATGCCAGAACCGAAATCGCCCGAGCTTCGGAACCCGCCGGCCCGGATGGTCTGCTGGTTCGACCCCGGGCAGCTCGCGGCGACCGCCCGGCAGGTGGTCGTCTCGACGCTCTTCGGCGAGAACGCCGACCGGCGTCTTCTCGAGGCTCTCGCGAGCGGACCGTACCGGCCCGTCGACTTCTCCACGGTCACGTCCGCGGACGGCGCCGCCGTCCCGCGCGAGGAGATCACGATCGACTACCTCGCCGACACCGGGCGACGGGTGGAACTCCACGTACGCCGTGGCGTACTGGATCACGAGGCCGGTGCTGGAGCTCGAGGCGGAGGGCCGGACGCACGCGACGCGCCGGGGAGACGTCCTCCTCTTCGGCGGCGACCAGGTCTACCCGACCGCGAGCCGCGCGGAGTACGAGCTCCGGCTCGTCAGCCCCTTCG
Organism: uncultured Acidobacteriota bacterium; assembly: GCA_963821435.1. Taxonomy (GTDB): domain Bacteria; phylum Acidobacteriota; class Thermoanaerobaculia; order UBA5066; family UBA5066; genus DAOMFB01. Next base: position 416,027 of record CAWGDR010000004.1, read on the forward strand.
AGGCGGCCCTGAATCGCCTTCCCGACCCGAAGCCGTCCCTCTTCGCGATCCCGGGAAACCACGACTGGTACGACAGCCTCGTCTCCTTCACCCGCCTCTTCATCTCGAAGAAGTTCTTCGCCGCCTGGGAGACGCCGCAGAGGAGGAGCTACTTCGCGCTCAAGCTCCCGCACGACTGGTGGCTCGTCGGCACCGACGTCCAGCTCGGCTCCGACATCGACGAGGCCGCAGCGCGAGTTCTTCCGCGGCGTGGCGGAGCAGATGGGGCCCGAACGGAAAGGTCATCCTCTGCAACGCCGAGCCTTACTGGGTCTACGCCCACGAGGAGCGGGACCGCGAAAAGAGCGAGAAGCTCGTCAAAGAGGGGAACCTCCGGTTCCTCCAGGACAACGTCTTCAAGGGACAGATTCGCGTCTTCCTCGCGGGCGACCTCCACCACTACCGCCGCCACGCGACCGAGGACGACCGCTTCCAGAAGATCACCGCCGGCGGCGGAGGAGCGTTCCTCCACCCGACGCACCGGATGAACGACGAGCCGATGGACGTGCCCGCCCCCGGCGAGACCCGGCGTTTCTTCCGGAAGGGGGCTTTCCCGGCGCCCGGCTGTCTCGGCCCGACTCGCGTATCGAAACCTCCTCTTCCTCTTCCGGAACCCGAAGTTCGGCCTCCTGACCGCCTCGCTCTACCTCCTCGTCTCGTGGAACGCGATGGTCGACCTGACGCGCTATTCGCCGGGCGAGTGGCCGGCGGCGCTCGGCAAGGCGACCGTGGAGACCCTCCGGCTTCCGAGCGCCTGCTTCTGGATCGTCGCCACCTTCCTCGGCTTCATCCTCTTCACGGACGCCCGCACGAAGTTCCAGCGCGTCACCGGCGGCTTCGTCCACGCCAGCGCGCAGCTTCTCGGCGCGTTCTTCATCGGATGGTTCTCGACACTTCTCGCCGGCAAGCTCGGCTTCGCCTACGACTCCGTCCCGCAGCTCCTTCTCTCCGCCGCGGCCCTCTTCGCGCGGCGGCTGGGTCGTCGGCTCGTGCGTCATGGGGGTCTACCTCCTCGTCGCGCTCAACGTCTTCGGCTTCCACCACAACGAGGCCTTCAGCTCGCTCGCGATCGAGGACTGGAAGAACTTCCTGAGGATGCGGATCGGTCCGGACGGCGCGCTCACGATCTACCCCGTCGGGATCGAGCGGGTGCCGCGGACGTGGGAGGCCGTCCCGGGAGCCGGCCCGGGGGAGGCGCAGCTCCGGCCCGCGCCCGGAAGCGGCACGCCCCCCGTCCTCATCGAGCCGCCGGTGGTGGTGCGCCCGTGAGCGGGCGCCCCCCGCTTCAGGAGACGGTCGTCCCGTTCCTCGCGGGAGACGGCTTCGCGCTGAACCTCGTCCGGGTCCGCGGGGAGAAGGAGCCGCACAAGGGGCCCGTGATCCTCGTCCACGGCGCCGGCGTCCGGGGAAACATCTTCCGTGCCCCCGTCGCCACGACGCTCGTCGACGCGCTCGTCGGCGGCGGGTTACGACGTCTGGCTGGAGAACTGGCGCGCCTCGATCGAGTTCCCGCCGAACCCCTGGACGCTCGACCAGGCCGCCCTCCACGACCACCCGAAGGCCGTCGAGAAGATCGTCGCCACGACCGGCGCCGACAAGGTGAAGGCCGTCATCCACTGCCAGGGGTCGACGAGCTTCGCGATGTCGCTCGCGGCCGGCCTCGTGCCGCAGGTGACGACGGTCGTCTCGAACGCCGTCTCGCTCTTCCCCGTCGTCCCCGGCTTCTCCTTCTTCAAGCTCAGCTCGTTCCTCGGCGTCCTGAAGCGGATGACGCCGTACCTGAACCCCGGCTGGGGCCTCGAGGCGCCGACCTGGCAGGCGAAGCTGATCGTCGCGGCGGTGAAGCTGACGCACCACGAGTGCGACAACACCGTCTGCAAGCTCGTCAGCTTCACGTACGGCTCGGGCTTCCCCGCCCTCTGGCGGCACGAGAACATCGACGAGGCGACGCACGAGTGGCTGAAGCGGGAGTTCCGGGACGTCCCGCTCACGTTCTTCACGCAGATGCTCCGGTGCGTGAAGGCCGGCCACCTGGTCTCGGTCGACGGGCACCGCGAGCTCCCCGAGAGCTACGCCGCGCGCGAGCCCGAGACGGCGGCCCGCTTCGCCCTCTTCGCCGGGAAGCTGAACCGCTGCTTCCTGCCCGAGAGCCAGGAGAGGACCTTCGAGTTCCTGAACAGGTTCCGCCCCGGATTTCACTCGCTGCACGTCCTTCCCACGTACGGACATCTCGACGTCTTCATGGGTACCCGCGCCTCGAAGGACGTCTTCCCGCTGATGCTCGAGGAGCTCGACAAGGCCTGACGCGGCGACGGCCGCCCGATCACCCGAGAGGAGAGACATGGGAGTCCCCGCCCGGATCCGCGATTACGAGGGCCGCCGCTCCCTGGTGGACGGCATCCCGTTCACGCTCCCGGTGGCGTGCCGGAACTCCCCCGCCCTCTTCGCGGTCTTCTCGATCGACGCCGACCGGGCGCGCGCCCTCCTGCCGGGAAACGAGGTCCACCCCTTCCGGCTCTGGACGCGGGGGCTCCTCGTCGTCTCCGTCATCGACTACCGCGACACGACGATCGGGAAGTACGTCGAGTTCTCGATCGCGATCGCCTGCACGCACGGCCCGCGGCCGGCGCCGCGGCTCCTCCCCGGGCTCCTGATGAGGGCGTTCGGCACGGGGCAGTACGTCGTCGACCTCCCCGTCAGCTCCGAGATCTCGGTCAAGGGAGGGAAGGGGATCTGGGGGATGCCGAAGCACAAGGCGCGGCTCGACTACCGGGTGGAGGAAAAGACGGTCAGCAGCCAGTACGACGTCGAGGAGGGGCAGCTCGGGATGCGCGTCGAGATCGACCGCCCGGCGAGCGCCTGGCTCCCGCTCTCGGCCGCGGCCTCCAACTACTGCGCGTTCCGCGGGCTCCTGATGAAATCCAACATCCACTTCAAGGGGAAGGCGGGCTTCACGCTCTTCAAGAAGGGGGCCGCCCGGCTCCTCATCGGCGACCACCCGCGGATGGCATGGCTGAAGACGCTCGACATCCGCCCCGACCCTGTCGCGACGGCGTTCATCCCCTCCGCGAACGGCATCCTCGACGACGGCTTCGAATCGTGGTTCCTGACGTACCCCGGGGCGCCGACGAGCCGCCCGGAAGGGCTCGAGAGCGTCGTGAACCTCGGGCTCTCCGAGGAGTGGCTGCCGCCCCCGACGGCGGCGGGGAGGAACAAGGCATGAAGAGCCCCGGCTTCAGGACCTGGAACGCCCTCTTCCTCCTCCTGACGGCGTCGATGTACCTCGGGACCGGCTGGTCGCTCTGGATCTTCCAGTTCCCGTCGGCCGCGAGCCTCACGCCCGAGAACTACTGGTTCGCCTTCGTCCCGCAGGTCCATGCCGCCACCGTCTTCTTCACCTGGATGACGGCGGCGATGCTCCTCTCCTGCATCTTCATGGCCATCTCGGAGTGGACGACCGGCTACCGGTGGGTGCCGATCGTCGTCTTTCTCGCGGTCGTCCTTGCGACGGTCCTGACGAGGCTCTACATCTTTCCCTACAACGCCACGATGGAGGCGGGCATCAAGACGCAGGAGCTCCTCACCGAGACGCTCGGGAAGTGGATCAGGCTGAACAAGGTCCGCGTCAGCCTCTGGACGGTCGAGTGGGCCGCGATGGCGGTCTACGTCGGGCTCCGCCTCTTCCGTGAAGGGCCGCCCGCGCAGGCAAAGGCGTCACGATGACCGCGCACCGCCTCCTCCGGGGCTTCCTCGTCTTCATCGCCTGGGCGACGGTCGTGAGCGGCCTCGTCCAGCTCATCTCGCCCGGCTTCGTCCTGACGCTCGTGGGCGGCGACCAGGCGCCGGCCAGCCGGCACTTCTTCGGGATCGTCGGGATGTTCATGGTCCTCTTCGGCGGGGCGCTCGCGCAGGGCCTGCGTGCCGAGCCTGCCGACCGGATCGTCCTCCTCTGGGCGGGCCTGCAGAAGCTCGGGGCCTCCGCCGCCGTCGGCCTCGGCGTCGAGCGGAGCCTCTTCGCCCCGATCGCGCTCGCCGTCGCGGGGTTCGACCTCCTCTCCGGGAATCCTCATCTTCGTCTACCGCGCGAAGGCGGGAGGGCCAACTTCCGGATGAGCCGCGTCGCCCTCGCCCCGAAGGACCCGGCCGCGCGGCCGAAGCGCTCGCTGATCCTCGCGGGGGGCGGGATGCGCGTCGCCTGGCAGGCGGGGGTCCTCCTCGCGCTCGAGGAGGAGGGGCTGTCGTTCTTCCACGCGGACGGCACGTCGGGCGGCACGATGAACCTCGCGATGCTCCTCTCGGGCCTCTCGCCGCGCGAGATGTGCGAGAGGTGGCGGACGCTCGACGTCTCGACGTTCGCGTCGCTCCTTCCCGTCGAGGAGTACCTCGACGCCGCGCACCTCCCGGCGATGGGGGACGCGGACGGGCTCGTCGAGAAGGTCTTCCCGCACCTCGGCATCGACGTTCCGGCGATCCGCCGGGCCGAGGGGATGGCGGGGACGTTCAACGTCTGCAACTACACGCGGAAGACGAACGAGGCCGTTCCGAACGACCGGGTCGACCTCGACCTCCTCGTCGCCGGCGTCTCGCTCCCGATCTTCATGCCCGCCGTCGCGCGCGGCGGGTTCCTCTACCTCGACTCCGTCTGGATCAAGGACGCGAACGTCTGGGAGGCGGTCCGGCGCGGCGCCGAGGAGCTCTGGCTCGTCTGGTGCATCGGCAACACGCCCCTCTACCGGGCGGGGGCCTTCAACCAGTACGTCCACATGATCGAGCTCTCGGCGAACGGGAAGCTCTTCGAGGAGCTGGACCGCGTGACGGAGCTGAACGGGCGGATCGCGCGCGGCGACTCGCCGTACGGGCAGACGCGCCCGGTGACGCTCCACGTCGTGAAGCCCGAGACCGCGCTCCCGCTCGACCCCGACTTCTTCCTCGGGCGGATCGACGCGGCCACGCTGATCGGCCTCGGCTACCAGGCCGCGCGCCGTACCCTTTCACATCGAACCACGAGCGGCGCTCCGCTCACGTGGGAGGCGACCACCATGACGGCACCGAAGATCGGCGTTTCGTTCCGCGAGAAGATGGCCGGAGCGTTCGCGCTCGGCGAGACCGACCCCGCGGCCGGCGAGAAGAAGGGGCGGGAGACCGGCTCCGCCTTCGAGATGCACGGGACGATCTCGGTCGAGGACATCGACCGCTTCGTCTCGGACCCGCACCACACGGGCGGGCTGACCGCGACGGTCGACTTCACGCCGTTCGGGACGGGCCTCGTCGCCTCGTCCGGCGTCTTCAACCTCTTCTCGCCGGCGGGCGACGCGAAGACCCGGCTCATGGTCTACGAGCTCGGCTTCCGCCACCAGGGCGAGGCCTGGTACTTCGCGGGGAAGAAGCTGGTGAAGGACGACCCCGGGCTCGACCTCTGGCCCGACACGACGACGCTCTTTTCGAAGCTTTACAAGGGAAGCGACGACACGGGGCCGGTCGTCGGCGCCGGCATCCTGCGGCTCGGCGTCGCCGACCTCGTCCGCCTCGTCTCCACGATGCACGCCACGGGGACCTCAACGGTGGCCGAGAGCGCCGAAGCCGCTCGGGAAGTTCGGCCGCCTCTTTCTCGGGCAGCTCTGGGACACCTACGTCCGGCACCTGCCCCCCTCGAGGTGACGGATGAGGACGACGGGGAGGAACCGATGACGGCCGGACGGAGCCTCGACGTCGAGTGCGTGGTCGTCGGCTCGGGCTTCGGAGGCGCGATCGCCGCCTGCCGCGCGAGCCGGAAGTGGCCGGGAAAGGTGATCGTCTTCGAGCGGGGGAAGCGCTACCCGATGGGCTCCTTCCCGCGGTCGCCGCACGCCCTCGCGCGGAACTTCTGGAACCTGCCGGACGAGGGGCGCGAGCGCCCCCGCGCGATCGCGAACGAGGAGAGCCTCGGCCTCTTCGACATCCGGAACTACCGGCACATCGACGTCGTCCTCGGCGCCGGCCTCGGCGGCGGCTCGCTCATCTACGCGAACGTCTACCTGGAGCCCCCCGAGCAGGTCTTCGACGCGCGCTGGCCCGCATCGGCCGGGAAGGCGGCCCTCGGCCCCTACTTCCGGGTCGTGAAGGAGGTGCTCGGCGCGCGCCCGGTCCCCCGGACGAACGAGCCCGCCCGCCGCCTGATCCGGACCGAGCTCTTCGAGAGGGTGGCCGAGGCGGCCGGGCGGAAATCCGAGCTCGTCGACATCAACGTCTTTTTCGGAAACGACTTCGCGAACCCGATCCCGCTCGGGCACCAGCAGCTCAACCGGTACGGCGCGCCGCAGACGTCCTGCCTCTACTGCGGCGAGTGCGACGTCGGCTGCAACACGCACTCGAAGAACACGACCGACCTCAACTACCTTTTCGTGGCCGAACACCGGCACGGAGCGCAGATCCGGACGGAGCACCTCGTCGAGCGGATCGTGCCGCTCGCCGAGGACGGCGCGGACGACGCCGGCGCGGACGGCCGGTTCGGGTACCGCGTCTCGTACCGAGGCCTCGGCGAGAGCCGGAGCGCCGCGGGGTCGGTCACGACGCGCCGCGTCGTCTTCTCCGCCGGCACCCTCGGGACGACGGAGCTCCTCCTCCGCGCCCGGGACCGCGACCGGACGCTGCCGCGCCTCTCGCGGCAGCTCGGAGCGCGCTTCTCCGGGAACGGCGACTTCCTCTCCTTCGTCCTCGGCGGCGAGCGCCCCGCCGAGCCGAACTGGGGTCCCGTCATCACGCAGAAGACCGACTACAACCTCTTTACGCGCTTCGACCCGGACCGCGCCTTCATCCTCGAGGACGCGAGCTATCCCGCCTTCCTCGGCTGGTTCGTCGAGGGGATGAAGCCGCGGGGCCTCTGGCTCTCCGGCCTCGCCCGGCTCGCCCGGAATTCCTGGGCGCGCTGGGTGCGTGGCACCTCGCCCGGCCCGGTCGGCTACGCGCTCGGCGACGTCCTGAAGGACGACCTCTCGTACCGGACGAGCGTCCTTCTCTGCATGGGCCTCGACAAGTCGAACGGCGCGATGACGCTGGACGGGAACGGCAACGTCACGATCGACTGGCCGTTCCAGGAGAGCCGCGCCCTCTACGACGCGATCCTGGACGTCGGCGAGCGCTTCCGCGCCGCCGTGAAGGGGGAGGCGCTCCTCCCGCTCCCGACCTGGCTCTGGCCGCTCCGGAAGAACGTCACGGTCCACCCGCTCGGAGGCTGCGTCCTCGCGGACGACCCGTCGAAGGGGGTGACGGACGCCGACCGGCGGACGTTCGGCCAGCTTTTCGGCTACTCGGGGCTCTACGTCGCCGACGGCGCGCTCGTCCCGACGGCCGTCGGCGCGAACCCGACCGCCACGATCTCGGCCCTCTCCGAGATGGTCGCGGAGGCGATGACCGGCCAGGCCCCGTCGGCGGAGCTCTGAGGGATGCTGTCGCTGGAGGACGTCCGGCGGGATCTCGCCGAGGACGGCCGCCTCGCCAGCCGCGTCCTCTTCACGCTGCAGCTGCCGGGCGACCCCGACGACACGGACGGCGACGGGCAGACGCCGATCGTCTTCATCCCCGACATCCACCTCCTGAGCGCCGAGCGGGCCGCCGGCTACCAGGACGCCTTCGTCCTCTCCGGCGGAAAGAAGGCGCTCCTCGCGAACCTCCTGAAACGCCTGCTCGACCTCCGCGACGGCGAGGGCTCCTGGCGGAATCTCGCCGTCTACCAGCTCGGCGACTTCCACGACCTCTGGCGGGAGAAGGAGCACTGGTGGTGGTCCGAGGACCCCGGCGAAATGCTGGACCGGCAGGTCGCGACCCACGCGGAGCTGCTGGAGCTCTTCCGGCGCCTCGGGACCGTCCGGATCGTCGGGAACCACGAGGAGAAGCTCCGCGCGAAGGGCCTTCTCGACTCGCTCGGGGGCCGCCGCATCGCCTCCTACTTCCCGAAGGGGACGATCCGGCCCGACCTCTACTCCTTCGCGTGGGGACCGCACGCCCGCGTCGACCTCCTCCACACGGACCAGGTCGACCCCGTCGAGACCGGTTTCTTCAGCTTCCTGAACACGCCCGGCTCCCGGCTCGCGATTCCGGCCCGCGCGCTCGGCCTCGCGACGGTGGACGAGTGGCAGCACGAGCTGCTCGAGCCCGGTACGAACGACTCCCCCGGCCCGGAGACCCGGGCCGACCGGGTCCTCGACTTCCGCGACCCGGCGGTCCCGAAGGAGCGGAAGAAGTTCTTCGCCGAGAGCCGTGAGTGGATCGCCGGCGCCCTCGGCTCGGACCCGGCGATGGCCGGCCGGCGGAGCGTCGCCACCGTCGCCGGGCATACCCACGGCCCGCGGATCGTGGTGGACGGGGATCCTCCGGCGGCCGTCCTCGTCGACTGCGGCTCGTGGGTCAACCGGAGCTCGGCCCTGGGGGGCGCCGACGTCTTCCGGAACTCCCAGATCGGCGTCCTCACCGGGCTCCGGATCAGCGTCCTTCAGATCGGCATCGGCTAGGGAGGCCCGCCATGCTCTCGTGGCTCAACATCCTGATCGGGATCGCCGCATTCTTCGCCGCCTTCGCCCTCCTCGTCACGAGCGGCACCCAGTTCGTCCGGCAGACGCTGCGGCTCAAGAACCGGTTCCTCGTCGAGCGGCTCCGGCGCCTCTTCGGCGAGCTCGCGGACCCGGACCGCTTCGTCGCGGCGATGCTTGCGCACCCCAGCCTCGAGGGGGGGCGCGGCCGGAACTTCTACGCGTCTCTCGTCGACCCCGACAGGAAGCCGGACGACCCGGAGGTGAAGCGCGCCGTCGCGGCCGTGCTCAAGTCCGGCGACTCGCGCTGGCGGCTCTGGGTCCACCCCTGGTCGAAGACGCAGGACCTCGACAAACAGACGGTCAAGGACATCGCCACGGCGGTCTACTCGCGGATCGGGCCGCAGGTCGACTACCCGGTCGACCGCGCGAGCCTCGGCGACGCGGACGACTGGGCGGGGCCCCTCGCGAAGAAGCTCGCGGGAGAGGACGGCGCGTCGAAGGGGGTCGTCCCCTTCCGCGGGAAGCTCTGGGGGCTCGCCTCGGCGGCGTTCCCGGAGGCCGAGGGACGGGCCGACGCCGTCAAGACGTACGTCGCCGCCTTCCACGACGAGGCGCGGGCGAGCGCCTCGGACTCCTTCACCTACGTCGTCCGCTTCATCACCGTGGTCCTCGCAATCCTCGTCGCCTTCTTCTTCGGCCTCGACGCGATCGACGTCTACACCCGGATCGCCCGGACAGATCCCGCCCGGATCGACTCGTTCGCCCAGGCAGTCCAGCGCCTCGACCCCGGCCCGGCGGCGGGCGCGGCGCCGGGCGGGAATCCCGACCGGGAGGTTGCGAACGTCCGGGCGACGATCGCCGCGCTCGAGCAGGGGCCGATCTGCCTCTGCTTCATGGGAAGACCGCTGACCCCGCCCCTGCCGGGCGACGCCGCGGCCGGGAGAGCGGCGCCGCCCTGTCCGACGCCGACGACGCAGGGCTTCCTCCTCGCGGTCATCGCCCTCTCGTTCGGGGCGCCGTTCTGGTTCGAGCTCCTGAAGTGGGGGATCAACCTGAAGAGCTCCTTCACGAAGGACTCGACCTAGCGTCGATGAAAGCGATCGTCGCTGCCGCCATCGCTCTCGCGGCCGGGGTCGCGGCCGCGGACCCGCCGGGCTGCAAGGCCGTCCCGACGCAGGGGATCGTGCCGCCTCCCGCCACGCTGACGTGGAAGCCGTTCCTCGGGAAGAAGCGGAGCCTTCAGCCGGCGGGCCTCCTCGCTCCGCCCGTTTCGACGCTCTCCGAGGCCTTCCTTGCGATCGACAGGGCGCGGAGCGAGCCGGGCCGCCGCTCCGCGTTTCTCGTCCGGCCGTTCCTCGGAACGTTCATCGTTTACGACTACCCGCTCGCGGAAGCGCCGGGTTTCGGCATCGGGAGCGTGGTGGTCCGCGACCTCCCGTTCGGCGGCTCGGCGGAGAAGCCCGTCGCCTTTCTCGTCGATGCGAATGGAAAGACCGTAGCGCTCCGACAGGAGGAGGGAAAATTCCGGCTCGTCGCGGTCGACCGGGACGGTCTTCTTGCCAACGCGCCCTCCCCGTCCGACGACGGTCTCCCGTGGGTCGTCTCCGGACGCCTCGAGAACGTTGCCGAGACGCGGTGGACGCCGCAGTGGGCGTTCCGCCCGGGCCTCGACGAGGCGGGCGTCGCGCGCCTCGTCGCGTGGCTGAATCGGCAGCCTGCGTCGGTCAAGGTCAAGGCCGGCGGGTCGCGGCACGCCTGGTCGAGCGTGGCGGTGAGCGAGGACGCCTATCTCCACCCCGGGGGGATGCGCTGTCTCGAGCCGGCCGCGGCCGACGGGACGCTCAAGGCCGACCTGTCGGGGAACCTCGGCGGAAACCTCTTCCGGATCGGCTCGGGGACGGTCATCCGCGAGATCAACGACACCCTCTGGGAGACGCACGGAAAGTCGTTCGGCGCGCTCGGCGGGTACGACGGCCAGACGCTGGGGGGCGTCCTCCCGACCGGGACGCACGGATCGGTCCTGTCGCACGGCCCGCTCGCGGAGATGATCCGGAGCCTCGACCTCGTGGCGGGAACGGGCGAGCCGCTCCGGATCGAGCCGAAAGACGGGCCCACCGACCCGGCGGCCTTTTCCCGCGAGCACCCCGGGGCGCGGCTGATCCAGGACGACGACGTCTTCTCGGCCGTCCTGATCCACGTCGGCACCGTCGGCGTCGTCCGGTCGCTCGTCGTGGAGGTGCGGGACCGCTTCTGGCTCAAGGAAGTCCGGACCTCGGTTCCTCTCGACGTCGTCCGGATGACGCTTCTCGGCGGGGGGATCTACCGCCAGTTCGAAGGGGTGAGGATTCCCGGCTGGGTCGCCGGCTGGTCCGGCCGCCCGTTCGAAGGGCACCCGTATCCCGCCTATCACCTCGAGCTGCTGATCAACCCGCGGGGCGACGACGTGATCGTCACCTCCCGCCAGCCAACGCCGCTCCCGGGCCCCGAGCCGCCTTTCCTCCGCGAGCGCCCCGAGCCGAACCTCATCCGCCTCCACGAGACGCCGCGCCCCTACCGACGGGAGATCGGCGTCGTCTGGTTCAGCGAGAACTTCCCGCAGGGAATCGGCTGGGTGTCGCAGTCACTGATGGAGACGCTCCCGCCCCTCACGCCGATCCTCGTCGACGGCGCGATGAACGGCCTGAAGAACCCCGGTTACCTCCAGAGGAGCTACCGCGTCTTCAACATCGGCGACGGCCAGAACGCGATCCCGAACCGGACGGCGTCGGTCGAGGTCCCGCTCCGGGACGACCTCTACCTGAAGGCGCTCGACACGATCCGGCGCGTCGCGTGGGAGGAGGCGCCTCACGGCCTCTACCAGACCGGCCCGATCTCGATGCGGTTCGTCCGGGGGTCCCGCGCGATGCTCGGAAACCCCGAGGACGTCTGCTCGTTCGAGCTGATCTTCGTCCGGCACACGAGGTGGTCCGACGAGCTGATCCACGCCTACGACGAAGCGCTCCGGCGCGATCTCGGCGAGGCGAACGTCCGGTTCCACTGGGGCCAGCTGATGCCGGGGGCCACGAAGGCCCGGATCCTCGCCAACTTCCCGCGCTACGAGAAGTGGCGGCGGATCCGCGACGAGCTCGACCCGTCCGGCCGGTTCGTCAACGCGTACCAGGAAACGATCCTGCCCTGAGGCCCCGCGGAGGAGACAGCCATGGGCTCGAAACAGACGAAACAGAAGACCCTCGCGGCGTTCGCCGAGCTCCAGCTCTCCTGTCTGGTTCCGGCCGGCGCTCCGCCGCTCGACGACGCCGGCGCGATCGCGGCGGAGGTCTTCGACTACCTCGGGACCGTCCCCGGCATCCTGACCGACGCGATCGGCGTCATCCTCGACCACGTCGACGCAACGTCCCGCGTCGTGGCGGGCGGACCGTTCGCGACCCGGCCGCTTGCGAAGCGGGAAGCGGTTCTCGACCGGCTCTGGAACGACCCCCTCTGGCACGACCTCGTCTCGCTCGTCGCGCGGGTGGCTTGGCTCGTGATCTATTCGCGCGAGCCGGCGCGGGTCGCCGTCGGCTTCTCGCTCCCGCCGGACCTCCCCGAACCGGTCGACGTCCCGCCTTCCGCCCCCGCCCCGCTCGACGAGACGTACGACGTCTGCGTGATCGGCTCGGGGGCCGGGGGCGCGCTCGTGGCGTCGCGCCTCGCCGAGGCGGGGCGGAGTGTCCTGATCGTCGAGGAGGGGCCGTGGGTCAGCCCGAAGGACCACCCGGTCCGCGACGACCGGGCGCTCGCGCTCCTCTACCGGAACTCCGGGCTGCAGCCGGCCCTCCCAGAGGCGAGTCATCTCCTTGCAAAGCACGGCGTCTCGTTCATCACGGTCCTGCAGGGGCGGGTCGTCGGGGGCGGGCCGACGGTGAACAACGCCATCCACCTCCCGATCGAGAAGAGCCGCTGGGAGGCGTGGCGGGACGAGTTCGACTTCCCGGTCGACTGGCCCGACCTGGAGAGCGCCCTCCTGGCGGTGACGGCCGACCTCGGCGTCTCGACGGCGGAGATGCGCGCCGCCATGGGCGAGCGGTCGAAGGCGTTCGAGGCCGGCTCGGGCGCCCTTCACCTCCCCGTCGCCGACCTCCCGCTCTCCATCCGCTCCTGCGTCGGCTGCGGGGGGTGCAACGTCGGCTGCCGGTTCGGCCTGAAGACCGGAGGCCTCCACGGTCCCCGCGCGGCGGGCGCGCCGCGCAGCTACCTCGAGCGGGCCCTCGCGGCCGGCGCACGGGTCCGCCCGAACCTCCGCGCCCTCCGCTTCGAGCCGAAGGGCCTGACGCGGCGCGTCGCCGCCGTGGTCTGCCAGGACGGCGGGAAGAAGACGAGCGAAGTCCGGGTCAAGGCGAAGGCGTTCGTCCTCGCGGCCGGCCCGATCTCGAGCAGCAAGATCCTCCGCCGGAGCGCGTTCCAGATGACGAGCCCGGTCGGCAAGGGGATCTCGGCGAACGTCACGTCGCCGCTCTTCGCCCTCCTCGACCACGACGTACCGCCCGGTCTCCGGAATCCCGGCGTCCAGATGTGCGTCTTCGTCGACGAGGGAGGAAGGCTTCTCGAGTCGTGGTTCCACTACCCCGGCTCGATCGCGGCAACGCTCCCCGGCTGGCTTCGGGACCATGCGTCCGTGATGTCGGGCTACCGGCGGATGGCCTCCGTCGGCATCGTCGTCCCGACCGCGACCCGCGGCGAGGTCGGTTTGACGGGCAACCTCGTTCTCTCCCTGTCGGACACCGAGCTCCAGCAGATGAAGGACGGGATCGTCAGCGCGGCCGACGCCTACTTCGCCGCCGGGGCGACGGCGGTCCACCCCGCCACGATGCGTCCTTTCGCCATCCGGGCCGACCACCGGGACGAGGACGTGGCCGCCTTCCAGGCCCTCGTCGCCGGCCCGGCCGACCTCTCGCAGAGCACCGCCCACCCCCAGGGAGGCAACGCAATCGGGCACAGCGCGGGAAAGAGCGTCGTCTCCCCCGACTTCCACCTCTTCGACTTCGACAACCTCTTCGTCGCCGACACGAGCCTCTTCCCGGCCGGCTGCTTCCGGAACCCCCAGCTCACCACCATGGCCCTCGCCCACCTCGCGGCGGGCCACATCTGAGACGGCCGCACACGTCCCGGGACGCCCCGACATGAGCAACGACGACCGCTCCGGCTTCCTCGCCAACCCGCTGCCGATCGTGATGGTCGTCCTCGCGGCCGCGGGCGTCCTCGTCAAGACGGTGCCACTCCAGAGCGCGCGCCCCGTCAATCCCGAGCGGGTGACGTTCGCGCCCGCCAGCCAGCAGGACATCGAGGCCCGCCTCTGGCAGGACCCGTTCGCGGCGGTCGAGAAACACCAGAAGGCCTCCGACCGCTCCGACCCTCTCACCGCCACGACTCCGCCGAGACTTTCGAAGGAAATCCACGAGGTGCTCGCCGTCCGGGGGAAGCCCCTGACCGTCGTGGCCGTGAGCGTCTTCGGCGGCTCGTTCGACGAGGCGGCCGAGAGCCGCCGCCGCACGCGCTTTGCGGTCGTCGCCGCACTCGGATTCCACCGCTTCAACCCGAGGAACGCCGACGCCATCGGCTTCTTCACGCTCGATGAGGATCAGCCGATCGTCCCCTACGAGTGGTTCGCGACACGGGACGAATCCGTCCTGGGCGCTCGTCCTCTGGCTGAACGAGGACAAGCTGACCACGGGGCCCCTCCGGAAACTCGGCAGGCTCGTGGCGAACGCTGGGATCGACCGGAGCCAGCGACCCCGCCTCGACGTCAAGCTCATCGGACCCGCGGGCTCGGACATGCTGAAGAACCTCCTCTCGTCGCTCGACGGGCAGAAAGAGCTGACCAGCCGCGCATCGCGTTGGGCGATGGAAGCGCGCTCGAGGTCTTCTCGTGGGGAGCCACCATCTCGGATTGCGATCTCCATGCCGCCCGAACACCGCGGCGGCTCGGCGCCCTGGGATTGCTTCGCGGAGAATCCAGGAAGCCGCGACCCCTTCCGCCCGGGGCCGGTCATACGCACGACGGGCACGGACGACGTGCTCGCGGCGCGCTCTCCTGTGGGAATTGTGGCAGCGGGGGTCAATCGAACCGTCACCGAAGGACGGTCGTGCGAAGACGGCCTCGTGCTGGTCGGCGAGCGGGACACCGAGTACGGGCGGACGCTTCTGCGGTATCTCAACGACGGATTCGTGGCGCGCTGCCCGATCAATGCACCTCCACCCGTCCGCACGTTCACGTACCTGCGTGGCCTCGACGGCGCCCTGCCCGACGCCGACACGTCCGAGCGCCACGCTTCCCTCCAAGGACGACAAAGGCGACAGCAAGGGTGCGAAGCCGGAGATCTTGGACGCACCTCCCGAACACGCCGACGGGCGCAGCCAGTTCGATTACCTGCGGAGGCTCGCGGACGAGATCGATCGGCTCGACGACGACAGGGAACACTTCACGAAAAACGGAGTCAAGGCGATCGGAATCGTCGGTTCGGACGTCTACGACAAGCTCCTCGTCCTTCAGGCCCTCCGCGGCCGTTTCAAGGACAAGATCTTCTTCACGACGGACCTCGACGCGCGCTACCTGCACGCCGACCAGAAGGAGTGGGCGCGAAACCTCGTCGTCGCGTCCAACTTCGGCCTCTCGCTGCGTCCGGCCCTGCAGATGTGGACGCTGCCGTTCCGCGACAGCTACCAGACCGCGGCGTACCTCGCGACGCTCGTGGCGCTCGCGGATCCGCCCGGAGAGGGCTGGACGGCCAAGATGAGCGAGTGGCTGCGTCCCCAGCTCTTCGAGATCGGCCGGACGGAGGCGGTCTATCTCGCCTCTCCCTCGGTCGAGCGCCTCAGGAAGTGGCGGGAGGGCAACTTCCTCACCGATCCCGCCGATGAGGCGAAGGACTCGAAGTGCGATGAAGACTGGAGACTCTGCTCGAGCGTCGAGCCGGCGCGGCCTTACCGGGGCTTTCCGTTCTCGAATCTGCGGATCGTGCTCCTTGCCTTCGGATTCGGGATCCTCTCGACCATCGTGGCCAGCCGGGCCGTGCAGCGGGCGCTCCGCGCAGGCGTATCCGCGCTGGCCCGGCCCGGGAACCCGGAAAGAAGGGCCGCGACGCTCGCCTTGATCGCGGTGGCCAGTTGATCGTCGCCGTGATTGCGATCGTCTGGAAGGTCGACGGGCTTCAGAAGACCGCGCTTCTTGACGGAGTCGC
Source organism: uncultured Acidobacteriota bacterium (assembly GCA_963821435.1). GTDB lineage: Bacteria > Acidobacteriota > Thermoanaerobaculia > UBA5066 > UBA5066 > DAOMFB01. Next base: position 431,790 of record CAWGDR010000004.1, read on the forward strand.
CGAGCCATTTGCATGGCTTTCGGGCGTCAGCGTCTGGCCGTCCCTCGTGCTGCGCTTCGTCGGCCTGATCGTCACGATCCTGCTCGGGCTCGCCCTCATGTTCTGGCTTCGTCTGCGGGCAAACCAGATCGGGGAGACTTTCGGATTCTCCCCGCCCAGGCGGGAACGGCTGGAGCGAAGCCGGTGGTCCGCGCTGCGGGTCGGCCCGCACCTCGACCTCGCGGCGTTCGACAAACAGGGACGGCGCGTTTCGAGACCCGCCGGCGCAGCGGTCGAGGTCGGCACCCTGTGGCAGAACTACCTGCGGTCCACGAGTCGCCGCGAGATGGCCCTCTGGATCCTCTGCTCCGTGCTCCTCGCCCTGGCGCTGGGGGCCATGCCGTTCGTCTTCTTCGGCCCGCCATCGTTTTCCCATCGCGGCCTGCTCGTCCGTGGCCTGCACAGGCGCCTGCTTCTCGTCAACGTGCCGCTTCTCTGGTTCGTGATCTTCTGGGTCGGGTACGAGATCCGCGCCTGCGCGCGGCTCGTCGCGGCGCTGGGCGACGTCCGGGCGGTCTGGCCGGACGCACAGCTCGAACGCGCGGAGACGGAGACCGGCGTGCCTCGGAGCCTGCTCGGCGACTACCTCGACTTCCGGCTGATCGTCTGCGCGACCCAGCGGATCCAGTGGCTCATCTACCTGCCGTTCGTCTCGATCCTCTTCACCGTGCTGGCGCGAAGCGACTTCTTCGACACGATGGACTTCCCCCTGTCACTCGTCTTCGTGACCGGCCTCGCTCTCGCGTACGCGCTGCACAGCGCCCTGCACCTGCGGAGAGGCGCCGAATCGGCGCGCGACCGGACGCTCGATCGTTACGGGAGGCAACTGCTGATACGGGTTTCGGCGAAGGACGACACGACGTCCACCGACCGCGTGGCTTCGGGGCCGGCTCGAGCGGCCGCCAGCGGAGAGCAGATCAAGATCGTGATGGAGCGGATCCGCAGCACCCGCGAGGGAGCTTTCGCATCCTTTGCCCAGCAGCCGGCGCTGCGGGCGCTGCTCCTCCCCTTCGGCGGCTACGGCGGCGCCCAGCTCGTCCAGTACCTGTTCAAGCTCTAGTCGAAGATCCCGTCCGGGCGCCGTCTGTCCGCGGCGGCCACATCTGGCCGTCCCGGGACCCTTGATTTCCGTCGCGCCCCGCCTAGGTTTTCCAGATAGCGCTTTCGGGGCGCACGGTTGGGCGTGTCCGCCTCACATTCAGGGTAGGCCGAAAGGAGCGACCGGTGGTCAAGCGAAAGGGCGATCCCGCGCCCGATCCGCCCGGAGGGCGGGCCGCGGAGCGGCTTCGCATGTTCGAGCTGGCTCGCCGTCCGGTCGCCCCCCCGAAGAAGCTGACGAAATCACGAAAGAAGAAGAAGACTGACCGGCCCTGATTCGACGGCCGGAGGGAGGCGCCAAATGAGGAGCAGGTTCGACGCCAAGATCGCGATTTCGGGACGGAAGCGAAAGAAGTCCCCGCCGGGCGGCAAGGCGCTGCAGCGGCTCTTCGCCTACTTCGGCCAGCGCGATCCCGCGATCAACGCCGAGGTCCTCGACGCGATGCCCGTCGACAAGTCCGCGCGACCCGCATTCGGGCTGACGGCTCCGGGAAGAGCCGCCCTGGCTGCGAGCCGGGCGGGGCGCACCGCGACCGCGACCGCGCGGCGAAAGCCGGCGAAGACCGCCGCCGGTACCCTCGCCGCCAGCCTCGTCAAGGCCGCGACGAGCCTTTCTCGGACACGCAAGGCGTCGCGGCCCGCACGCGGCCGGAAGACCATCAAGGATCGGGCTCTCATTGCGCGGGCTTTGGCCCCGGCGCCTTCCCGCGGGCCAGCGATGTGGAAATCGATCGGGCCGTCCCTGATCCCGCTCGGCCAGACCTACGGAACCAACACGGTCGACGTGATCGGCCGCGTGGCCTGTGTCGCCGTCGATCCGAAGAACCCGAAGCACGTCCTCTGCGGCTCGGCCGGCGGCGGCATCTGGGAATCCGCTGACGCCGGGGCGACGTGGGCGCCACGGACGGACCAGATGCCGTCACTCGCCACGGGCGCCCTCGCGTTCGACCCGACGAACCCCAAGGTCGTCTATGCCGGAAGCGGGGAAGGCAATTTCTATTTCAACCTGGGTGCCGGCGTCTACCGTTCCAAAAACGGCGGGACGACCTGGAAGGTCCTCGCTTCGGCGCCATTCGTCGGCGTCGGCTTCCACGACCTCGTCGTCGACCCGAAGAACCCGAAAGTGCTTTACGCCGCGACGACAAGCGGCTTCTTCGCCTCGAGCAACGGCGGAGCGACGTGGACTCTCAAGCGCGCGGTGAAGTGCTGGGACATCAGCCTGCACTCCACGGGCGGCTCCTCGGCGGAGATCCTGGCCGCGTTCGAGGACGGATTGTTCCTCTCGACGGCGGGCGGCAGCGGCTTCGCGGCGGTAAGCCTGCCGGCCGCGCCGGCGGCCGCGTGGGCCCGGCTCGCCGTCGACCGCGTCGCCGCGGCGCCGGACATCGCCTACGCGTTCGGCGCGGCGGGCACGTCCGCGCACCTGTGGCGCCGTTCGGGGACGGTCTGGACCAAGATCACGACGCCGGCCGGACTCAACGTGAACCAGGCCTGGTACGACTGGTACGTGGCGGCGACGCCCGACAAGAAGGGGCAGGTCTACCTCGGCGCCATCGACACGTACCGCGGAAACCTGTCCGCCGGCACCTGGACCTGGAAGGACATCTCCACGCAGGGAAGCAACAGCATCCACCCGGACCAGCATTGCCTCACGTTCGCGCCCGGCAACTCCAAGATCATCTACGCCGGCAACGACGGCGGCGTCTACCGGTCGAGCAACAGCGGCGCGACGTGGACGGCGCTCAACAAGACGCTGGGGATCACCGAGGTCGAATACCTGGGGAGCGACCCGACGACGGCATCGTGGCTGATGGCGGGGACGCAGGACAACGGAACGATCCGCTTTACGGGCTCGTCGGTCTGGGATCACATCGCCGACGGCGACGGCGGCGACTGCGGCGTCAACCAGTTCAACCCGAACGAGATCCTTCATTCCTTCTACGGCGTTTCGCTCCAGCGGTCGCCCAACAAGGGAAACACCTGGACGAACCTCTCGCCCCCGGCGATGCCCGCCCTGTTCTACCCGCCGGTGGAAGTCTTCGGCGCGACGGTGGCGATGGGCGGCGTGTCGGTCGACGTCTCGCGCAACTCGGGCGCGACGTGGACGGCGGTCCCGCTGGGTCTGGCCTCCGGCGACGCCGCATCGGCCATGGACATCCCCGACGCAAACACCGTCCTCATCGGAACGATCAAGGGCCGCGTCCTGAGGGTGACCTGGAACGGCGCGAGCTGGACGAAGACGGTTCTGACGTCGCCCGCGCCCCGGTACATCAGCTGCATCACCGCCGATCCCGGCACGCCGAAGCGCCTCTGGGTGACGCTGTCTCAGCCCGGCGGCGGCCTGGTCTACCGCTCGGACGATGCCGGAGCCACGTGGGTGGACTGCACGGCCGGCCTGCCTGCCATCCCGATGAACTCCGTGGCCGTCGACCCGGCGAACGGCAAGCAGGTCTGGGTCGGGGCCGACGTCGGCGTCTACCAGAGCACGGACATGGGCGCATCCTGGGCCGGCTTCTCAAACGGCCTGCCAAATGCCATTGCGGCCGATCTCCTGTTTCACAGGAAGGACCGCGTCTTGTTCTGCGGGACCCGCAATCGGGGCGTCTGGGTGATATCGGTGCCGTAGTCGGTGCCCTGGCCGTCGGCAGAACGTCCAACGATCACGAATTCAGGCGGAGGGGAATCCATGAACGTCATCGAACGGATCTTCGGTATCTCCCCGGATGGTGGAAGCGGCGCCACGGAGGTCGTCTATCTCGCCACCTTCCTTCTGGCGGCGGCGCTCCTTGCGTGGCGTCGCATGGCCGGAAAGCAAGGCGTGAAGACGTCGGATCGCTAGGAATCCGGCTCGACCCCGCAGCAACGTTCAGAATCAGCGGTTCGGCCCTCGCGCGTCAGGCTCCAATCCGCCGTATCCGGAGGATCGGGCCATCGGGCGCGGCCGAGTCCCGGAGGTCGATGGTCGCGAAGATCGCCCACGTGAGATCGCCCTTCGGGTCGACGAGGGTTTGCGTGACCTCCCACTGGCGCGGGCCGGCGGACTTCAGCTGCGTGAGGTGGTGGAGGCGCGCCTCGGAACCCGAGGCCAGCTCGCCGTACTCCTCGAAGAACGGCGCCAGCGCGGCCTCGAAGCGCTCCGCATTCCAGGGGCTCTCGTCCGCGCCCGCGGCTGCTCGCGTCGCGTCTCCGGGGCCTGCCAGACGCGCTCGGCGGCCTCGTCCCAGTCCTTCCTCGCGAGCGCCCGGACGAGGAGCTGGGCCTCGGCCCGGACACGCGCCGCGAAGACGCGCGGGTTCGCGAGGAGCTCCGTGAGCCACGAGGCTTCCTGCCGCCTCGCCGGCGCGCGAGGCCTGTGCCTTCTCCGCGAGGACGAGCTCCGGATGCCGCAGCCGCTCCCACTCCTCGAGGAGGCTCGCGTCGGTCTCGCCGACGAGCGAGCGGAAGTAGCCGAGGACGTCCCAGAGCGCGTCGGTCTTCGCGGCTTCGGGGACCGTCTGGTCGAGCGTCTTGTAGAGCTGCGAGAGGTACCGGAGGAGGACCCCCTCGCTCCGTTCGAGGCCGTAGCCCTTCACGTAGTCCGAGAAGCCCGCGAACGTCTCGAACATCTCCCGCCCGATCGACTTCGGGCTGACGTCCGAGCCCGCGGTCCACGGGTGCGCGGCGCGGAACGCGTTGAAGGCGCCGTACAGGAAGTCCGCGAGCGGCTTCGGGTGGGTCACCTCCTCGAGGCGCGCCATCCGCTCCTCGTAGGGGATCCCCTCCTCCTTCAGCTCGGCGACGAGCCGTCCCTTCGCCCGGTCCACCTGCCTTCTCAGGATCACGTCCGGGTCCTCGAGGATCGACTCCACGACGGTCAGGGCGTCCACGGCGTACGACGGCGATCCCGGGTCGAGCTCGGAGAGCGCCGAGAGGGCGAAGAGCGACAGGGCCTGGTGGAGCGAGAAATCCCACTGGAGGTCCTCGGCTACGGCGACCCGGTAGGGCCGCTCCGGAACGAGGCCGATGATCCCCGCCCGGTAGAGCGAGCGGACGAGGACGGCCGCCTGCTTCACCAAGCGGCGCTTGACGCCCTCCTCTTCGTGGCAGCGCGCGATCAGGTCGCGGAGGGACGCGAAGTTGCGCGCCGGCTGCTCCGTCTCGTCCCTCTGAAGCAGCGACAGCACCATCCCGTGCGTCAGCCGGAAGCGCGACGTCAGCGTTTCCGGCGGCCTCGCGATCAGCTTCTGGAACGTCTCGACCGTCCAGGAGATCTCGCCCTTCGGAGGGCCCTTGACCACCCGGGTCTTCTTTCCCGAGGCCTCGGACTTCTTTTCCGCCTGCCGCTTCTCGACGATGTGCTCGGGGGCCTGTGCGACGACGCTCCCCTTCGTCGTCGAACCCGCGCCGCCCCGCGCGCCCGGCGATCTGCTTGAACTCGCGGACGGAGAGGAGCCCCACCTTCGTCCCGTCGAACTTCGCGAGCTTCGTGAAGAGGACCGTCCGGATCGGGATGTTCACGCCGACGCCCAGCGTGTCGGTCCCGCAGATGACGTGGAGGAGCCCCTTCTGCGCGAGCTGCTCCACGAGGAGGCGGTACTTCGGGAGGAGGCCGGCGTGGTGGACGCCGATCCCGAACGAGAGGAACCGGCGGAACTCCTTGCCGTAAGGGGTCGTGAGCCGGATCCCGGCGACGACCTTCCGGATCTCCTCCCGCTCTTCGCGGGTCCCGATCTTCACGCTCGTCAGCGACTGCGCCAGCTCCGCGCACTCCCTCTGCGTGAAGTTGACGACGTAGACCGGGCTCTTCTTCGCGGCGAGCAGCTCCTCGATCGTCTCGTGGAGCGGCGTCTCGCGGTACTCGAAGTCGAGCGGCACCGGCCGCTCGTCGGACGTCACGTGCGCGACCTCGCGCCCCGTGTCGCGCTGCAGCCGCTCGGCGATCGCGCGCGTGTCGCCGAGCGTCGCCGACATGAGGAGGAACTGGGTCTCCGGGAGGACGAGGAGCGGCACCTGCCACGCCACGCCGCGCTCCCTGTCGGCGTAGTAGTGGAACTCGTCCATCACGACGTAGGGCGCCGCGAGCTCCGGCCCGCGGCGAAGCGCCATGTTCGAGAGGACCTCGGCCGTGCAGCAGACGACGCTCGCCTCGGGGTTGATGCTCGCGTCGCCGGTCAGCATCCCGACGTTCTCGGGCCCGAGCTCCCCGCAGAGGGAGAAGAACTTCTCGCTCGCGAGCGCCTTGATCGGGCTCGTGTAGAACGAGACCTTCCCCTCGCAGGCCGCCTTGAAGTGGAGGCCCAGGGCGACGAGCGACTTTCCGGAGCCCGTGGGCGTCCCGAGGATGACGTGCTTCCCCGCCATGAGCTCGAGGAGCGCCTCCTCCTGGGCCGGGTAGAGGGAGAGGCCGATGGCCGCGACCCAGTCGAGGAAGAGGTCGAGGATCTCGTCGGGGTCGGTCGTTCCCGCAGGGCGGGATCCGGTCCGCGAGCGGCGCGACGTCCCGCATGCGGGTCATTGTTCCACGGGGTGGGCGGCGGCCTTGCGCAGCGTCACGCCTCGGGACGTTCGGACAAGATCTGTCCGCGGCGGCCACATTTCGTCGCCCCCGACCCCTTGTTTTCGCGAACGGCCGGACCATATTGCTTGGGCCGCCGCCGGCGGCCGCGAACTGCCGCCCGCGGAACGCGTATCAGTCTCGCCTGCCGTATCCGAGGAGTCTTCGCCATGGCCAAGGCCTCCGTCAACGCCCGCCGCGTCAACATCAACGTCAGCGCGCCCCTGCTCGAGCCGAAGGGCGACGAGGCGCGCCCCGCAGCCGCTGTCTACGCGTTCTCCGCGGGCGGCGCGTTCCTGGCCCAGGACGGTCTGGACGCGAAAGGACAGGCAAACCTCGAGCTGAGCGTCGGCGCCGGGGCGACCGGCGTGCGGGTGCTGGTGGGGCCCGCCACGGACGACAAGTTGCCGCAGCTCGAGGAGCTGCTCCGCCGCGGCGCGCAGGAGAGGCACCTCCGTGTCGAGGCCGACGCCACGAAGCTCCAGGTCGAGCTGGCGCTGCCGCCCGACGTCTGGCGCCCGTGGCTCCTCAACCGCTGCCTCGTCAAGGGGACGCTGCAGAAGCGCGTCCTCCGGGACGGCATCACGGTCGACATGCCGGTCTGCAACGCCACGGTGGAGATCTACGAGGTCGACCCGATCTGGATCATCATTCCGAAGCTCCCCAAGGACGTGCTCGACCGGTTCCGGGACATCCTGGTCCACCCGATCCCGCTCCCCGACCCGCCGCCCGAGCGTTTCCCGGGGGTCTTTCCCGGCCCCTTCCCCGGACCGTTCCCCGGACCCGGGCCCGATCCCGCGCCCATGGCGATCTCGCGCGCGATGTCGGCGAGCCGGGCCTCCGGCGCGTCCCACCGGGTCGACGCGGAGGCGATCGCCGCGCTGCACGACGCGGCCGGCAACTCCGGCCTCCGCTTCGCCGCGATCAGCGGGAGCGACCTCGCGTTCCGCCAGGCGCTGATCGACAACGCCGTCCTGATCCGGCCGCTCCTCTGCTGGCTCTGGCCGCTCTTCGTCACGATGAGCCGCGTCGGCACCGCCGTGACCGACGACTGCGGGCACTTCCGGACCTACATCTTCAAGAGCATCTTCAACCCCGACCAGCCCGACCTCTACTTCAGGGCCACGCAGCGCCTCTTCGGCTTCTTCGACGTCGTCATCTACGCTCCGACGCCGATCGCCTGCCACACCTGGTGGAACTACGTCTGCGGCACGGAGGTGAGCCTCTACACGAGCCACCCGCTCGCCATCACCTGCGCCCCCTGCCCGCCGATCATCGCCGGCGACAACTGGGTCCTCTTCATGGCGATCGGCAACTTCCCCCTGAGCCGGATCCACGGCACGGGCCAGGCGCTCGGCGCGCCGACCGCGCAGAACATCGGGCTGACGGACGGGGAGGGGCCGTGGGGCGGACTCCTCCGCCCGCGCCTCGAGTTCGACAACTCGCTCCGCGACACCCTCGGCGTGAAGTACTACCGCCTGTCGTGGAAGCGGGACGCCGAGCCCGTCTCGGCCTACAAGCCGATGACCGGCTCGATCGGGCGGCACTACGCCCACATGGTCGCGGGGGACCTCGTCCTCGACGCCTACCCGCTCGGGCCGCAGACCGTCGGCGCGGAGGGGAACCTCTTCGAGATCCCGCCCGCCATCCCGCCGCTCGGCCAGTGGAGCATTCCCGGACGCCGTGGAGGACACCGCCAGCGGCAAGTTCAACACCATGACCGCCGACGGCACCGAGATCCTGGACGGGCTCGTGCAGATCCGCGTGGAGCTCTTCGACACCGCCGGGGCGGCAGTCAACATCGCGGCGCTCGGCATCCGCTACTTCGTCCCGACCTCGACCGACCTCTCCGGCACGATCCACACCGTCGACGCCGCGACGATGGGCCTCGTCTCGGGCAACACGATGGTCATCACGCTCCGCGTCAACAACGAGCCGTGCAGCGCCTCGATCGCGCCGCCGGCGATCGGCGGCGGCGTGGCCGACCCGTGCTGCGGCGTCCTCCACTACGCGCCGTCGGACACCGTCACGATGGCCTGGACCGCGAGCCACCCGCACGAGTTCGCGAACTACAGCTTCGGCGTCGTGCGCGGCATCAGCGGCGTCTTCTCGAGCAGCGGGCCAGTCGGCGGGGGCTCCTTCAGCGCCTCCCGGACCGTCTTCCAGCTCCTGAACGACAACCTCCCCGGCGGCTGCGTCGTCGGCGGCTGCCCGGTGGCCGGCTTCAGCGAGAACCTCTACGTCGCGGCCACCGCCATCGACGGCTGGTCGCGCCAGTCCCAGTACGACGCGAGCTTCGTGAGGGCCTTCGTCCTGGCGCCGGTGTAGCGCCGGCCTCCGTTTCCCGGCCGGCGACGGGCTCGCGGGGGGGTGCCCGCGACGCCCGTTTGCTGGCAGAATCCCGCCGGGCGGTCCGATGAGACCGAGAATCTCTTGCAGCCGGGGAGGGCCTTCGAGATGAGCCGAGTGCGGGTTTTGGTCGGGACGCGGAAGGGCGCATTCATCCTGACGTCGGACGGAAAGCGCGAGAAGTGGAAGGTCAACGGGCCCCACTTCGCCGGCTGGGAGCTGTACCACCTGAAGGGCTCCCCCGCCGACCCGGACCGGATCTGGGCGTCGCAGTGCAGCGGCTGGTTCGGGCAGGTGATCCAGCGTTCCGACGATGGCGGAAAATCGTGGGAGGCGCCGGGAGGCGGCGTGACGATGTCACCCGACGGCATGCCCAAGGGGGAGAGCAACAAGTTCGTCTACGACGCGTCACCGGAGACCGGCAAGCCCCTGACCACGCATCAGCACTACGACGGCACGCAGCGCCCCTGGGAGTTCAAGCGCGTCTGGCACCTCGAGCCGTCGCTGACCGACCCCGACACGGTGTACGCCGGCGTCGAGGACGCCGCGCTCTTCCGATCGACCGACGGCGGCCGGACCTGGCAGGAGCTCGCCGGGCTGCGGGGCCACGGCACGGGGCCCCAGTGGCAGCCCGGCGCGGGAGGGATGTGCCTGCACACGATCCTCCTCGACCCGAAGAATCCGAAGCGGATCTTCATCGCCATCTCGTCGGCGGGCGCGTTCCGGACCGACGACGGCGGGAAGACGTGGCGCCCGATCAACCAGGGCCTCAAGTCCGAATACATCCCCGACCCGAAGGCGGAGGTCGGCCACTGCGTCCACCGGATCGCCCTGCACCCGTCGCGCCCGGACGTCCTCTTCATGCAGAAGCACTGGGACGTCATGCGGAGCGACGACGCGGGCGACTCGTGGCACGAGGTGAGCGGCAACCTGCCGACCGACTTCGGCTTCGTGATCGACGTCCACGCGCACGAGCCGGAGACGATCTACGTCGTCCCGATCAAGAGCGACTCCGAGCACTTTCCGCTCGACGGGAAGCTCCGGGTCTTCCGGAGCCGGAAGGGCGGAAACGAGTGGCAGGCGCTGACGAAGGGACTCCCGCAGAAGGACTGCTACGTCAACGTCCTCCGCGACGCGATGGCGGTCGACGCGCTCGACAAGTGCGGCGTCTACTTCGGGACGACCGGCGGGCAGGTCTACGCGTCGGCCGACGCGGGCGACAGCTGGGCGCCGATCGTCCGGGACCTCCCGGCGGTCCTCTCCGTCGAGGTCCAGACGCTGAAGAAGTGATGACGCCGTGATCCGGGTCGTCCTCCCCCCGCACCTCCGGACCCTCGCGAGCGTCGACCGCGAGGTGACGCTCGACGTCGGGGGGCCGGTCACGCAGCGCGCGGTCCTCGACGCGCTCGAGGCGCGCTACCCGGTGCTCAAGGGGGCGATCCGCGACCACGTCACGCAGAAGCGCCGGGCGTTCGTCCGCTTCTTCGCCTGCCAGCAGGACCTCTCCCACGAGCCGCCGGACGCCCCGCTCCCCGAGGCCGTCGCGAAGGGCGCCGAGCCGTTCCTCGTCGTCGGGGCGATCGCCGGGGGCTAGGGACGAGGAGCCATCTGTTCCGTTTCTGTCCGCGGCGGCCACATTTGGCCCCCTTCCGACTCTTGCCTTTCCAAGCCGGCGCCCCATATTGACCTCCAGCTTTCTGCTCGGGGGGTCAAATGCAGGAGCCTTTCCCTGCCGGTGTATCGGCTGGATCTCTCTTTCCATCTCCGGAATTCAGTCCGGCAACCGACACGCGAACTCCGGTCGCAACCACCTTGGAGGAATTCTAATGACGCGACGATCGACCCGCACTCCCAGCGTTCTTCTTTCCGCTCTTGCCCTGGTCCTGGCCCCTCCCGCCGCGTCCACGGAGAAAAGCCCGAAGCCGCCCGAAACCACGGCTCCGGCTGGCGAAAGACCGAGTGAGATCGTGAAACAGCTGGCGGCCCAGAAGCCACCCGCGCTCGCGGGGACCGGCGCCGACGCGAAGAAGAGCGTCGCCGCGTACATCGACTGGGCCGCCGCGAGCACGAGCGAGCAGGCCGATCTCGTCCGCAGGGCCGTGGCGGAAGCCGGAAAGAACCGAGAGATCATGGGCGCGTTCTGCGAGGAGGCCTTCGCCGCCCAGCGGGAGGACCACAGCCGGGCGCTCGTCGTCCTCGCCCTGATCGGCGAGGCCCGGAGCAAGTACGGCGAGGAGTGCCTCGTCAAGTTCATGGCGATTCCCCTCCCGGACAAGGGCACCGTCGTGGACGGCGAGATCGTCGAGCAGACCGCCCTCGCGACGCTGCAGGCGAAGGCGATCGACGGGCTCGCTTACCTCAAGAGCGACACGGGCGACAAGATGGTCTTCGAGGCGATCTCGAAGCACCCGTCCCGGATCGTCAGGGCCGAGGCGATCGCGGCCTACCTCTGGAATCACGACGGCTCCGACAAGGCGAAAGAGGCGCTCAAGCCCTACGTCCACAAGGACGAGACTGATCTTCCTGGACCGGGTCACCCGGGTGGAGGGCGAAAAGAAGGAATCCTTCAACCGGAAGCTCGCGGCGTACCTCAAGGCCCACCCGGAGATGCGGCGCCCGCGCCCACGAAGGCCCAGCCCGGGAAGAAGCCCACCGTCGGCGAGCCGCCGGCTTTCTGAGGAGCGACAAGATGAAGACACGACGCGCGATCACCGCCCTCCTCGTCGCCGCCGCCCTCGCCTTCGGCGCCGCGCCCGCCGCCGCGGTGTGCAACCAGTCGGCCGCCAGCACGGCGGACATCGCGCTCTGGAACACGCACGGCTGCTGGCAGGCGTTCTTCCTCTGGTCGTACAAGGCCTACGACCAGCGGCAGTCGGACTGGAACAACCGCGGCTGGAACGACGCCTGCAACAACAAGCTCGAGTTCCCGAAGCACTGGAACGCGGCCTACCTCGTGACGTACGGGCTGCAGGACCAGAACTGCTGCTCGTGGCACGGCACGGTCGATTACCGGGCCCTCGGCGAGGCCGCGGGGAGCAACTTCCACACGAGCCTCTACCACACCTGCAGCGACGACAGCTGCTGCTTCGGCAGCTTCGACACCGCACTTCTTCGGCCCGAACGAGATCTCCACCCACTGCCTCCTCTACAACTCGACCTCGGCGAATGCGCAACCCGGGTTCGCGGGCGGGCGACTTCATGCACGAGGGGTGGCACGGCTGGCTGGACAAGTACGACTGGGACAACGGCTCGTGCGGCGGCCACCGCTGCGGCACGCCGGGCAACTGCACGGCCAAGGACGCCTGCGACTACTTCTACTTCCATGGCGTCGGCGCGTACGCGTTCGGCGCCCTCTACCAGACCGACGGGACGGCGAACCGCTTCCATTCGCCGAACCAGGTCCAGGTGGAGTTCCTCTGCGACGTCGCGGACTACGGAAAGTCCTGGGTGCCGGCCAGCGTGAAGCAGTCGGCGAAGTCGGACGCCGACGCCCGGGCCGCCGCGCGCTTCATCAACGGGCCGGGGTACAAGTGCGGTAATCCGAGGCCGTGGTGATGTGCATCCAGGGCCAGGCGGCGCTACAAGAGCGCCGCTGAGTCCCGTCTGTCCTCGGGGGCAACGATCTGTCGGCGTTGCACCCTTGCTTTTCGACACGAGATCCACATTCCGCACTGAGTTTCCTTCGCCAAGCGCTCGAGGATGAAGGTTTCGGTGCTGCATTCGGATGAGGAGGTCCATGATGCCGACGACGCACTCTTCGTACCCGCGCCATCCCGGTCGACGATTCCGCTTGATTGCGGCCGGCGCGTTTCTGGTCTCGGCTGCCGTGATGACGCAGGCTGCGGCCCAGCCGACGAAACCGCCCCGCCGCGTCCCGGTCTACTCCGTCGCCAAGGCCGGCGTTTCCGCTGACGAGGGCGCGCGCCTTCAGCGGGCGTTCGGCCTGAAGCACATCGCCGTCGACGAGGCGGGCGTGGCCCGCTTCCTCGACCAGGAAGGCTTCCTGAAGGTGCCCACGGTGGCGTTACCACCCCAGGACGTGAAGCGGGAGGAAGGCGAGGAAGGCAAGACGCTCTTCGAGGCCTTCGACGTGGACGCCATCCGCCGCATCAAGATCCCTGACGCCAAGAACGCGCTCGCCGCGGCCGCCAAGTCCCTGCGCACGGCCAAGCTCCTTCCCGAAGGGGCGCGAGCCGTCGCGACACCCACCCGATTCGAGCTCGTCGACGCGCAAGGCAAGGTCCTGGCCGACCAGGCTGTCGACATCGCGGTCTCCTACAGCTTCAAGCTGGGCGGCCTGCCGCTCGAGGGTCCGGGGGCAAAGTTGCGCGTGGCCTACGGCCCCAACAAGGAGGTCACCCAGCTGATCGTCGCCACCCGGCGCTTCGTGTCGGCCGGTCAGATCGCCGTTGTCGACGATCAGGAGGGCTCGCAAGCGATGCACCGACTGGTTTAGCGGCGAGGCCCCCGCGGGAAAGAAGGTCGTCGCAGCCGATCTGGCCTACTTCGCCCCGCCGCTGAGCGAGAAGCTCGAGCGGCTCACTCCCAGCTATCGTTGCCGGCTGCAGGACCAGAGCGGCGCGGTCTCGCAGGTCTTCTTCGTGCCGGCGGCGGTGGACGCGAAGCGGCCCCCGCGGCCCGAGCCCCAGCCGCCGCGTAAAGCCGAAGGCGCCCAGGCCACACCCCGGTCGATCGGGCGGGTCGACGTGGGCAGCGAGGGGACGGGGCCCTGCTCCGGTCTGTGCTGTACAGGCACCAACTTGGCCGGTTTCAACAACCGGATGTCGGCGGCGGGCGTACCGGTCCAGTTCACCTGGCTCAACGAGAATGCGTGGGAGGACGACTGGAAAGATCCGTCTCTCGGGGGCCACGATTCGGACTGGGTCGACGACGTCGACATGGCCTACTGGCAGGGGCACGGCTGGCCGTTCGGATTCAGCTTCAGCGGCTGCTCGTCGATCGACGACACGTCGCTCGTCAACACCGATGCGCGCTGGGGCAACCGCGACGCCGAGTGGATGAGCCTCTTCACCTGCCTGGTGCTGGCCGAGGAAGACGGCGGCCAGCGCTGGTGGCAGCGCTGGGGGCCTGCGTTCCAGGGCCTCCACCAGATCAACAGCTTCCACACCGTCTCGTACCACAGCTCTCAGCACGGCGGCATCTACGCCGACTACCTGGTCCGTACGCCGTTCCTCTGGTGGAACCAGCCGCTCAAGGTGCGCGAGGCCTGGGCGCAGACGGCGATCGACGACCAGCCGGCCGATGTCGTGTGGGCGTCGATGGGCCCCATCGGCCCGGGCGGGCTCGTGAACTACAACGACTACTTCTGGGGCAAGGGAGCGGTGGGTCCCGATGTGCTCCCCGGCCAGATCACGGGATTCTGGAGGCTCTCCGGCGGCAGCTAGGTCCCCGCTCGGACTCCCGGCCGCAGACGGGATCGGCCCGCGCTCCTCCCGGAACGCGGGCCGAATTCTTTCGAGCGCCTGCGGAAGCGACGCGCTCAGTCGAACGTGATCGACTTGACCTTGATCGTGCCCTCGGACATCTCGCCGACGACGGTGGCCTTCAGGCCCTCTGTCTTCTTCGATGCCTTGAGGGCCGCGACGGTCATCTCGTTCCCCTTGGAGTCGAACTTCACGAACTTCTTGTCGTTCCCCTCGCCGGTGATGACGCCGTAGCCCGAGCTCTCGCACTTCAGCAGGCAGTCCTTGGTGTGCTTCTCGGGGGCGTCCTTCATCTTGTTGAAGCACATCTTGTCGATGACGGTGACGTCCTTCCAGGTCTGCTCGGCGGCCGCCGCGGGAGGGGAGCGACGAGGACGAGGGCGACGAGGGTGACGGCGGAGAGAGCGGCAGCGAGTTTCTTCATGGATCCTCCTTGTGGATCGCGGTGAGAGCAAGTCCTCACCGCGTGCTCAGTCTACGCCCGCTCGGCCGCCACCAGCTCCGCCGCCTGGCGGCCGATCCGGATGGCGTAGTTCTGGCCGCGGTCCTCGGGGTAGATCTGCGCCATGCAGGCCGAGTAGAGGCCGGGGACGGGCGTCTTCATCGGGGGGAGGAGCTTCGAGTAGTTCGCCGGGATGATCGGCTGCGCGTACTCGGCGCGGCTGACGATCTTCTTCGCGATCCAGCCGCTCTCGAAGCGGGGGTTGATCCGCGACCAGCGCCGGCAGGTAGATCCCCCAGAGCTGCTCGTCTCGCATCCGCCACTTCGGGTCGTCGGGGAGGACGTAGTCCGAGAGGTAGACGAGGTGCTTCCCGCGCGTAGCGCTCCCTCGGGATGAAGTTCGTGTGCTCGATGACGCCGCCGAACGGCATCGTCTCGTCGGCCACGTTCGTCCAGTAGTAGGGGTGGAACGGGCGGTCCAGCTCGAGGAGCGGGCAGAGCGCGTGCGCGTACCGGATGGCGCTCCACGCCGAGCGGGTCTCGTCCGGGAGGTCGACGGCGATCTTGAGGAGCTCGGGGATGGCGATCGTGGAGAGGACCGACGTCGAACGCCTCGTTCCCCCCGGTGAACTCGACCGAGAGCTTCCCGTCGGCGCGCCGGACGACCTTGACCGGCCGCGAGGTGCGGAGCTCGCCGCCCCGCTGCCTTCACGCGGGACAGCAGCGCCTCGACGACCCGGCCGAACGAGCCCTTCATGTAGCCGAGGCGCTCGCCGAGGCCGCTCTTGTCGCGCGAGCGGGTCCGGAGGGCGATCTTCCCCCAGAGCCAGACGAGGCCGATCTCCTCGGCCGCGGGGCCGTACTTCTGGTGGAGGAGCGGCCCCCAGACGACGTCGTAGACCTTCCCGAAGCCGTTCTTCTTCAGCCAGCCCGCGGCCGTCTCCCCTTCGATCTCGCGCCAGTCGCGCCGCTGCCGGAGCTTCAGCGTGGAGAGCGCGAGCTGAAGGCGGCCCGCGATCCCGAGCGGCGAGAACTTGAGGAGCGAGGCCGGCGTCCCGAAGTCCCAGAGCTTCTCCTGCGAGTAGATCCCCATCTTCGAGGGGAGCCACTCGATCTCCCCGTCGAGGCCGAACTCCCGCGCGAGGTCGACGTAGTCGACGTCGGTCGTGAAGAGGTGGTGGTAGTAGCGCTCGAGCGGGTCCTGCCCCGTCTCGACGACCCCCACGAGCCCCCCCGCCTCCGGCCACTTCTCGAAGACGGTGACCCGGAAGCCCGACGCGAGGAGCCGGTCCGCGGCGACGAGGCCGGCGAGGCCGCCCCCGACGACGGCGATGCGGGAGCGCCTCATGGGAGGCAGTTTACCCGCCGGGGTGTGCTACCTTGCCGGACAGGCGTGACCGCTTCACCGGCCCTTCTCTTCGCGCTGGCGCTCCTCTTCGCCGGCCTGGGCGGCGGGGCGGTCGTCTCGCGGCTCCTCTCGGGCGAGCAGGACCCCGACGCGCCGCGCGGAGGCGACCGTCGCCTTCGCGCTCCCCTCGGGGCTGATCCTCGCGGCGCTCCCCGGCTGGCTCCCGTCGGCGTTCTTCCACGTCTCGATCGCCCGCGTCGCGCTGCCGCTCGGCGCGCTCTTCCTCCTCGTCCTGATCGTCCTCTTCGGGAAGAGCCTTCTCGACACGCTCGCCGCCGGGCGGCGCGCCTGGGCGCCTTTCGCCCTGGCCCTCGGCGTCTTCCTCTTCTACCTCTGGATCCGCTGGCCCATCGGCGACATCCGCTTCACCGAAAAGCCGATGGACCTCGCCGTCCTCTCCGGCCTCATGACGACCGGGAGCCTCCCCTTCGCCGACCCGTGGATGTCGGGCTCGCGATTCCCCTACTACCACTTCGGCACGCTTCTCTTCGCGCTCCCGGCCCGCGCCTCGCGGGTCCCGCCCGAGTACGCCTACAACCTGATCGCCGCGCTCCTCCCGGCGCTCGCGGCGGCCGCGGCGTTCGGCGCGGTCCGGATCCGCGGCGGCGGGCGGCGGCTGGGCGTCCTGGCCGGGCTCCTCTTCGTCCTCGGCGGGACGCCGGACGCCCTCACGGCAGTGGCTCTCGGACCGGCCGCTCGCCGACATCAACTTCTGGGAGTCGTCGCGCCGCGTGCACGACGTCGTGAACGGGAAGGTGGGGGAGGCGATCACCGAGTGGCCGCTCTTCACCTTCCGGCTGGCCGACCTCCATCCGCACGCGATGACGCTCCCGCTCGTCGCGCTCCTCGCGGGGATGCTGGGGCGGGTCGCCTCGATGCCGGGCGTCGTCTTCGACGCCGTTCTCGTCGCGGCGGTCCTCGCCGCGAACCCGTGGGCCCTCCCCGCGGTCCTCCTCCTCCTCGCGGCGGGAAACCTCGCGGAGCGGCCGTTCGTGCGACGAGCGTCGTCCGCGCCTCCTTCACCCTCGCGATCTCGGTGCTCTTCCTCCTCCCGTCGCTCCTCTCGCCGCGGCCGCGCTTCCGCGGCCTGACGCTCTGGCCCCCCGGCACGGCGGCCTTCGAGGCGTTTCTCCACTTCGGCGCGCTCGCCGTCGTGCCGGCGTTCGCGCTCGGCATCGCGGTCGATCCGCTCGAAGGAGCGGAACGACGAGGCCCTCTTCGCGGCCTGCCTCTTCCCGGCGATCGCGATCCTCGCCGCCGTCGCCACGAGAAAGCCGGTCCTCGGCCTCGCCGCCGGCTTCCTCGCTGGCGTCGCGTGGCTCCTCTTCCGGCGCGGGGCGGGGGGCGCGGCGGGCCCGCCCGAGGGGGCGCTCCGGGCCGGCTTCCTCTTCGCGGCGGCCGGGGTCGCGCTCGCGGCGACGCCGGACGCCGTCGTCGTCACGGACACCTACGGAGAGCAGCTCGCGCGGATGAACACGGTCTTCAAGACGTTCTCCGACGCGTGGCCTCTCCTCGCCCTCGGAACCGCGCTCCTCCTGCCGCTCGTCCTCTCGACGCGGCGCGCCTCCGCGACGATCCGCGTCTTCGTGACGCTGGCCCTCCTCGCGACGCTCGTCCATCCGCTCGGCGCGGTCGTCGCCCGCGTGAAGCAGGAGGACGGGACGCTCGACGGCCTCCGCTGGATGGCGCGCGACACCCCGGGGGACCGCGCCGCCGTCGCCTGGCTCCGCCTCCACGCGGCCCCGGACGCGGTCGTCGCCGAGGCGACCGGGAATCCCTACTCGGACTACGCCCGGATCGGCTTCGCCTCCGGCCGGCCGACGGTGCTCGGCTGGGCGAACCACGAAGGGCTCTGGCGCGCCGAGAAGGGCGAGGGCGAGATCCGCGCCCGGCAGTTCGATCTGAAGGAGCTCTACACCTCGCCGGACGTTCCGTTCGTCATCGACCTCGTCCGCCGCCGGAAGATCGGCTACATCGTCTGGGGCTCCCTCGAGCAGAAGGAGTTCGCCGCGGGCGGCTTCCCGGCGCGCGGCGGCTTCCGGAAAGTCTTCTCCGAGGCGGGCACCACGATCTACGAGCCGATGCAATGACGACGACGACGGCCCCTCTCTTCTCCTCGACGGCCGAGCGGCGGGCCTGGATGGCGCTCTTCGCGGTCGCGTTCCTCCTGCGCGTCCTCGCGCTCGGGGCGCGGCCCTACCACCACGACGAGTCGATCCACGCCTCGGCCTCCTACAACCTCGCCTACCAGGGGCTCTACAAGTACGACCCGGTCTACCACGGCCCCGTCCAGTACTTCGCGGTTGCCACGTCGCTCCGGATCCAGGGCCTCTTCCTCGCGGTTCAGCGCTGGATGGGAAACCCGGAGTCGATGCTCCCGGGCGAAGGCGACGCCGCCGCCCGCCTCCCGGCCGCGCTCGGGGGCGTCGCGCTGGTCGCGCTCGCGCTTCTGCTTCGCCCGCGCTTCGGCGGCCCGGCGGCCTTCGTGGCCGGCCTCCTCCTCGCGATCTCGCCCAACGTCCTCTACTACTCCCGCTTCTGCCGGGAGGATGTCTGGAGCCTCGTCGGGACCGCGGGAGGCTTCGTCTTCCTCGACGCGTGGGTCCGGACGAACCGGCTGCGCGACATCGCGGCGAGCGCGCTCCTCTTCGCGGTCGCGTTCGCCTCGAAGGAGAACTTCTACGTCCTCGGCGCGCTGATGGTCCCCTCGGTCGTGGCGGCGTGGGCCGAGCCGGGGCGCGGGCTCGACGTCTGGAACCGGCTGCGGAAGCTGATCGACTTCCTCGAGGCGCACGAGGTCGCGATCGGCGCGGCGATCCTTCTCTTCGTCGACGTCTCGCTCCTCGCCTACACGGTCTTCCTGAACCACCCGGAGTCCGGGAACCCGGTCGTCGACGCGATCTCGTACTGGTGGGGACAGCACAAGGTCGAGCGGGTCAGCGGACCGAAGACCTACTACCTGCCGCGCATCCTGATGTACGAGTTCGCGATCGTGGTGCCGGCGCTCGTCCTCATCCTCCGGCGCTGGCGGAGCTTCTCGGCGGTCGAGCGCTTCCTCGCCGGCTGGGGGGTGTCGTCGCTGGCGATGTACGCCTACCTCGGCGAGAAGACCCCGTGGCTCATCGTCCACCAGCTCCTCCCCTTCGTGCCGCTCGCGGCGCGCGCGTGGGTCGAGGCCTGGGAGGCGATGCCGCGCCTCCGCCCCGCCGGGCTCGCGGCGGGCGCGGTGACGGCGTGGTACGCGATCTCCCTCTCGTTCCTCCACCCGGCCATCTCGCCGAACATCCCGAAGGCCGAGTCGGTCATCTACGTCCAGACCTGTCCCGAGTTCCTGGGGCTGCGCGACCGGATCCTCGCGTACGGGCGGCTCGGCGAGGTGCCGGCCGCCATCGTGACGGGCGAGGCGGGCTGGCCGATGACCTGGTACGTCCGGCGCGCGCCCGTGAACTGGGAGATGCCGCGCGGCGACCTTCACCCGCCCCTCGTCGTCTGCGACACGAAGCAGGCCGACGAGGTGGCCCGGGCCCTCGGGCCCGGCTACGCCCGGGAACAGGACGTGCCGTTCCGGGCCTGGTGGATCCCGGAGAACCGCTGGTGGCCGCCGATCCCCTCCCCGGGAGAGCTCCTGACGTACCTCGTGACCCGCGACGTCTGGCGGGGGGACCTCCCCGCCGACACGAACCCGATCGGGGCGGTCTGGGTCTCGGTCTTCCGCCGCGTCGGTCCGGCCAGCGCGCCGCCTCCGGCCTCCGCTCCCGCGCCCGCGCCCCCCGGCGCCGACGCCGGTCCGCCCGCCGCCGAGGCCTCCCCACCGGCCTCCGGTCCCTCGTAGCATCATGGCGGCCATGGGCCCCGAGATCTCGGTCGTCCTCCCCGTCTTCAACGAGGCGGAGAACCTCGACGAGCTGCGCGAGCGCCTCGCGAAGGTGCTCGCCGCGTGCGGCCGGACGTGGGAGGTCGTCTTCGTCGACGACGGGAGCCGCGACGGCTCCTTCGCGAAGATGGCCGCGTTCGCGGAGGAGGACCTGCGCTTCCGCGCCGTCCGCTTCTCGCGCAACTTCGGCCACCAGATGGCGCTGACCGCCGGCGTCGACCACGCGCGGGGCCGCCTCGTGGCCGTGATGGACGCCGACCTGCAGGACCCGCCGGAGCTCCTGCCGGAGATGCTCACGAAGATCGACGAGGGCTTCGAGGTCGTCTACGCGCAGCGGACCGCCCGGGAGGGGGAGACGGCGTTCAAGAAGGCGACCGCCCACCTCTTCTACCGGCTGATGCGGCGCTGGACGAACGTCGACATCCCGGTCGACACGGGCGACTTCCGCCTCATGGGACCGAAGGCCGTCGCGGCGTTCCGGAGCCTCCGCGAGCGGCACCGGTTCATCCGGGGGATGACGGCGTGGGTCGGCTTCCGGCAGACCGCCGTCCCCTACGCCCGCCCGCCGCGGACGCGCGGCGAGACGAAGTGGCCCCTCCGGAAGATGCTCCGCTTCGCGGTCGACGGCCTCACGTCGTTCAGCCACGTCCCGCTCCAGCTCGCCACCTGGCTCGGCTTCTTCGTCTCGGCGTTCTCGTTCCTCTACATCCTCGTCGTCCTCTGGCTGAAGCTCCGCGGGATCAACGTCACCGGCTGGACGACGATGATGTTCTTCATCCTCTTCCTCGGCGGCGTCCAGCTGATCCTGATCGGCGTCCTCGGCGAGTACCTCGGCCGGATCTACGAGGAGGTCAAGCGGCGCCCTCTCTACCTCGTGGACGAGGTCGTCGGCGGCGCCGCGCCTCCCCCCGCCGCTCCCGGCACGCCGGCCCCGCCTCCGCCCGACGACGAGCCGAAGTTCTTCCACACGACCTGAAGGGGTTGGCTTTTCCGGGGGGCGGGTCTAAGTTCTCCCCAGCAATCCGCTGGAGGCTCACATGACGTCTCGCATCGGGAACCGTCTGGTCGCGGCCCTCGTCGGCGTTTTCGCGATCGTCACCCTCGCCGCCGCTCCACCCGCGAAGAAGAAGGCCCCCGCGGCCGCCCGCGCCGGCCACGGGTCCGCTCAGCGACGAGAGCAAGCCCTGCGTCACGTGCCACGAGCAAAAGACGCCCGGCATCGTGGCGCAGTGGCGCAAGAGCAAGCACGGGGCCGAGGGGATCTCCTGCTGGGAGTGCCACAACGCCGAGGCGAAGAACCCCGCGGCGTTCAAGCACGAGGGGGCGACGATCGTCACGGCCGTCACTCCCGCCGCCTGCGAGCCGTGCCACGGCGACATCGTCGCCGAGTTCCAGAAGAGCCACCACGCGAGCGCCGCGAAGTTCATCGGCTCTCTGGACAACATCCTCGGCGAGGTGGTGGAAGGGCGGCTCGCGGCCGTGAACGGCTGCTGGCAGTGCCACGGCTCCACGCTGGCATTCCTGAAGAACGCCGACGGCTCCCCCCAGACGAGCGCCCTCGGGGCGCCCGTCCTCGACCCGGCCACATGGCCCAACACCGGCATCGGCCGCGTGAACCCCGACGGGACGCGCGGCACCTGCTCCGCCTGCCACAGCCGGCACGTCTTCTCGAAGGCGATGGCGCGGCAGCCCGAGGTCTGCGGGAAGTGCCATCTCGGGCCCGACCACCCGCAGGCCGAGATCTACGACGAGAGCAAGCACGGCATCGCCTACCGGACGCAGAAGGGCGAGATGAACCTGAACGCCCCGAAGTGGGTCGTCGGCAAGGACTACACGGCCGCCCCGACCTGCGCGACCTGCCACGTGTCGGCCACGGCGAAGCTCCCGGTGACGCACGACGTCGGCGCGCGGATCTCCTGGACGCTCCGCCCCGTTCTGTCGAAAAAACAGGAAGGGTGGGAGAAGAAGCGCGCCGACATGAAGCAGGTCTGCACGTCGTGCCACGGCAGCGCGTTCATCAACTCGTTCTACAAATCGTACGACGACACGATCGACCTCTGGAACACGAAGTTCGCGCAGCCCGCGCAGAACGTGATGAACGCGCTGCGAGAGGCCGGCAAGCTGACGCCGACCCCCTTCGACGAGGAGATCGAGTGGACCTTCTACCGCCTCTGGCACCACGAGGGGCGGCGGGCTCGGATGGGCGCGGCGATGCAGGGGCCCGACTTCGTCCAGTGGCATGGCTTCTTCGAGGTGGCCGAGAACTTCTACACGAAGTTCCTCCCCCAGGCGAAGGAGGCGGCGCACGGCGACGAGAAGGTCCTCGCGGCCCTCAAGGCCGTCGACGACGACCCCCGCCACGCCTGGCGGAAAGGGCTCTCCCCCGAGGAGCGCAAGAAGATCGACGAGTTCTACAAGGAGCGCTACGGGAAGTGACGCAGCCGTTCCGCCTCCCCGACGGCTGATTCCCGCTTTCGGCGGCCAGCAGCTTCCGGGTCGTCGCGCCAGGCGGCGCCTCGGACCGGCGTGGCTTTTCCTGGCCGTGGCGACTTCGTTCCCGCGGGTCGCTCATGCCGGATCGGGTGTCTTCACGAGTGGCGGGCCGTATGGGGGAGAGATCAGGGCCCTCGCCGTCAATCCGGCGAACCCCGCCACCCTCTATGCCGGCACGCCAGGTGGCCGCGTCTTCAAGAGCACCGATGGCGGGAAGAGCTGGACCTTCAAAGTCGGCCTTACACCCACTTCCACTTCGGTCTTAGACGCAAGCGTCAATGCCCTGGCCATCGATCCCTCGACCCCGACCACGCTCTACGCCGCGACCGGATACTTCGACGTCTACTATTTCCGTTTTGGGGGCGGTGTCCATAAGTCCACCGATTCCGGTGGCACCTGGATTGCCACGGGGTTGGTCGGCGCGTCCGTCGGTGCTCTGGTCGTCGATCCGGTGAGCCCTTCTACCCTCTACGCCGCGACGAGCGATGGAGTCTTCAGGTCCACCGACGCCGGCGCCACCT
This sequence comes from uncultured Acidobacteriota bacterium, assembly GCA_963821435.1. Lineage (GTDB taxonomy): Bacteria > Acidobacteriota > Thermoanaerobaculia > UBA5066 > UBA5066 > DAOMFB01. The sequence goes on from CAWGDR010000004.1 coordinate 454,991, forward strand.
GGGCCGCTGCGAATACGGGACTCTCGAGCCCGTACGTCCGCGCCCTGGCCATCGATCCCGTGAACCCCTCTAACCTCTACGCCGGGACATCCGACGCCGGAGTCTTCAAGTCGACCGATTCCGGGGGCACCTGGGCAGCCGCGGGGTTGGCAGGTCAGAACGTCCAGGCCCTGGCCGTCAATCCCAAGACCCCCTCTACGCTCTACGCCGGGACGTTCGAAGGCGGGCTCTTCAAGTCCATCGACTCCGGCGGCACCTGGGCCGCCGCCAATACCGGACCAACGGACCTGTTCGTCCGAGCCCTGGCCATCAATCCCGCGACCCCATCTACGCTCTACGCCGGGATCGGTCGCGGGGTCTTCAAGTCCACCGACTCCGGCGGCACCTGGGCCACTTCGGGATTGGCGAGTGAGACCGTTTTCGCCTTGGCCATCAATCCTTCGACCAACTCGACGCTCTACGCCGGGACATACCGAGGCGGTGTCTTCAAGTCCACCGACTCAGGCGGCACATGGGCTGCCGCAAATACCGGCCTGTTGAACCTCGATGTCCTCGCCCTCGCCATCAACCCCTCGACGCTATCTACTCTTTACGCCGGCGCGGGTTATGGGGGGCTCTTCAAGTCGAGCGACTCTGGCCTCACTTGGGCTGCCTCCAACATGGGACTGTTCGATCCGCACGTCTCGGCCCTTGCCATCAATCCGACGGTCCCATCTACGCTCTACGCCGGGTCGTTCAACGGCCTCGTCTACAAGTCCACCGACTCCGGAGGCTCCTGGGCCATCACGGGTTTGGAGGGTGACTTTGAGAGCGGTGACGTCCTCGCCCTCGCCATCGATCCTGCCAATCCCTCCACGCTCTACGCCGGAACACCTTTCGGCGGGGTCGTCAAGTCCACCGACTCCGGCGGTACATGGACCGCCGCGCAGTTGGCGGGGGAGGGCGTCCTCGCCCTGGCCATCAATCCCGCGGCCTCTTCTACGCTCTACGCCGGGACGTGGGGCAGCGGGGTCTTCAAGTCCACAGACTCCGGCGGCACCTGGGCCGCCGCGGGACTGGCAGGCCAGATCGTCCTCGCCCTGGCTATCAATCCCGCAAGCCCCTCGACCCTTTACGCCGGAACATCCGACGCCGGGGTCTTCAAGTCCACCGACTCCGGTAGCACCTGGGCCAGCGCCAACTCGGGACTCACGAACGTGTTCGTCAGCAGCCTGACCATCAATCCCTCCAATCCCACGACGCTCTACGCCGGGACGCACGGCGGCGGGGTCTTCAGATCCACCGACGCCGGCGGCACCTGGGAAGCCGTCAACACGGGCTTGCCATCCCTTCCCGTCAACGCCGTGGCGCTGGACCCCACCGGGGCCACGACTCTTTACGCCGGGCTCGCGAGCGGCAGCGTTTGGCAATCGACACCGGCGATGCCCAGCATCACCTCCCTCCTCCCCGCAAGCGCCCATTCCCCGGGCGCCAACGGGGCTTTCTACACGACGGACGTCTCGGTCGCCAATACCGGCGATTCGGCCGCTTCCTTCACGCTGAAGTTCCTCGGCAACAACCGGGACGGCTCGAATGGCCCCGAGAAGTCTTTCGGCCTCGAGGCCGGCAAGTCCACGACATTTCTCGATGTCCTCAGCTCCGTCTTCGAGCAGACCTCCAACTTCGGCGCCATCCGCATCACGTCGAACTCGTCGACACTCAACGTCGTCTCCGTGACGTCGACGCCCGGCTTCGGCGGAACTTTCGGCCAGACCATTCCGGCCGTCGACGCGAGCGATCTGATTCCCGCAGGCTCCTCGCGCTCCATTCTTTACATCCGCGAAGGCGACGGTTTTCGATCCAACCTCGTCCTGGCCAGCAACGCCAACGTTTCCAGGGCGGTCGACGCAGTGCTCGTCTCTCCTGCCGGGGCGGCTCTGGCTGCGAAAAGCTACTCGGTTCCCCCGAACGGAATGACACAGATCAACCGGGTCGTCCGGGACATGGGCGTCTCGGGGCAGGTCACGGGCGCCCGCCTCGTCCTTTCCTCTTCGACGTCCGGCGCGGCGTTCGCCGCCTTCGTTTCCGTCATCGACGAATCCACGAACGACCCCACCAGCGTGATCGCCCAGGCGGCTTCTGTCTCGGGATCCGCGCCGTACGTCTGGCTTCTTCCCGCCAGCGCTCATTCCATCGGCGCCAACGGCGCCTTCTATACGACGACCGTCGAAGTGGCCAACCTCGGCGGCCTGCCCGCTTCCTTCACGATGAAGTTCCTCGAACACGACCGGGATGGCTCGGCCGGCCCCGAACAGACCTTCAATCTCGAATCTGGAAAATCTGTCATCTACTTCGACGTCCTCGGGTCAGTCTTCGGCCAGACTTCCAGCTTCGGGGCCATTCGCATCACGTCGGACTACCGAGCTCTCAACATCGTCTCCGTGACGTCCACGCCGGGCTTCGGGGGGACCTTCGGCCAGACCATTCCCGCCGTGCATTCGAGTGACCTGATTTCCGCCGGCTCCTCGCGCTCCATCCTCTACATCCGCGAGGGCGACGGCTTCCGCTCGAATCTCGTCCTCGCGAGCGGCGCAGGCGTCCCAACGCAGGTCGACGTCTCCCTCGTCTCGCCGGAGGGAGTCTTTCTTGCCACGAAGACTTACTCCATCCCGGCGAACGGCATGACGCAGATCAACCGCGTCGTCCGCGACATGGGCGCGTCCGGAGCGATCACGGGCGCCCGGCTCGTCCTCTCCACCTCCACGCCCGGCGCCGCATTCACCGGCCTCGCCTCCGTCATCGACGAGGTCACGAACGACCCCACGACGATCGAAGCGAAATAACCCCGGACTGTCTACTGAGAAGTGGTCACGCCGGACGGGAATCAGTTTCGAACGCAAGGAAAGGAGACGTCCTGAAAAGGTCCGCCGGGCTCTTCCTCGGGTTGGCTGCCGTGGTCAGCTTCATCACGAAGACCGTTCGCGCCGACGAGGTCACCAGCTGGAACGGGGTCATGCTCGAGGCCGCGGACGACGCGGCCCCGCCGACCAGCCCGCTCGCGGCGGCGGGGCTCTTTGGCTTTTGCCGAGTGGTCTTCCCGCGGGACCTTCGTGCAGGGTTCCCCTTGACAAAGTAGCTACCGGTAGCTACTCTTCGGAACATGAAGGCCATCGAGCAGGTCGGCATCAAGAACCTGAAGAACAACCTGAGCGCCTACATCCGGCGGGTCCGGAAGGGAGCGCGCATTCTCGTCACGGACCGGGACGAGGTCGTGGCCGAGATCGGCTTGCCAGGCCGGGACGAGCTCGGCGAGCTTCCCCTTCTCATGGTGGAGTGGCTCCGTCGGGGAGAGCTTCGGCTGCGGAGGCGGAACAGGAAACCGCTTCCCCTCTCTTCCGTCCGGTTCCCGGCCGGCACGGCACAGCGGCTCCTCGATCTGGACCGCGGCGAGTGAGTGCGGTCTATCTCGAGACGTCCGCGATTCTCCGCTGGCTCTTCGGCGAGCCCGAGGCGCCCGCCATAGCACGGACCATTCGGGAGACCCTGGAACCGGTCTGCTCCGTGCTCACGATTCTGGAGGCGCAGAGAGCGCTGATTCGCGCCGAGCGCGAGCGGCGGTCCTGGGGCCGGCGGCTACGCCTCCTCCGCCGCCGCCTCGGGGAAGCCTCGGCCGATTGGAATCTGCTGGAGATCACGCTGGCCATCCGTATCCGCGCCGCAGAGGCCTTCCCGATCGAGCCCGTGCGCACTCTCGATGCGATTCATCTCGCGACGGCCCTGCACGTCGCCACGGCCTTCCCGAGCCTGTCCGTTCTCACCTTCGACGAGCGGATCCTCTCCAATCTCGAGCCGCTCGGTCTTCTCCGTGCTGCCATCGAGGCCTGAGACTGAGTCGCCGGAATCCTCCCCCAGCCTGATACCGGTTCTCAGCCGGAAGGCGTAATCTTTCCCGGCCATGAAGGGGGGCTTCTACAACCACGCGATCGGCGACCTGAAACGGCGGCTCGCCGCCGCGGTGACGCACGACGTCCTGAAGGAGCTGCATCGGAAGGACCCGGCCCGCCCCAGCCGCGCGTACCGCCCCCGGTAGACCTCCCCCATCCCGCCCGCACCCAGGGGCGACAGGACTTCGTAAGGGCCGAGCTGTGTCCCCGCCTCCAGAGGCATGACGTTTTCGGAAATTCTAGCCGGGCTCGAGGCTTCGTCCGTTCCTGACCTCTCAGAACCTGTAGGCGTAGCTTGCGATGACGAGGAAAGGGGCGAAGTCCGAGCCAATGTGCCTGTTCTTCGAAATATCGAGCAGACTATCGAGCTTCATCTGGTACACCCGCACCGGAACGCTCACCGAAGCGATGTTCGGGCCGCTCGTCCACGATAGACCCGGCTCCACGTAGACCTCGTATCCGGGCCTTCGCCAGTAAAGGTCACCACCGCCGATCAGGTCCCTGATGGTCACGCCATTAATCCGCCCGCCCACCGAGACGGCGAGACCCTTCGGGACCGGCAAGAGATAAGCGAGGCCCAGACGGCCGGAGTAGGTGTCGGGCACGCCAACCTGGGAGTCAGGAATCCCTCCGCCGACGTAACGGTAGAGGTCGGAGTGCTCGGTCAGGCTCACTCCGTAATAGCCCGACCCGTAGGCGAAGAGGTCGCCAACGAGCAGAGCCGTCCCCTGAACCCTCAGCAGGATGTCCCAACCCCCGCTTCCCAGCTGGAACGTCTCGTCAATCGGCAGCTCCTCCCCGGTGGGATAGGTTCCCGTCCTGCTGTTGGACCCCGTCGGCATCTTGATCCCGATATTCACGGAGCCCTGAACTCGCGACGGCTTCGTCGGGTTCGACAGCCAGTATTCCGCCTGGAGGGCGATGTCGCCGAATCCGGTCGCGCTGAAGCTGTAGAACTGTGAGGATCCTGCGGGACCGTGGACCCCGCCCGAGCCCGAGAGGAACGGTACGGTCAAGTCGAGGCTCGTTCGGTTGCTCAGCGCATAGATCACGTCGAGAGCGAAGATGTTGACCTTCCGGACGGGGGCCTGACCCCCCGGCCCCGCGGCGTCGTTGCGCTGATCTCCGACGTAGAACTGGTCCGTGTTGGCGTACTGAAACGACAGCTGGGCCTGCCAGTGCTTGGCGGCGAGATACGGCTGGTTCTGCAGGCCCAGACTGGGCTCTGTAAATCGGATCGGCTGTCACCCCTGCCCGGAGGCCGGTCGCGCGACGGCGAGAGCCCCGACGAGGATCCCTGCGCCAACGCGCCATCGTGAGGAGAGCGCGGCTCGGGCTATTTCTCGACCTCCGTCGCCGTCGAGGCCGTCTCCCGAAAGACTCGGAAGACCATCGAGGCCGGTCCGACCTTCATCTGGTCCTCGTCGGCGAGCTTGCTGGGGGCTTCGATTCTCAACCCCCGCAGGTACGTCCCGTTCTTGCTGCCGAGGTCCTTGATGACCGCCCCCCTCTCGTCGACCACGATTCGCGCGTGCCGGCGCGAAACGATAGCACTGTCGATCCAGACGAGGGCGCCCTCGTCACGCCCCAGGAGGTTCTCGCCGGGGCCCAGGGCGATCTCGCGGTCCCCTCAGAGGAGCCGGTAGACCAGCTTCTGGCGCGGGACGGGGGAGGCGCCCCCTCGAAGCTCCTCCGCGATTCCGCTGAACGCGTAGCCGAAGCGGTGAACTGTTCGGACGAAACGCGAGTCCCGGGCGCTGTCCCCGGTCGCCGACCGGATCTCGGCGAGGAGGCTCGTAAGCGTCCCCTCCGAAACGAACATGCCGGGCCAGAGGCGCTCATGGATATCGCTCTTCGACAGGGCTCTGGGACGGCTCTCGAGGAGCAGATCCAGAAACTGAAAGGCTTTGGGCGAGAGGTGAACGACCTCGCCCCGGACGGAGAGCTGCCGCGTGGGACCGCCGGAAAGCGGTACACGCCGTCCCCGGCCGTCACGATCCTGCGAGCGCCCTGCAGGCTCTGGCTCGTCGCCTCCACCGTGACACCCGGGATCGGCGCACCCGACGGATCAACAACCCGGCCGGAGATCGACCCGGTCGTCTGGCCGTTCGCTCTAAGCCCAGCGAGCAGCGAGAGGGGCACGAGGAAGGCGAATACCCGAACGCCTCGGCGTCGTGTTTTCAAAATCTGCCCTCTTCGCTTCCCTCGGAACCTGGGCCGTTAACGGTTCGGGCTATTTCGGCAGATCGATAAGGACGACGTCCGAGTTCTCTCGCGAGCGGTCGAACACAATGTGTTTCCCATCCGGAGTGATGTCGAACGTCCGTAAGTCGCCTTGTTTGCTGAAGCGAGTGAGCTGCCGACTCGTCTTCGTGGCCAGATCGAGCAGCCAGAGGTCCTGCATTGGGTTGCGCCCGCGCAAGCACACCAGGCCCGTTCCGTTGGGCAAGAACCGATAACCGCCCGGCCGGACCTGCACCGGCGGCAGTTGGACAGGGACGCCATCCGGTCGCACCCCCAGGAGCGGTACGTCGCCGGCGACGAGCGGGCCGGCATACACGATGTGCTTGCCGTCGCGAGACCAGACCGGACTGACCGCCTGGCCGACGACGAGCCGGACGGGCGCGCCGCCGTCCACGGGGATCTTGAACAACGCCGGACCCTGCGCATCGCTGCCGCCGGCCAAGATCCATTTGCCGTCCGGTGAAAAGTCGGCCGTCCCTTGTATGTTGATCGAAGCGGCCAACGTCCGTGAGTCCGTACCGTCCGCGGACATGATCGCCAGGTGCTGTTTCCCCTCCTTTCCGAGGACCACCGCCACGCGCAGCCCGTCCGGCGACACCGCTGGCGGCTCGGACAACTCTCCCTCCGCGCCCTGCCGGATTTCGAGCGCCTGCCCGTCCACCACGCGCCACAGCCCGTCGCCGGTCCCCCGGGAGGACAAGTAAAACAGAGACGTCCCGCCGAACCGCGGGGCGAGCGCCCGCGCGGTCGGCAGCGGATACGGCTCGGCGTCGGAATCCTCGGCGAGCCGATCGAGCAGCGGGACGCGCCCCAGGTTGGCGCTGGGCCTCGCCACCGTGGCAACCACGCGCCTTCCGTCGCGGCTGGACGCGACCGACGTGTATTGGTCGAGGCCCGAGCTCACGCGGCGCGTGACCTTGCTCTCGACGTCGAGAGACCAGAGCCATGGTCCCGATCGGTCTTCCGCGCGCGCGACGTAGAGCAGCGTGCGCGGATCGAGCGGCGCCAAAAAAGTCACGGCGGTCTTCTGTTGCGTCAGTCGCTCCGGCGATCCGCCCGAGGCTCGAATGCGCCAGACGTCCATGTCGTCGGTGTGGTCCAACTTGCGCAGAAGCCCGTGCACGAAGTAGATCCATTTCCCGTCCGGCGACCAGACCGGATTGTGGTTGTGCGTCCCCTCTCGAGGCGCGAGGATCTCGCGGGCGTCGGCGCCTGTGCGGTCTGCGATGAACAGGGAATCATCGCGGTCGGTTCTGATATAGACGATGCGCGTGCCATCTGGAGACCAGGACGGGAGGTCCGCGCCCTCGCTCAGGAACGCTCGTGGCGTGCCGCCCGTCATGGGCATGAGCACTATTCCCCCACTGCGATGGAACCAGATCTCCGCTCCGTCGCCCGAGAAGCCCAATCTCCGCAGGATGTGCGCCGGGGCCAGCGGCGGAATATCGGACGTGAGGTTGACGAAACGTCCGGTGCCCACCTGGCTCACCCACAGGTCGGACTCTCTGGCGCGGTCGGCCAGGAACGCGACGAACCGCCCATCGGGCGAGATTTCGGCGTTGCCTTCCGCCCCCTCCCAATCCGTAAAGCGCGCGAACCGGGCGTTGGCCAGCGGATCGACAGGTGCCGTTGCCGTGCGCCGGGTCAGCCAACTCAGAGCGGCCGTCAACAGACTCAGCACGACGACCGCGATGCCCAGCGCCGGACGCCAGCGCCGCGGTGCCGTCACGCCAGCGGCCGGCGATTCGGCGCCGCTCGTCCCCACGAGAGACTGCAGGTCGAACGCCAGGTCGTGTGCCGACTGAAAGCGCGCCTCGCGCGCCTTCTCGAGACAGTGCGTCACGATGCGCCCGAGCGCCGGCGCAATGGTCGCCGATGACGGCTCCGGAGGATCCTCCTTCAGGATGGCGGCCATCGTGTCGGCCGGCGTCTTGCGGGTGAACGCCGGATTCCCGGCCACCATCTCGTAGAGGACCGCGCCGAAGCTGAAGATGTCGGATCGGTGATCCACGGTCTCGCCGCGGACCTGCTCCGGCGACATGTAGCCGGCACTTCCCATCACCGTCCCCGGTCCCGTCTCGGTGAGTGTTTCAGTGTTCCGGGCGGCATCGTCGGCGGGCTGTGTGAGCTTCGCGAGCCCGAAGTCGAGGATCTTGACGCGCCCCTCGCTCGTCACGAAGAGGTTGTCCGGTTTCAGGTCGCGGTGGACGATGCCCTTGTCGTGCGCGGCGGCCAGTCCCTCGGCGATCTGGCGTGCATAGTCGATGGCTTTGCGGGGCGCGAGCGGGGCGCGCAACCGGCTCCCGAGGGATTCGCCCTCGAGGAGCTCCGAAACCACGTACGGCGCACCCTGGTGCGTGCCCACGTCATAGACCGTCAGGATATTGGGATGATTCAACTGGCCGGCCGCCCGGGCCTCCTGCTCGAAGCGATGCAATCGGCTCGCTTCCTTCGCGAACGTCTCGGGGATCAGCTTGATCGCCACCTCGCGCCCGAGCCGTGGATCCCGCGCGCGATACACCTCGCCCATGCCGCCGGCACCAAGCCACCCGACGATCTCATAAGGACCGACGCGGGTACCGGTCGTGACTGGCCTGGGAAGGCCCCGGATCATGGGGTGGTCTCCATCTGGGTCTCCGTCGACCCTGAGGGTGCGCGCACATGGAAAGTGACGAGCAGCGACCCGATGCGGAGGGAATCGCCATCGGCGAGCTGGACCGGCGAGGTCACGCGCTCGCTGCCGCGAAAGGTGCCGTTCTTGCTGCCGAAATCCTCGAGGACCGCCCCTTCAGCCGTCACCACGAGCCGCGCGTGACGGCGGGAGACCGTCGACGCGTCGAGCTGGATCTCGACATCGGGATCGCGTCCTACCACGTGTTCCCCTTCTGACAGAGGAAAGCGCCGCCTGCCCCACTCGAGCCAGCACGAGGGTCGGTCCGGTCCCGTGGCGCCCGGCAGCGTGGTCGCCTCCCCGCAAAACGCGTAGCCGAACCCGTGCGCGGTCCGGACGAACAGAGGGGCGCGGGCGCGGTCACCGAGTGCCTGTCGAATCTCCGCCACGAGGTTCGAGAGGTTGGCCTCTGCGACGAAGGTCTTGGGCCAGAGGCGTTTCAGCAGTAAGGCCTTGGACAGGGCTTTCGGACGATCCAGGACGAGCGTCGCCAGAAGCTCGAACGCCTTGGGCGCGAGGTGAATCTCGCGACTTCCTCGCGTCAGCAGCCTGGTGTCGAGATCGAGGGTGAACGGGCCGAAGCGGATCTTCACGGCGGCCGCCTGCAAGAAACCTGCGAAGTACCTGGACGATCCATAGGACTTTCGACTGCTGGGCCCATACCTTACTCCATGACAAAGGAGGCCCCCATGCGCTCCCATGACCTACTTTTCGTTTACTCCTCCGCTTGCCGGATCTCCTCACTCGTGGCGGGTCAGTCCCGGCGCCTCGGGAAGCGCTTTCTACTGCCTATCCTGGCGATCCTGGTCCTCCTTAGTTCGGGTCTTGCCGGAGTCGCTTCGGCCGGCGTTAACACATGGACGACTAACGGACCGGAAGGCGGGCCGATCTTGGCCCTGGCGATTGATCCCGCTACGCCGACCACCCTTTACGCCAGCACGGAGGGCGGCGTCGTCTTCAAGAGCACCAACGGCGGGGGGAGCTGGACGCCCACAGGCCTGACCAACGCCTGGGTCGTCGGCTTGGCGATTGATCCTTCAGCGCCGGCCACGCTCTATGCCGGCTCGTATGGCAGCGGCGTCTTCAAGACCATTAATGGCGGGGATAACTGGACGGGCGTCAACACCGGCCTGCCCCACCCCTTCATGGGTGCCCTGGCCCTCGATCCTTCGGCGCCGGCCACTCTTTACGCTGGGACCTCGGAGGGCGGCGGCGTCTTCAAGACCATTAACGGCGGGGACAACTGGACGGGCGTCACGGCTGATCGGGGCCGCGGCCCTGTCGATTGATCCTTTGGCGACGGCCACAGTTTATGCCGGCGGCTTCGGCGTCTTCAAGAGCACCAACGGCGGGGGGAACTGGACCGCCATCAACATCGGCCTGACCAACCGCAGTGTCTTGGCCCTGGTGATCGATCCCACAAACCCGGCAACGCTCTACGCCGGGACGTTAGGGGGCGGCGTTTTCAGGAGCAGCAACGGTGGGGGGAACTGGACCGCCATCAACACCGGCCTGACCAGCACCGATGTCGGTGCCCTGGCCATCGATCCTTCGGCGCCGGCCACCCTTTATGCGGGCACGTCGGGCGGCGGCGTCTTCAGGTCCACCGATTCCGGCGACACCTGGGCCGCCATCAACGCGGGCCTGACGAACCTGAACGTCAACGCCTTGGCCCTGAACGCCACCGGGGAAACGACCCTTTACGCCGGAACCTCGAACGGCGTATGGCAGATGTCAACAGCCGGCGGCGGCGCGACGTTCCTGGTCCCGGCAAGCGCCCACCTCGCGGGCGGCAACGGCGCCTTCTACACGACGAACGTCTCCCTCTCGAACACCGGCTCGGCGCCCGCCTCCTTCACGATGAAGTTCCTCGGCCACGACCAGGACGGATCGACTGGTCCCGAACAGACCTTCAACCTCGACGCGGGCAGGTCGGTCACCTACTTCGACGTCCTCGGGTCGGTCTTCGGCCAGACCTTGAACTTCGGGGCCATTCGCATCACGTCGGATTCCCCGGCCCTGAGGGCGGTCTCCGTCACCTCCGCGACCGGGTTCGGCGGAACGATGAGCCAGACCGTTCCCGCCGTCAGGTCGTCGGACCTGATTCCCGCAGGCACTTCGCGCTCGATCCTCTACATCCGCGAGGGCGACGGCTTCCGCTCCAACCTCGTCCTCGCCAGCAATGCCGACGTCTCCACCACCGTCGACGTCGCTCTCGTCTCTCCCGAAGGGGCGACGCTGGCCCAGAAGAGCTACACAGTTCCCTCGAACGGCATGACCCAGATCAGGCACGTCGTCCGCGACATGGGAGTCTCCGGCCCCGTCACTTGCGCCCGGCTCGTCCTCTCCAGCACTACTCCGGGAGCCGCCTACGCGGCCTTCGTCTCCGTCATCGACGACGTCACCAACGACCTGACCACGATCGAGGCGCGGTGAGGACCGCGTCGGGAGAGATCCGTCGCCCGTGCCGGGACGCGCCTTCCCAACCTGATACCGGTTCTCAGGCGGAAGGCGTAATCTTTCCCGGCGATGAAGGGGGGCTATTACAACCACGCGATCGGGGACCTGAAGCGGCGGCTCGCCGTCGCGGTGTCACACGACGTTCTGAGGGAGCTGCATCGGAAGGATCCCGCCCGCCACTTCGCGGTGGCGCTCCGGCAGCTCGCCCTCTTCGCCGCCGCCTTCGGGCTCTCGTGGCAGGTCGAGTCGCTCTGGGTCCGGATCCCCTGCGCGCTCGTCCTCGGCTTCGTCGTCTTCGACGGGACGGTCCTCCTCCACGAGGTGGTCCACAAGGACGTCTTCGACGGCGACCGCCCGCTCGCGTACCGGCTCCTCGGCCTCGCCTACGCCCTTCCGTCGGGGATCTCGGCGACGCAGTTCACGCGCTGGCACCTCGACCACCACGGCGAGCTGGGCTCGTCCACCGACGATCCGAAGCGGGCGCACCTCTCGCCGAAGAAGAACGCGCGGTGGCTGAAGCTCCTCTACGCCACGCCCGCGCTCTTCCCGATCTACTTCCGGGCGGCCCGGAAGGAGAACGCCACCTACCCGCCCGAGCTCCAGCGGACGATCCGGCGGGAGCGGCTCGGCGCGATCGCGCTCCACCTGGCCGTCGCCGGCGGCGATCTATCTCCTCGGCGGCGCCGCCCGCCTCGTCTGGCTCTGGGCGATCCCGGTCTTCGTCGTCTTCCCCCCCGCCTTCACGCTGAACCGGCTCGGCCAGCACTACGACATCGTCCCGGGGGAGCCCGCCAAGTGGTCGACCCGGATGGTCCGTTCGCGCCTCTGGGAGGTCGTCTTCCTCTGGTCGAACTACCATCTCGAGCACCACTACTTTCCGGCCGTCCCCTTCTATCGGCTCCCCGAGCTGAACGAGGCGTTGGTTCCCTTCTTTGAAAAGGAAGGGATCCGGGCCCACACCTACCGGGAGCTGCTCTGGAACTGGTTCGTCCGGAACCGGACGCCGCACACGGACTGGCACGCCTCCGCCCCGCTTCCCCCGGTCGAGAGCCGCTCCGCGGGCTCCGCCGCCTGATCGCCCGCTTGAAACATGGCGCCCCGCCGGCGCGTACCACGGGCATCCGGCTCCGATTTCCCACCCCGACACCGCGCCGCGGAACGGGAGCCCGTCGGGCCGGTCGGAGGTCCCCGATGAGGCGTCGTCCCGGTTTCGTCCCTGCTCTTGCGCTGTTCGTCCTCGCGGCCGCCGGCCCGGCGCTCGCGCAGGGGCTGGTCATCTCTCCTCCCGGCGACAACCAGCGCGCCGCCGTCACGCAGCAGATCGGACCGGTCAAGGTCACGGTCGACTACTCCAGCCCCCGCGTCGTCCTGAACGGGCAGGACCGGAAGGGGAAGATCTGGGGCGGGCTCGTCCCGTACGGCCTCTCCGACCTCGGCTACAACAACTGCCCGAAGTGCCCGTGGCGCGCCGGGGCGAACATGAACACGACGTTCGCCGTCGACCACGACGTGAAGGTCGAGGGGCAGCCGCTCCCGGCCGGCAAGTACGGCCTCCACATGATCCCGGGCGAGACGGAGTGGATCGTTGTCTTTTCAAGGACAGCAACTCCTGGGGGAGCTACTGGTACGACCCGAAGGAGGACGCGCTCCGCGTCACCGTGAAGCCTTCGAAGTCCGAGTACCACGAGTGGCTGACGTACGAGTTCCCGGTCCGCGAGCCCGAGAACGCGACCGTCGCCATGAAGTGGGAGGAGCTGCAGGTCCCGATCCGGATCAGCGTCCCGAACGCCAAGGAGCTCTGGGTGAAGGACCTCCGGAGCCAGCTCCGCGCGGGCGTCGGCTTCTCGTGGCAGTACCTCCAGCAGGCGGCCGACTGGTGCGTCCAGAACAAGGTGAACCTCCCCGAGGCGCTCCAGTGGGCCGAGAAGGCGATGACGCCCGACGTCGGCGGCTCGGAGAACTTCTCGACGCTTGACGACGCTCTGGCGGGCGCAGGTCGCGAACGGCAAGGACGCCGAGGCGGCGAAGACGCTCGAGAAGGCGCTCGCCAGCCCCGACGCCACGCCGACCGCCATCCACGGCCTCGGCCGGCAGCTCCAGGCGCAGAAGAACTACGCCGAGGCGAACAAGATCTTCTTCGCGAACGCGAAGCGATACCCCGGGAAGTGGCCCGTGAACGTCGGCCTGATGCGCGCTTACGCGTACGACGGGAACCTCAAGAAGGCCCTCGAGTACGCGAAGCTGGCGGCGGCCGAGGCGCCCGACCCGCTCAACAAGAAGAACCTCGAGGGGCTGGTCAAGCAGCTCGAGGAGGGGAAGAACTTCCCGCAGTGAGCTTCGAGGGGGAACCCGGCGCCGGGTTCCCCCTTCTCGTCCCGGGGCCGGGCCGGCGCTTCGGGTAATCTCCGCCGTCTATGGCGCCTGAAACCGCCGAGGCGGCGGAGAAGTTCCTCGGCCTCTCGAAGGACGACCTCGTCGAGGCGTACCGGAACATCTACACGTCGCGGCGGATCGACGACAAGGAGATCCAGCTCAAGCGGCAGAACCGGATCTTCTTCCAGATCTCCGGGGCCGGGCACGAGGCGGCCCAGACCGCGATCGCCTTCAACATGGCGCCGGGGCGTGACTGGCTCTTCGGCTACTACCGCGACCGGGCGCTCTGCCTCGGCCTCGGCGTCACGCCGCTCGAGATGTTCCTGCAGGGCGTCGGCGCGGCCGACGACCCGGCCTCGGCCGGGCGGCAGATGCCGTCGCACTGGAGCTCGAAGAAGCTGAACATCTTCACCGCCTCCTCGCCCACGGGGACGGAGTGCCTTCCGGGCGTCGGCGCGGCGGAGGCGGGGCGGTACCTCCTCCGCCCCGAGGCCGCGGACTTCCGGGCGGCGGCCTCGGTGGCGGCCGACGACGAGGTCGTCGTCGTGACGATCGGCGACGGGTCGACGTCCGAGGGGGAGTTCTGGGAGGCGCTCAGCTCCGCCTGCGGGAAGAAGCTCCCCGTGGTCTTCGTCGTCGAGGACAACGGCTACGCCATCTCGGTGCCGGTCGAGGTGAACACGCCGGGCGGCTCGATCTCGAAGCTCGTCCGCTCCTTCCCCGGCCTCTTCGTCGCCGAGACCGACGGCTGCGACTTCCTCGAGTCGTACGACGCATTCCGCTGGGCGTTCGCCTACGCCCGCGAGCGGAAAGGGCCCGGCCCTCGTCCACGCGCACGTCATTCGCCCCTACTCGCATTCCCTCTCCGACGACGAAAGGCTTTACCGCCCCGAGACCGAGCGGAACCGGGACGCCGAGCGCGACCCCGTGACGACGATGGCCCGCTGGCTCGTCGAGGAGGGCGTCCTCACGGAGGAGGCGCTTCAGGCGCTGAAGGCCGAAGCCGACGCGGAGGTGAACCGCGCGGCGGACGACGCGGCCTCGCGCCCTCAGCCCGACCCGGCGGACGCGCTGGCGAACGTCTATTCCGCCGCCGTCGACCCGACCTCCCGCGACTTCGACACCGAGGACGCGCCCCCCCTCTCCGGAACGCCGACGACGATGGTCGACCTGATCAACGCCTGCCTGAGGGACGAGATGGGGCACGACGGCCGGATCGTCGTCTTCGGCGAGGACGTCGCGGATGCCTCGCGCGACGACGTCCTCGACGAGTGCAAGGGGAAGGGGGGCGTCTTCAAGGTCACGGCCGGCCTCCAGAAGCTCTACGGAAAGGAGCGGGTCTTCAACTCGCCGCTTGCCGAGGCGGGGATCGTCGGGCGCGCAATCGGCTGGGCGGCCCGCGGCCTGAAGCCGGTCGTCGAGATCCAGTTCTTCGACTACATCTGGCCCGCGATGCAGCAGCTCCGCGACGAGCTCGCGACGACGCGCTGGCGCTCGGGCGGCAACTGGTCGGCGCCGGTCGTCGTCCGGGTCCCGATCGGGGGGTACCTGACCGGGGGCGGGCCCTACCACTCCCAGTCCGGCGAGGTGACCTTCACGCACATTCCCGGCCTCCGCGTCGTGATGCCGTCGAACGCGCTGGACGCGAACGGACTCCTCAGGACCGCGATCCGCTCCGACGACCCGGTCCTCTTCCTCGAGCACAAGCACCTCTACCGCCAGACGCACAACAAGGCGGTCTACCCCGGGCCCGGACCTCATGGATTCCGTTCGGGAAAGCGAAGACGGTCCGCCCGGGGGACGCCGCGACGGTCGTGACCTACGGCGCCACCGTCTTCCGGAGCGTCACGGCGGCGAACCGGCTCGCCGACGAGACGGGCCGCCAGGTCGAGGTGATCGACCTCCGGTCGCTCGCGCCGTACGACTTCCGGCGCGTCGCCGCCTCCGTGAAGCGGACGAACCGGCTCCTCGTCGTCCACGAGGACTGGAAGACGCACGGCTTCGGCGCGGAGATCGCCGCGCGCGCGGCGGACGAGCTCTTCGAGTGGCTCGACGCGCCGGTGAAGCGCGTGGCGGCGCTCGACGTCTTCTGCGGCTACGCGCCCCGCCTCGAGGACGCGACGCTTCCGCAGAGCGAGGACGTCCACGCCGCGCTCGTCGACCTCCTCGCGTACTAAGCTCCGGGCGTGCCCCGCCGGATCGCCTTCGCCGCCGGGCTCGGCCTCCTCTTCGCCGCCGCGTTTCTCTTCGGCGCGTTCGCGGCCGATCCGCTGCGGGCGGTCCGGAAGGCCGGGGAGGCCGTCTTCCGCGCCTCGTCGGGGCACGAGGAGATCTACGCGGCGAAGGACGGCACGCGCCTTCACGCCTTCGTCGTCGGGCCGCTCTCGGCCGAGCGCCCCGTCGTCCTCCTGCACGGCCTCGGGGCCGACGCCGGCTACTGGGCGGTGACGGCGCGGTTCCTCGCCTCCCGCGGCCGGACGGTGATCGTCCCCGACGCTCCCGGCTCGGGCGCGAGCGGGACGCCCGCCTCGCCGGAGGGGCTGGCGCTTCCCGCGCGGGTGGCGGCCGTGGAGTCGATGGCGACGGCGCTCGGCCTGCACCTCCTTCGACCTCGTCGGCCACTCGCTCGGCGGCCTCACGGCCGGGCTCTACGCCCTCGAGCACCCCCGGCGCGTCCGGCGCCTCGTCCTCGTCGACGCCGCGGGCTTCTCCCGCTTCGACGCCGGAGAGGATGACCGCCTCCACGCGATCGCCGCGCCGCGCGACCGCGCGGGGGCGCGACGGCTCGTCGACCTGCTCTTCCTCAGGAAGCCGCTCCCCGCGATCGGGGCGGTCGCGGACGCCCTCGCGCGCAATTACCTCTCGTCGAACGTCCAGACGACCGTCGCGCTCGCGGGCCGGCCCGATCTGCTGCTCGGCCGCGAGGGGGAGCTCCCAGCAGGGACGGTGCTGATCTGGGGCGGGGAGGAGCCGTTCCTGCCGCTCGGGGACGCCCGGGCGGCGCTCGGGAAGATCCGGGGGGGGCGCCTCCTCGTCGTGAAGGGCGTCGGGCACGACGCGCCGCTCGAGGCGCCGGCCGCCTTTCAGGAGGCGCTTCTGGAAGCCCTCGGAGGCTGAGCCTCCTCCCCGAACGGAATCACGAACCCGTCGGGTCCCGTGAGCGTCAGGCTTCCCCGCGGGTCGAGGCGGTCCCAGCGGAGCTCGTGGGATCCCTTCGCGAGCCGGACGACGACCGCGCCGGGCCCGTCGGGCAACAGGGGGAAGATCGTCCTGCCCGTCGAGCCAGGCCCGGACGCCGCCGCCGGTCGCGACCTGGAAGAGCCCCTCCTCTGACACCTGCAGGTTTCCGCCGGGCCGGGCCGGAAGGAGCGGATACACGCCCAGCGCCGACTCCGCGGCACGGCCCGCGCTCTCCCCCGGGATCCGATAGAGCGCCCACCTCGGCCCGTCGAGCTGTCCGTAGGGCAGGTACCGGCGGCTCGCGACGAGCCGGCCTCCGAGGGCGGCCACCGCACGCTCCGTCGCCTCGCCGCCCCCGGCCGCATAGAGAACGTCGCCGGAGGGCCGGTGCGTCCACGGCAGCGGCCCTTCGAGCGGCCCCGTCTTCACCGCGTGCCGGGCAGCGTCGCCGGGACGGCCGAGGAGGACGTCGACGAGGTAGACGTTCCGGGCGCCAGAGACCGGGTGGAGGAGGACCTCGGCCGGCCCCCGCGCGGCGACCTCGGCGGCGACGGCGTCCGCGAGGTCCCGCTCCGGGACGCCGAAGGCGACCCACGCCGCGGGCGCGCGCGCCCAGCGGACGAAGGCGGCAACGTCCAGCGCCGCCGAGACGAGGACGACCGTCCACAGCGCCGCGAGGCCCGCGGTCCTGAACCGGCCGAGGCGCCCCGCCAGCTCCGCGCCCCCGAGCGCGGCCAGCGTCAGGACGAACGGCGCCGCGGGAGAGAGCCGCGACGCGTTCGCGCTCTCGGCGTCCCGGGCGAGGAGCGCTCCCGCGAGGAAGAGCCCGAACATCAGGGCGAGGAATCTCTCGGGACCGGGGCGCCGGATCGCGAGCGCGAGCGAGAGAGCGAAGAGCGCGGCGACGCCCGCGAGGAGGATCGGGCGCGTCGGGTCCCCGTGTCGCGGGATGAGGTCCCCGCGGTACGTGAAGAGCGCGGCGTAGTCCCGGACGGTTCGCGCCGAGGGCAGCGAGCGCGCTCTCCGGCGGCCGCGCGAGGATCGAGAGGTCCTCGACGTGGGCGGTCGCGCGGTCGGGGTTCCTCGCGAGATGGACGAAGAGCGGCGCGGCCACGATCCCCGCCGCGAGCGCGACCGTCGCCGCGAGCCGGAGGAGCTCCCGCTCGCGCCGGACCGCGGCCCAGGCGGCCACGGCCAGCGGGGCGAGGAACGCGAGCCGCGACTGGACGTATCCGTACTGGGCGAGGCCGAGGAGGAGACCCGAGAGCGACGGCCGCGAGGCGGGAGCCGGTCCGCGCCGCCGAGAGCGCCGCCCCCGCCGACCACGTGACGAGCGCCGACGTGAAGAGGACGTCGCAGGCCCACCGTCCCTGCGTCAGGAGCCAGATCGAGGTGGCGAGGAGAACACCCGCCGGGAAGGAAGGCCGCCGGGCGGTGCCGCGTCGCCTCCCACGCCACGAGCAGAGCTCCGAGGAAGAGGAGGAGGGCCGGGCCGATCGACATCGCCCGCAACGTCGGAAGCCCCCCTCCGGCGAGGTGGTCGACTGCCGAGACGACGCCGAGGTAGACGTTCGACGGGTAGAGGGTGCCGTGCCCGGGAACTCCGGCGGCAGGAGCGGCGTCGAGCCGAAGAGCGGCGCCTCCGGGCGGGCCTCCACGAGGCGGGCCGCGCGCAGGAAGTAGACCTCGTCGATCCACGGGCCCCCCGGCCACTCCCGCCACTTCACGAGGCGCAGGGAGACGCCGAGGAGGAGGATGGCGGCGAGCGCCGCCGGGACGAGCGCCCTCCTCATTGCGGCCCTTCCGGTTCGAAGGAGGTGACGATCGGGATGCCGGGGCCCTCCGAGAGCCGGGCGTCGAACGCCTCGGCGAGGACGCGGCCGTCCATGTCGCGGGCCATGGGCTCGCCGGCGAGGACGAGGAGCGTCGGCGCGAGGTCGAGGACGGTCGCCGAGGTGAGCCGGACGCCGGACCGGATTCCCGCGCCGACGAGGAGGAGGAAGCCGTCGGCGGCCGCCCCGGGACCGGCGCGGGGCGGCTCGCCCGACAGGAACCGGCCGAGCGCGTCGAGCGGAAGCGGCGGTCCCCAGCTGGCGGGCGCGAAGATGCAGATCGTCCGGTCGCGTCCCTCGCGCTCCACGAGATCCCGTAGGAGGTCGTCGAGGAACCGGTCGTAGGCCTTCCGGGCTCGCGCCTTCGCCTCCGCGTCCGGGACGGGGAGGCCCCACGCACGGGCGTCGTCCGCCGCCCCGAACGGAGCCGCCACGGCGGACGCGCCCGACAGGACCAGCACCGAGACGTTGCTCGGGCCGCTCGGGAGCCAGCCGAGGGCCGCGCCGAGGACCGTCAGGTCGGCGGCGGCCGCGGCCAGCGTCGTCGACGCGGCGAGCTCGGGCCGGAGCCCGGCCGGCGTGAGGGAGCGGACGAGCGGGCGGTCGAGCCGGGACGGGTCGACCCGGAAGTAGCCGAGCCGCGCCGCCGCCTCGGCCGGGAGAACCGCGCCCGGCGCCGGCACCGTCGAAAAGGCGCGGTCGCCCGCCCAGAGGACGAGCCCCGGACGAGCCGGGGAGGACGCCGGCCAGTTCAGGACGGCGGCCTCGTGCCCCCGCCGCGCGAGGATCTCCCAGAAGGAGAGGGAGAGGCGCTCGCTTCCGCGAATCTCCCGCCACGTCCCGAACGGGAGGCCGATCCGGAGAGAGGTGCCGGGAAGCCCCGGCAGGAGCCGCAGGGCCCCTCCCGGTGTCTCGAGCACGGCGTCCGACACGATCTCGTGCTTGCGGGGACGCTTCCCCGTCGCCGCGGTCGTCCAGAGCGCCGAGCGGTCGTACGGGACGAGCGGCTCGAGGGGGCCCGCCGAGCCGTTCTTCAGGAGCGACGCGAAGACCGGAAGGGAGCCGTCCGAGGCTCCCGCCGTGATCCGCTCCCAGGAGACCCCTTCGAGCCCGACGACGAGCAGGTTCCGCGTCGGGGCCTGCGGGACGGGCGGGGGCGTCGCGAGCGGCGCCGGCGCGGGGCGCCGGTGCGCGACGATCGGAACGGCGCCGAAGAGGGCGCCGAGGAGGAGGAGGGCGCCGAGACGGACGCTCTCGGCCCGGGGCGGGCGCCACGCGAGCGCCGCCGAGACGAGCGCCCCGAGCGCGCCGACGAGGGACGCCGCGACGAGGACCCACCGCCCGCTCGCCGGGACGTAGTCGAAGGTGAGCCCCCGCTGGTAGGCGGCGAAGCCCGTGAAGAGCGCGAAGAGAACGGCGAGGAGCGCCCAGCCGGGACGCGAGGGGCCCGTCGCACGCCGCCTCAGGAACGCGGCCGGGACCGCCGCCGCCGCCCCCAGCAGCGCGACGTAGACGAGCATCCGGACGGCGGGTTTGTAGCCGAGGAGCGGAGGGTTGAGGCCGATCAGGACGTCGGCCCACGCGGCGCCGCAGACCGCGCCCGCCAGAAGAGGGTGGAACGCCCGGGCCCGCTCGCTCATAATCCGCGCGCGGCGAGTGTCGCCCCCTCCTCGATGGCCGTCAACGAATCCCTCCGCGTCCTCCGGACGGTGCACTACGACGCCACGCATTACTCGCTCTTCCTCCAGGCGGGGACGATCGGCCCGGCGACGAAGCCGGGCCACTTCGCGATGCTGCAGGCCGGCGACGGCCTGCGCCCCTACCTCCGGCGCGCCTTCTCCATCGCCGACGTGACGAAGGTCGCGGGGGTTCCCGCGATCGAGTTCGTCGTGAAGGCCATCGGCGTCGGGACGACGATGCTGGGCCACTTCGCGGAGGGGACGCCGATCCCGGTGCTCGGGCCGCTCGGCGTGCCGTTCCCGATCGACGACCTCGGCCCGTCGGACCGCGTCGCGCTGGTCGCCGGCGGCATCGGCCTCGCGCCCCTCGTCCTCCTCGCCCGCGAGCTGGCTTCCCGCCGCATCGCGGCGGACCTCTTCTACGGCGGGCGGAACGAGAAGGACATCCTGAAGCGCGCCGACTTCGAGCGCTTCCTCGGGCCTCACCGCTGCCGCTACGCGACCGACGACGGCTCGCTGGGCCGGAAGGGCCTCGTCACCGACCTCGTCGCGCAGGCGCTCGCCTCCTCGCCGGGATACCGGCGCGTCTTCGCGTGCGGGCCGCAGCCGATGTTCCGCGCGCTCGCGAAGCTCCTCGCCGCGGCGAAGGTCGACGCGTCGTTCGCGCTCGAGTCGGAGATGGCGTGCGGCTTCGGCGTCTGCCTCGGCTGCGTGGCGCCGATGACGGACGGCCGCTTCGCGACGGTCTGCAAGGAAGGGCCCTGCCTCCCCCCTTCGCGTCATCGACTGGGAGAGGCTCTGACCGTGAGCGTCGACCTCTCCGTCCGCCTCGGGCGGCTCGCGCTCAGGAATCCGGTTGCGACGGCGTCGGGGACCTACGGCTACGGTCTCGAGTTCGCCGAGTTCGTCGACCTCAGGAAGCTCGGGGCGATCTCCGTCAAGGGGCTCTCCGTCCGCCCGTGCCACGGGAACCCGCCGCCCCGGATCTGCGAGACGGACGCGGGAATGCTGAACGCGATCGGCCTCCAGAACGTCGGCGTCGAAGCGTTCCTTCAGGAGAAGCTCCCGGAGCTCCACCGCCTCGGCGCGACCGTCCTCGCGAACGTCTGGGGGGACACCGAGGACGACTACGTGGCGGTCGTGGAGCGGATCGGGAATGACCGCCGCGTCGCGGCCCTCGAGCTGAACGTCTCCTGTCCGAACGTCGTCAAGGGGGGCCTCGTCTTCGGGAACAACCCGCAGGCGCTCGGGGCGCTCGTGAAGCGCGTCCGCGCCGCGTCGCCGCTCCCTCTGATCGTCAAGCTCTCGCCGAACGTCACCGACATCACGGAGACCGCCCGGGCGGCGGTCGACAACGGCGCCGACATCCTCTCCCTGATCAACACGCTCGTCGGTCTCTCCATCGACATCGAGAGGCGGACGCCGAAGATCGGCTTCACGACGGGGGGGCTCTCGGGCCCCTCCATCCGCCCGATCGCGGTTCGGATGGTCTGGGAGGTCCGGAAGGCCCTCCCGAAGGTCCCGATCTTCGGGATGGGGGGGATCGAGAACGTGGAGCACGTCGTCGAGTTCCTGATCGCGGGGGCGAACGCCGTACAGGTCGGCACGGCGAACTTCCGCGACCCGTCTCTCGCCGCCCGGCTCGTCGACGACCTGGCCGCCTGGTGCGACGCGCACGGCGTCTCGCGCGTCGCGGAGCTGACCGGGACGCTCAAGACGCGCCCCCGTCCGGAGCACCTCTTCGCGTGAGCGCCGCGCGCAGCCGCCTCGCGGTCGCGCTCGACCTCCCGGACCGGGAGGCGATCCTCGCCGCCGTCCGCGACCTCGCCCCGGAGGTCGGCGTCTTCAAGCTGGGCCTCGAGGCCTTCGTCTCGCAGGGGCCGGGCCTCGTCCGGGAGATCGCCGAGAGGGGCCGCGTCTTCCTCGACCTGAAGCTGCACGACATCCCGAACACCGTCGGGCGCGCCGCTGCGGCCGCGGTCGCGACCGGAGCGTCGATCCTCAACTGCCATGCGGCCGGCGGGCGGGAGATGATGCGGGCCTTCGGCGAGGAGGGCCGGAGCGCCGCGGCAAAGGCGGGGCTTCCCCGCCCCTCCCTGATCGCCGTCACGGTCCTGACCTCGCTCGACGCCGCCGCCCTCGCCGCCGTCGGCCTCGCGGGATCGCCGCGGGAGGCGGCCGTCCGGCTCGCCGCGCTCGCGAGGGAGGCGGGCCTCGACGGCGTCGTCTGCTCGCCGGAGGAGACCGCCGCCATTCGCGCCGCGTGCGGGAAGGATTTTCTCCTCGTCGTCCCCGGCGTCCGCCCCGCAGGGGCGGAGAGGGGGGATCAGAAGCGCGTCGCCTCGCCCGGCGACGCGCTGGCGGCCGGGGCCGACCTCCTCGTCGTCGGCCGGCCGATCCTCGCCGCGAAGGACCGCGTCGCCGCCGCGCGCGCGATCGTCGCCGAGATGGCCGCCGCGCTCCCGGCCACCTGAGCGCGCTCTACCTTCAACGCCCCCGGAACCGGGCGCACGTCTGCGCGGCACGGATCTCTCCGGTCGTCGCGTCCCAGGTCGCGAGCAGATCCGCCGGGACCGGGCCCGCGTCAAGGCATCGGAGGCCCCGGTGCGCGCCGGATCAGTTCAGGCCGCTCCCCGTCGTCGGCGTCGGGCTCGGCGTCGGGGAATTCGGCGTGGGTGTCCCGGTGGGTCCCGACGTCGCCGTTGGGGAGGCAGCCGGGCTCTGCGTCGGCAGGATTGTGCCCGTCACCGTCGGCACGGAAGTGGGAGTCGCCGTCGGAGGGGGGGTATTCGTGAAGGTCGGCGTCGCCGTGATCGGCGTCGCACCCAACCCCGAGGTCGGCGTCGGTGAGCCCGCGGGTGTCGCGGTCGGCGTGATGGCGATGATGGTCGGGGTCGTCGAAACCGGGGGGGTCGGGCTCGGCGTGACCGTCGGCGTCGCCGTCGGCACGACCGGTTCCGTCGGCGACTTGCTCTCGCAGGAACCGACGAGAAGGACTGCAGCGGCCGCGAGGACACCGGTCAGGAAGCCGGATTCACTCAGGAGGCATTCCTCATCGAAGGAGACCGCTCACGACGGACAACTTACTCGCGGCATCAAACGCAGGGAGCCCCGGTGATCTGCCCCCGGGGCGGCCTGCTTTCGCCGCGCCTTGGCCTGAAGGCCTTCGAAAAGCCGGAGAAGGAACGCCGGAAGGCGCCGTAGCCGTACCAGTCCGACGTCGCCTTGTAGCGCCGGCGCGCCGCGTGCGGACGGGACTTCCTCCTCGTGGTCCCGGGTGTCCGGCCGGCCGGGGCGGAGAAGGGGGACCAGAAGCGCGTCGCAACCCCCGGCGAGGCGATCCAGGCCGGGGCCGACCTCCTCGTCGTCGGCCGCCCGATCCTCGCCGCGAAAGACCGCGTCGCCGCCGCGCGCGCGATCGTCGCAGAAGATGGCCGCGGCTCTTCCGGCTTTCTGAGCGTCTCCCGTTACGGCCAGCGCCTCGCCGGGCAGATCCCGTTCGACCGCAGGTCGGTCCGGAGCCGCTCCCAGCGGGCGAGGAGCTCCGGCGTCGCGGGCTCGTCCGTCTCGGGCACGGCCTCGAGGAGGGCCCGCGTCCGGTTCTCGAGGCCCTCGAGATACTCGGAGCAGGCCCTCGCGCGACGCAGGCCCGTGTCCATGCTGTAGGAGACCGAGCCGAGAACGACCGCAATGAGGGCGCCCAAGGGGTTTCCGTCGTAGGAGTTCGTTCCGGTATCGACGGCGGTACCCCGGCGCGCCGCGTCGAGGCGCCAGCGCGCGTCCTGCCGGGTCGACCTTCACGTCGTCCCTGAGGAACGACTCGACCACGACGTGCAGCTCGCGCAGGGTTCCGGGGGAGCCGGTGCCGGCGGGCGAGCAGCGGGAACCGTCCCGAGCGGGGCGTTCGCGGCGAGATCCAGCAGGTCGACGTGCCCCAGCGTGAAGCTCTGGACGTCGGCGGCGGCCGTAGGGGTCACGAAGAGGAACGCGACGACCGTCGCGCGCGCGGCGGAGAGGCGCATGAAAGCCTCCGGGAGCTCGAACTCCCTGGCGGGAAATCTGGCTCCGCTTCCGGCTCCCGTCAAGGCGGGGAGGAGCCGGGGCCGGGCCGCTTGCCGCGGATCCCGAACGCCTTCGAGAAGCCGGAGAAGGAACGCCGGAGGGCGCCGTAGCCGTACCAGTCCGACGTCGCCTTGTATCGCCAGTGCGCCGCGTCGCCCCCGAGCGCCTGCTCGTGCATCGCGAGGGTCCGGATCTGGCTCTCGAAGACGACGCCGTCCGCGGACTTGAGGCACGTGTGGAGGCTCCGGTACCCGTTCTCCTTCGGCTGGGCGATGTAGTCCTTGAACCTGAGCAGCAGGGGCTCGAACCGCTCGTGCAGCGCCTTCAGGGCGCGGTAGCAGTCCTGCTCGTCCTTCACGATGATCCGGAACGCGAGGATGTCGTGGATCTGATCGAGGGTGAGGCCCTTCGCCCGCGTCTTTCTCCAGATTCCCGCCGGGTGCTTCACCCGGTACTGCAGGGCCTTGTGCCTCACGCCCGCCTCGCCGAGCGCCGTGCGGATCTCCGCCTCTCTCTTCCGCAACCAGCCCTTGTTCGTCACGGGCAGCTTCGCGAGCCGCCGCCGGATCTCCTCGAAGGCCTCGGGCTCGAGGATCCGGAAGGCGGCGTCCTCCAGGCGCGCCTTCAGCCCGCTCTCGCCCAGCCGCTCGGCCTCGAGAACGTCCCGTTCCCAGGTCTCCCTCGCCGCGGCGCGCGCCCCGGCGTCGTTCGGGCCGCGAGCCTCGAGAAAGCGGCAACGCGAGAGGAGGTAGCGGCGGAGCAGCTTCCCGTCGAAGGCGGCCTCCTCGTTCGAGCGCGGCGAGGCGTCGCCCGCCACGAGCACGGGGCGCTTGCCGCCCGCGGCCAGGAGCGTGTCCTGACTCAGCCCGAACAGGGCGCGCCGATCGGCCTCGACCAGCCGCCGCACCGTCTCCTCGAGCTGCGTCCCGAGATTGCGGAACCGGTAGGCGAGCCAGCGCATCTCCCAGGCGCCGCGCGGGATCTCGAGCCCGCTCCAGTAGCCCCGCTCCATCTGGCTCACGCCGTCCAGCAGCCGGCGCAGGGGCCGGTCGATCAGGAACTGGTACGCAACGTAGAGCGACAGGAGCAGGGAGCCGATGGCCGCCGCGATGCTGAGGATCCAGAACCTCCAGCGGCGATCCACCATCTCCTGGAATTCGGCGCCGTCCTGCCAGACCTCGAGCGTGCCGCGGCCGCCGCGGGAGGAACGCCGAGACGACCGGAATCTCCGCGCGGAGTGAGCCGAGCGGGCGGCTCCTGATGCGGGCCAGGAAGAACTTCCCCGGCCGGAAGGCCGTTGCCGCCGCGCAACAGGGCGTGCAGGTGCCGGTACCCCCGGCGCGAGTGCGCCGCCTCGAAGTTCCACAGCCGCTCTCGGATGGCCTCGACGCCCCGCGACGCCTCGATGTCCGCGGCGAGCGGCGCGGCCGCCTGCCCCATGAGCGTCTCGCGATCCGCGCGGGAGCGCGCCACCTCGTTCTTCTGGAAGAAGAACGTCAACGAGCCGAGGACCAGCGTGACGATCACCGACGTCGACAGGCCGAGCTGCCACCGAAGAGGCACGCCTCGGTGCGGGGCGCCGTTCTGGCTCATCGCCGGAAGAGCTCATTCATCGATCGTGCCAGCGCGCCGCCCGGCCGTGCCGGGAGCTCTACTCCACCTTGATCTTCTCGTAGCGGGCGGAGCCGTCGCCCCTGCCGGCGGCGTGCTCGACCATCGCGATCTCCTCGTCGAGGAAGTCGCGGAGCGCCTTCATCATCTCGACCCCCGAGAACGCCGCGCGGCCGAGCGCCGCGCGCCCCGCGAGGGAGACGCCGAAGCGGCCGACGAGGCCGGCCACGGGGCGGAGGAGGCAGTGCTCGCCGCCGCAGGCGAGGCCCGGCACGGGGCCCGTGGCCCGGGACGGCGCCGGCTCGTCCGCGCCGGTCTCTTCCTTCGCCCCGGGCCCGAAGTCGCGCTCGACCGGGTCGGCCGGCTTCCGGGGGCGCCGCGGCCTGCGGGGTTTCGGCTCGGCAGGATCCGAATCGTCGTTCATGGCGTTCATGGTGTTGCTCTCCGCTACCGCGAGACCGCGGCGCCCTCGGGCCGCGCCTTCTCGAACCGGACGGTCAGCTTGCCGTCCTCGACCTTCGCCGCGGACGGCGTGAAGCCCGCGAGTGTCCGCGGGATGGGGACGTGGTGGCGCACGTTGCCGATCCGGAGGATCAGGTCGCCCGAGGAGACCGCCAGCTCCACGGCCTCCTTCTCCACGAACGGCAGCTCCAGCGTCAGGACGTACCCGCTCCCCTTCTTTGCGTAGCGGTAGGGCGCGGTCACGCGGAACGACGCCGCGGGGTCCCGGTCGCCGTAGAGTTCCTTCGCGAGCGCGTTGAGGGCGGCGGTCCCGACGACCTGGTCGTCGCGGAGCGGCAGCGTCCAGATCGGCACGGGGTCGAAGTAGCGGCGCGCCTCCTCGAGGAACTGCGCCTGCGTCCGCCTCCACTTGTCGAAGAAGGGGTCGTTCATCTTCTCGGGCAGAAGGCGGTTGACGACGACCGCGTCGACCGTGAAACCGTAGAGGCCGAAGTACATGAACGCCCGCTGCGTCTCGCGGATGACGATCTTCTCGGCGTTCGTCACGAGGCGGACCGTCGTCGTCTTCGGGTCCTTGAGGAGCGCGTCGACGCCGTCCAGCTTCTGCGCGAGCGACTCCACGTTCTCGAAGTAGCGGTCCGGCGGGAGCGGCAGGTCCGTCACCTTCTCGGCCACCGGCCGCGCGACGCGGAGGAGCGACCGCTCGATCCGGAAGAGCTTCTTCATGTACCAGTCGAGCGTCGGCGGGAGGGAGACGAAGCGGAGCGACTCCCCCGTCGGCGCGCAGTCGAGGATGAGGACGTCGTACGTCCCCTCCCGCGCGTAGCGGTTGACGTAGAGGAGCGCCGAGACCTCCTCCATGCCGGGGAAGATCGCCAGCTCCTCCGCGAGCACCTCCTCGACCCCGGTGACGGCGAGGAGCGTCGTGATGTAACCCGAGATGTCCTTCCAGTGCCGGCCGATCTCCTCGGTGACGTCCACCTCCTGGATCCAGAGGTTCTCCCCGACCGGAACCGGCTCCCCCCGATGGCGGTCGGTGAGGCCGACCGGGAGGTCGAAGGCGTCTGCGAGGGAGTGGGCGGCGTCGACCGACATGACCAGCGTCTTCTGCCCGCGCGCCGCGAGCGCGAGGCCGGTCGCCGCCGCGACGGTCGTCTTCCCGACGCCTCCCTTGCCCGTGTAGAGGAGGATCCGCATAAGCTCCCCGCATGTTACGACCGAACGTCGCCGCCCTCGCCTGCCTCCTGGTCGCGTTAACCGTCCCCTCCCGCGCCGCCGAAACCGGCGTTTTGGGGGAGATCCTCCCGCTCCTCGACGCCCAGGCTGCCGCATGGACCCGCGGCGACCTCGCCGGCTACATGCAGGGCTACGAGAAGGGCGACGCAGACGACCTTCCTCGGGGGCGCGACCATCACGCGCGGCTGGGAGAAGGTCCTCGAGCGCTACGAGAAGAAGTACGGCGGGAAGAAGGACGGACTTCCCGCGCTCACCTTCTCGGAGGTGACGCTCCGCTGGACGAACGGCGCGGACGCGGCGCTCGTCTACGGCCGTTGGAAGCTGGCCTCACCCCCCACGAACCCGGAAGGGACCTTCACGATCTTCCTCGTCAAGAAGAACGGGGCGTGGAAGATCATCCACGACCATTCCAGCTAGCGTCGTCTCACCGGCCCTTGAGGCGCTGCCAGTCGCGGCGGTCCTTCTTCGAGAGCTTCCCGGTTCCCTCGTCGCGCCGCGGGGCGAGGAGCCGCTCGAGCCGGCGCGCCTCGAGGACCTCGGCGGGCGGAGGCGGCGTCGTCTCCTCGCGCAGCGTCCGGGCGACTTCCTTCCGGACGTGCCGGTCGGCGAGGCCCCGGATCACGAAGGTGCGGCGCCCCCGCTCCATCGTGATCTCGAGCGTGTCGCCGACCCGGACGAGCTTGTGCGGCGGCGCCGCGTGCCCGTTGACGTCCACCTTCCCCCCCTTGCAGGCGGCCGCCGCCTGAGAACGCGTCGGGAAGAGGCACGCGACGTCGAGGAAGACGTCCAGCCGGGTTTCCTGAAGCGGCTCGGGATCGGGCGGCGCGCTCTTCACGGCTGCGAGGTCCGCGGGGATCGAGAAACCCCCGCGTTCACTAGAAGATGAGTTTCTCCACCTTCTTGTCGAAGTGGTAGGTGTACTTCAGACCGAAGACGTCCACCGTCTGCTCGTACTTGGCGCTGATGATGATGTAGGGCCCGCTTCGCTCGACCTTGATGTCGTTCATCTGGAGCGGCACCCGGTACTCCTGGGCCTTCGCGAAGATCTCGTAGCGGAGCTTGTCCGGCCCTTTCAGGCCGCCGAAGTTCGCCGCCTCGTTCATCGCGTCGAAGACCTCGCTCCCGTGCACGTGAAGGGGGATCACGCGGAAGCCCGCGACGCCGACCACGAAGAGAACCGCGAGCCCCAGGATCATGTTGAAGGCGCCCTCGCCCCGGCGGCGCAGCGTCCCGGATGTCTTCATCTGTCCCACCTCGGCCTCCGCTTGGCGCTCACGGAATCACGAGCCCGGTCCGGCGCCAGCGGGTCCGGCCGAAAAAGTTTAGCGCGTTGTCGAGGAAGCGGCGTAGGGCCGCCCCCCGGCCCGTGATTTCCCGGGCCGCCGCGCTCTCCTCGTACGACCAGTAGACGAAGACGGCCCGCCCCTTCAGGTGGCCGCGGGAGACCGGGCCCCAGAAGCGGGAGTCCTGGGAGTCGTCGCGGTTGTCCCCGAGGGCGAAGAACGCGTCGTTCGGAAGAGTGATCGGGCCCCAGTGGTCGCGGACCGCGACGGACGGCGGGACCTCCGGCCCGTCCGGGACGACGTCGGGGTCGCGGAAGAACGCCTGGGGGTCGTCGGCCGGGTGCCCGTCGACGAGCAGCTTCCTCGAGGCGATCTGAAGCGTCTCGCCCGGCAGGCCCATCACCCGCTTCACGAAGTCGCGCGACGGGTCCGGGGGATAACGGAAGACGACGACGTCCCCCCGCCGGACCTCCCGGTGCGGCAGGAGGACGGCCCAGGGTCCCTCGTGCGTCCCGTAGACGAACTTGTTCACGACGATGTGGTCGCCGGGGAGGAGGCGGGGCTCCATCGACCCGCTCGGGATGCCGTACGCCTCGACGACCCACGTCTTGAAGAAGAGGGCGACGAGGACGGCGACGAGGATCGCCTCGGCGTACTCCGAGGCCTCGGTCAGGAGCGACCGGCGGACGGAGCGGGCCACGGCTCCTCAGTCCACCTTGAGGACGGCGAGGAAGGCCTCCTGCGGCAGGTCGACGCGGCCGACCTTCTTCATTCGCTTCTTCCCTTCCTTCTGCTTCTCGAGGAGCTTCCGCTTCCGGGTGATGTCGCCCCCGTAGCACTTCGCGAGGACGTTCTTCCGGAGCGCCTTGACCGTCTGCCGGGCGATGATCTTGGCGCCGACCGCCGCCTGGATGACGACCTCGAACATCTGCGGCGGGATCATCTCCTTCATCTTCTCGCAGAGGGCGCGCCCCTTCGCGGCCACCTTGTCCCTGTGGACGATGAAGGCGAGCGCGTCGACCGGGTCGCCGTTGATCAGGATGTCCAGCTTCACGAGGTCTCCCGCGCGGTAATCGATGAGCTGGTAGTCGAACGAAGCGTAGCCGCGCGAGATCGACTTCAGCTTGTCGTAGAAGTCGAGGATGACCTCGTTCAGGGGGAACTCGTACTTCAGGACGGCGCGGTCGGTGCCGGCGTACTCGAGCGAGACCTGCGTCCCCCGCCGCTCCTCGGCGAGCGCGAGGAGGCCGCCCAGGAACTCGTCCTTCGTGATGATCGTGGCGAGGATGTAGGGCTCGCGGATCTCCTCGATGACCTGGGGGTTCGGGAGCTTCACCGGGTTCGAGATCTCGAGCGTCTCCCCCCGCGTCGTCAGGACCCGGTAGGGCACCGACGGCGCCGTCGTGATGAGCGAGAGGTCGAACTCCCGCTCGAGCCGCTCCTGCACGATCTCGAGGTGGAGGAGGCCGAGGTACCCGCACCGGAAGCCGAAGCCGAGCGCCGTCGACGACTCGGGCTCGAAGGTGAACGAGGCGTCGTTCAGCCGGAGCTTCTCCATCGCGTCGCGCAGGTTCTCGTAGTCGTCCGACTCCGTCGGGAAAATCGACGCGAAGACCATCGGCTTCACGTCCAAGAAGCCGGGGAGCGCCTCGGCGCAGGGCCGGTCGGCCTCGGTCATCGTGTCGCCGATCTTCGTCGCGTGGAGGTCCTTGATCCCGGCGATGACGTAGCCGACCTCGCCGACGGAGAGGTCCGGGACGATGAGCGGCTTCGGCGTGAAGATGCCGACCTCCTGCACCTCGAAGACGAGGCCCGCCCCGAGCATCCGGATCCTCGTCCCGGCCCGGACGGTTCCCTCGCGGACGCGGACGAGGCAGGTCACGCCCCGGTAGAGGTCGAACCAGGAGTCGAAGAGGAGCGCCTGGAGCGGCGCGGCGGGGTCTCCCGTCGGCGGCGGGACGAGATGGACGATCTCCTCGAGGAGATCGCGCACGCCGGTCCCGACCTTTCCCGAGGTGAGCGCGGCGTGCCGGGCGGGGATGCCGATGACCTCCTCGATCTGCTCCCGCGCCATCTCGGGGACGGCGGACGGAAGGTCGATCTTGTTGATGCAGGGGACGATCGTCAGGTTGTTGTGGATCGCGAGGTAGGCGTTCGCGAGCGTCTGCGCCTCGACCCCCTGCGTCGCGTCGACGACGAGGACCGCCCCCTCGCAGGCCGCGAGCGAGCGGGAGACCTCGTACGTGAAGTCGACGTGCCCCGGCGTGTCGATGAGGTTCAGGACGTAGTCGTCGCCGTCCTCCGAGCGGTACTTCAGGCGGACCGAGCGCGCCTTGATCGTGATCCCCCGCTCCTTCTCGATCGGGTTGTCGTCCAGCACCTGCTCGTGCATCTCGCGGGCCGAGAGCGCCCCGGTGATCTCGAGGATCCGGTCGGAGAGCGTCGTCTTCCCGTGGTCGATGTGGGCGACGATCGAGAAATTGCGGATGTGCGAGGGGTTGCTCATGGGGAGACGCCCGCGGCCGGACAGGCCGGGCCGCGCGGGGGCGTCATTCTAGCGACTCGAGCGGCCAGCGCGAGCGGGCGGGAGCGGCGAGCCCTTCCCCGGGCCTGCTGGAACAGGAACCGGACGAGGCCGGCGAAGGCCACCATGACCGCGTTGTCGCCCGTCAGCGCCTTCGGCGCGAGGAGGACCTCGACCCCCCGGGCCCTCCCCCACGCCGGGAGACGCGCCCGGAGGAGGGAGTTGGCGGCGACGCCGCCCGAGACGGTCAGCGTCCCGAACGGGCGCTCGGCTAGGACGCGCGTCAGCCGGTCCTCCAGCTGGGCCACCACCGCCTCCTGGAAGTCGGCCGCGAGGTCGGCGAGCGGCGCGGGCGCCCCGTCGACCGTCAGGGTCTTCACGGCCCCGGGGAGGCCCGTCTGCGGCTCCACGCCGAGCGCCCTCAGCCGCTCCTTCACGGCGGTCTTCAGCCCCGAGAAGCTGAAGTCGAAGGAGCGGTCGGAAAAGCGCGGCACGGCGAACGGGGCGGAGGCGCGCCCCCGCGCCGCGAGCGCGTCGAGGGCCGGCCCCCCCGGGTAGCCGAGGCCGGCCATCTTCGCCACCTTGTCGAACGCCTCGCCCGCGGCGTCGTCGCGCGTTCGTGCGAGGAGGGCGATCCGCCGGCCCGAGAAACGGTAGAGGTGGGTGTGCCCGCCGGAGACGACGAGCGCCGCGAAGTCGTCCGGAACCGGCCGCGCCGGCCCGCCCGAGAGGTCGAGGAAGGGGGAGAGAGCGTGCGCCTCGATGTGGTGCGCCGCCACGAACGGCACGCCGAGCCCCATCGCGAGCCCCTTTCCCTCCGACAGCCCGACGAGGAGCGCCCCGACGAGCCCCGGCCCGGCCGTCGCCGCGACGAGCGTCACGTCCGCGAGGGTGACCTTCGCCTCGTCGAGGACGGCGTCGAGGAGCGGCGGAAGGTTCGCGAGGTGGGCGCGCGCCGCGATCTCCGGGACGACCCCACCGAACCGCCCGTGCGCCTCGAACTGGGACGCGACGGCCGACGCGCGGACGCGCCCTCCCTCCCCGAGGAGGGCCACGGACGTCTCGTCGCAGGAGGTCTCGAGCCCGAGGACGGCCGTCATGACAGGTGGGGGACGAGGCCCGCCTCGTGCGGAGGCTCGGAGACCCCGCGCTCCGTCACGATGGCCGAGACGAGCGCGGCCGGCGTGACGTCGAAGGCCGGGTAGAGCGCCGGAACGCCGGGCGGCGAGAGGCGGAGCGGCTCGCCGGACGGGATGCGGGAGCGTGAGGACCTCGTCGCCGTCGCGGAACTCGATCGGGATCGACCGGCCGTCGGGGCAGTTCCGGTCCAGCGTCGTCGTCGGCGCCGCGACGACGAAGGGGACGCCGTGCGCCCGGCAGGCGAGGGCGAGCCCGTACGTCCCGACCTTGTTCGCGACGTCGCCGTTCCGGGCGATCCGGTCGGCGCCGACGACGACCACGTCGACGCGCCCGGCGGCGATCGTGGCGGCGGCGGCGACGTCGGGGAGGAGCGTGACGGAGAGGCCGTCCCGCTTCAGCTCCCACGCCGTCAGCCGCGCCCCCTGGAGGAACGGGCGCGTCTCGTCGGCGTAGACCCGGACTTCGCCGAGGGACGCCAGCGCACGGACGATGCCGAGCGCCGTGCCGACCCCCGCCGTCGCGAGCGCGCCGGCGTTGCAGTGCGTCAGGACCGTGAGCGCCGCCCGGCCGGCCCGGGCGAGGATCCACGTCCGCTCCGAAGCGGGCCATCGCCTCGCACGCCGCGCGGTCCTCGGCCGCGATCGCCGCGGCCTCCCGCTCCAGCGCCGCGACGCGCTCCGCCGCCTCTCCGGCGGCCGTCCTCTCGACGACGAGCCGCATCCGCGCGACGGCCGCCGCGAGGTTCACGGCGGTCGGGCGCGCCGTGGCGAGCCGGGTCATCGCCACCTCGAGCGCGGCGTCGAGGTCCTGCGGCGACCGGGCGGCCACGCGCCGCGCCTCGGCGCAAAGACCGAAGGCGGCCGCGACCCCGAGGAGCGGCGCGCCGCGGACGGCGAGGCTCCGGATCGCCTCGGCCGTCTGGGCGGCGCTGTCGCATTCGAGGATCGCCTCCTCGTGCGGGAGCCGCCGCTGGTCGAGGAGGCGCAGCCGCCCCGCCTCGTAGCTGTACGGGACGACCCGCGTGGAAAGCCCGGGCTCCGTCACCCGCCGACTATAGAATCCTCCGGGGTTACGGCGGCCCACCCCTCCTCCGAAGGCCGCGTCTTTCCTCTGAAGGAGCCGCCATGTCCTCCCTCCTCCCGTCGATCCGTGACCTCCCCCTCTCCGGAAAACGCGTCTTCGTTCGGCGTCGACTTCAACGTCCCGATCAAGGACGGCGTCGTGAAGGACGTGACGCGCGTCGCCGAGTCGCTCCCGACGCTCCGGCTCGCCCGCGAGAAGGGGGCCCGCCTCGTCCTCGCGTCCCACCTCGGCAAGGCGAAGGGGGCGCCCGACCCGAAGTACTCGCTCGCACCCGTCGCGAAAACGCTCGAGACGCTCCTCGGCGTCCCGGTCGCCTTCGCCCCGGACTGCGTCGGCGCGCCGGCCGAGAAGGCCGCCGCGGCGCTCGCCCCCGGCGGCGTCCTCCTCCTCGAGAACACCCGCTTCCACCCCGGCGAGGAGAAGAACGACCCGGCTTTCGCGAAGCAGCTCGCGGCGCTCGCCGAGGTCTACGTCAACGACGCCTTCGGGACGGCCCACCGCGCCCACGCCTCGACGGCGGGGATGGCGGCCCACTTCGCGAAGGGCACCCGCGGCGTCGGCCTCCTGATGGAGAAGGAGCTGGCGGCGCTCGCGCGCTGCGTCGACGACGTCGCGCGCCCCTTCGCCGCGATCCTGGGCGGCGCCAAGATCCTCGGCAAGATCGCCGCGCTCGAGGCGCTCGTCGAGCGGGCCGACGTCGTCCTGATCGGCGGCGGCATGGCGAACCACTTCGTGAAGGCGCTTTCTCTCGAGGTCGGGAACTCGCTTCTCGAGCCGGACGGCGTCCCCATCGCGCGGAAGGTGATCGACCGCTGCAAGGAGCGGGGCGTCGCCCTCGTCCTCCCCTCCGACTTCGTCGTGGCGCCCTCCCTCGAGCGGGCCTCGGCGGCGAAGACCGTGGCGATGAACGCGATTCCGGCCGGCTCGGCCGCCTTCGACGTCGGCCCGAAGACGCTCGAGATGTTCCGGCGGATGACGAAGGACGCGAAGACGATCTTCTGGAACGGCCCGATGGGGGTCTTCGAGACGAAGCCGTTCGACGCCGGGACGATGGACGTCGCCCGGATGCTCGCCGACTCCGGCGCCTTCACGGTCGTGGGCGGAGGCGAGAGCGTGGAGGCGGTCCACGCGGCGGGTGTCGCGGAGAAGATCTCGCACGTGTCGACGGGAGGCGGCGCCTCGCTCGACCTGATCAGCGGCGCGAAGCTCCCGGGCGTCGAGGCTCTTCGCTGACCCGGGCGGAACCAGCAACGTGCGACGACGCTCGCGCGTCGTCCCCCCGGACCCCCTCCGGTTCATGAGAGGACGGACATGAGAAGTCGCCTGAGACTTGTGATCGGCAACTGGAAGATGTTCATGTCGCCCGGCGAGGCGGCGGCGTTCGTCGACGCGTTCCTGAAGGAGCTGCCGTCGATCCCCCCCGCGGCCGGCGTCGGCCTCGCCCCCCCTTCCCCGCGCTCGAGCGTGTAGGCCGCGGAACAGCCGGAACGCGGATCCTCCTCGCCGCGCAGGATGTCCATCACGAGGCGAAGGGGGCGTTCACCGGCGAGGTCTCCGCCCCGATGCTGAAGGACCTCGGCGTCATGCACGCCCTCGTCGGCCACAGCGAGCGGCGGCGGCTCCGTGCCGAGGGAGAGGCGGTTCTCGCGAAGAAGATGGCCCGTCTCGCCGAGGCCGGGATGGCCCCGGTCTACTGCGTCGGGGAGACGCTGGAGGAGCGGGAAGCCGGACGGACGGAGGCGATCCTCGAGCGCCAGCTGACGGCCTTCGACGGCGTCTCCGCGCCGCCGCCCGGCCTCGTCCTCGCTTACGAGCCGGTCTGGGCAATCGGCACGGGCCGCGCCGCCACGCCCGGAATGGCCGCCGAGGCGCACGCCGCCATCCGCGCCCTCCTCGCGGCCCGCTGGGGAGCCGCCGCCGCGCAGGGCCTTCAGATCCTCTACGGAGGTTCCGTGACGGCCGCCAACGCGGCGTCGCTCTTCGCCGAGACGGAGCTGGACGGCGGGCTCGTCGGGGGCGCCTCCCTCGATCCCGCCGGATTCGCCGCCATCGCCCGGGCAGCCGCCTGACGGCGCCATTCGCGGAAACCGGCCTTTTCGTCTATCCTTCGCGGTCCCGCCGGGGTTCGCCCCGCCGCGGAGACCGACCGGAGGATCCGCTTCCATGATCTACGTCCTCGTGCCGATCTACGTCATCGTCTGCGTCTTCCTGATCCTCGTCGTCCTCCTCCAGCAGGGGAAGGGCGCCGACGTGGCGAGCGCTTTCGGCGCCTCCTCGTCCCAGACGACGTTCGGGGCTCGCGGCGCCACGACTCTGCTCGAGAAGATCACGACCTGGTCCTTCGTCGCCTTCTCGGTTCTCGCGGTGTCGATCTCGCTGATGCAGGCCCGGCCGAAGTCGACGGTCATCCAGTCCCAGAAGGGGGCGAAGGCGCCGGTCACGGCGCCCGCCCTCCCCAAGACCGGGCTTCCGGCTACCGGCCCCGATGTCGGCGGCTCCTGCCCCGGTCGCTCCCGCAGTCCCGGCGACGAAGTAGCTCCTTGATTCCCGAGTGGGGCGGGTTATCATCCCCCTCCCTCGCGCCGTGCCCTGGTGGCGGAATTGGTAGACGCGCACGTTTGAGGGGCGTGTGGAGCAATCCGTGCCAGTTCGAGTCTGGCCCAGGGCACCAATTGACTCTGCAAAAAGGGGGGGCGCTGCCCCCCCTTTTCGATTTCCCCCCCGGCGCCCCCTAGAACTTGTCGGCGAACTCCGAAACGCCCGGGATCGTGAAGCGCTGGCCGTTCACCGCCTTCACGATGCAGAGGATCGTCACGATGATCCAGCCGAGCCACCAGATCATGTGGAGCAGGTAGAAGAACGGCATCACGTAACCGACGATCGAGATGGCCACCCAGCCGATGAAGAAGAGCGCGGTCAGGACGAGCCCGTGCTTTGCGTGCCACTGCACGTCCTTGTCGTTCTTCTCGACGATCAGCGGGATCAGCGCGAGGAGGCCGAGGTAGGAAAGGACAAGCATTCCGGTCTTGGCGCCGGAACCCGCCGGCGGCGGAAGGGGCGGAACGGAGGGCGGAGGCGGCACGGAGGGCGGAGGAGCGCTCTCGTTGGGCATTCGCGGACTCCTTTCGTTGAGGCCGGAGTCTACGACGGCCGGACGAGGCGAGAACTAGCGGGCCGGCGAGGCGTCAGCCACTTGGAGCCGCACTTCGCCGTTGATCGTCTCGACCGAGAGCGCTTCCTTCCCGCCGTTGAACTCGCCGCGCGCTTCCTTCGGCCCCCACTTTCCCTCCACGGAGAGCTCGGCGAACTCGGATCGGATCCGCCCGTTCACCGTCTGGAGGTTGTAGCGGATCGACGACTCGCGCGAGCCCGTCACCGTCACCGAGCCGTTCACCGTCTCGAGCTCGGCCTTCCGCACCGGTCCGGTGAAGGCGACCTCGACCGAGCCGTTCACGGTGTTCGCCCGGACGGGGCCTTCCTGCGCGACGACGCGGATCGTCCCGTTCACCGTGTTCAGGACGAGAGGGCCGCTCCGCCGCTCGGCGAGGATCCGCCCGTTCACCGTCTCGATCTGCACCGCCGTCCCCGGCGGGAGCTTCAGCTCGTAGCCGACCTCGGCCATCCGGCTCCCCCACCAGGAGAAGAGCCCCCATCCCCGCGTCTTCGGGAGGACGGTCTCGATCTCCAGCGTCGAGCCGGAAGTCTTGACCCGGATCTCCGTCTCCTTCAGCGTCTCGGCCGGGCTCGACCCCTTTGCGCGCTTGACCGCGACGAGCAACAGCTGCGGCTTGTCCCACGTCTCGACGTGGACGGCGCCGTTCACGTTCTGGACCCGTACCTTTTGGATGCCGGCGAGGTCGTAGGTCTTCTCGAATCGCTCCTCGGCTGCGTCGCTCGCGCGGGCGGCGGGCGCAGCCGAGAGGATCAGCGCGGCGAACGTTCCGGCGAGGAGTGCCGGGCGGGGTCGGAATCGGCGGGAGAGGGGACGGATCATCTTGTGACTCCAATCAACAGAACGAAACTCCTCCCGAAAAGGTTTCGCTCACCCCTCGAGGAGCGTCGTCCCAGCCAGGCGATCCCCCTGGCGGCGGCCGTCCCGACGGCGCATAACTGCAAGCAGCTCAAAGAGATTCCAGCCGGGGACGAGCATCGGGACGTTCCGGACCAGGGAGGTCGCCGCCGTCACCGGGCGGCCGTCCGCGCGCCTCAGGGAGAGCCCGAAGAGCCGCTTTCCCGGGCTCGCCCCGCCCGTGTCCCGGAAGAGGAAGAGGAGGGCGAAGAGCGCTTGCGCCCCGAAAAAGCCGCGCGAAAGGGCCATCGGCGGGTCCGGGCTCGAGAGCAGGATGACGACGATGACGAGCGTCGCGAGGAGGAGCGGCGCCCCCGCGAGGAGGAGGAGATCCGTCCCGAATGCCGCCGCACGGATCCAGAGCCGGGACGCCGGCAGGACTCCCGTCCGCGCGGGCTCGCCCTCCGGCGCGGCGCTCCCGTACGATGGGTCGCCGTGCTTCTCCGCCCCCCGTCCGCCGTTTTCTCGCCCGCCTCCGCCGGGCCGACCGCGCCGAGCTCCATCTTCACCTCGAGGGGTCCGTCGCGCCGCGGACGCTCGTGGCGCTCGCCGGCCGCGGACCCGATCCGATTTTCCCCTCTCTCCGCGCGGTACGCGAGCGGCAGGGAACAGGAGGCGACGCCCGCCGCTTCCTCGACTTCTACCGCGACGTCTGCCGCTGCCTCACCTCTCCCGCCGACTACGCGGCCGTCGCGCGGGACCTCGTCCTCCGCCTCTCGCGCGAACGGATCCGCTACGCCGAGGTCTACGTCTCGCCGGCGGTCGTCGAGAAGCTGGAGCTGCCGTGGTATCCCGTGCGGGACGCGCTCGAGGCGGTTTTCTCCGCGCACGAGCGGGCCGGGCGCGGCCGCGTCCGCGTCCTCCTCGACGCCGTCCGCCAGTTCGGGCCCGGCGCCGCGGCGCGCGTTCTCGACCTTCAGGAGCGCCGCCCGTGGCGGCGCGCCGTCGGCTTCGGGCTCGGCGGTGACGAAACGGCGTTCCCCGCGCGCGATTACGCGCGTGTTTACGCGCGGGCCCGGACGCTCGGCCTCGCGCCGCTCGTCCACGCCGGCGAGTGGGCCGGCCCCGAGTCGGTCGCCGCGGCGCTCCGCTGGCTCCGGCCCGTCCGGATCGCGCACGGCCTCCGCGCGGCGGAGGACCCGGGGCTGGTCCGGCAGCTCGCGAGGCAGGGCGTCGCGCTCGACGCCTGCCCGACGTCGAACGTGGCGACCGGCGCGCTGCCCGACGTCGCGGACGCAGCGCGCCGGATCCGGCTCCTCCTCGGCGCCGGGGTTCCGGTGACGCTCTCGACGGACGATCCCGGCCTCTTCGCGGCGACGCTTTACGGGGAGTACCGGACGCTCGCGCCGGGCCGGGCTCTCCGCTGCGGAGCTGCGCGCCCTCTGGATCGCGTCCCGCCGCGCCGCGCTCAGCCCGCGAGGACGCGCTCGTAGAGGCTGAGGTAGCGCCCGACGATCGCGTCGGCGTCGAACAGCCCCGCCGCGCGGGCGCGCGACGCGGTCGACATGGCCGCGTACCGGGCCGGGTCCCCGAGCAGCTCCGCCCCGGCCTCGGCGAGGCGCTCCACGTCACCGACGGCCACGAGGTGCCCGGTGACGCCGTTCTCGACGACCTCCGGGAAGGCCGCCGACGTCGTAGCCGAGGACGGGGATGCCGCAGGCCTGCGCCTCGAGCGCGGAGAGGCCGAACGACTCCGAGTTGGACGGCAGGACGTAGAGGTCCGCGGTCGGGACGATCGCCTCGAGGAAGGGGGTGTTGCCGAGGAAGGTCACGCGCGAGGAAAGGCCCCTCTGTCGGCAGAGTTCCTGCGCCGCCGGCCGGTCGGGCCCCTCGCCGACCATCAGAAGCCACGCCGGGGCCTTCTTCTGGAGGCGGTCGAAGACCTCCACGACGTCGAGAACCCTCTTCACGGGGCGGAAGTTCGAGACGTGCAGGACGACCTTCCGCCCCTCGGGCACGACCCGGCAGACGCCCGCCGCGGGGGACGGCTTCCAGCGCTCCGGGTCGATGAAGTTCGGGATCACCTCGATCGGCTTGTTCGGGCTGAAGACGTCCACGGTGACGGCGCGGAGATACTCCGAGACGGCGGTGACGGCGTCGGAGCGCTCGATCCCGAAGCGCGTGATCGGAAGGTAGGAGCGGTCCTGGCCGACGATGGTGATGTCGGTCCCGTGGAGCGTCGTCACGATCTTCAGCTCGCGCGGCGCCAGCATCTCGCGGGCGAGGTGCGCCGAGATCGCGTGCGGCAGCGCGTAGTGCGCGTGGATCAGGTCGAGCCCCTCGTGCTCGGCGACGTCGACGATCCGCGTCGCGAGGGCGAGGTCGTACGGCGCGTACTGGAAGAGCGGATAGGACGGGACCGAGACCTCGTGGTACGAGACGCGGTCCGCGAAGGCGTTGAGGCGCGACGGGGGCGCGTAGGTGATGAAGTGGACGAAGTGTCCCCGCCGTGCCAGCTCGTGGCCGAGCTCCGTCGCGACGACGCCCGACCCGCCGAACGTCGGATAGCACGCGATTCCGATCTTCAAACTTCGAACCCTTCAAATGCCGCCACCGGGTCGTCGATCCGCGGGGGGACGCGGGAGAGGAATCCCTCGGCGAAGCGGACCCCGATGCCCCGGCCAAACGTCTGTGCCCGCGCCGTGACGCCGTCCCAGAAGTCCTTCGTCGAGACATACGTCTCGGGCTCCGTCCCGCCCGCCTCGTGGAACTGGCTCCGGTACGCCCGGAGCGCCTCCAGTTTCGTCTCGAAGATCGCCGTCACGTCGACGAGAAACGTCGGCGCCGCGAGGAGGGACGACGGGTAGTAGACGACCTGCTGCGGCCGGTGGGCGGGCTCCCCGGTCGCGAGCGACTTCAGTCCCGCGTACCAGGCCGCGTCGGTGACGAGGCGGGAGGCGCGGACGTGGTCCGGGTGGCGGTCCGACTCCCACGGCGCGAAGACCAGCCGGGGGCGCGCGCGGCGGACGACTCCGATCACGTCCAGCTCGGCGGCGCGGTCCGTCCGGAGCGCCCCGTCGCCGAGGTCGAGCGCGACGCGGAACGCGGCGCCGAGAATCGCCGCGGCGCGGAGCGCCTCCTCGGCGCGGATCTCGGGCGTTCCGCGCGTCCCGGCCTCGCCGCGCGTCAGGTCGCAGAGGCCGAACCGGTAGCCGCGGCGCGCCAGGGCCACGAGCGTCCCGCCGCACCCCAGCTCCAGGTCGTCGGGATGCGGGCCGAAGGCCAGGACGTCGACCGGGACGGGATCGCGGTTCAAAGCGGAATCACCT
Organism: uncultured Acidobacteriota bacterium; assembly: GCA_963821435.1. Lineage (GTDB taxonomy): Bacteria > Acidobacteriota > Thermoanaerobaculia > UBA5066 > UBA5066 > DAOMFB01. Next base: position 496,092 of record CAWGDR010000004.1, read on the forward strand.
GCAGACCGGGTACGTCCCAGCGGAGACCTTGTTTCAGCGGCGCGACGAGCCCCGCCCGCCCGAAGCGGAGGAGCCACGGCACCGCCGTGAAGGCGCGCTCGGCGAGGGTCCCTCCCGGGAGGATCTCCTCCGCGAGGCGCCGGACCTGCCGGGCGGCGAGCTCGTCGACACGGCCGGCCGCCTGCGCGGCCTTCTCCTCGAGCTTCTCGAGCGCGAACGCGACGTTCTTCCGCGTGGCGTCGAGCGCCCGCTCGAGCGCGGGGTCGACCGCGAGGAGTTCCGGCCCGAGCGGCTCGAGGGCGGCGAGGGCCGCGCCCTTCACCTCGCGGACGCGGTCGAGCGTCCCGCGCGCCCGGCCCTCTCCCGCCTTCCGGAGGAGCGCCGCCTCTCCCGCGAGGACGTCCGCGACCGAGAGGCCGCGCTTCGCGAGCGCTCGCCGCGCCGACGGAGCGAGCGGCGCGACGAACGGGCGAGGGACGACGACGGGCGGGACGATCCCCGCCCACGTGAAGAGCGGGAAGCTCTGGGCCCAGTACGCGATCTCCGCCGGCCCCAGGATCGACGCCGCGACGGGGTAGAGGACGGACGCCGCGAGCGGGCGCGTGAGGGCGGAGAACGACGGAAGCCACTCCCCGGAACGGAATCTCGAGACGACCTCTTCCGGCGCGAGGGCCCGCTCGTCGGGGGATCCCTTCAGGGCGAGCTTTCCGCCGCTCTCGCGAAGGACGAAGCGCTCGCCTCCGACGAGCGCGAAGAGGGGGAGCGCCGACGGGTCGCTCCTCACCTGGAGCGGGTGCCCGGCCCTCTCGAGCGCGCCGTTCCTCTCCGCGAGGAGCCGGCGCACCTCCGCCCGCTCGAGGACGAGGCGCGCGGCAAGCGGCACGAGATCCGGCTTGTCGCCCTCGCGCGCCGCATCGGCGAAACGGAGCTCCGGGTCGTCGGCGAGCCACCCGAGCGTCGACACGAACGCCTCGCGGTACGTCCTCCCCGCGTGGAACGAGACGAGCGCCTCGCGCGTCTCCGCGTCGGGGCTCCCGATCCCTTCGGCCGCGCGGTCGAGGAGCGCGGCCACGTCCAGCCCGACCGGAAGAGCGCCGACGGGCCGGCGGTTCGCCGCGAGCGGACGCGGGATCGGGGCCGAGGTCGACGACCCCCTCGGGGCCGTCGACCAGGAAGCGCGTGATCTCCGCGAGGTCGTGGTCTTCCGAAGCGCACCAGAAGAGCGGCGACGCGGGACATCGCGCGCGGAGCGCTTCGGCCAGCTCCAGGGCGGCGAGCGCCTTGACGAGCGTCAGGAGCGGGCCGCCGCAGACGCCGACCTGCTGTCCGGCGACGACGGCCGCCCGGAGGCCTCGCGGCGATATCCGCGAGCGCCGGGTCCGAGCGGGCGGGATCGCGCGGAGCGAACCGTGCGACCACCTCCCGGGCGCGCGCGGCGATCGTCTCGAGGTCCCAGGCGTCCGGCAGGAACGCGTGCGCGGCGGGGTCCCGGCCCATCAGCGCCCTCGCGAGGCCGTTCAGCCCCGGAATCCGCTCCGGCGGGACGATCTCCGAACCGTCTCCGGCGGGGGTCATGCGCCTCCTCGGCGGCCCGGTTTCCTCATCGCCACGCGGGATGATAGGGGCAAAAAGGACCGGGGCCCCGCGCACGCGGGGCCCCGGTCTGGCAGGAGGAAAAGGAGCTTCCCGTCGGGGCGCCCGGTTCCGATGCCACCGCTGCGCCCGTCACTGGGCTTAAGAGCAAGCCGCGTGCCGGGTGCCGGCTCAGCCGGCCGCGAGCTTCAGGCGGGCCTCGGCGAAGGCGACCTCGGCGTTCACGGCGTCCAGCTCGGCGTCTCCGGCGACCGTGGCGCGTTTCGCCTCGGCGGCCTCCTTCTCCCGCGAGACCGCGGCCCGGTCGACCTGCTCCGCCGTCGTCGCCTCGTCCGCGAGGAGCCGGACGACGTCGTTGGCGATCTCGGCGAAGCCGCCGCGCACCGCGAGGCTCCCGTGCTTCGCGCCGTCCTTGTACGTGACGACGCCGATCGAGAGGAGCGCGATGAGCGGCGTGTGCGCGGGCAGGATTCCCAGCTCGCCCCGCTCGGAGGGAAACGTCACCTCGTCGCAGGCGACCCCGTCGAGCACGGCGCGCTCGGGGGTGACGAGCGTGAGCCGGAGCCTTCCGGACGACATCGTTACGCCTCGCCCGCCTTCTTCATCTGCTCGTAGCGCTCGAGCACGTCCTCGATCGTCCCTTGCAGGTAGAACGCCTGCTCCGGGATGCCGTCGTGCTTCCCGGCGACGATCTCCTTGAAGGAGCGGATCGTGTCGGCGATCTTGACGAACTTCCCGGGAATGCCGGTGAACTGCTCGGCGACGTGGAACGGTTGGGAGAGGAAGCGCTGGATCTTGCGGGCGCGCCCGACGATCAGCTTGTCGTCCTCGGAGAGCTCGTCGATCCCGAGGATCGCGATGATGTCCTGCAGGTCCTTGTACTTCTGCAGGACCTGCTGGACGGCGCGCGCGGCGTCGTAGTGCTCGGCGCCGACGAGCAGCGGCGACAGGATCTTCGACGTCGAGGCGAGCGGGTCGACGGCCGGGTAGATGCCGAGCTCGGCGATCTGCCGCGAGAGGACGGTCGTCGCGTCGAGGTGCGCGAAGGCCGTGGCGGGGGCGGGGTCGGTCAGGTCGTCGGCCGGCACGTAGATCGCCTGCACCGACGTGATCGAGCCCTTCTTCGTCGAGGTGATCCGCTCCTGCAGCTCCCCCATCTCGGTCGCGAGATTCGGCTGGTAGCCGACGGCGGAGGGCATCCGGCCGAGGAGCGCCGAGACCTCCGAGCCCGCCTGCGTGAAGCGGAAGATGTTGTCGATGAAGAGGAGGACGTCCTTCCCCTCCACGTCGCGGAAGTACTCGGCGACGGTGAGGCCCGTCAGGCCGACCCTCAGGCGTGCGCCCGGCGGCTCCGTCATCTGGCCATAGATGAGCGATGTCTTCGACTTCTTCCAGTCCTTCGGGTCGATGACGCCCGACTCCTGCATCTCGAGCCAGAGGTCGTTCCCCTCGCGGGTCCGCTCCCCGACGCCGGCGAAGACCGAATAGCCGCCCGAGGCCTTCGCGACGTTGTTGATCAGTTCCATGATGAGGACGGTCTTGCCGACGCCGGCGCCGCCGAAGAGGCCGGTCTTCCCGCCGCGCGTGTACGGCTCGAGGAGGTCGATGACCTTGATCCCCGTCTCGAACATCTCGACGCTGGTCGACTGGTCCTCGTACGGAGGGGCCTCGCGGTGGATCGACCACCGCTCCTTCGTGTTGACGGGTCCCAGCTCGTCGACGGGCTCGCCGATGACGTTCAGGATCCGGCCGAGCGTCTCCGGACCGACCGGGACCGAGATCGGCGCGCCGAGGTCCTCCGCCTTCATGCCGCGGACGAGACCGTCGGCCGGCTTCATCGAGATGCAGCGGACCCGGTTCTCGCCGAGGTGCTGGGCCACCTCGGTGATGATGTCGATCTTCTCGGTCGAGAGGCCCTCGGTGTCGACGATCCGCACCGCGTTCAGGATCGTCGGAAGATGCCCGGCGGCGAACTCGACGTCCACGACGGGGCCGATGACCTGGACCACCCTGCCTTCATTGACCGCTGCCATTGTTCCCTTCCTTGGGGCGCGCGGGGTTTCTCGGAAACCCGCCCGCCATGTCCCTGGTGTCAGCCCTGCGCCGCAGCGCCGGAGACGACTTCGATCAGTTCCTTCGTGATGCGCGCCTGCCGGGCGCGGTTGTAGGTCAAGGTCAACGAGTCGATCATCTCGCCGGCGTTCTTGGAGGCGGCGTCCATCGCCGTCATCCGCGCGGCGTTCTCCGCGGCGTTCGACTCGAGGAGGATCCGGTAGACCTGGAACTCGAGATGACGCGGCACGAGGCGCGCGAGGATCGTCTCCGGCGACGGCTCGTACAGGTAATCGGCCGTGGTGACCTCCGCCGCCCGGGGGGTCTGGGGGGATCGAGAAACCCCCGGGACCGTGGCGGCCAACTCCTCGAGCTGCACGGGGAGGAGCCGCTTCGTCCGGATGACCTGCGAGATGACGCTCTTGAACTCGTTGTAAACGGCGTAGACGGCGTCCGCCTCGCCCGAGACGAAGCGCTCCGCCGCTTTCCGGGCGATGCCGGCCGCCGTGTCGTAGCCGAACTTCGCGAAGAGACCGGGGTACGCCTCGAGAATCTCGAGGCTCCGCCGCTTCCAGAAGTCGGCGGCCTTCCGGCCGACGGCGACGAGCCGGACCTCCTCGACGCCGCGCTCCTTCGCGTCGCGGAGGAACGCCCCGACGGTGCGCTGGACGTTCGCGTTGAAGGCGCCGCAGAGCCCCTTGTCGCCCGAAACGACCATCAGGACGACCCGCTTCTCCGGCCGGGAAGCGAGGAGCGGGTGGAGCGGAGTCCCGTCCTCTTTCGGAGGGACGCGCGACGCCACCGAGGTGAGCATCGCCTCGAGCGTCGCCGCGTACGGGCGCGCCGCGATGACGCGGTCCTGCGAGCGGCGGAGGCGCGAGGCCGCCACCATCTTCATCGCCTTGGTGATCTGCTGCGTGTTCTTGACGCTGCGGATCCGGCGCCGGAGGTCGATGAGGCTGGCCACTAGCTCTGCTTCGCCTCCGGCTTCTCGGCGAGGAACAGCTTCTTCGCCTCGCCGATGGCGGCGGAGAGCTTCTCCTCGAGCTCCTTCGTCAGCTTCGTGGCCTTCCGTACCTCGGCGAGGAGCTCGTGCTTCTGCGACGAGAGGTACTTGTGGAGCGTCGTCTCGAACGGCAGGACCGCCTCGACGAGGAGGTCGTCGAGGAACCCCTTCGTGCCGGCGAAGACCGAGGAAACCTGGAGCGCGACGTCCATCGGGACGTACTGGTTCTGCTTCAGGATCTCGGTCAGGCGGCGGCCGCGCGCGAGCTGCGCCTGCGTCGCCTTGTCGAGGTCGGAGCCGAACTGCGCGAAGGCCGCGAGCTCGCGGTACTGCGCGAGGTCGAGCCGGAGCGTGCCCGCGATCGTCCTCATCGCGCGGATCTGGGCCGAGCCGCCGACGCGCGAGACCGAGATGCCGACGTTGATCGCCGGCCGGACGCCCGCGTAGAAGAGGTCGGACTCGAGGAAGATCTGGCCGTCCGTGATCGAGATGACGTTCGTCGGGATGTAGGCAGAGACGTCACCGGCCTGCGTCTCGATGATCGGGAGAGCCGTCAGCGAGCCGCCCCCCTTCGCGTCGTTCAGCTTCGCGGCGCGCTCGAGGAGCCGGCTGTGCAGGTAGAAGACGTCGCCGGGGTAGGCCTCCCGGCCCGGAGGCCGCCGGAGCAGGAGCGAGATCTCGCGGTACGACGCCGCCTGCTTCGAGAGGTCGTCGTAGATGCAGAGCGCGTGCTTCCCGTTGAACATGAAGTACTCGCCCATCGCGCAGCCCGCGTACGGGGCGATGTACTGGAGCGGTGCCGGTTCGGACGCGGACGCGGCGACGACGATCGTGTGCTCCATCGCGCCGTGCTTCTCGAGCGTCTGGACGACCTGCGCGACCGTCGAGTTCTTCTGCCCGATCGCGACGTAGACGCAGATGACGCCGTTCCCCTTCTGGTTGATGATCGCGTCGAGGGCGATCGCGGTCTTCCCCGTCTGGCGGTCGCCGATGATCAGCTCGCGCTGGCCGCGCCCGATCGGGATCATGGCGTCGATCGCCTTGATGCCCGTCTGCATCGGCTCCTTGACCGGACGGCGGTCGACGACACCGGGCGCCACGCGCTCCATCGGATAGAACGTCTTCGTGTCGATCGGCCCTTTCCCGTCGATCGGGTGGCCGAGCGGGTTCACGACGCGGCCGACGAGGGCCTCGCCGACCGGGACCGAGATGATCTTCTTCGTCCGCTTGACGGTGTCACCCTCCTTGACGAGGCTCGTCTCGCCCATCAGGACGCAACCGACGTCCGACTCCTCGAGGTTGAGGGCGAGGCCGTAGACCCCGTTCGGGAACTCGAGGAGCTCGCCCGCCATGGCCTTCTCGAGCCCCCAGACACGGGCGATGCCGTCGCCGACGGAAACGACCGTCCCGACCTGGTCTACCTCGAGGCCTCGCGTGAGCCCCTCGAGCTGCGCCTTGATGATCTCGGTGATTTCCTGCGCGGTGATGTCGGCCATCGTGGGCTTCCTTCCGAAGAAGTCGTTCGAGTGCCGGGGCTCAGCCGGTGGCGGCGTGGAGCGCCGCGCGCACGCGCGCGAGGCGCGTGGCGAGCGACGCATCGTAGACCTCGCTGCCGACCCGGACCACGAAGCCCCCGAGGAGGGCCGGTTCGGTCGTCGACAGGAGGCGGATCTTCTTCTTCGTGCGCGCCTCGAGCGCGCGGATCAGCGCCTCGGTCTCGGGCGCGGCGAGCGTCGCGGCGGTCCGGAGCCGGGCCTCGACAACGTTGCCCTCGCGGTCGAGCCGGGTGCGCACAGCGGCGAGGACGTCCGCGAGGTGGATCAGGCGGCGATTCGCGGAGAGGACGTGGACGAGCCGCGTCGGCAGCGTGCCGAGGCCCGCCTTCTTCGCGAGCGCCTCGACGAGCTGGTTCTTCTTCGCCCGGTCGAGGCCGGGGTGCTGCAGGACCTCGCGGAGCTCGGCCGACGCGCCGAGCATCCGGGCGAAGGAGTCGAGCTCCCCGACGAGCGGCTCGACGCCGGCGGGGCCCGCGACGGCGAAGAGCGCGTCGACGTAGGGCTTCACGAAGGCGGGCATGGTCGCGGCCTCTCCCTCCTTAAGCCTTCGCCTTCGCGACGGCGTCGACCCCGTCGGCCACGAGGCGCGTGCGGTCGTCGGCGGTGATCTTCTGCTGGAGGAGCTCGCGCGCCATCTCGAGCGAGAGGTCGCCGGCGTAGGTCGTCAGCTCCGCGCGGGCGTGCCGCACGCGGCTCTCGATCTCCCCCTTCATCCGCTCGACGAGGCGCCCCGCCTCGCGCTCGGCCTCCTTGAGAAGGGCCGCGTGCTCGGCCTCGGCGTCCTTCTTCGCGGCGGCCCTCACCCCCGCGAGCTCGGTCTCGATCTGCGCGAGCCGGGCCGCGAGTTCGCCGGCCAGTGCTTCGGCCCGGCGGCGGTCGTCTTCGGCCTTCTTCAGGAGCGCCTCGATCTCGGCGCGGCGACCCCCGAGGAATTTCGTGAAGGGCTTCCGGGCGAGGTAGACGACGAGGCCGAAGAAGAGGAAGAGGTTCAGCGTGCTCCAGAGGACGACCGGGAGGCCGAGGAATGTCTCGGCGTGCTCGCCCTCGGCGGCGAGAAGGAGGAGGAACGCGGGGAACGCCGGAAGCGGCGTCACGCGATCTTGCGTCCCAGCGCGCGCGAGGCGATCTCGGCCGCCATCGCGTGCGCCTCCTTCCGGAGCTGCTCGCGGGCCGCGGCCACCTCGGCGTCGAGCCCCTTCTGCGCAAGGGCGGCGTTCTGGCGCGCCTTCTGTCGGGCCGCCTCGAGGATCTCGGCGCGGCGGGCGTTCGCCGCCGTGCGGGCCGCGTCGGTGGCGGCCATCGCCTCGCGCCGCGCCTCGGTCAGCCGGCGATCGATCGCCGCCAGCGTCTCCTTGCGGGAATCAAGCGCCTTCTCGAGAGCCTCGGTCGCCCCTGCGCTCGCCTTCTCGCGCTCGGCGAGGATCGATCCGAGCGGCTTGAAGACCGTCTGGCGCAGGATCCAGAAGGTGGCCCAAAAGAGGGCCATCGCGACGAAGAGCGAGAGATCGGGAAGCTTGACCATTCAGGACCCGGGGCACCTTCGAGGCTCCGGAGCGGCCCCCGATCGAGGTGCGGGAAGGGGCATCCGGGTCCCGATTGGGCCGCCGGGTTATGCCACAGACCCCCGGCGGGGTCAATGCGTTCGGCCCCGCGGCGGCCGACGTCAGCCGGTTTTCTCGTCGCCTTTCGGCGGGCCGCCCGCCTCGACGGGACCCTGCAGGAGCGCCCCTTCCTCCACGACGAGCGACGGCGTGTGGATCTCCGCGTAGATCCGGGCGCCGGCATGTACCTCGACCCGCTCCTTCGCGTGGATGACGCCACGAATCGTTCCCGACACCGCGAGGCGCCCGACGCGGATCTCCCCTTCGATCACGGCGCGGTCCCCGACGACGAGCTCGTGGTCGGAGACGACGCTCCCCTTGAAGTGGCCGTCGATCCGGAAGACGTCGTCGAACGAGAGTGTCCCCTCGACCCGCGCCCCTGCGTCGAGGAAGCCGTTCAGCGCGCCGCCTCCTTTCGGCTTCCCCGTCATCGTCCCTCCTCCGTGAATCGCTCGAAGAGGCGGATCAGCTCCTCCTCGGAATAGAAGAAGACCCGGACTTCGCCGCCGCGGCGGCGCCGCACGATCTCGATCTTCGTCCCGAGCGCGCGCTGGAGGCGCAGCTCGGCGTCGCGCGTGTCGGCGTCGACCCGGCGGTCCTTCCTTCTCTTCTTCGGGCCGCCCGCCGCGAGCGAGGCGACGCGCGCCTCCGCCATGCGGACCGAGAGGCCCCGCCGGACGAACTCCTTCGCGAGCTTCTCCTGGTCGGCCGTGGACGGGAGCGCGAGGAGCGCCCGCGCATGTCCCGCGGTGAGCGCCCCCTCCTCGAGGGCGGCCCGAACCGCCGCCGGGAGCTTCAGGAGGCGGAGGGCGTTCGCGACGGTCGCGCGGTCCTTGCCGACCCGCTCGGCGACCTCCTCCTGCGTCAGCCCGAAGTCCTCGCGGAGGTGGCGGTAGGCGTCGGCCTCCTCGAGCGCCGTCAGGTCCCGTCGCTGCAGGTTCTCGACAAGGGCGATGAGGAGTTGGTCGCGGTCGGCGAGCCCTTCCCGAACGACGACGGGCACCTCCGTTAGCCCCGCGAGGCGGGCGGCGCGGGCCCGCCGCTCGCCGGCGAGGATCCGATAGCGGTCCCCCGCGCGCGTCACGAGGATCGGCTGCAGGATTCCCGTCTTCCCGATCGACCGGGCGAGCTCTTCGAGCCCCTCCGCGTCGAAGCGGCGGCGGGGCTGGCGCGGGTTCGCGTCCAGACTCTCGAGCGGAATCGTCAGGAGGCCCGCCCTCGGACCCTCGTCCCGCGAGGAGGGGATGAGGGCGGAGAGGCCCTTCCCGAGCGCGGACTTCTTGACACTCATGCCGTTATCTTATCTCTTTTCAGTAACTTCCGCAGCACCGTCCCGCTGCAGAAGCTCCCGCGCGATCGCGAGGTACGCCTCGGCTCCCTTCGACTTTACGTCGTAAAGGAGAATCGGCTTTCCGAACGACGGCGCCTCCGCGAGCCGGACGTTCCGCGGCACCGGGCTCCGGAAGACCTTCTCGCCGAAGTGGCGGCGGATCTCCTCGAGGACCTGCCGGGAGAGGTTCAACCGCTCGTCCCACATGGTGGCCACGACGCCCGCCAGCGAGAGGCGCGGGTTCAGGCTCTCGCGGACGCGGTCGATCGTCGCGAGGAGCTCGGAAACTCCCTCCAGCGCGAAGTACTCGCACTGAACCGGGACGAGGACGCCGTCCGCGGCGGTCAGGGCGTTGATCGTCAGGAGGCCGAGCGACGGGGGGCAGTCGACGAAGATGTAGTCGTACTCCCCGCGCCGGGCCTCGAGCCGCTCCGCGAGGAGGAACTCGCGGCGCTCGATTCCCACCAGCTCGACCTCCGCTCCGACCAGCTCTCGGTTCGACGGGAGGAGCGTCAGAAACGACAGCTCGGTCGGGCGGGCGGTCTCGCCGAAGCTCTCCTGGCCGAGGAGCCATCCGTAGACGCTCCGCGCGAGGGTCCCCTTGTCGACCCCCATTCCCCCGGTCGTGTTCCCTTGCGGGTCGAGGTCGACGAGCAGGACCCTCTTCTCGAGCGCGGCGAGCGCCGCCGCGAGGCTGATCGCCGTCGTCGTCTTCCCCACCCCCCCCTTCTGGTTCGCGACGGCCAGGACGCGCGCCGGTGCGAATCCGGTGGAATCCGGTGTGGAATGTTTCACGTGGAACTCCCCAAGACCGCGATCCCGCGGCTCTCCCCGCCTGAGGATTTGTGGAAAGCCACTTCTCCACAGCCGCTCGCCCGGCAGATTCCGGGGTAGAGCGCTTCGGTCGTCCAGAGCAGCGCGCGCCCCCCCTTCCTGAGAAGCGGCCGGGCTCTCCGGACGAGCCTCCCTGCGTCCGCGACGGCGCGGCTCGTCAGGATGTCGAAACGGGCGGCTGGCGTCATGGGAAAGGAGTCCGGGAATCTAGCGTCCGAAACCGAGGCCGTCAACGAGAGCTCCCTGCAAACCTCTGAGAGAAAACGGGCTTTCTTCCTCGTCGACTCGACGAGCGTCCCCTGGATGTCGCGCCGGACGAGGAGCAGCGGCAGCGCCGGGAAGCCCCCTCCAGAGCCGAGGTCGAGGAGCGCGAGGCCCCGTCTTCGCGGGGGGAGGAACGGCACCCCGTCGAGAGCCTCTCGGAGGTGCCGGCCGACCAGCTCAGTCGGCTCGGCGGTCGCGGCCGAGACGAGATTCATCGTCTCGTTCGCCGAAAGAAGCGCCGCGAGGTACGCGGCGAGCGCGGCCGTTTCCGGGAGGACCTCCGCGCGGACCCCGGCGGGAAGCTCGTCCGCGAGCTGCTCGACCCGGCGGAGCAGCTCCGCCGGCGCCTCCCTCACGCGGAGCCCGCCCGCCGCCGCAGCGTGACGCGGGCGAGGAGCAGCGTGACGGCGGCGGGGGTCACCCCCGGAATCCGGCCCGCCTGCCCGACCGTTCTGGGGCGGTGCCGCTCCAGCTTTTCCGCCGCCTCGAGCGAGAGCCCGGCCAGCCCCCGGTAAGCGAAATCGGGAGGGATCCGGACGTCCGCGGCGCGGGCGACCCGCCGGGCCAATTCCCGCTCCTGCGCGAGGAAGCCGGCGTAGCGGATCTCCCCGACGAGCCGTTCGAGCTCCTCCTCCTCGAGCGCGGCGAACTCCCCCGCCTCCCCGCCGAGCGCGCCGGTCACGAAGGGGCGGAGCCTCCCCAGATCGGCGTCGGGGCGCCGCAGCAGCCCGGCCAGCGTGCTCTCCTCCGCGAGCGGCACGCCCCGCGCGGCGAGCGCGGAGACCGTCGCGCGGTCCGGCCGGACGGGGGCCGCCTCGAGCGCCCCGCGGACCCGGCGAAGCCGCTCTTCCCTCTCGAGGATCTCGTCAGCGAGCCGCGGCGACAGGAGCCCGCGTGCGGCCGCTCTCGGAACGAGCCGCGCCGAAGCGGTCTCGGCCCCGAGAAGGAGCCGGTACTCGGCCCGAGACGTCAGGAGGCGGTACGGCTCGTCGGCGCCCTGCGTCACGAGGTCGTCGATCATGACGCCGATATAGGCCTCGTCGCGCGTGAGGACGAACGGCTCGTCGCCGGGCCGCCGCGCCGCGTTCACGCCGGCCACGAGGCCCTGCCCGGCCGCCTCCTCGTACCCCGACGTGCCGTTGATCTGCCCTGCGAGGTAGAGCCCGGGGAGCGCCCGGACCTCCAGCGTGTCGTCGAGCTGCTCCGGAAAGACCATGTCGTACTCGATCGCGTAGGCGGGGCGCAAAAGCTCGGCGCGCTCGAGCCCCGGGATCGCGTGGACGATCTCCTCCTGCACGGCGGCCGGGAGCGACATCGAGAGCCCGTTCAGGTACGTCCACTCGGTGTCGAGCCCCTCCGGCTCCACGAAGACCTGGTGGCGGGAGCGCTCCGCGAAGCGGACGACCTTGTCCTCGATCGACGGGCAGTAGCGCGGCCCGCGGCCGACGATCTTCCCGGAGTAGAGCGGCGATTCGTGGAGGTGCCGCCGGATCGTCTCGTGGACGCGCTCGTTCGTATGCGTCAGAAAGCAGTCGACCTGCCGGAGGCGCGGGAATGGCTCGTGGCGGGAGCGGAAGGAAAACGGCGCGGGACGGGCGTCCCCGCCGGCGCGCGTCATCTTCGCCGTCTCGAGGCTGGAAGCCGCAACGCGCGGGGGGGTCCCGGTCTTCATCCGCCCGAGGCGGAGGCCGAGGGCGGCGAGCGCCTCCGAGAGCGGCCGGGCCGGAGGCTCGCCCCAGCGCCCGGCCTCGCGAGTCTCCGCGCCGACGTGGATCAGGCCGCGGAGGAACGTCCCGGTCGTCACGACGGCCGCCTCGCAGGAGACTGCGCCGCCCGCCTCGAGGAGGATCCCCGCGAGGCGCCCGTCACGGACCCGGAAGCCGGCCGCGGTCCCCGCCGCCACCGTCACGCCGCGGGCGCCGGCGAGGAGGCGCGACATCTCTGCAGAATAAAGTACTTTGTCGCACTGCGCCCTCGGCCCCCGGACCGCCGGGCCCCGGGAGGCGTTCAGGACCTTGAACTGGATCCCGGTCCGGTCCGCGACGAGTCCCATCGCGCCGCCGAGGGCGTCGACCTCTCGCACCACCTGCCCCTTCGCGAGGCCGCCGACCGCCGGGTTGCAGCTCATCCGCGCGAGGGCCGACGGGTCGCTCGTCAGGAGGAGCGTGTCGCGGCCGAGGCGCGCCGCCGCGAGGGCCGCCTCGCACCCCGCGTGCCCGCCCCCGACGATGACGACCTCGTACCGGTCCTTCACGTCCCGCACTCCCCTTCCGGCCCGCGGCGCGGGCCCGGCGTCATTTTCCGATACAGAACGTCGAGAAGATCCGGTCGAGGAGCTCCGCGGTCGCCGTCTCGCCCGTGATCTCGCCGAGCGCGTGCAGCGCGCGGCGCAGCGCCGCCGCCACGAGCTCGTCGGCGGGGGCAGTCGCGGCGGCGCGAACGGCGCCGGCGGTCCGCTCCAGCGCGTCCCGGTGCCGGTCGAGGACGAGGAGCCCGTCGCCCGCCTCCGTCCGGGAGAGCCGCCGGACGAGGAGCCCCTTCAGCGCCTCGAGCCCCTCGCCGGTCCGCGCCGAGACGGCGATGTCGGCGGGGGGTCCGCTCCCGTCCGGCGGGAGGTCGGCCTTCGTCCGGACGACGATCGCCTTGTCGCCCAGCGCCTCGCGCGCCGCGGCGTCCGCGGCGCCGGACGGCCGCGAGCCGTCGAGAAGAAGGAGGACGACGTCGGCTTCGCCCGCGGCGCGGCGGGCCGCCTCGACCCCGAGTCTCTCGGGCTCGTCCGCCGCCTCGCGCAGACCGGCGGTGTCGACCAGCCGGACCCTCAGGTCCCCGAACTCGACGGTCTCCGCGACGGCGTCACGCGTCGTCCCGGGCACGGCCGTCACGATCGCGCGGTCCGAGCCGAACAGCGCGTTGAAGAGCGTCGACTTCCCCGCGTTCGGCCGGCCCGCGATCGCGACCGCCGGGAGCCGCTCGCGCCCCGCCGTCGCGCGCGCCGCCGCGGCGAGCGCGTCGAGCGCCGCCTCCTCGCGCGCGAGCGCCGCCGCGAGCGCGGGGCGCTCCGGCTCCCCGGCGTCCTCGGCGAAGTCGAGCGAGGCCTCCACCTCGGCCAGGAGCGACAGGAGGTTCTCGCGGACCGCCGCGACGCGGCGGGAGAGGTCCCCCTCGACGAGGCCGAGGGCCCGCCGCGCCGCGCCGCGGCTCTCGGCGGCGACGAGGAGGGCGATGCCCTCGGCGGCGGCCAGGTCCACCTTGCCGTTCGCGAGCGCGCGGCGCGTGAACTCGCCGGGGGCCGCCGGCCGCGCGCCGGCACGCCGCGCCGCCTCGAGAAGCGCCGCGACGATCGCCGGCGAGCCGTGGCAGAAGAGCTCCACCACCTCCTCGCCGGTCGCCGAGCGCGGCGCCGCGAAGGGGAGCGCGATCCCCTCGTCGAGCGGGCGCCCGTCCGCGTCGAGGAAGAGGCTGAAGACCGCGCGACGCGGCTCCGGCTCCGCGGCGAGCGCGGGGGCCACCGCGCGCGCCACCGCCACGGTGGGGCCCGGCGGCCCCGAGAGCCGGACGATCGCCAGCGCCGAGACGCCCGGGGGCGTCGCCGGCGCGACGATCACGTCACCCGACCGATCGCGATCGGCGACCAGCGCGGCCACGGCGCGGGACTCAGCCCGCCTTGGCGCCGGCCTTCTTCATCGAGGTGGGGCCGAGGTCGGTGAAGCGGTTCAGGAGCATCTGCTGGACGATCGTCAGGACGTTCTGGACCAGCCAGTAGAGGACGAGGCCCGCCGGCACGTCCTTGAAGAAGAAGCCCATCAGGAAGGGCATCAGGTTCATGACGCGCCGCATGGCCGCGTCGCCGGTCGGCGGCGTCATCTGCTGCTGCAGCCACATCGTCAGCGTCATCAGGATCGGGGTGATGTAGTAGGGATCCTTCACCGACAGGTCGGTGATCCAGAGCATGAACGGCGCGTGCCGGAGCTCGATCGAGTGCGAGAGGAGGTTGTAGAACGCGATCAGGATCGGCATCTGCAGGAGGAGCGGCAGGCAGCCGCCCGCCGGGTTCACCCCCTCCTGCTTGTAGAGCGCCATCGTCTCTTCGTTCATCTTGAGACGGGCGGACGGGTCGTTCTTGATCTTCGTCGCGTACTTGGCCCGGATCGCCTCCATCTTCGGCTGGAGCGCGCTCATCTTCTTCATCGAGACGAGCTGCTTGTGCGTCAGCGGGAAGAGGAGGATCTTGATCAGGATCGTGATCAGGATGATCGCGACGCCCCAGTTCCTGACGACGCGCTGGATCGCCTCGAGGCCCCAGAGGAGCGGCTTCACGAGGATGGCGAACCAGCCGTAGTCGATCAGCTTGTCGAGGCCCGGCCGGACCTTCTCGAGGACCGCGATCTCCTTGGGGCCGAGGTAGAGGTCGGTCTCGAGCGCGCCGGCCGCGGCCAGGACCGCCACGTTCTCGACATCGCCTGCCGCGGGCGTTCCCCCCGCGGTCGCGGTCGCCGCGAGGGTGACGGGGCGGAGCGTCGCCTGGGCGCCGGCCCCAGGGAGGAAGGCCGTGACGAAGTAGATGTCCTCGATGCCGGCCGCCACGAGGCCCGCCCCGAGCGCCAGCGGCTCCTTCAGGTCGCCGCGCGGCTTCGTCGTCACGGAGCCGCCCGCCGCGACTGCGAACGCCGTGCCGGGCTTCGTGTACTGGTTCGAGAGCTCCGCCGCGGACGGGTTGCCGATGCCGGGTCCGAGGACGAGCGCCGCCGGAAGGGAAGATCCCCCCTCGCGCTCCACCTTCACCGACACCTGGTACTCGCTCCGGAAAACCCAGGTCCGGATGATCCCGCCGCCGTCCGCCTCCCGGTAGCGGAAGCGGACCGTCGTGACGCCGTCGCCCTCGCTCTTCTCGACGGCGAAGAGAGCCGCGGCGGCCCGCGCAAGGAACGCGTCGGACGGGTCGATCGTGAGCGTGACGCCCGGATAGGGGCTGCCGTGCCGGACGAGGTCGAGCGGCTGGCCCGTCGCGTCGAGGTACTTCTTCAGGACGAACGAGCGGAGAGCGCCGCCGCGGTTCGTGACGACGGCCCTGTAGAGCGGCCGCTCGATCGTGATCGTCTCCTCCGCCGACGCGGCCACCGGCGCCACGGCGACCGGCACCGGGGCCGGAGCGCTCGACGGGCGCGGGCGGGACCGGCGCCGGAGCCGTCGCCGGGCTCGCGGCGACCACCGACGCGGGCGCCGGAGCGGTGGCGACCGGCGCGGGCTTCGACGCGGCGCGCGGGTCGGGCTTCGGCGGGAAGAGGACCGTCCAGAGGATCATGACGGCCGCCGAGAGCGAGAAGGCGAGGATGAGGCGCTTCGTTTCCAAGAAAACTCCTTCGGGGGTGACGCGACGTCAGGGAACCGGGTCGAACCCGCCCTCGCGGAAGGGATGGCAGCGGAGCAGCCGGCGCGCGGCGAGAAGCGTTCCGCGCCCGAGTCCGTGCTTGAGCACCGCCTCGCGGGCGTATTCCGAGCAGGTGGGGTGGTAGCGGCAGGCCGGCGGCAGCAGGGGAGAGACGAACCTCTTGTAGCCGACCAGGAGCCACGCCGCCGCGCGCGCCCCGGGGCCCGGGTCCCTCCGGCCCGCGGGGATGGCGCTCACGCCGGCCTCTCGGTGGCGCGGCGAAGAAGGCTCGAGAGCTCGTCGGCGAGGGCGGCGAACGGCGCGGCGGCCCCGCGGGGATGGACGTTCACGACGAGGCGCAGACCGTCGGAGGGGGCGGGGAAGGAGGTCCGGCGGAAGATCTCGCGGACGCGCCGCCGCGCGCGGTTCCGGACCGTGGACGGGCCCGCCTTCTTCGTCACGGTGACGCCGAGGCGGACGGTCTCGCCGTTGTCCGGGAGGGCGAAGACGGTCACGTACCGGCCGTGCAGCTTCCGACCGGCCGCGTAGGTCCCGAGGAACTCGGACCGCCGGCGAAGCCGCCGCCCCTTCGGGAACGACTCGGCGCCGCGGGCGTGCCGCGGTGACCCGGTATCGGCGACCATCGTCGGGAGCGCCTCCGGCCGCGGCCTCGGGGCGCGCCTCCTAGGCGGAAAGGCGCCGGCGACCCTTGGCCCGCCGCCGCGCGAGGACGGCGCGCCCGCTCTTGGTTCTCATCCGGACCAGAAAACCGTGAGTCCTCTTCCGGTGGCGATTGTTCGGCTGAAAGGTTCTCTTCATGGTTTGGCTCCCCGAACGGGGAGCCGCGCATTCTCCGGGAGCCTCCGCGGTCTGTCAACCGGTGGCGCCGGCACGACCGCTTCTCCCCGGCGCCGGCCGCTGATACCATCCGCGCCCCTCCTCCGGGGGCAGAATTACACAGCGGTGAAGAACCTGTGGAAAAGTTGACGGCCTGGGGAAAGATCCTGGAGCACCTCAAGGCGCGCGTCGACGAGCGCGACTTCGAGACCTGGTTCCGGGACTCCCGACAGAAGTCGGAGAGCGCGGAGGCCGTGGTCGTCCACGTCCGGGCGCCGCTCTACGTCAGCTACATCCCCGAGGCGTTCGGCCCCCAGATCTCCGACGCCGCGCAGCGCGCGGGCTTCGGGAACCGGGAGATCCGCTTCGTCGCCGACGGCGACTACGACGGCAGCGCCGTCCCGCTCCGCGTCCCCGCCGAGCCGCGCCGCCGCACGGGCGGCCTGAACCAGGCCTACACCTTCGAGCACTTCGTCACGGGCGAGTCGAACCGGCTGGCCCACGCCGCGGCGCTCCGGGTCGCGGACCAGACCTCCCGCCAGTACAACCCGCTCTTCATCTGCGGCGGCACCGGCCTCGGGAAGACCCACCTGATGCAGGCGATCGGCCATCGGCGGCAGGTGCGCCGCCCGGGGGAGAAGGTCGTCTACCTCACGTCCGAGAGCTTCGTGAACGAGGTCGTCCTCGGCGTCCGCTTCAACCGGATGGAGAGCCTGCGACAGCGGCTTCGCGCGGCGGAGCTCCTCCTGATCGACGACGTCCAGTTCGTCGTCGGAAAGGAAGCCTCCGAGAACGAGCTCTTCCACACGTTCAACGCGCTCTACGACGACGGCAACCAGATCGTCTTCTCCTCCGACACGCCGCCGCGCGAGATCCCGGGCCTCACGGACCGGCTGAAGAGCCGCTTCGAGGGCGGGCTCATCGTCGACATCCAGCCTCCCGACTTCGAGACGAAGGTGGCGATCCTAAGGCAGAAGGCCGAGGGGCATCAGGTTGCGCTCGGAGACGACGTCGCGTTCTTTCTCGCGGGGAAGATCAAGTCTTCCATCCGCGAGCTGGAGGGCTACTTCAACCGCGTCGTGGCCTACGCGTCGCTGAAGGGGGAGCCGGTCTCGCTCGACCTCGCGCAGGAAGCGCTTCGCGACGTCTTCCGCGGCGGGGAGCACAGCGTCTCGCCCAACGAGATCATCAAGACGATCGCCCTGCACTACGGCCTGAAGTCGGCCGACCTCCGGGCCCGGACGAAGCGCGGGCCGATCGTCTTTCCGCGGCAGATCGCCATGTACGTTCTCAAGGAGACGACCGACCTCTCGCTGCCCGAGATCGGCCGGCTCTTCAGCGACAAGCACCACACGACCGCGCTCCACTCGATCCGGAAGATCGCGGGAAAAAGGGAGGAGGACCCTGAGTTCGACCGGCTCGTCGCAGGCTTCGTGGCGCAGTTTCGCTGAGGTTATCCACCGGTTTTTCCGGGTCCTTCCCGCCGGTTCTGGACTCCTCGTTGGACCCTCCCCGGAGCCCCCTCGGATTTCACACCTTCGACCCGGCTCTGCACAGGGCTTTTTCTTCACTTAAGCTACGATCTTTCAAGCATTTAGATTACAATTCTCGGAATCCACCGCACTGCGGATGATGCTTCGAATACAACCCCTTGTAATGCTAATATTTGAACCCTAAAGGAGCCGCTGTGGAGCTCAACGTACCGGCCGCCATCCTGGCACGTGAATTAGGGCTGATTCAGGGGGTCGTCGAGAAGCGGACGACGCACCAGATTCTGAGCAATGTGCTGCTCGAGGCGAAGGACGGACGCCTGACGCTGACGGCCACCGATCTGGACACGACGCTCTTGTCCGACATCCAGCCGGTTTCGGTGAAGAGCCCGGGGGCCGTGACCGCTCCCGCGCGCCGACTCTACGACGTCGTTCGCGAGCTCCCCGCCGCCGCCGAGATCCGGCTGAAGGTCCTCGAGAATCACCACGTGTCGCTCGAGTGCAAGGAGCCGAAACTCCGGATCCGCCTGAACGGCCTGCCGGCCGGTGACTACCCGACGCGTCCCGAAGCGGCCGGCGGCCCGAGCGCAACGATGAACTTCGCGGCCCTCCGGCGGATGGTGGACAAGGTCCGCTTCGCCGTCTCGACGGAAGAGATGCGACTCCAACTCCAGGGGGCGCTCCTCAAGGTGAAGCCGGGCGGGACGGCGGAGATGGTCGCCACGGACGGACACCGACTGGCCCTCGTCGAGGTCGAGGGCGTGAAGGCCGAGGCCGGCTTCGAGCCGGTCCTCGTCTCGAAGAAGATCCTGGACGAGCTCGGGAAGCTCGACGCCGAGGACGACACCCCGGTGACGATCGTGCGCGGAACGAACCACATCGGCTTCTCCCTCGGGCCGCGGCGCCTCTTCGCCAAGCTGGACGAACGGCGGTTTCCCCGACTATGAGAAGGTCATCAGCAAGGAGAACAACAAGCGCGCCACGGCCGGCCGCGAAGAACTCCTCGGCGCCGTCCGGCGGATCGCGCTCCTCTCGGGCGACCGGACCAAGGCCGTCAGCCTCGCCTTCGACAAGGGAACGCTCGTGGTCTCTTCGGAGAGCCAGGACGTCGGCGACGGCAGCCAGGAGCTCGGCATCACGTACGACGAGAACCCGATGACGCTGCGGCTGAACGCCCGCTACCTCGAGCAGTTCCTCGAGGCGGCGGAGACGAAGGAGGTCCACCTCTTCGTCAAGGACGAGCAGGCGCAGTGCCAGGGCCGGCCGGGCGAGCCGCTGGCCGGCATCCGGAACTACCTGTACGTCGTGATGCCGATGCGGATGTAGGAGCCTCGTTGGACATCGCGTTCCTCCAGACCGAAGCGTTCCGGAACCTCTCGGACGCGCGCCTCGAGTTCCACCCCCAGCTCAACCTCGTCGTCGGGGACAACGGGCAGGGGAAGACGAACCTCCTCGAGGCGCTCGCCATCGTCACGGGCCGGCCGTCGTTCCGGACCGTCGACCTCGTCGACGTCCGCCAGCACGGGACCGCACGGACGGTCCTGACCGCGCGGCGACGCGGCGACGGGGCGACGCTCGGCGTCGTCCTCGCCGACGGCGTGCGCGAGCACTACCGGGACGGGGAGAAGGTCACGCGACTCGCGGCCTCGCGGGTCGCGCCCTTCGTCTTCCTGACGGGGCGGGACCTGACGCGGCTGACGGGCGTGCCGGGCGAGCGGCGCCGCGCGCTGGACCGGGCGGCTCTCGCGCAGGACCCGGACTACGGCCGCGTCCTCTCCGCGTACGAGAAGGCGCGGGCCTCGAAGGCCCGGCTCCTCGCGCTCCGGCACCGGTTCGACGCGGACGAGCTGGCCGTCTACGAGACCACGCTGGCCGACGCGGGCGCGGCGGTCGCCGTGGCCCGGCGGCGGGCGGCGGCGGCGCTCCTCCCCGAGATCGTCGCGAACGCCGCGCGGCTGAAGAGCAAGTTCAAGGACCTCTCCCTCGAGCTCGTGAGCGACCTTCCCGCGGAGGGGACGGTGGAGAGCTTCGCCGCCGCGCTCAGGAGCGCCCTGCATACGCGCGGCGCCGAGGAGCGGCGCGCGGGACGCTGCCTCGTCGGGCCCCACCGGGACGACGCGGTCCTCCGGGCCGCGGGCGTCCCGCTCGCGACGCGCGCGTCGTCGGGGGAGAACCGGACGTTCGTCCTCGCCTGGACGCTCGCGGAGCTCTCCCTCGTCGCCGCGGCGGCGGGGACGGCGCCGGCTCTCGCGTTCGACGACTTCGACTCCGAATGGGATCCGGCGGTCCTCGCGGCGTTCGCCCGGGCGCTCCCCGAGGCCGGGCAGGTCTTCCTGACGTCGGCGCGGCCGGAGGCCGTCCGCGGGCTCCCGCTTCCGGCCGGCTTCCTCTTCCGGATGACGGCCGGGCGGCTGGCGCGCGAAGGGATCCTCGGCGCCGGTCGCGGCGAGGGGACCGGCGCCCGCCGCGCCCGGGCGGGAGAGCGATGAGCCCGCGCGACGGCGACAAGATGGCGGTCGCCGAGTCGTACGGGACCGACTCGATCAAGCTCCTCAAGGGGCTCGAGGCCGTGCGCAAGCGGCCCGGGATGTACATCGGGAACACCGACGACATCACGGGCCTCCACCACATGGTCACGGAGCTCGTCGACAACGCGATCGACGAGGCGCAGGCGGGCTACTGCGACCACGTCAGCGTCGTCGTCCACGCGGACGACTCCGTCACCGTCGAGGACAACGGGCGCGGCATTCCGGTCGGGCCGCACCCCGTCCACAAGCGCGAGACGCTCGAGATCATCCTGACGGACCTCCACTCCGGCGGGAAGTTCGACGACAACGCCTACAAGGTCTCGGGCGGCCTCCACGGCGTCGGCCTCTCGGTCGTGAACGCCCTCGCCGGGAGCCTCCTCGTCGAGGTGAAGCGCGAGGGGAAGGTCTGGCAGCAGCAGTACGCGCGCGGCGTCCCGCTGGCGCCGATCCGCGAGGTCGGGAAGTCGCCGAAGACCGGGACGAAGATCACGTTCAAGGCCGACCCGGAGATCTTCTCCGTCGCCTCCTACAACTTCGACGCCCTGTCGCAGCGGCTGCGCGAGCTGGCCTTCCTGAACTCCGGCGTCACGATCGACGTCGTCGACGAGCGCGACGAGAAGGGCGCCCGGCGCCACACGTTCCGGTACGACGGCGGCATCCGCTCCTTCGTCGAGCACCTGAACAAGAACAAGGAGCCCCTTCACGACGCGGTCATCACGTTCTCGGACGTCAAGGACGCCACGGGCGACGCCGAGGCGGACGCGAAGAACGAGCGGCTCGACGTCGCCCTGCAGTGGAACAACGGCTACGCGGAGCAGATCTTCTGCTTCACGAACACGATCTCGAACAAGGACGGCGGGACCCACCTCGAAGGGCTGAAGACGGCGCTGACGCGGGCGATCCAGAAGTACGCCGAGGGCGAACCAGCTCACGAAGAACCTGAAGGACACGACGCTCGCCGGCGACGACTGCCGCGAGGGGCTGACGGCCGTCGTCTCCCTGAAGATCCGGGACCCGAAGTTCTCCTCGCAGACGAAGGAGAAGCTCGTCTCGCAGGAGGCGAAGACCTGGGTCCAGACCGTCACGTACGACAAGCTCTCCAGCTTCTTCGAGGAGAACCCGAAGGTCGCGAGGCGGATCATCGACAAGATCGTCGAGGCCGCGCGCGCCCGCGAGGCGGCGCGCAAGGCGCGCGAGCTCGTCCGGCGGAAGGGGGCGCTCGACGGCGCCGGCCTGCCCGGCAAGCTCGCCGACTGCCAGGAAGGAGACCCGGCCCTCTCCGAGCTCTACATCGTCGAGGGAGACTCGGCCGGCGGCTCGGCCAAGCAGGGGCGCGACCGGCGGACGCAGGCGATCCTGCCGCTCAAGGGGAAGATCCTGAACGTCGAGAAGGCGCGCTTCGACAAGATGCTCGCCTTCGCCGAGATCCGCTCGCTCATCCTGGCGCTCGGCGCGGGGATCGGCGAGGAGTTCGACCCCGACAAGCTCCGGTACCACCACATCATCCTGATGACCGACGCCGACGTGGACGGCTCGCACATCCGGACGCTCCTCCTCACCTTCTTCTTCCGGCAGATGCGCGCGGCGATCGAGCGGGGCTACCTCTACATCGCCCAGCCGCCCCTCTACAAGGTCGTGGACGGGAAGAAGGAGACGTTCCTCAAGGACGCCAAGGAGTACGCGCGTTACCTGCTCGCCCGGATCGGCGACGACCGGACGCTGGTGGCCGAGCCGGCGGAGAGGAGTGCGAGCGGCGCCGCGCTCATGACGCTCGTGACCGAGATGCAGGACTGGCGGCAGCTGACGGCGCGCCTCGCCGCGCGCGGTTTCCCCGAGGCGCTGGTCCGGACGCTCGTCCGCGAGCGGCTCACGCAGCCGGCGGCGCTGGCCGACCGCACGCGCCTCGAGCGGGCGGCGCAGCACCTGACGGCGCGTCGTCGAGAGCTTCGAGATCCTGCCGGACGAGGAGCACGGCGGCTTCGCCGTCCACGTCTCGCAGGAGGTGAACGGCGTCGCCAAGAAGGGCCTCGTCGACGCGGCCTTCCTCTCCGGCTGGGAGATGAAGCGGGCCGTCGAGCTGGCCGCGGCGCTCGAGGGGTTCCTCGACGGCCCGTACCGGCTGAAAGTGAACGGGGACGAGCGGGGGGCGGCGACGGTGGGGGAAGCCGTGGACGCGGTCCTCGAGAGCGCGAAGAAAGGGCTCGCCGTCAGCCGCTACAAGGGCCTCGGCGAGATGAACCCCGAGACGCTCTGGGAGACGACGATGAATCCCGCCACCCGGCGCCTCCTCCAGGTCCGCGTCGAGGACGCCGTGGAGGCCGACGAGATCTTCACGATTCTGATGGGCGACGCCGTCGAGCCACGACGGCAGTTCATCGAGACGAACGCGCTCAACGTCTCCAACCTGGACATCTGAGTTGACCGACACGCCCGAAAAGCCCCCGGTGGTCGACGCCGGCGAAAAGGTCCCGATCTCCATCGAGGAGGAGATCCGGCGGAGCTACCTCGACTACGCGATGTCGGTCATCGTCGGGCGGGCGCTGCCCGACGTCCGGGACGGCCTGAAGCCCGTTCACCGCCGCGTCCTCTACGGCATGTGGGAGCAGGGGAACCGCGCCGGCCGCCCCTACAAGAAGTCGGCCCGCATCGTCGGCGACGTCATGGGCAAGTACCACCCGCACGGCGACGCGGCGATCTACGACACGATCGTCCGGATGGCGCAGGACTTCTCGATGCGCGAGCCCCTCGTCGACGGGCAGGGGAACTTCGGCTCGGTGGACGGCGACGCCGCGGCGGCGATGCGCTACACGGAGATCCGGCTGACGCGCCTCGCCGAGGAGATGCTCGGCGACGACATCGACAAGGAGACCGTCGACTGGACGCTCAACTACGACGGGTCGCTCTCAGGAGCCCGCGGTCCTGCCGTCGACGTTCCCGAATCTTCTCGTGAACGGCGCCGAGGGGATCGCCGTCGGCATGGCGACGAAGATCCCGCCGCACAACCTCGCCGAGGCGTGCGACGCCGCGACCCTCCTCCTCGAGAATCCGAACGCCTCGCTCGCCGACCTCGTCGGCGTCCTCCCGGGCCCCGACTTCCCGACCGGCGGCGTCATCCTCGGCCGGCAGGGGATCGTGGACGCCTACCGGACCGGGCGCGGCATCCTGCAGGTGCGGGGGCGCGCCGGAGATCGAGAGGACGAAGAAGGGGGACCGCGAGGCGATCGTCGTCTCCGAGATCCCGTTCCAGGTGAACAAGGCGCGGCTCATCGAGCAGATCGCCGAGCTCGTCAACGAGAAGCGGATCGAGGGGATCGCCGCCATCCGCGACGAGTCGGACCGCGACGGGATGCGCGTCGTCGTCGACCTGAAGCGCGACGCCGTCTCGCAGGTCGTCCTGAACCAGCTCTTCGCCCTGACGCCGCTCCAGTCCTCGTTCGGCGTCATCTTCCTCGCGATCGTCGACGGGCAGCCGCGCGTCCTGCCGCTGAAGGACCTCCTCCGCCACTTCCTCGACCATCGCCGGCAGGTCGTCGTCCGGCGGACGAAGTTCGACCTGAGGAAGGCCGAGGAGCGCGCCCACCTCCTCCTCGGGCTCGCTCTCGCGCTCGCCGACATCGACCGCGTCATCGCGATCATCCGCGGCTCGAAGGACCCCGCCGAGGCGCGGGAGCGCCTGACGACGGAGGTCGCGTTCGAGAAGCGGGCGCTCGAGAGCGTTCCTGGGCGTTTCGGAGCTCGACCTGACCGGGACGGCCCGCCTCGAGAACGGCTTCCTGAAGCTCGACGCGGTCCAGGCGCAGGCCATTCTCGAAATGCGCCTCCAGCGCCTCACGGGCCTCGAGCGGGACAAGATCGTGGCCGAGTACAAGGAGGTCCTCGCGACGATCGCGGACCTGAAGGAGATCCTCGCCCGCCCGGAGCGCGTCACCGCGATCCTGAAGGGCGAGCTCGCGGCGCTCAAGGAGCGGTTCGGCAACCCGCGCCGGACGGAGATCGCGGCCGAGTCGGCGGAGATCGGCGTCGAGGACCTGATCGCCGAGGAGGAGGTCGTCCTGACCGTGACGCACGGCGGCTACGCGAAGCGGACGCCGCTCTCGGTCTACCGGGCGCAGCGCCGCGGCGGGAAGGGGCGGACGGGCGCGGCGACGAAGGAAGAGGACGTGGTCGAGCACCTCTTCGTCGCGTCGACGCACGACTATCTCCTCGTCTTCACGAGCAAGGGGAAGGTCCACTGGGTGAAGGCCTACGACCTCCCGTCGCTCGGGCCCGCGGCCCGCGGCAAGGCGCTCGTGAACCTGATCCAGCTCTCGGAAGGGGAGCGCGTCGCGGCGGTCGCCACGACCCGGAGCTTCCCCGACGACCGGTTCGTCCTCTTCGCGACGAAGCAGGGGCTCGTGAAGAAGACGGTCCTCTCGGCCTACGGCAACCCGCGCGCGGCCGGGATCATCGCGATCAACCTCGAGGAGGGGGACGAGCTCCTCTCCGCCCAGATCACCGACGGGACCCGCCTCGTCTTTCTCGGGACGAGGAGCGGCATGGGGATCAAGTTCCTGGAGACGGACGTCCGGCCGATGGGGCGCGACACGACGGGCGTGAAGGGGATCGAGCTCCGGGACGGCGACGTCGTCGTCGAGATGGACCTCGTCGCCGAGACGGACACGCTCCTCGCGGTGACGGAGCACGGGTACGGCAAGCGGACGGACATGGCCGAGTACCGCCGGCAGGCGCGGGGCGGCACCGGCGTCATCAACGTCAAGGTGACGGAGAGGAACGGCCCCGTCGTCGCGATCAAGTCGGTCGCGGACGGCGACCACCTCCTCCTGATCACGCGAGCAGGGGCTCCTGATCCGGATCGCGGCGAGCGACGTCCGCGAGACGGGCCGCGCGGCCCAGGGCGTGAGGCTGATCGACGTGGCCGGAGGGAGACCGCGTCGTGGCGGTCGCGAAGCTCGCCGAGCGGGACGACGAGAACGGCGACGAGCCCGCGCCCCCCGAGGGGGAAGCCCCGGCGGGCGAAAACGGGTAGAGTCCGCCCCCGATGCGCTTCTTCCTCGACACCGCCGACCCGGACGAGGCCCGCCGCGTCCGCGAGTGGGGGCTTCTGGACGGCGCGCTCGTCCGCCCCGACGCCGCCTGGCGGCGGGGAAGGACTACCGCCGGCTCCTCGCCGACGTCTCGGGCGTCTGCGACGGCCCGGTCGTCGCGACGCTCGCCGCCGGCGACGCGAAGGCGATGTACAAGGAGGCGCGCGAGTTCCACAAGCTCGGGAAGGCGATCGTCGTCCGCGTCCCGATGACGCGCGAGGGGCTCCGCGTCGTGCGGCTCCTGAACGACGAGCAGATCGCCTCGGACGTCGGCCTCGTCTTCACGGCCGGGCAGGCGCTCCTCGCGGCCCGCGCCGGCAGCGCCTACGTCTCCCCGTCGGTCAGCGACCTCGACGACGCGGGGCAGATCGGGATGGACGTCGTCGAGTCGATCGTCCGCGTCTACGACAACTACGGACTCCAGACCCAGATCGCCGTGCAGGGGATCCAGAGCCCGCTCCACGTCCTCGACGCCGCGATGATGGGCGCCGACGTGGCGACGCTCCCGTTCGCCATCGTCGACAAGCTCTTCGACCACCCGCTCACGACGCGCGGCCTCGCGTCGCTCAGGACCCCCGCGGCGGACGGGCCGCGCCGGATCCACTAGGCCATGCCGCTCTCGCGCGAGCGCGCCGTCGACCTGTCGCACCGGATGATCGAGCGGATCGGCGGGACGGCCGGCTTCGCCCTCACGCGCGAGCGGGAGTTCACGAGGAACCACCTCCTGCAGGCGCTCCTCGACTGGGACCGGGAGAACGGGCGCCTCGAGGCCGAGGTCCGGAAGAAGATCCTCGCGAAGCCCCGGAAGGTCGCCGAGGGATCGCGGGAGTGGGACCTCCTCTTCGCCGAGGAGATGGAGCGGGCCTACGGCGCGCTCGCGGCGCGCGGCGAGTAGCCGGCCGGCCGCCGACGCTCACTTGGTTGGTGCATCATTCCGGGCCAGATTGACCTTGGTCTAGTCCAAGATCTATCGTGGGGGCGATGGCGATTCCCGCGCCCCCCGTCCGCGCCCGGAGGCCCCGGGCCTCGCGGGCGGGGAGCCGGTCCGGGTCCCGCTCTACCGGACCATCGCCGACGCGCTGATCCGGGACATCAGGAAGAGCCGGTACCACGAGGGGGCGCGCCTTCCGGCCTCCCGGGAGCTGGCCCGGTCGCTCGACGTGAATCGCGCGACCGTCCACCAGGCGCTCCAGGTCCTGAAGCGGGAAGGGTGGATCGAGACGAACCGCGGCGGCGGGACTCGGGTGGCGCGCCGCTCGGTCGCGGCCCCGGTCGTCGCCCCGTCGCCGGCCTGGGACCGGATCTCCTCCTCGCTCCTCTCGCGGATCATGGTCGAGCCGCAGCCGTCCGAGACGGCGCCGCGGGGGGCCTTCGACCTCTCCCGGCTCGCTCCCGACGAGCGGGAGTTCCCGGCGGACGCCTTCGCCGCGCACCTCGCCGAGGTGGCGAAGGACGGCGCTCTCCTCGCCTACGGCTCGCCGTTCGGATACCGGCCGCTCCGCGAGACGCTCGCCGCGCGCCTCGTCGCGGCGCGGCGTTCCGGCGGACCCGGACGGCATCCTGATCGTGAACGGCGCGCAGCAGGGGCTCGACCTGATCACGCGCGCGCTCGTCGACCCGGGCGACGCCGTCGCCGTCGAAAGCCCGAGCTACTCGGGCGCCCTCTCGCTCTTCCGCGCCCACCGCGCCCGGCTGCTCGGGATCCCGCTCGACGCCGAAGGGCCCGCGCCGGCTTCGCTCGCGCGGGCGCTCGCGGAGCGCCCGAAGTTCCTCTACACGATCCCCGACTTCCAGAACCCGACGGGGCTCCTCGCGTCGCCGTCCCGGCGGGCGGAGCTCGCGGAACGGGCCGTCGCGGCCGGCGTTCTCCTCGTCGAGGACGCCTTCGACGCCGACCTCTTCGTCGAGGGAGAGCTGCCGCCTCCCCTCGCGGCGCTCGCGCCGGCCCACGTCGTCCACCTCGGGACGCTCAGCAAGGCGCTCTTCCCGGGAGTCCGCGTCGGCTGGATCTCGGGGCCGAGGGAGTTCGTCCACCGCCTCGCGGCGCTGAAGCGGGTCGGCGAGCTGACCTCGCCGCCGGTCCTGCAGGCGGCGCTGAACCTCTTCATCGCGCGCGGGGAGTTCGACCGCCACCTCGGGCGGACCCGACTGCGGCTGAAGACGCGGCTCGCGCTCGCCCACCGCGTCATCCGCGAGCGGTTCCCGCTCGGGACGCGCTGCGAGCGGCCGCTCGGCGGCTGGGTCCTCTGGATCGAGCTGCCCGACGGTGTCCCGGGCCGGGCCCTCGCGGCCGCGGCCCGCGAGAAGGGGGTCCTCGTCTCACCGGGGGCGGAGTTCCTTCCGGACCAGGCCGACGTCCCCGCCCTCCGCGTCACCGTCGCGCGCGGGACCGGACGCGGACCTCGAGCGAGCCCTCGCGACCGTGGGAGCCTGCGCGCGGACGCTCGCGAGGCAGGCGGCCCGGACCCGGAGAGCCCCGTCGGGGCGTGACGAGGAAGAAGCGGCGTTGATTCAGATATGAGGGGTCCCCCAGCCCCCACCGGGAGAAGAAGAAAGCCCGGGGAAGAACGAAAGGAAGACCCACGATGAGCACACCGTTCGAGATCAGGTCCCCCTTCGCGAGCGACGCCTTCCGGGTGAAGGTCGGCCTCGCCGAGATGCTGAAGGGGGGCGTCATCATGGACGTCGTGAACGCCGAGCAGGCGAAGGTCGCCGAGGACGCCGGCGCGGCCGCAGTCATGGCGCTCGAGCGCGTCCCCGCCGACATCCGGCGGGATGGCGGCGTCGCCCGGATGTCCCCGGTCGCGAAGATCCGCGAGATCCAGGCCGCGGTCTCGATCCCGGTCATGGCCAAGTGCCGGATCGGGCACCTCGCCGAGGCGCGCGTCCTGCAGGCGCTCGAGGTCGATTTCGTGGACGAGTCCGAGGTCCTGACGCCCGCCGACGAGGAGAACCACGTTTACAAGCACGACTTCAAGGTGCCGTTCGTCTGCGGCTGCCGGAACCTCGGCGAGGCGCTTCGCCGGATCGGCGAGGGGGCCGCGATGATCCGGACGAAGGGGGAAGCCGGGACCGGCGACATCGTCCACGCCGTCAAGCACCTGCGCGAAGTGATCCGGCAGATCAAGGCGTTGACGCTCCTGACGAGGGACGAGTGGATGACGGCCGCCAAGAACCTGCAGGCGCCGTTCGAGCTCGTCGTCCACGTGGCCGAGCACGGCCGGCTTCCCGTGCCGAACTTCGCCGCGGGGGGCATCGCGACGCCGGCCGACGCGGCCCTCTGCCGGATGCTGGGCGCGGAGGCCGTCTTCGTCGGCTCCGGGATCTTCAAGTCCGACGACCCGGCGAAGCGGGCGCGCGCGATCGTCGAGGCGACGACGCACTACCAGGACGCGGACCGGGTCGCCCGCGCCTCCGAACTCCTCGGCGAGGGAATGAAGGGGATCGAGGCCTCGAAGCTGACCGAGGCCGAGCAGCTCCAGACCCGCGGCTGGTGATGTCGGTCGGGGTCCTCGCCCTGCAGGGCGACTTCGAGGCGCACGGGAAGGCGCTCGCGGCCCGCGGCGTCCCGTGGCACGAGGTGCGGACCGCGCGGGGAGGTCCTCGCCTCTTCGGCGCTCGTCGTCCCGGGCGGCGAGTCGACGACCTTCCGGAAGCTGATGGAGGGGACGGGGGTCGCGGAGGCGATCCGCGAGGTGGCGCGGCGCGGAGACCCCGTCTTCGGCACCTGCGCGGGCGCGATCCTCCTCTCGCGGACGGTCGACGAATCCCGGCGGCGAGGGGCTCGGCCTCCTCGACGCGGACATCGTGCGGAACGCCTACGGGCGGCAGCTCGACTCGGCCGTCGTGCGGCTGACCGACCTCGACGAGGGCGCGCTCGGCCCGCCGCCGCTCGAGGCGGTCTTCATCCGGGCGCCGAGGTTCTCGCGCGTCGGGCCCCGCGTCGCGGTCCTCGCCCGCCGGGACGGCGCGCCGGTCCTCGTGCGGCAGGACAACGTCCTCGCCGCGACGTTCCACCCCGAGCTCGCCGGGGACCCGCGCGTCCTCGACTTCTTCCTCTCGATGGCGGCCGCGGGAGCGGCCCGGGAGACGACATGAGCGACACCCTTAGGATCGAGGACCGCGGCGGCGTCCGCGTCCTCTTCCTCTCGCGCGGCAAGGCGAACGCGCTGACGACCCCCTTCTGCGAGGAGATCCACGCCGCCGCCCACGAGGCGCAGGAGGACCCCGCCGTCCGCGGGGTCGTCCTGACGTCGGCCTCGCCGAAGATCTTCTGCGCCGGGTTCGACCTCGCGGAGCTCGCGCGCGCCGAGCCCGCGGTCTTCGCGCAGTTCATCCGGAAGTTCGACACCCTCTTCTTCGACCTCTACCTCCTCGGCAAGCCGCTCGTCGCGGCCCTGACGGGGCACGCCGTGGCGGGGGGCGCGCTCCTCGCCGCGACGGCCGACTTCCGCTTCGCGGCGGAAGGGCCGGGCACGATCGGCCTTCCCGGAGGTGACGCTCGGCGTCCACGTCCCGCGCCACTGCGTCGAGGCGATGCGCGCCACGGTCGGCGAGCAGGCCCTGACGCACTGGGCGCTCCTCGGCGAGACGATGCCGTTCGCCGAGGCGCGGGACCTCGGGGCGATCGACCGGATCGTGCCGCCGGAGACCCTCGTCGACGAGGCGGTCGCCTTCGCGGGGCGCCTCGCGGGGGCCTCGAGCGAGGTCTACGCGGCGATCAAGCGGGACCTCCGGGGCGCGGCGTACGAGAAGGCGCAGGACGTCCTCCCGGACGGCCGGAAGGCGTTCACCGACTCCTGGTTCTCGGAGACGGGGCAGAAGGGGATGGCGCGGGCGATCGCGAGGACGAAGAAGGGCTGACGCCTTCGCCGTAGGATGGGGGGAGGAGGTCCTCGCCCATGCTCTTCGTCGTGGCCGTCGCCGTCTCCCTCGCCGCTTTCATCGGCTGGCGGGCCTCGCGCCGCGTCACCGACCGCGGAGCCGCGGTGGCCCCCCGGGCCGTGTCGGCCGTCTTCCTCGTCCTCGGCGCCGCCTTCGGCCTGATCGCGCTCCTGCAGGCGTTCACCGTCGTCCCCGCGGGGCACGTCGGCGTCGTCGACTTCTTCGGCACCGTCTCGGACAGGACGCTCACGGCGGGGATCAACCCGGTGAACCCGCTCGCGAGAGTCGTGAAGTTCACGATCAAGACGCAGGAATTCAAGGAAGTCCTGGACGTCCCGTCGAAGGAGGGGCTGACGGTCCAGCTCGAGCTGAGCGCCCTCTATCACCTGAACCCCATCAAGGCGGCGGAGGTCTACAAGGGGATCGGCGCCGACTACGTCCACGTCGTCCTGCAGCCGCAGTTCCGATCGGTAGCTCGCGGCGTGACGGCGTCCTACGACGCCCGGGCTCTCTACACGTCCGAGCGGGAGGTCCTGGCGCAGACGATCCTGAAGGAGCTGCAGGCCCTCATGGAGCCGCGCGGCATCACGATCGAGTCGACGCCCCTCCGGCGCGTCGGCCTCCCTGCGGGCCTCACGGCCTCGATCGAGGAGAAGCTGCGGGCCGAGCAGGACAGCCAGCGGATGCAGTTCGTCCTCCTGAAGGAGAAGCAGGAAGCGGAGCGAAAGCGGATCGAGGCGCAGGGGATCGCCGATTTCCAGTCGATCGTGACCCGCGGCATCAGCGAGCCGCTCCTCCGCTGGAAAGGGATCGAGGCGACAGAGAAGATCGCCGCCTCGTCGAACACGAAGGTCGTGATCATCGGGTCGGGGAAGGACGGCCTCCCCCTCATCCTCGACACGAAGTGACGGGCGGCGCCGCGGCCTTCCTCGAGCTCCTCGGGCTCGCGCGCGAGCTCCCGACGCCCCGCTTCTTCGAGGAGCTGTTCCTCCGCTTCGCGGCGGCCGTCCCGTACGAGACGCTCACGCGGCGGGCTGTACTTCCGTCCCCGTTCGACGCAGGGGCGTACTTCGAGCGGGCCGCCGGCGAACCTGAGCCCCTCGTCGGCGGGGAGCGGACCGAGGCGCTCCTCGCCCTCGCGCTGGGCCTCGGCTTCGACGCCGGAGCCGTAGGCGTCCGGTCGCGCTGCGGAACCCACCGGGCGATCGCTACCCGGCTCGGCCGTCACCGGGTTCTCGCGGACCCGGCCTGGCCGCTCCCCGTCCTCGTTCCTCTCGAGCCTCCCGCGCAGGAGATCCCGACGCCCTACGGCGCGCTCTCCGCGAGGCGGGACGGGGACGAGACGGTCCTCCTCGCCGACGGGCGGGGGAGCGTGCGCGAGATCTTGCGCGTCGGGGCGGTGGCACCGCCATCGGGCGGGGCACTCTCCGCGCCCGTCGACCCGTCGCCCCCCTTCGCGCTCCGGCTCCTCCCGGACCGCATCCACTTCTGGCGGGACGGGCTCCTGACCGTCGCCGACGCCTGGAGCCGGCTCCGAACGCCGCTCGCGGGCTCCGAGGCGGCGGCGCTGCGGAGCCTCTTTGCCCTGGAGGGTGACCTGCCGGGCGATCTCCCGGGCGCGGCGGCTGGCCCCGCCGTCCTCACCGTCTGGCACCGGGTCCACGGAGAGGCCGCCGCGGTCCGCGCTCGGCTCGCGGAGATCCCTGCGGAGGCCGCGGACGAGAGGACCGCGGCGCTCCGGTTCAGCGTCGAATCGGAGGGCGACGGTCTCCGTCTCCGGGCGGACGCGACGCTCGCGGGGCCGACTCTTGGCGCGGGGCTGTCCGAGCCGGCGCGAAAGTCGCTCGTCTTCCGGCTCGCCAGTGACCTCTTCGGAGCGGCCCGCTAGAAGACGAGCTCTTCGCCGTCGGCGAGGAGCCGGATCCGCCCGTCGCCGGAGGAAGCGATCTGTCCGGCCAGGCGGTCCATCGTCGGCGGCTTCATGTGGTACAGGAAGACCGGAACGTCCGCCGGCAGCTTCGCGACCTCGGCGCGGAGCGTCGCGGGCGTCAGGTGCTTCGACGCCTCGGCGAGGGCCGCCAGCTCGTCCGGAAACGAGCACTCCACGAACGCGGCCCGGAGGTTCTTCGCCGCGCGCGCCGCCGCCCAGATCGCCTCCGTCGGCCCGGTGTCACCCGAGAAGACGACCGAGGACGCCCCGTCGTCGAGAACGTAGCCGTAGGCCGGGACGACGTGCGAGACCGGGATCGGCGTCACGGTGATGCCGTCGACGAGGCCGGGACGCCGGGCGCGAGCGTCCGGAAGGAGACGGCGGGGACGTGATGGTCCGGCAGCCGGCTGAAGTCGGGCCAGATCGCGTCGTTGAAGAGATGGGCCTTCAGGGAGAGGAGGACGTCGGACGGCGCGGCGATCTCGACGGGGCGGGTCGCGCGCCCGAAGACGTTCTCGACGAGAAAGGGGAGCGAGGCGGTGTGGTCGAGGTGGGCGTGCGTGAGGACGATTGCTGCGAGCCGACCCTGCTCGTCGAGGGTGAGGGCCTCGGTGAGCGCCCCCGCGTCGAGGGCGAGCGCGTCGCCCACGAGGAACGACGTTTGCCGGTGCCGGGGCGTGGAGCCGCCATGGGCTCCCAGGACTCGGATGCGCACGCGGCGGGGATTATGCAGCGCTTGGCGGGCGAATTCCCGAGGGCGGCGGGAGCGGGCCGGCGCCGGTGATTGCCGTCACACGGCGGCGGCCCGGGGTTCAGAACGACGGGAAGCCGATCGTGAAGATGAACCGGCTCGGGCCGACGTTGTGGTGGCCGTTCCACTGCTGGACGAAGTCGAAATTGAGGGGAAGGCCGAGGAAGTAGATCGAGAACCCGACACCGTACTCGGCGACGCCGTTCTGGGGGATGCCGAGCGCGTCGTTCCAGGAGAACGACTGGCCGTCGAACCAGGCCCCGCCGAAGTCGAAGTAGGCGCGTCCGCGGATGCCGCCGATCGTCATGAAGGGGAGGGCGATGACGTCGACGAGGGGGAACGCGGAGCTCGATGTTCGCCCAGAAGACGTTGTTTCCGTAGAGGGTCCCGTAGGGGACCGACGCGGATCGTGTCGATGCCCCCCACGTTGTAGATGTTCGGGACGTTTCCGGTGGAGAAGAGGCCCGCGCCCCGGACGGCCAGCGACATCCGGCGCGTCAGCGGGATGTACTGGCGGAGCTGGGCGAAGTAGTTGAACGCGAGGAGCCCGCCGTCCTTCAGGTCCGGCAGGTAGTTGCACCTGCAGGTCGACGCCGGAACCGGCGTAGGGGCCGAAGTGCTTGAACTGGACCGTGTCGTACGAGAAGCCGACGCCGACGGTCGGGACGTCGTCGTTCCGGGACGTGTACCCGGTGTAGAAGCCGAAGAGGGGATCGAAGTACGTCTGCGGGACCGGGATCGTCCGGGAGAGGAAGCCGACCTGCCCTTCGACGCGCGTGTACCGCGAGAACGGGTAGGTCGCGCTGAGCGTGACGCCGGTGTATCGCGTGATCTGCTGGCCCCGGACGTCTGTCCCGGTGTTGGGGTCGAACCCGTAGAAGAACTGCCGCTGGTCGTAGATGTTCACGCCCCACTGCAGGCGTTTCTTCATGTTGATGTAGCCGAGGTTGAAGTTCGTGAACGCCGCGACGGACTCGAAGACGAAGATCGCGCGCTGGTTGCCCAGGTAGTCCGAGAAGTCCATCTGGACGCTGGAAACGAACTGGCTGGACGAGTCGATCCCGAGGTAGCCGCCGACGTTCGAGAGGAAGAGGCGGAATTTCTTCGGACGCGAGACCTTCTCCGGGTCGATGGAGACCTCGAGCGCGGGGGCGAACTCGGCGACGACGCTCGGCTTCAGGGGCGACGGCGGGAGCGCCCGCTCGTCGAGCTTGCGGATGGGCTTCGTGCCGTCGGCCACGTAGAGCCGGAAGCGCTGCGCCTGGTAGCCGTAGAAGACGACCTTCTCCTGACCGTCGGGACCGATGTAGGCCGACGGGCCGAGGGCGGCGCCGATGACGTCCGTGAACTGCAGGATCTCGCCCGTCGCGAGGTCCTGGCTGTAGATGTTGTAGATGCCGCCGCCGCGCGAGGAGGCGAAGTAGAGCCGCTTGCCGTCGGGCGAGAGCGCCGGGTCCTCGTCGTTTCCCTCGCCCCACGTCACCTCCTCGACGGCCGCCGGGTCGGCGACGGGGAAACGGACGATCTTGGCGATGCCCTGGACGTTCTTCTGGTGGTAGACGTACTTGCCGTCGGGCGAGAAGACCGGCGCCTCGTCGTAGGCGACGTCGTCGGAGAGGTTCCGGACCGACTTCGTCTTCAGGTCGAGGAGGTAGATGTCGCGGTGGTTCGCGGCCGTCGCGGCGAAGGCGACGGAGAGGCCGTCGGGGGAGAAGGCGGGGGCGAGAGGCTGGTCGGGAGCGACCTGGATCCGCTCGAGGAGACCGCCGTTCCGGACCGAGAAGAGGAGCAGCTCGCGGCCCCGGCCGTGACGGCCGAAGACGGCGATCGTGTCGCCGTCGGGGGCGAACGAGAGGTCGCGCCCTGCGGCGGGCCCGGTCGTCAGGTACTGGCTGACGATGTACTCGTACTTGGTCGTCCGTCCGGCCGAGATGTTCTTGTAGAGCGTTCGCGACTTCGCGGAGAAGAGCGCGATGTCAACGGCGTCCTTGTCGGTCGTCAGGGCCGCCACGAAGTCGCCCGAGGGAGACGCCGCCGTCCCGATCTCATAGGAGGCGCTCTCGGCCCCCCGCGTCCGGAAGACCTGCCCGTACTCCGAGACCTCGCCCTTCTGCGCGAGGAGCGGCAGGTACTTCCGCCGGAGGTACCGCCGGAACTTCAGGTCGAAGTCCTCCGGGGTGACGTCGAAGGTCCGGCGGAGCGCCTGCGAGACGTTGCTCGAGAGGAACGAGCGGAACTCGTAGACGAAGTCGCGCGGAGCGTCGCGGCCCCACTCGGCCTCCAGGAAGTCGAAGAACGCGTGCCCGAACCGGTACGCGGGGTACCCCTGGATCTGGACGCGCGTGATGGGCGGGATGACGTCGGAGTTGACGGCGTCCCGGACGAACATCCGGTCCTTCTCGTCCTCGTCGTTCCCGAAGTACGAGGCCATCCCCTCCATGAACCAGGTCGGGGCGTTCGAGGTCAGGGCGCGGCCGAGGCGGCCGCCGAAGAGGATCTCGTACTGGAAGATGTGCGTCAGCTCGTGCTGGATCAGGGACTGGAGCTTCTCGTCCGGGAGGTCGATCGGCATCACCATCCGGTTCCGCGCGGGCTCGGCGAACGCGCCGACGCCCTCGGGGATGAAGTCGAGGATGATGTTGTTCTGCTCGAACTCGGCGTGCGTGACGTAGTAGATGAGGGGGATCTTCTTCGGGATCTGGTAGTTCAGCCGGCGCGACAGCTCGTCGTACGCCGACTCCGCCATCGAGACGACCTTCTGAAGCGAGTCCTTGCCGCGCGCGTAGTAGTAGACGTCGAAGTGCGTCGACTCGTAGATCGACCACTCGAACGTGTCGTACATGACCTTGTTCTGCCCTTCGGGGCGCGCGGGCGCCGCGACGAAAAGGGAGACGAGGACCACGCCGAGCGCGAGGGCCCTCCTAATCAAACACATAGCGGTTCGCCTCGCGGTCCCGGACGACGAAGAGGCCGAGGATCTGGCTCTCGAGCGCGAAGAGGTTCTCGAAGAGGCCGACCATCTCGTCGGCGGCGCGCTTCGGCTTCTCCTTGGAGTCGCGGAAGTTCTCGGTGAAGAGCTTGGCCCCCGTCCGGCCGTCCATCGCCACGACCGAGACGTCGAACGTGAATCCGGTCGACTCGACGAGGACCTGCCGGTAGTACATCCGGCGGTCGATCGGGCTGACGGTATTCCTCGGTCCGGTAGCCCGACTTGTTCTCGACCTTGAAGTCGACGACCCCGCCCAGGATCAGGTCGGCCCCGGTCCGCGCGCCGACGCCGCGCCAGAATTCCGTGTTCTCGGTCAGTTCCTTCAGGTTGCTCGTCGGGAGCTTCACGTCCGCGGGCATCGTCACGAGCGTCATCTTCGTCCGCTTCTGGAGGAGCTTCCCGAGGTAGCGGCGGAACTCGGCGTCGAGGTCGAAGTCCTGGATCCGGACGGCGTCCTTCTTGTCGGTCGTCCGGGACGCGACGACGAAGGGGGCGATCGAGATCCGCTCCCGCCCGGTCACCGCCAGCTTCGGACGGATCGGGAGCTTCATCCGCACCTCGAACGAGCCGGCGAGGAGCGGGCCGGCCGCCGCGAGCGCGGCGAGGCCGGCGGCGACCGCCCGGCGGGGCCTCACGGCGCGGGGCTCCGCGGTCGGGACGGGGGCCGGCGGCGGTGCCGGGGCGGGCGGTCGCGGGGCCGGGCCGCCGGACGGCGGGCGTCCGGACGGCCGGGATCGCGCCGGGGGGGGTCGGCCGGCTGCGGCGCCCGGGCGGCGTCGCGAGGTCGGCACGCGGGGGGCGCGACCCGCTGCGCCGAGGTGTAGTACTCGGCGAAGCGCGCGTAGTTCCGGCGGATGCTCGTGTCGGTCGGGGCGAGCTCGATGGCGCGCCGGTAAGCGGCGAGCGCCTTCACGGTCTCGCCGTTCGCCTCGTACGCGACGGCGAGGTCGTTCTGGATCTCGGCGTCGTCCGGCTTCTCCTTCGCGGCCTTCTCGAAGCGGAAGAGGGCCTCGCGCCAGTAGCCCTGCTTCGCCATCTTCGCGCCGTAGGATTTCTGTCCCTTCCAGCCGGGGTCGGAGGAGGACGAGGAGCACGCCCCAAGCGGCCGCCAGCGTTCCGGCGAGCGCCGTCGTCAGCCAAACGAGGGAGCCGGAGCGTCTCGCCACGTCGAAGGCGGGCATTATAGTCATGGACGATCCGCGGGAATCCAGCAAAGGCGGTGCCGCTCGATGGCATTGAGAACCGTTCTCCCCGGAGGACGGGAGCGGGAGGCGAGGCTCCTCGAGGCGGGGGCGCGGGTCGTGGCGCCGGCGGACGCCGAGTACCCGCGTCTCCTGCGGGAGATTCCGCGACCCCCCGCCCGGCTCTGGCTGCGCGGGCGGCCGCTCACCGACGCGCCGGCGGTCGCGGTCGTCGGGGCCCGCCGCGCCTCGCGCGCCGGCCTCGCCGCGGCGCGGCACCTCGCCGGAGGGCTCGCCGAGGGCGGGCGTCGTCGTCGTCTCCGGCTTCGCGCGGGGGGTCGACGCCGCGGCCCACCGCGGCGGCGCTCGAAGAAGGGGGGACCACGGTCGCCGTCTTCGGCTGCGGCCTCGACGTCTGCTATCCGGCCGAGCACGCGCCGCTCCTCTCGGAGATCGTGGCTCGCGCGGGACCGCGATGTCGGAGTTCGACCGGGGGAGCGGCCGCTGCCCTATTACTTTCCGATCCGGAACCGGATCATCGCCGGGCTCTCCCGGCTCGTCCTCGTCGTCGAGGCCGCGGAGAAGAGCGGCTCGCTCATCACGGCGCGCTACGCCGCGGACTTCGGCCGCGACGTCGCCGCCGTGCCGGGCCGATCCTGACGGAGGGGTGCGCGGGATCGAACGCGCTCCTCAAGGACGGCGCGATCCTCGTGAGGGACGTCGAGGACATCCTGCCGGAGCTCGCGGAGCCGTCGCTCGTCCGGCCGCGACCCGCGCCGGGCCGCGGGCGCCGCCTGCCGCCCGCCCGACCTCGACCCCGACGCCGCGGCCGTTCTCGCGGGCGCTCGACGCCGGCCGAGGCGCGCGACGCGGACGCGCTCATCGCGGCCACCGGTCCTCACGGCGGCCCGCCTTTCGTCGGCGCTCGTCCGGCCTCGAGCTGGAGGGCCTCGCGACGGCCCTTCCGGGCGGCCTGTTCCTCCGCTCTCTCCTGACAAAGCTTGACAGCCGTGGCATCGTGACCCCCTTCGATGCCGAAGTCCCTGGTGATCGTCGAGTCGCCGGCCAAGGCGGAGACCCTCGGAAAGTTCCTCGGAAAGGACTACGCCGTCCTCGCCTGCTACGGACACGTCCGCGACCTCCCGAAAAAGGGGGTCTCGGTCGACCGCGAGCACGGCTACGCGCCGACCTACGAGATCCTGCCGGGGAAGGAGCGGGCGATCGCGGAGCTGAAGCGCGCCGGGAAGGGGGCCGAGACGGTCTATCTCGCCGCCGACCCCGACCGCGAGGGCGAGGCGATCTGCTGGCACCTGCAGGAGGTTCTCCGCCCGGCGCTCCCGAAGGCCGTCTTCCGGCGGGCGGAGTTCCACGAGATCACGAAGAGCGCCGTGACGCGCGCCGTCTCGACGCCCGGGCACGATCGACATGAACCGCGTGAACGCGCAGCAGGCGCGCCGGATCATCGACCGGATCGTCGGCTACGAGGTCTCCGACCTCCTCTGGTCGAAGGTCTGGCGGGGGCTCTCCGCCGGGCGCGTCCAGACGGTCGCGCTCCGAATCATCGTGGAGCGCGAGAGCGAGCGGGAGCGCTTCGTCCCGGTTCCCTACTTCTCGGTGCCGTGCACGCTAAGGAAGGGCGAGGCGACGTTTCCGGCCCGCGTCGTCGCGTGGCGCGGCGAGAAGCTGAAGTTCGACGGCACCGACCCGCGCCTCGCGACGCGGGACGCGGCCGAGGCCGTGGCGGCGCACGTCCGCGGGTCGGCGCTGCCGCGTCGTCTCGGTCGAAGCGCCGCGAGCGGAAGGCGACCCCGCCGCCCCCCTTCACGACGTCGAAGCTCCAGCAGGCCGGGGCGCGGATGCTCGGGTTCACGCGTCCGCCGGACGATGCAGATCGCCCAGCGCCTCTACGAGGGGAAGACGATCGGCGAGCGGGGGACGATCGGCCTCATCACCTACATGCGGACCGACTCGACGCGGACCGCGGACGAGGCGCTCGCCGCCGTCCGGGAGTTCGTCGGCGAGGACCTGGGGACCGAGAAGCCGCTGCCTCCCGAGGCGCGGCGCTTCCGGCAGAAGAAGGACGTGCAGGACGCGCACGAGGCGATCCGCCCGACCTCGCTCGACCTCCCGCCGGAGGCCGTCGCGCGGTACCTCCAGCCCGACGAGCTGAAGCTCTACCGGCTGATCTGGAACCGGTTCGTCGCCTCGCAGATGACGCCGGCCGTCACCGACGTGACGACGGTCGAGATCGAGGCGGCCCGGAAGGGACACTCCGGACGCCGCGCTCCTCCGCGCGACCGGCTCGGTCCTGAAGGACCCGGGCTATCTCCGCGTCTACGGGCAGGAGGCGGAGACGGAGGAGAAGGAAGAGCGGGCGGAGAGCCAGCCGAACGGTGCCGCCGAGGGGGCCGAGGAGGGGGACGAGAAGGTCCGCCTGCCGCAGCTCGCCGAGGGGGACGCCGCCGGAGCTCGTCACGGCCGAGGCGGAGGGGCACGAGACGCAGCCGCCGCCCGCGCTTCAACGAGGCCTCGCTCGTGAAGTTCCTCGAGGAGAACGGCATCGGGCGCCCGTCCACGTACGCCGAGATCCTCCGGAAGATCGAGGACCGCGAGTACGTGCGGAAGAAGGACCGCCGCTTCACGCCGACGCCCCTCGGCCGGGTCATCGTCGATCTGATGCGCGAGGGATTCGACGACTTCTTCCAGACCGAGTACACGGCGAGGATGGAGGAGGAGCTGGACGAGGTCGAGGAAGGGAAGCTCGACTGGAGGAAGGCGCTCTAGGAGTTCGACGGGAAGTTCGTCAAGGACCGCGAGAGGGCGAAGAAAAAGATGGTCTCGCTGAAGGCGGGGCTGCCGCTCGCCGAGGTGCGAACGCGGTTCATCGACTTCCGCCTCACGAACGACCCCGGCGACGCGTGCCCGAAGAGCGGCCACCCGCTGAAGCTCCGGATGGGGAAGGCCGGGCTCTTCATCTCCTGCTCGGGCTATCCCGACTGCGACTTCACGCAGGACATCCCGGAGGTCGAGGAGGACGAGATCGACGCGAGCGAGCTCGAGGGCCAGACCTGCGAGGAGTGCGGCAGCCCGATGAAGCTCCGGACCGGCCGGAACGGGACCGCCTTTCTCGGCTGCACGGCCTATCCGGCTTGCCGCAACACCGTCCCCGTGAAGGTGGCCGGCGGGAAGGCCGAGGCGAAGCCCGACGTTCCGACCGGAGAGACGTGCCCGGCCTGCGGGCAAGACCTCGTGACGCGCCACGGCCGCTTCGGCGACTACGTCGGCTGCTCGAACTGGCCCGCCTGCCGCTTCAGGCCGCCGAAGCCCGTCACGACGACGGGCGTCACATGCCCGGAGTGCGGGACCGGGCAGATCCTCGTCCGGAAGGGGCGCTTCGGCCCGTTCTACGGCTGCTCGAACTACCCGTCCTGCCCGAGGAACTTCCGCGCGCGGCCGGTCCCGAAACGCTGCCCGTCCTGCGGGGCGCCGTACCTCCTCGTCCGCGACCGGAAGGCGGGCGCGTTCTCGTCTGCGAGAAGGAAGGGTGCGGCTTCGACGAGAAGGCGGAGAACCTCGACGCCTTCACGCCGACGACGCGGATTCCCGAAGGCGCGCTGGAGGCGGCCGTCGCCGAGGCGAGCGCCCCGGCACCCGATGAAGGGCGCGAAGAAGCGCGCCGCGAAGCCGAAGGCGCCGCGGCGCGGCGCCGTCGCCAGGCCGCGAAGCCGAAGAAGAAGCCCGGGCGCCGACGCGCCGCGTCCGCCGGCTAGAAGGTCGCGAGCGAGACGTTCGCGTCGACCGTCCGCGTCTCGGCGGCGTGGACGAGGCCGCGGAAGAGCGAGCGCGAAGCGCCCCTCCTTCCAGAACGCCTCCGGGTGCCATCTGGACGCCGACGACGAAGCGTGCCGACGGGAGTTCGACCCCCTCGACGACGCCGTCGGGAGCGAACGCCGTCGCAACGAGGCCGTGGCCGAGCATGGAGGCCGCCTGGTGGTGAAAGCTGTTGACCACGACGCTCGTCCTCCGAGGAGCGCGTGCAGCCGCGAGCCCGGCACGGTCCGGACGCGGTGCGCCAGGGCGGTCCTGGGGCCGCTCGAGGTCGTCGTGGCTCACGGAGTTCCCGACGAGCGACGGAAGGTCCTGGAGAGCGTCCCGCCGAGCGCGACGTTCAGGACCTGCAGTCCGTCGGCAGATCGCGAGGAGGGGCAGGTCGAGGGCGCAGGGCCTCGCGGACGAGCTTCAGCTCGAACTCGTCCCCGCTCCGGCCTCGATTCGTCAGCGGCCGGGTGAGGCGCGTCGCATAGGGCGCCGGCGCGAGCGTCGAGGCCGCCGGTCAGGACGAGGCCGTCGAGGCGGGCGAGAAGACGCGGGGTGGAGGGCCGCACCGGAGGGAGCGAGGACGACCGGGATGCCGCCAGCGAACTCGACGCTGCGGACGTAATCCGACCTCGAAGACGTAGCAGTCGGGGCGGCGCCGGGTCGTTTCCGCGCCGTGACGCCGATCAGGGAAGGCACGCTCATCGGACGGCCAGTCTAGCGGGGGGCCGCGTACGGGATCTCTTTCACGGGGACGAACGTCCGCTGCCAGTAGGCGTGTGCGGCGTCCTTCGCCGGCAGAACGAACGTGGACTCGGAGTAGTTGATCTCGCGCGCGACGGCCTGCATCTGGGCACTCGTCATGCCGCGCGCGTCCGCGCACGACGAGGAGGGCGTTTCCGGTGAAAGGGCGGTCCGTGAAGACGTCGCAGGTGACGAAGGTGACCTTCATGCCGGGATCTTCCTCAGGAGGACGTTACCGCCCTGAGGCACGTTCGGAAACGGCACAGGCCGACCATCGGGAGCGTGCGGTCGAGGGCACCGAGGACGGGGTACGGGCTCGCGGAGAAGAAGAGGTCCTCGACCGCGAAGCCGGCCGCGCGCACGAGATCGACGACGCGTGCGGAGGGCCGCACGGCGATGTGGTCTTCCTGCTGCAGCCCCGGCACGATGGCCTTGATCCGCTCGGCCCCGTGGTCGCGGTTGGGCGTGTGGATCGCGAGGCGCCGAGCCGGGGCCGAGCGTCGTCCCGGGCGGGCGTCGCCCGGCGCCACCGGACGCGTCGAGGACGTGCTCACCGTCCGAGGAGAGAGGACGAGCGGCCGAAGCGGCGCGTCGTGATCGCCGAGGGGTCGCGCGCGTCGAGCCTCCTCGAAGAGGGCCATCGCGAACCCGCGCGCCGACCGTCGGCCCGCGCGAACGGGACTCCTGGCCGGCGCAAGCGTCCGATCCCGGAGGCGGGCCGACGCGCGGGCGCGGAGGAAGAACGCCGTGTCCCCGCGCGCGGAGTTGACTCGAGGAGGCGCGTCGCCGAGGAGGGACGCCGATGCGCGGGAGTGCCGAGTCGAGCTGTTCGTACTTGCGCAGGGCCGAGGTGAAACGTCGGGCGGTGACGAATCGCCTTCATAGCGCCGCATCTAGACTGCGGCGTTCGGCGCCGGAACTTCCCCGGCCCGTCCCTCACGGCTTCACCGCCCTGATCAGGATGCGGTACCGGAAGGTCGGACCGACGAGCGGCAGCGGCGCGAGCGCCTTCTCGATCCAGCGGACGCCGGGGAACGGCGAGACGGACCACGCGTCGAGGTCGATCGAAAAGCCCGCAGCCGCGAGGAACCGGCGATAGGCGTCGGAGCGCCGAACGGCGATGTGCTCCGGAAACTGCCGGAGGACGAAGTCGTGTGCCTTCAGCCGCTCGACGTAGTGCGCGCGGTCGGGCGTGTAGAGGCCGAGGCGGCCGCCGCTGGTCAGGACGCGCCGGGACTCCGCAGCATCGAGGCGAGCGTCGGGTCGTCGACGTGCTCGACGAGGTCGATCGCCGCGACGGCGTCGAAGGAGCCATCGGGAAACTGCGAGAGGTCCGCGACGTCGCCCTGTCGCGAACGGACGTTCGCGATCCCGCCGGCGGCGCGGGCGCGCTCGGCCATCCCGAGCGCACGTCCGCGAGGCGTCGAGGCCGACGACCTCTCGTGCGTTCTCCGCGAGCAGGAACGTGATGTCGCCGCGCGCCGAGCCGAGCTCGAGAACCCGGTCGGACGGGCGGGGCTGCCACGACGCGCAGGACATCCCGGTCCGTTCCGCGTACTTGCGCGGGGGGTTCGTGAACCAGTGGCGCTGGTGGAGCCCCTCGAAGTAGTCCTTGTCCGTAGAGGTGACGCCTCGAACGTCACGGCCGGAATTCTAGGGCCGGCCCGGCCCCTAGAATCGCGCCGATGACGGCCCCTCGCCTTCACGCGTCACGGTCCTCGGCGGCGGGTTCGCCGGGGTCGAGTGCGCGCACCAGCTCCTCCGCCGCTCTCACGCCGTGCGCCTCGTCGAGATGCGGCCGGTCAGGAAGACGGACGCGCACGAGACGGACCGCCTCGCCGAGATGGTCTGCTCGAACTCCTTTCGCTCGGACAATCCGGCGAACGCCGTCGGGCTTCTCAAGCGCGAGATGGAGTCGGTCGGATCGCTCGTCCTCGAGGAGGCCCGGA
This sequence comes from uncultured Acidobacteriota bacterium, assembly GCA_963821435.1. Lineage (GTDB taxonomy): Bacteria > Acidobacteriota > Thermoanaerobaculia > UBA5066 > UBA5066 > DAOMFB01. The sequence continues at coordinate 539,879 of CAWGDR010000004.1, forward strand.
AAGCGGCGGTCCCCGCGGGGGACGCGCTCGCCGTCGACCGCACGGTCTTCGCGGAGGCGGTGACGCGTCGGATCGCGAAAGAGCCGCTCCGGACGAGGTCGAGCGGGCGCGAGGCGAGGCGCTCCGCCGACCCGGGCGGCGGATTCCTCGTCGTCGCGACGGGCCCCCTCACGTCCGCCGCGCTCGAGCGGCGTCCTGAAGCCCCTCGGGGAGAGGTACCTCTACTTCTACGACGCGGTGGCGCCGATCGTCGAGGCTTCCTCGCTCGACCCGTCGAAGCTCTACGCGGCGCTCCGCTGGGGCAAGGGCGGCGGCGACGACTACCTGAACGTCCCGCTCTCACGAAGGCGGAGTACGAGGCGTTCGTCGGCGAGCCGTCCTCGCGGCGAGAAGGTCGCCTTCCACGACTTCGAGAAGGCCGTCTACTTCGAGGGCTGCCTGCCGATCGAGGCGATGGCGGAGCGGGGCGTCGAGACGCTCCGGCACGGGCCGATGAAGCCGTTCGGCCTCGCGGACCCGAGGACGGGAAGGAGCCGTACGCCGCGGTCCAGCTCCGGCAGGACGACCTCGCCCGGACTCACTTCAACCTCGTCGGGTTCCAGACGAAGCTGAAGGTCGGAGACCAGCGGCGGATCTTCCGGACGCTGCCGGGGCTCGAGAACGCCGAATTCGTCCGGTACGGGATGCTCCACCGCAATACCTACATCAAGGGGCCCGGCGCACCTCGACCGGCTCTTCCGGTGGCAGAAGGACCCGCGCGTCTTCTTCGCGGGGCAGCTGACGGGCGTCGAGGGGTACCTCGAGTAGGCCGCGACCGGCCTCATGGTCGGGGCCACGCTCGCGCAGCTCCTCGAAGGGAGGGAGCCCGCGCCGGTCCCGTTCACGACGGCGCTCGGCTCGCTCGCCCAGCACGTCTCGACGGAGCGCGAAGGGGAGTACCAGCCGATGAACGTGACGTTCGGCCTGATGGAGGACGCCGAGGTCCCGACGTCCGGGACAAGCGCGAAGCGGCGGGAGGCGATCGCCGCGCGTGCGCCTTGTCGAGTCCCCGCTGGACTCGAAGCCGCGCTCCCCGTGCCGGCCGTCACGGCCCCGGCCGCCTCTAGAATCCCGAATGGCCGCGGAGGAAGACCCGTGAACCGAATCGAATACCACGACCCTGCCGCCCGCACTCCTCGCCGCCGCCCTCGCCGCGCCGGCCGCCCGCGCCGCCGACGCGGCGGCCGTCCGAGAACTTCTGGAAGGCGAACTGCGCGAAGTGCCACGGCGCCGACGGGAGAGGCGAGACCGAGGAAGGGAAGAAGAAGGGCGCCCGCGACTTCTCGAACGCGAAGTGGCAGAAGACAAGTCGCCGACGACCGGATGATCCGCTCGATCACGCGGGGCCGCGACAAGATGCCGTCCTTCTCGAAGAGTCCTCTCCGAGGACGCAGATCCAGGCGCTCATCAGCGAGGTCCGGACGCTCGCGGTCCCCGCGTCCTGAGGGACGGCGTGCGCGGCGGGGGCGCGCAGAATAGGCGCGTGCTCCCCGACGACGTCGCCGCGTTCGAGCGCCATCTCGCCGACGAGCGCGGCGTCTCGCCGCACACGCGCGCGGCGTACGGCGGGGACGTCCGGGACTTCGCGGCGTTCCTCTCGACGGAGTTCCTCTGAAGCCGGCCGCGACGGATCGCGGCGACGGAGATCGACGTCCTCGCCGTCCGGTCGTACCTCGCGCACCTCCGCGCGCCGAGGGCCGTCGAAGAGCTCGATCGGCCGCCACCTCTCGGCGCTCCGGACGTTCCTCGCGTTCCTCACGTCGGGAGGGCAGGGTGACGGCGAACGCCGCCCGGGCGGTCGCGACGCCCCGGAAGGAGAAGACGCTGCCGCCAGGACCCTCTCCGTCGAGGAGGCCGCCGCCGTCGTCGAGGCGCCCGTGGCCGACGAAGGGAGCCGGGCCGCGGGACCGGCGCTGCTCGAGCTCCTCTACGCGACGGGCCTCCGCGTCTCGGAGCTCGTCGGCCTCGACCTCGCCGACGTGGACCTCTCCGCGCGGCAGGTCCGAACGCTCGGCAAGGGGCGGAAGGAGCGGATCGTCCCGTTCGGCGGAGAGGGCGGCCGCGGCCGTCCGCGGCGTGGCTGAGGGTGCGACGACCTGCGGCCGAAGACGGCCCGGCACGCCGAGGCCCTCTTCCTCGCCCCGCGGGGACGCGCCTCACCGACCGGAGCGTCCGGCGGATCCTGAACCGGGCGATGGCCGGCGCGGGGGTCGGCGCGGCACGCCTCGCCGCACGCGCTCCGGCACAGCTTCGCAACGCACCTCCTCTCCGCGGGGGCGGACCTCCGCTCCATCCAGGAGCTCCTCGGCCACGCCTCGCTCTCGACGACGCAGAAGTACACCCACCTCGACGCGGACCGGCTCATCGAGGTCTACCGGAAGAGCCACCCGCGGGGAAGAAGGACGGCGGGAGCCCGGCGGCGCTAGACTCACCCCCGTGAGACGCGAGCCGCTCTTCCGCCACACGACGATCCTCTGCGTCCGCACGGGACGGCACCGTCGCCCTCGGGGGCGACGGCCAGGTGACGATGGGGACGACCGTCGTGAAGCACGGCGCCTCGAAGGTCCGGCGCCTCCTCGACGGGAAGATCCTCGCCGGCTTCGCCGGCTCGACGGCGGACGCCATCACCCTCTTCACGCGGTTCGAGAGGAAGCTGGAGGAGTTCCACGGCCAGCTCGAGCGCGCGGCGGTCGAGCTCGCGACCGACTGGCGGACGGAGAAGACGCTCCGGCAGCTCGAGGCGCTCCTCGTCGTGGCGGACGCGAAGACGTCGCTCCTCCTCTCGGGAACCGGGGACGTCATCGCCCCCGACGAGGGGGTCCTCGCCGTCGGCTCGGGCGGGCCCGTACGCCGCCGCCGCGGCGCCGCGCGCTGCTCCGGCACTCGTCGCTCGACGCGGCGGCGATCGTGAAGGAGGCCCTCCTCATCGCCGCGTCGATCGACGTCTACACGAACGACTCGATCCGCGTCGAGACCCTGCCGTGACCCGCGCCCTCAGGCAGGCGGACCTCTCGCCGCGGAAGATCGTCGCGGAGCTGGACCGGCACGTCGTCGGTCAGGCGAAGGCGAAGCGGGCCGTCGCCATCGCGCTCCGCGAGAGGTGGCGGCGCCAGCGCCTCGCCCCGGACGTCGCGCGCGAGATCACGCCGAAGAACATCCTGATGATCGGCCCGACCGGCGTCGGGAAGACCGAGATCGCGCGCCGGATCTCCCGCCTGACGGACGCCCCGTTCGTGAAGGTCGAGGCGTCGAAGTTCACCGAGGTGGGCTACGTCGGACGGGACGTCGACTCCATCGCGCGGGACCTCGTCGACGCCGCGGTCCGGCTCGTGAAGGAGGAGCGGCGCGGCGCGCGTCCTCGACCGCGCCGTGGCCGCGGCCGAGGAGAAGCTCGTGGAGCTGCTCGCGGCCGCGCAGGCGGCCGACGCGGCCGGGGGCCTCCTCGAGGGGCGGGACCGGATCCGCCGGGAGCTGAAGGACGGCAAGCTGGAGAGCCGGGAGGTCGAGCTCGAGGTGGCCGACGACCGGACCCCGCAGATCTCCGTCATGACGCCGCAGGGGGTCGAGGAGATGGGGATCGACCTCCCGGGGATGATGCCCGGCCTCTTCGGCGGGCCGAAGAAGCGGCGGGTGAAGCTTCCGGTCTCGGAGGCGCGGCCCCTTCTCGTCGACCGGGAGGCCGACGCCCTGACCGACGAGGCGACCGTCCCGCAGGAGGCGATCCGCCGGGCGGAGGAGAGCGGGATCGTCTTCCTCGACGAGATCGACAAGATCGCCGGGCGGGAGGGAAAGGGGGGCGGCCCCGACGTCTCGCGCGAGGGAGTCCAGCGCGACCTCCTGCCGCTCGTCGAGGGGACGAGCGTGAAGACGAAGCACGGGATGTTGAAGACCGACCACGTCCTCTTCATCGCGGCGGGAGCGTTCCATGTCTCCCGCCCGTCGGACCTGATCCCCGAGCTGCAGGGGCGGTTTCCGATCCGGGTCTCCCTCGACGCGCTCTCGGAGGCCGACTTCGTCCGGATCCTGACCGAGCCCGAGCACTCGCTCCCGAAGCAGGCGGCCCAGCTCCTCGCGGCGGACGGCGTGGAGGTCGTCTTCCCCGAGGACGGCCTCGCCGAGATCGCCGCGGCCGCCGCGGAGGTGAACGGGAACCTCGAGAACATCGGCGCGCGGCGGCTCCACACGATCCTCGAGACCGTCCTCGAGGAGATCTCGTTCGCGGGCCCGGACGCCGCGGGAGCGCGGATCGTCATCGACCGGACCTACGTCCGAGCGCGCGCTGGAGGAGCTGGTGCGGAACCGCGACCTGTCCCGTTTCGTGCTGTGAGGAAAGCCCCCCTGGCCCTCGCGCTGACGCTGGTGACCGCGGGCTGCGGGAGGAAGCTCGACCCGATGCCGCCGGTCCTCGTGGTGCCGGCGCGCGTCGAGCCGCTGCGGCTCTACCAGGACGGGGGCGACGTCGTCCTCCGTTTCGCGTACCCCGCGAGGACGGCGCAGGGGACGGCGCTGACGGGGCTGACGAAGGTGACGGTCTACCGCGAGGTCCGGTCCGCGCTGGAGGGGGCGCGCGTTCCCGAGCCCCCCGCGGGAGACGCGAGGGCGCGAGAGGAAAAGGACTTCCTTCTCCGCGCGGAGGTGATCGCGGAGCTCGGCCCCGAGGCGCTCGACGAGCGGACCCTCGGCGCCGAGGTGATCTTCCGCGACTCGCTCGTGTCGATGTACCGGGAGAAGCGGCTCGGAAAGGTCCTCCTCCGCTACGGCGTGACCGCGACCCGCGACCGGAAGCGGGTCTCGGAGATGTCGCCCCTCGTCTCGATCCTCCCCGCCGTGCCGCCCGGAAGGCCGAGCGACCTCGTCGCCTCGGTTCTCGAGTCGCGCGTCTGCCTCGAATGGAGGCCGCCGGCCGTGATGCTCGACGGGACGACGCCCGTCGTCGTGGGCGCGTACGCCGTCTACCGGAAGGGGGAGGCGGACGAGTGGTACGAGGATCCGATCGGGGTCGTAGGGAAGGAGACGTCGTTCGCGGATGAGACCGCGCGCTCCGACCACCGTTACCTCTACACGGTCCGCGCCGCGCCAAAGAAGGAGCTGCCGCCCGTTCTCGGGCCGGCCGCGGACGAGGCGTTCGCCGACACGCGGGACGTCTTCCCGCCCGCCGCGCCGACAGGGCTTCTCGTCCTCGTCGAGGCGGAGGGGACGCGCCTCGCCTGGACGCCGGTCCTCGCCCCCGACCTCGCGTCGTACCGGGCCTACCGCAAGGGGGCGAACGACGCGGCCTGGACGCCGGATCGCCGAGGGGCTGAAGGAGCCGGGCTACTTCGATCCCGGGCCGCCGAAGGGCGCGCGGTACGGCGTGACCGCCGTCGATCGGCAGGGGAACGAGAGCCCGGTCGCGGAGGAGGCGCGGTGAGCCGCGACGGCCCGGGCCCGTTCCCGTCCCGATTCGCGAAGATGAGCGGCGCGGGGAACGACTTCGTCGTCTTTCTCGAGCGGGCCCCCGCGGGGCCGGAGGCGGGCGAGGCGATCCGGCGCGTCTGCGACCGCCGGACCGGAATCGGGGCCGACGGCGCGCTCTTCGTGACCGCCGAGCGGCACGGAGACCGCCCGACGCGGGTCGTGGCCGATTACTTCAACGCCGACGGCGGCGCCGCGCGCTTCTGCGCGAACGGAACACGCTGCGCGGCGCGGATCGCCTCGCTCCGCCTCGACGCCGGGCGGGAGTTCGTCGTCGTGACGGGCTGGGGAGCGGTCGGAGCCCGGATCGCCGGGAGCGGCCGCGTCACGATCGCCCTGCCGGAGCCGGTCCGGCTCGGGCGGGCGCTCCCGACGCTCGGCCTCGGCGGCATCGCCGCGGAAGCGGTCGAGGTCGAGGTGGGCGTCCCGCACCTCGTCGTGGCGATCCCCGACGCGGCGTCGCTCGCAGACCTCGACCTTCCGTCGCTCGGGCCGCCGCTCCGCCGGCACCCGGAGATGCCCGACGGGGCGAACGTCAACTTCGTCGCGCGGACCGGGGCCTCGGCGCTCGCGATCCGGACGTGGGAGCGGGGAGTCGAGAACGAGACGCTCGCCTGCGGCTCGGGGACCGTGGCGTCGGCGGCCGTGGCGGCGCTCCGCGACGAGGCGGCGGGGCCGATCGGCGTCAAGACGCGTTCGGGGGAGACGCTGGTCGTCGACTTCGACCGGGCGGAGGGCGGCCTGACGGGCCTCCGGCTGACCGGGGACGCGCGGCTCCTCTACGAAGGGGAGATCCGCTGGGAGGAGTGGTCATGAGAGTGGTCCGCTTCATGCACGAGGGGCGCCCGGCCTACGGGCTCGTCGAGAAAGACGCGATCCTCCCGCTCGCGGCGGCGCCGTGGGAGACCGGCGGGGAGCCGAAACGGGCCGGCGCGCCGGTCGACCGGCGGAGCACGGCGCTCCTCGTCCCCGTCGTTCCGACGAAGGTCCTCTGCATCGGGCGGAACTACCGGGCCCACGCGGCGGAGCTCGGGAACGAGGTGCCCGAGAAGCCGCTCGTCTTCATGAAACCGCTCTCGTCGCTCCTCCCGCACAAGGGGACCGTCATCCTTCCGCCGGAGTCGACGCGCGTCGACTACGAAGGGGAGCTGACGGTCGTGATCGGGACGCGCGGCCGCCGTCTCTCGCGCGAGGAGGCCGCGCGGGCGGTCTTCGGCTATACCTGCGCGCTCGACATCAGCGCCCGCGACCTCCAGAAGGCCGACGGCCAGTGGTGGCGGGCGAAGGGGTTCGACACGTTCTGTCCGCTCGGCCCCGCCGTCGAGACGGACGTCGACCCGTCCGACCTCCTGCTCGAGACGCTCGTGGACGGCGCGACCCGCCAGTCGGGCCGGACGTCGGAGATGGTCCACGACGTCCCGGCCCTCGTGGCGTGGGTGTCGCACGCGATGACGCTCGAGCCGGGCGACGTGATCCTGACCGGGACGCCGGAAGGCGTCGCGCCCCTCGTCCCCGGTCAGACCGTCGAGGTCCGGATCGGCGGCGTCGGGACCCTCTCGGTCGGCGTCGCCGCGGAGCGCTAGCCGCGGTTCTCGAGCACGGCGAGGAGCCTGACCGGAAGGCCGCCGAAAGCGCCGGAGGACATCGTGACGACGACGTCACCGCTCCGGAGTTTCGAAAGGAGCGCGTCGAGGAGCGCGCCGGGGGAGTCGGCCGTGAGCGCCTCGAGGCCCTGGGCCCGGAGCGCCTCGACGAGCGCCGCCGCGTCGAGCGCGCCGGGGCCGCCCGGCCGCGAGAGGCGCGCGGCGTGGAAGGGCGCCGCGAGGGCGACGGCGTCGGCGTTCGACAGGGCTTCGAGGTACGGATCGAAGAAGTCCGCCCGCCCCGCCGTCATCGAGCGCGGCTCGAAGACGGCCCAGACACGGCGCGGCGCGAAGCGCCTCTTCGCGCCGAGGAGCGTCGAGGCGACGGCGGTCGGGTGGTGGGCGAAGTCGTCGACGACGGTCACGCCGGCCGCCGTCCCTCTCACCTCCATCCGGCGCTTCACCCCCCGGAATGAGGCGAGGCCGTCGGAGATCTCGCCGGGCGCGAGGCCGAACTCCAGCCCGACCGCGACGGCGGCGAGTGCGTTCGCGACGTTGTGGCGCCCCGAGAGCGGAAGCCTCGCCGAAAGAAGCGGCGAGCCCCGACGGAGGACCTCGAACGAGAGCCCGTCCGCGGACTCGGCGACGTTCTCGGCGCAGAGCTCGGCGCCCCTTGCCGCGAGCGAATAGAGCGTCACCTTAGCCCGCGCCGCGCCGAGGACGTCCCGGACGTTCGCGTCGTCGGCGAACGCGACCACCCGGCCGTCCGCGGGGACGATCGCCAGGCCCTTCCGGAACGCCTCCTTCACGGCGTCGAGATCCGCGTAGAGGTCGGCGTGGTCGAACTCGACCGACGTCAGGAGGAAGGTCCGCGGCGCGTAGTGGAGGAACTTCGGCCCGTGGTCGGCGTACGAGGTCGAGTACTCGTCCCCCTCGACGACGAACGCGGGCCCCGAGCCGAGCCGCGCCGGGGCATCGAAGTTGAGTGGCTCGCCGCCGACGAGGAAGCCCGGATCGCGCCCCGCCCGCGCGAGGAGCCACGCCACGAGAGCCGTCGTCGTCGTCTTGCCGTGCGTCCCGGCCACGACGACGGGGTGGCGCCCGGCGAGGATCTCGCCCCGGAGCGTCTCGGGCATCGAGGCGGTCGGGAGGCCGCGCCGGAGCGCCTCGAGGAGCTCGGGGTTGTCCGCCCGGGCGAGGTTCCCGACGACGACGTGGGTGACCTCCGCCGTCAGGTTCTCCGACCGGAAGGCCGGCCGGACCTGGATGCCGAGTGCGGCGAGCCGCTCCGACATGGGGGGGTAAAGAGGCCCGTCCGAGCCGAGGACCCGGTCCCCGCGTTCCGTCAGGAGCTGCGCGAGCGGCGTCATGGCCGTGCCGCCGATCGCGATGAGGTAGAACGTTCGCGCGGCGGACGGCATGGACGGCGCGGAGTTTGCGAGAGGGGTCCCGGACGGTCAAGGAAGGCCGCTTTGGCCCCGTTGCCGGCAGACCCGTATACTTTCCGGCCGGTTGTCCGAGGTCCCGGAGCCCCGATCCGGCGCCCCGGCCCCGTCCGCCAGAGGAAGAAACAGGAGGCCCCGTCGATGAACCCGTTCCGGAAACTCCCCCTCGTCAGGACCCTCGCGGCCGGCTCCGCGCTGGCCCTCGCCGCCGCGTCCTTCCCGGCGCCCGCCCTCGCCCAGGCCGCGGCGGGAAGCGCCCCGAAGCTCGTCGTCGTCGAGGACAAGAAGGATCTCGGCACGGTGGCGAAGGGCGAGCCGATGAAGCACACCTTCGTCCTGAAGAACGCCGGCACGGCGGACCTGCTCGTGACCGACGTGAAGCCCTCCTGCGGCTGCACGGTCTCGGAATACGACAAGGTCATCAAGCCCGGCGGCGAAGGGAAGATCGCGCTGACGGTCGACACGAAGAACTTCCAGGGAGCGACCTCGAAGACCGCGCTCGTCCAGACGAACGACCCGGCGATGCCGCAGATGACGCTCTACGTGATGGCGTTCGTCAAGCCGTACGTCGACGTCCTCCCGTACGGCTTCTTCCGGATCCAGGCGCTGACCGGCGAGCCGGTCACCTCCGAGCTGGTCCTCGCGTCGGACGAGCCGACCTTCGCCCCGACGAAGATCGAGGCGCCGTACAAGTTCCTGAAGACGTCGCTGACCGAAGTGCCCGAGAAGGAGCGGCTGGCCGGCAAGGGGGCGAAGCAGTACAAGCTGGCGCTGACGGCTCCGGCCGACGCGCCGGAGGGGCTCCTCTCCGGGTACGTCAAGCTCCAGACGGGCGTGGCGAAGCAGCCCGACCTGGAGATCTCGATCTCCGGCTACATCAAGCCGACCGTCACGATCACGCCGAACACGATCAACTTCGGCAACTTCGACCCGAAAGGCGAGGCGGTCCGCCGGAACGTCATGCTCATCAACAACAACCCGCAGCGCGACAACTTCGCCGTCACGAAGGCGGAGACGACGGTGCCCGGGATCAGCGCCACCGTCGTCACCGTCGACAAGGGGCGGGTCCGGGTCGACCTCGCGGTGGACGACAAGATCAAGAAGGGGGTCTTCGAAGGCGAGCTGAAGATCCAGACGAACGACACCGGGAAGGCGAACGTCTCGATTCCGCTTCGCGGCGTCATCCTGTAAGCCGGGGCACGACGCTGACCGCCGTCGGGGGCCCCGGGAGACCGGGGCCCTTTTCGTCTCTCGCGGTCGCCTTCGCGGCCCTCCTCGCCGCGCCGCGTCCGGCCGCGGCCGGTCCGGCCCCCACGCCCTCCCCGGGGCGCGTCTTCACGGGGCTGCTCCGCGCCGGGGGAAACCTCGGCGGCGCCCGGTTCCGCCCCGGCGTCCTCGAGCTCCGGCGCGAGACGCTCCGCTGGACCGACGCCAGGGACCCGTCGCGAAACCTCTTCCTGCCGCTCGCGCGCATCACGGCGCACGCGCTCATCTGCCGGAACGGGCCGAAGGGGAGGTCTGCGACGTCTGGTCGTTCCGGACGTCCGACGGGGAGACGGAGCGCTTCCGGGACCCGGACGGCGAGAGCGGCGTCTGCGCGAGGGCGGCGGAGCTCTTCCGGGCGGTCCTCGAGGCCGCCCCGGGAGCCGCGGCCGAGGCGCAGCCCCCGGGCCCCGCGAGGTAGCGGCCGATCAGCGCTTCGGGGCGGCGGCCGCGGGCGTGACGTCGAGCCAGTCGAACGCGGCCGCCAGCGTCCTCGCGTCGTCCGCGCCCGGAACCCGGAGCTTCGGCGACTCGGCGTAGGAGAAGGAGAGCGTCAGCTCGTTCTCGCCGCTTCTCCAGCTCCCTCCCGGCGCGACGAAGGAGTAGACGCGCGGGACCTTGTCCATCACCGCGAAGCCGGCCTTCTCGCCGTTCACGAGGAGCGTCACGGTCTGGCCGGGCGACTCGAGGAAGAGGAAGGGCCAGGCGCGGAACCGGACGACGCGGTCGCCGCCGGTGCGGGCCGCCACCTTCACCTTCGCCTCCCGCGCCTGCGCCCAGACGAAGGTGTCGGCCTCTCCCGTCTTCTCCCAGCCGGACCAGCCGGAGACGAGCCGCCCGGCCGACGTCTCGGGGTCGAAGTTCAAGAAGCGCGTCTCGTCCCCGCGCCGGCAGCCGAGAACGAGGAGGGCGGCGGCGGAGAGGACGGCCGCCGCCCGGACGCTCATCGCCGGACCTCGACTCCGGTCGCGACGAAAACGACGCCTGAGGGAGCGTCCCGGAGGCGGCCCTCGGCGGCGAGGCGCACCTTGCCGAGGTCCTCGGGGAGCTCGAAGCCGTCGGGGACGATCGGCAGGACCGCGTCCCCGTCCTTCAGGGCGGGCTTTCCTCGTTCGCCGGCGTTCACGCCGGCGACGCGGATCGACTTCCCGGCATAGGCCGCGGGGTTGGAGACCGCGGACGCGACGGGGACCGCGGAGAGGCCCTTCAGCGGCTTGCCGTACACCTCCGCGGCGAGGAGCGTCCCGGCGGCGGCGAGCGCCGCCGCGAGAACGAGGGCCACCGGGCCGCGACGGGCGCTCATGGCGTTCCGGTCAGCCCGAGGACGCGGGAACCGACGAACGACCAGGGTGACCGAGCCGCCCGAGCAGCTCGCGCCGCCCGCCCGCGTGTAGGTGAAGTTCCCGCCGACGGTCCCGTCGACGTTCGGCTGGATCGTCCCCGTCCAGCCGGCGGCGCTCGACTGTCCCGCCATCGAGAAGGTGCCGTCCGCGTTCTTCGTGAAGACCGTGTTGCTGAACGGGGTGTACGAGGCGGCCTGCAGGAGGAAGGTCTGACTCGTCGGGCCGGGGGTCGCGGGGCAGTTCTCGAGGACCATCGTCGCGGAGAGGAAGTCGGGGAGGCCGTTCTCGATGTCGAGGCGGCCGGCGAAGCCGTAGCCGTCGTTGAGGATCAGGCCGAACGCCGAGTTGTTCGGGAAGCCAGCGCTTCGTCGGCGGCGCGTAGATCTGCGAGGAGATCGCGTTGTCGATGATCGAGGCGCCGGTGAAGACGGGGCCGCCGCTCTTGACGGTCAGGACGGCCGTCAGGTTCGTGAAGTTCGCCGTGAAGCCGTAGACCTTGCCGATGTTGTTGATCTGGGTCTGGACGAGCTTCCCGAGCGTGACGTCCCGGGTCCCGGCCGTCGTCCCGTCGCTCCCGTTCACGAGCTTCACGGTGACGACGGTGTCGCTGCTCGCGTTTCCCGAGAGGAGGAAGAGGTTCGACCGGTATCCGGCGGTGAGGTCGGGGGCGGACGAGAGGTAGGGGACGTACGCGGTGTCGCCCGCGGCGACGGCGTTCTCGATCAGCTGCGCCGGGATGGCGAAGCCGTTCGTGCCGGGGACGCCGGTCGAGCTCTTCGCGTTCGTCACGAGGGTCTGCGAGAGGACCGAGACCGCGTTGTCCGAGTCGATCCTCAGGCCGCCGGAATCCGAGGGGCCCGTCTCCCCGAACAGGGTCGCGAGGACGTCGTCGATCTGGAGCGTCTGCCCCGGCGGCACGACGACGGACTTTTTCGCCGCGGCCGAGTTGTCGCCCGGGGCGCTGTTCGTCCCCTGGTCGAAGTTGACGCGCGGGTAGTAGAAGAGGTCGACCCCCGCCGGGACCGCGCCGGGATTCACGATCCGCAGCGACGTCACGAAGAGCTCTCCGGTCGCCCCCGTCGCCTTCGCCGACGTGACGAGCCATTGCGAGTAGGCCGGCGTGTCGACGGCCCGGACGGCGGGCGCGGCGAGGAGGGCGGCGAGGGCGGCGGCGACGACGGTCCGGCGAAGAACGAGCATGCGTGATTCTCCCAGAAGGTGACTTCGGTCCCCGTTCGGAAGGCGGGCGACCGGAAAAAGGCTGTCCGGCCAGGCCGGGCCCTCTCCCGGTAGTGTCGCCGCCTTTCGCCGTCAGAACAACGGCGTCGGCGAGGCGGCATAGCGGCGGAAGTCTCCGCGGGGCCGGCTCGCGAGGAGCGGGAACGTCGCCTCGAACCGGAACCGCTCCCGGATCGCGGCCGCAAGGGGGAGCCGCGCCCCGTCGGGGAGCGTCAGCGTGGCCGAGGACGCGCCCCGGCTCGCGCGCCGCGGCGGTGAGGAGCGGAATCATCTCGGCGGCGGCGGCGGGAGTCCGGGCCTCGATGGGACCGAGCGCGGCCGACGTGCCCGGCGACGAAAAGGGCGCCGAGAGCCTCGGGACGCCCCTTTCTCCGCAACGCGAGGACCGCGGCGCCCCGGCGCCGCCAGGCGTCCCAGTCCGCCGCGCGGGCGTGGCCCCGGGTCTCGCGGTCGAGGTCGGCCACCCACCCGGCAAAGGGCGCACCGGCCGGGACGGTGACGAGGGGCTCGGCCGGGGCGGCGGCCGCGCGGAGAGTCGCGTGGAGGCGGAGGCCGAGGCCGCGGACGGGGAGACCCGTCGACAGGAGGAAGCCGAGCGTTTCCGGTTCCGCGGGACGCAGGAACTCGAGATGGCTCGCGCCGCGCGAGGCGCCGTACTCCCGGACCGCGGTGAAGAGGGCGCGGCCGGCGCCGCGGCCGCGCGCTCGGGCCGCCACCTCCAGGTGGAGGACGACGAGGACGTCCCCCCGGACCGCCCCGGCCGCGAGGCCGAGAAGCGGGCCGGACTCGTCGGCCGCCGCGAAGAGGCCGTCCGGATCGGTCGCGAGGGCATGGCGCAGCTCCGCCGAGCCGCGGGGAAGGTCCTTTTCCTCCGCGGTCCGGACCGGGACGGGTTTTCGGGGAGCCGGCACCACCCCGAGCGTAATACGCCCCCGCGGAAAAGCAAACGCGGATCGGACGTTTCAACTAAATCTAATCTCGCATCCGTATCGGATGGTTGATCGATGAAAAAGAGAAGCGTGGGCCGTCCGCGGGACGGCAACCCCGACGAGACGCGCAGGGAAATTCTGAAGGCCGCCGAGGAAAGCTTTGCCATGCGCAGGCTTTGCCGGCGCGACGACCCGGGAGGTGGCTGCCCGGGCCGGCGTCAACGTGGCGACGCTCCACTACCACTTCGGGAACAAGGAGGGCCTCTACCGGGCCGTCATCGAGCGGGCGGCCTCCGGGGAGATTCCCGCGCCCGACCCGTCGGGGACCCCCGCCGAGAGGCTCTCCCGGACGGTCGGCGCTCTCTTCGATTTCGCGGCCGAGCGGCCCGCGCTGTCGCGCCTCTCGCTCCTCGACCAGCTCGCCGGCCCTTCGCCCTCCGCCCCTGCACGGACGGCCGAGGAGGCGGAGGACCCGCGCGTCGCCGCCCTCCGGAAAATGCTCGTCGCCCTCGCGAACGGCGGGCCGACGAAGGGGCTGCCGGCGGGAATCGCCGCCCGCGTCATCGTCACCCTGATCGACGGCTCGCTCCTCGCGACGCGCGAGGCCGGCGCCGCGGCTCCCAGGAACGGGCACCGCGCCCTGTCGCGGGAGGCGGTGATCGCCGCGGCCGTGAAGTTCGCCGGGGTCTAGCGGGAGACCCGCCGGAGTGCGAGGCCCGCGGCGAGGACGGCCGCGTTGACGCCCGTTCCGACGAGCACGGGGTCGAGGCCTGTGAGCCGGAGGAAGCGCTCGGCCATCGCGGCGCCCCCGCCGGCCAGCATCGCGGCGCCGGCCGCGGCGCGCGGCACGCGGAGGCCCGGCGAGAAGGCGGCGAGCGTCGGCAGGATCAGCCCCGACGCGAAGAGCGTGTAGCCGAGCCGGAACGTCTCCAGGAGGTCGCGGAGGACGAGGGCGACGAGGAGCCCGGCCGCCCCCCAGACCGCCGACGAAAAGCCGGCTCCACGCCGGCGTCGCGAAGCGGGCCGGGAGGACGTCGTTCACCGTCGCGGCCGACGCCGAGAGGAGGACCGAGTCGCCCGAGGACTGCATCGTGGCGACCATCGCGACGAGGAGGAGCGGCGCGAGGGCGGGCCCCGCGAGGGCGACGACGGTGCGCGGGAAGAGCTCCGAAGGAGGTCCCGAGATCCCGAGGCCGATCCCGGCGAGCGCGATCGCCGCGGTCGACGCGCCGAAGACGAGCTTGGAGGCCGCGGCGCCGAGCGCCGCCTGCCGCGCGACCCGGGCGTCGCGCGCGGAGAGGAGCTTCGCCCAGACATCGCTCCCGACGAGGTGCGGCAGCCCCACGAGGACGAGAAGCGCGGCCGCGTCGAGCGGGCCGAGGCGGGCCGAGAAGGGGAACGACAGGAGCGAGGGGGCGACACCGGTTCGCGACAGGGACGCCGCCGCGAGCGGGAGCGCGACCCCGACGAGCCCGGCGACCATGAGGGCGAACTGGAGGAGGTCGGTCCCGACGACGGCACGCTGGCCCCCGAGGAGCGTGTAGGCGACGAAGACAGCGGCCGTCGCGACGAGGACCCGCGTCGGATTCCACGGGGTCGCGGCGACGAGGACCGTCATCGTCGCCTCCGAAAGGAGCGCGAACCAGACGATCTCGGCGAGGACGACGAGGGCCGCCGCGATCCGCCGGACCCCCGGGCCGTAGAAGCGGCCGATCACCTCGGCGATCGTGACCGCGCCCGTGTCGCGAACCCTCCCGGCGAGGAAGAGACCGAGCGCGCCGAGGCCGAGCGCGCCCGCGACGTCCAGCCAGAGGCCGGGGAGGCCGGCCCGGCCGACGAGCGCGGCGAGAACGAGCGTCGTCGAGCCGCCGATCGTGGTGGAGGAGAGCGCCGCCCACGTCAGGAGCGGGCCGAAGCGGCGGTCTCCCACGAGGAAAGCGTCCCGCCCGCGGGAGGCGGCCCGCGCGGTGGCGAGCCCCACGGCGAGCATGGCGGCGCCGTAGAGGACGAGCGCGGGAATCAAGCGCCGGAGAGGGCCGCCCGCGCCCGGGCGGCGAGGAGGCGCGGGCCGGCGTCGAGAGCCTTCACGCGGGCATGTTAGCCAAAGTCCGGGCGCGAGCCGCTGCGATACGATTCCGGCGTGGCGGAGGGGAAGAAGGTCTTCACGTTCGACGAGGCGCGAAGCCTGATCCCCTCGGTCCGCGAACGGACCCGCGCCGCACTGGACGCGCTCTCCGGCGTCGAGGTCCCGGCCGACGAGGAGGCCGACGCGGTGCGGGAGCGGATGGAGCGGGCTGCAGGCGAGATCCTCGGCGCTTGGGCGAAGGACGTCGAGGCGATGGGGATCGAGGTGAAGGGCCCCTGGCTCGTCGACTTCGACTCGGGCGCGGGCTACTGGTGCTGGAAGTGGCCGGAGGAGTCGCTCGACTACTTCCACGACTACGAGAGCGGCTTCGCGGGGCGCGTCCGGATCCAGTAGTGCCGGCTCAGGCGATTCCGAGCCGCCGTTTCCCTTCGTCCGTCATCATCTCGGCGCTCCAGGGCGGATCCCAGACGACGGCGACCTCCGCCTCGGCGACGCCCGGCAGCGAGGCGATCTTCTGCTGCGCGTCGGCCGCGATCGAAGGCCCCATCCCGCAGCCGGGCGCGGTGAGGGTCATCTTGACCTCCACGCGGCACCGGCCGGAGGGGCGCGGGAGGATCTTCAGGTCGTAGACGAGCCCGAGATCGACGATGTTGACGGGGATCTCGGGGTCGTAGCAGCTCTTCAGCTGGTCCCAGACCGACTCCTCGGACGTCGGCCCGGTCGCGGCGGGCTTCTTCGGCGCGCGGGGACGCGGCGGCCGAGAGGCCGAGCGCATCGGCGTCCCGGTCGGCGATCCGGAAGAGCCCGCCGATCGCCGGGACTCTGGACGGTGTACGAGCCGCCGAGCGACTGCGTCACGAGGACGGGCGTCCCGGCCCTTAGGACGTACGTCTCGCCGCTCGGGATGACGAGGGCATGGCAGTCGCGCGTCAGGGTGACCGGAGTGCTCATCGGGCGAAAGGCTCCCTCTTCTCCTTTACGAGGCGCGTGCCGGCGAGGATGAGGGCGACACCCTCGAGGGCGATGCCGGTCGTGAACGGCCCCTGCGGGCCGAACTGCAGGAACGAGCCCGCCCCCCAGAACGGCCCGACAATCCGGCCCAGCGCCGTCATCGACTGGAACGTCCCCAGGACCTCGCCCTGCTCTTCGGCCGCGGTCCTCCGGGAGATCAGGCCCGAGAGGGACGGGATCGTGACGCCCCACCCGAGCGACATGAAGGCGAGCGCCACGACGAGCGCGGCGACCGTTCCCGTCCCGAAGAGCGTCACGAAGCCGGCGAGGAGACAGGCGGCGCCGAGGATGATCACCCGGAGCTCGCCGAGCCGGGCGACGAGGGGCCGGATCAGCCCGCCCTGCACGATCGTCGCGGCGATGCCGACGCCGACGAAGGCCCACGCGACGTGCGCCGGGGACGCGCCGAACTGCGAGGCGAGGTAGAGCGCGAACGTCGCCTCGAAGCCGGAGAAGGCCGTCGTCGGCCACGACGGCGAGGAGAAGGAACGCGGCGAGGCCCGGCTTCGAGAACGCCTTCGCGATCCCGTGGAACGGCAGGGCGCTCCGCGAGGACGGGGGCCCCGCCGGCCGGGCGGGTCTCGGGGAGCTCGAACAGCGCCCAGAGGAAGGCGACGGCGGAGAGGCCCGCGGCGAAGAGGCCCGGCCCGGCCTCGCCGAGACGGACCGCGAGAGCCGCCGAGCGCGGGGCCGAAGATGAAGCCGAGTCCGAAGGCCATGCCGATCAGCCCCATGCCGCGCGCGCGCTCCTCGGGTGGCGTGACGTCCGCGATGATCGCCTGCGCGGCGGCGATGTTGGCGCCGGCGACGCCGGCCAGGAGCCTCGAGACGAAGAGTCCGGCCAGCGTGTGCGCGAAGGCGAAGAGGAGGTAGCTGACGAAGGTCCCCGCAAGGGAGATCAGGACGACGGGCCTCCGCCCGACGCGGTCCGAGAGGCGGCCGAGGAGCGGCGAGAAGAGGAACTGCATCGCCGAGAAGCTCGCCATCAGAAGGCCGAGCTGAACCGGCGTCGGATCGTGCGCCTTCGCGTAGAGCGGGAGCAGAGGGATGACGATCCCGAACCCGACGAGGTCGATGAAGACCGTCAGGAAGACGATGACGAGCGGGGACATCCGGGATCGCGTCACGGGGAGCCGACTATAGACGGTGGTCCGCAATGAAACCGGGCGGCCCTTTCGAGCCGCCCTTGACTTGTCCTTCTCTGATCTCTTTCCCTCGGGGGGCCCGGGGGGATCGAGAAACCCCCGGGATTCAGTTGCAGCCTCAGCTGAAGGACTTACCGCACCCGCAGCCGCCGCTCGCGTTCGGGTTCTCGACCGAGAAGCCCGCGCCGCGGAAGTCCTCGATGAAGTCGACCGTCGCGCCATGCAGCTTCGCAGCGCTCGTCGGGTCGACGATCACCTCGATGTCGCGGACCGCGACGACGTGGTCGGTCGGGCGTTTTTCGTCGAACGTGAAGCCGTACTGGAAACCGGAGCAGCCGCCTCCCTGGATGAAGACGCGCAGCGCCTTCCCGGCGGCGTCGGGCATCTTCGCGGCGAAGTCCTTGACCTTGTCGACGGCGCGATCGGTCAGGCTCATCGAAAAGGCCGCGGCGGGCGCGGTCGGCAGCGTTGTTTTCGGCGACGGGCAGCGACATGGGCAACCTCCGGCGGCGGTCCGGCCGCCGCGCCTATCTTCCGATGTCCGCCGAAAGGAAGTCAAACGGATTGCCGGCGGAGCCGGGGCGCCGCGAGAAGGGCCCCGAAACACCGTATCTAGTGCCTTCTGCGTACAAGGACACTATGGGTAGCGTTTTTTACTTGAAAACCGGAATCCGCCGCACTACCTTCTAAGACGTCCCGTCGACTCATGAGGATCAGGTAATAGCGGGGATCCGTCACGGCGGTTGCGTCCCCAAACGGCTCCAAATCCCGACAGAACGACAGGCAGAGAGGGAGATTCCCGCATGAACGAAGACGCGAAGAACACGAGGGCGTCCGAGAAGACCGACATGCGGAGCCCCGCGGGTGACCGGGCTGAAAGGACTCACCTTCAAGCGCGTCTACACGGACGGGATCCGGCACCCCTTCGACGCGATCGAGTGGGAGCTCCGGACGGCGGCGATCACGAACGAGAAGGGCGAGGTCTTCTTCGAGCAGAAGGACGTCGAGGTTCCGAAGTCGTGGTCGATGACGGCGACGAACATCGTCGCCCAGAAGTACTTTCACGGGAAGCCCGGGACGCCGCAGCGGGAGCGGTCGGTCCGACAGCTCATCGGGCGCGTCGTCGACACGGTGACGGCCTGGGGATGGAAGGACGGCTACTTCCGCACCGCCGCCGACCGGGACGTCTTCTCGGACGAGCTGGCCCACCTCCTCGTGAACCAGGCCGCCAGCTTCAACTCGCCCGTCTGGTTCAACGTCGGCGTCGAGGCGAAGCCGCAGGCCTCCGCCTGCTTCATCAATTCGGTCGGCGACTCGATGGGCTCCATCCTCGACCTCGCCAAGACCGAGGGGATGCTCTTCAAGTTCGGCTCGGGGACCGGCTCGAACCTCTCGAGCCTCCGCTCGTCGACCGAGTCGCTCTCCTCGGGCGGCATCGCCTCGGGCCCGGTCTCCTTCATGAAGGGGTTCGACAGCTTCGCGGGCGCCATCAAGTCGGGCGGAAAGACGCGCCGGGCCGCCAAGATGGTCATCCTGAACGTCAACCACCCGGACATCGAGGAGTTCATCGTCTGCAAGGAGAAGGAGGAGCGGAAGGCCTGGGACCTGATCGACTCGGGCTGGGACGGCTCCTTCACCGGCGAGGTCTACAGCAACATCGGCTTCCAGAACGCGAACCACTCGGTCCGCGTGACGGACGAATTCATGCGCGCCGTCGGAGGCGGGCGGGACGCACACGACGCACGCCGTCACGACGGGCGAGCCGATGGGGACGTTCGACGCGCGGGCGCTCCTCCGCAAGATGGCGCAGTCGGCCTGGGTCTGCGGCGACCCGGGGATCCAGTACGACACGACGATCAACCGGTGGAACCCGTGCAAGGCGACGCACCGGATCAACGCGTCGAACCCCTGCTCGGAGTACATGTTCATCGACGACTCCGCCTGCAACCTCGCCTCGCTGAACCTGATGAAGTTCGCGCGGGAGGACGGCGGCCTCGACGTCGAGCGCTTCCGCCACGCCGTCGACGTCGTCTTCACGGCGCAGGAGATCCTCGTGGACGAGGCCTCCTACCCGACGCCCGCCATCGAGAAGAACTCGCACGACTTCCGCCCGATCGGGCTCGGCTACGCGAACCTCGGCGCGCTCCTGATGTACAACGGCCTCCCCTACGACAGCGACGACGGACGCCACTACGCGGCGGCCGTCACGAGCCTGATGCACGGCGAGGCGTTTCTGATCTCCTCGCGGATCGCGTCCGAGCTCGGGCCCTTCGCCGGATACGCGCGGAACCGAGAGGCCTTCCTCGAGGTCATCTCGATGCACCGCGACGCGGCATACGAGGTCGAGAAAGCCGGCGTGCCGAAGGACCTCTACGAGGCCCAGCGCGCGGTGTGGGACCTGACGCTC
The DNA here is from genome assembly GCA_963821435.1 of uncultured Acidobacteriota bacterium. Taxonomy (GTDB): domain Bacteria; phylum Acidobacteriota; class Thermoanaerobaculia; order UBA5066; family UBA5066; genus DAOMFB01. The sequence goes on from CAWGDR010000004.1 coordinate 559,823, forward strand.
GAGTCGGGCCGGCAGCACGGGTTCCGGAACGCGCAGGCGACCGTGCTCGCGCCCGACGGGGACGATCGGCTTCATGATGGACTGCGACACGACGGGCGTGGAGCCCGACCTCGCCCTCGTCAAGTACAAGAAGCTCGTCGGCGGCGGGACGATCAAGATCGTCAACAACACCGTGCCGCACGCCCTCCTCCGCCTCGGCTACAGCGAGGCGGAGGCGAACGCGATCGTCACCTACATCGACGAGAAGGGGACGATCGAGGGGGCGCCCGGGCTGAAGGCCGCGCACCTGCCGGTCTTCGACTGCGCGTTCAAGGCCGTCGGCGGGACCCGCTCCATCGCGCCGATGGGACACGTCCGGATGATGGCCGCCGTCCAGCCGTTCCTCTCGGGCGCCATCTCGAAGACGGTCAACCTCCCGCCGGACGCCACCGAGGAGGACATCGAGGACGTCTACATGCAGGGGTGGAAGCTGGGGCTGAAGGCCATCGCGATCTACCGCGACGGCTGCAAGCGGACCCAGCCGCTCAACACCGCGGCCTCGAAGAACGACGACGGCGTCAAAGGGCGGAAGGGCGTCCCGGCGGCCGCCGCGCCACCGGCCGCATCGCCGCGACGATGCGGGGCCCCACCGCCGGAAGCTCCCGGACGAACGCCGCGCGATCACGCACAAGTTCTCCGTCGCGGGGCACGAGGGATACGTCACGGTCGGCCTCTACGAGGACGGGACGCCGGGCGAGATCTTCCTCACGATGGCGAAGGAGGGCTCGACGATCTCGGGCCTCATGGACGCGTTCGCCACGGCGATCTCGCTGACGCTCCAGTACGGCGTTCCGATCGAGGCGCTTGTCGAGAAGTTCAGTCACATGCGCTTCGAGCCCGCGGGCTACACGAAGAACCCCGAAATCCCGATCGCGAAGAGCCTCGTCGACTACATCTTCCGCTGGCTCGCCTCGAAGTTCCTGACGGCCGACCTGAAGGAGCGCGTCGGGGTCATCTCGCGCGACACGCCGGGGACCGGAGCGCCCGCGGCCGACCCGCCGGCGCGGGCGACGGTCCTGGAGCCGGTGCCGGCCGAGAAGGCGGCGCCGATCACGGCGGCCTTGAACGCGCTCGCGAAAGACGCAAAGGCCGACGTCGGCGCCGAGGCCCGGGCGATCGGCTTCGCCGTCGCCGTTCCCGCGGCCGAGCCGAGCCGGCCGATGCCGACGTTCCAGAACAGCGCCGACGCGCCGAGCTGCCACGAGTGCGGAAGCCTGATGGTGAGGAGCGCGGCCTGCTACAAGTGCATGAACTGCGGGGCGACGAGGGGCTGCAGCTGAGGGCGCCGATCCCGCGCCGATGAGAGCACCCCGGGGCCCTCTCGCGAGGGCTCTCACGGAGACCGCGGGGAGGGGCGCGGCCATCGTCGCCACCCTGCTCGCCTTCGGGACCGGGCTGTCGGCGGAAGGCTCGTCCGCACTCCTCCCGGCGACCTGGCCGGACGCCCCGCTGGCCTTCCTCTCGTGGGCGCGGCTTCTCGCGGTTTCGGTGGCGTGCGGTCTCGTCGTCGGCCTCTCTAGCTCGCCGCGCGGCGGCACCGCGGGCGGACCGCGCCCCTCATCTCCCGGTCGGCGGCCTGGACGCTCGGCGTCTTCGTGACGGCCGCGGGCGCCGCGCTGCGCTTCGCTCCGGAGGCCCTCCTGCCGTTCCGGCTCTGGATCGACACTCTCTTCTACGTCCGCCCGGCACTCCACGCGCCGCTCGCGGTTGCCCTGGATCGGGGGGATCCTGGTTCGGGGACGACGGCCCGGCATCGGGAAGCTGGTCGCCCCGAACGGCTACGCCTTCTGGGCCGACGCCGTGCTCGCGGTGCTCGGCGCGGGGGAGACAGGCCTGCTCGCCCTCTCGGCCCTGCCGTCCTTCGCGGCGATCCTCGCGGCGGCTGGCTCGCGGGCGAACTCGACGGCCGCGGATCGGCGCTGGCCGCGGCGCGTCCTCGTGTCTTTATCCGCGGTGGCCGATCGTCTACGGGCGGTGGGGCTACACGAGCGTCGCACTCGTGCCCCTCGCGCTGGCCGGCGGCGCCGCTCTCGTGCGTGCCGCACGGCTCGGGTCGGTCCCGTGGGCTGTGGCCGGCGGCGCGCTCGCCGGGGCCACGCCCAAACCTACCCGGCCGCCTGGCCCCTCCTCGCCGCACTGGCGCCGGCGCTCCTTCTCCATGGCGGGGAGACAGGCTCGGGCGGCGCCTGCTGGCGGCGCCGGCGCGGGGCTTCTCTTCGCTGTCGCCCTCGTCCGCCGGCCTGGTTCGACCGCCCCGACCGCCTCGGTGGAAGGGCGCACGAAGCCTGGATCGGTGCCCCCGTAAAGGGCGTCGCGGTCCCCGGCCCGTCCGGACTCGCCGGGGTTCCGGTCCGCCTCGCCTACAACGCCTGGCAGTACGTCTCGCTCCTCTCGGGCAACGTCGACCCGAATCCGCGCCACTTCCTGCCGGGCGCGCGCCACTGCCGGCCCTTCTCGGCGCCCTCTCGATCGTGGGCGCCGCGGCCCTCTCCCGCGGCCCGGTCCCCGGGCGATGGATCGTCGGTGGCCTCGCCGCTGGCGGGCTCCTCGCGGGAATCGCCGCCTCGCCGGCCGCCGAACACGTCCCGAACACCCAGCGCGCCGGGCACTCTTCTTGGGGGTTGCTCTCGTCCTCTCGGCCCTGGCCGCTCGCGGGCTGCCCGCGGAGCCGCGTCGGGCTCCTCATCGCGACGGGGGGCGCGGCCGTCGCCCTGGTCGCGACCGACGTCCGTGCCGTCCTCGGCCCCTGGGCGCAGGACAACCGTCGTGGAGCGCGCCTTCCTCCCCGTCGAGACGGAGGCCGGCCGGCTCCTGTCCCGGCTGGCGCCCGCCCCGATCGTCATCGTCCATGGGGCCGTGTCATTCCCGCTCGCCGTCGAGACCCTGGCCTCGTCGGGAGCCGGGCGGCCCGATTCGAACGTCCCGGCGGATCTCGGCCGAGGACCTCGTCGCCGGCCGCCTCGGAGACGGCCCGAGTTCTGGAACGTCGCCCGTCGCGACGTGCTCGAACGGGTCGACCCGGGCCGGCTTCGTGTGGGCCGGGGGGTCTTCCCGAGCGGGCTCGATCCGGACGTCGTCGTCGCGCGCGGCGTGAGCCGCGCGCCGTGAAGGCCAGCGCGCTATGTCTTCTTTCCGAAGAGCTTGTCGAACGCGGAGCGGGCCTGGTCCGGCGTCTCCGCGGCCTTCGATCCGGTCAGGTCGAGGGTGACGGCGGAGGCGAAGAAGGTGCAGTCGTTCGCCTTCGACTTCGCCGGGACGGGCGCCGGAATCGGCTGCCGGCACTGCCAGCGGGCGGCGCCGTCGAAGTGGCGGCACTGGTTGCAGGCGTGGAGCGGCACGCCGCACTTCCGGCAGGTGGCCGCTGCGGCGACCTCGGCGTCGTTCTTCTCGCCGCAGAGCTTGCAGCGGAAGACCTCGTCCCGGTTCCGGTCGGCGCCCCGCCCGCGGGGCGCCCCTTCCAGCCGTTTCGGGGCGTCGGAGGAGGGACCGGCGGGCCGCCCCCGCCGGTCCGCGCGGAGTCCTGATACCCCTGGTGCCGGTACTTCCGGTCGGCCACGGCGGCATTCTACGGCGCCGTCTCGCCTAGAATCCGGCGCCACCATGAAGTTGATCCTCCGCATCATCGTCAACGCCGCCGCCCTCTGGGTCGCCGCGCGCCTCGTGCCCGGCATCGAGGCCGGAGGGATCGGCTCGATCCTCGCCATCGCGCTCGTCTTCGGCGTCCTGAATGCGCTCATCAAGCCATTCCTGAAGCTCGTCTCCTGCCCGGTGATCCTCCTGACCCTCGGCCTCTTCACGCTCGTCATCAATGCGCTGATGCTGATGCTGACCGCGTGGCTCGGGCACAAGCTGGGGATCGAGTTCCGGGTGGACGGCTTCTGGGCGGCGTTTCTCGGCGCCCTTCTCGTTTCCATCGTCTCGACGGTCCTCTCCTGGCTCCTTCCCGACGGGGAGTAGGCCGGGCGTTCCCGACAACATCACCCGAAGGAGTCACTGGCCATGCGTCTCGCTCTCCCTGTTTCTTCTCGTCGTCCTCGTCTCTGCCTGCGCCCGCAAGGAGGCGCCCGTCGCCGCTTGCGCCAAGGCCGCGGCCGCCGCGCCGGAAACGACCGCGCGCCGGCGCTCCGCGCTCCTTCGCCGACGTCTCCGGGCGTCGTCGAGGAGACGCTGGACGCCTCCGACTACACCTACATGCGCCTCAAGACCGCCGACGGCGAGACGTCTGGGCCGCCATCACGAAGAGCGCCGTGAAGAAGGGCGAGCAGGTCACCGTCGTCAACGCCATGCCGATGGACGGCTTCGAGAGCCGGACGCTGAACCGGAAGTTCGACCGAATCGTCTTCGGAACGCTGGGCGGGCCGGGGGGCGAGGCACGCGGCGACCGCCCCGATGGCGGGCGCGCCGATGGCGGCCGGACACGAGCCGGCCGACCTTGCGAAGGCCCGCGAGCAGATGGCCGCCCAGCACGCCTCGGCCGCGGCGGGCCCTGCGGAGGCCGGGCAGATCGACGTGAAGAAGGCCGAGGGACCGGACGGGAAGACCGTGGCCGAGATCTTCTCCGCGAAGGGCGCGCTCAAGGGGAAGGACGTCGCCGTGCGCGGGAAGGTCGTGAAGTACACGCCCGACGTCATGGGGAAGAACTGGATCCACCTCCGCGACGGCTCGGGGAGCCGGGACCAGAAGAACGACGACATCACGATCACGACCGCCGACACGACCGCCCTCGGCGAGGTCGTCCTCGTCCGCGGCACGCTTCGCCTCGACATCGACCTCGGGTCCGGGCTACGCGTATCCGGTCCTGATCGAGAACGCGAAACTCTCGAAGTGAGTGCGCCGGCGGCCTCGTAGCCCGCGGAACGCGGCGGCGGTCGCGGTAGCCGCCGCGTTCGCGCATCTACCCTCGTCGCCGGCGGCGCTGGTCCTTCTCGTGGCCCTCGTCTACGGGGACGTCCGGGATCATGCGTTCGTCAACTTCGACGACGGGGGGTACGTCACGTCGAACCCGAAGTCCTCTCGGGCCTGACGGGCCGGGGCTCCGCTGGGCGCTGACGGCGTTCCGCAGCGCGAACTGGCACCCGCTGACCTGGGTGTCGCACATGGCGGACGTCGAGCTCCTCGGCCCGGAGCCGGGCGCGCACCACGTCGTCAACGCCGCTCTCCACGCCGCGAACGCGGTCGTCCTCTTTCTCGTCCTCCGCGCGGCGACGGCGGCGTTCTGGCCGAGCGCGCTGGTCGCGGCGCTCTTCGCGGTCCACCCCCTGAACGTCGAGAGCGTCGCGTGGGTGTCGCAGCGGAAGAGCGTCCTCTCGACGCTTTTCCTCTTCCTGACCGTCGGCGCCTACCTGTCGTGGGTCCGGCGGAGAGGCGCAGGCCGGTCGCTCCTCGTCGCGCTCGTCTTCGCGCTCGGCCTCCTCGCCAAGCCGATGCTCGTGTCGGTCCCGCTGCTCCTTCTCCTTCTCGACTTCTGGCCGCTCGGGCGGACGGAAACGACGGGCCCGGACTCCGGACGCTCGTCGTCGAGAAGCTGCCGCTCGTCGCCCTCTCGGCCGCGTCCGTCGTCGCGACGCTCCTCGCCCAGTCGAGCGGCGGGCGGTGGCCTCGACGGGCGGCCTTCCCTCTCCCGGAACGGCTCGCGAACGCGGCCGTGTCGTGCGTGACCTATCTTCGCGACGCGGTCTGGCCCGCGGAGCTGGCCTGTTTCTACCCGCACCCGGCTTCGACCGGAGGGAGGACCGGCCCTGGCGGCGGCGCTCGGCGCGACGCTCTTTTCGCGGCCGTCACCTGGCTCTCGGTGGCGACCCGCCGGGGCCGGCCGTGGCTCCTCTTCGGATGGGCCTGGTACCTGATATCGCTCCTGCCGGTGATCGGCCTCGTACAGGTCGGGCTCGCAGACGCGGGCGGACCGCTATACCTACGTCCCGATGATCGGGATCCTGGTCGCCGTCGTCTGGGAGCTCTCCGCCCGCGTCCGCGGGCGCGGCGTCGCCGCGCGGGCGGCGGCGGCCGCGGGCGCCCTTGCCGTGGCCGCGCTCGGGGTCGGTGGCGCTCCTGCAGGTCCGGACGTGGCGCGACGACGAGAGCCTTCTACGGCCGGGCGCTCCGGGTCACGCGGGACAACTGGCTCGCGTCGAACAACCTCGGCAACGTCTGGCTCTCCCGCCGCGAGCCGGAGCGCGCCCTTGCCGCGTTCCGGGAGGCCGCGCGCCTGAAGCCGGACTACGAGCAGGCGCAGTACAACGAGGGGCTCGCGCTTGAGGCGCTCGAGCGCCCCGCGGAGGCGGCCGCCGCCTTCCGGGAGAACGTCCGGCTCGACCCGAGGAACGTGGACGGCTGGACCCACCTCGGGCATCAGCTTCCTCGTCCTCGGCCGCCCGCAGGAGGGACTGGAGGCGTGCGAGAGAGCCCTCGTATTGCGACCCGCCGACCCCGTCGGGCTCCAGGGAGCGGCCGTCGCCTGCGCGACCCTGGGACGGGACGCGCCGGGCGCTCGAGTACCTCGAACGTCTCGCGCGCGTGGACCCGGGAAAGGCCGCCGAGGTCCGCCGACGCTTCGGCGTCGTCTCAGCGGCGCCGGCGCCCTGGGCCCGTCCCGCTTGACAGGCGCGGTACCCTGTTTCTCTCGATGAACGCGCACTCCTTCGCTCCCGGCTTTCTTCGACCTCGGCGGCCATTTCTATACGCCGCCCAGGAGGGGGCCGGCCGCGTAGGCCGCGCGAACAACCCGGGTCGAACCCGAGGCCCCCCTCCCCGAAACGGCGGAGGGGGGCCTTTTCGTTTTCGGCCCTTCGACGGAGGATCGACATGGACGCACCGATCGTCAGCGAACCGCCCCGACGAGGTCCCGCCCGCCCTGCCGACGCCGCGGGCCGGCTATCAGGGCGCTGCCCGGCTCGTTCTCGGCGCGCGCCGCCGCGCGGCTCGGCCGTCCCGTCGACTTCGTGTCGTTCGACCGGCTTCTCCGGGCGCTCGCCGCGGGCGAGGTCGACGTCGCCGTCCTCCCGGCCGCCACGCGCGGCGCCGGGCCCGGTCGCTCGAGCCGCTCGAGGCGCTCGCGCGGGCGCTCGACGGCGGCGCGAAGGCTGGTCGGTCGCCTCCGAGATCGAGGTCCCGGTCCGGCTCGTCCTCGCCGCGCCGCGCGGCGTCGCGGCGGGAGACGTCCGGGAGATCCACTCCCAGTCGCCGGTCTTCCGGCAGTGCGCGAGGCTCCTCGCCCGGCTCGACGCGACGCCCGTCGAGACCCACGACACGGCGCTGGCCGCGCGCCGCGTCGCCGAGCTGGGCGGGCCGCGCGCGGCGGTCTGCTCGGAGGAGGCCGCCCTGGACGCCGGCCTCGTCGTCCTCGAGGAGGACGTCTCGGACGTCCGCCCGAACGCCACGCGCTTCTGGGCCGTCGTTCCGGGCGCTCCGGGCGTCGAGCCGGAGCTGCGGACGCTCTATTTCGCCGGGGCGCGGCTCGCGGCCGCGCTCACCGAGGCCGGCGCCGAGATGCTCACGCTCCCCGGGCGGCCGGACGCGCCGCTCCGCGGGTTCGCGGTCGTCCCGCTCGGCGCTCCTGCCGAAGGCGGCGGCTCTCTCGGCCCGAGGGGGCGAGACGCTCGTCTGGCTCGGTCCGACGCCGGACCACGCGCCCCCGCCGCGCCTCCGCGAGCTGCCGCGCGCGACGGAGGTCCGGCCGCTCTCGTCCGTCACGATCGGCCGGTTCGCCGTCGGCGGCCGGCCGGCGGGCGGTGATCGCGGGCCCGTGCGCCGTCGAGTCGCCCGAACAGGTGATGCGCCTCGCGAAGGCCGTGGCGCGCGCGGGGGCGACGGCGCTCCGCGGCGGCGTCTTCAAGCCGCGCACGTAGCCCCTACGCGTTCCAGGGCCACGGGCTCGAGGGGCTCGAGCTGGCTGCAAGGCGGCGGGCGACGCCGTCGGCCTGCCGATCGTCACGGAGGTCATGGCGCCGGGCCAGGTCGAGAAGATGGCCGAGAAGGCGGACGTCCTCCAGATCGGCGCGCGAAACTGCCAGAACTACGACCTCCTGCGCGAGGCCGGGGGCTCGGGCCGCCCGGTCCTCTTGAAGCGCGGGTTCGGGACGACCGTCGAGGAGTGGCTCGCGTCGGCCGAGTACCTCCTCGCCGCGGGCGGGCGCGGACGTCATGCTCTGCGAGCGCGGGATCCGGACGTTCGAGAAGGCGACGCGCGGCACGCTCGACCTCGGCGGCCTCCTCGTGGCGCGGTCGCTGACGCACCTGCCGCTCCTCGCCGACCCGTCCCACGCGGCCGGGCCGGCGGGAGCTGGTGCCGGGCCTCGCGCGCGCCGCGTGGGGCGCGGGCGCCGACGGCCTGATGATCGAGGTGCACGACGCGCCGGAGAGCGCGCTCTGCGACGGGCCGCAGGCGATGCTCCCCGACGACCTCGAGGCGCTCCTCGACGAGTTCGGGCTCCTCCCGGGCCCGACGGACTCGGTCGAGCGGGTCCGCCGCGCGATCGACGCCGTCGACGCGGGGATCGCGGGCCTCGTCTCGCGGCGCCTCGCGCTCTGCCGGGCGGTGGCGGCGACGAAGCGGGCGACGGGCGGCCGATCCGGGACGAGGCGCGGGAGGCGACGGTCCGCGCGCGCTTCGAGGAGGCGCTCGAACGGCGACGCGCCGAACGCGGCCCTGCCTCGCGGACGCGCTGATCTCGCTCGGCCTCGAGGCCGAGGGCTGGGAGGGGACCTACTCGCCGATGATCTTGATCGAGGATCCGCTTCGGCCGGCGGCCGTCCCACTCGCCGTAGAAGATCCGCTCCCACGTCCCGAAGTCGAGCTTGCCCTTCGTGACGGCGACGACCGCCTCGCGCCCCATCAGCTGGCGCTTGATGTGGGCGTCCGCGTTGTCCTCGCCGGTGTCGTTGTGCCGCCACTGCCGTGACGGGCTCGTGCGGGACGAGCGCCTCGAAGAAGCGCTCGTAGTCGTGGTGGAGGCCCTGCTCGTCGTCGTTGACGAAGACCGACGCCGTGATGTGCATCGGGTTCACGAGGCAGAGGCCTTCCTGGATGCCGCTCTCCTTGAGCGCCGGCCTCGACCTCGGGCGTGATGTTCACGAACCCGATGCGGGACGGGACGTTCAGGGTCAGGACCTTGCGGAACGACTTCATCTCGACCTCGCGGCGTCTCCGACCTCAAGAGGCTTCACTTCCCTTCCAGGCTCGCGAGCGCGCTCGTCGCGCTCGCGGCCTCCGCGCTTCCCGGCGGCGCGCGCCGGAGGACGTCCTCGTACATCTGGCGTGCGGCGCCCCAGCGGCGGCTCGTCCCGGTAGAGCGCGCCGGCGCCCAGGCGCGCCGACGTCACCTCCGGCCCTTCCGGCGCGCGGGCGATGACCTCCTCGTAGAGCGCCAGCGCCCGGACGGCGTCGTGCGCGCGGTCGGCGTCGATCCCGAGGCGGAGCTTCGCCTGCCAGCGCTCGGGCCCGTCCGCCGAGGCGAGCGTCCTCCCAGACGGCGCGGGCCTCCGCCTCGCGCTTCTGCGCCGCGAGGAGGTCCGCCCGGGCGAGGAGCGCCCGGCCGCGCGCGGGGGTGCCGAGCGCCGCGATCTCGCTCGAGGGCGGCGAGCGCGCCGTCGGCGTCCCCCGACCGCGGGAGGACCTCCGCGAGAGCGAAGAGGAGCGCCTCCCGCGCGTCGGGAGCGCCGCCTCTTCGCGAGCGCCTCGCGGTAGATCGCCACGGCCGCCGCGGCGCCCGTCTGCTTCTCCGCGATGGCGCCGCGGGCGAGGACCGCCTCGAGCGCGGCATCGCCCCGGCGTCCGGCCGGGGCCGCGGGCGCCGCCGGCGCGAGCGGCGTCTCCGGCCGGCACGGCGGGCCGGGGCGGGAATCGCGAAGCGTCTCGTCGGCGCGCCGCGAGAGGACGACCCCGCCGGCCACGAGGAGGACGACGACGGCGGCCGTCGCCGCGAGCGCCCACGGCGACGAGCGCGCCTTCGCGAAGCGCCGGGACGGCGACCGTCGCGAAGGGCCTCGCCGACGCCGCGCCCGAACGGCCGGTGAACGGCCGGCGCCGCGGCCGGGGTCGAGACGAGCGCCGCGATCTGCCCCTGCGTGTAGGGGTCCGGCGGGGCCACCTCGCGCAGCTTCCGCATGAAGCGCATCAGGTTGATGAAGTCCTTCTCGAGGCGGTAGAGCTTCGCGAGCTGGAGGAGGAGCGCGGGGTTGTCCGGGTCCTTGCGGAGGGCCTGCTCCAGCTCGCGGATCTTCGGGTTCTCGACCGGGCGCTCCCGCTGTCCGGCCCGCTCGGCCGCCGTGCGGAGGAGCGTCTGGGCGGCGGCGTCGTCCGGCGCGCAGGCGACGGTGCGGTACGCGGCCCAGAGCGCTTCCTCGGGCGCGGCGCTCCGGTCCGCGAGGAGGCGCTCCGCGGCGGCGGCCGATTCCGAGGCGAGGCGGCGGTTCCGGGCCGGAGACGAAGCCGGCGGGATCGGCGAGGAACTCGCGGAAGGCGGCGGGCGCGCCGGAGACCTTCTCCCGGGCGAAGAGGTCCGCGATCGCCTCGCAGGCGGCGTCGGCGGACGCGAAGCGCTGCCGGCGGTCCTTCGCGTGCAGCTTCCGGAGGAAGCCCGTCGACGGACGGGAGGGATGGTCGGGTCGAGGAGGGACGGCACCTCCGGCTCGACGTCGACGACGCGGCGGAGCGTCACGGCGATCGAGTCGGCCGTGAACGGGTTGTGGCCGGCGAGGAGCTCGTAGAGGACGGTCCCGGCGGAGAAGAGGTCGGTTCGCGGGTCGAGCTCCTCGCCCCGCGCCTGCTCGGGCGACATGTGGGCGGGCGTCCCGACGACGGTGCCGGTGACGGTCAGCCGCGTCAGGTGGGCGGCGTGGCTGATGCCGAAGTCGCCGATCTTCACCTCGCCCTCGCGCGTGTACATGACGTTCTGGGGCTTCACGTCGCGGTGGATGACTCCCTTCCGGTGCGCGGCGGAGAGGCCCGCGGAGCGCCTGGTCGACGGCGTGGAGCGCGATCTCCCACGGGAAGCGCCCCGTGGCCTGCTTGAGCGCGTAGAGCTCGCCGCCGTCGACGTACTCCATGACGATGTAGGCGTTCGCGGGGTCGGGGCTGCAGTCGAGCGAGCTCGACGATGTTCGGGTGCTTCAGCGAGATCTGGATCCGGATCTCGTGGAAGAAGCGCTCGCGGAAATCGGCGTCGGCGGCGACGTGCGGCAGGATCTTCTTCAGCGCGACGCGACGGCCGCTCCGCTCGTCGACGGCGAGGAAGATCTCCGCCATCCCGCCCAGCCCGAGGCGGCGCTCGAGGCGGTAGTGGTCGATCCGGGCGGGCCGGGCGCCCGCCGGCGGCTCGGGGGACATCGGGACGATCTTACGGCGGCGCGCTGCGGCTACACTCCGCGCCGTGCCGCGCCCCCCCGCCCTCGCCGTCCTCGACGTCGGCTTCACGAAGCACCCGGACCTTCCGGAGAAGCGGCTCCTCGCCTGCCGGGACGCGACCGGGCGGCGCGTCGTCCCGTTCCGGTACGGCGACCCCGAGACGCGCGCCGAGCACGGGACGAGGACGATGCTCCTCGCCGCGGGGGACGGGAGCGCGAGCGCGCTCGCCGTCGCTCGCCCCGCGAGGCTCCGGTCGTCCTCCTGAAGGTCGGCGAGGGACAGCGGGTCCCGCGCGAGGCGATCGTCCGCGCCTTCCGCTGGCTCCTCGTCGGAGGGGCCCGGGCTCGGCGTCAGGGTGGTCCTCTGTCCGTTCGGCGACGACCCGGAACTCCCCGGCAGGCCGAGCCCCGTTCCCGGACCTCGTCCGGGAGCTCGACGACGCCGGGCTGGTCGTCGTCGGCGCCGCCGGGTGGGATCCCGAGGGGCATTGCGTCTCCCCGGCCTCGTCGCCGCACGCCCTCGGCGTCGGCGGCTGGGACCTCGAACGGGATGCGCCCGCCGCGCGGGCCTCGCGTCGAGCTCCTCGTCGGGCGTCCTGAAGCCGGACCTCCTCGCCCCCTCGACGCCGCTCGCCGTTCCGGCCGCCGACGGGAGCCCGAGGCAGGAGCGGGCGGGAGGAACCTCCTTCGCGGCGTCCCTCGTGGCGGGGGCGGCGCTGCACCTCCTCCGGGGCGGGCCGGCGATCGGGCCGGGCGGCCCTCCTCGGGCGCCTCCGGGGGCACGGCCGGGTCGTGGCCGGCCACCCCCCCTACCTGGACCCCGGCGCCTCCGGGAGGCCTCGGAGGTTCCCGCCCGCGCGGGGGCCGGGTTGAGATAATCTCTCAACGTGAGCGGACACACCGAAGAACGGCGGGTATTCACCGAGTTCCTGAAGAAGAAGGGGCTCAAGACGACGCGCGAGCGGACGGCCCTCTTCGACGAGATCTTCTCGGCGCACCGGCACTTCGACGCCGAGGACCTCGTCATCCGGATGCGCGAGCGCGGCACGAAGATCAGCCGCGCGACGATCTACCGGACGCTCGAGATCCTCCACGAGTGCGGCCTCGTCGGGCGCGTCCGCCTGAACGAGGAGAAGTACCGGTACGAGCGCCTCAAGCGGGGCGAGCACCACGACCACCTCGTCTGCACCTCGTGCGGCAAGGTCATCGAGTTCAACGACGCGCGCGATCGAGAAGCGGCAGGACGCGGTCTGCCGCGCCCACGACTTCCGCGCGACCGCGCACTCGCACCAGATCTGGGGCCTCTGCGGAAGCTGCCGGGCGCGCGCGGGCAAGGGCGCGAATCGGAAGAGCGCCGCCACCTCGTAGAGGGGCGTGACCGCCGCCTCGACGGCGATCAGGGGACGGGCGCGCCCTTCGGGGTGAACGTCGGCGGGACCGTGAGCGGCAGGCCGTAGAGGGCGGCGTAGGCCCCCTCGAAGAAGAGGACGCGCTTCACGTAGAGCCTCGACTCCGGGAGCGGGATCGACTCCACGAACTCGTCGGCGGGGAGCGAGCCGAGCTCCTTCTTCCAGCGGCGCGCGCGGCCCGGCCCGGCGTTGTAGGCCGAGAGGACGAGGACGAGGTCGCCGTCGAACTGATCGAGGAGCTGCTTCAGGTACGTGACGCCGAGCCGGACGTTGACCGCCGGGTCCGCGAGGTCCGGGCGGCCCTTCTGTTTCTCGCGGCGGTGGAGCGCGCGGCCCGTGGCGGGCATCAGCTGCATCAGCCCGACGGCACCGGCCCGGGACCTGATGTCCGGCGAAAAGACGCTCTCCTGCCGGATGAGTCCGAGGACGAGCGCCTCCGGCACGCCGGCGGAGCGCGAAGCGTCGCGCACGACGCCGGCGTGGCTGATCGGATAGAAGGCGCGCCGGACGGACGGGGGGACGGAACCCTCCTCCGGCGTCCCGAGCTCGGGCCAGCGCTGCTTCAGGAGGACGGCCGCCCGGCGGTGGTCGCCCCGTTCCGAGGCGAGCTGGGCGGAGAAGACGGGGTCGTCGAGGCCGTCCTCCTCCGCGGTGTCCTCCGCGAGGTCGGAGAGCCCGCAGGCGAGGAGCTCCCGGGAGGGCGGCCCCGGCTGGTCGTCGTCGCCGGGCGCCCCGCCGCTCTTCGGCTCGGGGCTCTCCGGCGCCGCCGGAAGGGAGACGCCGAGGGCGCGCGCGGCCCAGAGCGCATAGACGTCGGCCGACGTGCCGGGAAGAAGCGACGCGAAGAGCAGGCGGGCGGCGGCCGCGTCCCCGGCCTTCTCGCGCGAGCGGGCCGACCAGTACGTCGCGCGGCGGCGGATGGCGGGCTCGCGGTAGACGGCGCTGATCTCGTCGTAGAGGGCCGCGGCCTCGGCGGGCCTCCCGGCGCGGAAGGAATCGAACGCCGCGCGGAAGAGCTCGTCGGCGACGGCGCCCGACGACGGGTCGAGGAGGACCAGGGACGCGAGGAGCTCGAGCGCCGTCCCCCGTCGGCCCGCGAGGAGCGCGAGCCGGGCGCCGTCGGAGAGGAGGCGCCGGCGGTCCACCTCGCGGAGCGGGGACGGGAGGAGCTCGCCGGCGCCGGCGAGGATCCCGGCGGCCCGCTCGGCCTCCGCCGGCGTCAGGACGCGCGGAGGCGCGGGCGGCGCCGGTTTTCCGCGCCGCGCCGCCGCGCGGCGGGCGGCACGGGCCGCGGGAGAGCTCCTCGTCAGGAGGCGCATCTCGGCGACGAGAGTCAGGGCGCGCGCGCGAAGCGCGGACGGCTCGTCGGCGAAGGCGAGCGGTCCGGGGAGCCGGAGGAGCCGCAGGGCGTCCTTCGTCTCGCCCGCCGCGAGGTGCACCTCCGCGGCGTCGAGACGGGCCGCGGGCGTCCCGGGCCCTCTCGGGAGGAGGGCGAGCGCCTCCTTCGGCGAGCGGGAGACGATCGCCAGCGCGCGGGCGAGCCGGATGTCGTCGGGAGCGGCCTTGAGGGCCGCGTTCCACTCCCTAAGGTCGAGGCTGTCGAAGGCGTCCGGAGCCCGCTCCGGGGCGTCCGGAACGACGCGCGCGAGCGAGAGGCGGAGGGCGCGGGCGTCGGCCGGGGAGGGCGCGACGCGGGCGAGCGAGACGGCCCGGTCGATGGCCGCCCGGTTTCCGCGGACGCCACGGGTCTCCCACGTCGCGAAGGCGATCCGGACCGCCGCCTTCTCCAAGGCAGTCGTCGCCTTTCGCGCGGCGGTTCCGAGCGCGTCCCGCGCGAAGGGCTCGTCGCGTTCGGCCGACGCGTAGGCGAGGAGCGCGGCGACGCCCGGGTCGGCGGCCTCGAGCCGGAAATAACCGCCGAGCGCCGGTAGCCCGAGCGGCGTCCCGTCGAACCCGTCGGCGAGGGCGGCCGCGGCCGGGAGGTCGTCCGCGGCAACGGCGGCCTCGATCCGGGCGGCGCGGAGCCGGATCGCGTGGAGCCCGCCCGACTGCTCCAGGGGCCCCGCGAGCCGGGCGGCCTCGGAAGAGCTCGGTCCGTCTTCGCGAAGGGCCCGCCGGGCTGCGGCGAGGGCGTCGTCCGCGCTGCCGCCCGCCGCGAGCGCCGGCGCGGCGACGAGGAGGAGGGCGGCGGCCGCCCGGAGCGGCCGGCGGGGATTCAGGGATCGGGACACGGCGAGGGGCGCCGCGTCAGGGCATCGGGCCGAGGGCTTCGGCGCGGCCGTCGGCCAGAATCCGGACGAGCTCCTCGTGAAAGAAGTCCTTCTCCTTGCGGATCGTCTCGGGCGTCCGCTCCTCGAAGACCTGGCGGCTCCGAACGATGTCGTCCTTCAGTCGCTCGTAGAGGTCCGACGAGGCCCGCCCCTCGTCGACCTTCTTCTCGTTGTAGAGCTTGATCTCGGAGATCAGGAGGCGCGCGAGCCGGCGGGCGTCGTCGATCTGCCGATCGCGCGAGTTGACGTCGGTGCCGAGCTTGGATCGCGGGATGAAGCCCGAGATCGGGCGAACGGCCGGCGCCGACGCCTGGGAGGAGCCCGGGCCGGGGGTGCCGGGCCGGAGCTTCGCCGGCGCGGCGTCGGGAACGTACATCGGGACCGCGCCGGTCGGAGGTCCGGGCGTTGCCGGCGGGACGGCGCCCGCCGCGCGAAGCGCTTCGAAGGCCTGCGTGAAGTCCCCCGTCGACGCCTGAGTCAGGGGGGGCGGGAGCGTCGAGGGTGGACGGGTCGGGACGAGCGGTGGCGGCGTCGGCGCGCACGCCGAGGCTCGGCACGGCGATCGTGGCCGCCGCGGTGGGCGCGGGCGGAATCCCGGACGGGGGACCGGCCGGGGCCGATGGGAAGGCCGGCGTCGCGGGGAACGACGGCGTCGCGGGCGCGGGAATCGTGAGCGAGGGCGGGCTCGGGCGGAACGCTCGCCGCCGCGGCCCGTCGCCGCCGGGCCGCGGACTCCTCGAGCTTTCGGATCTGCTCCTCGGCGTCCTTCGGGCGAGGCCGGATTCCCGAGAGGCTGGCGGGAGCGAGAAGCGGCTCCGGAGGCGCGACCGGCCGGGGCGCCTCCCGGATCTCGGGCGGCCGGACGGGCTTCGACGCCGAGACGACCTCGAAGGCGGGCATCGCGTCGGGGGCGGGCGCGGGAGGACGCGCGGGGGCGGCGGCCGCCGGGCGGTACGCCTCGATCGACTCACCGGTCGGCGTCAGCGTCGGCGAGGGGATCTTCTTCCGGGCGGCGAGGAGGTCGACCGCGAGGCCCGTGGCGAAGGTGAGGACCTCGATCGCGGCCTCGTTCAGGCGCCCTTCCTCGCCCGGGAGCTCGTCGGCCCAGACGAGTCCGGCCAGCCGGTCGCGGATGACCATGGGGACGAGAAACGCCCGCGCGGGCGGCCGGCCTCCGAGGGCGAGCCGGAGCGGCGACGCCTCGTCGGGAGGCCCCGCGACGCGGGAGCGCTGCGCGCGGAGGACCTCCGCGGCGAAGGGGTCGTCCTCGGCGCCGAGGTCGATCGTCCGGACGCCCTCGTCGTGGCCGCCGCTCGCGTCGAACCCGATCGCCTTCCACCCGGTGACGCGTTCGTTCCTGAGGACGAGGAGGGCGACGCGCGAGGCGTGGGCCGAAGCCTGGGTGATGAACCGTGTCAGGACGTCCACCTGCGTCCGGGCCGATTCGATCGAGGAGAGGGCGCCCCGGACGAGGGTCCAGTCGGCCGGGGCCGGGGTCGCGGGGACGACGCGCTCGACGACCTTCGCCGGCGGCGGCGGCGGCGGCGCCGGCAGGACGTCCTCGAGGATCAGCGCGACGATGTTCTCGGGGAAGAGAGGCTTCGCGTGCGCCGGGATCTTCTCCGAGACGGCGGCGAGCAGCGCCTCGACGTCCCGGCGCGCGTCGACGAGAGACGACTTCCACGTCGCGAGGTGCTCCTCGAGGTGGGTGGAGAGCGATTCGATGAGTCGTCGCGTCGCGGCAGGATCGGCCGGCATCTTTCGAGCGTCTCCTCTCGGCACCGCCCTCGCGGGGGAACCGGCTGTCGTGGAAGAGTCATTATATTCGGACAGCGTTTCGGAGCCCGGGAACAGAGCCGCCGGGCGCCCCGGGTTGACCGCGCGGGGGCCGGCCGATAAACTACTTGGTTTGGCTCACCCCGTCGCGCCGCGCCGGGCAATTCCGGGCTGGGAAGGAGGGACTTTCGTGCCGTTGATCGTGGTCAAGGAAGACGAATCGTTCGAAAACGCGCTACGCCGCTTCAAGCGGAAGTGCGAGAAGTCGGGGATCCTTTCCGAGCTCAAGAAGCGCCAGCATTACGAAAAACCGTCCGCGAAGCGGAAGCGGAAGGCCATCGCCGCCCGCAAGAAGATGCTCCGCAAGCTCGCCGAAGAGCGCCGCACGGGGATGTAAAGCTGACCCCACCGTACCTCGAACTGGATTGGCCCGGCGTGCTCGCGCTCGCCGGGCGTTTTTGTTCCACGGAACGGGGGCGGGAGCGCGTCCGGGCGCTGCTCCCCGCGGGGGACCCGGAGGAGGTGGAGCGGCTGCGCGGCGTCACGCGGGACCTCGTGGCGCGGCGTGCGCTCCGGCCGCCGGTCGCGCTCGGGGGCCTGGACGAGTCGGCGCCGCTCCTCTCGCGGCTCGGCCCCCAGGGGCAGGCGCTCCTCCCCGAGGACCTTCTCGACCTCTTCGTCCTCGTGGACCGCGTCCGAGGGAGCGCGTCGCGCCGTGCCGGTCGAGGGCGAGGAGCTTCCCCGCCTCGGGGAGCTCCTCGCACCGCTCGCCGACCTCACCGACCTCGCGGGGGAGAAGGAGAGGATCTTCGAGTCCGACGGGCGGATCAAGGACACGGCGACCGTCCGGCTCCACTCGATCCGGGCCGCGCTCCTGCGCCTGCGGCGCGACGTCGTGAAGCGGCTCGAGGAGCTGGCCCGCGAGAAGGCGGGGGCGCTCTCGGAGGGGTACGTCACGGAGAAAGGGGGCCGCTACTGCCTTCCGGTCCGCTCCGACCGGCGCGACGCAGTCCCCGGCATCGTTCACGAGAAATCGGGGTCGGGCCAGACGGTCTACGTCGAGCCGCTGGCCGTCGTCGAGGCGAACAACGCGCTCGCGGAGGCGCTCGAGGAGGAGCGCGAGGAGGTGCACCGGATCCTCGTCGCGCTGACGGCCCGCTTCTCGGCGCGGAAGGGGGAGCTCGCGGCCGCCGTCTCGATCCTGACCGAGCTGGATGCGTTCCAGGCCCGCGCCGAGTGGTCCGGACGCGTGGACGGCATCTTCCCGGCGGTCTCGGATCGCGTCGTCCTCCGGGGGGCGCGCCACCCGCTCCTCGACCGGCGCCTCGCGGCGCTCCGCGAGGAGGTCTTCGGCGAGGATGCGGAGGCGCGGGCCTCCGACGCGGTCCCCCTCGATCTCGACCTCCCGGAGGGAAAGCGGCTCCTCCTCCTCTCCGGCCCGAACGCCGGCGGGAAGACGGTCGTCCTGAAGACGCTCGGTCTCTTCTCCCTCCTTTCGCAGTCGGGCTTCGCGATCCCCGCGGCCGCCGGCACGGCGCTCCCGGTCTTCGACCGCCTCCTCGTCGTCTCGGGCGACGCCCAGGACCTCCTCGGCGACCTCTCGTCGTTCGAGGCGGCGATGACGCGCATGGCGCGGGTCCTCGCCGAGGCGACGCCGCGGAGCCTCGTCCTCCTCGACGAGCTGGGGAGCGGCACCGACCCCGACGAAGGGGCGGCGCTCGCGGTGGCGGTGCTCGCGCACGGTCGCGCGCGGGGCGGGCTGACCGTCGCGACGACGCACCTCTCGGCCGTGAAGGAGTGGGCCCGGGGCGAGGGGGACGTCCTCTCGGCCGCGATGGAGTTCGACGAGGCGACGGGGCGCCCGACGTTCCAGGCCAAGCCGGGGGCCGTCGGGCGGTCGCGCGCCCTCGCCGTGGCAGAGCGGGCCGGCCTTCCGCTCGCGGTCCTCGCGCTCGCCAAGGAGCGGCTCGGGACGGGTTGGGCGGCGACGGACGCGGCGCTCGCGCGGCTCGAGGCCGAGACGCTCGCGGCGCGGAAGGAAGCCGGCCGCTCGCGGGAGGCCGCGGAGCGGGCGGAGGCGCGCCTCGCCGAGCTCGAGAAGGAGCGGGCAGCCGTGGCCGCGGAGAAGGCGCGGCTCGCCGAGAAGGCCCGCGAGCGCGTCGACCGGGCGCTCGAGGCCCTTCGAGAGACGACGCGGCGCGAGATCGACCGCCTGCGCGAGGAGCTGCGCGCGGGGCGCGCCGTCTCGCGCGGGGCCCTGATGACGGTCACGAACGCGGCGCGGCAGGCGGCGCTCGACTTCGTGGAGGAAGAGCCGGAGGCCCCGCCCGCGGGACCGGTCTCGGTCGGCGACCTCGTCCGCGTCCGGCCCTGGAAGACGACGGGACGCCTTCTCCGGATCGAGGCGTCGCGCGGCGAGGCCGAGGTGGAGGTCGGAGGGAAGCGGATGAAGGTGCCGGTCTCGTCGCTCATCCCGCTCGCACCGCCCGTCCCCCCGCGCCGCCCGGCTCCCGCGCCGCCGCCGCGCCCCGCGCCCTCCGCGTCGGAGCCCGCCGCCTACGGGCCGGAGGTGGTCCTCGTCGGCCTCCGGGTCGACGAGGCGCTCCCCGAGGTCGAGCGCGCGCTGAACGAGGCGCTTCTTTCGGGGAAGGGGGCGGTCCGGATCGTGCACGGCCACGGCACGGGGCGGCTTGCGGCCGCGGTGAGGGAGTTCCTCGACGAGCATCCGGGCGTCGCGTCCCACCGGCCCGGCGAGGCGCGCGAAGGAGGGACGGCGGTCACCGTCGCCCGGCTCGATGTCTGACGTCTTCTACGACATCAACGACGACGTCAAACGCGAGGTCCTCGCAGCGACCGACCTCGTGGCGTTGATCGGCAGCGTGACGTCGCTCAAGAAGGCGGGCCGGTCGTGGAAGGGACTCTGCCCGTTCCACGGCGAGAAGACGCCCTCCTTCCACGTCCACCCGGAGAAGGGCTTCTACTACTGCTTCGGCTGCGGCGCGAAGGGGGACGCGATCACGTTCGTCCGCGAGACCGAGCGGATGGAGTTTCCCGAAGCGGTCGCCTACCTCGCCCGGCGCGCGGGCGTCAGCCTGCCCGTCCGGAAGAGCGGGACCCGCGTCGACCGCGCCAAGGAGACACGGGCCGCCGAGGCCCTCGCGGCTGCCGCCCTCTTCTTCCGGGAGCAGCTTCCCCGGCACGCCGCCGCCCGTGAGCTCCTCGAGGCCCGCGGCCTCACGGCGGGGGACGCTGCGGCGCACGGCCTCGGGGCGGCGCCCGACGCCTGGGACGCCCTGAAGGCGGGCCTCGCCTCGCGCGTGGCCGAGGAGGCGCTCCTCGAGGCGGGGCTCCTGCAACGAAGCCCGGAGACGGGGCGCGTCTACGACCGGTTCCGGAACCGCCTGACGATCGAGATCCGCGACGGGCGGGGGGAGATCCTGGGCTTCGGCGCGCGCGCCTTCGGCGACGAGATGCCGAAGTACCTGAACTCGCCCGAGACGAGCCGCTTCTCGAAAGGAAAGCTCCTCTACGGGCTCGACCTCGCGAAGGAGGCGATCCGCAAGGCCGACGTCGCGATCCTCGTCGAAGGGTACTTCGACCGGATCGCCCTCGCGCGCGCGGGGTGCGAGAACGCGGTCGCCTCGATGGGAACCGCCCTCACGCCGGCCCAGGCGGATCTCCTCTCCCGGCACGCGGCGACCGTCGTCGTCGCCTACGACGGAGATCCGGCGGGGGTCACGGCGTCGTACAAGGCGTTCCCGCTCCTCCTCTCGCGCGGGGCGAACGTCCGCCACATGTCCCTTCCCGACACCCACGACCCCGACTCCTTCCTCCGGGCGCGGGGGCCCGAGGCGCTTCGCGCGGAGCTGGAGCGCGCCGCGCCGCTCGTTCCGGCGCTCCTCTCGCGGATTCCGCTCCCCTCGGCGGATCCTTCGGAGCGCGCCGCGCGTCTCCGGGAGGCGGTGGAGATCCTCTCGGAGGCGCGCGACCCGGTTCTCAGGCACGAGATGCTCTCGGCGCTCTCGCGCGGAGCCGGCGTGCCGCTCTCGGTGCTCGGCGGAAAGGCACCGGGGCGGAGCGACGCCGCTCCTTCACCTCCTGCGGCGGCGATCAACGAACGGCTCCCGGAGGGGGAGGAGAGAGTCCTTTATCTCCTCCTTGCGGAGTGGTCCGAGGCCGTTCCGCTCGTCCAGCGGATTCCGGTCGATATTTTCTCCCATCCGGTTGCAAGGAGGATATTTACCGCTCTCAAGACGCTGTCTGAACAAGCCTTAACCCTTGATTTTTCGTCACTTGAGTCCCATGTTGGGTCGGACGCGGGCCCGTTGATCGCCCGTCTGCTGCTGCAGGAAGGTACGGCAGAAGAGAGGGAAGAGGGGCAAAAGGGCCTCGCGCGGCTTCATAAACCTTTGTTACAGCTCAAGATACGCCATCTTGAGGAGCGGGCGCTGAATCTCCAGCCCGAGATCCAGACGGCGGAGGCATCCGGCGACTTTGTCCGGCGCGACGAACTCCTCAGAGAAAAGCAGGCACTTTCTGCAGAAATACGCCGACTCAAGCAAGACCTACGGCGCCCGGCAGCCCCGGGCTGATTCGGAGAAGCGTTCGGTGACGGTAGAAGAAAAGCACCCAGAAGTCCGGTCCCTTATCACGCTCGGCAAGGAGCGCGGGTATCTCCTCTACGACGAGATCTACCAGGCGCTCCCCGAGGAGCTGGCGAACGCGCCGGAAGAGCTCGACGAGATCTACATCCGGTTCGGCGACTACGGCATCGAGGTCGTCGACGTGCCCGAGAAGGCGACGCAGAAGAAGGCGCCGGGCACGCCGCGCCGTGGCGGAGCCCGTCGCGCCCGACCCGAACCTCGTCGAGAAGACGAACGACCCCGTCCGGATGTACCTGCGCGAGATGGGGACGGTGAAGCTCCTCGACCGGGAGGGCGAGGTTTCGATCGCCCGGCGCATCGAGACGGGCGAGGCGAGGATCTACCGCGCCCTCTCGACGAACCGCGTCGTGCTCGGCGAGATCCTGAAGATCGTCGAGGCCGCGAAGAAGGACAAGAACGTCGCCCGCGGCTTCCTGGAGTTCGCGGCGGCGGCGCTGGAAGAGGCCGACGAGATCGATCCGCGGACGGCCCACCGGATCGAGGCGATCCTCGGGCACTTCAAGAAGATCGCGAAGCTGGACGGCGAGCTGCGGAAGCTCTCCGACCGGAAGAAGCCGGCGCCGAAGCCGAAGAAGCTCGCGAAGGGGAAGACGGCCGCGAAGGCCGCGCCGGGCAAGGCCGCCCCGGTCAAGCCGACGGTCGTCGTCGACCCGGCGGTCGACCGGCGCATCTCGGAGATCGCGCGCCTCATCCACCTCATCGACTTCACGCCGGCCTCGCTCCTCCGGATGGTCAACATCCTGAAGGACATCGACCGGCAGTTCGCGATGCCCGAGGCGACGATCCGGCAGGACCTCGCGGCGCTGAAGAGGGAGAAGAACGAGGTCCGCCGCGACTTCTACAAGCGGCGCGTCGGGAAGTACCGGCAGATGCTGAAGGACCTCGAGGAGAAGTACGGCGTCTCCCACGAGGAGATCAAGCGGACGATGCGGCAGATCCGGGAGGGCGAGGACGAGGCCGACCAGGCCAAGCAGGAGCTGATCGTCGCGAACCTCCGCCTCGTCGTGTCGATCGCCAAGAAGTACACGAACCGCGGCCTGCAGTTCCTCGACCTGATCCAGGAGGGGAACATCGGGCTGATGAAGGCGGTCGAGAAGTTCGAGTACCGCCGCGGCTACAAGTTCTCGACCTACGCCACGTGGTGGATCCGGCAGGCCATCACGCGCGCCATCGCGGACCAGGCGCGGACGATCCGCATCCCGGTCCACATGATCGAGACGATCAACAAGCTGACCCGCACCCAGCGCTCCCTCGTCCAGGAGCTCGGCCGCGAGCCGACCGCCGAGGAGATCGCCAAGCGGATGGACATGCCCGCCTCGAAGGTCCGGAAGATCATGAAGATCGCGCAGGAGCCGATCTCCCTCGAGACGCCGATCGGCGAGGAGGAGGATTCGCACCTCGGCGACTTCATCGAGGACCGCCAGGTGATCTCGCCGATCGACGCCGTCATCGGCGCGAACCTCCGCGAGCAGACGCGGAAGACGCTGAAGACCCTGACGCCCCGCGAGGAGCAGGTGCTCAGGATGCGCTTCGGCGTCGGCGACGGCGCCGAGCACACGCTCGAAGAGGTGGGGAAGAGCTTCAACGTCACCCGCGAGCGGATCCGGCAGATCGAGTCGAAGGCGCTCCGGAAGCTGCGGCACCCGAGCCGCGCCAAGCGGCTCCGGCCCTTCGTCGACGTGCAGCTGTAAGGGATAGAGGAAACCCGGCCTCGGGTTTCCCCTGCTTCGCACCCCTTCCGCGGCGGAAGGAAAAAGAACCCGGCCTCGGATTCTCCCTCGCTTCGCGACCCTCTCCGCGGCGGAAGGACGCGTCGCGGCCGGGGATGCTATCCTCCGAGGTCCGGCCCCTTCCGGGTCCGTAGCTCAGCGGTGAGAGCCACCGGCTCATAACCGGCAGGTCCTCGGTTCGAATCCGAGCGGACCCACCGGAATCGCCGGCGGGGAGAGAACAGACGGGTGCGAGACGACATGCGAATCCCCTCCGGCGCGGCGCAAGAGCCGGGGCACAACAGAATCGATGACGGGCGCCAACAGGCGCCCGTTCTGTTTTCCGGGAGCGCCGCGGTGAGCGCGGGCGAGAATTCTCTCGCAGAGCCTCTTCAAGCTCCAGGAGCTCCTCCTCTCCATCCAGAAGAAGAGCGAGCAGCGCACCCGGACCCCGGACCACCTCGCGCACGTGGAGGCGGCGTTCCAGGACGCGCGCCGCCGGCGCGACGAGGCCGACGCGATCGTCTCGAAGGCGAGCGACCGGAAGAAGGCGCTCGAGGGGGACGTCGGCGACCTCGCCGAGAAGCTGAAGAAGTACCAGGCGCAGCTCCCGTCGGTGAAGACGAACAAGGAGTACGGCGCGCTCCTCAACGAGATCGACGTCGTGAAGCGGGAGGTCCGCGCGAAGGAGGACGAGATCCTGGCCCTCGAGGAGAACGTCGCCGCCTCCACGGCCGAGCTCGCCGAGCACGAGGCCTCCTTCCCCGCGGAAGAGGCTGGCTACGAGGAGCAGATGAAGGAGTGGCGGGCCGAGCAGACGCTCCTCTCCGAGGAGATCGCCGCCGCCGAGAAGGAGGCGGCGCGCCTCGAGAAGGCGGCCGACAAGGCGCTCCTCCGGCGCTTCCGCCAGATCGCCTCCAAGCGGGGCGGCATCGCGGTCGCCCGGGTGACGATGGTCGGCCCGCAGACGGCCAGCTGCTCCGCCTGCCACGTCCGTCTCCGGCCGCAGCTCCTGTCGGACATCCGGCTCTCGAAGGAGCCGATCTACTGCGACAGCTGCAAGCGGATCCTCTACTGGGATGGCGGAGGCGAGATAAGCCTCCCTTCGTCGTCTACTTCGACGGCGCGTCGCGCGGGAATCCCGGGCCCTCGGCGTGGGGCGTCTTCTCGCCATCGGGGCCCACCGCGAAGAAGGCGATCGGGCGGACGACGAACAACGTCGCCGAATGGCAGGGCTTCCTCGCCGCCCTCGACCTCGCGGCCGCCGCGGGCGCAGCCGACGTCGAGGTCCGCGCCGACAGCGAGCTCGTCCTGAAGCAGTTCCTCGGGACCTACCGCGTCAAAGCGGCCCACCTCGCGGGCTACCTGGTCGAGGCGCGGCGGAAGGCGCGCCGGTTCCGCCGCCTCGCCGTCGTCCACGTCCCGCGGGGAGAGAACCGCGAGGCCGACGCGCTCGCGAACGCCGCGCTCGACGAGGAGCGCGGACCGGTGACGCGGGCCGGAGGAGATCGCGGCGGCCGTCTCGTCGGTGGGCGACCGGATCGCGCGGGCGGCGGCGCGCGCCGGGCGCGATCCGGCCGGCGTCACGCTCGTCGCCGTCACGAAGACGAAGCCGCTCGAGGACGCGCTGGCCGCCTATGCGGCCGGCATCCGCGCGTTCGGCGAGAACCGCGTCCAGGAGGCGGAGGAGAAGTTCCCGGCCCTGCCGGCGGACGCGGCGCGCCACCTCATCGGCCCGCTCCAGTCGAACAAGGCGAACCGCGCGGCGCGGGTCGCCTCGGTCGTCCAGACCGTCGACTCGGCAGACATCGCGCGGCGGCTCTCTCGCGCCGCCGTGGGCGCGGAGAAGCGGCTGACCGTCTTTCTCGAGGTCCGGCTCGGCGGCGAGGCGACGAAGGCCGGCGTCGTTCCGGAGGAGGCCGCGGCGCTCGCCGGGGAGGTCCGGACGCTTCCCGGCGCTCGATCTCGCGGGGCTCATGACGATCCCGCCGCTCGGCGACACCCGTTCGCACTTCGCGACGCTCCGGCGCCTCGCGGAGGAGATCGGGCTCCCGGGCTCTCGATGGGGATGAGCGACGACTTCGAGGCGGCGGTGGAGGAGGGCGCCACCCACGTCCGGGTCGGGACTGCGATCTTCGGCAGGCGCTGAGACCGGCTGCGGTGCGACCCGGGGTGCTACCCTTCGCCGCCATGCGGCTCCGCCGTACGAGCATCCGCGTACGTGGGCCCGCCGGGCTGGCGCCGGCTGCCGGCCGTCACGCGGGCGACGCTCGTCCTGACGGTGGCGGGCTATCTCGCGTCGCTCGTGACGGCGGTCCCCGCGCGCGTCCTGATCGTCGCGCCGGCGGCCGTCTGGCCGGGCTCCAGCTCTGGCGGCTCCTGACCTACCCGCTCGTCAACGTCGGGATCGTCTCGGTCCTCTTCAGCCTCCTTCTCCTCTGGAGCTTCGGGTCGGAGCTGGAGCCCTCCTGGGGGTCGCGCGGCTACGCGCTCTTCCTCGCGCTCGCCACGGTGTCGCGGCGGCGTCCTCGGCGTCGCGGCGTCGCTCCTCCTCGCGCAGCCCGTTCGGCGGCTGGGGCTCGCGGGGCCGCTCACGCGCCGTCATCGCGGCCTGGATGTTCGAAGGGCCGAACCTGCCGACGAACTTCTTCGGCGTCCTCCCGATGACGCGGAAGGTCTTCGCCCTGATCGCGATCGTCGTCGTCGCGTTCGGCGAGATCGAGCAGACGCATTCGGTCGCGCGCCTCGCGCTTCGTCCTCGGGGGGCTACCCGCTCCTGGTGGTGGGCGAAGCGCGGCCGCCGGCCTCGCGGCCCGCGGTGGGCCCTCGCTGCCGCGCTTCCTCCGCCGACGGAAGTTCCGCGTGATCCCGGGAGACGACGATCGAGATCCACTAGCCGCGTACAATTCCTCACATGAGACCCACGATCAGCTCCCTCGAGATCCGCAAGCGGACCTTCTCCCGAAGCTGCGCGGCTTCGACCGCGACGAGGTGATGACGTTCCTCGAGGCGCTCGCCGAGGACGTCGAGGAGCTCTTCCGGGAGGTGGACGAGCTGGAGCGCGAGAACGCGCGCCTGAAAGAGGAGAACGCCCGCCACCGAGAGACGGAGGCGACGCTGAAGGAGACCCTCCTCCTCGCGCAGCGGTCGGCCGAGAGCCTGAAGATCTCGAGCGAGCAGGAGGCCGAGCGCGTCCTCCAGAACGCCGAGACGAAGGCCGAGGCGCTCATGGACCAGGCGATGGAGCGCGTCAGCGAGACCGAGAAGAAGGTCCGCGAGCTCCGGGTGGAGCGGAAGAACTTCCACCTGAAGCTGCAGGGGATGATCGACATGTTCCAGCAGGTCCTGAACTTCGACAAGGAGGAGGACGAGCTGGACAACTCGATCGCGCTCCACCGCCCGAAGAGGCGCGAGGGCGAGCCCACCTCCTGAGAGCCGGCGCGGCGACGGCCGCGCACGACCGCCGATGCCGCGCGAGATCCTCTCCGTCCGCCGCCTCTCCGAGCTCGCGACGCCCGAGGGAAGCGGCGCGCTCGCCGGGGCCGCCCAGGGACGGCTGCGCCGCCTCGCGCACGCGGCGCTCCGCGTTCGAGGACGGGCGCGTCGCTTTCGCCGGGACGGACGCCGAGTTCGTGCGGCATCTACGGCGAGGCCCCGGCAC
Organism: uncultured Acidobacteriota bacterium; assembly: GCA_963821435.1. GTDB lineage: Bacteria > Acidobacteriota > Thermoanaerobaculia > UBA5066 > UBA5066 > DAOMFB01. The sequence continues at coordinate 586,691 of CAWGDR010000004.1, forward strand.
CCGGCGAGACGGTCCTCGACGGGGCGGGGAAGACGGCCGTTCCCGGGTTCGTCGACGCGCATACGCACCTCCCGTGGGCCGGCTTCCGGGAGAACGAGTTCAACGAGCGGCTGAAGGGGAGGACGTACGCCGAGATCGCCGCGGCCGGCGGGGGCATCGTCGCGACGGTCGCGGCGACGCGGCGGGCGACGGAAGGAGAGCTGGTCGCGCAACGTCCGGAGCCGCCTCGACCGGATGCTCCTCCACGGGACGACGTATCTGCGAGGCGAAGACCGGCTACGGCCTCGAGCGGGCCGCCGAGATCGAAGCAGCTGCGGGCGATCTTCGCGGGGGCGGCCGGCCACCCGGTCGGCGTCGTGCGCGACCGCGCTCCCGGGCCACGAGGTCCCGCCGGAGCGGCGGGGCGGCGCGGTCGAGAAGCGCCGCGTACGTCGACGAGTGCCTCCGCGAGATTCTCCCGGCGCTGGCCGGAGGGAGGCGCGCGCTTCGTCGACGTCTTCTGCGAGACGGGGGTCTTCGACGTCGCCGAATCGCGCGAGATCCTCGCTCGCGGGAAAGGCGCTCGGCCTCGTCCCGCGCCTCCACGCGGACGAGCTGACGCCGCTCGGCGGCGCCGAGCTCGCCGCCGAGGTCGGCGCCCTCTCGGCCGACCACCTTCTCTTCGCGACCGACGAGGGGATCGCGGCGATGGCGAAGGCGGGCGTCGTCGCGACGCTCCTTCCGGGGACGTCGGTCTTCCTCCGGATGAACCGCTACGCGCCGGCGCGGAAGTTCGTGGCGGCGGGAGTCCCCGTCGCCCTCGCGACCGACTGCAACCCGGGCTCGTCCTACACGGAGTCGCTCCCCGCCGTCGCTTTTTTCGCCGCGATCGGCATGGGGCTCACGGTGGAGGAGATGCTGACGGCGATGACGCTGAACGGCGCGGCCTCGGTTGGCGAGGCCGAAGACGCGCGGCTCGCTCGAGCCGGGGAAGCGCGGCGACGCCGTCCTCCTCGACGGACCGTCGCTCGAGCACCTCGTCTATCACTACGGCGTGAACCCGGTGACCGACGTCGTCGCGGGCGGGCGCGTCGTCGTCCGGAGCGGCCGGCGCCTCGCCGCGCGCCCCTGCTAGTCTCGCGCCGTGAGCACGCTCGCCTCCCTCTCCGTCGCCGACTTCTCCGCCGCCCTCGCCTCCGACGCTCCCGCCCCGGGGGGCGGCTCCGCCTCCGCGGCCGCCGGGGCCGCCGGCGCCGGGCTCCTCGCCATGGTCGTCCGCCTGACGCTCGGGAAGGAGAAGTTCCGCGAGGCGTGGGCGGAGCTCGAGCCGATGGCCGCGACCCTCGACACGCACCGCGTCCGGCTCCTCGAGCTCGTGGACGAGGACACCCGCGCCTTCGAGGCGATCGTCGCGGCCCGGAGGCTTCCGAAGGCGACCGACGCCGAGAAGGCGGCCGCGGCAGAAGGCGATCGACGATGCGACGCTCCTCGCCACGACGGTCCCGATGCAGACGGCCTTCTACGCCGAGCAGGCGCTCCGGCTCGCGGAGACGGTGGCCGCGAAGGGAAACCCGAACGCCGCCTCCGACGCCTGGGTCGCGGCGCTGCTCCTCTCCGCCGCGGTCGAGGGGGCGCTCGCGAACGTGCGGATCAACCTCCCGGGGATCGCCGACGCCGAGCTGAAGCGCGGTTTCACGGAGGACGCCGCGAACCTCGCGAAGAAGAGCGCAGCGGCGCTCGAGACGGCGCGCGCGCTCGCGCGGACGCGGGGCCTCGCCGCCTGAGGATGCGGCGCCTGCTCCCGCTGCTCCTCGCAGCGGCGACGGCGGCTCGCCCGGCCGGGGCCTCGGGATTCGGTCTCGGCCCGCCCCGAGGGGCTCTTCGCGGAGAAGCCGCCGGCGCCTCGGCCTCTCGGAGGAGAATGCGGCGGCGCGCGCGCCAAGCCGGCGGGCATCCGCCTCCCCCGCCTGGCCGAAGCCGCCGCCTCCTCCGCCGAAGCTCTTCGACAGGAAGACGACGCTCTTCACCGCGGGCGTCCTCGTCCTCGTTCCGGTCGTCGGCTATCTCGCCTGGTGGCACAACGACTCCTACCCGTTCCACACGACGAACGAGGGGTGGCTCGGAGGAGGGCTACTCGCCGGGGGCGCGGACAAGGTCTCTCACATCACCTTCGCCTACATGGTGACGCTCGGCTTCCAGTCGGTCTATCGCGCGCTCGGGAAGACGCCCGCCGAGTCGCGCGGCCCTCGCCTTCGGCCTGACGACGGTCGCCGGGCTGATCGAGGAGGTCGGCGACGGCTTCTCGAAGTACGGCTTCTCGTGGCCGGACATGGCCGCGAACACGATCGGCTCGGGCATCGCGACGGCGTCGACGCTTACGGCCTCGAGGGACACGGTCGTCCTCCGATTCGGGAACGTGCCGAACTCGATTCCCGCTCCCTGCTGCCGGTATCCCGGCTTCGGGAGCGACTACTCGAGCGAGATCTACACCGCGGACCTCCTGATGTCCGGGTTCCTGCCGCGCGTCGGCGCGAAGCCGGGCCTCGCCCGGTTCTTCCTGACCGGGATGACCTACGGCGCGAAGGGGTACCGGCATTCTCCGCCCGAGAGCCGGCAACGGCAGCTCGGCGTCGAGTTCGGCCTGAACCTCCCGGAGATCCTGCGCGCGGTCGGGCGTCCGCGACATCGACCTGGTGGGGCAAGGCGCTCCTCGTCTTCTTCAAGTACTTCCGGGTCCCGTACACGGCGTTCGGGTGGCAGGTCGACCTGAACACCGGGCAAGTGGTACGGGCCGAACACCGGCGGGAGCTACGACCCGGGCTTCGTCCTCTACGACTGACGGCCGCGGCAGACGGCGAGCCAGTCGGCGAAACGCTCGGCGGACCAGGTGTTGACGACGCGGTCGGCCGGGATCCCCGCGAGGCGGGCGACGGCAAGGCCGAACTCGAGGTGCGACAGGTGGCGGGCGGCATGCGCGTCGCTCGAGATCGAGAAGAGGGCGCCGGCCTCGGCGGCGAGGCGCGCGAGGCGCGGGGAGAGGTCGAGCCTCTCGGGGCAGCCGTTCAGCTCGAGGGCGACGCCCAGCTCCGCGGCGCGGGCGAAGACGCGCGGCCAGTCGGCGCGGACGCCGGAGCGGACGTCGTAGAGCCGGCCGCGCGGGTGGCCGAGGACCGCGACGCCCGGCGTCTCGAGCGCGCGGAGGAGGCGCGCCGTCTGGTCCCCGGGGCTCCGGAGGTCGGTGTGGACCGAGGCGACGACCGCCTCGAGCTCGGCGACGCGGGCGGGCAGGACGTCGATCGTCCCGTCCTCGGCCACGTTCGCCTCCGCGCCGAGGAACATGACGAAGCCCCGGTCGCTCCGGTCGTTGAGCCGGCGGACGTCGCGCTCCTGGGCGCGGAAGTCGTCGGGAAAGAGGCCGCCGGCCACGGCGCAGTCACGCGCGTGGTCGGTCAGGAAGGCGTAGCGGTCGCCGCGCGCCTCGAGCGCCCGGTGCAGCGCGCCGAGCGCCATCTTCCCGTCCGAGCGGTCCGTGTGGAGGTGGACGTCGCCGCAGAGGTCCGCCATCGAGACGCCGCCCGGCGCCGCGAGGATCCGGTCGACGTCGGCGCGCGAGAGGAAGTCGGCCTTCGCCCCGGCACTCGGGTCGTCGCGGTCGAGGATGGCGGCGAGGCGGTCGTCGACGGACTCGTCCGAGCCGCACGAGAGAAACGCCCCGATCGCGTCGGCGGCCCGCGGGCGACACGCCGGGAAGGGCTGCGAGCGCAATGCGCCGCCCCCAGAGGTCCTCGCCGAGCTGCCGCAGGGTGCGGCGCCGCGCTCCGGTACTCGGCGGCGGGGCGCGCACCGGGCTCCTCGGCGTCGGCGAGAGCGAGGAGCGCGGCCGCGAGGCGGCTGTTCGTGACCGGCGGCGCTTTCGAGAGACGGGAACGGACGACATCGGAGGCCCCCGGCCGATTCTACGAAGGTCGCCCGCGGCTAGACTTCGTCGATGCGTCGTGAGCGGCTCCTCGCGCTCCTCGGCAGAGGGCTCCTCGCGGCGCTCGCCCTCGCCGAAGGGGAGCCCGTCCGGAAGGCGGCGCTGGCGGCGCGGACGCGTCGCGTCGACGGGATGGGACGCGGCCGCGCACGCGCTCCTCGGCCTCGACCTCTTCGACGACCTCGCGCGCCTCCGCCCGGACGCACTCGCCGGCACGCTCCTCTCCGAGCACTGGTGGCCGCCGCTGTTCGGCGTCCTGTCGGTGCCGTTCCAGATGCTCGCCGGGCCCTCGTTCGCCGCGGCGAGCCTTCCGTCCGCCGTGGCGTTCGCTCTCACGCCCGCGGTGGCGTGGCTCCTCGTCCGGCGGCTGACGGGGGCCGGGGCGCCGACGTCGCTCCTCTCGCTCGCCCTCGTGGCGCTCCTGTTTCCTCCGGTCGCCGATGCTCCTCGAGATGTCGACGTGGCCGATGTTCGAGAGCCTGGGCGGGCTCCTCGCGCTCGCGGCGTGGCTACTTTTTCGCGGACCGCGCGGATCCGCGCGCGCTGAAGGCGGCCGCGTGCCTCGCGGCCCTCCTCTTCTTCCTGAAATACCACTTCGGCTTCTTCGCGCTCGCGACGTTCGCGGCCGTCCTCGTCCTCGACGAGCCGGGAGAGACGCCGCCGGGAACTGCGGCGGGCCCTCGTCGACCTGCTCGTCCGGCCGCTCCCGTTCGCGGCGGCCGGGCTCCTCGCGCTTCTCTGGATCGGGCGTGTCGTCGCGCGAGTCGAGGACTCCCGAGCCGCCGTTCTGGCTGCCGAGCCGCGGGAACCTCTGCTACGCGGCATCTGCTCTTCCTCCTCGCCTGGGGTGCCTTCCAGCGGGAGCGGATGCGGGCGTCTCGGGCCTCGCTCGGCCCGTCTCTCCGGACGTTCGCCCGCTGGGGCCTCCTCGCGCCGGCGCTCTGGCTCCTGATCCCCGGGAACGTCCGGGCCTGGTACCGGCAGACGATCCAGACGCATCCCGACCCGGAGCGGAACCCGCTGCGGCAGCTCGCGGCGTTCTTCACGTTCCTCAAGGACGAGTACACCTGGAACGTCCCCGACGCCCTGCCGCTCGTCCTCGTCTCGGTCGGCCTCGCCGCCGCGCTCGCCCGGGCGCGCGGCCGGGACCGGACGGTGCCCGCGATGGCGTGGTTCGCCGTCTGGCCCGTCCTCCTGATGTCCCTGAACACGTGGCGGGTCGAGGCGCGCTATCTCGGCGTCCTCGTCCCGTGCCTCCTCGCCGTCTCGGCGGCCGGCCTCGTCTTCCTCTTCGCGAGGGCGAGGCCGTCGGTCCGCCCCGCCCTGGCGCTCGTTGCTTTCCGCCGGCCTGATCGTCTTCGCGGCACGGGGAGCGCGGCGCGTTCGACGGCCGAGATGGCGTCGCGCGCGGCGTACCGGTTTCCGAACTCGACCGAGGAGGCCGCGTTCGTCGAGGCGATGCGCGGCGCGCTCCCCGGCGCCGGACCGGCTCGCCGTCGCGCTTCCCCCGGAGCCGCGGATCGCGCCCGCTCTCCGGCTGGCCCTCCGCCTCGATCGGCGCGCCCTCCCGCCCGACGACGTCCTCGTCGCGCACGAGAGCCCGGCGAAGCTCCTGTCGCGCCTCCGCGACCGGGGGCCGGGCCGCGCGGCGATCGCGGTGGAGGCGTCGTCGGTCCCGCTCGTTCGGGAGTCGCCGCTCTCTGACGGTCGTCGGGGAGAGCCCCGGCCCCGCGCTCCCCGGGCCGGGGAGGCGGGACGATGGTCGTCCTTCTCGCCGACGTCGCGCCGTAGACTTCGCCGATGCCGCCTGATCGCGCTCGTCGACGCCTCGAACTACCTCTACCGCGCCTTCTACGCGATCCGCGGCCTCACGGGGCCCGGTGGGAGGCCGACGAACGCCGTCTTCGGGTTCGCGGCGATGCTCCGGAAGCTCCTCGAGGCGCGAAAGCCGGATGCCGTCGCCATCGCGCTTCGACCGCGCCGAGAAGACGTTCCGGCACGAGATGGACGAGACCTACAAGGCGCAGCGCGCCGCCATGCCCGACGACCTCGTCCCGCAGATCGAGGACGCGAAGCGGCTCTGCCGGGCGATGGGGCTCGCCGTCGTCGAGGAGCCCGGGTTCGAGGCCGACGACCTGATCGCGACGCTGGCGGAAAGGGCGAAGGGCGAAGGGCTGAAGGTGGAGGTCGCCTCCGCCGACAAAGACCTCTTCCAGCTGGTCGACGGCGACCGCGTGGCGGTCTGGCACCCGGCGAAGGAGACGCTCCTCGACCCGGCGGGCGTGAAGGAGTTCTTCGGGGTCCCGCCGGACAAGGTCATCGACGTCCTGGCGCTGATGGGCGACGCGGCCGACAACATCCCCGGCGTCGCCGGCATCGGCGAGAAAGGGGCCCGCGAGCTGATCGCGGCGTTCGGCTCGCTGGACGGGGTCTACGCGCGCCTCGACGAGGTGAAGGGGCGGAAGCGCGACGCGCTGGAGAAGGGGAAGGCCGACGCCTACCGCTCGCGCGAGCTCGCGACCGTCCGCCGCGACGCGCCCGTTCCCGAAGGGGCCGGTCCTCCAGACGTTCCGGATCCCGCCGCCGTCCGAGGCGCGGACCCGCGAACTCCTCGCGTTCTACGAGGAGATGGGCTTCTCGAAACTCCGGAAGGAGCTGGAGGCGCAGGCGGGAGCGGGTGCGCCGCCGGCGGCTCCATCGCCGGACGCCGCCCGCGCGGCGGGGCTCGCGTGGACCGACGACCCGTCGGCCGTCGCGGCGTTCGCGGAAGCGCGCCCGGAAAGCGGGGCGGGTGGCCGTTCACGTCGAGTGCGCGCGCGGGCGCGCCGTTTCCGGCGGCGCCGCTCGCAGCGGCCGCCGTCCTCGCCGTCGGGCGAGGGGATCGCGTTTCCGCTCTGCGGGGCCGCCGCGGCGAAGGCGCTCGCGGGCCTCCTCGACGCGGGCGTCGTCGTCGCCCACGACGTCAAGCGGCTCTTCCTCGCGGCGGACGTCCTCGGGATCGCGCCTCCGGCCCGGTTCTTCGACGCGATGCTCGCGAGCTACGTCGTGGCGCCGGGCCTCCACGCGCACGACCTCGCGGGGGACGTGCGCGCGTTTCTCGAACTTCCTCCGGAGGCCGTGCCGCCGGTGAAGGACGTGGCGGGGAAGGAGGGACTCTCCTCGCCGGAGCCGCTCGCGACCGAGGCCGGGCTGGCGTTTCTCGGGCCCCGCGCGCGCCTTCCCCTCGCGCTCGCGGACGCGCTCGCTCCGAAGCTGGACGCCGCGCCCGCCCTGAAGAAGGTCCTCGAGGAGATCGAGACGCCGCTCGTGCCCGTCCTCGCGCGGATGGAGACCGTCGGCGTCGCCGTCGACCGGGGCACCCTCGCGGAGATGTCGAAGGAGTTCGGCGAGCGGCTGCGGGCGCTCGAGGTGAAGATCCACGAGGCGGCAGGCGAGGCCTTCAACATCGGCTCGCCGCAGCAGCTCGGCCGGGTCCTCTTCGAGAAGCTGGCCTACCCGCCGCTCCGGAAGACGGCGAAGACGAAGGCGTACGCGACCGGGTCCGACGTGCTCGAGGAGCTCGCGTCCCTGGGGACGGGCCCCGTCCCGGGGCTGCTCCTCGAGTGGCGGGAGCTCTCGAAGCTGAAGGGGACCTACGTCGACGCCCTCCCGGCCTACATCGCCCGGGACGGGCGGATCCACACGCGCTACGACCAGGCGGTCGCCGCGACCGGCCGCCTGTCGTCGAACGACCCGAATCTCCAGAACATCCCGGTCCGGACCGAGGCGGGACGCGCGATCCGCCGCGCCTTCGTGGCGCCCCGGGGGCGGCTCCTCGTGACCGCCGACTACTCCCAGGTCGAGCTCCGGATCCTCGCCCACCTCGCGGGCGACGAGGCGCTCATCGACTTCTTCCGCCGTGGCGAGGACATCCACCGCGCGACCGCCTCGAAGGTGTTCGGCGTCCCCCTCGGAAAGGTGACGCCCGACCAGCGCCGCGGCGCCAAGACGATCAACTTCGGCGTCCTCTACGGCATGGGGCCGTTCGCCCTCGCCGCGCAGCTCGGCGTCCCGCGCGCCGAGGCGAAGGACTTCATCGACGCCTACTTCGAGAGGTTCCCGAAGATCCGGGCCTGCCTCGACGCCGTTCTCGAGAAGGCGCGCGAGACGGGGGGCACCGAGACGATCTTCGGCCGCGTCCGGCCGATCCCGGGCCTCCACGACCGCAACCACGCCGTCCGGGCGAACGCCGAGCGGATGGCGATGAACGCCCCATTCCAGGGCTCGGCGGCCGACCTCATCAAGAGGGCGATGGTGGCGCTCGACGCCGCGCTCGCGTCGGAGCTCCCGTCGGCGCGGCTTCTCCTCCAGGTGCACGACGAGCTGATCGTCGAATGCGACGCGGCGGACGCCGATGCCGCGGCGGCGCTCGCGCGGCGGACGATGGAAGGGGCCGCGTCGCTCGCCGTCCCGCTCACCGTCGACGTGGGGCGCGGCGGGAACTGGGCGGCCGCCAAGTAACGCGCGGCGCTCCGCCCGCTAGAATCCCCGCGGTGCTCCGCACGAGGATCGTCGTCGTCGCCCTCGCGGCCGCGGGGCTCGCTCCGGCCGCGCCCCACGCCGCGCTCGCGCGTCAGTCGCCTCCGCCCGCCTCCCCGGCGGCGGTTCCGACCCCCGTCGCCGTCGCGGCGCCGACGGCGCCTCCCGCGGTCCGCCCGATCGAGGCGATCCCGGATACGTGGCGCCTTCCACCGGCGGAGCTCCCCGCCGTCAACCCGCTCTTCCGCTCCGTCGACGCGCCGCCGAGGGTCGCGACGCCGGTCCCGGCGCCGGCGCTCGAGACGCGGACGACACTCTTCATCGCCGTGAAGCTCGGGGAGAACGGCCGGGCGTCGGACGCGGTGGCCGTCGAGCCGCCGCTGAAGGCGCTGACGGTTCCGATCCCGGCGCTCGTTCCGAAGTGGCGCTTCGACCCGGCGCAGAAGGGGGGAAGGCCCGTCGCCACCTGGGCCACGTGGAGCCTCGAGCTCGCGATGGAGCTGGAGAAGGCGGTCTTCTCGTCGTTCGAACTGAAACCCGTCGGCAAGGACGACTCCCTGCCGAAGGTCGTCCGGGAGTCTTCGGGGGACGCCTGGCTCGCGAAGTTCCCGAAGGAGATCGCCCCCCCGGAGCCGGGCCTCGTCTCCGTCGAGGAGGTGGACGTCGTGCCGGCGCCCGACTCCACGAAGTGGAGCCTCGACGCCGCCCGCCTCCGGGCGCACGTCACCGCGCTCCTCGAGATCTCGGAGAGCGGCGCCGTGACGCGGATCGTGCCGACGGGGGAGTTCGACGAGCCGCTCCTCCTCGCGTGGCTCAGGAAGATGGCCGGCGCCTGGAAGCTGACGCCGGCTTCCGCGGGCGGGAAGCCGGTCGCGTGCTGGGCGTCGCTCGACGCGATGCTCGACTACACGCTCGCGACGGCGAAGAAGAAGGGGGAGAAGTCGGTGAAGAAGAACCTCCGCGGCCGCCCCGACTGACGGCTAGTCGACCTTCCGGAGGTCCCCCACGCGTCGCGTTCTTTTCTTCCCGTCGAAGTACTCGAGGAGCGGGATGAGGGTCTTCCGCGTCAGCCCCCAGAGGTCGCGGAAGGCGGCGACCGAAAGAGTCTGCCCCTTCAGGGACTCCAGCTTCTTCTCGGCCGCCGCGAGGACGTCCCGATGGACGACGAGGTCGGGGGAGACCCGGACGAGGACGCCCATCTTCAGGAGGTGCGCCGCGAGGCCGTCGAGCACCTGCGGCTTCGCGCCGAGAGCCGGGGCGAGGCTCGCGCTCTTCGGGGGCTCGAAGCCCGCCGACCGGTAGGCGTCGGCCAGCTTCGCCGCGAATCCCTGGGCGTCCGCCGACAGGCCGCCGGGGGCCGCGCCGGGGGGCGAGATCCGGTCGCCCGAGACGGAAAGTCGCTTCGCCTTCTCGAGCGCGGCGATCCATCCCTCGACGACCTCGCGCGGGAGGCCCCGCCCGAGCTTCTCGACGAACTCGCTTCGCGAGAACGCGAGCGAGGCCGCCCCGCTCTTCCTCCGCTCGGCGAAGAGCGCCTCGCAGCGGGTCGTCATCTCGGCGACCGCCGCCGCGTGGACGAGGACGCCGGACGGCAGCCGGAGCGCGAGGCCCGCCGCCGTGAGCGCGTCGATGCGGGCCTTCGAGGCCGGCTCACGGACGCCGAGCCGCTTCGCGAGCGCCGGGGCGGAAAGGCCGGCGAGCCCGGCTTCCCTGAGGAGGAGCGCCGCCTTCGCGCCCTCGTCGGTCCCCGAGAGGACGGCCAGCGCCTCGGCGGTCTCCTTCGAGGCGGCGGCCTTCGGCCGGATCCGTCCGCGCCCGGTGTCGAGCATCCTCCCGCCGCCGAGCGTCTCGACCGGGGAGGGGCGCCGGAGGACGAACCGGTCGCCCGGCTTCGCGGGGATCGGCGTCTCGAGGAGGAGCTGGACGTACGCCGTCTCGCCCGGGCGGAGCTCCTTCGCCTCCTTGCCGCCCACTGGGAGGAGGGCCAGCTTCGCGCCGATGTCCGCCGTGCCGTGATGGAGCCTGACGCGGAGGCCGTCGCGGATCGGGGCCGGGACGTCGCGGAGGAGCGTCACCTCTGCCGTCAGGACCGACGAGGGAAGGAGGGCGCCGGGCTCCACGAGCGCCTGGCCGCGGTGAAGCGTCGTCCGCTCGACCCCCGCGAGATTCAGGCTCGTCCGCTCGCCCGCGACCGCCCTCTTGCGCTCCTCTCCGTGGACCTCGAGGCGGCGGACCCTCACCTCCAGCCCCTCGGGGAAGAGCGTGAGCCGGTCTTCGGCGGCGATCGTCCCGCCGTCGAGCGTCCCGGTGACGACGGGCCCGAAGCCCTTCATGGTGAAGGAGCGGTCGAGGAAGAGGCGGGTGATCCGGGCGTCCCGCGCCGAGCGGTCGAGGCGGGCGGCCGCGGCCGCGAGGGCACGCTTGAGCTCGGGGATCCCCGCGCCCGTCAGGGAGGAGACCGAAACGAGCGGGGCCTTCTCGAGGAAGGTGCCGGCGACGAGGCTCCGGATCTCCTCGTCGACGACGGCGCCGGCCTCGGCGTCGACGAGATCGCTCTTCGTCCGGACGAGGATGCCGGCGCGGGTGTCGAGGAGCTGGAGGATCGCGAGGTGCTCCCGCGTCTGCGGCATCACGGAGTCGTCGGAGGCGACGACGAGGAGGACGACGTCGACGCCCTGCGTCCCCGCCACCATCGTCCGGACGAACTTCTCGTGCCCGGGGACGTCGACGAACGAGAAGACGACCCCGTCCCACGCGGCGTGGGCGAAGCCGAGGTCGATCGTGATTCCCCGCGCCTGCTCCTCGGGCAGCCGGTCGGGGTCCGTCCCCGTCAGCGCCTTGACGAGCGCGCTCTTGCCGTGGTCGATGTGCCCGGCCGTCCCGACCAGGATCCGATTCACCATCAGTATTCGGGTCCGGTATACGTCACCGCTCTCTCCGGCGCGAGGGAAATCCCCGCGAGGCGCGCGTGGACCGCGCGGGCGACGCGGAGGCCGTCCAGAGCCGCCGAGACGATTCCGCCCGCGAAGCCGGCCCCTTCCCCCGCGGGAAAGAGGCCGGGAAGGGTGGACTCGCAGCCGTCGTCCCGCTCGATCCGGACGGGCGAGGAGGTCCGCGACTCGGGGGCGATGAGGAGCGCCTCGTCCGAGACGAAGCCCTTCAGCTTCCGGTCGAACGCGAGGATTCCCTCGGCGAGCGCGTCGAGATACGACGCCGGGTAGAGCGTGTCGAGGCGCCGGGGGACGACGGCGGGGCCGTACGTCGTCTTCGGGAGCTCGCGCGGCTCCGCTCGCGAGGTCCGCCCGCGGAGGAAGTCGGTGACGCGGAGGGCCGGGGCCGCGTACGTCCCGCCGCCGAGCTCGAACGCCGCGCGCTCCACGCGGCGCTGGAACGCCTGCCCGCGGAAGACCTCGGGCCCGGCCTCGTCCGCGAAGTCGGTCTCCTTCGTCTGGACGACGAGGCCCGAGTTCGCGAAGCCCGAGGCGCGCTTGTAGCGCGACATGCCGTTCGTCACGACGCCGCCGGCCTCGGACGAGCAGGCGATCACCTCGCCGCCGGGGCACATGCAGAACGTGTAGACGCCGCGCCCGTTCGAGGAGAGGTGCGTCTGCTTGTAGTCCGCCGGAAAGACCCCGCACGACGCGGAGAGCCGGCCGTACTGGATCGCGTCGATCCGGTCCTGCGGGTGCTCGATCCGGACCCCCATGGCGAAGGCCTTCGCGGTCATCGCGGCGCCGCGGAGCCGGAGCGCGTCGACCGTGTCGCGCGCGGAGTGCCCGAGGGCGAGGATCGCGTGCGTGCAGGGAATCTCCTCGCCCGAGCCGAGGAGGAGGGCCTTCAGAGGCCCGTCCGCCCCGTCGCGGACGACGTCGACGACCTTCGCCCGGTACCGGAGCTTCGCGCCGCGCTCCGTGAGGTGGCGGCGGATGTTCCGGAGGACGACGACGAGCCGGTCCGTCCCGATGTGGGGCTTCGCGTCGAAGAGGACGGTGTCGGGCGCCCCGAAGCGGTGGAGCGTCTCGAGGACGACGGCGATCTTGTCGTGGCGCTTCCCGCAGGTGAGCTTCCCGTCGCTGAACGTTCCCGCGCCCCCCTCGCCGAACTGGACGTTCGATTCGGGGTCGAAATCCCCGGTCGTCCAGAAGCGCATCACCTTGCGGTAGCGCTCCTCGGCCGGGTCCCCGCGCTCGAGGACCGTCAAGGCGACGCCGGCGTCGGCGAGGGCGAGGGCCGCGAAGAGGCCGGCCGGGCCGGTCCCGACGACGATGACGTGCGCCGTCCGGGGGAGAGGCGGGAGAAGGAGCTCCGGGCCGCGCGGGGACGGAACCTCCTCGAGCTTGAGAGGCGGGGCGAGGTCGGCCGGAAGCGGCGCCGCGCTCTCGAACTCGACCGCGCACTCGTAGAAGAGGTCGGGCTTCTTCCGCGCGTCGAGCGACCGCCGGACGAGGGCGAAGCCCGAGAGGCTCGAGACCTGAACGCCGAGGAGCCGCGCGGCGAGCGGCGCATCGGGGACCTGGGGGGCCCTCGTCCGGATCCCCGAGAGGCGGTAGCGCGGCACGGCCGCTATTCTAGGGACGCGATGGGCGACGGCGGGCCGCGCGAGATCGAGGTGAAGTTCCGGCTGGACGCGCGCGCGCCGTTCGAGGAGCGACTCGCCGCGGCGGGCGCCCGCCGCGCGGGGACCGAGAGCGAGACGAACGTTCTCTTCGACGACGCGGCCGGCACGATGAAAGCGGCGGGGTGCGCCCTCCGCCTCCGGACGACGGAGCGGGGCGCGCTCCTGACGTACAAGGGGAAGGCCTCCTTCTCGGGAGGCGTCAAGAGCCGGCTGGAGCTGGAGTCGGCCGTCGGGAAGCCGGAAGCGGTCGCGGCGCTCCTCGCCGCGCTCGGCTACGCGCCTCGATTCAGGTACGAGAAGCGCCGGACGACGTGGCGGTTTCCCGACCTGTCGCGGCCGCTCGTCGTCGTCGACGAGACGCCGCTCGGCCTCTTCGCCGAGATCGAGGGGACGGACGCGGCCGTCCGCGCGCTGGCGGCGGAATTCGGCGTCCCGGCGAGCGCCTTCATCCCGGAGTCGTACGTCGGCCTCTGGATGAAGGCGCGGGCGGCGGATCCGACCCTCCCCGAGGACATGCTGTTCCGGGGGTCCCCATGATCGCCCTTGTCCTCGCCGCCGGCTTCGGGACGCGATTCCGCCCCGAGACGCTCACGACGCCGAAGCCGCTCCTCCCGCTCGCCGGGAGGCCGATCCTCTTCCGTCTCTTCGACCACCTCCTCGCGCAGGGGGCCGAGCGCTTCGTCCTGAACGCCCACCACCTCGCGGAGGCGCTTCGGGCCGCGGTCGGCGACGACTACGGGGGCGTCCCCGTCGCCTGGTCGCTCGAGGATCCGATCCTCGGGACGGCGGGCGCGATCCGCCGGGCGGCCGAGCGGGCCCTTCTTCCCGATCCGTCGTTCCTCGTCGCCAATGGCGACCTCTTCACGACGCTTCCGCTCGGGCGTCTGCTGCACGCGCGGCAGGAGGAAGGGGTGATTTCCGCGCTCGCCGTGATCCCGAACGACCGGCCGGACGTCGAGACGCCGCTCTGGGCCGACGCCCGGGGGCGCCTCCTCGCGGTGGGCGGGCCGAGGCCGACGGAGTGGGTTTCGGGACCGTGGCTCTTCACCGGCCTCCAGTCGGCGCGCCGCGAGCTCGTCGAACGGATTCCGCCGGGGGTCTCGGAGCTGGCCCGGGACGTCCTCGCCCCCTCCGCCCGGGCTCGGGACGGCGCCATCGCCCTCGTTCCCTACCGCGTTCCGAAGGACGGGGTCTGGTTCGACCTCGGCTCGCCGGAACGCCTCGAGGAAGCCGGGCGCGCCCTCACTTTCGACGGACCCACTTCCGCTTCTCCGGGTGCCAGTCCAGAACCTGGATCCGGCCGTTCGCCGGCGTGACCCGGACGACGGACTGACGGGCCTTTCCGTCCGAGAGGTAGACCGAGCCCGGCGAGGCGTGCCCGTTCGGGGCGAAGGTGCAGATGTCGGAGCGGCCGAACCGGATCGGGTCGTCGGGATTCCCGATCGGGGCTCCCGACGGGTCGGGGCCGGCGAAGCCGGGGACGAACGTGACGTCGACGTGCGGGTACTTGCCCCGCATCCAGTGGGGTCCCGAAACGAGCCGATCCAGGCCGGCCTTGATGTCGGCGGTCAGGACGCCGTTGCCGTTCCCGTCCTCGTACGTCGTCAGGACGACGTCGCCGTGCTTCGAGAACCACTTGACCCCGACGTCGACGCCGTGCGTGATCGCGAAGGCGCGGGCCTGGGTGAAGACGAGGAGGACGTCGTCGGTCGCGGCCTCGAGGGAGGTCCGGTCGAGGACCTTCGGCAGGGCGGGGACCGCGAGGAGCGCGAGCATTCCCAGGATCGCGAGGGCGGCGATCAGCTCGAGGAGCGAAAGACCTGCCTGGGCGCGGGGAGACATCGTGGGGCTCCTTTCTTTCGGTGGGCGCGGAGGGCGGAGGGATGAAAAGGGGGCGGAGACGTCGGTCCTCCGCCCCCGGGGACGGCCTCAGGCGCTGGTCTTCGGGGCCTTCGCCTTCGAGGTTCGCGGGCCCCCCTTCGCGCCGGCCTTGGCGGCGCCGCCGCGAGAGCCCTTCGAGGCGACCTTCTCGACGAGCGTCGTGGGGCCGGAGGTCGCGAGGTACGGCTTCAGGCCGGCAAACATCTTTTCGCCGACGCCTTTCACTTCCATGAGGTCCTCGGCGCGCCGGAACGGGCCGTGCGCGGCCCGGTGCTCGACGATCCGGTCGGCCAGCTTCTGCCCGACGCGCGGCAGGCGCGTCAGCTCTGCGGCCGAGGCCTGGTTGATGTTGACGACCTTCGCCGGCGCGGCCGGCGTCTCGGCGGCCGCGGGGGGCGCCGAGAGGCCGGAGAGCGAAAGGCCGAGGACGGGGACGACGAGGGTGCGGACGAGCGGACGGAGAGCCATGGTGAGTTCCTTTCTTTTCGTTCGTTGTGTTGTTTCGAGGCGTTTTGGGTCGATTCCGGGAAAACGGGGGCGGGACCGTTCCTTCCGTGCCTTCGTCCCGGCGCGTCCGGGTGCGCGTGAAGAATCAGTTCATCGGCCACCTCCTCTGCCAGGGCTCGTTCGGGTCATGCCGGAGGTAGCGCACGAGGTATGCCGGGGCGCGGAAGTGCCCTGCAAATTCCTTCGAATGAGAAAGATGAGGGCTGCGGCGCCACCGGGTGCGCCGGCGCACGCCGACAGGCCTTTCTGTCACCCTTTCGAAGAACGCGCGGCGCAGCCGCGCGCAGAAGGCGTTCCCGGGTCGTCGACGTTTTGGGGTGGAGGTGACAGGGGATCCTGTCGCCGGACGGGGCGGCCCGCCCCGAATGCGAAACTACGCGCCGTGAGCGGATCGGGACAGCTGATTCTCGGGATCTCCGGGGCGAGCGGTGCGCGCCTCGCTCTCCGCGCGCTGCAGCT
The DNA here is from genome assembly GCA_963821435.1 of uncultured Acidobacteriota bacterium. GTDB lineage: Bacteria > Acidobacteriota > Thermoanaerobaculia > UBA5066 > UBA5066 > DAOMFB01. The sequence continues at coordinate 602,629 of CAWGDR010000004.1, forward strand.
CTTTCCCGCCTCGCCGGACGTGGAACGGCTGCACGTCGTCCTGACGCCGCGGGCGCTCGTCGTCGCCCGCGACGAGGTCGACGCGGGGATCCGGACGGAAGCGGACTATCTCGCCGCGGCGCGAGATTCCCGCGGCGGCGCGCGGCGAAGGTCCTCCTCCACGCCGAGGGGGCGATCGACGCGCCGATCTCCTCCGGCTCGTTCGTGACGCGGGGCATGGCCGTCCTCCCCTGCTCGGCGGGGACGCTCGGCTCGATCGCGCACGGGATCTCACGGGGGCTCCTCCAGCGCGCGGCCGACGTCTGCCTGAAGGAGCGGCGGCGCCTCGTCCTCGGTTTCCGCGAGACGCCGTTCTCCCTCGTCCACGCGGAGAACGTCGTCGCCGTCACCCGGGCCGGCGCCGTCGTCGCGCCGCCGATCCCCGCCTTCTACGCGGCCCGGACCGCCGAGGAGATGCTGGATGCCTACCTCCTCCGCGTCGCGGACCTCCTCGATCTCCGGATCGCCGTCCCGGACTTCCGCTGGACCGGCCCCCGGTGAGCGCGGCGTCCCCGATGGCGCCGAGGAACCCCCTCGCCGCCACGCTCTCCATGATCCGGTTTTCCCACACGGTCTTCGCGCTGCCGTTCGCGCTCCTCTCGGCGGTCCTCGCCGCGGGAGGCGTTCCCCCTCTCCGGACGCTCTTCTTCATCCTTCTCGCGATGGTCGGGGCGCGCTCGGCCGCCATGTCGTTCAACCGGATCGCGGACCGCGACGTCGACGCGAAGAACCCGCGGACGGCCTCGCGCGAGCTCCCCGCCGGGGTTCTCTCACTCCGCTTCGCCGTCCTCTTCTGCGCCGCCTCGGCGGCCCTCTTCGTCTTCGCGGCCTCGCGGCTGAACCGGCTCTGCCTGATCCTCTCGCCGGTCGCGCTGGCGATCGTCCTCGGCTACTCGCTGACGAAGCGCTTCTCGTCCCTCTCGCACCTCGTTCTCGGGCTCTCCCTCGCGATCGCGCCGGCCGGCGCCTGGATCGCGGTGACGGGCTCGCTGGCGCTGCTCCCCGTGGTCCTCTCCCTCTCGGTCCTCTTCTGGGTGGCGGGGTTCGACGTCATCTACAGCCTGCAGGACGAGGCGTTCGACCGCGCCCACGGCCTCCGGTCGATCCCGGCGGGGCTGGGCGCCGGCCGCGCGCTCCTCCTCTCGGCCCTCTTCCACGCGCTTTCGCTGGCGCTCCTCTACGCCGTCTTCTTTCTCGCGGGGGGAGGGCCGCTCTTCGGCGCCGGCGTCGTCCTCGCCGGGGCCTTCCTCGTCCGCCAGCACGCGATCGTTAGGCCGGGGGACCTCTCGCGCGTCGACGCGGCCTTCTTCACCGCGAACGGCTGGCTTTCGGTGGCCGTCTTCGTCTGCGGGGCGGCCGACGTCCTCCTCCGCGCGCCGTAGGGACGCCGCCGCCGGCCCGCGTTTCCGCGCTAAGCTTCCCCTCCGTGCCGGCGCCCACCCCGAAGGAGTTCCCTCTCCGCCACATCGCGATCGAGGGCCCGATCGGCGTGGGGAAGACGTCGCTCGTCGGCCTGCTCGCGAAGCGCTTCTCGGGGACGCAGATCCTCGAGGACGTCACGAACCCCTTCCTGACCGACTTCTACGAGGGAAAGAAGGGGGCGGCGTTCCAGGCGCAGATCTACTTCCTGCTCTCGCGCTACCAGCAGCAGCAGGAGATCGCGCAGATCGACCTCTTCAAGAACCTCGTCGTCGCCGACTACACGTTTCCGAAGGACAAGATCTTCGCGTACCTGACGCTGAACGACGCGGAGATCGCGCTCTACGACAAGCTCTACGCGTCGCTCGCGACGAACGTCCCGCGCCCCGACCTCGTCATCCACCTGACGGCGTCCGTGGAGACCTGCCTCACCCGGATCCGGAAGCGCGGGCGGACGTACGAGAAGTCGATCGCCCCCGAGTACCTGAAGAGCCTCGTCGAGGCCTACAACTACTTCTTCTACCACTACCGCGAGAGCCCGCTCCTCGTCGTCGAGACGAACGCGATCGACTTCGTCGAGCGGAAGGCGGACCTCGAGGATCTGATCCAGCAGATCGTCCGCCCCTTCCGGGGGACGCAGATCTACGTCCCGAAGGGGTCCAAGAGGTAGGAGTGGCGGAGTTCGAGGTCCCGGCCGGCCTGGCGGCACGGGAGCCGGACGGCCTCCTCGTCTCGCCCGTGAACGCCTCGCTCTCGCCGGGCGAGCGGCGGGCCGCGCCGGCGCTCTTCCGCTCCCTTCTCGCCGGCCAGCTCCTCTTCGGGCTCGGGGAGAAGGACGCCGGGGCGCTCGTGAAGGCGGTGACGCGGGCCCTCGCCGGGGAGCCGGCCCTCGAGGTCGAGGCGGTCGGCGTGGCGTGCGCCGTGACCGGGAAGGCGATCCGGAAGGTCGACCGGCCCGCCGTTCTCGCGGCGGCCGTCCGGCTCGGCGGGCACCGGCTCGTGGACGCCGTCCGGCTCGAAAACCCCTGAAAAGGCCCCCGGAAGGGCCCTTTTTTCGCTTGCTTTCTCGCCGCGTCATGCCTTCCAATACGGGAAACACCGGCGTTATCCGTGGTCGACCCCCGGAAGCTTCGGGTCGAGGATTTCTGTTTCAGGAGGTTTCCACCTATTCCCATCCCAGCGGGGCCCATCTGGGAAACGGCCCCACCGAAGCCTCCCGAAGTCCCGGAGCCGGTAAAAGTTTCCCGAACCCATTCCACGGCGGACGGCGCCCGGTCGTCGTCCGCGAATTCACCCCGGTCGTAAGAAGCGACCACGGAGTTTCCTGATGTACACGGACAAGACCATCCCCTGTATCGACTGCGGTGCCCCTTTCATCTTTTCGGCGAACGAGCAGGAGTTTTACGCGCAGAAGGGCTTCTCGAACGAGCCGAAGCGCTGCAAGGTCTGCCGCGACCGCCGGAAGACCGGCGGCATCGGCGACGGCGGCTCGCGTCAGCTCTACAACGTGACGTGCGACGCCTGCGGCAAGGCGACGCAGGTGCCGTTCAACCCGACGAACGGCAAGCCGGTCTACTGTCGCGACTGCTACCGCGACCGGCGTCCCAGCGGCGGCCGCTGAGCCTCCGCGCCCCGCGGCGCCGAGCCGGCGTCCGGGGCGATCACTCTTCGTGCCTGACCGGGCCGGGAGCGCGCCTCGCGCCCCCGGCCCGTTTTCCTGGTGCGGCTGGGCGATCATGATCCCGGGGGTTTCTCGATCCCCCCGGGCCCCCCGGGAAGAGGCAACATGACGGAAAGAAACGACACCACGCCCGGATTCGACACCCTCTGCATCCACGCGGGGCAGGAGCCCGAAAAGGTGACGGGCGCCGTCTCCGTCCCGATCTTCCAGACGTCGACCTACGTCCAGGAGGCGTTCGGGAAGCCCCGCGACGGATACGAGTACGCCCGGACGAAGAACCCGACGCGCCTCGCGCTCGAGGAGCTCCTGGCAGCGCTCGAGGGGGGCGCCAGCGGGCCACGCCTTCGCGTCGGGGATGGCGGCGACGACGACCCTGATGCTCTCCTTCGTGACGGCGGGGGATCACGTCCTCGTCAGCCGGAACACGTACGGCGGGACCTACCGCTTCTTCTCGAAGATCCTCGCGAACTTCGGCGTGGCGTTCGACTACGTCGACACGACCGACCTCGCCGCGGTCCGCGCCGCCGTGAAGCCCGCGACGCGGATGCTCTTCGCCGAGACGCCGACGAACCCGGTCATGGAGATCTCGGACCTCTCCGGCCTCGCCGCGATCGCGCGGGGCGCCTCGGCGAAAAGCGGCGCGAAGGTCCGCCTCGTCGTCGACAACACCTTCGCGACCCCGTTCTTCCAGCGGCCGCTCGCCCTCGGGGCCGACGCCGTCGTCCACTCCACGACGAAGTACCTGAACGGGCACTCCGACTCGGTCGGCGGCGCGGTCGTCTGCGCCGACGCGGGGGACGGGGCGAAGGTCGGCTTCGCCCAGAACGCGGCCGGGGCGATCCTCTCCCCGTTCGACTCGTTCCTCGTCACGCGCGGCATCAAGACGCTGCCGGTCCGGATGCGCGCGCACGACGCGAACGGGCGGGCGGTCGCCGCGTGGCTCGTGAAGCAGCCGAAGGTGAAGAGGGTCTTCTATCCGGGGCTCCCGGACCACCCGGGGCACGCGCTCGCGGTCCGGCAGATGTCGGGCTTCGGCGGGATGATCTCCTTCGACCTCGGCTCGCTCGAGGCGGCGAAGCGGCTCCTCGACCGGGTCCGGATCTGCGCGCTCGGGGAGTCGCTCGGCGGGGTCGAGAGTCTCATCTCGCACCCGGCCTCGATGACCCACGCGTCGGTCGAGGCCGAGGAGCGCCTCGCCCGCGGCATCACGCCCGGCCTCGTCCGCGTCTCCGTCGGGATCGAGAACCTGGCCGACATCCTCGCGGACCTCGAGAACGCCCTCCGGAGCGTCTAGGACTTCCGGACGGACTTCTTTTTCGGCGTTTTCGGTTTCCGCCGGGTCGAGGCGTCGCAGACCCACTTCGCGAAGAGGGGGTCGGCGTGGATCGCGGGGAAGCCGAGGATCTCGGGGAGCTCGTAGGCGTGGAGCTTCCGGATCGCCTCCTTCACCTTCTCGAAGTTCCCGGGCGCCGACTTGACGAGGAGCATCCACTCCTCGTCGACGTTCACCTTCGCCTTCCAGGAGAAGACCGAGCGGATCCGGGGGACGATGTTCACGCAGGCCGCGAGGCGGCGGGCGACGAGGGCGTGGGCGATCTCGAGGGCCTGCTCCTCGGTCCCGACCGTCGTCACGACGAGGAGGACGCGGGCGTCGGCCCCGGAGACCCGGGCCGGCGCCGCCGGTTTTCGGGCGGGCTTCTTCACCGGGGAGGAAGCGTAGGGACGCGGGGGCGGCGCGTCAAGAAGCAGCCTGCTGTAGACTCGGCGCGATCGGGGGCGCACCGGTTTCGACGGGGCATCTTGCGATCGAGGAGCACGCCGAGCATGCCGTCTGCCTCGTAAAAACAACGGCAAAACATAGCTGCCAACAACAGCGAACTCGCACTCGCGGCCTAATAAGAGCCGAGACGGAAGCCGGGGAGCCCGCCCGAAGCGCTCCGGCTTTCGACGCGAAAATCGGGCTGGGAAAGGTCCCGCCGCCTGAAGGGCCGATCCGAGATGTCCAGGCTCGCTGCCGCGCCCGGTCGCCCGGACCCGACGACGCGGCGGTTAAACAAATAAGTCCGGGCTGAGCGTGGAGAATCTCGACGTACGGGCGCTTCGGACGGGGGTTCGACTCCCCCCGCCTCCACCAATGAAGCGATCGCGAACCCGCTTCCGGGACCCCGGAGGCGGGTTCGGTTTCTACGAGGGCGTTCCGGCCGCGCCGGCCGGACGAAGGGACTTATGACCGATCCACGCGACGGCGAGAAGCCCGAGACCGCGCTCCGCTATTTCCGGAACATCCTCGAGACCGTCGGCGACACGCCGCTCGTCCGCCTGAACAGGGTCACGCAGGGCCTGAAGCCGCTCGTCCTCGCCAAGCTCGAGTCCTTCAATCCGGGCCGGAGCAACAAGGACAGGATCGGGATCTACATCGTCGAGATGGCCGAGAAGGAGGGGACCCTCAGGCCGGGCGGGACGATCGTGGAGGCCACCTCCGGAAACACCGGCCTCGGGCTGGCCCTCGCGGCGCTCGTGAAGGGGTACAAGTGCATCTGCGTCATGCCGGACAAGATCGGGCAGGAGAAGCGGGATCTCCTGCGGGCCCACGGCGCGAAGGTCGTGATCACCCCGACCAGCGCGCCTCCCGGCTCGCCTGATCGGTACACCGAAGTCGCGAAGCGTCTCGCGGGCGAGATCCCCGGAGGCTTCCTCGCCAACCAGTATTTCAATCCGCACAATCCCGAGATCCACTACCGGACGACCGGCCCCGAGATCTGGAGGGACACGGCGGGGCGCGTCACCTGCTACGTCTCCTCGATCGGAACAGGCGGATCGACGAGCGGTGCCGGAAGGTACCTGAAGGAACGAAATCCCGGCGTGAAGGTGATCGCCGCCGAGCCGGTCGGATCGATCCTGGGGGAGTTCCAGCGCACGGGCCGGCTCGCGGAGTCGCATCCGTACCTCGTCGAGGGGATCGGACAGGAAATGATCCCGGGCAACGTCCACTACGACGTCATCGACGAGATCCTCTCGATCAGCGACCGCGAGTCGTTCCAGATGATGCGCCGGCTCTCCCGCGAGGAGGGCATCTTCGTCGGCGGCTCTTCCGGCACGGCGATCGCCGCGGCGATCCGGGTCGCCGCGCGAATGACGACGGAGGACATCGTCGTCGTCATGCTGCCCGACACGGGCGAACGGTACCTGAGCAAGTTCCACAGCGACGCGTGGCTGGCGGACCACGGGATGCTCGATGCCTCGGACCTCAGCGTCGGAGACCTCCTCCGCGGGAAGTCGGCCGGATCCGGGCTCCCTCCCCTTCTGACCGTCACGCCGGACGAAACGGTTCGCGCGGCCCTCGAACTGATCCGGAAGCACAACGTCTCCCAGTTGCCGGTGGTCGACGGTGAGGAGCGGCTCGTCGGAACCGTTCACGAGTCGAACCTGATGGCCGCGATGCTGGACGGCCGCGTGAAGCTCGACGCCCCGGTCTCGAGTTCATGGAAGCGAGCCTGCCGGTCCTTTCCGGAGACGACCCGATCCACGCGGCGCGGCGGATCCTGACCTCCGCCCACGCGCTCCTCGTCGAGGACAGGGGCCGCCTCGTCGGAATTCTCTCGAGGATCGACCTGATCGGCTACGTCGCCCCCTGAGGCGACGATTGCGCGCAGGACGAGCATTAGCTAACATGGTTAGTCCATGGAGGGATCATGAAGCCCGTCACGGTTCACGCAGCGAAGACCCACCTGTCGCGCCTCATCGCGAAGGCCGCGGCCGGCGAGGAAGTGGTCATCGCCCGGGGGAAGGTCCCGGTCGTGCGGCTGGTGCCCGTCCGGGCCGGGAAGCCCGGCCGGCGCTTCGGCGCCTTCCGCGGGCGCGCCCGCGTGTCGGCGGCGTTCTTTGCCCCTCTTCCGGAGGCGGAGCTGAAGCGCTGGGGGCTGTGACGCCGTGCGCGTCCTGCTCGACACGCACACGTTCCTCTGGTGGCTGGACGGGGACCGCCGCCTCTCGCCGCGAGGGCAGCGCCTGATCGCGGCGGCGACGACGGAGGTCTTCGTCAGCGCGGCTTCGGCGTGGGAGATCGCCATCAAGGCGGCAGCCGGAAAGCTGCCCGGGGCGCTCGACGTCGCCGCGGACGTCGCCGGGTGTATGGAGAACCAGGGGTTCCGCCCGCTCGACATCACGGTCGTCCACGCGCAGCGGGCCGGGAGCCTGCCATTCCTTCACCGCGATCCCTTTGATCGGATGCTCGCTGCCCAGGCGCTCGTGGAAGGACTCCCGCTGCTCTCGAACGACACCGCCTTCGACGGCTACTCGGTTCGACGGATCTGGTAGCGCCCGACGGGCGGTGGGTCGTCTTTTGCCAGGCCGGAAGCATGATGCTGAACCGCCCGGACAGTGCCCTCTACCTCATGCGGGCTGCGGGCGGCGCGGCGTCCCCGCGCCGCCCGGGATGAATTCCACAAAGGCTGCGGGAAGACGGGGTGGCGTCGTCTGATTTCGGGGGAGGAAATCGGTGATTGCATAAGCGGGACCCGATCCCGATACCTCACGAGCGCCGGATGTTCGGGGCTGGGGTCCGCCGTGTTCCGGGCCCGCCCGTCAGCGCCCGAGGTTCCGAAGGAGGGCGGGAAGGTCCGACGTGACGACCGCCCATACGATGTCGTGGTCGACTGACGCGTAGCCGTGGACCAGGCGGTTGCGCATGCCGATGATCTCGAGCCACGGGACATCGGGGTATTTCGCCCGGGTCTCGGCGGACACCTTCGACGCCGCCTCGCCGATGACCTCGATGAATCGCTCGGGCCCTGCGGCGAGGAGCGCGTCCACGTCCAAGTCCCGCCGGACCCTTCCGGCCGCCGCCGCCACCGCCAGTCGCGCGTGATCGGCGATGTCCTTCAGGAGAACGTCGTCGTCACGCCGCGTCATAGAGCGGCACGGCCTCTTCGAGGACGCGCGGCCGGAAGTGGGGGCTCAGGAATCCCGCTGTCAGAAGATCCACTCTTCGCCCGAACAGGCCCGACAGCTCAGATTGAAGCGTGATGAACCGGAGTCCGACGGCGGCATCCGGCTCGAATGCGACGAGGATGTCGAGGTCGCTTTCGGGGCGAAGCTCTCCCCGGATGGCGGAACCGAACACGGCGAGCCGGCTGACGCGGAAGCGCCGGCAGAGGTCTTCGAGAGCCCTCTCGTCCACGGACAGACCGGCCAAGCCACGCATGGAATCATCGTAGCACCGGGCCTCTTCGAGGCTTCGCTCCCGACGCCGCCCGGGGACGGACCTCTGCCTTCGCCGGAGCCTTCGGCGGGCGCCCTTTCACCGGCTGGGGCGAAGGTGAGATCCTCCGGGTTCACGGTTCGACTCTGATGGGAGCAAGGCCTTTGAGCACTCCGACGATTCCGGAAAAAGCTGCGCGGAACACCCCCTCCGACCGGGCCCTCTCCGTTCGCGCCCTCGCCACGCCCGAGCCGCTCGTCCGCGCCTTCTCGCGCCGGGTCCAGCAGGAGGGCGCGCTCGACCTGACGCAGGGGGACTACAAGAACGCCGACTTCGCCCCGCACCCCGAGGTCGTCCGCGCCGCCCAGCGGATCACGCGGAACACGGTCCACAGCTACGGCCCCGCCGTCGGCCGGATGGACGTCCGGGGCGAGATCGCCGAGTTCTTCAACCGCGACGGCCTCCGGGACTACCCCGCGTCCGACGTCCGCTTCCTGCCGGACGAGGTCCTCTTCACCCCCGGCACGCGGGCGGGCCTCGCCGCGGTCCTCGAGGTGCTCGGCGCCGACGGCTCGCGGCGTCGTCGTGCCGAGGCCGAGCTGGGAGTACGACTGGTTCGTCGAGCGGGCGGGGAAGCGGATCGTCGAGCTCCCGACGACGCCGGGCGAGTTCCTCCCGGACCCGGCCTCGCTCGAGAAGCTCCTTTCGAAGGGCGGGATCTCGTCGGTCATCGTCAACAATCCCCACAACCCGACCGGCCGCGTCTACCCGCGGGCGCTCGTCGAGGAGCTGGTCCGCGTCGCGGTGAAGCACCGCGTCTACGTCCTCTACGACTGCGTCTACCAGCGGCTCGACTACGTCGATTCCTTCGTGAACCCCGCCTTCGCCGACCCGGAGTGGCGCGACTGGGTCGTGACGCTCTCGGGCCTCTCGAAGATGGACATGTTCGGGGCCTCGACGGGGGCGCGCGCCTGCTGGCTCGTCATCTCCGACCAGATCCGGGCGGGAAGCGTGCGGGCCCGCGAGATCCTCGCGAACCTCGCGGCGTGGCTCGTCGCGACCCCCTCGACGCTGGCGCAGGACTGGGCGCTCGCCGCGCTCCAGAGCCCGCTCGCGGCGCTCCGGCGCCCCTCCCCCTACATGCGGGAGCGGCGGGACTACATGATCGGGGCGGCCGACGCCCTCGCGCCGCTCGGCGTCGACGCGGACCGACTTCGGCGGGACGTTCTACTCCCCGCTCGCCTTCCCGGGGCTCGTCGGCGAGTCGTTCGACCGGCTCCGGAACGGCATTCACGAGCGGGCGGTCGTCAGGACGTCGGTCGACGCCTTCGACTTCCTCCTCTCGGGGGGCGTCGGCGGGATTCCGTTCGCCGCGTTCGCCGGGAGCGACCCGGCCCGGTACGGGACGTGGCAGCGCCTCTCGTACGGCTCGAAGGACGTGAGCGAGCTCGCCGTCTTCATGGCCCGCGTCCGCGAGCGGATCGAGCGGGCGGGGCGCGCCGGCTCGAGCGCGCCGGCGGTCGGCCGTCCGGGCCGACGGCGCCGGGCATCGAAGAGGAGGTCTGGACGAGCGCCTGCACCGAGGCCGGCTACTCGGCGATCGACGGCCTCGACCCGAAGGCCTTCGCCGAGGCGCGGCGCCGGTTCCTCGCGCAGCCGCGGCTCTCGCCCGTCCGCCTGACGGGGACGAAACACCCCGACTCGACGGCGCACCGGGCCGAGCAGCTCGACCGCGCCCTCCGCTCCGTCCCCGCGGGCGCCCCCGGCCGCGCCCACGACGTCCTGACCCACCTCGAGTGGAACCCGCTGATCGAAGCCCGGGTGGAGTTCGAGGAGTCGGTCAACGACCTTCTGGGCCCGTGCAGCGAGGTGCTCCTCGACTACGAGGGGAGGCAGATCAGCCCGGAGTGGGTGGACGTCCCCGAGAAGGTCGTCCTCGCGCTCCTCCGGCACGGCATCGTCCCGGGCGAGGACCGCCACCTCCTCTTCCGCGTCCCGAATCCCTGGATCGAGCAGGACGAGGAGAAGATCTCGAAGATCCTCGCGTCGGTCGCGCGGGCGAACTTCCTCTTTCTTCTCGCCTGCGAGCGGCTCGGCCTCACGCCGGTCCAGAACGCCATCGCGGAGCTGACGGTGCCGCAGGTGAACTCCCGGGCGGAGCTGGGCGCGGTCGTCAAGATCGGGACCCTCTACCTGCAGGCGATCGAGGAGCTCTTCCGGGGCCTCCCGGAACGGATCGACGCGTTCCTCGTGGCGCGGATCCCCGAGAAGCGGCGGGCCGAGCTCTCGGCGAAGGTCGCGCGCGTCCGGCTCGTGCCGCTCGTCGAGAACGTCGGAGCGCTCGCGCACCTCCCGGACCTCCTCGAGGCGTACTACCAGGCGCTCGAGAGGAACCGCGGAGCTGTCGACCTCCCGACGCCGGCGTCGTTCCGGACCCGGTTCGACGGTACCGAGGCGATCGTCCGGGTCTTCGTCGCGATGTCGGACACGGCGGAGCAGAGTGGCAAGATCGCGACCGACGTCGCCTACACGCTGGCCGTCGGAGGGCGGTACGAGGCGGAGCGGCGGCTGGCCGCGCGCGCCCGGCGGATCGGCGAGCCGGCGCCGCGCGTGACGTTTCTCGTCGGGGCCGGGCGGGCCGGCTTCCGCGGCGGCTTCGATCCGGAGCACGAGGGGGTCATCGCGCAGTTCGCGCGCGCCGACGGCGTGACGATGCAGGGAATCCGGGCGGACGCGCCGGACGAGGCCGTGCGCCTCGCGGCGAAGTTCCGCGAAGCCGCGGCGGCGAAGCGCCCGGCGCCGGCGGTCGGCCCGTCGGACCGGGAGATCCTGCTCGGGCTCCTCGAGACCAGCGTGAAAGCCCACACGGAGACGCTGCTCCGGATCGCTCCCGCTTCTCGCCCCCTTCAGCGGCCTCGTCCCGCAGACGCGCGTGAGGATCCGGGCGACCGGGTCGGTGAACTACGGCCGCTCGATCCCCGTCTACCCCGAGGAATGGGGGGGCGGGAACGCCCTTCCGGACAACCGCGACCTCCGCGACGCCTGGCCCGAAGGGGTCACGCTGCCGCGCGCGATCAACTACAACCTCGGCTGCACGACGCTGGGCCTCCCCGCGGTCACGAGCGATCTCGCCGCCCTCGACAAGCGCGCGGCGGTCTTCCTCGAACGGCACGTCCCCGGCTACCGCGAGATCCTCGCGCGCGAGCTCCCGTACTTCGTCCGCGAGTCCGTCGCCTTCGTCTTCGGAAAGCGCTTCGCCGAGATGGCCGCGCGCCGCTGCCTCCGGGCGGCCGCGGCGGTCTGGGCCGACGTCCGCGCGCGCGAGGAGCTCGTGGCGCCGACCTGCCTCTTCGCGATGCTCTACCTCAGGTACGTCGCCGAAGACTCCGACAGCTGGGACGAGACGAAGGAGCACGAGAGCCTGACGACGCGCGAGGAGGAGCTCATCCGGGAGACGGGGAGCGGCGCCTTCGGGGTCCTCTGCGCCGAGCGGCCGGGGAGCCGCTGGAGCGCCCTGCAGACGCTCCTCGACACCGAGGACGCGCCGCGCCTCCTCCTCGCCCGCGAGCTGACGATCGAGGAGAAGCGGGAGTTCGTCGACCTCCGGATCGAGGGGTGGCTCCGGACGCTGCCGGAGCCCCTTTCGCGCGGGCTGCGCCGCGACTGGGCGCCGCTCCGCGAGCTGGGGGAGGACGACCTGACGCTCCGCACGATCGAGCAGTTGATCGCCCTCGAGCGGCTCCGGGGAAGCCGGGGCGCGTGAGCGGCCGTCTCCGGTCCCGACGGAATAGCGGCGGCCCCGGACCGGATACATCCGGAGAGCCGCCGCATGTCCTTCTTCCGTCCCCAGCCGCGCCCGCCGCCGACCGGATCCGCGAGGATTTCGACCGGGAGGCGTGGCCGCACTTCCGGGAGATCTACCGGGCGGCGTACCGGCTGGTCGCGCCGCCCGGCGGAGGCGGAGGACCTCGCGCAGGAGGTCTTCCTCCAGGCCTGGAAGTCGTTCGAGAGGTTCGAGCCGGGGACGAACTGCCGGGCCTGGCTCTTCCGGATCCTCTGGAACGTCCACCACCAGAAGCTCCGGAAGAAGGTCCCGGTGCCGCTCGGGGCCGAGGACGAAGCCCGCCTCGCCGAGACGCTCGCGGCCGAGGAGCCGACGCCGACCGACGATCCGGGACGAGGAGGTCGCGGCGGCGCTCGACGCCCTCCGCGCCGAGCACCGGCAGATCCTCCTCCTCTCGGACGTCGAGGAGTTCACGTACAAGGAGATCGCGGGGATCCTGCGCGTCCCGATCGGCACCGTCATGTCGCGCCTCTCGCGGGCGCGCGCCGCGCTCCGCGAAAGAGTCCGCGGCACGGCGGCGGTGGCGGGGTTCCTCGGCGCGCGGGCCTCCCGGGGAGTCGAAACGCCATGAACGCCCCCCTGAACGTCCGCGACTACGCCTGCGCGAAGGTGCGCCGGCGGCTCGATTCGTACCTCTCCGGCGAGCTCTCCGTCGACCTCTCGCACGAGATTCTCGAGCACCTCGACCGCTGCCCGGAGTGCCGCGCCGAGCTCGGGGCCCGCGAGAGGCTCCGCGCCTCGACCCGCCTCGCCCTCGCCCCGGCCCCCGAGCCGCGGGAGGGGTTCGACGGCGAGGTCCGCGCCCTCCTCGAGCGGACGCCCCGCGCTCGGCGGTGGCCGACCGGTGTTCTCCTCGCGGCCTCGCTTGTAGCCGCCGCCTTCCTCGCGGGGTGGTGGATCGTGGGATGGGAGAGTCGCCAACCCCCGGAGAGGACGGTCGCCGTCTCCACGCTTCAGGCAGCCGCGGCCGACTTCGCGGCGAAGAACCACGAGATCTGCACCCTCTCGCACACCTGGCCGGAGGAGGCGCCGCCCTCCGCGGTGCTCGAGTCGGCGCTCGACCCACGCCTTCGGGCGGCTCTCCGGACGGCCGCGCCGCTCCTCCCGGGTTACGTGCCGGTCTCCGCGCACGAGTGCTCGCCAGCCGGGGAGACGGTCTTCCACATCGTCTTCCGCCGCGCCGGGTCGACGGGCCCCGGCGGCCTCGTCTCGGTTCTCGCGACTCGGCCCGATTCGAGGGTCGCCGCCGCCGTGAGGGCTACCGGGGTCGTAAGCGGAGGCCGTCGAGACGCGCTCGCGATGGCGGCGACGAAGAGTCCGGACGGGCGGCTTCTCCTCCTCGTGTCGGGAGGGAGCGAGGCCGAAACGATGGCGCTCGGCCGGGCCGTCCTGCCCGCGCTCGCGACGGCCTTCGCGGGTTGACCCCGAGACGGAAAGGAGACGCCGATGACCGCCGCGACGATCGCCCGCCTGTACGACTCCTCGGAGCGGATCACCCGCCCCCTCGGGAGCGCGCTTCTCTTCGTCTTCCGCCTCTACTGGGGCTGGCAGTTTTTCCAGACGGGGCTTGGCAAGCTCCGGAACCCCGCCCGGGTCGTCACGTTCTTCACCGAGCTCGGCATCCCGCTCCCGGCGGCGAACGCCGTCTTCGTGTCGGTCCTGGAGACCGCCGGCGGGCTCCTCCTCCTCGCGGGACTCGCCTCCCCCGTGATCTCGTTCCTGCTGGCGGTCGACATGGCCGTCGCCTATCTGACGGCGGACCGGGCGGCCCTGCTGGCGCTCTTTTCCGACCCGGCCCGGTTCCTCGGGGCGGACCCCTTCTTCTTCCTCCTGACGTCGCTCCTCGTCCTCGCCTTCGGGCCCGGCGCACTTTCGGCCGACGCGCTGATCCGGCGCCGGCTGCGGTCCGTATTCCCGAAGCAGCCCTGACCCCTCCGAAGGGCCGGAAGCCTGGGAATAACGGCACCCCCCACTTGCGATTGAGTCTAAGATCCAGCAAAAATACCGACAGGAGGAGGACGACATGAATCGAAGGGAATTCGCGAAGATGGCCCTCGGAGCGGCGGCGACCGGCGTCCTCGCGGGCAAGACCCTGCTCGCGGACGACAAGGCGGCGGACAAGCCGGCGAAGCACGTCTGCAAGGGGATGAACGCCTGCAAGGGGCAGGGAGGCTGTCACACGAGCCGAGAACTCCTGCGCGGGCCAGAACACCTGCAAGGGGAAGGGGGGCTGCGCCACCGTCGCCCACCACTCCTGCGCGGGGAGCAACGCCTGCAAGGGGCAGGGGGGCTGCAAGAGCGGCGACAACGGCTGCGGCGGCAAGAACTCCTGCAAGGGGAAGGGGGGCTGCGAGGTCCCGCTGAAGGCCGCGGCCAAGAAGAAAGGCGAGACCAAGAGCTGACGGCGTCAAGCGGGGGGCGTCTTGGGGGGCGCCCCCCGCGTTTTCGCCCGGCTCCGGCGTAGAGCAGATGACCGGCAACCGCTGGGGGTTTCCCGACCTCGGCATCGGCGTCGGCCTCCGGACGACGCACTTTCCGACGATCCTGTCGTCGTGGCCGGACGTCGACTGGTTCGAGGCGATCACCGAGAACTTCCTCGACACGGGCGGCCGCCCCCGGGAGGTGCTCGACCGGGTCGCGTCGCGCTATCCCGTCGTACTGCACGGCGTGTCGCTCTCGATCGGCGGGACCGACCCGCTGGACCGCGCCTACCTCGCGAAGGTGAAAGCGCTCGCCCGGCGCGTGAAGGCGCCGTGGGTCTCCGACCACGTCTGCTTCACCGGCGTCGCGGGCCGGAACACGCACGACCTCCTCCCGCTTCCGTACGACGAGAAGACGCTTCGCCACGTCGTCGCGCGGGTGAAGACGGTCTCGGATCTCCTCGAGCGGCCGCTCGTCCTCGAGAACCCGTCCAGCTACATGGAGTACGCCGCCTCCTCGATGCCCGAATGGGAGTTCCTCTCCCGGATGGCGGAGGAGGCCGACTGCGGGCTCCTCCTCGACGTCAACAACGTCTACGTCAGCGCCTTCAACCACGGCTTCGACCCGGTCGCCTACCTGGACGCCCTTCCGGCCGACCGCGTCGTCCAGTTCCACCTCGCGGGGCACACGAACAAGGGGGACTTACCTCCTCGACACCCACAGCGACCACGTCCTCGACGAGGTCTGGCGGCTCTACCGCCACGCGTGGGAGAGGACCGGACCCGTCTCGACGCTCCTCGAGTGGGACGAGAAGATCCCGGCGTTCTCCGTCGTCCTCGCCGAGGCTCGAAAGGCGCTCGGCCACCGCGGCGCGCCAGGGCAGGGAAGGCCGCCCGTGGCTGAGGCCGCGCCGCTCCGGCGCGTCCAGCGCTTCGTTCAGGCGGTCATCGTCTCCCCGGGCGAGACCGGGCGGGCCGCGCGCTCCGCCGCTCGGCGCGAGCTCGGCGGGCGGACTCCCGAGGAGCTCCTCCTGCCGTCGAGGACGCTGACGCCGGTCGAGCGGATCGGGATCTACCAGGGGATGTACCTTCTCCGGATGCGGGACGCCCTCGCGGCGGACTACCCGGCGCTTCTTCACGCGATGGGTGAGAGCGGCTTTTCGACTTCGTCCGGGCCTACGTCGGGCGACACCCGTCGAGGAGCTACACGCTGAACCGCCTCGGTGACCACGTTCCCGGGTATCTGGCCCGGTCGCGCCGCTTCCGGCCCGCGCCGTTCCTCGCCGACCTCGCGCGGCTCGAGCTGGCGGTGACGGAGGTCTTCGACGCCGAGGCCGCCGGCCCCGGTCCGGAAGCTGCGCCCGGCCGGCGTCGCGGAGGGCTCCCTGTTCCGGCCGTCGCCGACCCTCCGGTTCCTCCGCCTCGGTTACCCGGTCGGGGCGTATCTGGACGCGGTCCGGGACGGGCGGTCTCCGCGGATCCCGCGCCCCGCGAGGACGCGGATCGCCCTCTGGCGGTCGGGGACCACCGTCCGGCGCCTCGAACTCTCGGCGGGAGCCGACGCGCTCCTCCGCCGGCTGGCGGCGGGGCGGCCCCTCGGGGCGGTCCTCCGGTCACTCTCCGCCGCGAGCGGCGCGACCTCCCGGCGCGGGAGATCTCGAAGCTCTTCCGGGACGGCGGTCGCCGGCGGGATGCTCACCCCCGTCTGAGGAGGCCGGCTTCCCCGATAATCGCGGGGTGAGGCGCTCGCTCGCTTTTCTCGCGGCCCTGCTCGTGGCGTGCCCGCTCCGGGCCCAGGGGCCGGCGACGTTCGTCACGCCGGCGGGGGGGAGCGTTCCCCTCCGCGTCCTCGAGGCCGACGGGAAGGTCTTCGTCTCCGTGACGGACGTCGTCGCGGCGCTCGAGCGGGACGGTCTCGATCGACGAGAGGACGAGGTCGTTCGAGGTCCGGGTGAAGGGGCACACGGCCGTGTTCGGGACCGACACGCCCGTGGCCGTCGTCGACACGAAGCTCATCAACGTCGCGACCCCGGCCCGGGCCGAGGGGTCCCTCGCCTTCGCCGACGCCGAGTTCCTGACCCGGGTCCTCGGGCCGGCGACGGGCGTCTCGTTCGCCTGGGACGCGCCGAAGCGCGCGCTCGTCGCGTCCCGCGCCGAGTCGCCGGAGGTCACGGTCGAGACGACGGTGGCCGACGTCGGCGACACGACGAAGGTCGTCTTCCGCTTCTCGCAGCCCCCGCAGTACCGGGTCGAGAAGACGGACGAGGCTGTCGTCCTGAAGTTCCCGGGCGTGACGCTCCTCCCGGGCACCCCGGAAAAGCTCCCCGACAGCCCGCGCGTGGCGCGCGTCAACGTCCGGGGGAGCGAGGCGTCGGTGACGTTCCGCGAGAAGGGGCTCTCGACGAACGTCTACCCGCTCGGCTCGCCTCCGCGCCTCGTCGTCGACGTCACACGCGCGGCCGCCGGAGGCGACGGTGCCGGCCCCGGCCCCGGCCTCGCGGGCAAGGACGGTCGTCCTCGACCCGGGACACGGCGGGACGGAGGAAGGGGCGAAGGGGCCGGACGGTCTCCTCGAAAAGGACGCCATGCTCGCCCTCGCGAAGACGGTCCAGGACGTCCTCGTCCGGCGCGGCTACCGCGTCGTCGCGACGCGCTCGAAGCGACATCGACGTCGGCCTCGAGGACCGCGCCGCGTCGGCGAACGCGGCGAAGGCCGACGTCTTCGTCTCCCTCCACGCGAACGCGTCGCGGACGTCGACCGCGCACGGGACGGAGGTCTTCTACCTCTCGCTCGACGCCTCGGACCGCGCCGCGGCGCTGCTCGCCGAGAGCGAGAATCGCGGCGGCGACGCCGCGGCCGCCGTCTGCCGAGAAGAACGCCGCCGTGCGGGACCTCGACCTGATCCTCTGGGACCTCGCGCAGAACCAGCACCTCGCCGCCTCGGCGCGCCTCGCGGAGATCATCCAGGGGGACTTCAACCGCCTCCTCGGCGTCACGACGCGCGGCGTGAAGCAGGCGCCGTTCCGCGTCCTGATCGGCGTCAACGCCCCGGCCGTCCTCGTCGAGGTGGCCTTCATCACGAATCCCGACGAGGAGCGGCGGCTCGGCTCCGAGGAGTTCCGGCGCCAGACCGCCGAGACGCTCGCGGGGAGCCTCGACAACTTCTTCCGCATCCGGCGCCGCCGTGCCGCCCGTGCCGTATGCGCCGAAGGCGCCCGGCCGGCCGTAGGCCCCGCGCCGTCCCATGCCGCGCCGCTTCGCCCTCGGCCTCCTCGCCCTCCTCGCTCCTCCTCCTCGGCGGGCTCTTCGTGGCGCGTCGCGTCCTGACGCCCGCTCGCGGCCGCCGCGTCGAAGAGTCCCGCCGACGCCCCGCCCGACGCCCGTCATGCCGCCGACGCCGATCGCGGGACAGCGGGTCTCGATCTACTTCGCGTCGGAGGAGGACGACCTCTTCCACGCCGAGACGCGCGAGATCCCCGCCTCGTCGGACGACGCGGCGTTCCTCCGCGCGATCGCCGCCGCCGTCCTCGCGGGGCCACGGCGCGCCGGGCCTCCTGCCCGCGTTTCCCGAGGGGTGGACGCTGCGCGGCGCCTACCGGCTTCGCGACGGCCTCGCGGTTCTCGACCTCGCCCCGCCCGGCTCGGCCGCGCCGCTGCCGACGCCGGCCGTCGGCCCGCCGGCGCCGGAGACGCCCGCCGACGCGCCCCGCTGGCAGACGGGCTCGCACGAGGAGGAGGCCGCCGCGCAGGCGCTCCTGATCACGGTGGCGAAGAACGTCCCCGACGTCTCGAAGGTGGCGATCCTCATCGCGGGCGAGCCGGCCGAGACGCTCGCGGGGCACCTCGACCTGACGCATCCGCTCGCGCCGGACCTCGCCCGGGTCTCGCCCGCCCCCGCGCTCGAGGTGCCGACCCCCTCCCGTCTCCGGCCGCCGGCCGCGGCGGAGACGACCGCCCGCAGCGGAGCCGCCGTCTCCGCGCGTCGACGCCGCCTCCCTCCCGCGCCGACGGCCGTCCCGCCCGGACGCCGACGCCGCGGCGCCTCTCCCCGGCGCCGCGGACGGACGCCACGTGAGCGACGCGCGTCCGATCGGGCTCTTCGACTCCGGGGTCGGGGGCCTCACGGTCCTCGACGCGGTGGCGCGGCGGCTTCCGTCCGAGAACCTCCTCTACCTCGGCGACACGGCGCGCCTGCCGTACGGGACGAAGTCGCCGGAGACGGTCCGGCGCTATGCGCGGAAGGCGGCGGAGTTCCTCGCCGCCCACGACGTCAAGGCGCTCGTCGTCGCCTGCAACACGGCCTCGGCCCTCGCGCTCGACGTCCTCGAGGAGCGGGTCCCCGTCCCCGTCGTCGGCGTCGTCGGCGCCCGGCGCGCGGGCAGCGGTCGACGAGGCGCGCCGGCTGGAGCGGGAAACGGGAGACCGCGTCGCCGATCGCCGTCCTCGCGACCGAGGCGACCGTCGCGTCGGACGCCTACGGGCGCGCGATCCGCGCGCTCGACGCCGCGCGGGAGGTCCTGAACACCGCCTGCCCGCTCTTCGTCCCGCTCGCCGAGGAGGGGTGGATCGACAACGACGTCGCTCGCGCGGCGGCCGAGCACTACCTCGCGCCGGTCCGCGCGTCGTGCGCCCGCGTCGTGATCCTCGGCTGCACCCACTACCCGCTCCTCCGGACGACGATCGCCCGGGCGCTCGCGCCGGGCACCGTCCTCGTCGACTCGGCCGAGTCGGCGGCGACGGCGCTCGCCGAGCGGCTCCCTCGGGCGGCGCGCCGGGCGGGTGACGGGGCGGGGGAGACGCACCTCCTCGTCACGGACGCGTCGGAGCGGTTCACGCGCCTCGCCGGGCGCTTTCTCGGGCGCGAGGCGGCGCGCCTCGAGCTGGTCGACCTCGCGTGAGCGAGGATCGGCGAGAATCGCGGGCGATGACGAAGCCCTCCCGCCCCGACGGCCGCGCCCCCCGCGAGCTCCGTCCCGTCACGATCGAGACCGGCGCGGTCGAGCACGCCGAGGGCTCCTGCCTGATCACCCAGGGGCGGACGCGCGTCCTCGTGACGGCGACGGTGGAGGAGAAGGTCCCGCCGTTCCTCCGCGACACCGGCGAGGGGTGGGTCACGGCGGAGTACGGGATGCTCCCGCGCGCCACGCTCGAGCGGTCCCCGCGCGAGGCGGCCCGCGGCAAGCAGTCGGGCCGGACGCTGGAGATCCAGCGCCTCATCGGCCGGGCCCTCCGCGGCGTCGTCGACCGGAAGCTCCTCGGCGCCGCGGACGGTGACGCTCGACTGCGACGTCCTCGTCGCGGACGCCGGGACCCGCTGCGCCTCGGTGACGGGCGCGTAGGTCGCCCTGGCGCTCGCGGTCGGCGGGGCTGGAGAAGCGGCGGCTCGTGAAGAAGAGCCCGCTCAGGGAGGCCGTGGCCGGCATCTCGGTCGGCCTCGTCGCGGGCGCGCCGGTCCTCGACCTCGAACTACGCCGAGGACTCGGGCGCCGACGTCGACCTGAACGTCGTCGGGACGTCGGGCGGGCGCTTCGTCGAGGTGCAGGGGACCGCCGAGAAGGAGCCGTTCGACGAGAAGGCGCTCCGCGAGCTGCTCGCCGTCGCGCGGGGCGGGCTGCGGGCCCTCTTCGTCGCGCAGGGCCGGGCGCTCGCCGCGGCGCTTCCCGCCGACTGGTGGAAGCCGCTCTACGGCGGCCTGCAAGGGCAGTCGTCCGGGCGAAAGGTCATCACGGAGTACCGGGGGGCGCGGGGGGATCGAGAAACCCCCGCGATCATGTCAGCCGAAGAAATCCTTCAGCGTCGTCGGCCAGCTTCTTCGGGTCCTCGAGCATCGGGTAGTGCCCGAGCCGCGGCAGCTCGACGAACGCCGCGTCGGGGCGGGCCTTCAGGAGCTGCGCGCGAGTCGGCCGGGGGCGCGAGCGGGTCGAGGGCGCCCGCCACGACGAGGAGCGGCGCCTTCGTGCCGCGGAGCCGCTCGACGAGCGGCGGGGCCTCGAGGACGCCGTCGACGCTCATCTCGACGGCCCGCGCGATCGCGTCCCCCTCGGGGCCCTTCCGCGAGGCGACCGTCCGCTCGACGAAGCCCTTCTTCCCCGGGCCCGTCGACGCCGAAGCCGTAGCCGGAGGCGTTCCGGATCGAGCTCTCGGGGACGCTCGTCAGGATCGCGCGACGGGACATCCCCTTCCACTTCAGCCGGTCGGTGAAGCCGTACGACACGGCGCCGACGGGAGAGACGAGGGCCAGCTTCACGACGCGCGACGGCTCGCGGGCCGCCGAGCTCGCCGGCGACGCGCGCCCCGATCGAGTTCCCGGCGACGTGGGCACGAGCGGAAACCCGCTTCCTCCATCTCGTTCTCGACGTAGCGCGCGAGCGAGGCGGGGTCGTACCCGGACGGCCGGCTTCGGCGCCGCGCCCGCGCCGGGGAGGTCGAGCGCGAGGACGTCGTAGCTCTTCGAAAGGATCTTCGCGGCCTCGGCCCAGTCGGCCGACGAGCCTCCCAGCCCGTGCAGGAGGACGAGGGAGGGCTTCCCTTTCGCTTTCGTCATCGCGCAGAATGGTGCCACACGGGGCGTGGCGCAGTGGTAGCGCACGAGCTTTGGGAGCTCGCGGTCGGCGGTTCAAATCCGCCCGCCCCGACCAATCCTCGCGTCAGACGAGCGTCAGCGGCGGCGTCGCGCCGGTCGCGGAGCGGATCGCGGGGCCGACGAGGGCAACGTCGTCCGAGATGACGCTCGCGGCGCCCCAGACGGCGAGCTGGCGGGCGACCTCGGGATCGTTGACGGTCCAGACGTGGACGCCGACTCCCGCTTCCTTCGCCTCGGCCATCAGCCGTCCCGTCGCGAGTGCGACGTTCGGCCCGATCGTCTCGCACCCCTTCGGCAGGTCGGGCCAGAAGCGGCCGGTCGGCCGGTACGCGGTCGCGTCGAAGTTGAGGCAGGTCTCGACGCGCGGCCTCGTGCTCCTTGATCCGCCGAAGCATGTCGGCCGAGAACGACAGCACCACCGTCCGGTCGAGGACGTGCATCTGGGAGAGGAGCGCGGCGACGCGGAACTCGAGGAGGCCGGGGCGCGGCGAGGGGCCGGGCTTCAACTCGACGAGGAAGCGGCCGGCCGAGCCGTAGCGCTCGAGGACCTCGCGGAGCGTCGGGACCCGGCCGCGGAGGTCGCCGCGGACCACCTCGACGCCGGCCAGCTCCGGCATCGTCACCTGCGCGACCGGCAATCGCCTGTCTGAAACGACGATCTCGGGGTCGTGGAAGACGACGGCCTCGCCGTCGAGCGTCAGGCGGACGTCCAGCTCGAAGCCGTCGGCGCCGTCCGCCTCGGCCCGGTCGAAGCTCTCGAAGGTGTTTTCGAGCGCCTTCGTCGGCGAGCCGCGGTGGCCGACGACGCGGGTGGTTCCCTCGCGAAAGAAGTTCATGGCGGGTGGGATTATCCTCGCGGTCCATGTCGCCCCGCTTCCCGGTCCGCCCGAAGGCCTCCCGCGCAGCCGCCCGCCCGTTCCGGAAGCCCCCCGCCGCGGCGCCGCCCCTCGAGCGGAGGCCGCGCGTCGTGCCGCTGCCCGAGGGGTCCTGTCGGGTCCCGATCTCCACGATCGACTGGCTCGTCTCCCGCGAGAGCGCGGCGGCGCGGTACGTCGTCCTCCGCGACCTGCTCGGCCGGCCGGCGAAGGACCCGGAGCTGAAGCGGGCGCGGCAGGCGCTCCCCCGCGACCCGTGGGTGCGCGACGTCCTCGGCGTCCTCCGCCGCCGGCTGGAGCCGGGATCGCAGCGGACAGACCTTCTCCAGAAGTACGAGGGGGGGCTCTGGCTGACGCTCTTCCTCGCAGAGGCCGGCGCCGACGCCTCGCTCCCGGTCCTCCGGCACGCGGCGGACGTCCTCTTCGCCGGGTGGGAGAAGGAGCTCGTCGAGCTCTCCCGGCACCAGGACGCCGCGATCGAGGCGGGCTCCTTCGCGGTCCTCTGTCGCGCCCTCGCCCTGATCGGTCACGCGGGCGACCCCCGGGTCCTCGCCGGCGCCGACTACGTCGCGCGCGCCGTGACGCAGGGCCGCGTGAAGACGGCGAAGGGGCTCCTTCTCTTCGCGGCGCTCCCAGAGGAGAAGCGCTCCCCGCTCGTCGCGCGCGCCACGGACTTCCTCGTCGCGCGCGCCCTCGAGGTCGAGCTGCCGCGCGACGCGGGGCCGACCGCCTCGCGCGAGAACCTGCGGGCCGGTTTCCCGACGGGCGAGACGAGCGACCTACCGGAGCTCCTTTACGCCCTCGCGCTCGCCGCGCCGGAGGGCTCGGTGACGCCGCGCGAGGGGAGCCTCGGGCGCGCCCTCTCCCTCCTCCTTTCCCGCGCGGACCACCGGAGCCGTTGGAAGCTCGAGCGCGAGCCGGACGGGCGGCTCCCCTTCGCGCTCGAGAGGACGGGAGAGATGTCGCGGTGGGTGACTCTCCGCGCCCTCGTGACGCTCCAGCGCTTCCTCGGCCTCTCGATCGAGGGGGCGGCCCCGCCGACGCGGCTGGCGGTGCGATGAAACCGCCGCTCGGCGTCGGCGTTTCCGCGCTCCTTCTCGCCGCAGCCTGCACGCCGCCGCCACGGGCCAGCGTCGACGGCTACCGGGCACGGGTCACGACGGTCGTCGACGGCGTCGCGGGGGCTCCGTACGAGATCGCCGTCCGCGGCGACGACCGGTGGCGCCGGCCGGCGCCCTCCGGCCCCGTCCTGATTCTCCGGGGGAAGGAGCAGAAGGCGTGGGTCCTCGACCCGGCCGCGAAGACGTTCGCCGCCGTCCCCTACCCGCAGGCGACCGACGAGGTGCTCCCGGGCTTTCCGCTCGCCCCCTTCTTCGACGATCGGGGCGAAGCCGAGCGGCGCGGCGTGACGGAGTACCGGCGCGAGAGCGACGAGGTCTTCGCGGGGGTCGTCTGCGCCCTCTGGGAGTTCCGGGACCGGAAGGACGACCCCGCGTCCCCCGCCACGACGTTCTGGGTCGCCTCGAGCCTCGAGAACCTCGCGATCCGGATGGACCGGGAGACGCCGAGGCCCGGCGGGTCGAAGGGGACGACGTCGGTCAGGCTGACCGACATCCGCCTCGGCGTCGACCCGGAACTCTTCGAGATCCCGAAGGGCTGGACACGGCCGCCGCGCCGCGTTGACGGGGCCGGCCTTGCGCCGGCTGGTACCATCTTTCGCTCCGCTCACGACGGGGAGACGTGCGTTGGAGGAGATGATGAGCCGTAACATCCGCCGCTTTCTGGCCGCCTTCGTGGCGGCGACCGCTCTTCCGGCGCTCGGTCAGCAGCCGACGCCGAAGGACCCGAAGAGCCCGATCCCGGAGCACGTGGACGGGCGCGGGCCGACCGGGCCGGTGGAGCTGAAGATCCTCGCGCCGAAGCCCGACGAGGTCATCCCGATGCCACCGGCGGCCGCCGGGCAGCCCCCCCCGAAGGGAGCGGTCGTCGAGGTGAAGTTCGACCTGAAGAACTACGAGGCCTTCCAGGACCCGAAGACGCAGAGCGGGCAGGGAGTCGGCATCGTCTTCGACAACGGCGCGGTCATGGTCGACTTCGACCCGGCGAAGCCCTGGGTCTTCCGGAACGTCCCGAAGGGGACGCACACGATCCGGGCCTTCGCGGTCCGCCCCTGGCACGAGGCGCTCAAGGAGCCGGGTGCCTTCGCCATGGTGACGTTCCACGTCGGCGAGAAGGACGGCAAGCACGTGCCCGACCCGAAGGCGCCGCTCCTGACGGGAAACCGCCCGAAGGGGAAGTACCCGAAGGGGGAGGCGCACATGGTGATGCTCGACTTCCTCGTCGAGGAACTGCCCCGTGGCCGACAAGGACGTGCCCGACTCGTGCCGCGTCCGGTACCGGATCGACGAGCTGCCGGAAGTGACCCTCACGAAGCCGGACGCCGTCTGGCTGAAGGACCTCGCGCCCGGCAAGCACATCTACGTCGTCGCGCTGACGAAGGACGGGAAGATCATCGAGGGGCCGTTCAACCTCTACCGCGGCTCGTTCGAGACCTCCGAGGAGGCGGGCGCTCCGGCTCACTGATCATGTTCCCGACCTCGATCGCCTACGAGAGCGCCGGCACCCGGCGCTGCGCCGTGTCGCCGCCGCTGGTCCTCGCCCCGATGGCGGGGATCACGGACATGACGTACCGGCTCCTCCTCCGCCGCCTCGGCGGGGTGGGGCTCGTGACGATGGAGTTCGTCTCGTCGGAAGGGCTCACTCGGGGGAACTGGCGGACGGAGCGGCTCCTCCGCTTCGACCCGGACGAGCGGCCGCTCTCCGTCCAGATCTACGGCGCCGACGCGGCGCGGATGGCGCGCGCCGCCGCGCGCGTCGAGGAGATGCAGGTCGACGTCTGCGACATCAACATGGGCTGCCCGGCGAACAAGGTCCTGAAGGGGTGCGCGGGCGCCGGCCTGATGCGGGACCTCGGGAAGGCGCGCGGCATCCTCGCGGCCTGCCGGAAGGCGCTCCCGACGACGCCGCTCACGGTGAAGTTCCGGCTCGGCCTCTCCGACGAGGCGGTGAACTACCTCGAGCTCGGGCGGATCTGCGAGGGGGAGGGGGTCGCCGCCGTCGCCCTCCACGCCCGGACCGCGAAGCAGATGTACACGGGGCGGGCCGACTGGAGCCGGATCGCGCGCCTGAAGGAGGCCGTCTCGATCCCGGTCGTCGGCAACGGGGACGTGAACGGCCCCGAGGACGTCGCCGCCATGTTCCGGGAGACCGGCTGCGACGCCGTCATGTGCGGGCGCGCGACGATGAAGAACCCCTGGATCTTCCGGCAGGCGGCCGACCTCCTCGCGGGGCGCCCGGTCCGCGCCGCGGCGCTCGAGGACCGGCGCGCGGTCATCCTCGAGCACTTCCGGCTCATCATGAAGAACGACGGCGACATGCCGAAGGCCGTCCTGTCGAAGCTCCGGACCTTCACCGGCTGGTACACCCACTCCCTCCCGAACGGGCACGATCTCCGCCGCCAGATCCACGGCCTCGACTCGCCCCAGGCCTTCCTCGACGCGATCCACGCCTTCTTCGACCGCCACGCCGTGATGGCGGCCTGACCGGCCGGAACGCCTGACCTCGATGGCGGCGCCCCCCGTCCCTCCTGACGACCTCTCAGGCCTCCGCGAGGCGCTCGACGGGGTCGACGGCGACCTCGTCCGGCTCCTCGCGAAGCGGCTCGCGCTCGTCGCGAAGATCGGCGAGGCGAAGGCGGCCGGCGAGGGGGGGATCCGGGACGCGGCGCGGGAACGCGACGTCCTCCTGAAGGTCGAGGCGGCGGCGCGGCAGCTCGGCGTCTCGGCGCCGCTCGCGCGGAAGATCTTCTCCGAGATCATCGCCCACTCCGTCACGCGCCAGGCCGCGTTCCTCTCCGGCGCCCTGCCCGGGCGCGCCGTGAAGGTGGCGTTCCAGGGCGTGCCGCACGCGAACAGCTGGCTCGCGGCCCAGAAGTACCTCTCGGGTCTCGGCGTCGAGGGGGAGCTCGCCGGCTTCCGGTCATTCGCGGAGGCGATGGAGGCGCTCGTATCGGGGAAGGCCGACCTCGCCATCCTCCCGATCGAGAACACGACCGCCGGGAGCATCAACCAGGTCTACGACCAGCTCCTCTCGCACGACGTCGCGATCGTCGGCGAGGAGACGTGGAAGGTGGACCACTGCCTCGCGGGGCCGGCCGACGTGCCGCTGACGTCGATCGCGCGGATCCTCTCCCACCCGCAGGGGCTCGAGCAGTGCGCCCTCTTCCTGCAGTCGCTCCCAAACGCCCAGCCCGTCTTCCGGTTCGACACGGCCGAGGCGCTGAAGGAGGTGGCCGAGGCGGGCGATCCGACCCAGGCCGGGATCGGCCCGCCGGAGGCGGCGTCGGCCTACGGGCTGACGATCCTCCGGCGCGGCATCGCGAACCAGGAGGAGAACTGGACCCGCTTCGTCGCGCTGGCGCGGGCTCCCGAAAGATTCGACCCGCGGATCCCCTGCAAGACGAGCCTCATCCTGACGACCCGCCACGAGCACGGCGCGCTCCTCCGCTGCCTCGCCGTCCTCTCGGACCACGGCCTCTCCCTGACGAAGCTGGAGTCGCGCCCGCGCCCGCACCGGCCGTGGGAGTACATGTTCTTCGTCGACTTCGAGGGGAACGCCGCCGAGGAGAAGGTGGCCCGCGCTCTCGACGAGCTGCGCGTCACCGCCCTCTACCTGAAGGTGCTCGGCTCGTACCCGGCGAAGGCGACCCCGCAGGATCTGACGTCGGCCGACGTCCCGGCCCCCTCCGTGGACGCCGCGGCGGCGCCCGTGGAGCCCGCTCCCGCGGTACCGAGGCCGGCCCCCGCCCGCAAGAGCGTCCACTACCGGCTCGTCGACCGCGCCGCGCGCGAGAAGGACACCGTCGTCCGTGTCGGAGACCTCCTGATCGGCGGCCCGAGCTTCGTCGTCATGGCGGGGCCCTGCTCGGTCGAGTCGAAGGAGCAGATCGAGGCGACCGCCCGCTTCGTGAAGGGGTGCGGCGCGCACGTCCTCCGCGGCGGCGTCTTCAAGCCGCGGACCAGCCCCTACGCGTTCCAGGGGCTCGGCGAGGACGGGCTCGACCTCCTTTCCGCGGCGGGTCGCGCCTCGGGACTGCCGATCGTGAGCGAGGTGATGGCCCCCGAGCAGGTGCGCCTCATGGCCGCGAAGGCCGACATCCTCCAGATCGGCGCGCGGAACATGCAGAACTTCCCGCTCCTCAACGAGGTCGGCAAGGTCGACCGCCCGGTACTGCTCAAGCGCGGCCTCTCGAGCACGATCGAGGAGTGGCTCGCGGCGGCGGAGTACATCCTCGCGAAGGGGAACGGGCAGGTGATCCTCTGCGAGCGGGGGATCCGGACCTTCGAGAGCGCGACGCGGAACACGCTCGACCTCTCGGCGGTCGTCGTCCTCAGGGAGCGGACGCATCTCCCCGTCGTCGTCGACCCGAGCCACGGCACGGGGCGCCGCGACTACGTCGCGCCCATGGCCTGGGCGGCGCGGGCGTGCGGCGCGCACGGCCTCCTGATCGAGGTCCACCCCGACCCCGACCACGCCCTCTCGGACGGCGACCAGAGCCTCACGTTCGACGGCTTCCGTTCGCTGATGGACGGTCTCGCCGCCGT
This sequence comes from uncultured Acidobacteriota bacterium, assembly GCA_963821435.1. Taxonomy (GTDB): domain Bacteria; phylum Acidobacteriota; class Thermoanaerobaculia; order UBA5066; family UBA5066; genus DAOMFB01. Next base: position 630,354 of record CAWGDR010000004.1, read on the forward strand.
CGCCCCGCCGCGCTTTGCGGTCTGAGCCCGTTCAGTAGACCTTCGGCGTCGCGCCTTGGGGGAAGGGGGAGACCCACGGCTTCCCGTCCGTCGACTTCGCGAACTCCGCCTTCGCCGCGGCGACCGCCGCGGGCTGCGTGAGGAGGTCGACGAGCGAGGCGGCGAGGACCTTCTCGGCGACGAGCATCCCCTTCCGGCCGATGGCGCTGGCCGAGCAGGAGGTCACCGCCCAGTGGTGCCAGGGGGAACCGACGGGCCCGGCCGCGACGGAGAGCTCGGCGAGCGGCAGGGCCGCGCTCGTCTCGCCGACGTCCGACGACGCGGTGTCGCCGTGTCCGGGGCCGAAGGGGACGACCGTGTCGGCGAGGCCGGCCTCCGGGATCCCGACCTCCTTCTGGATCACCTTCGCGAGGGCGACGTCGGCGGCGTCCCAGGCCGGGGGGCCGACGCGCTCGAGCTGCCTCTGGACGACGCGGGAGAGGGCCTCGTTGTAGATCGGCTCGCGCGTCGAGGCAAGGACGGTCACCTTCGCCCTCGTCTCCGTGGCGAGCGCGGCCCCATCGGCCGCCTTCCGGATCCGGCCGAGCATCTCGGCGACGCGCGCAGCCCGTCTCGTCCCGGACGAACCACTGGACGCGCGCGTAGTCGGGGATGATGTTGGCGGCGAGGCCGCCGTCCTTGATCTGCCGGTGGAGACGCGCCGTCGGGAGGACGTGCTCGCGCATCAGGGCGAGCGCGAACTCGAAGAGCTCGAGCGCGTCGAGGGAGCTCCGGCCGAGCCAGGGGTTCGCGGCGGCGTGCGCCGTCTTCCCGAAGAACTCGACGTCGATCGCCGTGATCGCGAGGCGCGGCTTCGTGTAGACGTAGGTGGACGGGGTCGGGTGCCAGGCGAGGACGACGTCCGTTCCCGCGAAGGCGCCGGCCTGCAGCATGAACGTCTTCCCGACGATCTGCTCCTCGGCGGGCGTCCCGAAGACCCGGAGCGTCCCCGGCAGCTTTTGGGCAACGCGGACGCGGTTCGCGGCGACGGCCGCCGCGACCGCGGCGGTGCCGAGGAGGTTGTGGCCGCAGCCGTGTCCCGGGGCGCCCGCGACCCGCGGCGACTTCGACGCCTCGCCCCCCTTCTGCGAGAGGCCGGGGAGCGCGTCGTACTCGGCGAGGATCCCGACGACCGGCGACCCCGAGCCCGCGCTGGCCACGAAGGCGGTCGGCATGCCGCCGACGCCTCGCGTCACCGTGAATCCCTCCTTCTCGAGGATTCCCGCGAGGAGCTCGGCCGACTTCGTCTCCCTGAGCGCCGTCTCTGAAAAGTCCCAGATCCGGTCCGCGGCCTCCTCCCACCGGGCGCGCTCGGCCTCGAGGATCGCGTCCGTCGGGGCCGGGGGCGCGGCCGCGAGGAGCGGGGCGGCCAGGAGGACGCCGGAGAGAATCCGGGAAAGAGGACGGAAACGGATTTGCATGCGGGCTCCTGCGAGGGGGATTGACATGGAGATTCTGTCGCTTCGCGCGCAGTCTACGATGCGCGGATGAGAGTTCGAGGCCTGCTCGCCGCCCTTCTGCTCGCCGCCGCGCCCGCCCTGGCCCAGTCGCCGCCGTCGGCCGCGCAGAAGACCCGGGTCGACGCCGGACCCGTCTCGGTCCCGATCGAGATCCGGGAGCAGTTTCTCGGCCGGAGCGGCGAAAAGACCGTCGTCCGGTTCGTCCTCGTCGTCTCGAGGTCGGACCTCCGCGGGCCGGCCGGCGCCGGAGGGCCGGACACGCCGCAGAAGCTCGCCTTCTTCCTCCTCGGCGAGGTGAAGAAGGGGGGCGAGAGCGTCGAGTCGTTCCGCGTGCCGGTCGACGTCGACCTCTCGGGCTCCGAGGCCGGAAAGCCCGTCCAGGCGGCGTTTCTCCGCTCGCTCCCGCCGGGCGAGCTCTCGATCCAGTTCCGGCTGGAGGGGGCGAAGGGGCGCCTCCTCGCGACGCGCGCCGTCGACCTGACGGTGCCGAAGATGTCGGCCGAGTTCCGCGCGGAGGACGCCGGGACCGACGCGGCCGGCCTCCCGGGCGCCGCCGCCGGTGATCCTCGAGTCCGAGAACCGCCCCGTCGTCCCGAAGGAGGCCGCGGCGCAGGGGCTCGTGAAGATCGTCCCGCCGAAGAAGGAGGTCCCGATCGGCCTCCTCCGCGTCGAGGTCGAGGTGGCCGCGCCGGTCTCGCGGGTGGAGTTCTTCCTCGAGGAGAAGCGGATCCTCGTCAGGAACCGTCCGCCTTACACGGTGGAGCTGGACCTCGGGAAGATCCCGAAGAAGCAGACGCTCAAGGTCCTCGGCTTCGACGCGCAGGGGAACTTCCTCGACGCCGACGCCTGGGCCCTGAACGAGCGCGACGCGCGGCTCGCGGTCCGGATCGTGGAGCTGCCGAAAGTCGACGGCCGAGAACGTCGAGCTGAAGGTCACCGTCCAGTCGATCGCAGGGGGCTCGGCGAAGTCGCTGAAGCTCTACCTCGACACCGACCTCGTGAAGGAGTGGTCCGCGCCGCCCTACAACGTCGTCGTCCCGTCGGCCCGGCTGAAGAAGGCGACGCTGGTCCGCGCGACCGCCGTGGACGAGGAGGGGAAGGAGTTCACGGACGTCAAGCTCCTGAAGGGGGAGCAGCGATTCCTGTCGCGGATCGAGGTAAACCTCGTGGAGCTCCACGTCTCGGTCTACGACGCCGAGGGGCGCTTCGCGAAGGGGCTGACGAAGGACGACTTCACCGTCTTCGAGGACGGCGCGAAGCAGGAGATCTCGGGCTTCGAGTTCGCCGAGGCGCTGCCGCTCTCCCTCGGCATCGTCATCGACGGGTCGGGCTCGATGCGGGCGTCGATGCCGCTCGTCCACCAGGCGGCGGGCGAGTTCGTGGAGCGGCTGATCAAGGAGAAGGACCAGGGCTTCGTCATCGAGTTCCGCGAGCAGCCGGCGCTCCTCGCCTCGATGTCGAAGCGGTCCGGCGACCTCGTCCGCGCGATCCAGGAGACGCGGGCGGAAGGCGCAACGGCGCTCTATCGACGCGGTCGTCCTCGCGCTCTACCAGTTCCGCGCCGTGCCGGGGCGGAAGGCGATCGTCGTCCTCTCGGACGGCGACGACAACCACTCCTGGAGCGACTACGAGACGGTGCGGCGGTACGCCCGGACGGCCGGAATCCCGATCTACGTCATCGGGCTCGGCCTCGGCTTCACGGACATCGGGATCAAGGCGAAGCTGAAGGAGCTGGCGACGGACACGGGCGCCGACGCCTTCTTCGTCGGGAAGGCGGCCGAGCTGCCGGCGATCTACCAGAAGATCGAGACGGAGCTCCGCTCGCAGTACTTCGTCACGTACCTGACGAACTCCAAGAAGGGGGAGGACGAGTTCCGCTCGGTCGACGTGAAGCTCCGCGACCCGAAGCTCCGCCCGAAGACGATCAGAGGTTATTTCCCGTAACCATCGATGAGAGCCCGGAGGGCGGCGGTGTGGGCCGACGTCGTGCCGCAGCAGCTTCCGAGGAGCGCGACGCCTCCGGCAGCCAGCCAGCGTGGCGGCGAAGAGCGCGTAGGCCTCGGGGCCGGTCGGCTCCGTGAAGAGCCCGCCCGCCTCGTCGAGCGCCCGCCCGGTATTCGCGTAAACGCCGAGCGGAACGCCGCCACCGGCCTCCCTGAGGCGTCCCAGGTCGGCGCCAATCGCGCGGGCAGGGACGCAGTTGACGCCGAGGACGTCGGGTGGACGCGGGAGAGCGAGGAGGGCGCGGGCGGCCGCGGCGACGGGCTCCCCGGAGAGGAGCCGCCCGTCGCCGTCCGTCACGAGCGAGACCGCGACCGGGAGGCCCGTCTGGGCCGCGGCGCGCGCCGCCGCGACGGCCTCGCGGACGGTGTTCATCGTCTCCACGAGGATCAGGTCGCAGCCCCCCTCGGCGAGCCGGTCCGCCTGGAGGGCGTGCTCGCGGGCGAGGGCCGCGTCGCCGGGGACGAGGTCGGGCGAATAGCAGTCCTCGAGCGGGGAGAGTGAGCCCGCCACCAGGACACCCGCCCTTCCGGCGGACCCGGCCGCCTCGCGGGCGAGGAGCGACCGCCCAGAGCGTCAGCTCCCGGGCCCGCTGCGCGACGCGGCGCGGCTCCTCCGTCGACTGGAGGTTCCTCGCGTGCGTCCGGAAGGTGTTCGCGGTCAGGACGTCGGCGCCCGCGCGGGCGTTCTCCCGGTGGATTGCGTCGACGGTCGCGGCGTCGCCGTAGAGGCCGCGCGCGCTCCAGAGCGGCGGGCTCGTGTCGACGCCGCGGCGCGCCAGCTCGGTTCCCATCGCCGCGTCGAGGAGAAGTGGCCGTCCGGCCGCGCGCGCCTCCCGAAGCCGGTCCCGGAACGTCGGCGGTCCCACGGTGGTATTTTTCCCCTATGACCGCAAAAAGGAAGTGGGCACTCGTCCTGGGCGCCTCGTCGGGTTTCGGCGAAGCGGCGGCCGTCGCGCTCGCCCGCGCCGGCCGCAACGTCTTCGGCATCCACCTCGACCGCCGGGCGACGCTTCCGAACGTGGAGCGGATCACGGGGGAGATCGAATCGGCGGGGGCCCGGGCCGAGTTCTTCAACGTGAACGCCGCCGACGCCGGGAAACGGGCCGAGGTGATCGCGGCGATGTCCCGGACGCTCGAGGAAGAGCAGAACCCCGGGGCGGTCGACGTGCTCCTCCACTCGCTCGCCTTCGGGACGCTGAAGCCGTTCCTCGCCCCGGGAGCGGCCGACCGGATCGTCCCCGCGCAGATGGAGATGACGCTGGACGTCATGGCGCACTCGCTCGTCTGGTGGGTGCAGGACGTCCTCGGGGCCGGCCTCATCGGGGAGAGCGCGCACGTCTTCGCGATGACCTCGGCCGGCGGCCACCGGATCTGGCACTCCTACGGCGCCGTCTCGGCCGCCAAGGCCGCGCTCGAGAGCCACTGCCGGCAGCTCGCGGTCGAGCTCGTGAAGCGGAAGATCGCCGTCAACGCCATCCGCGCCGGCGTCACCGACACCCCGGCGCTCCGGAAGATCCCGGGCAACGAGCAGATGATCGAGCGCTGCCTCGCGATCCACCCGGCCGGCCGCCTCACGACCCCCGACGACGTCGCGAAGGTCATCGTGGCGGTGGCGCGCCCGGAAACCGTCTGGATGACGGGGAACATCCTCGGCGTCGACGGCACCGAAGACGTGATCGGCTGAGCGGCCGCCGTGATGCCGTTCCGCATTCCCCCTCTCGTGTCTGCCGCGCTCCTCGGCGCGCTCCTCGCGCTCTCCTGCAGCAGCGCGCCGCCTCCGGCGACGAAGAAGCCGGAGGGGGATGTCCCGTCCGCGGGGCGCTTTCCGCACGCGATGTTCGGCCGCGTCCTCGAGAAGGCCGTCAGCCAGGACGGTCTCGTCGACTACGGCGCCGTCGCAGAGGAGAAAGAGACACTCGACGCCTACCTCGGCGAGGTGGCGCGGATCTCGCCGATCGGCCAGCCGCACCTATTCCCGACCGTCGAGGACCAGCTCGCCTACTGGATCAACGCTCACAACGCCGCGGCCCTGAAGGGGATCCTGATCCTCGGCGTGCCGAAGGACCTCGCGAAGAAGGGCTCCGAGCTCGACCACATGCCGTTCAATTTCGGCGGCCGCTCGATGACGCTCCTGGGCGTCGCCGCCCTCCTCCGCAAGGAGTACCCCGACCCGAGGCCGGTCGTCGTGATGGTCCGCGGGCGGCGGGGCGGTCCCCCGCTGGCGCGCGAGGCGTGGGACCCGAAGGACCTCGACCCGAAGCTGGAGGCCGCGGCGCGCGCCTTCGTGAAGAACCCCGCCTATGTCTCCTGGACGCCCGACGCGCCCGTCGTCCTCGTGACGCGCGTCATCCTCAACTCGAAGGGGCTCTGGGAGGAGCAGCAGTCCGCGACAGTCTCGGGCGACCGCCTCCTGATCGAAGCGATCAACCACTACCGGCCGGGGCGCGAGCGGATCCTCGCCTCCCGCGTCGAGGCGCTTCCGTACGACCAGCGGCTGAACGACGTCTCGAACCGGTGACGGCATGAGGGGCGGACCGCTCGCCGTCCTCGGAGCCGCCGCGCTGGCGGCCGCCTGCGAGGGGCCCGAGTCGGCGGCCTCCCGCCCGAAGCGGGCGCCGCCCCCGCCCGTCACGACGTTCGCGCTCCGGACGGGCCTGCAGCTCGCGCTCGTCCCGAACCTGCCGGGGGTCGACGCGGAGGACACCCCCGACGCGGCCCGGCGCGAGGTCGAGGTGCTCGGCGTCGACGCCCGCGCTCTCCGGCTCCTCTGGACGGGCTCGATCCGCGTCGAGAAGGCGGCGTCGGCGCGGCGGCGCGAGGACTGGGTGCGCGCGCGGTCGAACGCCCCGGCAAGCGCGACGCCGCTTCCTTCGGTCCCGCCCGACTACGAGGAACGGACGGTCGGCGGCGAGCTCTTCTTCCCCGACTTCTGGTCGGCGACGTCGTACCTCCTCCCGGGGCTCTGGCCGGAGGGGAACGCGTCGTTCGCCGGCTCGACGGCGCTCTGGGTCGCCAAGGGCGCCTACCGCGACCTCCGGCAGCGCCGCGAGGCGAGGGTTCCCTTGACGCTCGGGGCCCGGTTCCTGAAGGAGCCCGCCTCGCTCCTTTTGCGCCGGGCGTCGGAGTTGACGGCGGGAGGGGGCGGGGCGGAGGCCGCGGTCCTCTGGAACGCGGGCGTGCCGAGGCGCTTCTCCCTCAGGCTGGACGGGCAGAGCGTGGAGGTCCCGACGATCCCGGCCTCGAGCTGGTTCGGGACCTTCGAGATCCTCGCCGACGAGGAGAACCCGCTGGTCCTCGCGGTCTTCCCCTCTCCGGCCCCGTCTCCCGTCCTCGATCTCTTCGCTCCCATGAAGGTCCTGAAGACCCTTCTCGGCTACCGCGTCGCGGAAGTCACGACGGCACCGGCCGCCTCGGCCGGAACGACGGCCCCGAAGTGACCGGTCCCGGCGAGGGCGCCTTCGCGCTCGTGACGGGCGCGTCGTCCGGGATCGGCGAGGCGATCGCCCGCAGGCTGGCGGCGCGCGGCGCCCCGCTCCTCCTCGTCGCCCGCTCGGCGGATCGGCTCGAGGCGCTCGCCGGAGAGCTCCGGGCGCTCTCCGGAGCCGCGGCGGAGACCCTCCCGCTCGACCTCGCCCGCCCCGGCGCCGCGGGAGAGCTCTTCGAGGCGACCGAGGGCGAGGGGCGGAGGGTCGACCTCCTCGTCAACGCCGCCGGCTTCGGCTGGAACGGGCCCCAGACCGGGTTTCCGGACCAGCGCTTCCTCGAGCTCCTCCGCCTGAACGTCGGGGCGACGGCCGAGCTGACGCACCGCTTCCTTCGCGCGATGGCGGGGCGCGGAGGCGGCGCGATCCTGAACGTGGCGTCGACGTCGGCGTTCCTTCCGATGCCGTTTTTCGCCGCCTACGCCGCGAGCAAGGCGTTCGTCCTCTCGTTCACGCAGGCCCTCCACGAGGAGGCGAAGCGGGAGGGCGTGACGGTGACGGCGCTCTGCCCCGGCTACACGCGGACGCGCTTCTGCGCGACCGCGGGGATGGTGGAAGCGGAGGGGACGCCCTTCTTCGAGATGACCCCGGAGGCGGTCGCGGACGCCGGCCTCCGCGCGCTCGACCGGAAGAAGCCGTTCGCGGTGACCGACTGGCACGACCGGCTCTGGATCGCGGCCGGCCGTCTCGTGCCGCGAGCCTGGCCGCCGCGGATCGCGGCGGCGATCTTCTCGAAGACGCGCCTCTAGACGCGGTACTCGCGGCCGAAGAGCTTCGAGAGGGAGTCGGCGACCGACCGGAACGCCAGTTCGAGCGCCGCCACCTCGTCGGCCGTGAACCAGCCGACGTCGAGCGTCTCGTCGAGCGGGACCGGCGCGGCGCTCCCCGGCGCCACGCCGCCGCGGTAGACGGCCACGACGACAGGCCGGCCGGGGTACGAGTAGAGGCCGACGAGCTCGGTGAGGACCGCCGTCACCCCGCACTCCTCCCGCGTCTCGCGCAGGGCGGCGGCCTCGATCGTCTCGCCCCGGTCGACGTGCCCGCCCGGGAAGGCCCACTTTCCGAGGCCGGGCTCGATCCCCCTCTTCACGAGGAGGACGCGGTCGCCTTCGACGATCAGGACTCCGGCGGCGATCTTCGGGTCGATCCAGTGGATCTCGCCGCATTGCGGGCAGGCGGGGACCCGCTTTCCGCCCGGGGCGACCTCGCGCTCCTCGAGCCTCGCCGCGCAGCGGGTGCAGAAGACGGGCGGCGGGTACACCCCGCCGAGTGTAGATCCTGTCCGTGAAGACAGGGACTTCGCCTCAGCGGGGGGCGCATGGGGCGCGTCCCGGGCCGCCTTGACGCCCGGGGGAGAGACGCAGAGAATCCGCCATTCGCCGAGGCGCCCCGGGCGCTGCGAGCGGGCACGACGGGTCCTGGAGGCTCTTCATGAACAGGAAATGGACGGACGACGACACGCGCTGGCTCAAGGCGAACTTCGGCCGTCTCGATCTCCAGAAGATCGCGTACGAGCGCGGCGTTCCGCTCGAGGAGGTCCAGAAGCGGGTCAAGGCGCTCAAGCTCGCGGTCCCGGAACCGGTGGCGGCGCGCAAGGCGCCCGCGTCCCTGAAGGAAGCGCAGAAGGAGCTCTCGGCCGCGCGCAGGGAATACGAGAAGGCGATGGACGCCTTCCACAAGCGGCGCTTCGACGAGGCGGCGCGCCGCTTCGAGGATGCTCGTCGAGAAGTACCCGGACGAGAAGGAGTTCCGCGACCGCGCGAAGATGTACCTCGCCGCCTGCCGGAACGGCAAGAAGGCGCGTGGGGCGGCCCCGGGAGACGCCGAGGACCTCTACCACGTCGCCGTCTTCGAGAAGAACCGCGGGAACCTCGAGAAGGCGCTCGACCTCCTGAAGAAGACCGCCGGAAAGAGGGACGGCGACGGCCGCCTCCACTACCTGGCGGCCTGCTGCCACGCGCTTTCGGGCGACGTCGACCAGGCGATCACGAACCTGAAGAAGGCGATCGCGGCCGACGACCAGAACCGGATCCAGGCGCGGCTCGACACGGACCTCGCCGCCCTTCGGAGTCACCAGGGATTCGCCGAGATCGTCGCGGGAGGCGCGTGACGGGCGGAACCGCCGTCGTCGTCCTGGCCGCGGGGAAGGGCGTCCGGATGAAGTCCGCCCTCCCGAAGGTCCTCCATTCCGCGGCGGGTCGCCCCCTTCTCGACCGCGTGCTCGACACGGCCCGCGCCCTCCTCTCGTCGGAGCCGGGGGGCCGGCTCGTCGTCGTCGTCGGCGCCGGGCGCGAGGCGGTCGAGCCCCACGTGGCACGGGTGGCGCCGCACGCCGCCGTCGCCCTCCAGGAGCCGCCGCGCGGGACGGGCGACGCGGTTCGGGCCGCCGTGCCCCATTTCGGCGACGCGTCGCGGGTCGTCGTCCTCTCGGGCGACGTGCCGCTCCTCCGCCCCGGGACGGTCGCCCGCCTCCTCGCCGCCCTCGACGGCCGCCCCAGCACCCCCGTGACGTTCCTGACCGCGGTCCTCTCCGACCCGTCCCCCTACGGGCGCGTCCTCCGCGACGCGAACGGCGTCGTCGTGGCCGTCGTCGAGGAGCGCGACGCGACCGACGACGAGAAGAAGATCCGCGAGGTGAACGCCGGCGTCTACGCGTTCGACCGTCCCTTCCTCGAGGCGGCGCTCGCGAGGCTCGAGCCGACGAACGCCCAGGGGGAGTACTACCTGACCGACGTCCTCGCCATGGCGGTGGAGTCCGGGCGGCCGGCGCTCGGCCTTCCGGCGGACGATCCCGACGAGATGCTCGGCGTCAACTCGCGGGCCGAGCTGGCCCGCGTCGACGCGCTTCTTCGGGGACGCGCCGCGGAGGCCGCGATGGAGGCCGGGGCGACGCTGATCCATCCGGAGACGATCACGGTCGACGAGGAGGTCGTCCTCGCGCCCGAGTGCGTCGTCGAGCCGTTCGTGTCGCTCCTCGGGCGGACGCGCGTCGGCCCCGGAACGCGGATCGGGCAGGGGTGCGTCGTCCGAGACTCCGAGATCGGCGCGAACGTCACGCTGAATCCGTATTGTGTGATGGAGGGGTCGGCTGTCGGTGACGGAGCCGTTGTCGGCCCGTTCGCCCGGCTCCGGAAGGGGTCCGACCTGGCCGAGGGAGTTCACATCGGCAACTTCGTCGAGACGAAGAAGGCGGTTCTCGGAAAGGGGGTCAAGGCGAACCACCTGACCTACCTCGGCGACACGGAGATCGGCGAGGGGACGAACGTCGGGGCGGGCGTCATCACCTGCAACTACGACGGCTTTTCCAAGCACAAGACGACGATCGGAAAGAATGTCTTCGTCGGCTCGGACGTCCAGCTCGTCGCCCCCGTCACCGTCGGCGACGGCGCCATCGTCGGCGCCGGAACGACGGTCACCGAGGACGTTCCGCCGGACGCGCTCGCGATCTCGCGCGCGCCACAGACGATCAAGCCTGGCGGCGGCGCCGCCTATCGCGAGCGGAAGACGTCCGGGAAAAAGAAGGGCTGACAACGTGTGCGGCATCGTCGGGTACACGGGGCCGCGGCCCGCGCTCCCGATCCTGCTCGACGGTCTGAAACGGCTCGAGTACCGGGGGTACGACTCCGCCGGCGTCGCCGTCGTCGGCGGGGACGGGGCGGTCCGCGTCGCGCGGGCCGAGGGGAAGCTCGGAGTCCTCGCCGCGAAGCTCGCGGGCGCACCGCTCGCAGGGCCGTTTCGGGGTCGGGCACACGCGCTGGGCGACGCACGGGCGCCCCTCCGAGGAGAACGCCCACCCGCACCGGGACGCCTCCGGGCGGATCGTCGTCATCCACAACGGCATCATCGAGAACTTTCTGCCGATGAAGAAGGCGCTTCAGCGCGACGGCGTCGTCTTCACGTCGGAGACGGACACGGAAGTCGTCGCCCAGGCGCTCGGTGCCGCGGCGCGGCGCGAGCCCGGCAAGCCGTTCGGCGCCGTGGTCCGGGAGACCCTCGCGACGCTCCGGGGGATGTACGCCCTCGTCCTCTTCTCCGCCGACGAGCCGGGCGTCCTCTACGCGGCGAAGTGGGGGCCGCCGATCGTCGTCGGGCAGGGGAAGGGCGAGAGCTTCGTCGCGAGCGACGGGACGGCCCTCCTCCCCTACACCCGCGACCTCCTCTTCCTGGAGGACGGCGACCTCGCGCGGGTGACGGCTGACGGCATCGACGTCACGGACGTCTCCGGCGCCCCCCGGGCGCGGACCTTCCGGCGGGTTCCCTGGGATGCCGTCGCCGCCGAAAAGGGGGGCTACCCCCACTACATGGCGAAGGAGATCGCGGAGCAGCCGACGGTCGTCGCCGAGACGGTCGGGAACAAGCTCTCCCTCGAGACCGGCCGCTTCGACGCGGGGGCGATGGGGATCCCGCCGGACCTCCTCGCGGGCGTCGAGCGGATCCACGTCGTCGCCTGCGGGACGAGCTGGCACGCGGGGCTCGTCGGGAAGTTCCTCCTCGAGGAGATCGCGCGGATCCCGACGGAGGTCGACTACGCCTCCGAGTTCCGCTACCGCTCCCCCCTCGTCGACCGGCGGGTCCTCGTCGTCGGGATCTCGCAGTCGGGGGAGACGGCCGACACGGTCGCGGCGCTCAAGGAGGCGCAGCGCCTCGGGGCGCGGACCGTCGGCGTCGTGAACGTCCCCGGCTCGGCGATCGCCCGGATGGTCGACGGGGTTCTCGCGACCCACGCGGGGCCGGAGGTCGGCGTCGCGTCGACGAAGGCCTTCACGACGCAGCTCGTCGGCCTCGCCCTCTTCGCGCATTACGCCCGCGTCGCCCGCGGCGGGGCGCCGCTCGCGCCCGACGATCGATTCGTGAGGGGTCTCGCCCACCTGCCCGCGGCGATGCGCGAGGCGCTCGCGCTCGCGCCCGAGGTCGAGAAGCTGTCGGAGCGGCTGCAGCGCGCACGCGACGCCCTCTACCTCGGCCGGGGCGCGCACTACCCGGTCGCGCTCGAGGGGGCGCTGAAGCTGAAGGAGATCTCGTACCTCCACGCCGAGGGGTACCCGGGCGGGGAGATGAAGCACGGCCCGATCGCGCTGATCGACCCCGCGATGCCGGTCATCGGCCTCGCCCCGCAGGACGCCCTCTACGAGAAGATCGCCTCGAACCTCCGGGAAGTGAAGGCGCGCGACGGCGTTCTCTTCGCGTTCGTCTCGAAGGGGGACGCCGAGGTCGCGGAGTTCGCGGACGTCGCGCTGGAGCTTCCGACGGTTGTCTCCGCGCTCCAGCCCGCCGTCACCGTCGTCCCGCTCCAGCTCCTCGCGTACCACACGGCGGTCCGCCGCGGCTGCGACGTCGACCAGCCCCGGAACCTCGCGAAGTCCGTGACGGTCGAGTAGCCGTTCGCGGCTCAGCCGAGGCCGTAGTAGAGCGCGAGGGAGGTCGCGAACCACGAGGCGTTGACGGCGGCGAGCCAGAGGGCGAACGAGGCGGCGAGCCAGCCCGGAGCGGGCCGCCGGAAGACGAAGAGGTCCTCCCCCGCGAGGGCGAGCCACGGCACCCACGGCCAGAGGTACCAGCCGCCGACGCCCCCCCACGCGCCGAAGGCGCGCCGGATCGCGAGGACGAACGCGAGCGTCCCCGCGCCGGCGACCGCGAAGCCGGCCGCGTGCGCCGCGGCGCGCCGCGGGGGCCGCCGGAACCGGAGGTCGAGCGCGAACGCGGCGGCGAGGGCGAGCGCGGCCCCGGCGACGAGAAGCGCGACCGGCATCCGGGTGAAGCTCCAGCCGCCGAGCCAGACGAAGGTCTTCGCGACCGTGTAGGCCGAACGGCCGAGGCCGACGGCGAGCTCCAGGAAGTCCCCGGGGGGCGCCCCGGCGTCCCGCGTCATCACGATCGAGCCGGCCCACCGCCAGCCGCCGAGAAACGCGGCCGGCGCGAGCGCAGCCGGCCGCGGCCGCGAGCGCGGGGACGATCCCGCGCCGCCGGGCGAAAAGGACGAGGGCGAAGGCGACGACGGGAAGCGCGTTCATCTTCAGGAGAGGGCCGAACGGGAGGAGGAGCGCGAGCGGGCCGAAACGCTCCCGGTCGGCGAGGAGGACGACGAGGCTGGCCCAGAGGAAGAGGGGCGCGTCGTTCGACGCGCGGACCAGCGCCTCCGCCGCTCCCGGGAGAAGGAGGAGCGAGAGCCCCGCGACCCGCCATCCGGGACGGCGCCGCGCGGAGAGCGCCCGGAGCGGGCCGAAGAGAGCCGAAAGGGCGCAGGCGAGGGAGAAGAGGCGCAGGACGAGGAGGCGCGGAAGGGGAGAGGAGGCGAGCGGCCCGAGCGCCCGGAAGAGCGCGCCCCCGGCCGCGTAGTAGAGAGGCGGCTGGTTGTTCTCGTTGTTCGGGCGCGCGGATCCCGCGGTTCCCGTCGCCCGGCGGCCCGCCGCTCCAGAGGGACGCGACGCTTCGCCGGGAGCCGAAGGGGGGGCAGCCGAAGGCGCGGCGGAGGTCCGGCCCGCAGGGGCTCCTCCGGACGGCCGCCTCGACGGCGCCGTCGAGCGGCAGGCCGGCGATCGCGCGGGCCCAGGGCGCGTCGGCGAAGCCGGCGGCGCGGGAGAGGTGGAACGGCTCGTCGGGACCCTCGAACGGCGGGAGGAAGAAGACCTGGAGCGCCAGCCGCGCGGTCACGAGCGCGAGGAGAAGGGCGAGCGGGCTCGGACTCCGGAGGAATCCGCCGCCGGTTCCGCGGCCTCGGGTCACGGAGCGACATCGTAGCGGAAGGGCGGGAAGGGGGCCCGCCGCGCTGCGCTACCATCCGCAGGCCTTGGGCGATCCCCGGAACGAGCTTCTCGAAGGACTGAACGCGGAGCAGGCCGCGGCGGTCTCGCACGGCGAGGGGCCGCTCCTCGTCCTCGCCGGGGCCGGGTCGGGGAAGACGCGGGTCCTGACGCGGCGCCTCGCCTGGCTCGTCGCGCACGGCGTCCCGCAGGAGGCGGTCGTCGCCGTCACCTTCACGAACAAGGCGGCGGGTGAGATGAAGGAGCGCGTCGCGTCTCTCCTCGGGGCGGATCGGCCCCGCTCCTTCGTCGGGACGTTTCACGCCTGGGGCGTCCGGCTGCTCCGCCGCTTCCCGGCCGAGGCGGGCGTCCCGCGGTCCTTCGTCGTCTTCGACGCCGACGACCAGCTCGCCGTCGTGAAGCGCGCGATGAAGGAGCTCGCCCTGCCGGAGAAGATGGCGACCCCCCGGTCGCTCCTCGCGAAGATCTCGCAGGCGAAGAACGCCGGCTTTCCGCTCGCCGACTTCGCGGGGCGCTTCGGCGTCGCGCTCGGGCCGCGCCTCGCGGACCTGTTCCGCGTCTACGAGAAGACCCTCCGGGCCTCCTCCGCCCTCGACTTCGACGACCTCCTCGTCCTCTCGGCGCGGCTCCTCGACGAGAAGCCGGAGGTCCTCGCGCTGATGCGGCGGAGCGTCCGGCACCTCCTCGTCGACGAGTACCAGGACACGAACCGGGTCCAGGCGCGGCTCGTGAAGGCGTTGGCCGGGGAACGCGGGAACGTCTTCGTCGTGGGCGACGAGGACCAGTCGATCTACCGCTGGCGCGGGGCCGACGTCTCGAACATCCTCGAGTTCGCCCGGGAGTTCCCGGGCGCGAAGACCGTCCGCCTCGAGCAGAACTACCGGTCGACGGCCTCGATCCTCGACGCGGCGGGGGCCGTCGTGGCCGAGAACCGCCGGCGGCTCGGGAAGACCCTCCGCGCGACGAAGAAGGGGGGCGAGCGCGTCTCGCTCCTCTCCTTCGACGAGGAGCGGGACGAGGCGCGGGAGATCGTCTCCCGGCTGTCGGCCGTCCGCCGCGGCGGGAGCGGGAAGCAGGTCGCGGTCCTCTTCCGGACGAACGCCCAGTCGCGCCCGTTCGAGGACGAGCTCCTCCGCTCGAACATCCCGTACCTCCTCGTCGGCGGGACGAAGTTCTACGAGCGGGCCGAGGTGAAGGACGCGCTCGCCTACCTCCGCCTCCTCCGGAACCCGGACGACGACGTCTCCTTCCGCCGGGTCGTGAACGTCCCCGCGCGCGGCATCGGGACGGCGACGCTCGAGGCGCTGGAAGCCGCGGCGCTCGCGGGGAGGGCTTCGCTGTTCGGCGCGCTCGCCGCGCTCCCTCCCGGGATGACGGAGCGGGCGAAGAAGGCGCTCGCGGAGTTCCGCTCGCTCGTCGAGGGGCTCAGGGAGCTTACGGGGAGCGAGGGGACGGGCGCCGCCACGGCCGTCGCGGCGGTCCTCGAGCAGACCGGGCTCCTCGCCCTCTACGAGAAGTCGGGAGACCCCGAGGACGAGGCGCGCCGGGAAAACCTCGACGAGCTTCTCTCGGCGGCCCGGGAGCACGAGCGGGCGAACGCACGGCGGGGCGGAGGGAGAGGACCCGAGCCTCGCCGGCTTCCTCGACGCCGTCACCCTCCGGTCGGACGCCGACGAGGCGGACGAGCGGAAGGGGGTCCTCCTGATCACGCTCCACGCCGCCAAGGGGCTGGAGTTCGACGAGGTCTTCCTCGCGGGGATGGAGGACGGATCGCTGCCGCACGTCTCGTCGCAGGGGGACGACGAGGAGGTCGAGGAGGAGCGCCGGCTCGCCTACGTCGGGATGACGCGCGCGAAGGAGCGGCTGACGCTCTCGTGGGTGAGGCGGCGGATGGTCCGCGGCGAGTGGATGAGCCGCGAGCCCTCCCCGTTCCTCGACGCGATCCCGGCCCGCGTCCTCGTGCGCGAGGATCTCGGCACCTTCGGCGGGGGCGGCTCGTTGGCCAGGGGTGCCGTTGCCGGCTTCGGCGCGTCCGGCGCTGCCCGCTCGACGCAACTCTTCCCGGATTACGAGAACGAATCGCAGGAGACGCCGGCCCGGCGCCCCGTCCGCCGGCCAACCCCGGCCTTCCGTCCCGTCATGCGGAGGACGCCTCCCCCGCCCACCGCCTCGGGCTTCCGGCGCGGCGCCCGGGTCGTCCATCCGGAGTACGGCCCCGGGGTCGTCCTGATGATCGAAGGGTCGGGGGACGACGAGAAGCTGACTGTCTACTTCGACCGGGCGGGGCGGAAGAAGTTCGTCGCCCGCTACGCGAATCTCTCCCCGGCGTAGATCGGGACCTTCGGGTCACTCCCTCTCTTTTGCCAGCGCGAGGATCGCGCGCCGGAGCGGGCGGTGCGCGTCGAAGAGCCGGACGAAGTCGGACTCGCGGACGCCCCCCTTCGCCCGGATCACCCGCAGGAGGGCGCGGCGGGAGGCGGCGCTCCAGCGGGCGAGACCCGGGAGGATCGTGACGAGCGGCGCCCACCGGCCGGAACGCCAGCCTCTCGCCGGCACTCCAGCCTGCGAGGGAGCGGACGCCGAGGAGGTCGCGCGCCTCGAGGACGAGGACGGCCTCGGCCCGTTCCCGGTCGGAGCCGAAGCGCGCGGCGAGAGCGTCGGTGACGCGGAGGCCGACGTTCGGAAGCTCCACCACCCCGATCACGTCGTCGCGCTCCGGCCCGAGGTGAAGGTAGAGGTTGTGCCGCGCGAGCTTCCGAAGAGTCGCGGGAGGCGTCCGGTGCGACGCGTGGCGCCGGGCCGCGGCCTCTTCCGCCCGCATCAGGGCGACGGCCTCCCGCGCCTTCGGCGCGAAGCCCGATTTCCGGTAGAACCACCAGGCCCCGGAGTCGATCGCCTCCTTGTTCCCGTCGCCCAGCTGGTACGGGAAGATCGTGAAGCTGTCCGAGCCGAAGAGGGCGCGCGTGACCGCGAGGACGCGGCCGTAGATGAGCCCGGCCTCCCCGCCCCGGAACGACTCGAAGACGTTGAAGGCGAGCTCGGACGAGCCGAAGAGGGCGCTCACGAGGACGTAGCCGACCGGGACGCCGTTCTTCAGCGTCAGGAACGCGTAGACCCCCTCGAGAAGGAGGCGCCGCGCCGGGATCGCGCCAATCACGGCGAAGGAGAGCCCGCCGCCGCAGTCGGCGACCCGGACGTCGGCCTCGCTCGCGTACTCGAAGAGGTCGAGGTCCCGCTGGCGGGTCACCATCGAGGCGCGGGCCGCGTCGAGCAGGCGGCGCGCGGCCGCGCCCGCGACCTTTCGGAGCGAGAGGGGGGGCCGCGCGGCCTCGCGCGGGACGTCCGGGCGCGACCTTACGAGAGGGCCGCGCCGGAAGACCGGCCGCGCGCCGGGAAGGCGCGCGAGCGTCCGCGAGGGCGTCCCCGGCCCGGGCGCGAGCCGGAGCGGCATCTCCAGGCCCTCGTAGAGGTACTCCTTCCAAAAGGCGTCGACGGGGAGCGCGTCGACGCGGCGGACGAGGAACGCAGCGTCGGTCTCCGCGGGGCCCGGCCAGTCGCGTCGTCCAGGCGCGGGGGCCGAGGTCGATCTCGTCGAGGCCCGGCGTCTCGGCGAAGAGGGAGAGGAGCGGGAAGAGGCGCTCGAGGTCGGCCTTTCTTTCGAAGTCCGCCCAGTCGACGACCAGGTTCGCCCCCCACCGTTCCACCAGCCAGCGCGCCGTCGGAAAGTAGAAGGGGAGCGAGATGTCGGTCCCTGCGATCGCCGTGTCGGCGAGCGCGCGGCGGAAGCGCCGGAGGTCCGGCCGCGCGGAGAAGCCGGCGAGGAGGCGGTCCGCGAGCGCGAGCGTGGCGGCGTCGTCGGGAAAGGCCTGGAGGAAACAGAGGAGCTCGTGGAAGCGGACGAGCGCCTTCGGCGAAGCGAAGCGGGCGCGGCCGAGCACGGCGAGGAGCTCCCGCTTCCTCGCGGCCTCGGCGGCGCCGTGCGCGAGCCGGATCCTCTCCAACTCCAGGAGCGCCGTGTGCGCCTTTCGGGTCGTGGGTCTCCTCCGCGTCATCCGCTTCTCTGTCCGCGGGAGAGGATAACCGCGGCCTCGGCGTCGACCCACACCAGCTCCGTCTCGAGGAGGGCGCGGCGCCTCCGGCGCGCCGCCGTCGTGCCGGGCCCCGCGAGCTTCAGCGCCTCGGCGACGAGCGCGCGGTAGGCGTGGAGGGCGGCGACGCGCGCCTCGGGAGCGCGCCGCTCGAGGAGCGCGATCCGGGCGAGCGCCGGGTCCTTCGTGCGCGGGAGCGAGGGGGGCTCCGCGAGCCACGTGGCGAGCTCCTTCCGCCCCGCCGGCGTCAGCCGGTACTCGCGCCGCGGCGGCCCCTTGGTCGACCGCCTGCGCCGGAGCGAGACGAAGCCGCCGCGGAGGAGGCGCTTGAGCGCGGGGTAGATCTGCGAGAGCTCCGCGTCCCATCCGAGGGACGGGTCCTTCGCGAGCCTCGCGTGAAGCTCCCATCCGCTCGCCGGGGACTTCGAGAGAAGGCCGAGGAGGAGGTGCGGGAGGGACACGCGGGAAGTATATAAGTTCCGATATACCGGGGTGCAAAAGTCGGGTCGGCCGTTGTGGAAATCGAGGCTTCCGGCACGGGCGGGAAGGGGCCGGAAACCGGACAAAAAAATAAGGGGGCTTGGCAGCCCCCGTTTCCCGGAAATACCGTGGATTGAAAAGCTTGGAACTACTTCTTGCCCTTCTTTGCGGACTTCTTGGTGGCCTTCTTCGCCGCCTTCTTCTTCGTTGCCATTACTCTGTCACCTCCTCTGGCAGATTGGATTGACAGAGCCGGAAAGCGCGTGCTAGCTTGCCGGTCCCTCGAAGGACGGGGGCTCGCGACTCCGGGATCTGCCGACTGCCTATCGTTAAGTCCAGGTCGACTGGTTTCAAAGAGTCCGGGTCACCCCGGTGCGGCGTTGCGACGTGAACTCGCGGCGCCGCTTTTTTCTTGCTGACGGAATTGTAAGAGGAACCTCTGCGCCGAAGCAAGAATTTTTTTCTTGACGCGCGAAGATTCTTTTCGTTCGCCCGCGATGGCTCGCGCGGCCGCCTCCGCGCCGCATCTCGCATCCGGGCTACGATCGCGCGCGGAGAGCTGAGCATGACGGATCCCGTGATCGACCTCGCGCACTCGCCCGACTCCGACGACGCGTTCATGTTCTACGGCCTGCGCGCGGAGGCGGTCGACACCGAGGGCGTCCGGTACCGGCACGAGCTCGCGGACATCGAGACGCTGAACCGCCGCGCGCTCCGCGGCGAGCTCGCCGTGACGGCGATCTCCTACCACGCCTACGCGTCGCTTTCGGACCGCTACGTCCTCCTGCCGCACGGCGCGTCGTTCGGCGACGGCTACGGTCCGTGCGTCGTCGCGCGGCGCGGCGCGGACTCGCCGAAGTCGCTGACGGCCCTCGCCGGACGGAAGGTCGCCATCCCCGGCGTCCTGACCTCCGCCGCGCTCGCGCTCCGGCTTTACGCCCCGGCGGCGGACCCGGTCGTGATCCCGTTCGACCGGGTCGGCGACGCCGTGCGCCGGGGAGAGGTGGCCGCCGGCGTCGTCATCCACGAGGGGCAGCTGACCTGGAAGGACGAGGGCTTCGACCTCGTCGCCGACCTCGGCGTCGTCTGGAAGGAGGAGACCTCCCTCCCGCTTCCGCTCGGCGGCAACGCCGTCCGGAAGGACCTCGGCCCGGAGCTGATCGGACGGATCTCGCGCGGGCTCGGCCGCTCGATCGCGTACGCCCTCGCTCACCGCGAGGAGGCGCTCACCGACGCGATGCGATTCGCGCGCGGACTCCCCCGCGAGAAGGCCGACCGCTTCATCGGGATGTACGTGAACGACTGGACGCTCTCCTACGGCGAGCGCGGCCGCGAGGCGGTGCGCCTCTTCCTCGCGCGCGGGTTCGAGGCGGGCGTCCTGCCGACCCTCGTCGTCCCGGAGTGGGTGAGCGAGGCGTGACGAGCGGGTCGCCGCGGCCGGCGCACGGGGCCTTCCTCTTCCTCTCGGCGCTCTGGACCGGCGCGCTCCTCTTCTTCGCCGGGGCGGCGGGGATCGTCCTCCGGACGTCGCCGACGCGGTCGGACGGGGGGCTCGTGAACCGGGCGCTCCTCGACCTGCTCGACGTCTTTTCCCTCGCCGCCGCCGGGCTCCTCCTCGTCTTCTTCGTCGCCACGCACCGCGGATGCCCGTGGGGACGGGTGGCGCGCGGCGCGACGCTCCGGCTCCTCGCGATCGGAGCGGTCGCCGCATTCGTGTCGCTCTACCTCGTGACGCCCGAGATGATGAGCCTCCGGCAGAAGGCGGGAGCGGCCTTCGACCTCCTCGCGCCGGCGGACCCGCTCCGGAAGGCGTGGGGACGGCTCCACGGCCTCTCGTCGCTGACGCTCGTCGTCCGGATCGTCTGCGGCGCCGCGGCGTTCTTCGTCGGCTGGACGCAGGCCCGGAGGGAGGCCCCTCCGGCCGCCGCGGCCGGCCCCATCGCCGGAGAACCCGCCGTTACCGCGAAGGAAGAGCCCGGCTGAAGAACCGGCTCCAGCGGCGGCGGTACTCCCCGCTCCTTAGGCCGGACGGCTCGTCGGCGTGGTGGCAGTGGCCGCAGCGCGGGACGAGCCAGAGCTCCTTCTCGCCCGCGAGCGCCGCGTAGAGCGGAGGAGCGGAGGCGGGCGGGACGAGCTCGTCCTCCTCGCCGTGGACGAGCGTGACAGGGCAGGTGACGCGCCGCGCGGCCGCGACGGGGTCGAGCCCGGCGAGCGGCAGCCCGGCGTCCCGCTCGATCGCGCTGACGGCGAGCCGGGCCGGAAGCTCCACGAGCCACCGCGGGAGGAGCGTCGCGCGGTGGACGTACTGCACCGCCATCGCGGGAAGGTCGGCGAACGGTGCCGAGAGCCAGAGCGCCTTCACACGCGGGTTTCCGGCTGCGAGGTGGAGGGCGACGAGCGCCCCCATCGAGCAGCCGTCGACGCCGAGGCGCGCGGCGTCGAACCCGAACCGCCGCGAGGCCTCGGCGGCGAGGAGCGCGAGATCCTCCCGCTCGAGGAAGCCGTACGTGATCCGTTCGCCCCCCGACGGCGGGTGGGCGCGGAGCTCGGGGACGAGGACGTCGTAGCCGAGGCGGACGGCCCGGACCGCATCCCGCCGGCACTCGGCCGCGAAGCCCCCCTTGCCGTGCAGGAAGAGGAGCGTCGGCCGGGAGCCGGAGCGCCCGCGCCGGCGCGACGCCGCGTGCGCGACGAGGCGGGCCGGCTCCCGCGGGTCCCCGTCGTGAACGACGGTCTCGACGAGGCCGCGCGGGCCCGCCGCGTCCCTTAGCTCCGCGTGGAACGCGGCCTCCAGCGCCGTCCGCCTGGCGCGGTTCTCCGGCGTGTCGGGCACGAGGCTCGTCGAGGTCAGGAGGAGACGCGCGAGCGGGTTCAGGACGGCTTGGCCGGCGGCTTTCCGGCCGCGGCGCTCTTCCGGTACGCCGCGTTGTCGGGCTCCAGCTCGGCCGCGCGCTTCCAGGCGGCCGCGGCGCCCGCGGCGTCGCCGGAGGCTCCGAGCGCCGCGCCGAGCGCCGCCTGCGCGCCGGCGTCCTCGCCCTGGGAAAGCTCGACGGCCCGGCGTGCGTCCTCGACGGCCTTCGCCGGCTGCTTGAGGGCGAGCTGCACGCGCGCGGCGCGCGTCCAGGCCTCGGGGTCGTTCGGCCAGCGCTCGAGCGCCGCCTTCAGGGACGTCTTCGCTTCTTCGGCCTTCCCGGCGTCGGCGAGGACCTCGGCCAGGGCCATCTGCTTCTCGCCCTTGGCGGACGGGGGGACGTTCGCCGCCTCGGCGAGCGCGGCGGCGCGGCGGCACGCCGCGACGGCGGCGTCGCTCCGGCCGGCCTTCTTCTCGGCCGCGCCCAGGATCGCCCAGAGCTCCGGAGCGTACGGGCTCGCGTCGCCGAGCGCCGCGAGAGTCGACGTGGCGGTCTTCTTCGCGGCCGCGGTCTCTCCGCGGCGGACCTGCTCGCGCCCGAGGAAGATGGCGAGGGCGCCCCGCCGCGGGTCGTTGGCGACGCGGGTCAGGTAGGTCGCCACGAGGTCGGCGGTCTCGGGGTTCAACCTTCCCTCGAAGTCCTCCAGCGCGGCGAGGAGCGTCAGGAGCTGGAGCCCGGTGTCGGGCGCGTTCGACTCGGCGTCCTCGGTGACGTAGCGGACGACGATCGGACGGAGGCGGGCCGTATCGTGGCGCTGGGCGAGGACGTTGGCGGCCTGGACCGCGACGCTCGGGCGCCCAGTTCTTCTGGAGCGCCTTCACCCCCGCCTGCATCGGCGAGCTCCCCGCGACGACCGCGGCCGCCTCCGCGAGGAACGGCTCGGGCGGGTAGGCGGCGACGAGGCGGTCGATCTCCTGGCCGGCTCGGGTCGATGAAGAGGACGGTCGGGAAGGACGAGACCATGTAGCGCTGCGCGAGCCTTCGCCCCTCCCCCTTCTCCGCGTCGATCTTGACCGGGATGACGTTCCGCTTCGCCCAGTCGCCGACGGCCGGGTCCGAGAACGTCGTCCGGTCCATCAGCTTGCAGGGGCCGCACCAGACCGCGTACATGTCGATCATGAGCGGCTTGTTCTCGGCGCGCGCCTTCTTCAGGAGCTCGGCGAAGGGCTTCCCCTGGAGGAACGGAACGGTGAGGCCGGACTTCTCCGTCGCCGCGGAGGAAACGGGGGGAGAGGGCGAGGGCGAGCACGGCGACGGCGGGGGACCACCTCATCGAGGCCATGAGACCACGGGGCCGGGCGCTTCGCAACGCGCCGCCCCGGTCACCATCCGGGCCGGAGCGGGTCGATTTCGGGCGGCGCCGGGTCTCCCTCGTAGACGACCGTCTCGAGGAAGAGGCCCGACGGCGGAGCCGTGAACCGCGCAGGCTCGGACGACTTCGCCGCGAGGAGCGCCGCCACCTTCGCCGCGGCCATCCGGCCCGTCCCGACCTCGACGAGCGTCCCGGCGAGACGGCGCACCATCTTCCAGAGAAAGTGCGAGGCGGCGATCCGGAAGAGGATCAGGTCGGGGACGGACGCCGGGGTCTCCACCCTCGCCCACGCCACCTCGACGAGCGTCGAGTCGTGGCCGGGCGCGTTCTCGCAGAAGCTCGCGAAGTCGTGCCGCCCCGCGAGGAGCGCGGCGGCCTTCTTCATGGCGGCGGCGTCGAGCGGGTCCTTCACCCACCAGACCCACGGCTTGCCGAACGCGGTCCGCCGGCGCGAGATCCGGTAGCGGTAGATCCGGAGCGCCGCGTCGTGCCGCGCGTGAAAGCCGGGGGGCGCCGGCTCGAGGGCGAGGACGTGGACGTCGGGCGGTAGGCCGTCGTTGATCGCCCGGCGGAGGCGCGGCAGCTCGGAGACGGGGACGGCGCGCTCGAGCGAAAGCGAGGCGACCTGCCCGAGCGCGTGGACGCCGGCGTCCGTCCGCCCGCGACCCGAAGATCCGCGTCCCCTCGCCGAGAACCGGCTTGACGGCGCCGGCGAAGCACCCCCTGCACCGTCCGGGCGTTCATCTGTGACTGCCAGCCCCGGTAGCGGGTGCCGTCGTACTCGATCGTGGCCCGGAGGACCCGGGACGTCCTGGTTTCCTTCACTTCGCTATTCTCGCCCCGGCGTGAGGGAAAGCCGTTCCGCCGTCCGCGCGTTGACGCTCTGCCGCGATCCCGAGGCCGAGGCGCAGGGAAAGCGGCTCTCGCCGCGCTCGTCTCGGCGGCGGGCGACGCGGCGGGAGACGCGTTCCTCGGGGCGGCGCTCGGCGGCCCGCCGGGCGCGGGGGAGGGGCTCGCGGCGCGGGGCGAGGACGGCGCCGTGACGCTGGCCGACCCGCTCGAGCTCCTCGTCGTCCTCGACGCGTCCGTCCGGAGGGCCGCCGCCCTCGCGAAGGGGGTCCGGAAAGTCGCCGCCGAGGCGGCGAAGGCGCGCCGCGTCGCGTTCGCGGTCTCGGCGCTCGGCGCGCGGCGAGCTGCCGCTCCTCCCGCCGACGCTCGCGACGCTCGAGCTCGTCGCGGCGAATCGCGTCGTCGCGGGACCCGCCACGCTGCTTTCGGGCGCGCCCGATCCCGTCCGGGCCGTGCCGGTGCCTCTGGAAGGGCTGCGCCTCCTCGTCCGCTCGGGAGCGGCGCTCCTCGCCGCCGAGCGCGCGGTCGACCGCGCCCCGTCGGGCGAGCCCGCCCGCGCCGCGCTCCGCGCCGTCCTCGCGACGGACCTCGCCCTCGGCGCGGAGGTTCTCCTCGCGGCGGGCCGGTGGGTCCCCGGCCTGAAGGCTCGCGACGAGGCGCTCCAGGACCTCGGCCGGGGAGGCGGCGACGAGGGAGCGAAGCCGGGGTTCCAGGCGCGGATGACCTGGACGCGCTTCCGCGACCTCCTCGACCGGCACCACGCTGCCGTCGACGCGCGGGAGCGCGTCGAAGAGCGCGGGGCGGCGCCGGACGCCCGCCGCCAGGTGGCCCGCGCGGTCGACCGCTGGCTCGAGGTGCTGCGCCTCTCGGAGGAGGAGCGGCTCGGCGTCCCGCTCCCCGACTGGACGGAGTACGCCTGCGTCCTCGAGGCGAGGCGCAAGCGCCTCGCCGAGGGCTCGCTCTTCGGCGAGGAGGACGAGGCCGAGGAGCGGGCGGCGCTGGCGCTCCCCGCGCGCCGCGCCGCGCGGGCCTGGGCGCCCGCCGAGCGGGTGGCCCCCGCCCTCGCGGCCCTCCTCGACTGGGACCCCGGAGACCTTCCCGTCGCGCCGGTCCTGCTCGACCTTCCCGACGACGCGTCCCGGGACGCGCTCCGGCAGCGCGCGACTGCCCTGGGCCGCGAGGCCTGATTCAGAACTTCGAGCGGCCGCGCGTCAGGGCGAGGCGGAAGTCGAGGAACGGGTCGGTCCCCCGGACCGCGACGCGCGGCAGGCGGAACGGGGTCGGCGAGATCCTTCGCGATCCCGCCCCGGATGACGGTGGCGGCGCGGTAACCCGCGCTCCGGACCGCCTCGACGGCGCGGCCGTCGAAGGCGCCGTACGGGTAGCAGAACGAGACGACCGGCGCGCCGAGGAGCGCCTCGAGCGCGGCGCGGCTCCCGGCCGTCTCGGCGGCGAGCTCCGCGTCGCCGAGCGCCGCCAGCGCGCGGTGCGTCGCGCCGTGCGAGCCGATCTCGAGCCCGGCGGCGTGGAGCTCCCGGAGACCGTCGGCAGAGAGGAGCGCCTCGCCCGGGCGCTCGGCGTCCCAGTCGTTCGTCCCGCCGAGCCGGCCGCTCACGGCGAAGACCGTCGCGGAGAAACCGCGCTCGCGGAGGAGGGGAAGCGCCGCCGTCCGGATCGCGTCGTACCCGTCGTCGAACGTCAGGACCGCGCGCCGTTTGCCGGAGTGGGGCTCGTCGAGGAGGTCGCGGAGCGCCACGCCGCGGACGCCGACCGCCGCGAGGTGGTCGAGCTGCCGCGCGAAGGCGGCGGGCGGGACGCGCCACCGGTTCAGCGGCGAGCCGTCCCGGTGCGGGCCGACCTGGTGGTACATCAGGATCGGGACGCCCGGCTTCCGCGGCCGCCACCAGTGGAACCGGAGCGAGAGCGCGAAGCCCAGGGCGCCGGCCCCGGCGGCGGCGAGCGCCGCCGGATTCACGCGGCGCCTCCCCCGGGCCTTCGGCCGAGGCGCTCCTCCAGCTTCCGGTTCCGGAAGTAGGTGTTCCCCGCGGAGAGGACCGCGAACGCGAGGCCCGGGACCCCGTCGAGGAACCCGAGGTGGAGGCACCCGCGGTCGAAGACGTCGAACGCGAACCGGAGGGTCGGAAAGCGGGTCGGCGGCTTCCCGTCGGCGAAGCGCGCCGCCGCCCCGAGCGTCGTGTAGCGGTCGAACTTCTCGAGGTAGTGCGAGAGGTCGCGGTACGACCGGTGGAGGAGGTGCCGCCGGAGCCGCGGCGCGGGCCCCTCGTGGAGGACCCTCTCGTGGACGGGGTCTAAGGAGAAGCGCGCACGGTCCCGGCGGTAGAGACGGACGGGCGCGGAGGTCGTGTGGCGGCCGAAGCGGAGCGCCCGGCCGAGGAACTCGAGGCGGATCGGGACCCTGAAACGCCCCGGCGGCGGGGTCGCGGGAAACGATCTCGCGGAGCTCGGCGGCGAGCTTCGGCGTCACGATCTCGTCGGCGTCGAGGCTCAGGACCCACGGATGCGAGGCCGCGTCCGCCGCGGCGTTCTTCTGCGCGCCGAAGCCGCTCCATACCGGCGGACGACGACGCGCGCCCCCGCCGCACGGGCGAGCGCCTCCGTCCGGTCGGAGGACGCCGCGTCGACGACGACGACGATCTCGTCGGCGAACGCCGCGGAGGCGAGCGCCGCGGGGAGGCGGTCCTCCTCGTCCTTCGCGATGATCGTGACCGAGAGGCGCGGCACGGCGGCGAAGTATGGACCGCCCGGGACGCGTCCGTATACTCGTCGCCGTGACGGTCGAGGGCCCGAAAGCCGACGATCCCGAAGCCTCGGGGCGGCTCCTTTTCGCGCTGGCCCTCCTGGCCGGTGCGCTCCTGCGCCTCGTCCTCCTCGGGCGGCCCGACCTCTTCGGGGCGGACGAAGGGACGTGGGCGGTCGGCGCGCGGAACCTCGTCGAGGGAGACGGCGCGCAGGCGCTCGCGCTCTCGGCGACACCGCTCGGCGAGCCCGCGGGGACGCCGATCCTCTTCCCGGTCGTCCTCTCGGTGATGGTGCGGGTTTTCGGGCCGGAGGAGTGGGCGATCCGGTTCCCCTCCGCGGTCGCCGGGTTGATCGGCGCCTTCGTCCTCGAGCGGATCATCCGGCGCGGCTGGGGGCAGCCGGCGGGGCACCTCGCCGGCGCGTTCGCCGCGCTCCTCCCGCCCCTCGTCTCGGCGTCGCGCGCGGCGACCGTGGAGCCGATGCTCGCGGCCGGCGGCCTCGCCGGAATCCTCTTCGGCCTCCGCGCCTTCGAGGAGGACGAGCCGGTCGAGGCGGCGCTCGCCGGGCTCTTCTTCGGCCTCGGCTTCCTCGCGAAGGGCTACGCCGTCGGCCTCTACCTCCTGCCGCTTCTCGCCGCGCTCGCCGTCAGGCCCCGCCTCTTCGGCCTCGGGCGGACGTGGCGCTCGCTGGGGCTGCTCGCGGCGGTCTTCGTCCTGATCGGCGGGGCGCGGCTCTTGGCGGTCGCGCTCTTCCGGCCGGACCTCTTCCTCTTCCAGCTCGCGACGCTGTTCGGCGCGTCGGAGGCCGCGGCCCGCGTGGCGGCGGCGCCGACGGCCTTCGCCGCGGACCCGAAGAGCCTCGTCTCCACGCTCTTCTTCTTCCTGCCGCTCGCGGGGGCCGGCGTGGCCGTCCTCTCCCGCCCGGTGGGCGAGGGGGAGATCGACTCCGGCGCGACGGGCGGCGAGCGGCGGCTCGACCACCGCGTCCTCTGGGGCGTCTTCTTCGTCGAGCTGGTCGTCGTCGTGGCGATCGCGGGACGGCTCCGGCTCTCCTCGATCCCGGTCCTCCCCGCGGTCGCGGCGCTCGCGGGCCTCGGCGGGGCGGCGCTCCTCCGGCCATCGGACGACCCGGCACGGAGGAGACGCGAGACCCGCTCGACGATCATCGCGGGTCTCTTCGTCCTCGCCGTCGCCGCCGTTCTCGCGGCCTCGCCGGTGGAGCCCCTCTTCGGCGGAAAGGAGCGCGCCGTGAACGTGACGGCCGCCCTCGCTGCGATCGCCGGCGTGGCGCTGGCGGCGGCGATCCTCCTGCGCGGGCTCGGGGCCCGGCTTCTCGGGGGGCGGCTGGCGTTCGTCTTCCTCACGGGGCTCCTCGTCGCGGGCGGGCGTCGAGTCGGTGCGGGCGATCACCCTCACGCTCCTCGGGCACCGGACCGGCGCCCGCGAGACGGCGGCGCAGATCTCGCCGCAGCTCGCGTCGGCGGCGCCGGCCGAGGTCTCGTTCCGCGGCGCCGAGCTCGAGGCGCTGGAGTTCCTCCTCTTCCGGACCGGCGTCACGTGGGAGGGGATGGCGTCGCCGGAAGCGCTCCTCGCCGAGGCGAGGGCCGGGAAGGTCCAGGCCTGGATCTACCAGGAGAACGCCCCGCCGGGGCCGCTCGCGCCGCCGCCGGCGGTCCGCGCCGTCCTGGAGGAGGAGCTCCGGGACGTCACGGCCCACGTCGACGCGCGGGCCGGCCGGACGACGGGCCTCCGGATCTTCGTCCCTCGTTGATAATCCCTCTCCGATGACCACCGTCGTCTTCGCGGACCGCGACGGCAGCGCCTTCGGGCCCCTCGCGGACCGGATCGTCCCCGGACTCCTCCCGCTCGGCGGCGTTCCTTCGCTCGAGCGGATGCTCACCTCCCTCGTCGCGGCCGGGATCCGCGACGCCCTCCTCGTCGTCGGTCCTCGCGGCTCCGCGATCGAGCGCCGCTTCGGCAAGGGAATCCGGTGGGGGATCGCGCTCGAGACGATCCGGCGCGAGGAGGGAGAGAGCGTCGGAGACGTCCTCCGGCGGCTCGAGCACCGCCTCGACGGCGACACGCTTGTCCTCCGGGGCGACGTCGGCGCCCACGACGCCCTCGCCGAGTTCCTCCGCGAGGTGGAGGAGAAGCGCGGGCCGATCGTGGCCGGCGTCTCGGGCGGTCGGCCCGCCGGTTTCTGGCGGCTCCTGCCGGGAGCCATCAAGAAGAAGGAGCTGCCGCGCGAGCCGGCCTCGCCCGACTGGGCGCGGGACCCGGACCACGTGGCGCTGGAGCTCTCGGCGAAGATCCTCTTCCTCGACTCGGTGGCGTCCTACCGCGCCGCGGACAGGGCCTCCGTGCCTTCGGTCTCGCCGCGCGCCGAGGTCGAGAAGGGGGCGAAGCTCCTTCCGGGCTCGACGGTCGGCGAGGAGGCGGTGGTCCTTTCGGGCGCCTCCCTCGCGGAGACGAGCGTTCTGCCGCGGACGGCGATCCCGCCGGGCGTCGTCCTGGAGAACGCCGTCGTCTCCGGGAACGCCGTCGTGAACGTCTCGACGGGCGCCTTCTCGCGGCTCTCCGACCGGCTGCCGGAGGCCGCGGCGAGGAGCGCCGCGGGGGGACGGAGCCTCGCCTTCCTCCTCTTTCTCCTCTCGCTGCCGCTCTGGCCGGTGGCGCTCGTCTGGTCCCTCGTCGCGAACGCCGGGCACGCGCGGCGCGAGCTGACGCTGAACGGGAACGGTGGACTCGCGGGCGGGAGCCGTTCACGACGTTCCGCTTCGAGACGGCGGTGCCGGTCCTCCGGGACCTGCCGCTCCTCGTCGCCGTCCTCTCCGGAAAGCTGGCGCTCGCGGGCGTCACGCCGCTCCCGCCTGCGGAAGAGGCCGCGCTGACGGAAAGCTGGGAGAAGGTCCGCCTCGAGGCCCCGGCCGGCCTCCTGTCTCTCGTGAGGCTCGCGGTGCCGGCGTCGGCGCCGCCGGAGGTGCAGCGCCTCGTCGACGCCTTCGAGGCGCGGCGGCCGTCGCCGCTCCTCGGGCGCGCCTTCTCGGCGTTCTTCACGGCGCGGGCCTGGACCGCGCCGCGGGTCTGGAACCCCGACCAGCTCCCCGAGGAGGAGAAGAAATGACCGAGCGGATCGTCCGGTCGCCGTACGACGGGCGCGAGGCGGGGCGCGTGGCGGTTCCGTCGCCCGCGGACGTCGAGGCCGCCGTCGCGAAGGCGGCCCGCGCCTTCGAGGCGACGCGGAGGCTGCCGAGCGTACCGCCGGGCCGAGATCCTCCGGGCCGTCGCGGGCGCCCTCGCCGGAAAGAAGGAGGCGCTCGCGCGGACGATCGCCCTCGAGGCGGGAAAGCCGATGAAGGCCGCCCGCGCCGAGGTGGACCGCGCGGCGGGGACGTTCCAGGCGGCGGCCGCGGTCGTGGAGACGGGAACGGGGACGCATTTTCCGCTCGACGTGAACGCCGGCTCGCTCGGGAAGTGGGGGGTCCTCCGCCGCTTTCCGCTCGGAGCCGATCTGCGCGATCACGCCGTTCAACTTCCCGCTGAATCTGACCGCGCACAAGGTGGCGCCGGCGCTCGGCGTCGGCGCGCCCGTCGTCCAGAAGCCGGCGTCGCAGACGCCCGCTCTCGGCGGTGGCGCTCCGGGAGATCGTCCTCGCGGCCGGGTGGCCGGAGGAGGCCTACGCGGTCCTGCCGGTCTCCGGCCGGGACGGCGAGACGCTCGTGACCGACCCGCGCCTCCCGCGTCGTCTCGTTCACCGGCTCGGCGGCCGTCGGCTGGCGGCTGAAGGAGCTCGTGCCGAAGAAGCGCGTCGGCCTCGAGCTGGGCGGAAACGCCGGCGTCGTCGTCCACGAGGACGCCGATCTCGCCGACGCCGCGGCCCGCGCCGCGACGGGCGGCTTCCTCTACGCCGGGCAGTCGTGCATCTCGGTCCAGCGGATCCTCGTCCACCGTCCGGCCTACGCGGCGTTCCGCGAGGCCTTCCTGGCGGCGGTCGGGAAGCTGAAGACGGGCGACCCGCTCGACGACGCCGTCGACGTCGGGCCGATGATCGCGGAGAGCGAGGCGGTCCGGGCGGAGAGCTGGGTCCGCGAGGCGGTCGCGGCCGGCGCGAAGCTCCTCTGCCGGCGGGAGGCGGGCGGGCGCCGTCCTCAGCCGACCGTGCTGGCGGAGACCTCCCGCGAGATGAAGGTCGAGTGCCAGGAGGTCTTCGCGCCCGGTCGTCACGCTCTCGCCCTACGACGCGTGGGACGAGGCGCTCCGCCGCGTGAACGACTCGGCGTTCGGCCTCCAGGCGGGGGTTTTCACGCGCGACCTCGGCCGGATCGAGACGGCCTTCGAGACGCTCGAGGTCGGCGCCGTCGTCGTGAACGACGTCCCGACGTGGCGGGCCGACCGGATGCCTTACGGCGGCGTCAAGGATTCCGGGACGGGGCGGGAAGGGCCGCTCTACGCCATGGAGGAGTTCACCGAGCCGCGGCTCCTCGTGCTGCGGGCGCCCTGAAGGGGGAAACGATGTCCGAAGAGCACGTCTTCCACGTGTCGTCCACCTGGAGCCCAGAGGCGAAGGAAGGGCGGCTGAAGAACGCCGACGGGACGTTCGTGGTGCCGGTCTCCGTCCGCCCCGTGCCTCGGCGGGAAGACCGGCGTCACGAATCCCGGAGGAGCTCCTCCTCTCGGCGCTCGCGGCCTGCTTCGTGCAGACGTGGGCGATCTTCCTCGCGAAGCTGAAAGTCCCGATCGCAGAGCCCCGTCCTCGACGGGAGCTGCGAGCTGGAAAAGGATCCGAACGGAGGCTACCGGGTGACGAAGTTCGACCTCGTCCCCCACGTCCCGAAGGCGATCTGGGACGAGCGGCAGGAGGACGTCGAGAAGACGCTCGCCCTCGCGGAGAAGTACTGCATCGTCTCGAAGGCGGTGCGGGGCGAGGGGCGCGACCTCCTCGTGACGCCGAAGCTCGTCGACTGACGGCGGCCGTCAGGCCCGCGTCCCGGGCACGTACGCCTGGACCTCGATCTCGACGAGCATCCTCGGGTCGATGAGCGCCGCGACCTGGACCATGCGTCGCGGCCGGACGGACCGAGCCGAAGCGCTCGCCATGCGCGCGCCCCACCTCCTCCCAGTGCGCGATCTCCTTGAGGTAGATCCGCGTGGCGACGACGTCCTCGAGCCCCGCTCCGGCCTTCGCGAGCGCGTCCTCGATCGTCCTGAACGCCTGGACCGCCTGCCGGTAGGGGTCTCCTTCGCCGACGAGCCCCTCCGGTGTCATCGCCGTCGTGCCCGCCACGAAGACGTGAGGCCCGACGCGGACGGCGCGCGAATAGCCGACGCGCGCCTCCCAGGGGCCGCCGCTTGTCACGTTGAGGCGCTGGGCCATGGTGCTTCCCCCGACTCCGACGATATCGCGCACGGCGAAGCGGGCCGACCGCTCCATCGGACATTCATCTCTTCCGACGTCGTGGAAGATCCCTACTTGCCCAGATCGACTTCCTTGACAGGGACGTCCCAGTGCGCGAGGAGGATCTCGAACCGCCGCTGCTCTTCCCGCTTGAACGTCTCCTGATCGGGGTAGATCTGCTTCGTGATCACGTCGGGGTCGAAGGCATCGGTCGCGACGGCAGCATTCCTGAAGACGATCGTGACCCGGTAGTCCCAGCGGCCGTCCTCGGTCGCGTGATAGCGGGGAGCCGCCGCCGTCACCTGCAGGATCCGCCCCATCTCGATCTCTTTCCGGAGGACCGGCAGGTGGTTCTTCCGGAAGAGGCGGAGGAACTCGTCCGCAGATCCCCACTTCGCCTTGTAGTAGTACTCGACGACGTACGGCCTTTCGCCGGGGGGAGCGGTCGCGGCGGGCTCGGCGGCTCGGGCCCCGGAGCGACGCCCCGCCGAGCGTCGCGACGAGGAAAGAGCAGCGGGCCATCGCGAGGTTCGGTTTCATCGGCTCTCCTTCCGGAGGGATCGGTTGCGGCGCACGATACCGCGCCCGGGGGCGGCGGGACGTCAGCGGGGAGGCGCCGGGAACTTCGCGAGGGTCGCGGCCCAGCGCGGGATCGGACCTGAGCGAGGCGAAGTCGGCCTCGGACTCGATCTGCGCGCGGCTTCCCCAGCCGGTCTCCGTGAGGATGGCGAGGCAGGCGAAGGCCTCGTCCCTGTTTCCCGTGAGCGCCGCCGCGCGCGCGAGGTTGAAGTAGACGGGCGGGAACTTCCGCCCCCGCTCGATCGCTTCCGGTAGTGAACGGCCGCCTCGGCGGGGTTCCCCGAGCGGAGGTACGCCTCGCCGAGATTCTGCTGGAGGGAGGCGCTGTCGGCGCCGAGCGCGAGAGCTCTCTCCAGCTCGACGACCGCCTCCGCCGGCTTCCCGGAGCGGGAGAGCGCCAGCCCGAGCAGCGTCCGCGCCTCGCCGTCGTCCGGGCTCTTCGCGAGGATCTCCCGGTAGACGGCGACGGCGTTCCCGGGCTCGCCCGCGTAGATGAATGCGCTCGCCCGCTTCGGGAGCGGGACGTCGTCGGGGGGCGCGGCGGGGGCGAGCGCCGCCTCGAGGAACGCCACCGTCTCGCGGACGACCGCGCGGGAGTGCGGCGTCACCTCGACCGCGTCGAAGGCGTGCGGGAGGTCCGGGGCGACGACCATCGTCCAGGGAAGCTCCTCCTTCACGGCGCGCGAAAAGAGCGCCTTCTGTCCCTCGACGAGGCCCTTGCCGTCGCGTCCCGCAAGGACCCAATAGACCGGCAGCTCCTTCCGGAGTGCGGGCGCTCGCCCGTCCCGTAGTAGAAGACCGCCGCCCGGAACGCGATCGGCTCGCCGGCCATGACGGCGGGGAGACCCGCGCCGACGTTGCCGGAGCAGGACCACGCCGCGAGGCGCGTGGCGTCGAGCCCGAGCGCGTCGGCGTTCTTCGAAAGGTGGGCGAAAAAGGCCGGGACGCCTGCGGCCGAACCCGCGCCCTTCGCCTCGAAGAGGATGCCCGCAAGGCCGTGGGCGGCGACGAGGCGTGCCCAGCTCCGGTAGATCTCCCACTCGTTCAGCTTTCCGCCGACGCCGTTCACGAAGACGACCCCGGGCGCCTCCCGCCGCCGGCCGGCCCGGCGGGGCGGGTCACCTCGATGGCGAGGCCGTCTCCCCACGTCCCCGCAGTGACCGTGACCTCCTTCATCCCGGGCTCGGAGACGACGACGGAGTACCCGGTGACGTCGTACGGGCTCGGGACGGGCGGGGCTCCGGACGCGACGGAGGCGCCGGAACGAGGACCAGGAGAGCGGCGACGAAGGAGGCGAGTTGCAGGCGCGACATGTCACGACCCCCCGTTCCTACGCTCTACGGACGCGGGGAGGCCGGGTTGCAGGCCGGGCGTCAGGCGCCCCGGCGCGGGTTCAGTCCTTCCGCGCCTGCTGCAGCTCGGTCAGGAGGCGGCCGAAGTTCCAGGAATCCCAGCTTTCGACGATCTTCCCTTCCGAGAAGCGGAGCCAGGTGATGCCGCGGAAGGCGACAAGCTTCATGGTGGGCGCGATGCCGAGGTGCGGGCCGGTGTGCAGGCCGGACGCCGTCCAGCGGACCGCGACCGAATCCCCCTGCGCCAGAACGTCCTGGACGATGATCTTCAGTTCGGGGAACGCGCCGAGCAGGTTGGCCCAGGCGGGGAGGAAACCCTCGGGCCCGCGCACCTCGAACCCCTCGAGGTGGCCGACCACCTTCGGATGCAGGAGCTCGCGGAACGCCTCCGAGCGCTTTTGATTGAGAACATCGTCGAGGAAACGCCGCGCAAGAGCCGAGTTCTGGGCCTCGGACATGCTTCGGTCCCTCCTGTCTCCCCGCGATGCGCTGGATGGTGTTGAGACGATATCGCGATCAGCGGCCGGCGCAAGGGGGTTCGACCTCCGGTCAGATGTGCTCCGGGCGGGCGACGGTCCGCGGCCCCCCGGCGTCTCCCGTATTGAGCGTGGTCACCGGCTCGAAGAGGAGCACGTGGACCTCGGAGTCGGCGACCGGCCGGTGCTCGACGCCGCGGGGGACGATCAGGAACTCGCCTTCACGGACCGGAACGGCGCGGTCGCGGAACTCCATCGTGAACGCGCCCGCGACGACCAGAAAGAGCTCGTCCTCGGCCTCGTGCCGGTGCCAGACGAACGGGCCGAGGAACTTCACGAGCTTGACGTGCTGGCCGTTCAGCTCCCCGACGATCTTTGGATCCCAGTGGGACGAGAAGAGCGCCAGTTTCTCCTTCAGGTTGACGGGCTGCATGTCGGACCTCCCGGGTGGCTCAAGGCTCTTTCGGCATCGGCAGCCCCTGGGACCGGAGGAAGGAGAGCTTGTCCCAGTAGCCGCGCTGGAAGACGATCCGGTCGTTCACGACGTGGAAGAAGCCGCAGCCCCGGAGGCCGAGCGGGTCGCGCCACTCGAGGATCGCCCACTCGCCGTCCTCGAAGAGGTTCTCGACGACGCAGACCATGGTCGCGGAGGCGAATCCCGACGCGAACATCGTCGCGGATGGCGGCGCGGCCCTTCACCGGGGTCTCGGCGACCTGGTGGTTGACGGCATCCTGGGCGTAGAGCGCGGCGAGCGCGTCGGCGTCGGCGCGGTTGAAGGCGTCGACCCAGGCGCGGACGAGCTCGCGAGGCCTCATCCGGCGGTCACCAGATGTTCCCCGCGCCGGGCGTGTAGCTCGCGCTGACGACGCTGTTCGCGATCAGCGTGTCGCACTGGACGGTCCCGCTGAACCGGGCCATCCCCGTGTTCACCTCGACGAGGCCCGCGCTGACCTCGACCATCGTTGCAGCGACGCTGACCTTCGCGGCGGCCCGAACGGTGACGCCGTCGGCTGCGAGGGTCACCGCATTGCCGTTCCCGTCCGTCACCTCGACCGAGCCGGGGCTGTCCGCGAGGGTGACCTTCTGGCCCCCGGGCGTCTCGACGGTGAGGCGCTCGCGGCCGGGCTGGTCGTCCACTGTGACCGTCACGCCGCCGCGGGAACGGAGGACGATCCGTTCGTCGCCGGCGGTGTCCGGCGGGGAGCCGGCGGCGCTCCAGAGCGAGCCGATGACGACGGGCCGCCGGAGGTCGCCCCCCTCGAACGCGAGGAGCACCTCCTCCTTTACGTCGGGGAGGAGCCACCTCCCGCGCGTGGCGTGAGGCATCGGGGTGGCGACCGGCGCCCAGACGTCCTCGCCGGGCTGGCCCGGGGCGGTTTCCTGCGGCAGCCGGACCTTCACGCGGCCCTTGTTGTCGGGATCCTGGTTGTCGACGACGACCGCACGGAGGATTCCGTTGATCGGACTCATGGAGGCCCCCCTTCCCCGGAAGACCCGACGATACCGCGCCGGCGGCTAGGCCATGAGGCTCCGGATGTGCTTCGTGACGACCCGGAGCTGTTTTCCGTCGGCCCCGCCGAGCACCGTCCTGACGATGGGCGACAGGACGCGGAGCGCCCCGGAGACGCCGAGTCCGGCGGTCTGCCGAGCGACGAAGCCGAGCCTGGCGTCGGTCAGCGGCTTGAGGAAGTAGAACTCCATCCCCGCCTCCGTGAGGGCGAGGACGAGCGTGCTCAGCTCGGCGACGCGGCTCGGCGGGTCGGGGTCGCCGTCGACGGCTGCGAGCACCTGCAGCGTCCGGGCGCGAAGAGCCGGGGAATGTGTGAAGCGGAGAGAGGGCTTCGGGGTGGGCATGGCGTGGCCTTTCTGACGAAGAGCCTACTCCCCGGGAAGCAGCGGCCGGCTCCGAAGCGGCGCCGAGTCTCGCGTAAACTTCCGCGTCCCTTTCAGGAGGCCGAATGCCGTGTGACCCGGAAATGCTGGCGGGCGTCCATCTCTTCGAGCACCTGAGCCCCGGGGACCGCGCGGGCGTCGCGGCAGTGGTCGACCACCGTCCGCTCGCGGCCGGCCAGACGCTCTTTTCGACCGGCGACCCCGGCGAGGCGCTCTACCTCGTGAGGACGGGCCAGGTCGAGCTCTTCATCAGGGACACGGCCGGCCAGAAGATCGTCCTCTACCGTCGCGGACCCCGGCGACATGTTCGGCGAGCTCGTCGCTCCTCGATCGCGGGCGCGCGCTCGGCGACCGCCGCGGCCCTCGTCGAGTCGGACCTCCTCGAGCTCTCCCGCGAGGACCTCCTCCCGCTCTTCCAGGCGAGCCCGGCCGCCGCCCTGCGCCATCCTCGGCCGCGATGGCCGCACATGACGCGGAAGGCCGACGACGCTCCTGCAAGTCCCGCGTCTCGCGCAACGCGAACGTCGAAGCCGCCGCAGCAGCTGTCGGGGCTTGCAGCGGATCGCGGACTGGATCGCATACTTCAGCGGGAGCATGCCGTTCCTGATCCTGAACGGGCTCTGGTTCCTCGTCTGGATCGCGGTCAACACGCTGCCGCTCGGCCTTCCGGCCGTTCGACCCCTATCCCTTCGGCCTCCTCACGATGATCGTCTCGCTCGAGGCGATCTTCCTGTCGTGCTTCGTCCTCATCAGCCAGAACCGGCAGGCCGAGAAGGACCACGTCCGCGTCGGACATCGAGTACGAGGTCAACATCAAGGCCGAGCTGGAGGTCGCCCACCTGCACGAGAAGCTGGACCGGCTACAGGTCGAGATGCTCGAGCGCCTGTCGCGCCTCGAGAAGTCGCTCGCGGCCGGGCGCGGGGCGGACGGCCGGTAGTCGCCCTCCGGCGGTTCAGCGGGCCTTCTTCAGCTCGACGACGACCACCTCGATCGGCTTGTCGCCCGTGTTGACGTCCGAATGAAGCGTGCCCGGCGGGTTCGCCGGGAGCCAGTACGACTGGCCCGCCTGCCAGACGTGGGTCTGCCGACGCACCGTCCTGCTCCACGATCTTCATCGTCCCTCCAGTGAGCGTGACGAGCACGCGGGGGTGCTCGTGGCGATGAAGGGGGAGCGGTGAGGCGGGAAGGATGACCGACTTCCAGACCTTCACCTCTTCGTTCTCGAACTGGGGCACGCGCCCCGTCTGGCCGGCCGTCTGGCTCCAGGCGCGCACGGCCCAAGCGGTGCCCGCGAAGAAGACCAATCCCAGAAGGAAGAGACCACGCGGAAATCGCTTCAATTTCCTGTCCTTTCACGCACCGTGCGTCCGGCAACTTCAGTGAGTCCGGAGTGTCAACTTTATCGGGGCAACGGCCCAGTCCGCTGCAGCGCGGGGTTAGACGGGTGGCTCAGGGCCGGAGGCGACGTGGTGTTGCCGGAGGGACCAGTAGCGGATTGTGGCGCGAATGGCGATGACGACGAAGAGGGATGGCCACTATGAGCCTCGCCGAGGCTCGGCAGGCAGGGTGGAGGTCGCTGGTCCCAACAGCCAGCATGACTACGACTGAGGAAGGGAAGGGCGATGAGCCACAAGCCGGCCACGACGAACGCCGAAGGGCTGGCAGAAGACCGCCTGAAGAGCTCACCTTCTGCTGCGATGCTTTCGATGGGCCCGGTGGCTGCATAGCCAGAAAGCGGGGTGCGGCAATGCGGACAGAAGTTGCCGTGGGCTGGAAGGGGTCGACAACACGAAGGGCAAATGGGAGGGCCGGAAACGTGCGGGGGTTCGGATCGAACGTGGGTGCCGCGACGGCCGGTAGCGAGACGTTCACCGATACGTGTGAGCAGGATTAGGACGCCAGCCACCGAGAGAAGTGTCCATAGCGAGAGGTCGCCCATTTACCCGTCTAACGTCTGGATCAGCGGCGAGAAGGAAGGAGCGCCAGCGACTGACGCCGAGTCCGCTGCAATGAGGTGTTAGGTGCGGACGGGCCTTGAGTTGATAGAAGGTGGGTGCCGCTAACGAGTCGTGCTTAGCATGCTAATGATGAGCGCGGCAAAGCAGAGAAAAAGAAACGCTGCGACGCCGGCGTTAAGAAGCTTGGCGCGCTCGATACGCCGTTTCAAGCCTGGATCGTCCGTGCCACTTGCCTCGTAAAGAGCTTCTGCCTCGCCCACCTCGTTCGAGAAGGACGGATCTGCAGTGACCGCGCCGAGTAGAACGTGCCCGGCGTTCTGCTCGAAGGCGACGTTCGATTTCCGCTCGGGCACTCGGATCGAGTTCCTGGCCCGGCTGTTCGGGGGGCAGCACGCCGGGCACACGGCCTCTTCGTTCGGGATAGGCTCTTCGCAGTTGGCGCAAGTGAACGTCATGTGGTGCCGTTTTTCTGCTTCCGCACCTAACGATACCGAAGCAACCTCCGAGTGCGCTGCAGCGCGTTGTTAGGTGCGGGCCACGGATGCCTTGGGGATCGCCTGCGCCTTGCGGCGCTTGACCCAACCGTGTTTCTTTCCGACGTGCTTGAGGTAAAGCTCCTCCGACCGCTTGATGTCGGCTGCAGTTGAAACGGAGACCCGTGAGGCCGGGTCGAACTCCCCGGCCCGCACGATTCTTAGGCTCACGCGGTCGCCGGGTGCAAGGTGGAGGTGAGCCCATTGCGGATGAATGTTTGCGCCGGCCGCGTCGTTATAGAGGCCGCCGACATCCAGAATTAGTTCCTCGGAACTGGCTCGGGCAGTTCCAGCCTTGCTTGCGGCGCGCCTCACCCATGAAACGGTTGCCGCGATAACGCCGAGTTCGCCAACGCCCGCCCGACACACTTTCATGCCGTTCACGAAAACGTCAAAGGCGATGGGACGGAGCGTACGCGGCACGATTTCTCCCGCACCTAACGATACCGTTTCAATGAAGACGAAAAAAGGGCTGTCCTCGCCGGCGTGGTCCCGATGGAATCGGGCCACAACAGACTGACGGGGTCAACCTCCGAGGAGGTGCCCCAAGTAAGGGAGGACAGCCCGATGAAATCTTATGTGGGAATGGACGTGCACAGCAAGTCGAGCGTCTTCGTGATTCAGAACGAGCGGGGAGAGGAGCTGGGGCGGGGCGAGGTGCCGACCTCGGTGGAGGGGTTTTCCTCGCTGCGGCTGCGTTTCAGGCTTCGTCGCGTCGACGGCTGGTGGCGCTGGAGTCGGGGACGATGGCCTTCTTTGCGGCGCGAAAGCTCAGCGAGCTGGGGCTGTCACCCGTGGTGGTGGACGCGCGGGAAGTGCGGATGAAAGCTCACCGGCCTCGGCAGAAGAGCGACACGCGCGATGCCGTGGAGCTGTGCGAAGGGCTCCGCCGAGGCCTCTACCGGGCCATCGTCCACGTGCCGCCCGAGAGGATCGAGCACCTGCGGAACACCCTCTCGCGTCGCCGCCACTTCGTGCGGCTCGGGACGGCCGAGATCAACGCGGCCAAGAAGATGCTTCGAAGCGCCGGGCTCTCCGAGCTGAGCCGCCAGCACCTGGGGACCCGTCGCGCCTGGCAGCGTCTGCTGAAGGCCCTGGCCAGCCACCCGCAGGTGCGGAGCTTCGTCGAGCTTCACCGTCGGGCCTGGCAGAGCGCGATGGAGCAGAAGAGCGGCCTGCGAGAAGAGCCTCGAAGAACAGCAGGCCCTCTTCCGCGAAGACCTCGAGAGGCTCAAGACCGTGCCGGGCGTGGGAGAGATCGTGGCCCTGACGGCGATCGCGGTCTTTTCGGACGCCACACGCTTTCCGAGCGCCAAGCACGCCGCCAGCTACGCGGGCCTGGTCCCGCAGACCTACCAGTCGGGCGAAACGAACCGCCAGGGCCACATCACCAGGACGGGCTCGCCCGAGCTGCGCGCCATGCTCGTGCAGGCGGCTGCACACGGCCCGCCGGCCGAGCAGTCCCCTGAATCCGTTTCTGAGAAATCTCACGGTGCGCCTGGGGACTCGGCGGGCCGTCATCGCCGTGGCGCATCGGCTCTGCCGCGTTCTTTACGCGATGCTTCGCGACAAGACGAGCTTCGATGCCTCGAAGCTGAAAGCCCACGAGCCTCGCACGACGGTCCCAGCTGCGCGAATCTATCGACTGAAACCTCAAGCGGCAAAGAGCCGCTGAAGAACGGAGGAAGGGAAAGCACGCCGCGAATCTTGCCGAGAATCGGATGGACGACCCCGCTGCTGAGCGCTGAGCGGAAAAGCTCGGGATACCGTTTGGGGCGCCATCCGCTGAAGTGATACGTGGGGCACAGACCCCGAATGGACGCGTGGCCGGCAGCTTCGTGCGGCGAGAGAAAGAAATCTTCAGGCGAGGAGCTTGACAAAATTCTTCATGGGCGCGCTCAGCGGCGAGCGCAAGCGAGTCCGCTGCAACGCGGGGTGACGAGATTCCGCCCACCGAAGCGGCCGCCGCCCATTAGGTCCTGAGTGTTCTCGGCCGACGTGAAGAACTGTATACCGGCGTCATTTAGAAGTGAGATCACAACGGGGATGACTGACGCATCCCCGGCCTGGAATACGAGGACGGGTTCGGTATCTGGTGATGGAGGCATGGGCCTGGGCACATTAGGCCGAACAAGCCGGGCGATTCGGACGAGCGCAAAGATCGCGAGGCCGACGATGGCCAGCACATAGAGGAATGCGACGTACTCTGGGTCTAGGTGCATACAGAACAGGGGAGCATGTGGCGCCTAACTCATATTAGACGGCAGCGCTGGGTTACTAGGAATAGATACTTCCGGTCCGCTGCTTACGGGCCGAAGTTTCAGCAGATGGATACTTCGAGGTATCTACCAATAGATACGTTTTCGAGGTGGTCCCCAACAATTGCCCTTCTCGGGCCCAGGCGTCGATCGCGCGTCGACTCGCATTCGCCGGGACCCGGCGCCGGAGCCGTTACCGCGCGCCGCGGCCGGTCAGGACGGTCGGGATGGTGCGGAGGAGGATCTTGGCGTCGAGGGAGAGGCTCCAGTTGTCGATGTACGGAAAGGTCGAGGTTGATCCAGTCCTCGAAGCTCTTGATGTCGTTCCGTCCCGAGACCTGCCAGAGGCCGGTGACGCCCGGCTTCATCGAGAGCCGGCGCCGCTGCCAGCGCTCGTAGCGGGCGACCTCGTTCGGGAGCGGCGGCCGCGGGCCGACGAGCGACATCTCCCCGCGGAGGACGTTCCAGAGCTGCGGGAACTCGTCGAACGAGAAGCGGCGCATCAGGCGCCCCGGCCAGGTGAGGCGCGGGTCGTTCGCCGCCTTGAAGACGGGGCCGTCGTGCTCGTTCAGGTGGGCGACGTCGTCGAGCTGCTGCTCGGCGCCCTCCACCATCGTCCGGAGCTTCAGGAGCGTGAAGGGGCGCCCGTTCAGGCCGCAGCGCGTCTGCCGGAAGAGGACGGGGCCCTTCGAGGTGAGCTTGATGAGGAGCGCCGCGAGGCCGACGGGGACGAGCGAGGCGAGGCCGAGCGACCACCGCGAGGAAGACGTCGACGGCCCGCTTGAAGGCGAGGGCCAGCTCGTCGTCGGGAGTCGTCGTGAAGGTCAGGAGCGGCGTCCCCTGGAACTCCTCGAGCTCGACGCGCGCGAGGACGTGCGGGAAGAAGTCGAGGACGAGCCGCGTCTTGACCCCCATCTCCTCGCAGAGGAGGAAGACGTCCTCCAGCTTGGGCAGGTCGCCCCGGTCGACGGCCAGGATCACCTCGTCAACCTGCGCTTCGTTGAGGATCGTCTCGAAGTCGGCGAGCGTTCCGAGGACGGGGATGCCGCTCCCGGTCGTGTTCTCCTCCGACGCGGCCGGGCCGCTCGCGGATCAGGCCGAGGAGCTGGAAGCCCCACCACGGGTGGTCGTGGATGAGGCGCGCCATCGACCGGGCGCGCGGCGTGTCGCCGACGAGGACGACCGTCCGGTAGTTGAAGCCGAGCGACCGGACCTTGCGCGCCAGGAGGCGGATGGTGACGCGCGCGGAGACGAGGAGGAAGAGGTTGACGAAGAAGAGGATGACGAGGAACGACCGGGAGATGAAGGTCCAGCGGGACGCGTAGACGATCAGCGTCAGCGCGAGGCTCCCGAAGAGCGCGACGCGCGCGACCATCGAGACCTCGTCCTTCAGGCCGAGCGTCCGGCGGCTCCGGTAGGCGCGCGAGGCCCAGAGGAGCGCCGACCAGACGACGACCATCGGGCCGACGACGACGAGATAGAGCGGGAAGTCGACGAGGCCGGTCGGGTAGACGCCCGGGAGAAGAGTCGCGGGAGGACCGAGCTCCGGAGGAAATAGGCGAGCGGCACGGCCCCGAGGGTGACGGCGAGGTCCGCGGCGTAGGAGATCGCGGCGATCGCGCGAGCCTGCTGCTTCAGCATTCCCGGTTCATTCCATCCGGCCGGTGATCGTAGCAAAGGGAGTGCCGCGGGCGGCCCGCGGCTCACGGCCTCGAAAGGAGCCGCTCGTAGGCGTCGGCCACGTTCTCCCAGCGGTAGAGTCCGAGCGCCCGCTCGCGGGCGCAGGCGGCCCGGGCGTCGCGCCCCGCGGGGTCGGACTCCAGCCGCGCGAGCGCCGCGGCGAGCGTCTCCGGCCTGCGGGCGTCCCAGTAGAGCGCCGTGTCGCCCGCCACCTCCCGGTTCTCGGGGGTGTCGTGGACGAGGAGTGGCGGCCGAAGCCCATCGCCTCGACGAGCGCGGGGTGCGTCCCGCCCACTTCGGTCGCGTGGACGTAGGCGGCGGCGTTCGCGAGGAGCTCCCGGTAGCCCTCGCCGTAGATGGCGCCGGGGACCACGACCCGCGGATCGAGGGCCGCCTCCGCCCTCACCTCGTCGATGAATCCGGCCGCGTACGGGAGCCGACCCGACGAGGGCGAGCTTCAGTCCCGGGGAGAGAGCCGGAAGCCGCGGACGACCGCGTCGGGGTTGTTCTCCGGCTCGAAGCGCGAGACGTAGAGGAGGTAGCGCCCGGGGGGCGAGGCCGAGGCGCGAGAGCGTGGAGGTGCCTTCGGGCGCCGGGAGGTCGGCGCCGTACGGGATGAAGGTCGTCTCCTTGCCGTACCGCGAGCGGTAATAGTCGCGGATGACGAGCGCGTCGCTGACGACGGCGTCGGGGAGGACGCAGCAGAGCCGCTCGGAGAGCGCGTAGACGAGCTTCCCGAGCGCGTTCCACTTCCTCCGGTGCCGCTCCAGCCCGTCCACGTTCAGGACGACGCGGGTCGGCGCCCCGAGGAGGCCGGGGGAGCCGGCAGGAGAGCGCGTTCGCGGCGTTGCAGACGAGGACGGCGTCGTAGCCCGCGGCGGCAGCGTGGAGCGCGGAGAGCGACGCCGTGGACGACCGTCTCGAGGTACTTGTGGCCCACGGACGGCAGGTGGACGACGCGGGCGCCGCGGTGCGACGGGACGCGCGAGGCGACACCGTTCGGGCGGGCGTAGACGGTCACGTCGTGCCCGCGCGCCGCGAGCCGGGCGGAAAGCTCCTCGGCCAGCGTCTCGAAGCCGCCGTACGCGGCCGGGATCCCGCGCGTCCCGAGAATCGGCGATCCTCAAGTCGGGATCCTCGCCCCGTCCGGGTCGTCCACGAACCAGCGGAGGAGGTCGCGGTCGGAGACGCGGCGCCGCGCCTGGATCTCCTCCCGCTTGGCGAGGAGGCGCGTCGCGGTTCAGGGCGAGCCAGCGGAGCGCGGGAAGCGACGTCCGCTCGACGGTCAGGCAGCCGCCCACGACGAGGAGGTCGCGAGCGAAGCTCCGTCCGAACGTCGCCCGGAGGTGCGCCGGCCCCGCGTTGTTGACCCGGAGGAGGAAGCGGTTCTTGACCGAGTGGAGGTTCGCGAGAGGCGACATCTCGCGCCGGCGCTCGGGCAGGTTCCGCCTCCGGTGCCACGCGACCGCCGCCGGGACGCAGCGCGCCCGCCAGCCGCGCCCGCGCAGCCGCCAGGCGAGGTCGACGTCCTCGCGGTAGACGAAGAAGTCGTCGTCGAAAAAGCCGGTCGAGATCTTCGGACGTCGGCGAGCGCCTCCGCGCGGTAGAGCGCGACGCAGCCCGAGACGCCGAAGATCTCCGCCGGCCGGTCGTACCGCCCGTCGTCGGGGAGGCCGGAGCCGACGTCGAAGTGGCGGCCGTTCGGCGTCATCCGGATGCCGACGGTGTCGAGGACGGTCGTCGGCCGGAGCTCCTCCCCGTCGGCGCGGAGGATCTTCCCGGTGAAGGCGCCGACCTCGGCGTTCTCGGGGCGGACGGCGTGCGCGAGGAGCTTCTCGAGGAAGTCCGGGGCGAGGACGACGTCGGCGTTCAGGACGAGGACCCACGCCCGCGCCCGCCTCGAGGGCCCGCGCGATCCCGCGCGTTGTGCCCTCCCGTGTAGCCGAGGTTCTCGCGCGAGGGGACGACCGTCATCGGGATAGGGGTCACCTTCTCGAAGGCCGCGAGGGAGGAGCGGGTGCCGTCCTCCGAGGCGTTGTCGACGGCGACGAGGGCGGCGTCCCGCCAGGTCTGGGCGAAGAGCGTCGGGAGGAGGCGCTCGACGTCGCGCGACTCGTTGTGCGTCACGAGGGAGACGCGCCAGCGTCGCCATTCAGCCGGCCTTCCGCGCGGCAGGAGCGCCGACCGCCATCCGAGCCCGAGGAGCCCCGCGAGGACGCGGCCGTACGCGGCCGCCGCGTCGGGCCGCGCGTGGTCGCCGCGGACGAACGGGAGGAGCGCGAGCCGGAGGAGCGCCCCGAGAAGGAGCACGGCGCGCGCGCCGAGCGCGCGTCCGCCGCGCCCGCGTGCCGGGAGAGGTAGCGGAGGAGGTT
Organism: uncultured Acidobacteriota bacterium; assembly: GCA_963821435.1. Lineage (GTDB taxonomy): Bacteria > Acidobacteriota > Thermoanaerobaculia > UBA5066 > UBA5066 > DAOMFB01. The sequence goes on from CAWGDR010000004.1 coordinate 674,998, forward strand.
CCGCGTGTAGAGCGGGAGGAAGTCGCGGTACGGGAGCGCGTTCATCGCCGTCCCGCCGACGTGCGTCGCCCGCGCGGACGGGACGAAGCGGATCCGCCCGCCGCGCGCCGCGGATCCGGGCGCAGAGGTCGACGTCCTCGAACCAGGCGGGGGCGAAGGCGGGGTCGAACCCCTTCAGCGCCGCGAAGACGTCGCGCTTCACGAGGAGCGCGGCCGCCGCGGGCTGCTCGACGTCGAACGGAGCGTCCCGGGGGCGGTCGAGGTAGCGCTCCGCGAGGAGGCCGGCGTTCCGCGGGAAGAGGCGGTTCACGAGGAGCGCCTCGCGCGCGAGGGCCCCGAGCGTCGGGAGCTTCCGGAGCTGGAAGATCTCCTGCCCGTCTCCCGTGAGCGCCGGCGCGGCCGCCGCGACCGCGGGATCGCGGTCGAGCTCCGAAAGGAGCGCGTCGAGCGCGGCGCGCCCGTCGACGAGCGCCGCGTCGGGGTTGAGGAAGAGGACGGCTCGGAGGGGGCGGCCGCCTCCGCCCCGAGGTTGCAGGCCGGCCCGAAACCGAGGTTCGCGCCCGCCTCGAGGACGCGGGCGCCCGCCTTCCGCGCGGCCTCGGCCGAGCCGTCGGCGGAGGCGTTGTCGACGACGATCGCCGGGACGCCCGGGGGAAGGGAACGGACGGCGTCGGCGACGTGGGAGGCGGAGTTCCACGTCACGACGACCGCACAGACGCGACTCGCCGGCACGGGGGGATTATCGGCTGCTTGAAACCGCGCGGCGCGGCGAACAGAATGCGCGCGCCATGCTGTCCCGCGACTTCCTCCGCAAGAACCTCGAGAGCCTGCCGCACCTCCTCCGCGGGCGGGCGTACGACACGGGCGCCCTCGAGCGGTGGGGCGCCCTCGACGCCGAGCGCCGCCGCCTCCTGACCGGAGTCGAGGCGAAGAAGGCCGAGCGGAACCGGCTCTCCGCCGAGGTGGGCCGGAAGAAGAAGGCCGGGGAGGACGCCGCGGCCGAGCAGGAGCGCTCGCGGGCGCTCGGCGAGGAAATCTCCCGCGCCGACGGGCGGGTCCGGGAGATCGAGTCGTCCTTCGACGCGATCGAGCTCCGCCTCCCGAACGTCCCCGACGAGAGCGTCCCCGACGGGGCCGACGAGACGGCGAACGCCGTCGTCAAGACGTGGGGCAAGCCGCCGGCGTTCGACTTCGCGCCGAAGCCCCACTGGGAGCTGGGGCCGGAGCTGGGGATCCTCGACTTCGAGCGGGCCGCGAAGATCACCGGCTCTCGCTTCACGGTCCTCAAGGGGGCGGCCTCGCTCCTGAACCGCGCGCTCATCCAGTTCATGCTGGACCTCCACACGCGGGAGCACCGCTACACGGAGCTCCTCCCGCCGTTCATCGTGAACGCCGCGTCGCTCGCGGGGACCGGGCAGCTCCCGAAATTCGAGGAGGACCTTTTCCGACCTCGCAGGGGACCGACTGGTACCTCGCGCCGACGGCCGAGGTCCCGGTCACGAACCTCCACCGCGACGAGATCCTCCCGGCCGCGTCGCTGCCGCTCTCCTACTGCGCCTACACCCCCTGCTTCCGGGCCGAGGCGGGCGCGGCCGGGAAGGACACGCGCGGGATGATCCGCCAGCACCAGTTCGACAAGGTGGAGCTCGTGAAGTTCACGCTCGCCGAGCAGTCGGACGCCGAGCACGAGAGGCTGACGCGCGACGCCGAGGCGGTCCTGGAGCGGCTCGAGCTGCCGTACCGCCGCGTCCTCCTCTGCCGGGGCGACATGGGATTCGCCTCGAAGAAGACGTACGACCTCGAGGTCTGGCTGGCGGGGCAGGGGCTCTACCGCGAGATCTCCTCCTGCTCGAACTTCGGCGACTTCCAGGCGCGCCGCGCCGCGATCCGGACGAAGGTGGAGCGGGACGGCAAGGCCCGGAACGAGCTCGTCCACACGCTGAACGGCTCGGGCCTCGCAGTCGGCCGGACGCTCATCGCGGTCCTCGAGAACGGCCAGCGCGGCGACGGCTCCGTGGCCGTCCCGAAGGCGCTCGTCCCCTACTGCGGCGGCCTGACCGAGATCCGGAAAGGAGAGAGGATGAGGACGGCGGGGGCGCGCGGCGGCCGGAACCCTGCTGCTCCTCGCCACGCTCGCCTGCTTCGCCCCGGTCGGCCGTTGCTGATGAGGCGGCGCCGGTCGTCGTCGGCGGCCGGGAGGTGGCCGTTCTCCGCGGCGACCGCTCTCGGATACAGCGCGAAGGAGCGCGCAGCGGCCTCGGCGTTCAGGATCCGGGACGCACTCTCGGCCGGCGGCGCCGGTGCCGATCTCCGTCCGGGACGTCGCTCGAAGGAAAGCTGATTCGAGGTCAACGGCCGCGGCGTTCTCCTTCTGACGTCCCGGGCGACGTCGACACGCTGGCGGACGAGAGCCTGGAGGGGAATCGTCGCCCGGGCGAAGGAGCGGCTCGCCGTCGTCGTGGCCGAGGACCACGAGCGGCACGACGGAAGACGGCTCCTCGTGGCCGCCGCCGAGGCCGCCGGCTTCACGCTCCTGGCCTGGGGACTTTTCGTCGTCCTCGGCCGCGTGAGGCGCTGGTTCCGCGCAGCGTCTCGACCGGGACGTCGCGGAGCGACTGAAGGAGGTGAAGCTGGGAGGGGCCGAGCACCTCGCGCGGGAGCCGCTCCTCGTCGCCCTCCGGTTCGGCTTCCGTCTGCTCTTCTTCGTTCTTTACGTCGGCCTGCTTCTCGCATGGCTCGACGCCGCTCCTGACCCGGTTCCCGGTCGACGCGCCCCCTCGGCGAGAAGCTGGCGCAGCTCCTCGTCGAAGCGCTGGCGACCGTGGGAGAGGGGCTGCTGACGGCGATCCCCGGCCTCCTCGTCGTGGTCGGCCGTCGTCGTCCTCACGCGACTCGCCGCCCGCGCCTTCACGGCGTTCTTCCGGCGGATCGAGACGGGCGCCATCGAGGTGCCGTGGCTCGAGGCGGACATCGCCGCCGCCGACCCGCCGCATCGTCGTTGCCGCGCTCTGGCTCTTCGCCCTCGTGATGGCCTACCCCTACATCCCCGGGAGCAAGAGCGACGCTTTCAAGGGGGTGAGCGTCCTCGTCGGCCTGATGATCTCCCTCGGCGCGACGGGGGCGGTCGGGCAGGCGGCGAGCGGTCTGATGCTCCTCTACTCGCGGACCATCCGGCCGGGCGAGTGGGTGAGGATCGGCGAGCACGAGGGGCTCGTCACGAACGTCGGGATGTTCGCGACGCGCCTCCGGACCGGCTTCGGGGACGAGGTCTCCATTCCGAACGCCGTCGTCGTCGGGACGACGACCGTCGAACTACTCGCGCCTGGGCTCCGGACGTGGCGTCCTCGTGGAAACGGCCGTCACGATCGGCTACACCGAGCCGTGGCGGCAGGTCGAGGCGCTCCTCCTCCTCGCCGCGGACCGGACGCCGGCTCTCCGGAAGGACCCGAAGCCCGTCGTCATCCAGAAGTCGCTCTCGGACTTCTACGTCGAGTACCGGCTCTACGCCTACACCGACGACGCGGCGGGCTGGCTCCGCGTGCTGGGGGCTCTCCACGCGAACATCCAGGACGCCTTCAACGAGTTCGGCGTCCAGATCCTGTCTCCGCACTATCTCGGCGACCCGGCGCACCCGGCCGTCGTCCCGAAGGAGAAGTGGCACCTCGCCGCCCGCGCCGGCTCCCGGAGGCCCTCCGAAGGGCTGACGGGCCGGGCGCGGCCCGGTCTTGCTAGACTCCGCGGTCCGTCGCATTCCGGACAGGTGGCCGAGTGGCTTAAGGCGGCGGTTTGCTAAACCGTTGTAGGGTCTTAAAGCCTTACCGGGGGTTCGAATCCCCCCCTGTCCGCCAGATTCCCCCAGGGCGCGCTATCGTAGGAGCGCCCCGGAGGAGTGGCCGAGTGGTTTAAGGCGGCGGTCTTGAAAACCGCTGAACCGCAAGGTTCCGGGGGTTCGAATCCCTCCTCCTCCGCCATTCAGCCGGAAACCCGTAACCCCGGAATCCCGTATGAGGTACAAGCAGGAGCCGGGCGTCTCGCCGCCCCGCAGGGAGAAGCGTTCATGAGCCGCAGGGTCAAGTGGGCGATCGGAATCGGGGTCGCCGTCCTTCTCGCCGTCGTCGTCGTGGCGTCGATCAAGTCCCGGGACAAGAACACGACGAAGGTCACGACCGCGAAGGTCTCGAAGGTACCCCTCGTGGCGACGGTGAGCTGCAACGGCCGCGTCCGGGCCCGGATCAAGGTCGACATCTCCTCCCAGGTGATGGGGCAGATCGTGACGCTCGCGGTCGTCGAGGGGGAGCAGGTCAAGAAGGGGGACCTCCTTCTCCAGATCGACAAGGCCCAGTACGACGCGAACGCGCAGGCCACGCAGGCCGCGCTCGACGCCCTCTTCGCCCAGCGCGAGGCGGACAAGTTCACGCGCGAGCAGGCCGAGCGCGACCTCGAGCGGACGAAGAAGAACTACGAGGCGAAGATCGAGTCCGAGCAGAACCTCCAGAAGGCGCAGCTCGCGTCTCGACTCGGCCCGGGCGAACGAGCGCGCGGACGAGCGCCGGATCGAGCAGGCCCGCGCGAACCTCCTCGGGAACAAGGACAGCCTGAAGAAGACGACGATCGTGTCGCCGATCGACGGCGTCGTGACGGCGAAGCCGGTCGAGCAGGGCGAGAACGCCATCGTCGGCACGATGAACAACCCCGGCACCGTCCTCCTGACCGTCTCGGACATGTCGATCGTCGAGGGCGAGATGGAGGTCGACGAGACCGACGTCCCGCACGTCAAGGTCGGGCAGAAGGCCGTCCTGACCTTCGACGCCTACCCCGACAAGAAGTTCGACGGCGTCGTCACCGAGATCGGCGGCAGCCCGATCACGAAGTCGGCGCTCGGCACCGACTCCTCGGCCGTGAACTTCAAGGTGAAGGTGCAGGTCACGAACCCGCCGGCGAACATCCGGCCCGGCTTCTCCGTCTCCGGGAAGATCGAGACGGACCGCCGCGAATCGGCGCTCGCGATCCCGATCCCGGCCCTCGTCGTGACCGACCCGGCGCTGCTCGAGCGGAAGAAGCCGGGCGCGAAGCCGTCGCCGACCTCGGGCTCGGCGGTCGCGGCGCCCGCGGCGCCGCGGCCCCGGCGGCGGCGGCCCCGCCGAGAAGAAGAAGGACGTCGAGGGCGTCTTCCTCGTGAAGAAGGACGGCACCGTCGAGTTCCGGAAGATCAAGACCGGAATCAGCGCCGACCTCCAGACGGAGGTCCTCGAGGGGCTCACCGAGGGCGAGGAGATCGTCTCCGGCCCGTTCAAGGCGCTCCGGCAGCTCCGGATCGGGGACCGGGTGAAGGTGGACAACACCGCGCCGGCGCCGGACTCCGAGAAGAAGTCCTGAGGCCGCCGTGCTGGTCGGGGAGCTGCTCCGCGTCGCCTGGAAGGCGGTCACGGCGCACAAGCTCCGCTCGTTCCTGACGCTCCTCGGCGTCATCATCGGCGTGATGACCGTCGTCGCCGTCGTGGCGGTCATCTCGGGCCTCAACAACTACGTCGCGACGAAGATCTTCTCGCTCTCGCCCGACGTCTTCGTCGTGACGCGCTGGGGGATCATCACCTCGCGCGAGGAGTTCCTCGCGGCGCTGAAGAGGAAGCCGATCTCGAAGGCCGAGATGGAGCAGGCGATCCACCTGGCCAAGCAGGCGGAGCGGGTCGGCGCCTCCTCCGCGACGACCCGGCTCGCCCGGTACGAGAACCGCAAGCTCTCGGACGTGCAGGTCTCCGGGACGACCGCGAACGTCGCCGAGATCCGGAACCTCGACATCGAGTCGGGCCGCTTCTTCACCGAGATCGAGAACGAGCACCGCGCCTTCGTCGCCATCATCGGGGCGGACGTCAGGGAGGAGCTCTTCCCGCGGCCTCGACCCCGTCGGCCGGACGATCACGCTGAACGGGATCCCGTTCGAGGTCATCGGCGTCCTCGCGAAGCAGGGCTCCGTCCTCGGCCAGAGCCAGGACACGATCGTCTACGTCCCCCGCGAGACGCTCTGCAAGGCGTGGGGCGCGAACCGGAACATCGGCCTCTTCGTGCAGGCGAAGGGGGGCGTCCCGGGGGTCCCGGCCGCCATGGACGAGATGCGGGCGATCTTCCGCGCCCTCCGGCACACCGAGCCGAAGGCGCCCGACCCCGTCTCGTTCGTGAACGCCGACGCCATCCAGGTCGTCTGGAAGGCGATCACGGCGGCCGCCTTCGCGCTCCTCGTCTTCATCAGCGGGATCTCGCTCGTCGTCGGCGCGATCGTGATCGCGAACATCATGCTCGTCTCGGTCATCGAGCGGACGAAGGAGATCGGGCTCCGCCTCGCCGTCGGGGCGCGCAAGCGCGACGTCCTCTTCCAGTTCCTGCTGGAGGCGGCGCTCCTCGCGCTCGGGGGCGGGGTCGTGGGGGTCTTCCTCGGCTGGGTCATCGCGCTCTGCGTCGACGCCTTCAGCCCGCTGCCGACGCTCGTCTCGCCGGGCCTGATCGTCTCGGGGCTCGTCCTCGCGACGCTCACCGGCGTCGTCGCCGGCGTCTTCCCGGCGATCAAGGCGAGCCGCCTGACGCCGATCGACGCGCTGAGGTTCGAATGATCGCCCGCGCTCTCGATGCGGTCCGGCGGATCCTCGCGGAGAACCTCCGGTTCGCCCTGACGGCGCTCCGCGCGCACAAGCTCCGCGCGTTCCTGACGATGGTCGGCATCGTGATCGGCGTCTGGACGGTGATCGGGATGGTCGCCCTCGTGACGGGCTTCGACCGATCCCAGACCGAGGCGTTCTCGTCCTTCGGGACGACGCTCGTCCAGTTCCAGAAGTTCGAGCCGCGTTTCGGCCCGGGCCACCGGACCGAGGCGGAGCGGAAGCGGCGGGACCTGACGATCGAGGACGCGCAGGCGCTCCAGGAGCTCTGTCCCGTCCATCCTCGCCGTCTCGCCCGAGCGCTACATGTGGACGGCCCTCGCAGGTGAAGGCGAACGGCAACGAGGCGAACTCCCCGCAGATCGCCGGCGGCAACCAGAACTACGCCATCTGCAACAACTGGGAGATCAAGGACGGCCGGAACATCACCGAGACGGACGTCCTCCACGGGACCGACGTCGCGGTCCTCGGGCAGGACGTCGTCGAGTCGCTCTTCAAGGGGAAGGACCCGCTCGGCCAGAACCTCACGATCAACGGCAAGCGGATGCTGATCGTCGGCACGTTCGTCAAGAAGGGCTCCTCCGGGTTCGGCGGACAGCCGGACAACTTCATCCTCATCCCGATCTCCACGTTCGACCGCCACTTCCCGCAGACGAAGAACTCGCACGACGACACGATCCACATCGCGACGATCCCGCGCTCGCCGGAGCTCGTCGGACAGATCGTCGAGGAAGGGACCGCGGTCCTCCGCGCGCGGCGCAAGGTCCCGTTCAACGCCCCGAACGACTTCGCGATCTTCACGGCCGAGAAGATGCTCTCCCAGATGCAGGCCGTCACGAACGCCATCTCGGGCGTCATGGTCCTCATCGCGGCGATCGCCCTCCTCGTCGGCGGCGTCGGCGTCATGAACATCATGCTCGTCTCGGTGACGGAGCGGACGAAGGAGATCGGCCTCCGGAAGGCGGTCGGGGCGCTCCGCCGCGACATCACGCTCCAGTTCCTGACGGAGGCGATGACGCTGACCGCCCTCGGCGGCGCCGTCGGGCGTCCTCCTCGGCCTCCTGACCGCGCTCGTCGTCCGGAACGTCTCGTCGCCTCCGGACCGAGACGCCCCTCTGGAGCATCCTCCTCGGCCTCGGCGTCTCCGTCTCGATCGGCCTCTTCTTCGGGATCTACCCGGCGATGAAGGCCGCCCGCCTCGACCCGATCGACGCGCTCCGCTGGGAATGACGCGTCGCCCTGATCCGACCTCGAATGAAGGGAGCCCTTCGTGCGCGCGTTTCGTCCGCTCCTCGCCGTCGCCCTCCTCGCCTGTTCCGTCTCCGTTTCCGTGGCTGCCGGCTCGCGGCTCCGGCTCCGGCGCCGCTCCTCCTCCGCCGGCCCTCGGTCAGCGCGAGGGAGATCGTCTTCAGCTTCGCCGGAGACCTCTGGCTCGTCGCCCGCGAGGGCGGTGACGCGCGGAGGCTGACGGCCGGGATCGGGATCGAGACCGACCCGGTCTTCTCTCCCGACGGGAGCGAGATCGCCTTCACCGGCGAATACGACGGGAACCGGCGACGTCTACGTCGTCTCCGCGGCGGGCGGCGTCCCGCGCCGGCTGACGTCCCACCCCGGGAACGACGAGGTCGGTCGGCTGGACGCCGGACGGAAAGAGCGTCCTCTTCCGCTCGTCCCGCCTCAGCCCGAACCGGGAGAACCGGCTCTGGGTCGTCCCGAAGGCCGGGGGCCCGGCGGCGGAGCTCCCCCTGCCTGCGGCGTACGAGGGGTCGTATCTCGCCCGACGGCACGCGGCTCGCCTACGTGCCGGTCGCGCACTTCCAGCGCGCCTGGAAGCGCTACCGCGGCGGGATGACGAACCGGATCTGGATCGCCCGCCTCTCCGACTCCGCCGTCGAGAAGCTGCCGCGCGAGAACTCGAACGACTCGAATCCCGATCTGGCTCGGCAAGCACGATCTACTTCCTCTCGGACCGGAACGGCCCGGTGACGCTCTTCGCGTACGACACGGCGACGAGAGAGGTGCGCGAGGCCGTGAAGAACGACGGGCTCGACCTGAAGTCGGCGTCGGCCGGCGGCGGCGTGATCGTCTACGAGCAGTTCGGGGCGCTGCGCCTCTTCGACCCCGCGACGGGGCAGACCCGCCCGGTCGACGTGCGCCTCACGGGCGACCTCCCGGAAGTCCGTCCCCGCTTCGTGAAGGTGGAGCCGAAGCGGATCCGCGGGTACGCGCTCTCGCCCTCGGGCGCCCGCGCCGCCTTCGAGGCGCGCGGCGAGATCCTGACGGTCCCGGCCGAGAAGGGGGACATCCGGAACCTGACGCGGACGCCGGGCGCCGCCGAGCGGGACCCGGCCTGGTCCCCGGACGGCCAGTTTCTCGCCTCCTTCTCCGACGCCTCCGGCGAGTACGCCCTCGAGCTCCTTCCGCAGAGCGGCCTCGGGGAGCCGAAGCGGATCTCCCTCGGGAACCCGCCGTCGTTCTTCTACTCGCCGACCTGGTCCCCCGACGGCAAGAAGATCGCCTACACCGACAAGCGGCTGAACGTCTGGGTCGCCGACGTCGACGTCCGGGACGACGAAGAAGATCGACACCGACCTCTACGAGACGCCGCTCCGGACGCTCGTCCCGGTCTGGTCGCCCGACTCCCGCTGGCTCGCCTACCCGAAGTTCCTCAAGAACCACTTCCACGCCATCGCCGTCCACTCGCTCGAGGACGGGGACGAGCCGGCTGGTCACCGACGGGATGAGCGACGCGACCTCGCCCGCCTTCGACCCCTCGGGCAAGTACCTCTGGTTCCTCGCCTCGACCGACGTCGGCCTGACGGCCGGCTGGCTCGACATGTCGAGCATCGGCCGGACGGTCAGCCGCTCGGCCTACGTCGCCGTTCTCCGGAAGGACCTCCCGTCGCCGCTCGCTCCCGAGAGCGACGAGGAGAAGAAGCCGGAGGCGAAGGAGAAGGCCGCGTCGGACGGAGAAGGAGAAGGCGGACGGGAAGGAGAAGGCGAAACCGGACGACGCCGCGAAGGCGAAGGCCCCGGAGCCGGTCCGGATCGACTTCGACGGCTTCTCGCAGCGAATCCTCGCCCTCCCCGTCCCGGCGGCCAACTACGCCCAGCTCGTGGCCGGGAAGGAAGGGGTCGTCTTCCTGACCGAGGCGCCCGCGGTGCCGTTCAGCCCTTCGGACGACGAAGGGCCGGTTCCGACGACGCTGCACCGCTTCGACCTGAAGACGCGGAAGAGCGAGAAGCTCGCGGAGGGCGTGACGGCGTTCGCCCTCTCGCGCAGCGGCGAGAAGATGCTCCTCCGCCAGGGCGAGGCGTGGGTGATCGCCGCGTCCGACAAGGCCCCGAAGGCGGGCGACGGCGCCCTGAAGCTGGCCGGGATGGAGGTCTGGTCCGACCCGCGCGCCGAGTGGCGGCAGATGTACCGGGAGGTCTGGCGGCTCGAGCGGGACTTCCTCTACGACCCGAAGGCGCACGGACTCGACCTCGCCGCGGCGGAGAAGCGCTACGCGCCGTGGCTCGACGGCCTCGCGTCGCGCTGGACCTGAACTACCTCTTCGAGGAGATGCTCGGCAACCTGACGCTCGGCCACGTCTACGTCGCGGGAGGCGAGCGTCCGGAGCCGCCGAAGGTGAAGGGAGGCCTCCTCGGCGCCGACTGGGCGTTCGAGAACGGCCGGTACCGGATCAAGCGGATCTTCGACGGCGAGAACTGGAACCCGCAGCTCAAGGCGCCGCTGACGCAGCCCGGCGTCAACATCGTGGCCGGCGACTACCTCCTCGCGGTGAACGGCCGGGAGCTGTCGGCGAGGGACGACGTCGACCTCTTTCTGGAAGGGACGGCCGGAAAATCCGTCGTCCTCCGCGTGGGCCCGTCCCCCGACGGCAAGGGGGCGCGGGACGTGACCGTCGTCCCCGTCGAGAGCGAGCGGGGCCTCCGGAACCTCGCGTGGATCGAGGGAAACCGCCGCCGGGTCGACGAGCTGACCGGGGGTCGCGTCGCGTACGTCTACCTTCCGAACACCGCGGGGCGCGGGTACCTCAGCTTCAACCGCTACTTCTTCGCTCAGGTCGGGAAGGACGCCGCGCTCCTCGACGAGCGCTTCAACGGCGGCGGGGACGTCGCCGACTACGTCATCGACTACCTTCGGCGGCCGCTCATGGCCGTCTCGGTGACGCGGGAGGGGGCCGACCAGATGAGCCCGCTCGGCTCGATCTTCGGGCCGAAGGTGATGCTCATGAACGAGTCGGCCGGCTCGGGGGGCGACGCGATGCCGTGGCTCTTCCGGAAGGCCGGGATCGGGCCGCTCGTCGGGACCCGGACGTGGGGCGGGCTCGTCGGCATCTACGACTACCCGGAGCTCCTGGACGGCGGCTTCGTGACGGCGCCGCGGATCGGGATCCACGGCCTCAAGGGCGAATGGGAGGTCGAGAACGCCGGCATCGCGCCCGACATCGAGGTCGAGCTCGACCCGAAGGCGGTCCGCGAGGGGCGCGACCCGCAGCTCGAGAGGGCGGTCGAGGTCGTCCTCGACCTCCTGAAGAAGAACCCGCCGCCGGCCTATACCCGTCCTCCGTTCCCGGACTACCAGCGGCCGGTGGCGAAGTAGCGGCGGGACCGGCCGGGATTCGGCGCTACGATCGCCGCATGGCGCTCGTGCCGAAGAAGCTGCAGGTCCTGGGCGAGGAGCTGGCGATCGTCTGGAGCGACGGGACCGAGAGCTATCTGCCGCTCACGACGGTCCGCCGGCTCTGCCCCTGCGCGGGCTGCTCGGGGGAGCGCGACCTCCTCGGCCGCCTCGCGAAGCCGCCGGAGAAGCCGCTGACCCGGGAGTCGTTCCAGGCGGTGTCGACGGTCCCGGTCGGCGGCTACGCGGTCCAGATCTACTGGGCCGACGGGCACTCGGACGGGCTCTTCCCGTACCTGAAGCTGCGCGAGTGGGGAGACCACCCGCCCGAGCTCCCCCGGTCACGGCGTTTCCCTTGCTCCCTGTGCGTTGATGATCCTGGGGGTTTCTCGATCCCCCCAGGCCCCCCACCGCGAGAGTCAGGGCTTCTTCTCTTCGAGCGCCTTGCGGACGACCTTCGAAAAGTCGGGGCGCTTCGACCCCTTGACCGTGTTCGCGTAGAGGACCGCGACCGCGCGCGGGCCCGCGGCGAGCGCGCGGAGGAACGCCTCGCGCCCGGCCTGCCGCAGGAGAAGATCGGTCATCTGGGCCCCCACGATGGCGGGCGTCCGCGACCAGAAGTCCCCCTTCGTCGCGGCCAGGAGGAGCTCGCGCCGGTCCCTCTCCTTCGTCGCGGGGTCGAGCAGCAGCTCGGCGGTGCGGTTCCACCTCCGGAACGCGCGCTCGATCGGCTCGCCGAGGAACGGGTCGAGCGGGAAGAACTCGTCGGCGAAGAGGAAGACCGTCGGGGGCCCCTCGGAGACCGTCAGCGCGAGATACCCGTCGAAGTCGGCCGCGTCGCCAGCGGCGGGCCAGACGGGCGGCTTCCGGTACGTGCCGTTGAAGAGGGCGCGCCAGGCCTCGGACTCGACCGCGCGGAGGATCTTCAGGAGCGCCTCCCGCGGCTGCGGTGCGGCGAGGACCTCGCCCGTGAGGCGCGGCAGTTCGGCGATGAAGTAGAGACCTCCTTCCTCGCGGACGGGCGTCACCTCGCCGTAGCCCGACACGCCGAGGAACGGCACGACGACGAGGCGCGTCTCGACGGCGGGGGAGTCGGGAAGGAGCTGGGCGATCCGGCCCGCGATCGTGGCGTCGAGCGCGGTCCCTTCCCTGTCGATCTCGTCGAGCACGGACGCGAAGTAGGCGCCCCGGCCCTTGTACGACGCCAGAAGCGGGTCCGGCGTCCCCGAAGCCGCCGCGACGAGGCGGCCGAAGAAGTCCTCGGTGGAGAGATTCTCGCTCCGGCAGGCGGCGCGGACGGACGCGGACGCGCGGAGGCGCCGGAGCGCCGCCGGGGCCCCCGCGCCGCCCGCGAGGAGCGTCAGGATGTCGCGCGCCGGCGCCGTGTCGACCGCCAGCGAGATCCGGTGCGGCGTCTTTGCCGCCGGGTCGAACGGAGGCCCCGGCGGGAGCTTCGTCCCGGGCGCCGCCGCGCGCGCGGCGCCGGGGACGGCCAGCAGGGCGGCGAGCGCCGCCCCCGCGGCCGCCGCGACCGCGCTCCGGCGCTCAGCCAAGGATCGCCTCCACCGCGGCGTCGAGATCCGAGAAATCGGTCAGGACGACGTCGGCGCCGGCGGCGCGGAGCGCCTCCGGGCCGGTCCTCCCGGTCGCGACCGCGACGACCTTCGCGCCGATCGCCTTGCCGCACGCCACGTCCTGCCGCGCGTCGCCGACGACGACGCATTCGGCCCCGGTGAAGACGCGCCCAGTCGCCTGCTTCACCCGCTCGAGCGCTACGGCGCCGAGCTCCTCGCGGCGGTTCGCCTCGTCGCCGAAGACTCCGAAGCGGAACCGCGCCCAGAGGCCCGCCGCCGAGAGCTTGAGGTGGGCGCCGCGCCGGACGTTTCCCGTCAGGAGGGCCGGCACGGCGTGGGACGCCTCTTTCACGGCGTCGAGGAGCGGCTCCACGCCCGGCTTCAGCCGCGGCCGTTCGGAGGCGAGAGCTTCCTCGAGCCGGTCGAGGTAGAGCGCGAGCGCGCGCGGGAGGTCGCGGCGGACGACGCCGCCGTCGACGCCGGCCTCACCCATCAGCTCGGCCACGATGACCGGGTCGAGCTTCCCCTCGAAGGCGTAGGTCTCGACGGCCGGCGGCACGCCGAAGACGTCCTCGAGCGCGCTCGCGAACGCGGCGCGGGCCCGGGGACCCGAGGAGAGGAGCGTCCCGTCGATGTCGAAGAGGAGAAGGCGCGGCGTCGCGGCGATTCTCGCGTCGGGCATGGCCGGCCATTCTAGGGTCCTCATGCGAGTGGTACGCCTGTTACCCTAGGAAAGATGCACGCCGCGGGAGCTTCCCGCTTCCTGGAGGGTCAGACGGCGGTCGTGACGGGTGCCGGACGCGGCATCGGCCGCGCGATCGCCCGCTCGTTCGCCCGCGCCGGGGCGACGGTGGTGCTCGCGTCGCGGACGGGGGAGGAGCTCGGGAAGACGGTCGACGAGATCGTGCGGGAGGGAGGGCGGGCGCACGCCGTCCCCACCGACGTGACCCGGAGGGCCGACGTCGAGGCGCTCGTCGCCCGTTCCCTCGAGGCGACCGGCCGGATCGACGTCCTCGTCAACAACGCGGGGATCTTCATCTGGAAGGCGCTCGCGAACCTCGAGGAGGCCGAATGGGACCGGATCCTCGGGACGAACCTCAAGGCGTCCTACCTCCTCACGCACGCCGCCCTCCCCGCCCTCACGAAGTCGGGGCGCGGACGGATCGTGAACGTCTCGTCGATCCACGGCACGATCGGCGACGCGAACGTCGCCGCACACTGTGCCGCGAAGTTCGGGCTGATCGGCCTCACCAAGGCTCTCGCGAACGAACTCCGGGGGCTCGGGGTCTCGGTGAACGCCCTCTGTCCGGGCTCGACCGAGAACAAGACCCGCGACGAGGCGCCGCGGCCGCACGGGGCGCCTCTGAAAGAGAAGCTGAACGCCGAGGACGTGGCCGAGGCAGCGCTCTTCCTCGTCTCGCCGGCCGCCGCCACGGTCACGGGCGCGGTCCTCGACGTCTGGGGCGGGAACCGGATCGCGATCCAGGCCTGAAGCCGGGCGCGCCAGTTGACGGACGCTCCCGGTGCGCGAAGAATCCGTCCCAGAGACCCTTGCGTAGCGTGATCTGGTGACGAGGTGGAACGGTTCCGAGCCGGCCTCCGGGAGCGCCTCGGGCGCCGGCTGTCACGGGCCTCTCTGCGATCTGACCGGCCCGTTCGTGGTGGCCCTCCTGGCGGCGGACGAGCGGGCCGTCGAAGCGGTCTTCGCGTCGGCGGCATCGCGCGGGGCCGACCTCGCCTTCCTCGCCCGCGATCTCGTCTCCCCGGCCCTCGACGAGGTGGGCCTCATGTGGCATCGCGGCGAGGTCTCCGTGGCCGAGGAGCACCTCGCGACCGCCGTCGCTTTCCGGGCGTTCACGCGCTGCGCGGCGTTCGTAGCGCCCCCGCCGCTCGGCGCCCCGCGCCTCCTCCTCACCTGCCTCGCGGGGGAGTTCCACGAGCTGGGAGCGCGGCTCGCGGGGGAGGTGGCTCGGGCCGCCGGTTGGCAGACGGAGATGCTCGGCGCGAACACGCCTCGCGACGCCGTCCTCGGCTACGTCGTCCAGCGCCGGCCGGACGCGGTCGGCCTTTCCTGCGCTCTCACCGGGCACCTCGCGGAGTGCGGGAAGACCGTTGCCGAGATCCGCCGGGTGGCGCCCGGCGTCAAGATCCTCGTCGGCGGCTCCGTCTTCCGGCGCGACGACGCGTTCTGCGGCCAGACCGGCGCGGACGCCTGCTTCTTCGACGCGGTCGCGCTCCGCGACTGGCTCGTCGCGAACCGCCCCTCCCCGGACGCCTGCACCGCGCCCTGTGCGCCGGGTTCGGAAGCCCTAAGGAAGAGAGTCGGCGGCGGCCGCCGATCCGAGGCGTAAAGGCTCAGCCCGCCGGCGTCTGCGCCTGGGAGAACTTCGACTTCGGCGGGGCCTTCGCGGGCTTCTGCCTCTCGACCTGGTCGGCGGTCTTGCCATCGGCGGGCGCCCCGAGCGGGACCCGGAGGACCACCTTGTCGCCCGCCTTGAGGCCCTCGAACACCTCCGCCTTCTCGGCGAGCGGCACCGTCTTCGTGCGGCCGTTCGCGTCGAGAACGGTGATCGACTTTCCCTTCTCGTACGCCTTCACGACGCCGCGGATGGAGAGGTTCGCCGCGGCCACGACCGCGGGCCCGGTCGGTCCGGCAGCCGGCGGAAGGGGATACCCCACCCCCGGTCCCGCGGGAGCCGTGCCCCTCCCGGCTCCCCCGGCGCCGGCCGCGCCGGCCTTCGGATCCGCGCCCGGGCCGTTCTTCACCCAGCCCGCCTCGTCCGTCTTCAGCGCGCCGCTCGGCTGCACCGTCGTCTCCTTGTTTTTCTCACCGGGGAGGGAGGGGACGACGACGCTCTGCGGCGGGGGTGTCGGCGGCGGCTGCTGGGCGGACACGGCTCCGGCGGCGCCGGCGGCGGAAAGGACGAGGAGGAGGGCGGAGCATCTCATGTTGAAATCATACGTTGCCCGCCCCCGCTCCGTTGCGGCGGGCCGGCGCTAGACTCTCCTTCTCCGGCACCTGCCCGTAGCTCAGCTGGACAGAGCATCGGCCTTCTAAGCCGAGGGTCGGGAGTTCGAATCTCCCCGGGCAGGCCAGTTACCCACGATCCTTGCGGGGTATCGACGCGGAGTCCGGGGCGCCCAGGCCCATCTGTTCCAGAAATCCCTGAAACCGCGGACTGGCGCGAAGGCGGTCCCACTGCGGAGCGACGGCGAGATCGACGAGGCAGGCCTCTCGGCCGTCGATGGCCCGAGCCAGATGCCGCAGGGCCGTGTCCAGGTCGCCCAGCTCCCCGCAAAACAGGGCGAGCTGAATCGCCGGAAGTTTTGCGCCCTGCGTCTCGAGAACCAACCGGATAACGCCGAGGCGTCCGCCGCTTTCGTACGCGCGCTTGACCGGCTCGAGGGCCTCGGCCGGGACGCCGAAGGCCTCCGCGTGCTTGATGTTCTCCTCCATGTGGCGATCGAAATCGCCCATGGCCCAGTAGGCGCCCGCGAGGTGCTCGCGCGCAACGAGGTGTCCCGGGTCGAGCTCCAGCGTTCTGTTCGCCCAGCGGATGGAGTCCTCGAAGCGACGCTGGTTCCAGTACGACATCGAGATCGCGAGGTGCACGAGCGGGGACAGCGGGTCGCGCTCGAGTGCGCGCATCTTCATTTCGAGACCCTCGTCGAGCCGGCCCAGCGCGTCCAGCAGCCGCCCGTACAGCACGTACGCTTCCGTGTGGCTGGGATTGATCTCGAGGGCCCTCTCGAGGCTCCGCTCGGCCCCGACCCAGTCCCAGTGGCCGAGGAAGGAGACTGCCCCGAGCGCGACCTGCGCGTCCGCGCACGAGTCGTCCAGGGCCAGCGCGCGGAGCGCGGCATCCCGGGCGCGCGACCAGGCTTCCTCTTGCGGGATCAAACGCAGCTCCGCCTGCTGGCAGCAGGCCAGGGCAAGACCCGCGTGAGAGGCGGCGAAGGCCGGGTCCAGCTCGATGGCGGCTTCGTATGCCGCGACCGCCTTCGGGGTGTCGGACCGCGAAAGCATCAGCATGTGGGTTCGTCCGCGGCCGATCAGCTCGTAGACCTCGAGGCGCGTCGGCGGACGCGAAATGCTGCGCCGAGCCTCGGCCCAGTTCCCGAACACGCCGGCCGGACGGCTGGGTGGCGGCGTCGCACCGAGATGGGCTGCGATCGAGGCGGCGATCGCGTCGGGAAGGGGCGTTCCGTCGCCGGGAATCTCGTCGTACGCGCCACCCCAGATAAGGACGCCGTCGCCCGAGCGAAGGACCTCGACGGCGACGCGGAGCCGATTGGACGTTTTCTCGAACCGGCAGACGACGACCACGTCGACCTGCAACGCTCGTCCGATCGCGACGGGATCCTGCCCGGGGTCCGTGTACGCGTGGATCGCTCTCGTAGGCCGAACGGAGATTCGTTTCGACCTCCCGAGTCGATCGATCAGGGAGTCGGCGATGGCCAGCCCCACGGATCGCTCCGCGTCTGACATCCCCGGACCGGAAGGCCGTGCCGGGAGGACCGCGACCGAGCAGCCGCCCCGGGTCGCGTGGTCGTCGAGGAGGGGCGCGATGAACCGATAGCCTGCGCGCGGGACGGTCTCGATGTAGCACCGCGATTTGTCATCGTCGCCGAGCGCTTTGCGCAGCCCGGAGATGTGGACGGACAGGATCCCCTCTTCCACGAAGGAACCCGCCCACACGTGTTCGAGGAGATCACTCTTCGTGACGAGCCGCCCGGCATTTCGGACCAGGTGAACCAGAAGATCGTGTGCTTTGGGGGCCAGGGAGACGCTCCGGCCGCCTCTCGAAAGGCGGCGCTCCGCGACGTCGAGGGTCATGTCTCCGAACCGGTAACGCTCCTGCGTGGCCATGAAACTCAATCTTAGGCGAATCTTCGGGGAACCTTCGGGACGCCGGCGTGCCTCGGGACCATCTTGGAAATCGACACTTGAAGGAGGATCTATGACCGCCACGCCCGAGCAGGAAATCCTGGCGCTGGAGAAGCGACTGACGGAGGCCACCCGCGCGCTCGATCTCGAAGCCCTCGAGAAGATCTACGCCGACGACATCATGTTCACGGGTGTGACGGGTGCAACGTGCGGCAAGTCGAGTCTCATGGACGAGGCGCGGCGAGGCGTTGCCGAGCGCCGCGCATCCGCCGAGACGAAGCATCTCGTGGCGTCGTTCGACAAGGACGACATCAAAGCCGTCGCCCACGGCGACACTGCTGTTACGAGTTACCGCTTCATCGTCACGATTCAGAACGGCGGCCAGGAGATCCAGCGCCGCTATCGAACCACCAATGTCTGGATGAAGCGGCAGCCCGGCTGGCAGGTGATAGCCGGCCACACGGCGAGTCTCGATGCAATCCCCGGTTGACGCTCACGAGGCATGAGGAGTCGGGGGGCCGAAACGGTCGCGTGAATCCGACTCTCGGCCTGGACCTCCGACACGCTCGGACTCGTCAGGCCGCCTCGACAACTTTCGGAAGCCATTCGAATAACCGAATAAGCTCCGGTGGCGGGTCTGCCAGCAGAGTTCGATACGGATCGACGAAGGCAGGCCATCTCTTTCACAGGGACGCCGTCGCGCCGGTCGGCCGGCGGCCTCTCCTTCGACTCGCGGCGGAAGCGGCCCGCCGGTTGACACCGGACCCCCTTCTCGGGTCTGATTTCGCCATGTCGACGGCGAAGGACGTTCTCTCGAAGAAGAAGGCCCAGGGGGTCATCACCGTCCTGCCGGACTGCAGCGTGCGGGACGCGTGCCGGGTCATGCGGGACCGCCGGATCGGCGCCGTCCTCGTCGCGGACGGGGAGACCCTGCACGGGATGTTCACCGAGCGCGACGTCATGACCCTCGTCGTGGCCGAGGAGAAGGACCCGGCCGCGACGCCGGTCGCGGAGGTGATGACCCGGAAGGTCATCGCGGTCCGCTTCGACCGGTCGCTCGACGAGGTCGAGGCGATCATGCGGCAGGAGCGCGTGCGCCACGTCCCGGTGGTGGACGACAAAGGCCTCATCGGGATGATCTCGATCGGAGACGTCAATGCGTTCAACGCGGCCGAGGACCACCAGTCCGTCGAGTACCTGACCCAGTACATCCAGGGCCGGGCCTGACGGCGAACCGGGCGGACCCGCCCGCTACTCCCACTTCGGCGGACGTTTTTCCAGAAAGGCGCGGAGCCCTTCGGCGAAGTCGGGGGTGCCCGCGAGGCGGGACGCCTCTTCGAGCTCGAGTGCGAGGGCCTCGTCGTACGGCAGGTCGAGCCCGAGCGTGATGCAGCGGCGAATGGCGGCGAGGGCCTCCGCCGGTTTCTTCGCCAGAGCCGCGCCGTACGCCTGGACCTCCTCGCGGAGCTTCTCCGGAGGAACGACGAAGTCCACGAGCCCCATGTCGAGGGCCTCCCCGGCCGTGACGAGGTTTCCTTCGAAGAGGAAGCGGAGCGCGCGCGGGCGGCCGAGGAGCCGGGAGAGCGACTGCGTCGTGCCGACCGGGGGGATGAAGCCGATGTTGATCTCGGGCTGGCCCAGCCGGGCGTTCGCCGCGGCGAAACGGATGTCGCAGTTCAGGACGATCTCCAGCCCGCCGCCGACGGCCGTCCCGTGGATGGCGCCGAGGAGCGGCTTTCTTGCCTCGCGGATCTGGCGGACGAGAGCGTGACAGATCCCGACCCAGTCCCGCATCTCCGGGGGACCCATGGCCGAGAGGACGCGGAGGTCCGCTCCGGTGGAGAAGAACTTCTCCAGGGCGCTCGCGATGACGACGACGCGGACGTCGCGGTCCTGAAGAAGCGCCTCCAGCGCCACCGGGATCTCGCGGAGCATTTTCCAGTCGATGGCGTTGACGGGGGGGCGCGAATACTCCAGCCAGCCGACTCGATCCTCTACGTGAGTCTTCAGGTGCTCGTAGCCCATGGCTCACCTCGTCTGGCGGGGGATTCTACGGGCGACCTGCGGCGACGGTGTACGAGAAGCAGTAGGCCGCGGGCTCAGATCCCGCCGCCGTCGAGGAGAGGCTCCTCGTGGACGGGATCCTGGAACGGACGGACGTCCGGGTCGAAGAGCGAGTAGGTGCCCATCTGCAGGAGCGGCGGCGAGTAGACGTGCAGCGTGACGAGGTCGCTGCCGTCGTCTGCGATGTTCGAGATCTGGTGGATGTCGGAGTCCTGCGTCGCGCAGATGCTGCCGGGCGCGTGGATCTGCGACCGGACCGCGTACACCATGCCGGCGCGGGTCCGTTCGAAGATCGTCTCGGTCGCCGTTCCGGCGAGGACGCGCACGCCGCAGCTCGAGCCTGCGTGGTCGTGGATCGGGCTGCGCTGGCCGCTCCGCCAGCAGAGGACGAGCGCCTGGTACGACGGTCCCGCGTGCGCGAGGTTCCGGCGGTACCTGTCGTCCCCGAATGTCAGGTGCGGCCGGATGTCGTCGAGCGTGACGGAGAGCGCCGCGAGGGCGTCCTCCAGCTCCCGGAGAGCGATCCGGCCCGGTGAGGCGTCGAGGCGTTGGAGCAGATCCGTGAACGAGATAGCCATTTGAGAATCGGTCGCATCCTAGCACCGGGTCGGCGCGCGTTCCCGGGCGTCACGGCGCCGCCCGGGCCTCGACGTCCCGGGCGCAGAACCTCGGCCCGCACGTCTCGTTCGTGAAACGGAGTCCGAACTCGGCGCCGATCTCCTCGAGCGCCTCGTCACGCCCCTCGACGCTTAGGACCAGCAGCTTCTCGCCCGCGCGGGGCGGCCGGCCCGGCTCCAGGGTCGCGACCTGCCGGTCCGTGTAATACGGGAAGCCGGGCCCCTGGAACCAGTCGTTCAGGGGGTCCTGCGTCAGGGGAATGAAGACCAGGCGGGTGAAGGCGTCGTTCCGGAGCGACGCGAGGAACTCGATGTCTGCCGGCGTCCCGAGCTGGTCGGCGAGGATTCCGTCGTACGTTTCGGCGGAGAGGCGGCGGAGGTGGAGGCAGAGGAGCGCGACGAGGAGGCCGGCCGCGACCCTCGGGCCGCGCCGCCCCCTCGACGCCGCGACGGCCGCCCCGACCGCGGCGGCGGCGGGAAGGGTCAGCCAGAGCTGCCAGTAGCGGTGGATGTGGCTCCCCTGCGGGGAAAAGGAGGAGCCAGAGGGGGCCGGTCGCGGCCGTCGTGGAGATGAGAAGGGAGAGCCCGGGCCCTCCGGCCGGTGCCGCCTCCCGCTTTCGTCTCCGCGCGAGGACGAGAAGGGCGGCGACGGCCGGCCGCCGCGGCGGTCGCGAGGAAGGCCCCGCCGAAATTCGCGCCGAGATAGAGCGCACTGGCGGGCGAGCCACTCCCCGGCCGGCACCGGGCCCGAGCTCCGCGCGAACGACTCGGCGAGCGGCGCCCAGGCGGGGCCGGCGCCCCCTCGGACGAAGGCCATCAGGGCGGCGAGGAGCGCGGCGCCGGCGAGGCCGCCCGCAAGGACCGAGGCGAGGCGCGGCGCGACGCGTCGTCCCGCCTCCGTACCCGGCGGACCGCGAGCCAGAGGGCCCTCAAGGCGGCGCTGAGGGCCGCGGTCCAGTGCGCGAGCGGCGCGAGCGCCGTCGCGGCGACGAGCGCCGTCCGCGTCGCGGGGCGCGGCCGCCCGAGGTACGCCCCGAGGGCGACGATCTGCCAGACGCCGAGGAGCATGCCGTCCAGCTCGTACTTCGCGGTGACCTGGAAGGTCGAGAAGAGCGGGGTCGAGACGAGGACGAGCGCGGCCGCGAGCGCGGCGGCGAGGTCGGCGGTCGCCTGCGCGGAGGCGACGAGGAGGCCGGCGGCGATCCCGAACGAGACGGCGAGATAGAACCCGCGGGAGGCCCATTCCGGCGTCCCGGTGAGCCGCGCGGTCTGCTGGAAGAGGGCCTTCAGGAGGAACGGGTGGTCGGTGTAGCGGGTGAGGTGCCCCGTCGGTTCGCCCCACCGGGAGTAGTCCGCGATCGTCGTCCCGAACTGCGACCGGGGGTCGCCGTCCCTGATTCCGCATCGGGCGTTGAACGAGAGGAACGCGTTGTCCCAGTGATAGTGGAGGCGCGTGTCGAGGAAGGGGAGAGTCAGGCGATCCGGAACCGCCGAGATCTGGACGAGCCCGACGAGGGCGAGGGCCCCGGCCAGGATCCAGCGCTTCGGCATCGTTGCGGGCTATTCTGCCCCGAAGGAGAGCGGGCGATGGCGGAGCGGGCGGAGGTCGCGGTCGTCGGGGCCGGCGTCATCGGGTGCAGCGTCGCGTTCCACCTCGCGCGGATGGGGCAGACGGACGTCCTGCCTCCTCGAGAAGGAGCAGCTGCCAGGCAGCGGCTCGACGTCGAAGGCGAACGGCGGCATCCGCGCCCAGTTCACGACGGAGATGAACGTCGCGATGTCCCTCGCCTCGATGGAGATCCTGGACGCCCTCGCCGGCGAGATCGGCGATCCGCCCGTCTACCGGAAGGCGGGCTACCTCTTCCTGACGGGAGACCCGGCACGCCTCGCGGCGATGACGCGCGGCGGCCTCGTTCCAGCGGGCGCGCGGCGTCGCTGTCGAGGTCCTGGACGCCGCCGGCGTCCGCGCGCGGGCGCCGTACGTCGCGGGGCCGGTCGTGGGCGGGACGTTCGGGCCGCGCGACGGCTTCATCGACCCGGGCGGCCTGACGAACTTCTTCCTGCGCGGGGCGACGCAGGCCGGCGTGAAGGCGCGCTACGGCGCCGAGCGTGCGAGGCGATCGACCGCGACGCCTCGGGGGACGTTCCGCCTGCCGGACGGCGGGGGGCGACCTCCAGGCCGCCGTCGTCGTCGATGCCGCGGGCCCCTTCGCCGCGCGCGTCGCGGCGCTCGTCGGGGCGGAGCTGCCGGTCGAGCCTGTCCGCCGGCATCTCCTGATCAGCGGGCCGTGCCCGTCGCTCCCGCCATTGATCCCGATGACGATCGACGCCGACAGCGGCGTCCTGATCCGGCGCGAGGGGAACCGCGTCCTGATCGCCTGCTCGAACCCCGACGAGCCGGCCGGCTTCAACACGGCGTTCGACCCGGACTTTCCGCTGCGCATCGCCGAGCCCCTCGAGGCGCGCTTTCCTGCCGTCGCCGCGGCGGGGCTCGACCTCCGGCGGAGCTGGGCCGGGCTCTACGAGGTGACGCCGGACCACCACGCCATCCTCGGGCCCGTCGCCGGGGTGCCGGGATTCCTCGTGGCGGGCGGCTTTTCGGGCCACGGCGTGATGCACGCCCCGGCCGCGGGCCGCGCCGTCGCCGAGATGATCGTCCGGGGGCGGAGCGAGAGCGTCGACGTCGCGCGCGCTCTCGCTCGGGAGGTTCGCGCGCGGCGAGGCCATCCACGAGACGATGGTCCTCTGAGGCGCGCCCCGCCTCAGCCGGCCGCGGTCTCCCGCCCCCCGGAAAGGCACTCCTCGATCACCGGCGCGAGAACCCTCACGAACGGCTCCTCCACGATGTAGGCGTGGAAGCCCGGGACGACCCGGACGTCGAGCCCCCCCGACGCGAGGTCCCTCCAGGGCCGAATCCGGTCGGTCTTGAGCGGCTGGTAGCGGGCGAGAATCATCGTCGCCCGGCCCGGGTAGGCCTTCGGGACGTACGTCTCCGTCTTGTAGCGGATGTTCGGCGGCTGGCGGTCCCGCCCCGGGGGGGCGCCGTCCGCGAGCGCCTCCTCGTCGTGCGCGAACGGGTTTTTCCCCCGCGTGGCCCGCCGCACGAGCTTCGCCGTCTTCTCGCGGATGAACGCCGTCCTCTCGTCGCCCTCGAGGAGCCGGAGCTTCGTCCAGTAGAAATGCGTCCACTGCGAGACCGCGAGGAGCTTCCCGCGGAGGCCGTGGTCGGGGGTCTCGTCGGGACGCCTTCCCTGGCTTTCGAAGCTGGGCGGGTCGAGGAGGATCAGCGACGCCACCTCCTCGCCCGCGGCCGCGAGCTGCTGGGCCATCTCGAAGGCGATGAGGGCGCCGCCGGAGAGGCCGCCGAGGTGGTAGGGCCCCTCGGGCTGGACCGTCCGGATCGCGTCGATGTACTGGGCGGCCATCTCCTCGGTCCGTTTGAAGCGGGGGAGCGCGTCGGCGAGCCGCTCGCACCGGAGGCCGTAGACGGGCCGATCGGGCCCGAGCCGCCGCCCGAGCGCGCGGTACGAGAGGACCTCGCCGGTCGCCGTGTGGATGCAGAAGAACGGGGCTTCGACCCGAACGGCTGGATCGGGACGAGGACCGGCCATCGGCTCGGCTCCGCCTCGCGGAGCTTCACCGCCAGGAGCTCGATCGTCGGCGCCTCGGCGAAGACCGAGAGCGGCAGGACGCGCCCCATCCGGCTCTCGATCTCGGCGAAGAGCTCGACGGCGAGGAGCGAGTCCCCGCCCAGCTCGAAGAAGTCGCTCTTGACGTCGACCGGCCGGCGCCTGAGGAGCCGCTCCCAGATCGCGGCCAGCTCGCGCTCGACGTCGTCCTGCGGCGCGGTGACCGGGCCGCCCGAGGCGCTCCCGCTCTCCGGCGGGGGAGCCGGGAGCGCCCCGAGGTCCACCTTTCCGCGCGGCGTCACGGGGAGCCGGGGGAGCGAGACGAGCGCGGACGGCACCATGTAGTCCGGCAGCACCTTCGAGAGCGCGGCGCGGACCTCGCGGGTCGCGAGCGGCGCCCCGCTCCAGACGACGTAGGCGACGAGCCGCTTCTCGCCCGTCGGCGAGGCCGGCGCCGCGACCACCGCGTCGGCGACGCCCGGGAGCTTCCGAAGCGCTGCCGAAACCTCGCCGGTCTCGACGCGGAAGCCGCGGATCTTCACCTGGAAGTCCTTGCGGCCGAGATGCTCGAGGAGGCCGTCCGGCCGGAAGCGGCCCATGTCCCCCGTCAGGAAGATCCGGTTCGGGCCTCCCAAGGGGTCGGGGAGGAACCGCTCCCGCGTCAGCTCCTCCCGCCTCCAGTACCCGAGCGCGAGGCGGGGTCCCGTCACGACGATCTCGCCGACCTCGCCGGGCGGGACCTCCCGGCCGTCGTCGCCCACGAGCCGTACCTCGATCCCCTCCCCCGGACGGCCGACCGGCACCGGCCCGTCGCCGAGCGGCGTCGCCGCGTCGAGGAAGTGCGTCGCGATCGTGCCCGCCTCGGTGCAGGAGTAGCCGATCCGGAGAAGGCACGGCGGAGGGAAGTGGCGCTGGAAGAGCTCCACGTCCTCGCGGCGGACCGTGTCGCCCCCGAGCCGGACGAGGCGCAGGGCCGGGAAGCGCTCGCCTTCCCGGAACGTCTTCGCGAGGGAGCGGAGGACGGCTGGCACCGAGTGATAGGTCGTGATCGCCTCGTCCCGGATCCACTCCCTGAGCGCCGGGAGTCCATCCGCCTCGATGTCGAACGGAAGGAGAGCCGCGCCGTTCAGGAGGGCCTGGAGCATCGTGATTCCCTGCCCGCTCCCGGGCGAGGCGACGAGGAGAATCCGGTCACGCTCGGTCACGTGGTTCCGGCGGGTGTTCTCGCGGAGGCTCCAGAGAGCCCCGCGGTGGCTGCAGACGACGCCGTTCGGGCGTCCGGTCGAGCCGGAGGTGTAAATGATGTAGGCGGGCGCGTCGCCTTGCGGAGAGAGGCCGGGCCGCTGCTCCGAGGCTGCGGCGACCTCCGGCCCGTCGAGGTCGAGGAGCGGGATCCCGGCCTCCGAGGCGAGCGACCGGGCCGTCGGCAGGAGCGCTCCCTCGCTGGCGAGCAGGCCCGCGCCCGAGTCCTCGAGGAGAAGGCGAGCCGCTCCGGCGGGAGGGTCGGGTCGAGGTGGAGGCTGATCTTCGCCGCCTTGTAGGCGGCGAGGATCGCGGTGATCGCCGGCGTCGCGTCCTTCACGAGGACCGCCATCGGCTCCGATCCGCTCCCCGCGGAGCGCGAGGGCGGCGTGGGCGATCCGGTTCACCCGGCGGTCGAGCGCGGCGTAGGTCAGCGATTCGGCCCGGCCCCGGAGAGCCGGCCGGTCGGGGACCCGCGCGACCTGCCGTTCGAAGCGGGCGACGAGGGAGCCTTCCAGCTCCGCGTCGGTCCATTCGGTCCACGGTCCCCGGGGTTCGATCATCAGATCTCCGGCGTGGAGTGCCACGGGACGAGGCGCCGTTCGAGGCGGACGAGGGTCGCGTTGAAGGAGACGCCGAGGAAGGACGCGACCGCGAGGGCCGCGAAGAGCTCCTCGATCCTGAGGGTCTGCCACGAAAGCCAGATCGCCGCCCCGAGGCCGTTCCGGGCCGCGACGATCTCGAGCGCGATCGTGATCAGGAGCGCGCCGTTCAGCGCGAGGCGGGTTCCGGAGAGGATCTGCGGGAGGCTGCCCGGTACGAGCACGCGCCAGAAGATCCGCGGCGCGGACGCCCCGTAGCTGTGGGCGACCTCGAAGTGGATCGGGCTGATCTGCCGCACGCCCGCCATCGTGTTGATGAGGATCGGGAAGAACGCCGCCGCCGCCACGACGGCGATCTTGGGCGCCTCGCCGATACCGAGCAGGATCATCAGGATCGGCAGGACGGCGATTTTAGGGATCGAGTGCGCGGCGGCCACGAGCGGGTCGACGGCGGCCCGGACCTTCGCCGAGAAGCCCATGACGAGGCCGAGGAGGAGCGCGGGCACCCCGCCGATCGCGACGCCGAGCGCGAGGCGGCGGAGCGTCGCGCCGACCGTCTTCCAGAGGTCGCCGTTCTTCGCCTGCTTGAGGAGCGTCGCCGCGATCACCGACGGAGGCGGAAAGAGGATGACGGACGTGCTCTTCCCGCGCGCCCAGAGCTCCCAGGCGATGACGACGACGGCGACGAAGAGGATCGCCGGCCAGGCCCCGGACCCGGGGACCCGCCGGACGGAAGCGCGGGTCACGCCGCCCCCCCGGCGCCGGCGGGCCCGTCGGCCGGCATCCCGAGGCTCTGCCGGGCGTCCTGCTCCAGCATCTTCCAGATCCTCCACTTGATCGCCGTGACCTCCGGGCTCGCGGCGTACTCGAGTGTCCGCGGGCGGCCGAGCGGCACCGTGATCTCGCCCTGGATCCGGCCCGGGCGTCCGGTGAGGACGAGAACGCGGTCGCCGAGGAGGACCGCCTCCTCGATGTCGTGGGTGACGTAGACGACGGAGCTCCTCGAGCGCGTCCAGAGCCGCAGGAGCTCCTCCTGCAGGAGGAGCCGCGTCTGGGCGTCGAGAGAGCCGAGGGGCTCGTCCATCAGCAGGAGCTGCGGGTCGGTGACGAAGGCGCGAGCGATCCCGACGCGCTGCCGCATTCCGACCGAGAGCTGGTGCGGGAAGGCGCCGGCGAACGCGGTCAGCCCGACCGACGCGATGAAGCTGAGGGCGCGCTCGTGCTCTCGCTCCGCGCGACTCCCCGCGTCTCGAGGCCGAAGGCGACGTTCTCCAGGACCGTCATCCAGGGGAAGAGGCCGTGCTCCTGGAAGACGAGCGCGTGGGAGGGCCGCCCGTTGCTCGGGACCGCCTTCCGGGTGACGGCGCCCCCGCTCGGCTGGAGGAGGCCCGCCACGAGCTTCAGGAGCGTCGTCTTTCCGCAGCCGCTCGGGCCGACGATCGAGACGAACTCGCCGTCCCGGACGTCGAACGTCACGTCGTCCAGCGCGCGGACGAGGCCGTCCTTCAGGGCGTAGGACTTGGAGAGGTGCTCGCAGCGGAACGACATCGCGCGTGTCAGGGGGCCGCCGGCCCGGGGAGCTTGCCCGCCGCCTCGAGGAACGAGGGATCCCAGAATCTCTCCGGGGGGACGACGGCGTCGAGGAGGCCCTTCCGGACCGCCCAGCGCTGGTACTCGAGGACACTCTCCACGTTGATCCTTCCGTCTCCGCGGATCGATTCCCAGCACGCCTCGCGGACGAGGTCGGGGTCGAGGCCGGTCTCCTTCGAGACGATCTCGACGTTCCGGGCGGTCTTTCCGAGATTGTATTGCCGGACGCCCCGGAGGTAGGCCGCGAGGAACCGGACGCCGGCGTCGCGGTTCTTCTCGAGGAGGGTCGGGCCGTAGACGATCGTCGCGAGCTGCGCCCCCGGCAGGACCTCCACGACGGGCTTCCAGACGACGGCGCGCCCCGAGCGGACCGCGCGGGTCAGGAACGGCTCGCCCATGTGCTGGACGTCGACGGAGCCGTCCGCGAGCGCCGCCGCGGCGGACGCTTCCGGCAGCCGGACCCGCTGGACGTCGTCGAGGCTGAGGCCCTTCCCGGCGAGGAAGGTGTCGAGGACGTACTCGGCGAACGAGAGAGTCGCCGCGGAGAAGCGCGTGCGCCGGAGGTGCCAGGGGCTGTCGTAGTTCCGCGTCTGGAGGAAGCCGGGGCGGACGACGAGGGCCGCCGAGATGCACGCCTCGGGCTCGAAGTGGCCCTTGTCGGCGACGATCCGGAGCGTCGCCCCCCGCGCGATGGCGTTGAACTCCGCGGGCCTGATCATCCCCGCCCCGACGTCGACCTCGCCGCGGAAGAGCGCCGGCGTCACCTCGTTCGCGCCCGTCAGGTGGACGAGCTCGACGTCGAGCGCCTGGTCCCGGAAGTACCCCTCGGCGCTCGCGATCGCAAGCGGAGCGAACGAGAGATAGCGGCCGTAGAGCACCTTGAGGGCCGTCCGGGACGGTGGCGCGGAGGCCGCCGCGAGCGCCGACACCGCCAGCGCGGCGAGAAGGAGACGGGCGCGGGCGGCGCCGGACCCTCTCACCGGGCCTCCGACGCGGGCAACCCGGCCCGGGAGGCGAGCGCCCGCCCGGCCTCCGCGGCGAACGACGGATCCCAGAACGTCTCGGGCGGCAGCGCGGTGTCGAGGACGCCGCGCCGGACGGCCCAGCGCTGGAACGCGAGGACGCTCGCCACGTCGATGCCTCCGTCCTCACGGATCGACGTCCAGCAGGCCGCCCGGACCGCCTCCGGCGCGAGGCCGGTCTCCTTCGCGATGATCGCCACGTTCCGCGGCGTCTTCCCCTGCGCGTACTGGCGGACTCCCTGGAGATAGGCCGCGAGGAACCGCCGGCCCGCCTCGCGGTCCTTCGTCAGGAGGTTCGGCCCGAACAGGACGGCCGCGAGCTGGGCGTCGGGGACGATCTCCCGGAGCGGCTTCCAGACGACGGCGCGCCCGTTCCGGGTGGCGCCGGAGAGGAACGGCTCGGCGACGTAGGTGAAGTCGAGGGAGCCGTCGGCGAGCGCGTTCATGGCCGCCGCGGCCGGGAGGCGCAGGAGCGTGAAGTCGGAGAGCCCGAGCCCGCGCGAGAGGGCGAACGTCTCGAGCACGTATTCGCCGTACGAGAGCGGCGTCGCGGAGACGCGGGCTCCGCGGAGGTGGCCGGCGCTCTCCGGGTCCTTCGCGCGGAGGAACTCCGGGCGGGCGACGAGGGCCGCCGTCACGCACTCCGCGCCCGTGGTGTGCCCCTGGTCGGCGACGATCCGGAGCGGGGCGCCGCGCGCCATCGCGTTGAAGTCGGCCACCTTGATGAGCCCGGCCCCGACGTCGATCCCGCCCCGAAGGAGGGCCGGCAGGGCGTCGGTCGTAGTCGTCATGTGGACGAACTCGACGTCGAGGCCTTGGGCCTCGAAGAACCCTTCGGCCATCGCGATCGCGTGCGGCGCGAACGCGAGATACCGGCCGTAGAGGACCTTCAGGCGGACGCGCTCCGGGGGCGCGTCCCCGACCGCGGGAGCGCTCCGGGCGCCCGAAAGGAGCGTCGTGAGGAGAAGGGCCGCGCCGACGCGGACGCGAGAGGAGCGCCCCCGCGTCATGGCATCTTCGAGACGCCTCCTCCGAGCGGGGCCAGGGGCTGCCGGAGACGGAGGCCGACGAAAAAGGCCTGCGGCTGACCGAGCCGCCGGCCGACGTTCACTTCGGAGACGTACTGGTAGTTGAAGAGGTTCTCGCACGAGACGAAGAGCTCGAGGGTCTTCAGGATCGGGTAGGAGACGAAGAGATCGAAGATGAACGACTGGTCCATCGCGAGGAGGTTGGCGTCGTCGCCGTACCTCACGCTCTGGCCGCGACCCCGGAACGCCACGTTGAGCCCCCAGCGGGGCGTCCAGGTGATCGTCGCGTTGCCGCTGTAGCGCGGGACGTCGGGGAGCTGCTTGCCGACGAGGCTCGGGTCGGCCGGGTTGTCGGTGACGACAGAATCGTTGTACGCGAAGCCGAGGTCGAACGAAACGCTCTTCGTCAGCGCGAATCCGCCCATCGCCTCGAGGCCCTGAGCCCGCGCGGTGCCGATGTTCTGGGGCTGCACGATGAGGATCGGCGTCGTGGCGAGGGCCTTCCGGGCGATGATGTTGTCGATCGTGTTGTAGAAGAGGTTCAGCTGGCCCCGGAACCTGCCGGCCGTGACGTCGACGCCGACGTCGCCCCCGACGAGCGTCTCGGGGCCGAGGAACGGGTTCGGGACGACCGTGAGGGTCCGCTGGGAGCTGCTCCGGTAGAGGTCCCGGAGGCTCGGGGCGCGGAAGGCCCGGTAGGCCGCGCCGCGGAGGGCGAAGACGTCGCTGAGCGCGTACCGGAGCGAGAGACGCGGGTCGAACCGCGTCGTGCTCTGGTCCGCGTACTCGGTGACGCCGCCCGGGTTCTTGATCTCGATGCCGCCGACGTTCTGCCAGCCGTCGACTCGCGCGCTCAGCAGGATCTCGAACCGCGGGTCGGGGAAGAAGCTCGTCTCGGCGAAGAGGCCGGCGAAATACTGGCGCCCCTGGCTCTCGCGAACGGCGGTCTGCTGCCCCGCGAGGTTGAGCGTCAGGTTCCTGTCGTGGGAGGCGACCCGGCGGAAATCGACGCCGGTCGTGACGTACTTGAAGAGGCCCGTGAGCGGCATCGTCCACTGGAGCGAGCCGCCCGAGTCCCACGCCGGCTGCGCGGAATTGCCCGAGTAGTACTCCTGGTTCCGGCCGGCGCCCGGCACGAGCGTCGAGCTGTCCAGCTCGTAGGCTCCCTCCTGGTAAAACGCGGTCAACGCGAGAGACGAACCGCCGAGAGGAATCTGGCCCCCGCCGGCCACCGTGTAGAGGCGCTGATAGTTGTTGGAAAGCGGCGTCCCCTGGCCCATGTCCTGGTCCGTCACGCTCCCCCGGACGTTCAGGTCGAGGCCGGACGGCGCCGTCCAGCCGACCTTGGTCATCAGGTTGAACGTCCGCGAGTTGCTCGCGATGTCGACCGCGCCACGGTCGGGGGGCGGGGTCCGGTTGTAGCCGTCGGTCTTCTCGTAGTCCGCCCAGACGCCGAAGGTCCACCCCTTCCCGAGCCCGTCGGTCACGGCCGCGCTGAACCGGGTCGTGTCGAAGGAGCCGTACGACGCGCTGGCGTCCACCTGCCCGGGTTCCATCGGCCGGGTCGTGATGCTGACTACGCCGCCCATCGCGTAGTTGCCGAAGAGGCTGGACGCCGCGCCGCGGGCCGCTTCCACGCGCTCGATCGACTGGAGCGGCGCCTTGTTCCAGTGAACGTAACCGCCGACGCCGTCGTTGAGGGGGATGCCGTCCAAAAGGACGAGCGCCCGGTCGCCTCCGAGGCCCCGCATCGAGACGTGGTTCGTCGTGGCCTGGATCAGGTTGCTGTTGCCGAGAGGGAGGTTGAGGCCGACGACGGTCCGGAGGGCGTCGTCGAGCGTCCTCGAGGGGGCTCTCTCGAGGACCTCCTTCGGGACGACCGTTACGCTGACCGGGACGTCCTCGAGGGAGCGCTCGGTCCGGGTGGCACTGACCACCATCTCTTCGCTCCGGTTGAGCGCGGGAGGGGCCGGCGTCGGTTTCGCGCCCGGGGAGCCCGTCTCGGCGGGAGCGCTGGCCGACGCCGAAGCCTCCGTGACTGTCTGCGCCGCGACGAATCGCGCGGGAGTGCCGAGCGCGAAGACGGCGGCGAAGTAGAAAAACCCCGGGAGGGGCCGGCGGGTGACAATCGGGGCAGCGACGCCCCGCGGATGCGGGCGCAGGGTTCTTGTCATAGGAAGGCGGGACTTTAGCATCAGAAAGCGGCGGAACGACCGGCCCCGACGGATTCAGGGGGGCGGCGGTCCGAGCACCCTGTTCGCCTCGTCGGCGAAGGACGGGTCCCAGAACTTCTCGGGGGGAATGACGGCGTCCAGCGCCCCCCGCCGGGCCGCCCAGCGCTGGAAATCGAGGACGCTCTCCGCGTTGATCCGGCCGTCGCCGCGGATCGGCTGCCAGCACGTCGCCTTGAGGAGGTCGCGGTCGAGGCCGGTCTCCCTCGACAGGACGTCGAGGTTCCGGTCCGTCTTTCCCCGGCCGTACTGCCGCACGCCCTGGAGGTAGGCGACGAGGAATCGCCGGCCGGCCTCGCGGTTTCGCGTAAGGAGGCTCGGACCGAAGTAGACGGCCCCGAGTTGGGCTCCGGGGAGAACGTCCTGAATCGACTTCCATACCACCGCGCGGCCGGACCTCACGCTGCGGGAGAGATCCGGCTCGGCCAGCTCCCCGATGTCGAGCGAGCCGTTCGCGAACGCTTCGGCGACCATCGCCTCGTGGATTCGGGCGGGCTTTACGTCCGAGAGTCGGAGGCCCTGCTGCAAGAGCAGGGTCTCGAGGACGTACTCGACGAAGCTGAGCGGAATCGCCGCGATGCGCGCCCCGTGGAACCGGCTCCCGGCCGCGGGCGGCGGCCCGTCGAGGAACCCGCGGCGCGCGACGAACGCCGCCGGGACGCACGGCGCGGGCTCGAAGTGGCCCTTGTCCGCGACGAGACGGAGCGACGCGCCCCGCGCGATGGCGTTGAAATCGCCGATCTTCAGCATGCCGGCGGCGACGTCCAGCTCGCCGCTGATCAGAGCCGGGGTCGCCTCGTGGCTGGCGGCGAGCGAGACGAGCTCGACGTCCAGCCCCTGCGCCCGGAAGTACCCCTCGGCCTGGGCGATCGCGAACGGGGCGAACGACAGGTACCGGACGTAGAGGACCTTCACGCGGACGGGCGGAGGCGGGGGTCCCGCCGTCCGGGCGGGGGCGGCCGGCGGCGCCGCGAGCACGAGAGCGAGGACGAAGGCGACCCCGTCGGACGGCGGCGCCTTCATGGAGCCGGCGGTCCGAGGGCCCGGTTTGCGCCGTCGATGAACGACCCGTCCCAGAATCTCTCGGGCGGCACGAGGGCGTCGAGAGCGCCCCGCCCGACGGCCCAGCGCTGGAACGCGAGCATGCTCTCCACGTTGACCGAGCCGTCTCCCCGGATCGACTGCCAGCAGGCGACTCTCACGAGCTCCGGGTCGAGCCCCGTCTCCGAGGCGAGGATCTCGACGTTCCGGGGCGTCTTCCCCCTGTTGAACTGCCGGACGCCCCGGAGGTAGGCGACGAGAAAACGCCGCCCGGCCTCGCGGTTCTTCTCGAGGAGGGTCGGCCCGAACATCAGGGTTCCCTGCTGCGCTCCGGGGATGACGTCCTGCACCGGAATCCAGACGACGGCGCGCCCCGACCTCGCGACGCGGGAGAGGTAGGGCTCCACGATGTGGCTGAAGTCGAGCGAGCCGTCCATCAGCGCTTCCGCCGCAGACGCTTCCGGCAGCCGGGCGAGGCGGAGGTCGGAGAGCGTCAGCCCCTTCGACGATAGGAAGGTCTCCAGGAAGTACTCGGAGAACGTGAGAGGTATGGTGCCGGCGCGGGCGCCGCGCAGGTGAGCGGCGCTCGCGGCGTCCTTCGCCTCGAGAAACGCCGGGCGGGCCATGAACGCGGAGGCGACGCACGCGGCGGGCTCGTAATGCCCCTTGTCGGCCACGAAGCGAAGAGTCCCGCCCCGGGCGATGGCGTTGAAGTCGGCGATCTTCAAGATGCCGGCGCTGACGTCCAGCTCGCCCCGGATCAGCGCGGGCGTCGCCTCGCTGCTCCCCGTCAGGTGGACGAGCTCCACGTCGAGGCCCTCGTCCCGGAAGAAGCCCTCGGCGGACGCGATGGCGAGCGGCGCCGAGGAGAGATAGCGCCCGTAGAGGACCTTCAGGCGGGCGCGGCCCGGAGGCGAGGGGACCGGCGGAACGTCAGCGGCGCTGCCCGCGAGCGCGAGGGCGCCGGAGAGAAAGAGAGACGGGA
Organism: uncultured Acidobacteriota bacterium; assembly: GCA_963821435.1. Taxonomy (GTDB): domain Bacteria; phylum Acidobacteriota; class Thermoanaerobaculia; order UBA5066; family UBA5066; genus DAOMFB01. The sequence goes on from CAWGDR010000004.1 coordinate 708,788, forward strand.
ATGTCCGCCCGATCATCCGCATCGGAACGCAATGCTAGCCGAGACGAATCCCGGGTCCGGGCGCGGCCTGGCCGGACGCCGCGTCAGTGATAGAGGGCGAAGAGCGCGGCGAGGGTCGCGAACTCGTTCGTCGGCGGGGCAACGACCCGGATCCGGCCCCGGTAGTCGCGGAGGCGCTCCGCGAGATCCGCGAGCGCGTCCTGCTCCGCGTGGGCGAGCCGGGCCAGGTCGAGGACGAGCCGCTCCTTCCGGCGCCTGAGGCCGTCCCGCAGCCCGGCGGCGAGCCGTTCCGCTCCGGAGAGCGAGAGCCGGCCGGCCACGCTGACCCAGACCGTCGCCTCGGGCCGGAGCTCGACGTCCACCCAGTGGCCGGCGGCGTCCGTTCCGCGCAGGCGGCGCCAGACACGGGACGGGAGCGACTCCTCCGGCATCCGGAACGTGTGCCGGACGAGCGCGGGATGCTGCAGGAGTCCCAGCCTGAGCTTCAGGCCAGTCCACGCGGCGAGCGCCAATGCGACGCCGGACCTTGCAGACGCTCGGCCAGCGTCGGGCGGCCGAGCGCGCGATGGATCCGCGCCTCGAGCTCCCGGATCCGGCGCCGGACTTCCCGCCCCGGGGCCAGGAGTCGTCCGGCGAGGAAGACCGGATAGGCCTTCCGGATCTCGCGGGCGAACGACTCGGCCTTCCTCCTGAGGAGCGGCGCTCGCCGAGTCCTTGAGCGCCTCGTAGCCGAGGGACCAGGTCTCGAGCGACGCGGTAGATCGACGGGCCCAGCCGCCGGAGGTCCTCCCGGAAGCAGCGCTCCTGCGCCGCCTCGATCTCGGCCGCGCTCATCCGCGGATGCTTCACCAGCGACGAGAAGCCGGTGCAGCGGCGGTAGTAGGCCTCCGGGTCCTCGGCGACGTCCCGGTGAAAGAGCCCCTCCTTCTCGACCTTCTCGAAGAACGGCGTCCCGGGAGTCGGGCCGTAGATGAGGAACTGGGCCAGCGTCGGCTCGAGGTCGAGGAGGCCCGAGAGCTCCTCCTCGACGATCTCCGGCGTCTGGTACGGCAGGCCGACGATCATCGAGGAGAGGACGCTGATCCCGTGGTCGCGCAGCTCCCGGAAGAGCTCGTCGACGGGGCGGCCGGACTGCTTGGCGTATCCCGACCGGCTCCCTTCGTACCCGATCCAGAGCCCGTCGATCCCCATCTCGAGGATCTCCGTGACGGAGTACTGGCTGATCGCCTTCACGCTCGCGAAGGCGAAGATCGAGAGAGGCCGATTCCCCTCGCGGACGCAGTCCCGGAACTCCATCGCGCGCGCGCGGTTCAGGAGGAAGTCCTCGTCGAGGATGGCGATCGACATGCCGGGCTCGATCTCGTGGTAGCGCTCGACGACGCGGTAGATGTCGCGCCCGTCGGGAGAAGGCGGATGTGCTTTCGCTTGAAGAAGTGAGACGTGCAGCAGAAGTCGCAGCCGTTGGGACATCCGAGGCCGGCGAAGACCATCCCCGTACGCGACACCTCGCGGCCGAAGAGCCGGAGGCGGCTGACGACGAGCGGGTGCTTCAAGGGGGGCGCCGCGGTCGTCTCGCCCAGGAGCCGCCTCATGTACCCGGCGCCCTCCTCGCGGCAGACGTGGTCGGCGTAAGGGCGGAGGACGTCGTCGGACAGAACGGTGCCGTAGCCGCCGAGGACGATCGTCGCCGACGGGGAGTGCTCCCGGACGAGGGCCACGACCTCCTTCATCCGGTGGAACGTCGAGAGGACGAAGGAGACCCCGACGACGTCGTATCCGCGCGCGAGCTCGTCGACGAGTTCACGCCGACTCGGGTAGTGGAGAACCGTCGCGGGCGCGTCGAGATTCTCCGCGACGTACTCCAGCGAGAACTGGACGTGGTTGGCGCGCGGGCTGAAGAGCCCCTGCGCACGGGTCACCTGCCCGAAGAGGAGCTCGTACCCGACGCTCGGCGCGTCGCCGTAACGCTCCCCGAGGGGGCGGCAGACGCTCGTGAGCAGGACCCGCGGCATGAAGTCTCCTCCCTGGTCGCGGCTCCAGCCCGAGTCGCGGCGAAGACGAACGCGTTAATGCGCTTCGCCGGGATCCTGAACCCTTCCGGACGCACCGGTCAATAGGTCAGGCGTCTGATCCGTTCGCCCCATGTCGGACACCGGCCGTGGGGCGCATCGTTTCAACCCCGGGGCCAGAAGGCTCGGAGGAGTCCATCCCGATGGCGCACCTGACCGCCCGATCCGCGTACCGCGACCTCGTCGACCGGCTGAACCGGTTTCCGCAGGGGGCGCCCCCTTCGGACCTCCTCTACCGGATTCTCGCGATCCTTTTCACCGAGCGGGAGGCCTCGCTCGTGGCGTCGCTCCCGATCAAGCCCTTCACCGCGGAGACCGCGGCCCGGGCCTGGAATTCGACGCCTGACGAGGCGCGGGGAATCCTGGAGTCGCTCGCCGGAAAGGCGCTCCTCCTCGACGTCGCGAGAAACGGCGAAACCCGCTGGGTCCTCCCGCCACCGATGGCCGGCTTCTTCGAGTTCTCGATGATGCGGGTGAGGGGCGACATCGACCAGAAGGCCCTTGCGGAGCTCTTCTACCAGTACCTGAACGTCGAGGAGGACTTCGCGCGCGCTCTCTTCACCCGGGGCGAAACGCAGATCGGCCGGGTCTTCGTGAACGAGGAGGCACTCCCCGACGACGATCCGCTCGAGGTGATGGACTGGGAGCGGGCGAGCGAGGTCGCGCGGTCGGCCTCCGACATCGGCGTCGGCGTCTGCTACTGCCGCCACAAGATGAGCCACCTCGGGAAGGCCTGCGACGCCCCGATGGAGAACTGCCTGACGTTCGGCGCGACGGCCTCCTCGCTCGTCCGCCATGGCTTCGCGAAGCGGATCGGGGCGTCGGAGGCGCTCGACCTCGTCGGAGAGGCCCGCGCGCAGGGGCTCGTACAGTTCGGAGAGAACGTCCGGCGACAGCCCGCCTTCATCTGCAACTGCTGCGGCTGCTGCTGCGAGGCGCTCGTCGCCCAGCGGCGCTTCGGCTTCCTGAAGCCGGTCCACACGACCGGCTTCGTTCCTGCGGTCGACCGGGAGCGGTGCAACGGCTGCGGCAAGTGCGTGACGGCCTGTCCGGTCGAGGCGATCAACCTCGTTTCGGCGAACGACCCGGCGGCGCCGCGGAAGCGAACGGCCCGGTGGGTCGAGAACGCCTGCCTCGGCTGCGGGGTCTGCGTCCCGGCCTGCCGCCCCGGCGCGCTCCGCCTCGTCCGCCGCGCGAAGCGGGTGATTCCGCCCCTCGACACGACGCACCGGACCGTCGTGATGGCGGTCGAGCGCGGGCAACTCGCCGACCTCCTCTTCGACGACCGGACGCTCGCGAGCCATCGGATCCTCGGGGCCGTCCTGGGCGCGGTCCTGAAGCTCCCGCCGGTCGGCCGCGCGCTCGCGTCGAAGCAGGTGAAGTCGCGCTACCTCGAGGCGCTTCTCTCCCGCCGTCAATAGGGCATCGAGGCCGTGTCGACGGGGATCGGGGCCGCGTTGCCGGGGAAGTTGGAGCCCCCGCCCGTCCCGTAAGTGCCCTGTCCCCACGGACCGCCCCCCCACGCCGGGCTGTAGGTGTCGACGCCGACCCCGACGCCGATGGAGGTCCCGCCGCCCGTGGAAGCGCAGGCAGCGGCGACGAGAAAGAGCGCGAGGGCGAGCGGCCGTCCGAGGATCTTCTTCACGTCTACCTCCTTCACTTCACGGTCGGGTCGGGCGGCCACTTCTGGAGGGCGATGGCGGCGCCGGTCGGGTCGGCGACGATCGCGAGCGACCCGCCGCGGATGTTCGGTTGCGCCTCCAGGAGGACCTTCCCGCCGAGCGAGGCCGCCTTGTCGGCGAACGCCTTCGCGTCGGGGACGAGGACGTACGGGAGCCAGTTCGACCGGACGTGCTTCCAGGGGCTCTGGTAGAGACCCGCGCGGGGCACGCCGTCGCTCGAGAGCGTGTAGTAGGTCACGGGACCGCCGGTCTTGACGGTCTCGACCGCGTAGCCGAGGACGGACTTGTAGAACGACATCGCGGCCTCGGCGTTCTCGGCGACGTACTCCAGCCAGAGGAAGCGGCCGGGGAGCGGCTTGCGCGACTCGCCCGGGTCCCCCTGCTCGTGGCCGAGCAGGCCGAGGAGCGCGCCCTGCGGGTCGGTCACGACCGCGACGCGCCCGAGCCCCTTGAAGTCGAACGGCTCGCGGACGATCGTCCCTCCCTGCGCCTTGAAGCCCGCGGCCGTCCGGTCGACGTCCGCCACGGAGACGAAGCTGAGCCAGCGGGCGCCCGCGGGCCCCTCCTTCTTCTTCGAGACCTCGACGATGCCGCCGATGAGAACGCCGTCGCGCCGGATGAGCGTGTAGGGCGGAACGCGGCCGGGCTGCGGCTCGAACTTCCAGCCGAGGAGGCCGCCGTAAAACGTCTGGCAGGCGGCCGGGTCGTCCGTGAGGAGGTCGAACCAGACGAACTTTCCGGGATGGCGTTCCGGCGGGGCCGCCGCGGCCGGGAGGAGGGCGAGGAGGGCGAGCAGGGAGAACGTCGCGGCGGCGATCCGGGCCGGGCTCCGGCGGGACGGGGAGAGGGAGCGAGGGATGCTCTCGAGCCTCACGTGCACCTCCGGCGCGGCTCCTCGGCCCGTGCCGCGCGGCAAATTAGCACAGGGCGGCCCGCGCCCTAACGCGCGATCTCCCCGAGGCGGCCGCTCCTAAAGTCGGCGATCGCCCGTCGGATCTCGGCCTCGGTGTTCATGACGAACGGCCCCCACCGGGCCACCTTCTCGCGGAGCGGGACGCCGCCGATCAGAAGGAGCCGGGTCGGCGCGGTGGCCGCCGCCGCGCAGGCGAGCGGGACCGAATCCCCCGCGCCGAGGAGGGCCATCCGTCCGTCCCCGACCGCCCGGCCGTCCGCCCCGACGCGGGCTTCGCCCGAGAAGACGTAGACGAACGCGTCGTGACCCTCGGGCACCGCCGCCTCGGCGTGGGCGCCCGGGGCGAGCGTCCAGTCGTGGTAGAGGATCGGCGTGACGGTCTCGATGACGGCGCGCGCGCCGAGCGCCTCGCCGGCGAGGACGGTCACGCGCGCGAGGCCGTCGGAGGACGCCCCTTTCGGGAGGTTCGCGGCCGGGAACTCCTGGTAACGCGGGGCCCGCATCTTCTCGCGCGCGGGGAGGTTCACCCAGAGCTGGAAGCCGTGCATCCGGCCCCCGTCGCGCTGCATCCGCGCCGAGGGCATCTCGGAATGGACGACCCCCGCGCCGGCCGTCATCCACTGCACGTCGCCCGGCCCGAGGGCGCCGCGGTGCCCGGCGGAGTCCTCGTGCTCCATCTCCCCCTCGAGAACGTACGTCACCGTCTCGAAGCCCCGGTGCGGGTGGTCGGGGGCGCCGAGCGCCTCCCCCGGCGCGTACGTGACCGGCCCCATCTCGTCGAGGAGGAGGAACGGGTCGGCCATGTCGAGCTCTTCCCCCGGGAAGGGGCGGCGGACGACGAAGCCTCCCCCCTCGGTCTGACTGTGGGCCGTGACGACACGGGAAACGCCTCGCGAACGGGCCATGGATCCCCCCCTGAGCCCGGAAGTCTAGATAGGATCCGCTCTCCATGCCTCCCGCGCCCCGTCCGCCCGCCGCGCCCGCTCCCGTGCGCCTCGCGGTCGGCGCGACGGCCCTCCTCCTCCTCGTCGCCAACACGGTCTTCTGGTGCTCGCTCCTCTTCACGGTCACCCTCGCGAAGCTCCTCGTTCCCGTGGCAGCGTGGCGCGCGGATCTGCTCGAGGGCGCTCGTCTTCATCGCCGAGGCGTGGGTCGGCGTGAATTCGTGGGGCCTCGCGGCGACGCAGCCGACGCGCTGGGACGTCGAGCTGCCGGCCACCCTGTCCCCGGACGCGTCCTACCTCGTCGTCTCGAACCACCAGTCGGGCGTGGACATCCCGGTCCTCCAGAAGGTCTTCCTTGGCCGGATCCCGTTCCTCCGCTTCTTCCTGAAGCAGCCGCTCATCTGGGTTCCGCTCCTCGGGGCCGCCTGGTGGGCGCTCGACTTCCCGTTCATGAAACGGCACTCGCGCGAGTTCCTCGAGAAGCACCCCGAGAGGCGGGGCGAGGACCTCGTCACGACGCGGCGCGCCTGCGCGCGCTTCCGCGGCGTCCCGGTCTCGATCCTGAACTTCGCGGAGGGGACGCGGTTCACCGAGACGAAGCGGGCGCGCCTCCACTCCCCGTTCCGGAACCTCCTTCCGCCGAAGGCGGGGGGCGTGGCGTTCACCGTGTCGGCCATGGGGGAGACGCTGCGCTCGATCGTGGACGTCACGATCGCCTACCCGGATGGGCGTCCGTCGTTCTGGGACCTTCTCTCGCGCGGGGTGCCGCGCGTCATCGTCCGCGCGCGGGAGATCCCGATCCCCGCCGAGTGGTTCGCGGGCGACTACCAGGAGGACGCCGCGTTCCGCGGGCGCGTGCAGGCGCTCGTCCGCGGGATCTGGGAGGAGAAGGACGCGCTCCTCGAGCGCGTCCTCGGCGAGGCCGGCGCCGCCTGAGCCGCGGCGCCGGCCTCGAGCCGATCGGATCAGTGCCCTCGCCGGATGACGTCGTCGTCGTCCGAATCCGGGGCTGGGCGGCGCGTCGGCGTCCGGGTCGGCCGCCGGGTCGGCGTCCGATCGGGGGTTCTCGTCGCCGTCGGGCGCGGCGTCGGGGTTGCCGTCGGGGGCTGGACGGTCGGCGTCTGCGTGGGCGTCGGTCCTCGTCGCCGTCGGCGGCGGGTTCGTCGGCGTCTGTGTCGGGGTGGGGGTATGCGTCGCCGTCACGGCGGGCGTCGGGGTCGCCGTCGGGGGCGGAGCCGTCGGCGTCGGCGTGGGCGTCGGCGACCCGGCGCCGACCTGAACCGTCACCGTGCCGAGATTCGAGTCCGTCGAGCCGTCCCAGGCGGCGTAGGTGAAGGGGTCCGCGCCCGAGAAGCCGGCGAAGGGGGTATACGTCGCGGTCGTCCCGGCGAGGCCGACCGTCCCGTTCGCGGGCTGCGAGACGATTCGGAGCGTCAGGGCGTTCCCGTCGGGATCGGTCGCCTGGAGCGCGACGGCGACCGGGGTTCCCGCCGGCGTCGAGGCGGAGAGGCTCTGGACCACCGGCGCGCGGTTAGGGTTTCCGTTGCTTGTCGACGGGCCGTTGTGGCACGTGTAGCACCCGATCGTGAAGCCGCGCCAGAAGACCTTCGTCCCGAACTTCGTCGAGAGCGTCCGGTCACCGAAGGAGCGCGAGAGGACCGTCCCGCGATAGTCCGTCCCGTGGCAGGCCTGGCAGGCCGTACGGCTGCCGGAGGCGTCGTGATGGAACGGTCACCCACGCAGCGCCGACCGGGTGCATCCCGTGCGGTCCGCCGTTCGTCGTCGAGGGGCTCGTGTTGTGGCACGTGGCGCACTCGCCGATCGTCCCGGCGTGTCCCTGGAGGGCGAGCGACTGGAGGTTGTCGTTCGGGTGCGAGCTCGGAAACTCCGCGTGCGTCGAGCCGTGGCAGGCCGAGCACTGCAGGCCGCCGTGCCCTTTCGAGAAGCGGTAGAGCGAGAAGCCCGGCGCGGGCGTGTCCGGGTTCGTCGTGAAGACAGGGCTGGCGGGGACGCGCCGGCTGCCCGAGGCGGTCGAGTGCGGACGTGTAGCGGATCTGGCCGCTGTTCGTCACGGCCGTTCCCGTGTGGCAGTTTCCGCACGTCGGCTCGTCCAGCCAGCCGGTCCGCGACGGGGAGCCGACGGCCGACATCCCGCCGTGGCAGCTCTGGCATTGCATGGCGAGCGAGCCGTCGGCGGCCACGGCCGCGCCCATCGCGCCGCGCAGGCACTTCGTCTCGGAGCCGGGGTGGCAGCGGTAGCAGGCCGAGCGGTTCGCGGTGGCGTCGAGCGCGAGGCCGTTCGTCGGGTCGATGACGCCGGCGTGGCGGGTGTGCACGGCGCTCGTGAGCGCCGAGATGCCGGCGCGGCCGGAGCCCGCCAGCGCCTCGGAGAGGTGGCAGTTCGCGCAGAGGACGGCCTTCTTGTCCACGGTCACGGTCTGGAAAAGCCCCGCGCCGTTGTAGCCGGCGGCGGTCAGGGCGGCCAGATAGGTCGGGTTGCCGAGGTTCAGGTCGTCGTGGAGGCTCAGGATGTTGAGCCGGAAGTCGCGCTGGAAGTCCGCGTCGAAGACCCAGCCGGAGGAGGGCCGGGCCGCCGGACCGGAGCCCGAGGCGTGGCAGGCGGAGCAGTCCATCTCGTCGGAGACGGGAAGCACGATGTTGGTCGAGGCGAGGAGGGCGCCCGAGGCATCGCGCGCGGCGACCCGCATGAGCGGGTAGGTGTTCTTCCTCCCCGCGTCGTCGTAGGCCGTGATCGGGATTCCCTCGGCGATGAACCAATTCAGCGATGGATCGAACGTCATCGACAGCGGCGGGTTTCCCGGCCCCGGCATGTTCTTCCCCTTCAGGCCCGCGTCGACGGAGAGAGAGACTCCGAAGAGGTCCTTGACGTGATCCCAGAAGTTCGTCTTTCCGGCGGACGTCGTGTTGATCGACCCGGTGGGATCGGCGACCGCCTCGTACGTCACGGTCACACCCGCCGCGCTCGTGACGAGCGCGCCCGTGGGGTCCATCACCTGAGCCTGGATGGTGTTGTAGGGCGGAAGGGTCGCGAAGACGCTGAAGTCGGCGTCCAGGCAGTGCATCCCGAGATTGTTCCACCCGACCACAGTCCAGCCGGTCGGGGGAACCGCCACGACGGGATCGAGGACGAGCCCCGCCGCGGCGACGGTGACGACGATGAGGGCGACACCCGCGAAGACACGTCGACTCATACACCCACCTCCGGTTCAGGGGAATTCTCCCGTTGTCGGCTGGGAGTGTTCGAACCCTATTCGGATCTCACGGCGGGGGATGTGAGGCTCGTCAATAAATTGTATAACTGACTAGTGATGCACCTGCACTAGCCACTCGGTGCGCGCGAGGGCCAGCTCGCGCCCGCTCCCGCGCTCCACGATCCGGTGGCGAAAGACATCCCGGCCGTCGCGGCTCTCCGCCGCGTCGCGTCCTCGCTCCACGGCCACGTCCGCTTCGTCGCGGCATTCGGCGCGGAACGAGATCTCGAGGGAGCGGGGCGCCGACGCCCGAAGGACGTCACGGGGTACCGACTCGACGACCCACGCGACGTAGGCGAGGTTGTTCACGTGCCCGTTCGCGTCGAGGTCGCTCCAGCGGACGGGAAGTTCGAGCGACGCCTCCGGGCGGCGCGGGGGGCGCGAGCCGCGACAGGCCTCCCGCGAGCGCGCGTCCCCGCGCGGGGAGGCGGAGCGCCCGGACGGGCTCAGGCATCCGGACGATCCGACGCTTCCCGGCATCGATGACGACCCAGTGACTCGTCGCCCGGCCCCACGTCCGGCCGTCGTCGAAGGCGAGACGGAAGTCCCGCATGGCGAACCGCTCCGAAAGGTCCGAGGGCCAGGTTTCGACGGTCACCGGGTCGCCGCCAGACGGGGACCGCGTCGAGCTCGAGCCGCCACTCGACGAGGACCCAGGCGAGGCCCAGGGGAGCGAGGACGTCGGCCCCGACCCCGAGGGTGACGGCGTGCCGGGCGGCGCTCTCCTGGAGCAGCTCGCAGAGCGGACGAGCGAGAGCTCCCGCGGGCGTCGGTGTCGCGGCTCCGGACGACGTGGGGAAGGACGAGGACCTGCGGGCTTCTCCGGCGGGGCCATGCGGCGCATTCTGGGGCCCCGCCGCTGCCGGGCAAAGCGGCGCGGCTGAGGCGTTCTCCTCATGCCCTTGCCCCGCCGGACAACTAACTTTAGGGGTCGGGTGAAGGGCGCCTCGGACGAGGCGCCGTGAAAGGGGACCTACCACATGACCACCCTCGTGATGGACAAGAAGGCCGACCTCGCCGGGCCGGGCATCGGCGACTACGCGGAGCTCGAGAAGATCCTGCCGACGGGCTACGCGCTCGCTCCTCGACCGGAAGGAGACGCAGAAGGCGATCTTCGAGGTCAAGAGCTACATCGAGGAGCACCTCTGCAAGGAGCTGAACCTGATGATGGTCCAGGTTCCGCTCATCGTGGACGTCGAGAGCGGGCGTCAACGACTTCCTGGACCGCGACGGCTCGCGGACGCCGATCCAGTTCCACATCTCGAACGACCGCGACAAGAACCCGATCGACGCCCAGGTCGTGCAGGCGGCGACGAAGTGGAAGAGGGTGGCGCTCAAGCAGTTCGGCATGAAGCCCGGCGAGGGGCTCTGCACCGACATGCGCGCCGTCCGGAAGGACTACTTCCTCGACCACGACCACAGCTGCTACGTCGACCAGTGGGACTGGGAGCGGGCCATCACGGCGAAGGACCGGAACCTCGACGTCCTGAAGGACGTCGTCGGGAAGATCTGGAAGGTCCTGAAGGGCGCCGAGAAGCACGTCCAGGAGCACTTCCCGAAGCTGAAGGACCCGCGGGTTCCCGACCTGCCGGACGAGCTCGTCTTCCTGCACGCCGAGGACATCCTCGAAGAAGTACCCCGACCTGCCGCGCAAGCAGCGGGAGACGGCGATCCTGAAGGAGCACCCGGCGGTCTTCATCATCGGCATCGGCTGGGTGCTCGAGGACGGCTACCCGCACGAGATGCGCGCCGCCGACTACGACGACTGGGTCACCGAGACGAAGGCGGCCGACGGCAAGCCGATGCACGGGCTGAACGGCGACATCCTGGTCTGGAACCACGTCACGAAGCGGCGCCACGAGCTGACCTCGATGGGGATCCGCGTGAACGCGGAGACGCTGAAGAAGCAGCTCGAGATGACCGGGCAGCTCGACTTCCTGAAGTTCCCCTACCACCAGGCGATCGTGAACGACCGGATCCCGCTCTCGATCGGCGGCGGGATCGGGCAGTCGCGGACGCAGATGCTGCTCCTGAAGAAGGCGCACCTCGGCGAGGTGAGCGTCACCGTCTGGCCGAAGATGCTGAAGGAGATCTGCGCGAAGAAGAACATCGTCGTCCTCGAGTAGACTGAGAGGTCGATGAGCCCCGTCACCCTGCCTCTTCCGTCGGCGGCGGCTTCGGCCGCCGCCGACGTCACGACGCCCTGGGGGGACCGGTACGCGCTAGCGGACGCACGCGGATGACGAGCTCGATCATCCGGGAGCTCCTGAAGCTGACCGAGGCTCCCGACGTCATCTCCTTCGCGGGCGGCCTCCCGGCGCCGGACGTCTTTCCGAAGCAGGAGATCCGGGACGCCGTGGGGTTCATCCTCTCCCGGGGCGACTCGGCCGCGCTTCAGTACGGCACGACGGAGGGGTACCTTCCGCTCCGCGAGCTCTTCGTCCGCCACATGTCGCGGTACGGGATCCGGGTCGGGCCGGAGAACGTCCTCGTGACGTCGGGCTCGCAGCAGGCGCTCGACCTGATCGGGAAGCTCCTCATCAACCCGGGAGACCACATCCTGACCGAGGCGCCGACCTACCTCGGCGCCGTCCAGGCCTTCAGCGCCTACCAGGCCGAGTATCTGACCGTCCCGATCGACGACGACGGGCTCGACACGGAGAAGCTCGAGGAGCAGCTCCGCGGCGGGCCGAAGTTCCTCTACGTCCTCCCGAACTTCCAGAATCCGGGGGGCGTGACGCTCTCCCTCGAACGCCGGCGGAGGCTCGTCGAGCTGGCGAACCGGTACGGCGCCCCGATGATCGAGGACGACCCGTACGGGCAGCTCCGGTACGAGGGGGAGCACCTGCCGCCCCTCGTGACGCTCGACGCCGAGTTCCACGGCTGCGCGAACGGCGAGAAGAGCCTCACGGGCGACGTCATCTACCTCTCGACCCTCTCGAAGACGCTGGCCCCGGGCCTCCGGATCGCGTGGATCGTCGCCCCGGAAGGGGTGATCCAGAAGCTCGTCCAGATCAAGCAGGGGGCGGACCTCCACACGAGCACGTTCTGCCAGCACGTCGCCTACGAGGTGGCGCGCGAGGGCTTCCTCGACCGGCACGTGAAGAGGATCCGGGCCGTCTACGGCCTGCGGCGGGACGCCATGCTCGCCTCCCTCGAGCGGCACGCGCCGCCGGGAGTCCGCTGGACGCGGCCGCGCGGCGGGCTCTTCCTCTGGCTGACGGCGCCGAAGGGGCTCGACACGATGGCGCTCCTCGCCGAGGCGCTGAAGGAGAAGGTCGCCTTCGTCCCCGGCGCGCCCTTCTACCCGAAGGGGGGCGGGCACGAGTCGATGCGGCTGAACTTCTCCTACTGCGCCCCCGACGTCATCGAGGAGGGGATCCGGCGGCTCTCCCGCGTCCTCGAGCGCGCGATCGCGAAGCTCCCGTCCCGCCCCGCCTGACGCCGCGACGGGTCGTTCTGCTATTCTCCGCGGTCCGATCGAGCGCGGTGAGAGTAGCTCAGTCGGTAGAGCATCGGACTGTGGCTCCGATGGTCGCGGGTTCGAATCCCGTCTCTCACCCCAGTTCTTCCAAACACCGCGCGTGCGCCCGTAGCTCAGCTCGGATAGAGCGTCAGACTCCGGATCTGAAGGCCAGGCGTTCGAATCGCGTCGGGCGCACCACCCTTTCCGGACGACCTAGCGACTCAAGGCCTGTTTGTGCCGGTTCCGGTCCTTGCGCCCTGCTCACCGCAAGGGCGATTAATTGTCGTTCGCTCCGGGTGGTTCGGGCATTTTGCGACTGATACATCTGCATCAGACGCGGCTCGAACAAGCGTGGGCATTGCAGATCGCCCTCGTCTCTGGCGGCCGATATTCACATCCGCGTCGTGGCCGCGATCTTGCTCAATCTTTCGATTAGCCCATGTACTCGCTGTACAGCGGCTGAAGTCAAAGCTGATGAGGAGAGTCTCGAAATGAAGAAGATGAGATGGGCCGTGTCCATTGCCATCGCGCTCTTGGGCTCGCTTTCCGCGCTGGCGCAGCCCGGCGATGCGATCCAGAACTGGGCGGCGCCGCCGTACTGGATGCCTCAGCAGGCAGGGGCGCCAGAGGGCAACAAGCCCGGCGGGCGCGAAGCCCTGGCTTCGGGACGCGAGACGCTGATCGTGGTCGGCTCGACCCCCATGCCCTTCGTCGCCGTGACACCCTGCCGAGTGGCGGACACGCGGGCCGGGGCCGGCTTCACGGGGAGTACGGCCGCCGGCGATGCAGGCACAGGACACCCGGACCTTCGTCATCGGCGGGCAATGCGGCATTCCCGACACGGCCCAGGCGGTCTCGTTTCTGTTCACGGCCGTGAACATGACGGGGACCGGAAACTTCCGTGCCTTCCCGTACGGGATCCGATGCCGCCGGCGGAGGAGGTGTCGTTGTCTGGGGGCCACCACACCGTACGCCGTCACGAGCGCGGACGGTCGTGCCGGTCGGCGGGGTGCCGGGAGGGTTGAATGTCTCCTTGAGGGGCGCGCTCGGCACATCGGCTGATCTCGTCATCGACGTCAACGGCTACTACGCGCCGACGGGAATCGTCAACAGCCTGAATACGCTCGGCGGCGACGTCACCCTGGCACCGGGCACGAACGTCACGATCACGCCGACCGGCAACACGCTCACCATCGATGCACCGCTGACCGTCGGGCCGAAGGGCGATCAGGGCGATCCTGGCGCACCCGGCACGCCCGGTGCTCCCGGTGCTCCCGGCGCCCGGCGCTCCGGGCGCCCCTGGCGCAAGTGGCATCAACTCGCCGCTCGTCTTCGGACCGTATGCCTCCAGTTCCCAAGACACGTCGGGTTGCCCTCAGACCGGCTCCCTGCCAACGGACTCCGAAGGAGCCGTCATCTGGGCGAACGACACCTTCACACGGACGTACATCGTGAAGCCGAACTCGGACGGTTCGTTCGACGTCACAGAGCTCTTTGACGGGACGTTTGTCACCCTCAACAGCAGCACCCCTGTCGGAACCACTTCCAACTGCTCCACACTTCTCGACGCGGGCATCACGGGTCAGTTCTATGGGAATTACGCGATGACGACGCCCAAGAGCCTCAATTTCAACTTCAAGGGAACGTGCCCGGCGGGATGCAACACCGGCCAGTTCTTCTTGACGTTCTTCGGCACGACCGCCCCGGGTTCTTATGCGTGGCAGTTCCACTACACGACGCTCGGCAACGGTCGTGGGATAACACGGATCACGGCAACTCCGGCGATCTTCACAACTAACCGGAGACGGCAGGCGCACCGACGGCACCCGCTGTCACTTCGAGCCGCTCGGGGTCACGGCCGTGCCGGCGCCGTAATCCGAGTCGGCGAGAGCGTCAGGTGGAGGAGGGCGACGTCGTCGCCCTCCTTCGTATTGGAGCCCCCGTCCCCGGCGTCGATCCTAGCGGTTGGAGAACGCCACGAAGCTCCCGTCGTTCGTCGCGCCGCTGGCCGGCGTCGGCGCCGTCGTTGACGACGCCGTACGCGTAGAGCGCGCTCGACCCCGAGGTGCGCACGACGTGAGCGTAGCCGTTCGCGACGCCAAACGCCGGGAGAAGGGGCGAGAACTGGAACCAGCCCCCGCGGGAACGTTCTGCACCGCCGTGCTGCCAGCCAGCTTCCCCGTGTCGCCGTCGTAGACGTCGACGCGATACCCGTCGGTCACGCGCGACGTTACCGAAGTTCACGACGGCGAGGTTCGAGCGGTTCGCCGCATTCTGCTGCAGGCCGAAGACCCACGCCTCGCCCGAGGCGGCTTCGGCCACCTGCGTCGCGCGGTAGAAGAGGCCGTACTGGCCGCCGCCCGCGGCAGGCGCCCCGGTCCGTGCCCCGACGAACAGCCACGCGAGACTGCCGTTGCGCATCGCGCTGATCTGGAGCGCTCCGGCGTAGAGGCCGCCCCCTGGAGCCGATCGCGACGCCTTTTCCGCGCAGGTAGTCGAGGGCGTTGGGGATGATCTTCTGCTCGTGGGGCTGGAGGGTCTCCATGGCGACGCCGCCCGCGCCGCCCGCGGGGCTCAGCGACTCGACGTACGTCAGCGTGACGGTGATCGGCTCGAAGTACGGGCTTCCGAGGACGAGCTCGCTCTGGAACGTCCCCGTCTCCACGAGGACCGGCAGGGTCTGGGGGTTTCCCGGACTGAGCGGCATCGGAGGAACGAAGGACCCGTCCGACGTGACGTTGTCGTTGAAGACGGCGTACGCGTAGAACGGTCCCGGTCCCGACGAGGAGCTCGACCGTCGCCCAGCCGCTGTCGTAGCCGGGCCCGGAGAGGACGCGACCGATCTGCGTCCACTGGCCCGGCCCGAGCACGACGTTCGGAAGGACCGTGGAGCGTCCGTCGGCGCCCGCGTAGAGAGTGACCCGGAGCGTGATCGGCACCGCCGCGTTCATGTTCACGAGCGCGAGGTTGCTCCGGTCGGCGGCGTTCTCGCGGAGGCCGAAGAGGTACACGGGTATCGCGAACGCGTCGTCGAGCCGGACGGCGGGGTAGGCGAGCCCCGCCCGGCCGCCCGCGGAGGGCGCCGTCGTGCGCGCGCCGGCGAAGGCGACCGTGTCCGCCGACAGGCCCTCGAACGTGACGAAGAGCGCGCCGCCCTGGTTCGAGTCCGGCGGGATCGCGAGGCCCTTGCCGCGAAGGTAGGCGAGCGTGTCCGGGATGATGATCTGTCGTCCCGGGCCGAGCGTCTCGCCCACGGTCCCGCTCCCGGAGGCGCCGAGCGCCGTCGCTGCGACGTACGTGAGCTGGAGCGTCGCGGCCGTCGTGCCCCGGTTCGCGAGCGTGAGCTCCGACGAGAACCGCGCGCCGCCGACGCCGGAGACGTCGAGAACGATCGGCACGACCTTCGTGACCGTGCTGCCCGCGATCGCCGGCGCGACCGTGATGGTCTGCGTTTTCGTGTTCGGGCCGGCGGCGTTCGTCACCGTCAGCGAGACCTGGTACGGGCCCGCGGCCGCGAACGTGTGCGTCGGGTACGGCGCCGTCGACACGCCGCCGTCGCCGAAGTTCCAGGACCAGGACGTCGGGCTTCCGCTCGAGAGGTCCGTGAAGCCGAAGGGCTGCCCGGCGACCGGAATCCCGGCCCACGTGAAGTCCGCCACCGCAGGCGGGGTCGGGAAGCGGTACACACCCTGTCCGAAGGTGCCGACGTAGAGCGTCGCGGAGCCCGGTGCGATCGCGAAGGCGTTCACGAAGGTGTTCGTGAGCCCGGCGTTGAGGGGCGTCCAGGTCACTCCGTGATCCGTGCTCCGGAAGAGGCCGACGAACGTACCGGCGTAGAACGTCGAGGGGGAGGCGGGGTCGAACTTCAGGGCGGTGATCGTCGCAACGGGCAGGCCGTTCGTGACCGGTGTCCAGCTCACGCCGCCGTCCCCCGACCGGAACAGCCCCTGGTTCGTGCCGGCCCACATGGTCGAAGAGGAGCTCGGATCCACGGCGAGCGCGTAGACGACCCGGGTGGCGAGGGCGTTGTTCGTGACCCACTCGTACCTGCCACTCAGATGAATGAAGATCCCGTAGACGCCGGCGTCAGTCCCGACGGCCGCGGTGGACCCCGCGGCGGGGTTGACGACGATGCTCTCGAAGAGGGGCAGCGGGGCGTTCGCGTCGCCGTAGGGAGTCCACGTGGCGCCGCCGTCGGTGCTCTTCCACGCGACTCCTCGCGTCGGGGTGCCGTTCTGCGCCGACCCCCCCGGCGGCATAGACGGTCGCCGGCGATCCGGGGTCCAACGCCCACGCGAAGGGCACCCCCACGCCGACGAGGGGCGTCCAGGTCGCGCCGCCGTCGGTGCTCCGCCATCCGCCTGCGTCCGTCCCCGCGAGGACGCTCGAGTCCGGCAAGATCGCGAGCGCGTAGACGTTCGTGGCGCCCGGAGTCCACGCGACGAGGGTCCAGGACGTGCCGGAGTTCATGCTCTTGTAGAGGCCGAGATCGGTGCCGGCATAGACGGTCGCGGGCACGTTCGGATCGACGGCGAGCGAGAAGATCTTGTGCGCCGTCAGGCCCCTGTTCGAGGCCTGGGCGTTCACGCCGGCGTTCGTGCTCTTGTAGATCCCGTTTGCCGCGCCGATGTAGAGGGTCGAAGGCGTCGCCGGGTCGAGCGCGAGGGCGTTGATGGTCGGGTTCGGCATGCCGCCGGTCACCCTGTTCAGGGTCGCCGCTCCGTCGAGGCTCTTCGCGACCTGCACCGAGTTGGCGCAGGCGTAGACCGTGGCGGGCGTGACGGGATCGACGGCGAGGGCGAAGCTCGTCCCCTTGAAAGCGGCAGCCTTCCAGGTCGCCGCGCCGTCCGTGCTCTTGAAGACGCCGTCATTGTTCGTCCCGGCATAGATTGTCGAAGGCGTTTTCGGGTCGACCGCGATCGCGAAGACTCTCGGCTGGGTCAACCCGTTCGAGGCCGCCGTCCACGTCGCGGCCCCGTCGACGCTCTTGAAGATGCCGTTGCTCATCGTTCCCGCGTAGAGGTTCGAAGGCGTCGCCGGGTCGATTGCCAGAGCGAACACGGGCTGCGCCCCCATGCCGCTCGTCGCGGCCGTCCACGTCGCCGCTCCGTCGGTGCTCTTGTAGACACCGCTGCCCGTTCCCGCGTAGATGGTGGCCGGAGATCCGGGGTCGATGACGAGGGTGAAGACCCTGTTTGTCGTCAGGCCGGTTGCCGCCCAGTTCGTCCCGCCGTCGGTGGTCTTCCTGACTCCGTGGTTTCTCGTGCCCGCGTACACGGTCGAGGACGTGACCGGATCGATCGCGAGAGAAAGAATGGCATCCGCCGTCATGCCGCTGCCGGCGCTTGCCCAGCTCGCCCCGCCGTTCGTCGTCTTGAAGACCCCACCGCCGGCACTGCTGGCCGTCCTGAGGGTTCCGCCGCCGGTGCCCGCATAGATCGTCGCCGGCGCGTGCGGATCGACCGCGAGGGCGAACACGGTGCCGCCGGTCGGCCCGATGCTGCTCCACACGTCGCCGTCGCCGCGAGCGACGACCGGGAGGAGAACGAAACCCGCGCCGAGGCACATGCCCAGCCGAATCGGCGCGCGAAAAGGCTGCGTTGCCTGGTGAGCACCTTCACGTCGTTGATCGCCCCCCAACGGGCTAATGCGGCAAAAGCGTATCACCCGGGAACGAGACGACCGGCAACGCGCGGGCGCTCTCAGCCGTCGTCCCGCGGGATGTCGACAGGCTGCGAGACCGCCCACTCGACTGCTGCGGGGATGTCGCCGGGGGGAAGGCCCTTCCAGTAGACGGTCCACTCCGGTAGCCGCACGAGGCCGTCGCAGAGCTTCGTGTACCACTCGCTGATCGGGTTCGTCCGCCGGGCCCGCCAGAAGACGACCGGGGTGTCGGCGACGAGCGCTTCCCAGAGGTCGCGCGCGATCCCCTCGCCCTGCGCCTCCGCGGAGACCGCGAACTTCGTGAGATAGGCGCCGAGCGGCGCCTCCTTGAGGATCGCGCAGCCCCGGTAGTCCTCCTCGAGGTAGACGCGGCCGGGCGTCCTCGCGAAGAAGGACTCGGCCGGAGCGCGGCCAAAGCTGGACGCGAGGAGCTCCCGGATGCGCGGCACGTCGACGCCGTCCCACCCGTCGTGGCGGGTGATGCGCGCGCCGCGGCGGAGCAGGGTGCCCGCCCCCTTGACCGTGAAGAGCTCGCGGAGGAGGTTCAGAGGGGAAGTGATCGCGACGGTGATCGAGAGGGGCGACGTCTCCTCGCAGAGCCGCCGTGACTGCTCCAGGATCAGGGCCTCCTTGCGCGAGATCTCCCGGCTCCCGACGAGAGCGGGAACGTCGGTCGTGAGGTTCACGATCGGGACGAGGACGCCCCCCTGGCGAAGCCCGCCAGGCCGGTGGAGGAAGAGGAGCTTGCGGACCTGGAGCTCCCGGAGAAGTCCGCCCAGCCGCTCGAGCCGGCCGCCCGGCTGCTCGTTTCCCGCCGGCTCGAAGACGACCAGGGGCACGCGCCCGCCACGGGCGGCGTCCGCCACGGGGGCCGCCAGGCCGGGCGTCGCCGCGGAGAGCTCCTCGACGGGGATCCCTTCGGCTTCGAGATGGCGCCGCAGGGTGCGCGCGTGAGAGGCGGCCCCGGCGGGCTGGAAGATCCCCAGCGCGACGGTCGGGAAGAGATCGAGCGCGGCGAGAAACCGCAGGTCCTGGACGACGGCATCCGCGGCGTCGGCCATGACGTGGGCGTCGATCGCGATGGCGGCGAACTGCTCCCGGGGGCGCGCGCGAAAGAGGCTCAGGTAGAGGCGCGCCTCCGAGGGGCGGCCCGTGCTCTCCAGGAATCGGAGAACGACGTCCTGCGGGGCGAGCTCGGCGGAGGGGATGGGCGCGGGGCGGTCGGCATCCATGACGGTCTGAGGATACGGAGTTCCGGCGGGCCTTCATCCCTTCCGGCTACAATTCGCTCCTCCGAGGGGACGATGAGCCAGATGAAGCAGACGGAAGACCCTTCGACGAACGCCTTTGCCGCCGAACCCCGGACGGCCTGTGCCGTCTGTGGACGGGACGACTCGGGCGCGTGGTACTGGTCGGATCAGCTGCAGAGGGTCATCTGCATCGACTGCCACTGGCGCACCTCGACGTCTCCGCTGCCGACCCCCTTCGTCCGGAAGCCCTAGGACCTCGTCAGCGGGGCCGGATGGCGCCGCCCGAAGACACGGCGAGCCGGCAGCCTGAACCGCCGGCTCGGCTTTTGGGAAGACAGGCTCCGAGGTGTCAGCCGTGGAGCGACTGGTACTTCGCCTCGAGCGCCTCCCGGCTCTCGGCGTGGGCCGGGTCGACCGTGATGCAGCCGTCCACCGGGCAGACCTCGACGCACTTCGGGGCGTCGAAGGCGCCGACGCACTCGGTGCATTTCACGGTGTCGATGACGTAGAGGGACCCCCCCTGGGAGATGGCCGTGTTCGGGCAATCGGGCTCGCAGGCCCCGCAGTTGATGCATTCCTCGGAAATGATCATCGCCATGGCTGTTAACCCCCTTCGGGCGTTGAAATTGCCCGAGGAAAGGCCCCATTCCCATGATGCAGGCGCACCAAAGACCTGTCCTTTGGGACAGGCCCTCATGCTAGTATTTTCGTCACTCGTGGTGGTCAATCGTCTGGCCCCGGTGGCTGCGAGGTCCGGCCTCTCGTGCTGAGGGAGCAGGACATCGCCGCCCGCGTCGCGCGGTTGGCGAGGCTGGGCCGGGTCCGGAACTTCTCCCCCGAAAAATTCGACCGCGAGTTCAAGACCGCCGCCGAGGGAATCGGGACGGGCGAGATGTTCCGCCTCCTCCTGATCGAATGGTCGGGCGTGACGCTCGAGCCTGAGGAGGCGGCGCGCGAGTTCCGGAAGATCCTGCGCGCGTTCGAGACGATGCGCTCGAGCCTCGGCGAGCCGCTCTCCCTGCAGACCGCGCTCCTCCACGAGTTTCACAGCCGCCGCGGGGTCCTGACCGAGCCGCGGCTCCTCTCCGACCGCGACATCGCGACGCTACGCGTGAACGCGATCACGGACCCGCTGACGGGGCTCTACAACCGCCGCTTCCTCATCGACCACCTCGACCGCGAGGTGGCGCGCGCGGAGCGGGCCGGAGGCGTCGTCTCGCTCATCATGATGGACCTGACCGGATTCAAGGGGATCAACGACCGGCTCGGCCATCCCGTCGGCGACGGCATCCTCGTCCGGACGGCCGCTGTCATCCGCGAGTCGCTCCGCGTCGTGGACGCCGGGTGCCGCTACGGTGGCGACGAGTTCGTGGCGGTGCTGCCGAACAGCGACATCATTCACAGCCTCGCCGTCGCCGAACGGATCCGGCAGCGCGTCGCGAAGATCCGGCTCCCCCGGCAGGTCGGACTCTCCGTCGGCCTGTCGTACGGCGTCGCCTCGTTTCCGACGGACGGGCGGCTCCTCGACTTCCTCCTCAAGATGTCGGACATCCGGCTCTACCGGTCGAAACAGCAGAACGCGGGACCCTTCCCGCGGACCCGCCGTTACCCGCGCTTCGACGTCCCGGGCCTCATGCTGAAGCTCCCGGCGGCGCGCGCGCGACGGCTGGAGGCGGCCGAGATCCGGGACATCAGCTTCGGCGGACTCGCCTACGTGACGACGAACGGAAAGCCCCCGGACGTCGCCCACGCGGAGATCACGCAGCGGTTCAGCTCCGAGACGCACCGGGTCTCGATCAAGCCGGTAAGCGCGGTCCCCCTGCCCGACGGGCGGGTCCGCGTGGGATGCGCCTATGCGGCCTGACGGGGGCCGCCGGGCTCTCCTCGGAAAACCGTGAGAGCGGCCTCCCGGGGTCTCGTCTCCACCGCGCTTCTCGTTCTCGCCATCGTTTTCGTCCTGGCGGCCGGCGCCCCGGCCGAAGCGCTCCGCCTGGCCGCGGTCGGCGGCGTCGCGGTCGTGCTCCGGGCCCTCCTGCTCATCGGTCCGGTGACCCGGGCCTTCGGATCCTTCGCCGTCCCGCTCGACCTCGGCGTCTCGCTCGCGCTGGTCCTGGCGGCGCTCTCCCTCACGGGCGGCGTGATGAGCGACCTCTATCCGCTGATCCTCCTCGAGATCGTGCTGGCCCGGGTCTTCGACGGCCCCGCGGCAGCCCGGTTCTTTACCCTCGTCGCGCTGGCCGGCGTCCTCGCGCTCCTGTCGCCGGGGGCGGCGCCCGGAGGGTTTTCCCTCTTTTCCGCCGGGCTCCGCCTCTTCTGGCCCGTCGCGCTTCTGTCGGCTCTTGAGATCGCCGGCGCGGTCGGCGCGGTTCCCGCCTCCGCCCGGCCGACCGCCGCCGCGATCCCGGCCGCCGCGACCGGGGTGTCGCCGCCGGTCCGGGCCGAGTCGCCGGCGCCGGCGGCTCGCGCCCCGGAGCCCCCGCGCCGGCCCGTGCCGGCCCGTGACGTGAGCCAGGAGATCCTGCACGACCTGAAGTCGCCCCTCTCGGCGGTCCGCGTCTATTCCGACCTGATCGCCGAGGACGCGCAGCGCGGCGAGCCCCCGCGGCCCGAGCATCTCCAGAACCTCGAGAAGGAGCTGAACCTCCTCGAGAAGATGACGGGCCTGTCCCGGCAGGACGCACCCGGCGCCGCCGCAGCCGGCGCCGCAGCGCCCGGCGCCGCTGCCCCGGACGGAGCTGGTGACGCTCCTCAGCTCGCTCGCCGAGTCGTACCACGCGATGCACGGCCACAAGCTCCGGATCGAGTACCTCTCCGAGGAGCCGCAAATCAGCGTGGCGGCCGATCCGGTGGCCGTCCAGCGCGCCTTCCGGAACATCCTCGACAACGCGGTGAAATACACGCCCCCGGGCGGCCAGCTGCGGATCCGGTCGAGCGTCGTCTCGCAGCACGCCTTCGTCGTCATCAGCGATTCCGGGATCGGCATGACCGCCGAGGAGCAGCGGCGGGCCTTCGAGTACGCCTACCGGGGTCCGTCGGCGCGGGCCTCGGGCGCCGAGGGGCGGGGCCTGGGCCTCGCCGTCACCCGGGAGCTCCTGGAGCAGAACGGCGCCAAGATCTCGCTCCTCTCCGAGCCGGGGCACGGACTCGAGGTGACGATCATGTTCCCGATGCTCAAGGGGGGGCGCGCATGAGGGGCGCCTCGGTCTTCGTCGTCGACGACGATCCGGGGATCGTCGACGCCGTCACGGCGGTCCTCGAGATCGACGGCTTCCGCGTCGAGGGGGCGAGCGATTCGCGCGAGGCGCTCCTCGCGGTCCTCCGCGAGCCGCCCGACGTCCTCGTCCTCGACGTCAACATGCCCGGGCTGAACGGGTGGGAGCTCTGCGACATCCTGCGGAGGCAGTCCACGACGGCGGACGTCCCGGTCCTCTTCCTGACGGGCCGGGGCGAGGTCCGCGACCAGATCACGGCGATGCAGGTCGGGGGGAGCGACCACCTCCGGAAGCCGTTCCGCGCCGAGGAGCTGCGCGGGAAGATCCGCGCCCTGACGGCCCGCGTGCGGCAGAAAGGATGAGCGTGAAAAGCCGGAAGAAGTCGTCGCCGGAGCTCACGGTGCCCACCCCGCTTTCGGCTCCGGCCTCCGCGATCGAGCGGCTGCGTCTCGAGCGGCTCGTGACCGACGCGGTCACGGGGCTTCCCCTCCAGCCGCTGAGCGACCTCGAACGGGTGGCGGGCATCGGGATCGTCTTCCTCCAGCTCGGCCGCTTCGCCGGAGTCGAGAGCCTCTACGGCTGGGAGCTCTACGACCGCGTCCTCCGGCTGACGACCGCGAGCCTCCGGGAGGACCTCGCAGGCTCGGCGCTCAGGGAGATCCTGCTCGGCCTCCACTTCAACGGCTGCGACGGCTTCTATCTCCTCTTCGACGTCTCGCAGCGTCCGGCGCCGCGCCACGCCGCCCTCCTCGAGCCCGAGGCGCGGCGCCTCCGTCTCGGCGTCCTCCGGCGCCTCCGGCAGTCGCTCGGCCGGACGGCGGTCGACCTTTTGAACGTCTACGTGAGCGTCACGTCCGTGGCGGACGACCCGCGGGTCCGCCCCTCGCGCAACGTCCTGCGCGGCCTCGCCGAGGCGGCGCGCGCCGTCGAGGCGTACCAGACGGGGGCTCGCGCGGGGCGCGTCGAGAGCCTGAAGGAGATCCTGACGGGTCGGAAGCTCCGCGCGGTCTGGCAGCCGGTCTATTCCCTGAAGGAACGCGCCGTCCTCGGGTACGAGGCGCTCATCCGCGGTCCCGTGGGCTCCGACCTCGAGATGCCGGACGCGCTCTTCACCGCCGCCCGCGAGGGCGACATGCTCCTCGAGCTCGAGAACCTCTGCCTCGAGTCGATCTTCGCCGCCCTTCCGCGCGCCGTCCGCGCGGGGACGCTCTTCGTCAACGCGTCGGCCCGCCTCCTCACGCATCCCGTCTTCCTCGACGAGCGGCACCTCCTGGAGATGCGGCGGGCGCACCCCCTGGTCGTCATCGAGGTCTCCGAGAAGGAGATCGTCTGGAACTACCCGGCCTTCCGCGAGGTGCTCGAGAAACTGCGCTCGGCCGGCTTCCGCTTCGCGATCGACGACGCGGGCTCGGGCTACTCGGGACTCGAGTCGATCCTCCAGCTTCGCCCCGAGTTCATCAAGGTGGCCGACTCCATCGTCCGGAACGTCCATGCCGACTCGATCAAGCGGGAGGTCCTCTCGGGCCTCCTCTCGCTCGGCCGCCAGATCGGGGCCGCGCTGATCGCCGAGGGGATCGAGCAGGACGAGGAGCTCCGGAGCCTCGCGGCCCTCGGCATCCCGTACGGGCAGGGCTTTCTCCTCGGGAGGCCCGCGGCGCGCGTCAGCTCGCAGCCGGGCTGAAGGCGGGCTCCTCCTCGGCGGAGCGGCGCGCGAGGAGGAACGCCCCGAGCGAGACGGCGGCCACGAGCACCGAGAGGAGCGCCGTCACCCCGGGCGCGAACGCGTCGTAGAGCCCGTGCAGGACGACGGCGGCCGCGAGCCCGAAGAGGGCCGGGCCCGTCCGCCGCCCGCGGGTCACCGCCGGGACGAGGAAGAAGCCGGCGAGGGCGCTCCAGATCGCCTGCAGGAACGGGCGCGTCGCCGCGGCCACCCACGACCCGAGGAACCACGCGTAGAGCGCGGTCGACGGGGACTCGACCCCCTTCAGGGCGGCCTCCTCGGCGGCTGGAAGGACCGGGACCTGGGCGACGGAGAGGGTGAGGCCGAAGGCGGCACCGACGACGAGGCCGGCGTAGAGGCCGTGGCGGCCGTCGTGTCCGCCGCCGAACGCGCGGACGACGGCGACGAGGACGGCGGCCTTCCCAAGCTCCTGGACGAGCGCCGCGCCGCCGAGGGAGGCGACGAGCCGCCACGCGACGTTCCGCCCGGGCGCGGCGAGCGGGGCGAGCGTCGAGAGGGGCGGCGCGTCGACGAGCACGCCGGCGTAGAGCGCGCCGAAGAGCGCAGCTCCGAAGAAGAGGCCGAGCGTCGGACGCGAGACGTCGGTGTCGGGCCGGAAGACCGCGTAGAAGAACATGAGCCAGAGCGCGCCGCATCCGAAGTGGACGAGGCGGACGCGCAGGATCGGGTCCTCCGCGAGGCCGGCGACGAGGAGCGGCCCGAGGCCGATGAAGACGAGCGCCCAGGTGACCGGGGAGCCGAGGATCGCGGCCTCACCGAGGCGCGCCGGCGCCAGCGTTTCCGGCAGAGCCGCGAAAAGGCGGGAGACGGGGGCCTCCCCCGGGACGGCGGCTTCCTCCTCGACCTCGCCGATCGCCGCCGAGGCGACGACGGAGAGGCCGGGGTCGTCGCTCTTCGTCGAGAGCGACACCCTCTTCCAGCTCCCCGGGTCGAGGAGCGACTCGGCGGGAATCGCCGTCGGGGCGGGGGCGGCGGGCGCCGCGGCGGCCGGGTCGACGCGCGAGAAGGTCCGCGCCGGGCGGATCCCCGACGCCGGTTTCCGGGGGGACGGTTCGGTGAAGTCCCCGGAGGGGAGGGACTCCACGGGCGGCTTGAAGGCCTCGCGGATCCCCGAGGGGGGCTTCCTGCGGGGGAAGGCGAGGAGCTGGTGCGCCGGGACCCACTCGGGAGTCCCGCTCTTCCACGCGAGGTCGTCGGGCGAGAGAACCCCCCGAGCGGCCAGGTCCGCCATCTCGGCGAATTGCAGCGGGCCGATCTGTCGGCCCCCGGTGAAGGCGAAGTAGACCGGCGGCTCGGCCATGTCGTTCGATCCTACGCGAAACGAATAAAAAGGGCCGCCCACGGGGCGGCCTGGAGGAGAGGATGTACGTGCGCTCGCCCCGTCTTGAAGCATTCGGCATGCCAGAGGACGGGCGCCATTCCGGCACGCGGCCCGGCGCGGCGCTCCCGGTCAGGCCGGCTGGCCTCCCTTGAAGAGCTCGCTCATCTCGCGGAAGCGAGGATGGTTCTTGTCGCGCATCCACTCGAATCCGACCGACTCGTGGTTCGTGATCACGGCGCCGGCCTGGGCCATCCGGGTGAGGGCGTGCCGGACGTAGTCGGCACCCCGGCCGCTGACGGCGTCCCAGACGACGTGGACCTGTTCGCCGGCGCGAAGAAGCTGGAGGACCGTCTGCATCACGCAGACATGGGCCTCGGCGCCCGCGACGACGACCTGGCGCGGCGGGCCCCCCGTCTTCGGCCGGAGTTCGCCGAGAAGGGCGTTGAACTTCGGATCGGCGACGCAGTCGAACGTCGTCTTCTCCAGGGTCAGCTTCGGGGCCGTCAGGGCGTCGAAGGCAGCGCGGATCTCCGGGTGCGTCGGCCCGATCCCCTTCGGGTACTGCTCCGTCAGAAGGACCGGGACCCGGCACATCTCCGCCAGCTTCAGGAGGCGGGTTCCGGCGGCGAGGAGGCGCGCCGGGTGCGCCACCAGGTCCATCAACTTGCCCTGGAAGTCGATGACGATGAGAACGCTTCGGCCCGAGTCGAGAAGCTCGCTCATTCGGCAAGTCTACGTCGCGCGCGCGGAGTTGACGGACGGCCCGGGAAGGTCCAGATTGGATGGCGTCGGAGCCTAGGGGTGGCCCGAGAGGGCCTGAGATCACACCCTTGAACCTGATCCGGGTGACGCCGGCGTAGGGAAAGGCGAACGCGATCGAAACTCCGAAGGGTCCGCATCGATGGCCCGCGCCCCGGCGCGGAGCAGGAGGTGCGCGATGTCGAGGATTCCATCCGGTCTCTCGGCGGCCGTGGCGGCGGCGCTGCTCGCCGTTTCGGCCGTCGTCCTCCCGGCCGGCGCCGCCCGGGCCGCGCCCCCGGCCGCCCCGGCGGCAACCTACGAGGTCTCGGGGATCGTCCGGGACGCGTCGGGGCGTCCCGTTCCGCTCGCCTCGGTCGCCGCGGACAGCGCCGCGACCCCGGCGAAAGCGGACGCGGCAGGGCTCTTCCGGCTCCGGCTGCCGGCCGGGACGTTCAAGCTCGTCGCAGGCGCTCCCGGCTTCGTCGGCGAGCCTCGAACGGTCCCGGTAAGCGGAGATCTCGCGGACGTCGACCTCCTCCTCGTCCCGGTCCCGAGGAAGAGCGAGGCGATGGTCGTCTCGGCGATCCGGGCCGACGAGAAGGCGCCCGTCCCGCGGACCGACCTCGACCGGAAGGAGATCGAGGCGCGGAGCGACGGAAAGGAGATCGGCGCGTTCCTGCAGGACACCCCCTCGATCACGCAGTACTCCGACACGGGCCTCGGGAACGGCTACAACTACCTCGCGCTCCGGGGCGTCGGCCAGACGCGCGTCAACATGACGTTCGACGGCGTCCCGCTGAACGACCCCGAGGACTCGGCCGTCTACACGGTCGACTACGCGAACCTCCTCGGATCCACCGAAAGCCTCCAGGTCCAGCGCGGCGTCGGGACCTCGACGTTCGGCGCGGCCGCCTTCGCCGGCTCGGTCAACTTCGCGAGCCTCGACCTCGCCGACACCTTCGGCGGGAGCGCGCGCCTCGGCCTCGGCTCGTTCGGCACGGCGATGGCGAGCGCCGGCGTCCAGACGGGCCTCTTCGGGCCGGACCTGAAGCTCTACCTCCGCGCCTCGTGGCAGGAGACGAACGGCTTCCGCGACAGCTCCGGCGTCCTCCAGAAGAGCCTCTTCTACGGCCTCGGGCGGGACGTCGGCGGAACGTCGCTCAAGGTCAGCGGCTTCGTCGGGCAGGAGCGGACGCAGGAGGCGTTCCTCGCGGCGGACGAGGAGACGCTGGAGCAGAATCTGCGCGCGAACCCGCTCTCGCCTCCCGAGCAGGACCGCTTCACGCTTGGGCTCGTGCAGGCGCAGGTGACGCAGGTTCTCGGGCCGCAGGACTCCGTCTCGCTGCAGGGGTTCTACGAGGGGACGAGCGGCTGGTACCGTCTTTTCGCCGACCCCGAACGGACGACGCTCTGGCAGTACGACCTCTCCTGGCACTTCTTCGGCGGCACGGCGACCTGGCGGCACGAGGCGGGCCCGTTCGGCCTCAGCGTGGGCCTCAACGCCTACGGTTACGAGAGCACGCACGAACGGAGCGTGACGGGCTCGAGCCCCGACTACCAGAACCACGGCTTCAAGACGCAGGCGAGCGGGTTCGTGAAGCTGGGCTGGGACTCGGGGCCCTGGCATCTCCTCCTGGACGGCCAGGTCCGGTGGGCGACGTTCCGGTACGAGGGCGACGTCGGGCCCGGATCGGCCGACTGGACCTTCTTCAACCCGAAGCTCGGCGCCCGCTACGACGTCTCGCCGGCGCTCTCGGTCTTCGCCTCGGTCGGCCGGACGACGCGCGAGCCGCAGCGGAGCGACCTCCTTCTCGGCGAGGACAACGCCACCGTCCCGCACGACTTCGGCGCCGTGCAGCCCGAGCGGGTGACCGACGTCGAGGCCGGGGTGAACTGGAAGGCGGGGACGCTGACGCTCGCGGCGAACCTCTACGCGATGGAGTTCCAAAACGAGATCGCCCTGACCGGGGAGCTCTCCGAGATCGGCCTCCCGCTCCGCCGGAACGTCGGACAGAGCTTCCGGCGGGGCCTCGAGCTTTCCGCTGCGTGGCAGGCGCTGCCGTGGCTCCGCGCCGTCGCCACGCTGAACGCCTCCCACAACCGGATCAAGGAGTGGACGCAGTTCTACGACGTCTACGACGCGGAGGGGAACTGGGCCGGCGTCACGAGCCGGACCTACGCGGACGTGAGCCCGCTCCTGACGCCGGGGCTCGTCGCGAACGCCGGCGTCGACGTGACGCCGGTCCCGGGCGTGACGGTCGGGGTCCGGGGGCGGTACGTCGCCCGGTCGTTCCTCGACAACACGAACAACGAGGCGTTCGTGACGCCCCGCTTCTTCAACCTGAACGCCAACCTGACGGTGGCGCTCGAGAAGCTCGTGAAGGCCGGGCGGCCGCAGATCCGGATCGAGGTGCACAACGTCCTCGACAACCGGGCGATCTTCGCGAGCGGCTACTCGTATCAGTACGTCACGCAGGGCGGCGGGAGGGGAGACGCTCGCCGGCATCTCGTACTACTACCCGCTCGCGACGACGAGCGTCGTCGCCCTCCTGGACCTCGGGTTCTGAGGTGGGCGCCGTCGAAGCCGCGGGCGTCCTCTTCGGCGTCGTCGCCGTCTGGCTGACGACCCGGGAGAACGTCTGGTGCTGGCCGACCGGCCTCGTCAACGTCGCTCTCTTCATCGTCGTTTTCTGGCGGGCGAAGCTCTACGCCGACATGGGTCTGCAGGTCGTCTATGTCGCGCTCTGCCTCTACGGCTGGTACGAGTGGCTGCACGGCGGCCGGAACCGCGGCGCGCTCGCCGTCACCCCCACGCCGCGCGCAGCGCTCGTCGCGCTCGCGGCGGCCGGCGTCGCCTTCGCGGCCGGGCTCGGCCTCTTCCTCTCGCGAGAAGACCGACGCGGCCCTTCCGTTCTGGGACGCCGGGACGACGTCGTTCAGCCTCGTCGCGCAGGCGATGCAGACGCGGAAGTGGTGGGAGAACTGGCTCGTCTGGATCGCCGTGGACGTCGTCTACGTCGGGATCTACGTCGTGAAGAGGCTCTACCTGACGGCGGGGCTCTACGGGGTCTTCCTCGCGCTGGCGCTGGTCGGCCTCCGCTCCTGGCGCCGCTCGATGCGGGTTTCCGAGCGGACGGCTCAGGAGGGGGGGGCGTGAACGGCCTCCTCCGCGCCGTCGCCACGGGGGGCGAGTGCACCGGGAAGACGACTCTGTCCGCCGCCCTCGCCGGGGAGCGCGGCGTCCTCTGGGTCCCGGAAGCCGCGCGAATCGTCGCCGAGGGTAAGGGGAGCCCGCTCGACGCCTCCGACGTCTCCCGGATCGCCCGCCGCCACGTCGCGCTGGCGGACGCGGCCGCGGCGGAGTCGTCGAGGCGGGGCCTCGGGCTCCTCGTCCTCGACACCGACCTCCTCTCGACGGTCGCCTACGCGCGGCACTACTACGGGAGCTGCCCGGCCTGGATCGAGGCGGCGGCGGGCGAGCGCCTCGCCGACCTCTACCTGCTCCATCACCCGGACGTGCCGTGGGTCCCCGGGCCGGCGCGCGACCGGCCGGACCGGCGGGAGGAGATGCACGTGCTCTTCGCCGGCGTCCTCGCGGAGTTCGGGGCGAACGTCGTCGACATCCGGGGCGGCTGGGAAGAGCGGGATTCGCTCGCGTCTGGCCGCCGTGGAGGCTCTTCTTCGCCGGCGCGCTCCTTCGGATTCGAGGGGTTCCTCGCGAGTGGACCCTGGAGATGACCGGTCCTAGGATGCCGGTGTGAAGCCGACGTCGAAACCGCGCTTCGGCCCGTGCCTTCGCGCCCTGTCCCTCGTGATCGTCGCGTCACCGGCCCGCGCGGACGGACTCGAGGGAGAGAACACCTATTGTGTTCTGCTCGGTCTGACGCTCGTCGGAGTCCTGGCCGGCTGGGCGATCCTCTTTGGGTCCGCGAAACAGGGCCGGATCCCCGCGGATTCCGGCCTGGCCGTCCTCGCGGTGCCCACCCTTTACGTCTCCGTGGTCGCGTTCTTCCCTCCCCCCGAGCGCCTGATGCTCGTCGCGCCGGCCGTGCCTCTCGTCGTGGCCGTCGCCCTCCGGACGTACTTCCGCTCGCGCTCTGGAGCGTAGGGGTCGAGGTTCCCGGGTCAGGCCTCCAGCACGATGTCGAACCCCTCGTGATGGAGATGCTCGTCGCTCTGGACGTGGATCGGCATCCCGATCCGCTCCTCCAGCTCCTCGATGAGGCGGCGCTCCTCGCCGGCGAGGGAGCGGTAGATTTCGGGGTGGACCCTGAGGAGGAGCGAGTGCGCCTCCCCCTCGTCCACCTTCTTCAGGATCTCGCGCCGGATCTCGATCACGATCGTGGCGATGCTCTTGATCCGCCCGTTCCCGGAGCAGTAGGGACAGGGCATCGTCAGCGCGCGCTCGAGGCTCTGGCGCTGACGCTTGCGGGTGATCTCGACGAGGCCGAAATCCGACACGGGGAGCATCCGGTTCTTCGCGCGGTCCTTCTTCAGCTCGGCTTCCAGCGCCGACACGAGCTCCTTCCGGTGCTCCTCCTCCTCCATGTCGATGAAGTCGATGACGAGGAGGCCGCCGAGGTCGCGGAGCCGGATCTGCCGGACGATCTCCTGCACGGCCTCGAGGTTCGTCTTCAGGACGGTGTCCTCGAGGCGGCTTTTTCCGACGAACTTCCCGGTGTTCACGTCGATCGCGACGAGCGCCTCCGTCTGGTTGATGACGATGTGCCCGCCCGACTTCAGCCAGACCTTCGACTTCAGGGCGTTCTCGATCTCGGCCTCGACGCCGTACTCCTCGAAGAGCGGCGTCGACTTCCGGTAGAGCTTCACCTTCTGGACGAGCTCGGGCTGGACCTGGTCGAGGAACTCGACGATCCGCTGGTACTCCTCGTCGTCGTCGACCCAGAGGGCCGAGAACTCCTGCCCGAAGACGTCGCGCGCCGCGCGGAGGGCGAGGTCCAGATCGCGGTGGAGCAGGGCGGGGGCGCCGTTCCGGTCCGCCTTCTTCCGGATCTGCTCCCAGAGCTTCGTCAGGTAGCGGCGGTCCGAGGTGAACTCCTCGGCGCTCCGCCCCTCGCCCGCCGTCCTCACGATGAAGCCGCCCGGGCCCTTCTTCAGCCCGGTCAGGATCTCCTTCAGCCGGTTCCGCTCCTCCTCGTTCTCGATCCTTCGCGAGATGCCGAGGTGGTCGATCGTCGGCATGTAGACGAGCGTCCGTCCCGGGATCGTGACGTGCGTCGTGATCCGGACCCCCTTGTGCGCGATCATGTCCTTCGTCACCTGGACGACGAGCTCCTGCCCTTCGCGGAGCAGCTCGTCGATCGACGGGAGCGGCGGCTTCACGAAGGCCGCGTCCGGCTCGGCTTCCGGGTGGGTGACGTCGGCGTCGAGGCCGTTCCGCACGGGCGGCAGAGCCGCGGCCTTCGGCGGCTCGGGTTCCTCGTCGGCGGCGCCGAAGCGGTCGAAGTCGTCCGCCTCCTCTCCCACGTCGGCCACGTAGAGAAACGCGTCCTTCTCGAGACCGAGGTCGACGAACGCCGACTGCATGCCGGGCAGGACGCGCGTGACGCGCCCCTTGTAGATGTTCCCGACGACCCCCCGCTGGCGGCGCCGCTCGATCTGCACCTCCGCCACGCGCCCCTCCTCGAGGACGGCGACGCGCGTCTCGCGGTCGGCGGCGGAGATGAGGAGCTCTTTCAGCACCGCTTCACACGTTAACAAAACGCCGGTAGGCGACGGAGAGCATGAGGCCGGTCATCGCCCAGGTCGCGACGAGCGAGGAGCCGCCGTAGGAGACGAACGGGAGCGTGATTCCCGTCGTCGGGAGGAGGCCGACGTTCATCGCGATGTTCCCGACCGCCTCGAAGGCGATGTTCGTCGCGAGGAGGAGGACCAGCATCGACCCGCCCCGGTCCCGCGCGTCCTTGGCCAGCGCGAATCCCCGAGCGACGAACGCTCCGTAGATCCCGAGGAAGGCCGCGACGCCGGCGAAGCCCCACTCCTCGGCCAGCGCCGCGAAGATGAAGTCCGTGTGCCGGACGGGGAGGAAGCCGAGGCGGCTCTGCGTCCCCTGCTTCCACCCCTTGCCGAAGACCCCCCCCGAGCCGATGGCGATGCGCGCCTGCCGCACCTGGTAGCCGGCCCCGCGCACGGCGAGGTTCGGGTCGAGGAAGGTCCGGATCCGGTCTTTCTGGTAGTCCTTGAGCAGGAACCACGAACCGCCGACGGCGAGCGTCCCGGCTAGGATCAGCGTGGCCCACCACTTGGCGCGCATGCCGCCGAAGTAGAGCGCCGCGAGGAGGAACGGGGCGTAGGTCAGGGCGACTCCCGTGTCGGGCTGGACGAGGACGAGCAGCATCGGGAGGCCGACGGCACCGGCCAGGATCCAGATCGTGCGGGTCTTCACGTGGGCGCGGTCGTCGTTCTCGAGGACCCACGCGAGGAGGAGCGCAATCGCGATCCGGGCCAGCTCGGACGGCTGGACCTGGAACGCCCCGAGCTTGATCCACGACTTCGACCCCGCGATCCTCCGGCCGAAGAGCGGGAGCGCCACGAGGACGAGCATGGCGACCCCGTAGAGCCCCGGCGAGTACCGGAGGAGGATCCGGTAGTCGATCGCGAGGAAGACCGCCGCGACGGCGAGCCCGAGCAGCGCCCAGAGCGCCTGCTTGGCGCCGAGGTCGCCCCGCGGCCCCCCCGACGTCGTCGAGTAGACCATCGCGATGCCGATCGCGGTGAGGAGGAGCGCGAGGGCGAGGAGGCGGAGGTCGAGCTTCCGGGGGAGGGCCTCGCTCAGCCGCGACACGGCCGCTCCCGCGCGGGCGCGGCTCATCGCGCGGCCCCGGTGCCCGGCGCCGGATCGCCGGTGCGGGAGGCCGCGGTGACGGCGGCCGGTGCCGCCGCAGCGGAAGGCTGGAGCCACGCGGCCGCGAGCTTCGCGGCGAGCGGCCCGGCCGCGCTCGAGCCGTGAAGGCCGTGCTCGACGAGGACGGCGACGACGATCTTCGGGTCGTTCCGCGGCGCGAAGCCGACGAACCAGCCGTGGTCGCGGCAGGTTCTCCGGGAGGGCGAGCGTCTTTTTCGCCTCCTTCTGCGTCACCATCTGCACCGTCCCGGTCTTCCCGCAGATGTCGAGGCCGGGAACCCTCGCCGTGCCGTAACCCGTGCCGCCGGGGGCGTTCACGACGCGCCAGAGCCCCTCGACGACCATCTCGCGCCGGCCCGGGCCCCATGGGACCGACTCCCGGACGGGCGGGCGGTAGACGAAGCGCTCGTTCGTCCTCACGTTCTGGCCGATGTGGAAGAGGTGGGGCGTCGGCAGGGCGCCGTCGGGGTTCGCGATCCCGGCGAAGGCGCGTGCGAGCTGGAGCGCCGTCACGAGGACCGGGCCCTGCCCGATCGCCACGGAGATCGTCTCGCCCGCGTACCAGGGGTGCCGGCGGACCTTTTCGCTCCAATCGGGCGACGGGACGACGCCCCCCTTCTCGCTCGCGAGGTCGACGCCCGAGAGGCGGCCGAAGCCGAACGCCATGGCCGATTCGGCGATGGCGTCGATGCCGAGCCGCTTGCCCATCGTGTAGAAGTAGGTGTCGCAGGAGACCTGGATCGCGGTCAGTGAGGTCGACGGAGCCGTGGCGCCCGTGGCAGCGGAAGAAGCGGCCGTAGAACGTCGCGCCGCCCGTGCAGAAGACGCGCTCCTTCGGGTCGATGCCGTTCGCGAGGATCGCGTGCGACATGAACGCCTTCCAGACCGAGCCGGGGGAGTAGAGGTTCTGGAGCGCGCGGTTCGTGAGCGGGTGGTTCTCGTCGGCGAGGATCTCCTCCCACTCCTTCCGCGAGACGCGGCGGGCGAAGACGTTCGGGTCGAAGGGGGGCGACGAGACCATCGCGAGGACCTCGCCCGTCTTCGGGTCCATGGCCACGACGCTCCCGACCTTGCCCGCGAAGTACTCCTCCGCGATCTTCTGGAGCCTGAGGTCGACCGTGAGGAAGAGCGTGTTCCCGGGGAGCGGGGAGGTCCGTTCGGCCTCGCCGACCTCGCGCCCGAACGAGTCGATGACGTAGGTCCGCGATCCCGAGACTCCGGAGAGGAGGTCCTGGTAGGAGGCCTCGACGCCCTTCTGCCCGATCGCCTCGCCCGGCCGCGTCCGGCCGGAACGGGCCGCCACCTGCTCGACCGTCGCCTCGCCGAGGTGGCCGAGGAGGTGCGCCGCGAGCGTGCCGTTCGTGTAGACCCGCCGCTCGGCGGTCTGGACGACGAGCTCGGGGTGCTCGAGCGCGTGGGCCTCGACGGCGCTCACCTCGCCCATCGTCAGGTTGTCCTCGAGGACGACGGGGACGAACTCGTACGACGAGCGGTCGCGCTCGACGCGCCGCTTCAGCTCCTCGAACGGCCGGTTCAGGAGGTCCGCGACGAACCGCAGGGAGCCGTCGAGGTCCTTCGTCTCCCGGCGGTAGAGGAGGAGCGTGAAGGCGGGCTCGTTCTCCGCGAGGACGACGCCGTTCCGGTCCAGGATGAAGCCGCGGGGCGCCGTGACGGGAACCGAGCGGAGGCGGTTGTTCTCGGCCTGGCGGGCGTACTCCTCGCCGCGGAGCACCTGGTGGAACCAGTAGACGCCCACGAGGACGCCGAAGACGACCCAGGCGCCCCGGCCGAGCCAGTCGATCCGCGACAGGACGGGGCGGCGGTCCTCGTGGGCGCTCGTCGTCATGGCGTCATCCCAGCTTCATTCTCCGCCGGGCGGCGCGCCGCTCCCGCCACGGGTAGCGGGCGGCGGCGTCGAGCGCCATGCCGAGGAGGCCCGTCGAGACGGCGCGGCTGGCGAGCGGAACCAGCGACGGCGCGAGCGCCTCGCCCTTCAGGATCCAGAGGAGGAGGACGAGGAGGAGGCTCTCGAAGGCGACGGCGGCGGCGAGGAGGCCGCCGATCGCGGCCGGCTTTTCGACGACGGTCCGCGCCGCGACCGAGGCGAGAAGGTAGCCGACGAGGATCTTCGTGAAGGCGTGGAGCCCGAGGAGCCGCCCCGGCACCGAGACGAGGTCCTCGAGAAGGCCGGCCGCGAGGCCGGCCACGAGCGCCCAGACCGGCCCGGCGCGGCGCGCGGTGTCGGCGACCGGGAGGAGAAAGAGGTCGGGCGCTCCGGGGATCCCGAGAGCGCCGATCCCGAGCGTTCCGAGGGCCGAGAGGGCCAGCCCGGCGGCGAGGCGGGCGGCGTTCACGGGCGGGCCGGCGTCCCGGCCGGGACGTCGGACTTCCGGACCGGGGGAAGGACGAAGACGAGCGACGTCCGCGCCGGGTCGGCGGCGGGCGCGACGCGGATCTCCCAGAAGAGCGGCGTCTTCGTGCTGCGCGCCACCGAGGCGACCCGCCCGACCGGGAGGTCGTTCGGATAGACGCCGTCGGTGCCGGCGGTGACGATGAGGTCGTTCGCCTCGACGGCCTCGATCGTCGGGACGTAGAAGACGGTCAAGCCCCCTTCGCCGTCGCCGCGGGCGACGGCGGCGCGCCCCTGCTTCGCGAGGAGGACGCCGGCGGCGGCCGCGCGGTCGGAGAGGAGCTGGACGCGCGCCGTGCGGGCCCCGACGGCGACGACGCGCCCGAGGAGCCCGTCGGCGGCGACGACGGCGCTCCCGGCCTCGATGCCCCCCTCGGCGCCCCGGTCGAGGAGCGCGGTCCGGAACGGCCCGGCCGACTCGACCGCGACGAGCCGGGCCGGGAGCGTCCCCGGCGGCGGCGACGGGGTGGCGCCGAAGAGGGCGAGGAGGCGGTCGCGGTCCCGCTCGGCGTCGTGAAGACGGAGCAACTCTCCCTGCAGCGACTCCACGGTGGCCGCGAGGCGCCGGTTCTCGGCGAGAAGACGGTTTCGCGTGGCGGACCACTCCGAGATGCTCGCGGCCCCGCTCCGGATCGCCGTGACGATCTCGACGAAGGGCGAGACGACCGACTGGAGCCATCGCTCGCCCACCGTCTCCCCGCCCGGGCGCCGCACCTGCAGCGAGAGCGCCGCGAGGCACGCCGAGAGGAGGATCGCGAGGAGGATCTCCGGCCGGCGTGTGGCAAGCGGGGGGGAGGACATGGGGTCCGGGCGTCAGTCGATCGAGATCTTGCGGAGGAGCTCGACGTCGGCCAGCATCGCGCCGGTTCCGAGGGCGACGGACGAGAGCGGCTCCTCGGCGAGCGAGATCGGGAGCCCGGTCTCCTCGCGCAGGCGCCGGTCGAGATTCTTCAGCATCGCGCCGCCGCCCGTCAGGACGATCCCCTTGTCCATGATGTCCGCGGAGAGCTCCGGCGGTGTCCGCTCGAGGGCGACGCGGACGGCGTCCACGATGATGCCGACCGTCTCCGAGAGCGCCTCCCGCACCTCGGCGTCGGTCAGGGTGAGCGTCTTCGGCACCCCCTCCACGAGGTCGCGCCCCTTGATCTCCATCGAGAGCGGCTCGTCGAGCGGGTAGGCCGAGCCGATCTCGATCTTGATCGCCTCGGCGGTCCGCTCGCCGATGAGGAGGTTGTACTTGCGCTTGATGTACTGGATGATCGCCTCGTCCATCTCGTTCGAGGCGACGCGGACGGACTTCGAGTAGACGATGCCCGCGAGCGAGATGACGGCCACGTCGGTCGTCCCGCCGCCGATGTCCACGATCATGTTTCCGGTCGGCTCGGTGATCGGCAGGCCGGCGCCGATCGCCGCGGCCATCGCCTGCTCGATGATGAAGACCTCGCTCGCCCCGGCTTGCAGGGCGGAGTCCTTCACCGCGCGCTTCTCGACCTGCGTGATGTCCGACGGGACGGAGATGACGATCTTCGGCCGGACGAAGAGCGAGCGGCCGTGCGCCTTCTTGATGAAGTAGTCGAGCATCCGCTCCGTCACCTCGAAGTCGGCGATGACGCCGTCCTTCATGGGGCGGATCGCGACGATGTTGCCGGGCGTCCGCCCGAGCATCTCCTTCGCGGCGCTCCCCACGGCCTCGACCTTGTTCGTGATCTTGTTGACGGCGACGATCGAGGGCTCGCGCACCACGATGCCGCGCCCCTCGGCGAAGACGAGCGTGTTCGCCGTCCCGAGGTCGATGGCGAGGTCGTTGGAAAAGATCGAAAAGAACGAACGGAATGCCAAGGAGCAGCTTCCTTTCCCGCCGGCCTCAGTCCTGGACCAGGACGCTCTCCTTGCGGAGCGTCTCGAGCCCGGAGCTGCCGACGGCGCGGATGGTAATGGGTTTCACCCCTCCGCCGGGGAGATTGATGACCTTCCGGAAGACGCCCGTGGCGTCCACGTCGGCCTCCTCCCCGTTCACGGTGACCTTCGCCCCCGGCTCCGTCTTCCCCGAGACGATCACCGTCGTCCCGATGACCTGGGGCCGGTAGACGACGAGGTCGGGCGGGACCCCGGTCTTCTCGGCCTTCTCGGCCTCGCCGACGACCTTGAAGCGTCTCGGGGCCGTCCAGCCGGATTCCAGAGGCCGGGGCTCCAGCTTCACCGACTGGACCCGCCAGAAGTAGAGCCCCGGCTCGTCCACGCGGATCTTCGTCTCGGTCTTCGGGCGGGACTGCTTGATCGAGATCGAGTCGGGGACGAAGAGGCGGCTCCGCGCGATCTCGAACTGGTACTGGGTGGCCTCCTTCACGGCCGACCAGCGGAGAACGACCTCGCTCCGGCCGAGGTCGAACATCGCGTTGTCCTCCGGCTCGAGCGGCGCGGGCGTGTCGGGGAGGCGCTGTTTCTCGCCGATCCCCCCCGCCTTCGACGCGGCGGCGCGCTCGCGCTCGGCGAGAACGACCGCCGGGCCGTTCCCGGTGGAGAGCGTCGCCTTCCCCTTGAAGGTGGCGACGCTCGTCGTCTTCGCGTCGCTCTCGACGCCGACCGCCGAGTTCTTCGAGATGTCGGTCCGGGCGACGTCCGTCGTCAGGATCGAGCGCCCCCCTCGCCGGTCGTCACGTCGCTGCCGCCGACGACGATCTTGGCTCCGGAGGCCTTCCCCTCGCCGGGGACGGTGACGGACCGGTGGACCTCGAAGAGGGTCTCGGGCTTGATCCGGTAGAGCGTGCCGTCCGTCGCCATCACCTCGGCGACGCCGCTCGCCCCCGTCTTCACGAAGTCCCCCTCGCGCAGGACGACGCCCGGCCGGAGCGCGTCCCACTTCGTCGTGTTCGCGCGCTGGAGCTCGACGCGCCCCGCGACCTCGATGACGTTCGCGTCGCCCTTGTCCCCCAGCTTGCCCGACAGGATGCTCCGGAGGAGCTGCTGCGCCGTGACGGCCTGGCTGCGCGCGCGCTCGGGGTCGCCCGCGGCGAGCGTCTTCTGCGCCTCCTCGATGCGGGCCGCCCCCTGGCCGATCTCGTCGGCGTAGCGGGGGGCCTCCTTCAGGCGGCGCGCGTCGCCGAGGAGCTCCTCGGCACGGGCGATTTCGTCCTTCGCGCGCCCCAGAGTCGCCGAATCACGCGTCGACCAGAACCAGACGGCGAAGACGACGACCGCGGCCACCGCGAGGAACCCCAGCACGACGCGGTACAGGTTGCGCCGCGAGATGTAATACCAGTCCAGCCTGGAGTCGAAGTCGTGGCCGGGTTTCTTCGCCATAAGGTCCGCCCCAAGAGCATCTTGCGCGGAAATCGAATTCTAGCGTATCGTCCCGCGTTCGCCCGCCGGAATTCGCGGCGAATCGCCGTTCCCCGGCCCCGGAGTCAAGATGCTCACCACTCTTCGTCAGAATTTTCACAACCTGAAGTGGATCCTCTGGGCGGTCATCGCCGTCTTCGTCCTCTTCGTCTTCGTCGACTGGGGCATGGGTTCCGCGGGGCGCCGCGGCGGCGACGACCCGACCTGGGTCGCGCGCGTGGGGAGCAACACGATCCCGGCGGCGGAGTTCCAGCGCGAGTACCGCGACGCCGAGGAGCGCCAGCGGCAGATGTTCGGGAAGAACTTCACCCCGGAGCTCCTGAAGATGATGAACCTGCCGGACCAGGTGCTGAACGCCCTGATCGACCGGCGCCTCCTCCGGGCCGAGGCCGACCGGCTGAACCTGAAGGTCACGGACGCCGAGCTGACCGCGAAGGTCCTCGGCTTCAAGGACGCGCAGGGGAGGGCGCTCTTTCTCCGGGACGGCGTCTTCATCGGCGAGTCCCAGTACCGGCGGGCGCTCGCGGCGGCGGGCTACGTCCCCGAAGGCTTCGAGGCCTCGGTCCGCGAGCAGGCCCTCCTCGAGAAGCTGAACCGGTTCTTCACCGACGCGACCTTCGTCTCGGACCAGGAGGTCGAGGACGACTTCTCCTCCCGGAACGTGAAGGCGAAGATCGAGTACGTCCTCCTCCCTCCGCCCCCGGCGGCGCCGGGCGGCGTTTCGGACACGGAGGCCGACGCGTACTTCAAGCAGAATCCGACGCCCTACCTCGCGCCCGAGCGGCGGAAGGCGAAGTACCTCCTCGTCGAGGCCGCGAAGGTGAAGAGCGGCCTCTCGGTCACCGACGCCGACGTCCAGAAGGAGTACAACGCCAACGCCGAGACCTACCGCAAGGGGGAGGAGGTGAAGGCCCGCCACATCCTCTACAAGGTCGACGGCGGGAACGACGCGGCGGCCCGGGCGAAGGCCGACGTGGCCGTCCGGAAGCTGAAGGCGGGCGCCGATTTCGCGGCGCTCGCGAAGGCCGAGTCCGACGACCCGGGCTCGAAGGCGAACGGCGGCGAGCTGGGGAGCTTCGGCCGGGGCCAGATGGTGAAGGAGTTCGAGGACGCCGCCTTCGGGGCGGCCCCGAAGCAGGTCGTCGGGCCCGTGAAGAGCGCCTTCGGCTACCACGTCATTCAGGTCGAGGAGAAGACCGAGCCCCGCGTGCAGCCGCTTTTCGAGGTGGCGCCGGCGATCCGGGCCCGCCTCCTCGACCAGCGGGCCGCGGACGAGGCGAGGCGCCAGGGACGCGACCTGGCCGCAGAAGGTCGCCAAGCTGGGCAAGCCCTCCGACGAGGACCTCCGCAAGCTCGCGATCGGGAACGTGACGTTCAACGAGACGGAGTTCCTCGCGCGCTCCGACGCCCCCGCCGGCATCGGCCCGAACCCGGACTTCTCGTCCGCCCTCTTCGCCCTGAAGACGGGCGAGGTGTCGGCGCCGGTCGGGACCGTCCGCGGGGAGGCGATCCTGAAGCTCAGCGACACGAAGAAGGCCGGCCTGCCGGCGTTCGCCGAGGTGAAGCCCCGCGTCATGGCCGACGTCGCGAAGAAGAAGCAGGAGGACGCGGCGGTCCTCACGCTCCAGCAGGCGCTCCAGAAGAACGGCACGCTCGAGGCCGCGGCGAAGGACCTGAAGCTGACGGTCGAGAAGCCCGACGCCTTCGGGAAGAACGGCCCGATCCCGGCGCTCGGCGCGGCGCGGACCGTCCTCGACGCCGCTTTCGCGGGAAACGCGGGCGAGGTGAAGGGACCCGTCGCTCTCGGCGATCGCGGTGCCGTGGCGATCCGGATCGTCGAGAAGACGCCGTTCGACAAGGCCGCCTTCGACGCGCAGAAGGAGAAGATCCGCGAGTCGCTCCGGGCCCAGAAGTCCGGGCGGCTCGTCCAGGCGCTGCTCCAGTCCCAGCGGGCCTCGATGAAGATCGAGGTGAACCGGGAGATGCTCCGGCGGTTCGACCCGAGAGGGTGAGGGAAGGCCCCCGGCCGGCCTCTGCCACAATGAACGCGTGATCGCGAAGCTGACCGGCACGCTCGCGGAGGTCCGGACCGACCGGGTCGTGCTCGACGTCGGCGGCGTCGGCTACGACGTGGCGATCCCGCTCGGGACGTTCTCGGCGCTTCCCTCCGCGGGACACAAGGCGGCGCTCTTCGTCCACACGCACGTCCGCGAGGACGCGATCCAGCTCTTCGGCTTCGTCTCGAAGCAGGAGAAGCTCGTTTTCGAGACGCTCCTCGGCGTCTCCGGCATCGGCCCGCGGGTGGCGCTCTCGATCCTCTCGGGGCTGCCGCTCCCCGAGCTCGTCGGCGCCATCGCCGCCCAGAACGCCCGCGTCCTCTCCTCGATCCCCGGCGTCGGGAAGAAGCTGGCCGAGCGGCTCGGCGTGGAGCTGAAGGAGAAGATGGCGAGCTTCGGGTTCGGCGAGGTCTCGCCGAAGGGGGGACGGATCACGGTCCTGGACGACGCGATCGCCGCGCTGAAGAACCTCGGCTACAAGGCGGCGCAGGCCGAGGCGGCCGTGACCTCGGCGGCGCGGAAGGTGGCGGTGGACGACCTGAACGCGATTCTCGAGGCCGCGCTGAAGTCGCTGGCGGTGAAATGAGCCCGGGGTTTTTGTCGATCCCCCCGGACCCCCCGCGGACGTTTCCGGAATAATCGCCCCCATGGACGAGCGGATTCTCTCGGGTGTGCTCCAGACGGAGGAGGCGGACGGGGAGGCGACGCTCCGGCCGCGCACCTTCGGCGACTTCGTGGGGCAGCCGAAGCTGAAGGAGACGCTCGCCGTCTTCATCCAGGCGGCGCGGCGGCGGCAGGAGCCGCTCGACCACGTCCTCCTCTGCGGCCCTCCCGGGCTCGGGAAGACGACGCTCGCCCACATCGTCGCCCGGGAGATGGGGGCGCAGGTGAGGGTCACGTCGGGCCCCGTCCTCGAGAAGGCGGGAGATCTCGCGGCGCTCCTGACGAATCTCGCGCCGGGCGACGTCCTCTTCATCGACGAGATCCACCGGATGCCCCCCGCGGTCGAGGAGATCCTCTACCCGGCCATGGAGGACGGGAAGCTCGACCTCGTCATCGGGAGCGGGCCGGGCGCGCGGACGGTGGAGCTCCGGCTCCCCCCGTTCACGCTCATCGGCGCGACGACGCGCGCCGGCCTCCTCTCGCAGCCGCTCACGGGACGGTTCGGCATCACGCACCGACTCGACTACTACGACGGCGCGGCGCTCGCGACGATCGTCGTCCGCTCGGCCTCGATCCTCGGCTGTCCCGTCGAGGAGGGGGCCGCGGGGGAGATCGCGCGGCGGAGCCGCGGCACACCGCGCATCGCGAACCGCCTCCTCCGACGAGTGCGGGACTACGCCGAGGTGGGGGGAGAGTCCTCCATCTCGCCCGCCGGGGCGGTCTCCGCGCTCGACCGGCTGGAGGTCGACCAGCACGGCCTCGACGAGGTCGACCGGAAGATCCTCTCGACGATGATCGAACGGTTCGGGGGCGGCCCGGTCGGACTCTCCGCGCTCGCCCACTCTCTCGGCGAGGACAAAGGGACGCTGGAGGACCTCTACGAACCCTTCCTCCTCCAGTCCGGCTTCATCCAGCGGACGCCGAAGGGGCGCGTCGCCTCGGCGCTCGCCTACCGCCATCTCGGGTTGAAGCCGGGAACGGACACCCCGCTATTCGGCTAATGTTCGCGGGGGTTTCTCGATCCCCCCGCACCCCCCGGCGCTTCGCGCCGAACTCGATTGGAGAGCCTGTTTGAAACGTGGGTTGCTCGTCTACAACCCGGTCGCGGGTGGCGGCAAGCGCGTCCCGGAGCTCCGGGGCCTCGCGGCGCGGGCGAAGGAACGGGGGCTAGAGCTCACGGAAGCCCCGACGACCGGCCCGGGGAGCGCGACGGAAATCGTCCGGCGGGTCCTTCCGGAGCGGCCCGACCTCGTCGTGGCGGCCGGGGGCGACACGACCGTCGCCGAAGTCGCGGCGGCGCTCGTCGGAACGGAAGTTCCGCTCGCGATCCTCCCGACCGGGACGACGAGCGTCGTCGCCCGCGAGTACGGCATCGGCACGTCGCCGGAGGCCGCCGCGCGGCACCTTCTTTCGACGCGCACCCGGCCGCTCACCTTGTTCCGGGCCGCGGGGCGGCCCTCGGTCCTCTGCGCCGGCGCCGGCTTCGACGCGCGTGTGATGACCCACTTCCCGCCGCTCCTCAAGAAGCTCCTCGGCCGCGTCGGCTACGCCTGGACCTCGACGCGGGAGTGGTTGACGTACGAGTTCCCGCGGCTCGAGGCCGAGGGGCTCGACGCCGAGGGGCGCCCCTTCTGCCGCGAGGCGACCTTCCTCGTCGCGGCGAACACCTCGCGCTATGCGGGAAACCCGATCCTCTCCCCGTTCGCCGACCCGTCGGACGACCTTCTCGACGTCGTCCTCTTCACGTCTTCATCCAGGTTCACCCTCTTCCGCTTCTACCAGCTCCTCGCGCAGAAAAAGGCGGGGCAGCTCGCGCTCGAGGGCGTCGTCCGCTTTCCCGCGCGCACGCTGCAGGTCCGCTCCCTCGCCGGCTACGAGGTCGAGGTCCAGGTGGACGGCGAGGGGTGCGGCACGACGCCGCTCTCCGTCGGCCCGGCGGTCGGGAAGGTGAACGTCGTCGTCCCGGAGTGAGGCCTCCCGGGGCTCTCGAAGAGGAGCCTCGATTCGCCGCGGCGCCCCTCCGCCAGCTGGTGCCAGAAGCGCTCGGCCTGCGGGTCGGAGAGCCGGGAAGGGAGCTCCAGCTCGTCGGCGGACAGGGGGACGATGGCGGCGACGTGCTTCGAGCCGCGCATTAGGACGACCTGCTCGCCGCGGGCCGCCGCCTGAATGAGCTCGTTGAGATGCGCCTTCGCCTCCCGGATCGTCACGGCCTTCATGAAGAAAGTGTGACTCGATAGGGAGTCTCTGTCAAGAGATCTACTTTCTGAGCCGGAACTGACCGGGCTCCGCCCCTCAGCTCTTCCGGTAGTGGCAGCCGCGGGAGACGGGGTTCTTGAAGGCGGACTGGGCGATGAGGCTCGCGGCGCGGACGCCGTGGAAGAGGTCGACGATCTCCTTCGAGACCTTCGTCACCTGGTAGAAGCGGAGGATCCGCTTCTCGAGGTCGCGGAGGTCGGCCATCGCGCGCGAGAGGCGCGCCGTCGTCCGGACGATGCCGACGTAGTTCCACATCGTCGAGCGGATGGTCGCCCAGTCCTGCGCGAGGAGGGCCGGGTCCTCGTTCAAGGCGTCGCCCGGCGAGCGCCAGTCGGGGATCGAGCGGAACGTCGCGGGGGGAAACGGCGCGCCCGCGCTTCAGGCGGTCGGCGATCGAGCGGGCGGCGTGCGTTCCCCAGACGAGCCCTTCGAGGAGCGACGTCGAGGCGAGGCGGTTCGCGCCGTGGACGCCCGTGCAGCTCGTCTCCCCGACGGCGTAGAGCTGCCGGATCGTCGTCCGCCCCTCGAGGTCGGTCAGGACGCCGCCGCAGAAGTAGTGCGCCGCGGGGACGACGGGGATCGGCTCCTTCGAGATGTCGACGCCGTACGTCGCGCAGGTCGCGGCGATCGTGGGGAAGCGCTCTG
Organism: uncultured Acidobacteriota bacterium; assembly: GCA_963821435.1. Lineage (GTDB taxonomy): Bacteria > Acidobacteriota > Thermoanaerobaculia > UBA5066 > UBA5066 > DAOMFB01. The sequence goes on from CAWGDR010000004.1 coordinate 753,298, forward strand.
CGATCGAGAGCCGCCGCCTCGCACCCCAGTGGTGCGCGAGGTCGAGGTAGACGCACGGCTCGCCGCGGGCCGTCATCTCCTCGACGATCGCGCGCGTCACGACGTCGCGCGGGGCCAGGTCCTTCCGCCGGTCGTAGCGGTGCATGAACGCCTCGCCGGCCTTGTTCACGAGGACCGCCCCCTCGCCGCGGAGCGCCTCGGAGATCAGGAAGCGCGGCGCGTCCTCGTGGTAGAGGGTCGTCGGGTGGAACTGGACGTACTCCAGGTTCTGCGTCGCCGCGCCGGCGCGGTCGGCCATCGCGAGCCCGTCGCCGATCGCGTGCGCGGTGTTCGTCGTGTGGAGGAAGAGGCGCCCCACCCCGCCCGTCGCGAGGACGGTGAAGTCCGAGAGGACCGTGTGGACCCGGCCCGCGCCGTCGAGGACGTAGGCGCCGAGGCAGGGGTCCTGGAGCGCGTAGCGCTGCGAGACGTCGGTCGAGTGGTGGCGCGCCGTGATGAGGTCGATGGCGGTCGCGCCGGACCAGATCGTGACGTTCCGCTCCCGCCTCACGCGGGCGAGGAGCGCCGTCTCGATGGCAAGGCCGGTGGCGTCGGCCGCGTGGACGATCCGGGGGACCGAGTGGGCCCCCTCGCGCGTGAAGTCGAGGTCGCCCCCCGCCGTCCGCGAGAAGGGGACGCGGGCCTCCTTGAGGAGGACCTCCTCGACGATCCGCGGCCCCTCGCTCGCGAGGAGCTTCACCGCCTCCGGGTTGCAGAGACCCGCGCCCGCCCGGAGGACGTCGCGGACGAGCGACGCTGGGGAGTCCTTCTTTCCGAAGTAGATGATGCCGCCCTGCGCCCAGCCCGTGTTGCAGTCGGCGGGGTCGGCCGCCTTCGTCAGGACGAGGACCTTCACGCCGCGGCGGGCGAGGGTGAAGGCCGTCGCGAGGCCCGCGATCCCCGAGCCCAGGACGAGGACGGGGACGCGGAACCGCCCGGGGAACTCCGGTTTCGTTTTCAACGGCGACGCGACCCGACGCGGCGACCGGGGCGCGGAGGGGGGAGAGGGGAACCCGGCGCCCGGGAACCCCCGACCTCCAGCGCGATGTCGATGGCCCGCGCGGAATGGGTGAGCGCGCCGGCCGAGACGAAGTCGGCCCCGGCTTTTGCGGCGGCGCGCGCCTTCGCGGGCGTCATGCCGCCCGAGGCCTCGACGGTCACCTCCCGCCCCGTCGCCTCGCGGAAGAGGTCGACGTCCTTCACCGCCCGCCGGATCTCGGGCAGCGCCATGTTGTCGAGGAGGATCCGCTCCGCCCCGGCGTCGAGCGCCTGGTGGACCTCGTCGACCGTCCGCGCTTCCGTTTCGAGGAGGTGGCGCCGGAGCCGCGGGTTGAGGTCCCGGAAATCGGCGACGCGTCGCGTCGCGTCCCAAGCGCTCCCGGCGCCGTCTGCGTGGTTGTCCTTCACGAGGAAGGCGTGGGCGAGGCCGAACCGGTGGTTCGTGCCGCCGCCGCACCGGACCGCGTAGCGCTCGAAGAGGCGGAGGCCGGGAGTCGTCTTTCGCGTGTCGAGGAGGACGGCCTTCGTCCCGCGGAGCGCGTCGGCGTACTCGCGGGTCCTGCGTGGCGATCCCCGAGAGGCGCTGGACGAGGTTCAGCGCCGTCCGCTCCGCCGCGAGGACGGTGATCGCGGGCCCCTCGACCCGCGCGAGCGTCGCGCCCGGCTTCACGCGGGTCCCGTCGGCGACGAGCACCTCGGCGCGCGCCGGGGGATGGAGAAACGCGAAGAGGCGCGGCAGGAACGCCGTCCCGCAGACCACGGCGCGCTCGCGGCAGACGATCCGGGCCGAGACGAGGGCGGCGGGGCCGAAGACCGCGAGCGACGTCACGTCCTCGCCCTCCTCCGCGAAGGCCCGCGTCAGCAGGTCGTCGAGGGCATCGCGGAGGTCGCGCGGCAGGGCCGCGGGCGCGTGAGCCACGGGACGGGATTGTAGGCCCACGGCCCCCGGGAGGAGCGCCCCCGCGGGGCCGGCCGCCCCGGCGGCGCGCGCGGCGAGGGCGACGCGTGCCGGAGCAAGCAAACGCATCATGAAGACGCCCGTTCTCCGGCGGCATAATTGCAGGTCGCCCCGGGTCCTCCGGGGCGGAGGACATACCTGATGAACCGGACCGCCGTTCTGCTCGCTTGTTCCCTGCTCGCTTTGCCCGCCCTCGCCGACGAGGGGATGTGGATGCCCCAGCAGATCCCGGATCTGGCCCCGCGCCTCCGCGCCATGGGCTTCGCCGGCGACCCGAAGGCGTTCGCCGACCTGACCGGCTCCCCGATGGGCGCGATCGTCTCGATCGGCGGCTGCAGCGCCTCGTTCGTGTCGCCCGAAGGCCTCGTCGTCACGAACCACCACTGCGTCCAGGGAGCTCTCCAGTACAACTCGAAGCCCGACCGGAACCTGATGGTGGACGGCTTCCTCGCGAAGAGCCGCGCCGAGGAGCTCTGGGTCGGCCCGGGCTCGCGCGTCATGGTCACCGTTTCGGTGAGGGACGTGACCGACGAGATCACCGGGAAGATCGACCCGAAGATGACCGACCGGCAGCGCTACGACGTCGTCGAACGGCGCGTCGAAGGAGCGGACGGCCGCCTGCGAGACGGGCGGGCTCCGCTGTACGGTCTCGTCCTTCTTCGAGGGGAAGAAGTGGTTCGAGCTGGCCCAGATGGAGATCCAGGACGTCCGTCTCGTCTACGCGCCGGCGGCGGGCATCGGCAACTTCGGCGGCGAGACCGACAACTGGCAGTGGCCCCGCCACACCGGCGACTTCTGCTTCTACCGCGCCTACGTCTCGCCCGCCGGGAAGGCGGTCCCCTTCGCGAAGGAAAACGTCCCCTTCCGGCCGAAGCACTTCCTCAGGGTCTCGACGAAGGGAGCGAACCCCGGGGAGCTCGTCTTCGTCGCAGGCTACCCGGGCCGGACGTTCCGGCTGAACACGTACGCCGACGTGAAGGAGACCGTCGACTTCACGCTTCCCCGCGTCGTGAAGCGCTACGCGGAGCAGATCGCCCTCCTCGAGAAGCTGTCGAAGGAGGACAAGGAGACGGCTCTCCGCGTCTCGACCCGGCTTCGGGGCTTCAACAACACGTTGACGAAGGACAAGGGGGTCCTCGAAGGGATGGTGAAGGGGGGCCTCCTCGCCCAGAAGGAAGCGAACGAGAAGGAGCTCGTCCGCTGGATCGACGCCGACCCGGCCCGGAAGGCCGCCTACGGAGACGTCCTCCCGGCGCTGAACGCCCTCGTCGTCGAGAAGGCGCGGACGCGCGAGCGGGACGCCCTGCTCCTCGAGCTCCAGGGCGGCACGGGCCCGGTGCCGTTCACGGCGCTCGCGCTCGGCGCAGCTGCTCACCCGCTTCTCGGCGGAGAAGCCGAAGCCGGACGCGGACCGGGACCCGGCCTACCAGCAGCGGAACTGGACCCGCGTCCGCGAGGCGCAGGAGCGGGCGCAGCGGAACCTCGATCCGAGGGCCGACCGCATCCTGATGACCTACACGCTCACCGACGTCGCGAAGCTGCCGGCGGGGCAGCGGATCGAGGCCGTCGACAAGGCGGTCGGGCCTGACCCCGGAAATGTCCGACGCCGACGCCGCGAAAGCGATCTCCGCGTTCCTCGACCGGTACCCTCGCCGGGACGAAGCTCTACGACAGGGAGTTCCGCCTCGGCTGCCTCGACAAGTCGACCGCCGGAGCTCGCGGCGACGAACGACGCCGGCGCTCCGTGCTCGCGGCCGCGCTCTACCCGCTCGCCGAACAGAACCGGGAGAGGGCGAAGGTAGCGGACCGGCGTCGCCTACCGGCTCGGGCCGCGTTACGCCGACGCCCTGCTCGAGAAGAGCGGCGGCCTCGTGGCGCCGGACGCCAACTCGACGCTCCGCGTCACGTACGGCCAGGTGAAGCCCGTGGAGCCGCGCGACGGAATCCTCTTCCTCGCGCAGACGACGCTGGCGGGAATCGTCGAGAAGGCGACGGGCGCGGGCGAGTTCGACGCGCCGAAGGCCGAGCTCGACGCGATCCGGGCGCTTCGCGCCGGAAAGAAGAGCCCGTACCTCGACCCGAAGCTGAACGACGTCCCGGTCGACTTTCTCTCCACCGTCGACACGACGGGGGGCAATTCCGGCTCCGCCACGCTGAACGCCGCCGGGGAGCTGGTCGGCCTCCTCTTCGACGGCACGTACGACACGGTCGCCTCCGACTACCTCTTCGACGCGGAGATGACGCGCTCGATCCACGTCGACTCGCGCTACATGCTCTGGGTGATGACGAACGTGGACGGGGCGTCGGGCCTCCTTTCCGAGATGGGAATCGGCGAGGTGACGCCCTAGCCGGTCCCGGCGCGCTCCGGCGCGCCCCTCCGGACGGCCCTGACGGCCGGGCGGGATCTCCGCCCGGCCTTTTTCTTTCGCTCGCGTCAACCTCCGCGCCCGGTGTGAGGTCCTCTTCTTGCAGGTCACTGCGAACGGGTCTCAACCGCAGGACCGGATGGGGGAGGAGCCGTGACGGACGTCACCGTTCGAGGCGAAGCGAGAGCTCCCGGCCGGGCGCGGAGGACGCATTTTTTTCCCGTCCTCCGTCCTCGGGGGAACCCTTTTTTCGCTCGCCGGCCGCCGCCGCGAGGGACGGTCCCGCCTTCCCCCCTTCGACCCGGTCGAGGCGCCGGTTCGCCGGGGCGGATTCCCGACCGGCGACAGTCTCGTTCGAGGCGGCGAGCGGCACGTGGCGGATCGGAAACGCGCTGATCGAGAAGCGGATTCGCCTGAGCCCCGACGGGCACGTCGTCACGACGCTGCTGCGCGACGTCACGCGCGGCCTCTCGTGGACCCAGCCGTCGCTCGGCGCGCCGGAGTTCCGGCTCGTCGTGGAGGTGGCCGGGCCGGAGGAGCCCCGCACGACCAGGGGGCCGATCGAGCTCGGCGGCCGGACGAGCTGGCAGCTCGAGGAGCACCTCGCGTCCGTCGACGGTGACGGGACGGCGCGGCTCGAGATCCGCCTCGCGTCGCTCGACGCGCCCGTGGCCGTGACGCTGCACTCCGCCTGTGCACCGGAATCGCCCGTCATTCGCAGCTGGTCGAGGTCGAGAATCGGACGCCCTCCCGCTCGTTCTCGCGGCGGCGGACAGCGTCGTGCTCCGGTTCCGCGGGAGCGGCGCCCCGCTTTCGCTCTTCGGGGTGAACAACTTCAACTGGAGCCACTCCCGACGACAGCTTCACGACCTTCGAAGAGTCGCTGACGCCCGGCGGAGGGGCGGTGCTCCGGACGGGTCCATGGGCCAACCAGGCGGCGTGGTTCGCGTTGCGGCGGACGCCGCGCGAAACGCCGGCGTCTTCGGCGGCTGGGAGTGGAGCGGGAGCGGAGACCTCGACTTCGAGGCCGGGGCCGACGCGGCGGTCTCGTTCCGGATGGGACTAAGGACCGGGACGTTCTCGAAGGGTCTTCCCCCGGGAGGACGCTTCGCCTCTCCCGTCGGGTTCGTCGGCGTCTTCTCGGGCGGCTGGGACGGCGCGGGGGCGGCGACACGCGACTTCGTCGAGCGGCGCATCGCCCCGCCTCTGCCGGCTCCCGACTTTCCGTGGGCCGGCTTCGACACGTGGGGATACGGGGAGGGAATCGACGCGCCGACGGCGCACCAGCTGATCGACGTCGCGGCGGACCTCGGCCTCGAGTTCTTCACCCTCGACGCCGGCTGGATGATGCGCCTCGGGGAATGGGTCCCAAAGCCCGACGCGTTCGAGCAGGGGATCGAGGTCCTCTCGGCGCACGCGCACGCGCGGGGCCTCAGGTTCGGGATCTGGATGGGCTTCGGCGCAGCCGACGCGCTGTCCCCGGTCGCGCGCGACCACCCGGACTGGCTGGCGCGCGACGCGAACGGCCCCATCACGACCGACTTCGGCGGTTGGGCTCTCTGCCTCGGCGATCCCCGGGTTCGGGACTGGATCCTCGCCGAGGTCGACCGCGTCGTCGGCGACTACGGCGTCGACTGGCTCCTCCGCGACTTCACGGTCATCACGCGCTGCACACGACCTCGGGCACACGCACGGGGCGGGCGACGGCGAGTGGGCGTCGACCGCCGGGTACTACGCGGTTCTCGACGAGCTCCGGAGGAGGCACCCGAAGCTCATCCTCGAGAACTGCTGGGATGGCGGGAACATGTTCGACTTCGGGATGGTGGCGCGGCACGACACCTCGGCGACGAACGACCGCAACAACGCCTTCGGAAACCGCCAGGCGGTCTTCGGCGCCACCTACCTCGTCCCGCCCCGATACGTCGACAAGTACGTCGGGGACGACGGCACGGGCGACGCCTACCGCTTCCTCTCCGGCGTGCCGGGCGGGCCGCTCATCCTGATGGGGTTTCCGACGGCCTGGCAGGAGGAAACGATCGAGGCGGCGAGGAGCGCCGTCGCCTTCTTCAAGAGCGCGCGGCCGGTCCTCCGCGACGGCGAGGTCTTCCACCTGACGCCGGACCCGGAAGCGCCGGCGTCGATGCGATCCAGAGCTACAGCGCCGCCCAGGGACGGGGGTTCGTCTTCGCGTACCGGCATGCGGCGGGCGAGGAGAGCTCCGTCCTCTTCCCCGCGGGACTGGAGAGGAGCGCGCTCTTCGACGTGACGATCCAGACGAGCGTTCTCCCCGGAGCCCCCGCGCGGTCGCTCCCTGTCGCGACCGGCGACGAGTTGATGTCGTCGGGCGTCGCCGTCGGCCTGGCCGAGGATCAGAGCGTGGCGGTCGTGACGATCCAGCGGCGCTGAGCCGCGTTCCAAGCCGCCAACGGGTCAGCGGGGAGCCGTGTCGACTCCCGGAACGGCCAGCGACAGCGCCTGGAGAAAGGCCCTCGGCTCCGCGGGCGAGACGACGACGGTGCGGTTCCTGAGGACGAGGACGACGGCGCATGCCGGATCCGTCACGAACGCGCGATACCGGCCGAGCGCCTTGTTCTGGAAGGTGCCAGTGAAGGAGAAGGAGCCCGCCGTTCCCCCAGACCTTGAGGGAGCCGGCCATCGCCTTGGGGTCGGCCCAGGCCCGCGAAAGGCCGTCGAGCTCCACCCGCGTGCTCCAGAGGAACCGCTGGATCCGGAGCTCCGACGGTTGCACGTCGTAGCTCGTGACGACGAAGAGAAGGGCGCCGACGAGGACGAGTGGCGGGACGGCGGCGACGAAGGTGCCGACCTGCTCGGCGAACGGGGCCCGCGTCCCGCGGGGAATCACGCGCCACGCGCCCCACCCGACGCCGGCGAGGACGGCGCACGACAGGAGCGAGATCACCTTCAGCGAGGTGGGCCAGGGAGCGGCCCGGAACTGTTGCATCGGGGCTCGGGTCATCTTAGCCCGACGGGAGCCGCCTCCGGCGCCACGTTCACCTCGAGAGGACGTAGAGGAGCACGAAGACGAGGACGACGAGGCCGATCTTCAGGAAGGAGAGCGGGGCGTGGCCGGCCACCTTGCCCGTCACGCCGTTCACGAGGAAACGGAACGGCCGGCCCCGGTAGTCGTACGCCGCGATCCAGACCGGCAGGAGCGCGTTCTTGAACGCCACCTCGGTGTACTGCGTCCGGACCGTCAGGTTTCGGTAGGTCTGGCCCGGGATCTGGCGGACGCAGGCGGCGCGGATCTGGGCGGCCATCCGGCCGCCGGCCGCCTTCAGCGCGGCCGGGAGGTCGACGGCGGTCTCCTCGGCGAGAAAGCCGGAGAGGAACGAGGGATCGTACGCGGCGAGCTCTTTCGTCGGGAACGGCTCGACCTCGGCGGCGAGCGCCGGATCGAGCCCCTTCGAGCCGGGTACGAGGACGTCGTCGAAGAAGAGCTCGAGGAAGCCGGAGGCCGGCTCCCAGCGAATGTCGTCCGCGCGGCCGCCGGAGCGCCGATGCCCCGCTTCCGCCGTCCACGCCGAGTGCGTCGCGGCGTCGAAGGACCAGAAGGGGACGTAGACCCCCTGGAGCCCCGTCAGCTCCGCCCGCTGGTAGAGGTCGTTCGGGCGGAACCAGAGGCCCGAAAGCCAGCGCCGGAACCGTTCCGCGGCGCCGGTCTTGTCGAGCCGGAACGGGAGGAGGCCGCCCGGGCGGATCATGCTCCCCGACGCCGGCGTCTCCACGACCGCCGGGGTCCCGCAGAAGGCGCAGGCGGCGGCGCGCTGGCCCGGCGCCATCGATTCGCGCGCGCCGCAGCGGGGACACGCGACGGTCCTACGCTCCGTCCCCCAGCCGAGGTCCCGCGGGGCCTTCAGCCCTTCCGCGATCGGCCGCTCGGTGACGTCCGTCGGCGTGGTCGGGACGGTACGGACCGTGCCGCAGTAGGGACAGCGGAGCGCGTCGGCGCCGGGACTCCAGACGACGTCCGCGCCGCATTCGGCGCACGGGAACTTCCGGAGGCTCGCGGCGCGGGACGCGTCGTCGGCCGGGGACGTCATCGGGTCGCGAGCATACCGGGCTGGACGACGCCGGCTTCAGGCCAGATCCGCGGGCCGGATCGGGAGCCGCCGGGCGACGTCGCGGCGCCCGGGACGAAGTGCGTCTCGAGCGCGGGCGTGTCGGCGAGCCGCACGACGGGGAAGTCCCGGTAGCCCGATTGGACGACGCGTCCGTTCCGGATCGTGATCTCGCCGTGGAGCGCCGCCGAGAGGGCCCAGGCGACGCCGCTCTCCACCTGCCCCTCGGCGCCGAGCGGGTTGACGATGAAGCCGGCGTCGAGCGCCGTCACGATCCGGTGGACGCGAACGTCGCCGTCCTTCCCGACGGAGACCTCCGCGACCTGCGCCACGTAGGTGTCGCTGTCGTAGACGTTGCAGGCGAGGCCCCGGCCCGCCCTCCTCCCGGGCGGCACCGGGAGGGGGCTCCCCCAGCCCGACTTTTCCGCCGCGACTTCGAGGACCCGCGCCTGGCGTCCCCGGTCGATCGCGTAGTCGAAGACCTTGACGACGTCGCGGAGAGCGAGGAGCTCGAGGCGAAGCGCGAGCGGATCCTTTCCGGCGGTGGCCGCCGCCTCGTCGAGGAAACTCTCGCGCGCGAAGACGCAGGGCGGGTAGAAGACGGCGCGCCACGGCCCGGTCGGGAGCGGCGTCTCGACGGGGACGAAGGCGGGCTGGAAGTGGCCGTGCCGGACGTCGTCGGCCTGGTTCCAGATCACCTGCACCGGCCCGCCGACGGCCTTCGACACGTCCACGGCCTCGCCGACGTAGTCGACGGCGAGACGGCGGCCGAAGCCCCCGCCGAGAAGCGCCATGTTCACGGTCACCTGCTCGAGCGGAAGGCCGAGCTTCTTCGCGGCGAGCTCCTGCGCCTGGTTCGCGGCCTGCGTGCCGACCCAGATCTCGCAGCTCCCCTCGCCGACGTTCGCGATCGCGTTCATCGGCTCGACGGGGGCGTGGGCCTGGAACGGAAAGCGGTAGACGGCCGACAGCCTCTTCGCGCTCGCGGCGAGCGCGGCCGGAGGGTCCCCCTCGTGGCGGCCCGGGTACCCGGCCCGGCCGCCGGCCTCCTCGAGGCGCTTCCAGTGGCTCTCCGAGTCGACGGCGCCGTTCGGCCCGTCGTCCCAGGCGATCACGAGCGCGTCCCGCCCCTTCAACGCCGACCAGGAGTCGGTGGCGACGACGGCGACGGCGTCTCCGACGCGGACGACGTGGCTCACGCCGGCGACCGCCCGCGCGCGGGACTCGTCGACGCGAAGCGGACGGCCGCCCAGAACCGGCGGCCGCGCGAGCGCCGCGACGCGCATGCCGGGCACCTTCACGTCGAGACCGTAGACGGCGCGCCCCGTCACGATGCCCGGGCCGTCGACCTTCCGTCGGGGCCGGCCGAGGAGGCGGAACTCTTTCGGCTCCTTGAGAGCCGGGGCCTTTGGGACGGCCTGCTTCGCCGCGGCGGCGACGAGGTCTCCGTACCGCGCGCGGCGGCCCGAGGCACCGTGGACGACGAATTCGTTCTCGGTCCGGCAGGACGCGAGCGGGACGCCCCAGCCCGCGGCGGCGGCGGCGACGAGCATTTCCCGCGCGGCGGCTCCCGCCTTGCGGAACGGCGCGAACGCCCCCTGGACGCTCGCCGAGCCGCCGGTCCGCATCCGCCGGTAGTCGGGACCGGGCGAGGCCTGGAGGACCGTCACGCGCTCGAGGTCGACGTCCAGCTCCTCCGCGAGGAGCATCGCGAGCGACGTCCGGACCCCCTGCCCCATCTCGGCGCGCGGCACGACCAGCGAGACGGCGCCGTCCGAGCCGATGCGAATCCAGGAATTCGGCGCGAACGGCGGCGGCGGGGACGCGAGGGCCTCGGCGGCACTTTCGGCGTCCCACGGGACCGCGAGGAAGAGCGCCGCGCCCGAAACGGCACCCCAGCGGAGGAGGTCGCGGCGGGTGGCGCTCACGGCTTCACCGTCGCGAGCGCGGCGGCGCGGTGGACGGCCTTGCGGAGGCGCGGGTAGCTTCCGCACCGGCAGACCTGCGGCGCGAGGGCCGTGTCGACGTCGGCGTCCGACGGCCGGGAGGTCCGCGCGAGGAGCGCGGCGGCGCAGAGGAGCATGGCCGGCTGGCAGTAGCCGCACTGCGAGACGTCCTCCTCGAGCCACGCCCGCTGGACAGGATGGTCTCCCTTCGGCGAGAGCCCCTCGATCGTCGTGATCCCGCCGCGGGCGGCGTCGGCGAGCCGAAGCTGGCAGGAGCGGACGGGCGCGCCGTCCCGGAGGACGACGCAGGAGCCGCAGACGCCGACGCCGCAGCCGAACTTCGTACCCGTGAGCCCGAGGCGCTCGCGAAGGACCCAGACGAGCGGCATGTCGGACGCCGCCTCGACGTCGCGGCGCCGCCCGTTGATCGTCAGCGTGAATCGCGGCATCGCGGCCCCCCCGTCTCCGGCGTCTTCCCGGATACGAAGTGGGCCGCGGTCAGGTTGCAGCCGGTCCGGTCAGTGCCCGGGCGCCGGGGGGGGCGGCGGCGCTGGCGCCGTCCCGGCATCGCCCGCGAACCCGGCGTAGGTCGTGAGCGGCGCCCAGCCGGCCGCGCCCGGGTGCCACGCGAGCGTCGCCGACGCGACCTGCCCCGCCGCGACCATCGCCTTCAGCGCGTCGTCGGTGTAGGGCCCGTAGGTCTTGCCGTCCACGGTCAGCGACCAGCGGGGGGCGGCGCCGGCCGTGCCGGGAGGAGGCGGCGGCGCCGTGCTCCCGGGTGGCGGCGGCGCGGCCATCCCTCCCGCCACCTGCTGGAACGCGCCCCCCATCGCCCCGCCGATCGCGAGCCCCGCCCCGAGCCCGGCGCCCGCGCCCGCGATCCCGCCCGGGTTCGCGGCGGCCGTCTTGATGGCGTCGGCCGCCTGCAGCTGCGTGTACTGCCCGAGGCGGTCGCCGAGGACCCCCAGCTTCGTCCGCTGGTCGATCGCGGTCTCCACCTCCTCGGGGAGCGAGACGTTCTCGATGAAGAACTTCGAGAGCTCGAGGCCGAAGCCGCCGAACTCGGGGCCAAGCACCGACTTCGCATGCGTCGACAGCTCGTCGTACTTCGAGGCGAGGTCGAGCGCCGCGATCTTCGACTCGGCGATCGCGTCGGAGAGGCGCGAGAGGATCGTCGAGCGGAGCTGGCCGGTGATCTCCTCCGTCGTCGAGAGGCCGCGCGTCCCGACGACCGTCGCGAAGAAGGCCTTCGGGTCGGCGATCTTCATCGCGTAGGTCCCGAACGCCCGGAGCCGGATCATCCCGAACTCGGCGTCGCGCATCATGACCGGGTTCGTCGTCCCCCACTTCAGGTCGGTGAAGAGGCGGGTGTTGAAGAAGTAGACCTCGGCCTTGAAAGGCGACTGGAAGCCGTACTTCCACCCGCGGAGGGTCGTCAGGATCGGGAGGTTCTGCGTCGAGAGCTGGTACCGGCCCGGTGCGAAGAGGTCGGCCGCCCTTCCCTCGTTGATGAAGAGCGCGGCCTGGTTCTCGCGAACCGTCAGCTGCGCGTTCATCTTGATCTCCTGGTTGTAGACGGGGAAGCGGTAGACCATCGAGTCGTTCGTGTCGTCGAGCCACTGGATGATCTCGATGAACTGCGAACCGATCTGTTGCTTGATGTTGTCGAGCAGGCTCATGGCGCGGGCCTCCTTCGGATGGGCGAAGTCTATCGAAAGCGGGCCAGTCCCTTCATACGCAGCACGGGCCCCGGCGGTTTCGCGGGGAATCTCAGCCGGATCCTTCGGCGAACGCCCGGACGGGGAAGGTCCCCATCCCGGCGACCTTGACCGGGACCGCGAAAAAGCGGAAGCCCGAGGAAGGCAGGGTCTCGAGGTTGCAGAGGTGCTCGACGATGGGGATGCCGGCGCGAAGGAGGATCGAGTGCACGGGCCGGGTCCTGTCGTCCGTATCGTCGATGTTGTGCGAGTCGATCCCGACGATCGCAGCGCCGCGGGAGACCAGGAGAGACGCCGCCCCGGAAGTCAGATGAGACGAGCGCCGAAAGTAAGAGGGAGTCCCCCAGAAAGCAGACCAGCCCGTGACGAAAAGGACGGCCCGCCCCTTGATCTCTTTTCCTTCCAAGAACTCCTCACCGACCGCGAGCCCTTGCGCATGCGGTGCCGCCACGAGAACGCCGTCGAGGCCGGCGAGGGAGGCAAGAGAAAGCTGAGAGAGGTCGGCGCCGTCCTTCCACCGGTGGAACGGAGCGTCGACGTATGTCCCCGTGTTCGCGACCATCTCGATCCGGCCGATCTGGAAGGTCGTGCCCCCCTCGTAGAGCGGGCGCGAGGCCTCACGCGTGAGGTGGTCTGCGATGACCGGGCCCGGAAGGCCCTTGTACGTGACCATCCCGGCGGTGACCGTGTGCGACAGGTCGAGCAGGTGCGGCGGCATCGCGGAATGCTACTGCTCCCGTGCTGCGGGCCGGGCCTGTGCCGTGCCCGGAAGGCCTTGAGGGCGTGTCATGCCGCCGGGGGAACACCCCTGGCGTTCCCCCGAGCCCCCTCTTCCGTTCGGCCTTCTCCTTCGCCCGCTGGCGCTCGCCCGCCTTGCGCGCGCGGATCTCCGCGATCCGCTCGTGGATCGGGATCTCCAGCCGCTCGGTGGAGCGCGCCGCGTAGTCGAAGTCGGGGAGCGTGATACGGGGGAGGCGCGTCGCGACGGCGCGCTCGATGGCGCGGAGGTCCGCTTCCTCGTCCGGCGCGACGAAGGTGAAGGCGTCCCCCGTCAACTCGGCGCGGGCGGTCCGGCCGACGCGGTGGATGTAGTCCTCGGGGACGTTCGGGACGTCGAAGTTGATGACGTGCGAGAGCGCCTCGACGTCGAGGCCGCGCGCCGCGATGTCGGTCGCGACGAGGACGGGAAACTTCCCGTCCTTGAAGCCGGCGAGGGCGGCCGTCCGCTGGGCCTGGCTCCGGTTGCCGTGGATCCGCTCGCAGCGGACGCCCGACCGGACCAGCTTGTCGGCCAGCCGGTTCGCGCGGTGCTTCGTCCGCGTGAAGACGAGGACGCTCTTGACGTTTCCGGCCTTGAGGAGGGCGAGGAGGAGGTCGGCCTTCCGGTCCTGCGGAACGGGGTAGACCGCCTGCGTGATGCCGGTCGCGGGCGCGGCCCTCCGCTCGAGGTTCACGGTGACCGGGTTCCTCAGCATCTCGCGCGTCAGCTGGACGATCGGCGGCGGCATCGTGGCCGAGAAGAAGAGCGTCTGCCGCTTCTCGGGAAGGTGCCTGAGGACGCGGCGGATGTCGGGGAGGAAGCCCATGTCCAGCATCCGGTCGGCCTCGTCGATGACGAGGATCTCGAGCCCCGAGAGCTTCGCGTAGGGGAATCGGAAGTGGTCGAGGAGGCGGCCGGGGGTCGCGACGATGACGTCGACGCCGCTCCGGAACGCGTGCTCCTGGGGCCCCATGCCGACGCCGCCGAAGACGGCCGCGCCGGTCAGGGGCGTGTGGACCGCGAGCTGCGAGAGGTGCTCCTCGATCTGGGCGGCGAGCTCGCGCGTCGGCGTGAGGACCAGCGCGCGCGTCGTCCGGCGCGGCTTCGCGAGGAGCCGGTGGAGGATCGGCAGGACGAAGGCGGCGGTCTTGCCGCTCCCCGTCATCGCGCAGGCAAGAACGTCGTGCCCCTCCATCGCGGGCGGGATCGAGTCCTGCTGGATCGGGGTGGGGCGCGTGAAGCCGAGCTCCTTCACGCCGCGGAGGAGGTCGGGGTGGAGTCCGAAGGAAGAAAAGGCCATGGATCGGTTCTTCTGCGGCACGGGGCCGCGACGGTTCCGGCGCTGCCTGAGAACGATGGAGCCGCCGAGGGGCCATCGAGCGGACGCGCGGCCGTCAGGGTGAGGGGCGGGGCGTCCCGTGAGGGTCGAGCCGGCGCCGCGTCGGTCACCCGGGGCGCCGGGAGCGCGCAGAGTCTCACGGATCGGCCGGAACGGCAAGTCGGCTACGGGCGGGCTTCGGGGATCTCGACGACGTCGACGAAGACGTTCGAGGCGACCGGCGTCACGGTCCCGGACGCGAGCGCCTCGTCGAGGGCCGCCGAGGCCCGAAGTCCCCGCGGCAGGACCACGAGGCGGGGGCGTCCGGGCGAGGAGACGAGCGCCCGTGCCTCCGCACGGAGCCGCCCTTCGGAGATCTCCTCCTCGTGGTACCAGCCCGGGTGCCGCTCGACGTCCGAGGGGAAGAGGATCACGCGGCCGGGGACGCCCGCCCGCGCGAGGCGGTAGGCCAGTTCGGGGCCCCACAGACCCGGCGCGCAGACGCTCCGCCCGTCGCGAAGGCGGGGCGCGACGAGTGCCGCGAGCGTCTCGCCGGGAGTCGGCGTCGCTGCCGTCCGGAGCGCGAGCGCCAGCCCGGCGGCGGAGGCCGCCCCCGAGAGAACGGGCACGGCCCGGGGCGCGCCGGCGAGGACGAGCGCCACGAGCGGGAGGAAGAGCAGCGCCGGGCGCTCCGGGAGGAGAAGGGAGCGGACGGCGAGGCTGGCGGTGACGAGGAGGACGAGGCCCGTCACGAGGACCGAGGCGGCGGGCGCCAGCGGACCCCGGAAGGCGGCGACGAGCGCGACCGCGAGGAGGAGGAGCGAGAGGGGGACGAGAAGGGCGAGGGAAAGGGCCGGGACCGCGAGCCCCCAGGCGAGGTTCACGGGAACGTGAAGCGGCGCGAGAGCGAAGGGTGGGTCGCCGGACCAGGCCATCGAGGCGCCGGGCTGGCGGAGCGCAACGGGGAGCCAGGGGAGGAAGAGGAGCGCGCCGCCGGCGCCGCCGGCGGCGAGGGTCGCCCTCGCCTTCGGGCTCGCGCCGGCCGCGAGGACGGCAAGCCCCGCGATCGGAAAGACGGCGAGGTAGTGGGTTCCGACAGCGCCCGCCACGGCGAAGGCGAGAACGGCGGCCCGGCCGGGGGTCGGCGCCTCCCGTATCGCGAGCGCACGTTCGAAAGCGGCGAGCGCGAGGAGCGACGCGAGGGCGTAGCCGCGCCCCTCCGCGGCGAAGCTCGCGGCGAGCGGGAAGAGGGAGTAGAGCGCCGCGGCGGTTCCGCCGGCCTCGGGCCTCCCGAGCCGCCGGGCGGCGAGGAGGAGAAGCGGGAGGTGGAGGAGCGAGGCGGCCAGCGAGAGGAGGCGGACGGCGACGTCGTGAGGGCCCGGCGCGGGGAACGGCAGGAGGAGGAGCCGCGCGAGCAGATAGTGGAGCGGAGGGCCGGAGTCGGCCCGGAGCGCGTCCACGATCGACGCGACCGGCTGCCGGGCGAGGTCCAGCGTGAAGATCTCGTCGGCCCAGAGCGGCCTCTCCACGACGAACGCGATCCGGGCGCCGATGCCGATCAGGACCGCGAGAAGGAGGAGAGCGCGGCCGGAGGCGCTCCTCACCCGCGCGTCCGGAGCGCGTCGTCGTCGGCTCGCACGAAAAAAGTGTAGCGCACGGTGAAGGTCCGCCGTGCGCTACGTCGACCGAGGAGGCGGACCGAGGCGGCCGGAATCCCGCGCTCCGTGTCGCATCGGGCGGGAGGGTGAAGCTGCGAACGGCGCGCGGTGCGGCGTTCGGGTCCCCATGGCCTCCGGCCCGTCCCCTCTTCATGACTTCCCGACTTCGTGGCTGGGCGGTAGGTCCGCCCTCCCAACTTAGAGCCGCGGCGGCCCCGGGACCTGAGACGAATGAATCACGACGGCGTCCCGGGCGGTGTAAACCGCTCAGGGTGAATCAGGTGAATCATGGACGGTTCCGGGGGGGGTGCCGCAGCGTGATCGGGCGTGGATCTCTCGACCGAGTACCTCGGCCTCAAGCTCTCGAGTCCTCTCGTCCCGGGCGCGTCTCCGCTGACGTGGGACCTGGACTCGGTCCGCCGGCTCGAGGACGCGGGCGCTCCCGCGATCGTCATGCGCTCCCTCTTCGAGGACCAGGTCCGGCTGGCCGAAGCGGCGCCCCGCGGACACGTCGATCCCGAGAACTCGCCCGCGGCCTACCTCGAACGGGTGCGGCGCTTCAAGGAATCGCTCGACATTCCCGTCATCGCGTCGCTGAACGGGACGACCGACGTCGGGTGGACGGGATTCGCCCGTCTCATGCAGGACGCGGGCGCCGACGCGCTCGAGCTGAACATCTACCATGTCTCGACGAACCTCTGGACGCTCGGCTCGGCGGTAGAGGCGCAGGCGCTCGACGTGATCCGGGCGGTGAAGCACTCCCTGTCGATCCCGGTCTCGGTGAAGATCTACCCGTTCTTCTCCTCGATCGCCTGCTTCGCGCGGCAGCTCGACGAGATGGGCGTGGCGGGGCTCGTCCTTTTCAACCGTTGCTTCCAGCCGGAGATCGACCTCGAGACACGGACCGTCCGGCCCGACCTGACGCTCTCCACGTCGGGGGACCTTCCGGGGCGCCTCCACTGGATCGCCATGCTGGCGGGACGCCTGCAACTGTCGCTCGCGGCGACCGGCGGCGTCCAGACGGCCCACGACGCGCTGAAGGCGATCTTCGCGGGGGCGGACGTTCTGCAGATGGTCTCGGCGCTGATGAAGTACGGGCCCGAGCACCTCGCGGCGGTGCGGGACGAGATGGCGCAGTGGCTCGAGGCCCACGGACTCGACTCGCTCAAGGAAGTGAAGGGCTGCATGAGCCTCGAGCGGTTTCCCGACTCCGGCGCCTTCCACTGCTCCGGCGCGGCGGCGCTTCCGCCGGCCTGACGCCTACTTCCTCGGGCGCGGGCTCCGGGGCTCCCGGAGCGGCGGGCGGCGCGGAACCGCGGGGCGAGGCTCGACGCCGGCGCCGCGGGCCACGAGATCCAGGAGGTCCGAGACCGTGACGATCCCGACGAGCTTCCCGCGGTCCACGACGGGGAGGCAGCCGATCGTCCAGCCGCGCATCAGGCTCGCGGCCTGACGGACGGCCATCTCGGGCCGGGCCTTGACCGCGTAGGGCGTCATGACGTTGGCGACCCGGTGCGTCCGCCGCAGAGCCTCGCGGTCGCGGCCGCCGAGGTCGCGTTCCGAGAGGACGCCGACGATCCCTTCGTCGCCGGTCACCACGAGGTGGTGGATCCGGTTCAGCTTCATCCGGTCGTAGGCGGCCTCGGCCGATTCGTCCTGCCCGATCGTCTCGACCCTCGGTTTCATGATTTCTTTGACTCTCAGGGTCATGCGCCCCTCCTCGCGGCCGGGAGGCCTCCCTACAGCGTAGGCGGCGCCGGCGCGCTTGCCATGGTGTATCTGACCCAGAGCGGCGCCGGTGACGTTTGCATCA
Organism: uncultured Acidobacteriota bacterium; assembly: GCA_963821435.1. Classification (GTDB taxonomy): domain Bacteria; phylum Acidobacteriota; class Thermoanaerobaculia; order UBA5066; family UBA5066; genus DAOMFB01. Next base: position 770,952 of record CAWGDR010000004.1, read on the forward strand.
TGGCGGCACCCTGATGCCGGTCCGATCTTCTCCGAGGACGTTTGTGCGGCCTCGCGGCCGCCGGCGACGAGGCGGGCCGCGCCCGCGGCGACGGGGAGGGCGCGATGTTCCGGATCCGCCACGTTCTCTGCCCTACCGACTTCTCGACGTTCTCCGAGAGGGCCTTGAGATACGGCGCCGTCTTCGCGAAGTGGCTCGGTGCCGATCTGACGGTGCTCCACGTTCGTCACGGCAAGGGAGCCTCCCGGGAGGGGCTCAAGGACCAGCTCGGGGAATTCGCCGCCCCGGCCCGGGCGGCGGCGGTCGACGTCAGGACGGAGCTCCTCGAGGGGGACGCCGTATCGTCGATCCTGGCCGAAGCGCGGCGCCATCCGGACGCGCTTCTCGTCCTTGGGACCCACGGGCACGGCGGCTTCGAGAACCTCGTCCTCGGCTCGGTGACCGAAAAGGTCCTCCGGAAATCCCCGGTCCCCGTCCTGACGGTCCCCCGCGATCCGGCGGGGAGCCCGGGAGCCTCGCTCCCGTTCGGGACGATCCTCTGCCCGGTCGACTTCTCGACGTCCTCCCGGGCCGCTGTCACCCTGGCGGCCGGCCTCGCCGCGGCCGCCGGCTCCTCGCTCGTCGTCCTCCACGTGATGCGGGAGATGCCGGTCTCCGACGCGCCCGAGACCTCGCACTTCAACGTCCCGGAGTACAGGCGCGTCCTCGAGAAGGAGGCCCGGGACCGGCTGAAGGAGTTCGTCCGCGGGGCAGGCTCGGTCCGGGCCCCGGACCTCCGGATCCTCGCCGGGAAGCCCTACCGGCGGATCCTCCACCTCGCCCACGAGGTGGCCGCCGACCTCGTCGTCATGGGGGTGCAGGGCCGGACCGCAGCGGACCTGCTCCTCTTCGGGTCGACCGCGCACCACGTGGTCCGGGCGGCGCCCTGCCCGGTCCTGACCGTGCGGGGCTGAGGCTCCCGAAAAAGAAAAAAGAGGCCCGGACCCTCCATTCCGAGGCGCCCATTGAGGTTGCCCGGCGACACCGGAATTTGGGGGGAGAGGGTCCGGGGCCAACCCCAATCTGGCCCGGCCCGCCGTTCTTTATCTATGGTGCATGCGTACTATTCCGGGATGGTGGAAAAGGGCCTCGCGACCGAGCAGTTCGGGCATGGCGCCGACGTCGGCGTGCGGGGGCGGGGGCCGACTCCGGAGGAGGCGTTCGCCGGGGCGGCGCTGGCGCTCGAGGCTCTCTACGCCCGCGATCCGGCGGCGGTCCGGCCCGATCTCGAGGAGACCCTGACCTGCCGGGCGACCGACCTGGAAGGGCTCCTCGTCGACTTCCTGGACGAGCTGATCTTCCTCTTCGCGACGCGGCGGCTCGTCTTCTCGCGGTTCGACGTCCGGATCGAGGAGGGCGCTCCGGGCGACGTCTCGCTCCGCGCGATGGCGCTCGGGGAGCGGTGGGACCCCTCCCGCCACGAGGCGACCGTTGAGCCCAAGGGGGCCACGTTCACCGCCCTCCGGGTCGTGCGCGAGGACGACGGCTGGGTCGCCCAGTGCGTCGTGGACGTCTGAGATGTTCCGCGAGGCCGGCGATCACGTCTGGGAGCTCCCGAAGCGCGGAGCGATGCGAGTCCCGGGGCGGCTCTTCGCGAGCCGGGCGCTCGTTCAGGCGCTCGACGCGAAGGTCGCCGAGCAACTCGCGAACGTCGCCTCCCTTCCCGGCATCGTCGACGCGGCCTGCGCGATGCCCGACGCTCACTGGGGCTACGGCTTCCCGATCGGGGGCGTCGCGGCGTTCGACCCGGACGCCGGGGGGGTCGTGTCGGCCGGAGGCGTCGGCTTCGACATCTCGTGCGGCGTCCGGACGTACCGGACGGGCCTTCCAGCGTCGGCGCTCGGCGACCGGCTCGGGCCGCTCGCCGAAGACCTCTTCCGCGGCGTTCCGGCCGGCGTCGGCTCGCAGGGCGCGCTCCGGCTCTCGAAGGGGGAGCTGGACGAGATCCTCGTGAACGGCGCGCGGTGGGCGGTCCGGAACGGGTACGGGCACGAGGAGGAGCTCGCGTTCGTCGAGGAGAGGGGGCGGATGGCCGGGGCGGACCCGACCGCCGTCAGCGACCGGGCGAAGGAGCGGCAGTCGGGGGAGATCGGTACGCTCGGCTCGGGAAACCACTATCTCGAGCTGCAGGTCGTCGACCGGGTCTTCGACGCGGAGGCCGCGCGCGCCTTCGGGCTCTCGGAGGGAGACCTCCTCGTCTCGATCCACTGCGGCTCGCGCGGCCTCGGGCACCAGATCGGGACCGACTACCTGAAGTCGCTCGGGGGCGCGGCGGTGCGGCTCGGCCTCCGGCTGCCCGATCGGGAGCTCGCGTCGGCGCCGATCCGGTCTCCCGAGGGGCGCGCTTACCTCGGCGCGATGCGCGCGGCCATCAACTGCGCGCTCGCGAACCGGCAGGTCGTCGGGCACCTCGTCTGCGAGGCGTTCGCGCGCCGCGTCCCCGAGGCGCGGCTCTCGCTCCTCTACGACGTCTCCCACAACACCTGCAAGGAGGAGACGCACGCCGTCGACGGAAAGCCGCGCCGCCTCTTCGTCCACCGAAAGGGGGCGACGCGGGCGTTCGGCCCGTTTCACCCGGACCTGCCGGCGGCCTACCGGGAGGCCGGCCAGCCGGTCCTCGTCGGCGGGACGATGGGGACGTTCTCCTTCGTCCTCGCCGGCACGACGGAGGCGGGGGCGCGCTCGTTCTCGTCGTCGTGCCACGGGGCGGGACGGGCGATGAGCCGGACGCAGGCGAAAAAGACCTGGCGGGGCGGTGCGCTGATCGAGGAGCTCGGCACGAAGGGGATCCTGATCCTCGCGCACTCGGCTTCGGGGGCCGCCGAAGAGGCCCCCGGCGCCTACAAGGACGTCGAGGAAGTCGCCCGCGTGGCCGAGGCAGCCGGGCTCTCGCGGCGCGTGGCGCGCCTTCGCCCCGTCGCCTGCGTCAAGGGCTGAGAGGCGACCCGCCCCTCGCCCTCGTCCGGGTGAGCTCTTCGGCGGGCGCCCGTCAAGCGGCGCGGCGCCGCGGCGCGTGCGGGAGAAGCGCGAGAAGCGCGGCGAGGAGGAAGCCGGCGAGCGCTCCCGGAACGAACACGGAAACGCCGGCGGAGGTGACCAGACCCGACACAAGGACGTACGGCGGCGTCGCGAGGAGGATCGCCGGGATCGCGGCGACCGCGAGGGCGGCGGCGCGGAGCCAGGGGTGCCGCGAAGGCTGGTTGAGCAGGAAGACGACCAGGAACGCCGGGACGAGGAGGAGGAGCGGCCAGACGAGGACTCCTTCGAGGGAGGGGTACAACGCTCCGGTGGCCAGCGAAGCGAGCGCCCAGACGAGCAGGCCTGCCGACGCGAGCGACGGATCGGTCGCCTTTCCGCGGCGGACGGCCGCGTCGGCAACGAGCGCGACGACGACCGCGAAGAACACCGACAGCGCGGCGAAGAGTCCCAGCGTCTCCCCTGAGGGGCGGACGGCGCGGACGATCGCCGCGGCCGCGAAGCCGAGAAGGCCGGCGACGGCGACGGCCGCGAGGAAGGCGCCCAGCCCGAGCAGGAGGCCGCCCCGCGAGAGGCGCTTCCGGGCGAGGCCGAGGGCGAGGAGGACCCCCGCGGCGAGAGCCGAGACGAGAGCGAGCGGACGCGCCCACGTGGCGGGATAGAAGAAGAGGCGGGATCCCGCGTGGAGGGCGATCACGTCTCCCGCGCGCGGCCCGGACGCGCCGAGGGGCTCGTCCCCAAGCTGGCGGACGAGAGCCAGAACCGTGGCGCCGTCGTCCTGCATCGCGGAGAGGTCGGGGCGCGCCCCGGGCCGCCCCGAGTAGGAGCCGATGGCGAGGCCGGGGCGGCCGCCGGCGAGGAGGCCGAGCGCCCACGGGGCGACGGCGCCTCCCCGCGCGGCGAGGTCGTTCAGTGCCAGGAGGACGACGGGGTGCGGCGCCGCGGCGACGGCCTTCGCGACGACCGCCCCGCTTCCGGGAGCGGCCGCGAGAACGGCCGACGGGCTCGCGGCTCCGCTCCCCGCGAGTGCCAGGACGACGGCCACGTCACGCGTGGCCGGGTCGGCGTCCAGCGGAGGAACCGGAGCCTCGCCGGCCGTCAAGAGAACGACGACGTCGTTCTTCGGCCGGGGGCCGGCGGCGAGCGCGCGCATCGCCTCGAACACGGTCAGGGCAGAGGAGGCCGACCCCGCGGGCGCGCAGCGCGCCGCCACGAGGATCGAGCCCGAGGAGCGGATCCCGGGGAGGCGGGCGAGAACGTCGGTTCCCGCCGGACCCGGCAGGGCCGTCACGCGAAGGCCGAGAGTGCCGAGCTGTGTTCCGGCCCAGGCGGCAACGTCGGCCGGCGAGGCGGCCTTCGCGACCTCGTCCCAGTGCCGCATCGCCCGCCCGGTCGCGAAATCGCCGGGCGGCGCGATCGAGGCCAGCGAGAGAGGCGGTGCGAGCGGCGCCAGCCCGACGACGACCGCGACGATCAGGGCGGCGGCGAGCGCGATCTGCGCCGGCCAGGCCCGGGGCATCTCCTCAATCGTGGCGCCGTCAAGCAGGTGGAGGGAGACGAGGTCCATGACGTCACCTCCCCCGCGGGCACGACCCGCCCGAGCCACGCCCCCGCGGGATTCCACGCCGTTCCGTGCATCTTCCGTTCCAGCGGAGAGGTTCAGCGGCGGCCGGTGGGGCTCGCGTAGCCGAGGCGCATCAGGACGAGCGGCCAGTCCTCGAGGCCGAGGCACGACTGGAGGGCGGTGCGGAGCGCTCGGACCTCGATCGGCTGGTTCAGGAACGACGCGACGAGGCCGAGGCGCGTGGCCGACAGCAGGACGCGCTCCACTTCTTCGCCGGCCGCGAGCCAGGCGTGCGGCGTGTCGTCGCCGTGGACGACCGCGAGAAGCGGCGCCTCCGAGGCGACGCGGAAGTCGCGCTTCGCCTGGAGGCCCCCGAGGTCGAAGCCGGCGAGGAACCACGAGGAAAGGCCCGGGAAGAGGTCGGGGGCCGGAAGGAACCCCTCGGAGAGACCGCCGTCGCCTTCCTGGCGGTCCTGCGGCACCCGGCCATGGGCGCGGAGGCCCACCTCGAAGCGGAAGGCGGGATCGGCGAAGAGGAGGCGGTCCCCGTCCGCGACGAGGCCGGCGATCGCCGACCGCTCGGCGGTATTCGTCACCCACCGGATCCTGGCCGGCCCGCTCCCTGCGGCTCTCGCCAGCGAGAGGAAGACGTCGTCGGGAATGGGCTCGGCGTCCAGCGCGAGCCGCCACGCGCGGCGCCGGACGAGGGAGGGAAAGAGGGAGAAGAGGTCGGGGTCCCGTTCCGCGCCGGAGGAGAGCCGGACCTCGGCGAGGAGGTCGGCGTCACGAGGGTCGGGGAGGAGCTCCACCTCGGCGAGGAGGCCGTAGTAGGCCGCGACGACGCGCAGGTTGAAGACCACCGCTCCCGCGCTCATGGTCATGAGCCTCCCTTCGGGGTCGAAGGGAGAGCGGCCGCGGGAGCGGTCGGCGCGGATCGCCACGCCGCCGGGGATCGGGTCGAGGCTGAAGGGGCGAGGATGTCGGCCCGGGGCGCGTTCCGCCCAGCTCAGAAGTTCGCGCAGACGTTCGGAAAAAGGCGTTCCGGGGGGGAATCCGGCGGGGGACGGGCTCCAAGCCGGCTCGCGGGGGTCTTCGGCCTCGTAAATGGGTTCCCTCAGCCGCGAGGAAAGCAACCCGGGGGCCGCGCGCAAGTGTGGCACGGAGGGGGGGGTCGTCGCGGCTCCCGCTTCCTTTTTCCCACCTGGCGCGGATTCTTCCGCACCCTTCGGGAAGCGTTGAGATCCTCAGCGCCCGACCGGCGCGTCAGGAAGGGAGGCCGTAGAGGAAGCGCTTGACCTTGCGCGTCGGCGTCTTCTCGAACTCCTCGGGCCAGAGGTCGATCCGCGACACGGCGGCCCAGGACGGAAGGCCCGCGTTCAGCGCGACGCGGTTTTCCTCCATCTTCCGGAGGAGGTCCGCCTCGCCGACGTGCTTCTCGTCGACGCGCTCGAGATCGGGATAGACGAGCGCGACGAGCCGCTCCCCCTTTTCGAGGACGAGCGACTCGCCGACGAACGGGAGGCCGTTGAGCCGCGCCTCGACCTCCTCGGGATAGACGTTCTGGCCCGACGGCCCGAGGAACATCGTCTTGCTCCGGCCGCGCAGGGTCAGCCACCCCTCGGCGTCGAGGACCCCGAGGTCGCCGGTGTGAAGCCAGCCGTCCGCGTCGATCGCCTCGCGCGTCGCTTCGGGGTTCTTGTAGTAGCCCGTCATCACGCTCGGGCCGCGGACGAGCACCTCGCCCGGCTCCCGCCGCGGGTCCTTCGAGTCGATCCGGACCTCCAGCGCGTCGATGACGCGGCCCACCGTGCGGACCCGGTGTTCCGCCCAGCCCGAGTAGCTGATGAGCGGCCCGCACTCGGTCATGCCGTAACCCGTCGTCAGCGGGAAGCCGGACTCCAACAGGAAGTCCTCGACCTCCGGGGCGAGAGCCGCGCCGCCGACGATGATTTCGCGGAAGTTCCCGCCGAACGCCGCCACGAGCTTCTTCCGCACCTTCGCCGCGACGACCTTCCGGAGGCCCGGCACCTTCATCAGGAGGCGCGTCACCGGCTTCTCGAGGACGGGGCGGATCTGCTTTCGGTAGATCTTCTCGAGGACGAGCGGCACCGACAGGATGAGCCTCGGCTTCACCCGCGTAAAGACGCGAAGTAGGAGTTGCGGCGCCGGCATCTGCCCGACGAACGTGATGGCGCAGCCGGACGCGAACGGGAAGAGGAACTCGAACGCGCAGCCGAAGGCGTGGGCGAGCGGAAGGAAGGAGACGATCGTGTCTCCCGGCCGGAGCGGCATGTGCCGCTGCGCGAAGCGGATGTTGACGAGCAGGCTCCGGTGCGGGAGGACGACGCCCTTCGAGAACCCGGTCGTCCCCGACGTGTAGACGATCGCGGCCGTCTCGGCGGGGGAGGCGTCCTCGAACCGGGCCGGCGCCGCGGGCCCGGCGAGGGCCTCCTCGATCGCGCGCGCCGTCCGGTCCCGGTCCGCCGAGACGACGCGGAAGCCCGCGAGCGAGAGCGTCGCCCGGAGCCCCGTCGTCGCGGCGGGGTCGAGCGACGCGGCCAGCGCGTCGGCCGCGAAGAAGAGGACGGCGTCCGAGTGGTTCACGATGTGGTGGACGTCGTCGCGCTTGAAGTCGGGGAGGATCGGGACGATGGCGGCGCCGTACGTGACCGCGGCGAGGTAGACGGTGGCCCAGGACGAGGAGTTCCGGCCGAGGAGGGCGATGGCGTCTCCCCGCTTCACGCGCGCCGCCCGGAACCCGGCGTGGAGACGCGCGATCTGCCGGGCCACGTCGCCGTAGGTCAGCGTCTCTCCGCCGTCGTCGGAGAACGCGGGGCGCTCGCGGTGGGCCGAGAGGCTGTCGGCGATCGCGCGGACGAGGGTTTCGCTCACAGAGAGCCTCCGCTCAGGAGGGGTGGGCGGCGAGGACGGATTCCACGACGCGACGGGAGAGGACGTGCATCCGGGGCATCGCGCCGGCGTAGACCTCCCGCGCGAGGGCGCGCGTCCGGGGCGTCGCGCCGAGCGCGTTGTAGAGCGGCCGGAGGTACTTCATCCGGCCGACCGAGCCGAGCACCTCGCGGAGCCGCGGGAAGGCCGGCTCGTAGTCCGAGGCGGCCGCGATCGCGAGCCACTCCGCCAGGAGCTCCCAGTTTCCCTGCTTCGAGAGGCCCAGCAGCTCGTCGAGGGCGGCGCAGGCCGCCGGGGGCGAGCGGACGGGGGATCCGTTGCAGGTAAACGAGCTTCTCCGCCGGCGTCCAGCGCGCGAGGTCGGAGGCCGGCGGACGCATCCCCCCGGGAAAGCGCGCGGCGAGTCCCGAGAGCGTCTCGAGCGCCTCCGACTCGAAGACGGGCGCGTTGGAGGGAAGGCCGGTCCCGTTCATCCACTCGTCCGCGCGGACCTTCGCCGCCAGCCCCGGCAGCTCCGCCTCGAGGAAGGCGAGGAACTCGCCGGAGGTGATCGAGGTGAAGCGGAAGCGGGCGAGGTACGCCGCGAGGAACCGGTCGAACCGCTCGCGCCCGGCCGTCCGCTCGAGGAGCGCGAGAAAGCGCGCCCCCTTCTCGTACGGAATCGAGGAGAACGCGTCGTCGGGATCGGTCCCCGCGAGGTCGGTCTTCAGTTTCGTCAGCGGCGAGCCGGGGCCGAAGCGGGCGAAAGAGTCCTTCAGCGCCTTCTCTCCGATCGCCCACGACAGCGCCGCGGCCGCCGTCCCGTGCAGCGCCTCCAGGATCCGCCGCTCGGCCCATGTCGTCGCGCCCTCGTTCAGCCAGAAGTGCTCCATCGTGGCGTTCGTCACGAGGTTCCCGGTCCAGGAGTGGGCGAGCTCGTGCGCGACGACGTCGACGAGCGAGCGGTCTCCGGCGAGGAGCGTCGGCGTCAGGAACGTCATCCGCGGGTTCTCCATCCCTCCGTACGGGAAGGAGGGGGGGAGGACGAGCATGTCGTAGCGGTCCCAGGGGTACGGGCCGAAGAGCCGTTCCGCCGTCCGGAGCGTCTCCTCGATTCCCGCGAACTCCCACGCCGCCCTCTCGACGACCTCGGGCTCGGCGAAGACCCGCGAGCGCGGCGAGAGATCGCGCGAGGCAAGGCGGCCCGCCGCGAGCGCCAGGAGGTACGGCGGGATCGGCTGCGGCATCTCGAAGAGGAACGTGCGCGTCCCGGGGCGCGGGCCGGGACGGTCGCCCGCGGGCCCGGCCGACATGACGACCGAGAGCGGCTCGGGGACGGTCACCTCGGCGCGGTACGAGATCCGGACGGCGGGCGTGTCCTGGAGGGGGAGGACCGTCCGGGCGTGGATCGCCTGGCACTGGCTGTAGAGGAAGGGATGCGAGCCTCCGGCCGTCTGCGCTGGGTCGAGCCACTGCAGCGCGACGGCGTCGGGCGACGTCGTGAAGCGGATCGAGACGCCGCCCGTTCCCCGCGGGAGGTCGAGTCGGAGCCTTCGGCCGAGGATCGGCGTCTCCTCGCCGAGCGCGTGCGGCACCGCCGTCCCGGCCGGCGTCGCGACCGCGTGGATCGTCAGCCCCTTCGTGTCGAGGTCGAGCGGCCCCGAGCCCGGCGCCTCGAAGCGGAGGTGGATCTCCCCGTTCACGACCCGGCGGGGGAAGTCGACGTCGAGCGAGACGTCGGCGTGGCGGGTGCGGGGCTGGGTGTCGTCGACGAAGGAGTGCGGATCGATTCGGCTCATGGCACGCGATTCTGCGCCCCCGGAGAACGCGCGGTCAGTGTGGGACGGAAGGGCGGTCGGATCGATGGGTCTTTTGGATCAGGCGGCGAAGGCCAACGCGGCCGCCCCGGCGAGCGCGAGCGCCGCGAGGCCGAGTCCCGCCGCGGCTCGGAACGTCTGTCGGCCGAGGAAGAGGGCGAGGGCGAGCTTGAAGAGCGTGTTCGCGAGCGTGCCGACGCCGAGCGCGCGCGCCGCCACCGGAAGTGCCGCCGGGTCGTGGCCGAGGGTCGCCATCGAGAGGGTGAGGGCGTCGACATCGGTCAGCCCGACGAGCGCCGACGACAGGAGGAGGCCCCGGGCGCCGAAGGTCGGGCGGACCCAGGCCATCAGGTAGAGAACCGCCTGGAACGCGAGCGCCATCGTGACGGCCGCCGTCAGGCGAAGCGGGTGGCGCGGCTCGGCCGCCGCCACCGTCCCGCCCCGGAGGATCCGGGTCGAGACGAGGAGGGCGCCCAGCCCCACGAGGAGCGGCAGGACGAGAAACGGAAGCGCCCCGCGGGCCAGCGATCCGTTCAGCAGGGCGGCGATGACGAGGACGCGGGCGTAGACGACCGTCGACGCGCCGAGAACGCCGAGTCCCAGCACGCGGCCGAGCTGCGGGCTCGCCGCGCTTTCGCGCGCGAAGTTGAGCGTGACCGCCGTCGAGGAGACGAGCCCGCCGAGAAGGCCCGCGATGCCGTAGCCGCGCGTCGGTCCTGCGACGCGCAGCGCGACATAGCTGGCGAACGACAGCCCCGAGAAGAGGAGAACGAGCGACCAGAGCTCCCGCGGGCGGACCCCGGGGTCCGGCCCGAACGGACCGACCGGCAGGAGCGGCAACACGACGACGGCCAGGACCGCGAAGCGGACGCCGGCGGAGAGCTCCTCGCTCCGGAGCCGGTAGACGAGCTCGTGGATCCGCCCTTTTTCGAGGAGGACGAAGGCCGTCAGGACCGAGAGCGCGCTCGCGATCGCGAGGGCGCCGAAGACGGCCAGGGCGCCGACGCCGAAGACGAGCAGGGCGGCCACCTCCGTCGTCGCGTCGACGTCTCCGCTCCGCGAGGAGACCGCGAAGGCGATCGCGACGAGGGCGGCCGTGCCGAGGGCGACGGCGGCGGCCGCGGCGGAAAAGCCGGTCTGCTGCAGCCGGGCCGCGACCGCCCCGAGAAGGCCCAGCAGGAGGAACGTCCGGACGCCCGCGAGGCGCGGCTTCTGGTCGCGCGTCCGGAACGACCACTGGCGCTCGATCCCGACCGCGAGGCCCCCGAGCGCGGCGACGGCGAATCGGACGGCGAGCTCGAAGAGCGGGATGTCCGGCATCGCGTCGGGCCCTTCACCTTTCGTGCCAGCGGCGCCGCCGCCGCGTCAGCCCGGGCGCTCCTCGCCGACTTTCTCGAGGCCGAACTTCTCGATCCGGTACCGGATCTGGTCCCGGTTCAGGTGGAGGAGCCGCGCGGCCTGCGTCTGGTTTCCCTGCGTCCGCTTCAGCGCCTGCGCGACGAGGTCCCGCTCGAGCTCCTCGAGGTCGACCCCCGCGGGCGGGAGGCGGAAGCCGTCCAGCGCCGCGCGCCCGGCCGGCCCGAAGGAGAAGTCGCCGGGCGACAGCCGCTCCTCCTCCGCGAGCAGGACGGCGCGCTCGACCGCGTTCTTCAGCTCGCGGACGTTGCCCGGCCAGCCGTACGACTCGAGGACGCGCATCGCCTCGCCGGTCACGCGCGGCCACCTTCTTCCGGAACTCGGCGCGGAACTGCTCGAGGAAGTGGTTCACGAGGAGCGGGACGTCTCCCGCGCGCTCGCGGAGCGGCGGGAGCGAGACCGGGACGACGCGGAGCCGGTAGTAGAGGTCCTCGCGGAAGCGCCCCGACGAGACGGCCTCCTCGAGGTTCCGGTTCGTGGCCGCGACGACGCGGACGTTGACGTGAAGGTCGCTCGTCCCGCCGACCCGCCGGAACGCCTTCTCCTCGAGGAAGCGGAGGAGCTTGGCCTGGAGCATCGGCGTCATCTCGCCGATCTCGTCGAGGAAGACGGTGCCGCCGTCGGCCTGCTCGAGGAGCCCGGGCTTCTGGTGCTTGGCGTCGGTGAACGCGCCGCGCTCGTGCCCGAAGAGCTCGCTCTCGAGGAGGGTCTCGGGGAGCGCCGAGCAGGTGATGTTCTGGAAGACGCCGGCCTCGCGCTCGCTCGCGTAGTGGATCACCTTGGCGGCGAGGTCCTTCCCGGTCCCGCTCTCGCCGACGAGGAGGACCGTGGACGCGGGGGAGGCCGCGACCTTCCGGAGCAGCTCCTTGACGGCGCGCATCGGGGCCGAGTCGCCGATGATCTGGTCGAACGAATAGCCCGCGGACTCCTTCGCGCGGAGGGTCCGCACCTCGCGGCGCAGGCGCGTCGTCTCGAGCGCCTTGCCGACGTGGAGGAGGAGCTCGTCGACGTCGATCGGCTTGTTCAGGTAGTGCCACGCCCCGCTCTTCATCGCCTCGACGGCGTTCTCGACCGTCGCGAGCGCGGTGATCAGGATGACGAGCGTGTCGGGGTGCCGCTCGCGCATCCGCCGGAGGACCTCGAGGCCGTCGATGTCCGGGAGCCGGAAGTCGAGGAGGACGAGGTCGGCCCCCTCGTCGTACCGCGCGAGCGCCTCCGTGCCGGTCGCGGCCTCGGTGACGGCGTAGCCCGCCTCCTCGAGGCGCTCCCGGAGCGTCCAGCGGATCAGCTTTTCGTCGTCGACGACGAGGATGCGGTGCCGCGGCACACCGGCATTATCCCGTCTCGGCGAGGTCCCGCGACGCCCAGGCCACCATCGCGTCCAGATCGAAGGGCTTCTCGAGGACCGGCGGCCCCTCGGCAGCCGACGGCAGGGCCTCGGGGGGCTCGGCCGACGACATCAGGACGACGCGGCAGCGGGGTTGCGTGGCCGCGAGCTTCGAGCCGAGCGCGGCGCCGTCGAGGTCCGGAAGGGTGACGGCGACGAGCGCGAGGTCGAGCCGCCGCCCCTCGACGGCTTCGAGCGCGGCGAACCCGGAGCCGGCGTCGACGACGTCCCAGCCGGCGGCGAGGAACTTCTCCCTGAGCGACCACCGGAGAAGGTCGTCCTCGTCCACGACGAGCAGACGGCGGGAAGCGAGGGGGGGCGAGCGCATGCCGGCCGAAAGCGCTGCACGATCCGTACCGGCCCCTGTACGATTCCGGCGAAATCCCGAAACCGACGCCGATTCCGCCTTTCCTCCGCCCGCGCCCCGGCTCGGCCCTGACCGGTCTGACCGGCGTCCTCCTGTCGGCCGCGCTCTTCGTCCTCGACTGCTTCACGCCGTACGGGGTCCTGGACGGCATCCTCTACGCGGTTCCCGTTCTCCTCGGTCTCTGGGTGCCGGGAACGCGCTACGCGCCGGCGGCCGCGGGGGCCGCGACGGCCCTCATGTTCGCCAGCTTCTTCGTCGGCAAGAGCTCGCTCGTCCCGATCGGCTTCGCGGTCCTCGACCGCCTCGTCGCCGTCGGCCTCGTCTGGCTCATCGCCGGGGCCATCGTCTGGAAGAAGCGGCGGGACGAGACGATCGGGCGGCTCTCGGCGATCGTCGAGTCGTCGGGCGACGCCATCATCGGCATCTCGCTCGATGGGACCCTGACGAGCTGGAACGCGGGGGCCGAGCGGCTCTACGGATGGGCGTCCTCGGAGGTCGTCGGCGGGTCGATCGCCGGCTTCCAGCCGCAGGCGGCCCCGGAGTGGGAGGGGTACCTCGAGCGGATCGCGCACGGCGAGGCGCTCGACCACGTCGAGGCGCGGCGCGTCCGGAAGGACGGCCGCGAGATCTGGGTCTCCCTCCGCGTCTCCCCGGTCCGCGACGCCCCGGGACGGGTCGTGGGCGCGTCCGTCATCGCCCGCGACATCTCCCGGCGCCGCTTCGCCGAGTCGCGGCTCGGCCTCGTCCTGTCGAACGCGCCGGTCGTCCTCTTCTCGCTCGATCGGAACGGGACCATCACGTTCTGCGAGGGACAGCCGCTCGCGGCCCTCGGCCGGTCGCCGGACACTCTCGTCGGACGCTCGTCGTTCGAGCTCTTCGGCCACCACGAATGGGTCGTCGCGGCCAGACGCGCCGCGTCCTCGCCGGAGAGGCCTTCACCGGCGGGGGCGCGGCCGAAGGGCGCTGGTGGGAGAACCACTACGCGCCGATCCTCGGGGCCGGGAGCGAGGTGGCGGGCGCGATCGCCGTCGCCATCGACGTCACGGACCGCAAGGAGGCCGAGGAGAAGGTGGTCCGGCAGGAGGCGCTGGCGCGGCTCGGCTCGATGGCGGCGGTCGTCGCGCACGAGGTGAAGAACCCGCTCGCGGGGATCGGCGGCGCGGTGCAGGTCCTCCGCGACCGGCTCCCCGCCGGCGCGCCCGACCGGGAGATCATGACGGAGGTCCTCGGGCGGCTCGGCGGGCTGAACGCCCTCGTCCAGGACCTCCTCGACTTCGCCCGGCCGCGGTCGCCGCGCTTCGCGCCGTTCGCGGTCCTGAGCGCGCTCCGCGACACGGCGGCGCTCCTGACGCGGGACCCGGCGTTCGCCGGCCTGCCGGTGACGATCGCCGGCGAGGACGTGACGCTGAACGGCGACGCCGACCTCCTGCGCGACGTCTTCCACAACCTGCTCCTGAACGGCGCCCAGGCGACCGGGGGCGCCGGGCCTCTGGCGGCGACCGTGGAGGAGGCGGACGGACGCTGCGTCGTCTCCTTCCGTGACGGGGGACCCGGCGTCCCGGACGAGCTCCGCGAGAAGGTCTTCGAGCCTTTCTTCACGACGAAGCACCGCGGCACCGGGCTGGGCCTCTCGATCGCGCGCCGCATCGTCGAGGCGCATGGGGGGACGCTCCGGCTCGCGACGCCGCCCGGGGGCGGCACCGTCGCGCGGGTCGAGATTCCGCTTTCCCGGGAGTGAGGGTCAGGCGATCGCGGCCTCGGCGACGGCCGGGAGGCCGCCCGCGGGCGACGCGATCCGGACGCCGCTCGACACCCAGGCGCGCCGGTAGGCCAGCGACACCGCCTCGAGCTTCGAGTGGACGTCCAGCTTCGCGAGGATGTTCTGGACGTGGTTTCGGACCGTGACCGAACTGATCCTGAGCTCGCGGGCCACCTCCTTGTTCTGGAGGCCCGTGGCGATCAGCTCGAGAATCTGGCGTTCGCGGCAGGTCAGAGGAGGACGATCCGGGACGGCGAGCCTCAAGGGTGCTGGGGCGGCGAAAGGCCGGGCTTGAGAGGAGGTGGAGGAGGAGGAAGATGCCGCCGGCTGGGAGGCCGGCGTGAGGCTGTGCGCCTCGAGGGGCTGGAGGATGTGAACCACGGTGTAGAGATGGCTGCGCCGTCCCGGGATCATGATGAGCGTGACGTTCTGGCCTCGGAGGCCGTGGGGAAAGAGGTCCCGATCGCGGAGAACGCGGTGGGCCCGCCGGCCGAGGACCTCGTCCTGCGTCCGGTTGAGGAGCGTCGCCGCGCCCCGGTTCCAGAACACGATGCGGTCGTCCTGGTCCGTCGCGAATGCGGGCGGACTTCCCTCGGCAAGTGCCCTCAGGATGTCCCTGCGGTCGGAAACGTCGAAAGTCTCCGGGGTCATCACGTCACGCCTCCCTTCGCCTGTTGACCTTTTCAGCGCAAGGCCAATGCCAGCGCCGGGACGCCGCCTGATGCGGATTTATCAGGCCGGAGGGGGCAATTTCCCGCCGTGGCTGCGGACAATCCCGCAGTTGAGACATCTGCATCACGGACGGGGCCCCACCCGCAACACAACGTGGCCGCATGGAGGGTCGCCTTCCCGACGTCCGCGTCCGGAAACGGATCGTCTGCGGGACCTGTCCCCGGGGCTGCCGCCTCGGAGAAGGGGAGACCGGCGTCTGCGGCGCCGTTGAGAACATCGATGCGGGGATCGTCGACGCCCGGAAAGGGGCGCCGTTCCGGCTCCGGATGGCCCGGAAGACGTCTCCGTTCAGCCGGTTCCTCTGCAGGGAACACTTCCTCTCGATCGAGAGCCGGGGATCCGGACTTCGGCCCGAACGTCCGGAGCCGGCCGACGTCTGGTGGGAGGGACCCGACGCCGCACCACGCCTGGCGCCGGAAGAGGCGCTCTTCCTGGCCCGCGCCTGGGGCTGCCGCGGCGTTTTCCTCGAGACGGACGACCCATGGTTCGCGGCCGGGATCGGCGCGGAGATCCTCTCCCGCGCCCCGGAGTACGCGCTGAGCCCCGCCGTGGCGACGTCGGGCTACCTCTGCGCCGAGGCGCGGGAGCGCCTGCTCGGCCTCGTCGACGCCGTGGAGCTCGTCCTCTACGGGGTCTCGCCGGGCGTTTACGGAAAGCTCTTCGCCGTCCGTCCGGAGCCCGTCCTGGAGACGGTCTTTGCGCTCGCATCCCGAAGCCGCGTCGCCGTCGAGGTCCTCATCCCGCTCCTCCCCGGGATGAACGACTCCTCGGAGGAGGTCGGGAACCTCTCCCGCTTCGTGGCCGGGCACCTGGGCGCATCCGTTCCCGTCCGGTTCGTGCCGGAGGAGTCGTCGCTCCCCGACGAGCGGCTCGCGAGCGCCTGTGCCGCGGCGCAGCGGGCCGGACTCTCCGACGTCAGCGCCTCGGGGCGCGAGGTGCCGGCCTGACCGCCCCGGGGCGGTGAAGACCCTGCATCATGGCCCCCGAAGGGCGAGAGTAGGATCGTGGGTCGCGCCCGGGTCCGGGCGCGAGGAGAGACCGTTGCTCAAGCCCGTCGAACTGGAGATCGAGCTGTTCTGCCGCGGCGTGCGGATCGACGCCTCCTGCGAGGTCGAGGAGGACGCCCGCCGCATCGCGCGGACCCGCGCGGGTCTCGGCTCGGGGCTCGAGCTCGTCATCCCGTCGCCGAGGAAGAAGATCTGGGCGAACGTCCCGGTCGTCGAGCCCTTCGCCGCCGTCGTCCCCCTTCGTCCTCCACAAGAACGGCAGCGGCTACCGCGTGGCCGACGAGCGCGACGGCGCGCTCTACCCGGTCGAGGTGCCGCCCGAGCCGGAGTGGTACTCGTGGACGACGTCGGCCGGGACGCCGATGAGCCGCGTCGGCGTCCTTCAGGGAACCTACCTCGGCGTCTACGTCTCGAACGCCTGCCTCTACTGGTCGATCCCGGCCTCTCCCGCGTGCAAGTTCTGCACGACGGGGCGGAACGTGGGCGAGGCCGAGGAGTCGAGAAAGAAGGTCGACGACGTCGTGGAGACGGCCCTCGCCGCCCGCGACCGGTCGGGCTCGATCTTCACGCACCTCAACACCGGCTACCACTTCGAGGACAAGGAGAACCTGGAGGCGCTTCACGGCCTCCGGCAGTGCGAGCCGTTCGTCCGGGCGGTGCGGGAAAAGGTGGGCGGCTTCATCGGCGTCCAGGCCGTTCCCGGTGCCGCGGAAGCTGTACCGCGAGTACGACGACCTGATCGAGGCCGGCACCGACCACTTCTCCTTCTGCTACGAGTTCGAGGACCCGGAGATCTTCGCGCGTCTCTGCCCCGGCAAGGCGCAGACGCTCGGCCAGAGGGCGTTCTTCGACGCGATGGAATACACGTCGAAACGGCTCGGCGCGGGGAAGACGTCGGGCGAAATCATCGCGGGACCGGAGAGCGTCGCCGCGACGAAGCGGGGCATCGACAGGATCGTGGACGCGGGCGCCTTCCCGACGGTCTGCATCTTCCGGCCGACGATCGGGAGCGAGATGGAGCCGTTCCGCCGCCGGACCCCGAGGCGATGAAGGACGTCTTCGCCCACCTCTGGGAGTCGGTCAAGCGGGCCGGGCTTCCCGTCGGCGTCTTCCCGGAGATCCAGGTCTCCCTCGTCGTCCAGCCGGAGGAGGCCGCGGACCTCGCGGCGCCCTCGCTGTCGAACACCCTTTACGAGGCCAAGCTCTCGGCGATCCGCGCCCTCGCGCGCCCCTACGTCTGGTGGAAGAGGAAGCCGCGCGGGCCCCGGGCCCCGGCGGACTGAGCGGCGCGCATGCGGGCTTTCGGCGCAAAGGAAGCGTAGGAAGCAAACCAACCGAACTTCTCGAATGCCGTATGACGGGCGTCATACCGACAGCCGCTCCGCGCCTCCATCGTGTGCCGCGGAGGTCTCGATGGCGGCTTTCCCCGGTGGCACGGTGCGTGCGAATCGCGGGCAGGTGCCTGTGTCGGTTCCGGAGTCGCGTCGGTTCCTGCCGCGGAGCGCCGTGGCGCGGATCTTCGGCGTCTCGGTCTCGACGGTGACGCGGTGGGCCCAGCGCGGTCTGCTTCCAGCCGTCAGGACCCCCGGCGGCCACTATCGCTTCTCGGTCCCGGCCGTGAGACGCGCCGCCGAGGAGGCGGGGCTGACCGATCTCGGAGACCTCGACAAGTGAGGGTTTCGGTCCGCTTTCCGGATCTCGCGGAGTGGAAGGCCCAGGTGAAGTGCCAGGCGGGCTGTCCGGTGGCGACGGACGCCGGGCGCTACGTCCAGCTGATCGCCGAAGGGCGGGACGAGGAGGCCTACCTCGTCGCCCGTGCGCCGAATCCCTTCGCGTCGGTCTGCGGCCGGGTCTGCGCGGCGCCCTGCGAGGACGCCTGCCGCCGCGGCTCGATCGACGCGCCGATCTCGATCCGCGCCCTGAAGCGGTTCGTGACGGAGAAGTACGGCGTCGAGTCGATCCACCCGGACACGCAGGACCGCCTCCGGCGGGAGCTCGTCTCCGAGGGGAACCGCTTCGCCGGGCACCTGCCGGTCCACCCGTTCGAGCACGCCCGCGCCGACCGGAAGAAGGTCGCGGTCGTCGGGTCGGGCCCGGCGGGGCTCGCGGCGGCGCACGACCTCGCCCTCCACGGCTACGCCGTGACCGTCTTCGAGGCGGAGCGACGAGCCGGGCGGGGCGATGCGCTTCGGCATTCCCGAGTACCGCCTTCCGCGGACTCTCCTCCGCGAGGAGATCCGGAAGATCGTCTCCCTCGGCGTCGACCTGAAGCTCCTGACGCCGCTGACGCCCGTCCTTCGCCCTCCGCGAGCTCAAGGCCGCCGGCTTCCAGGCGGTCTTCCTCTCGGTCGGCGTGACGAAGGGCCGGGACCTCGCGATCCCGGGCGTCGAGCTGCCGGGCGTCGTCAAGGCGATGGAGTACCTCGTCGACGTGAACCACGGCCGCCGGCTGGACCTCGGCCGGAAGGTCGTCATCGTCGGGGGCGGCTTCGTCGCGTTCGACGCCGCGCGGACGGCGCTCCGCCTCTCGCGCGAGGAAGAGATCGACGCCCTCGAGAAGGGCGAGACCGGGGCGGTCAAGGAGGCCCTCGACTCCGCGCGCGCGGCGCTCCGCGGCGGCGCCGCCGAGCTGACGATCGTCTCGCTCGAGAACTTCGAGGAGATGCCGGTCCTGAAGACGACGCAGGGGCACGAGGAGTTCGAGGAGGCGAAAAAGGAGGGGATCCGGTTCCTTCCGCGCCGCGGCCCGAAGCGCTTCGTCGGCGACGGCCGCCTCGCGGCCGTCGAGCTCCGGAAGGTCCTCTCGGTCTTCGACGAGACGGGGCGCTTCTCGCCGACCTACGACGACGAGCGACGTCGTCACGATCGAGGCGACCGCCTGCATCCTCGCCATCGGCCAGCGCGCCGACCTCTCCTTCCTGACGCCCGCCGACGGGATCGAGCTGACGCCGGGCGGGACCGTCCGGGTCGACCGCGAGACGCTGGCGACGACGGCCCCGGGCGTCTTCGCCGGCGGCGACGTTGCCTTCGGCCCCCGGAACCTGATCGAGGCGGTCGCCAACGGCAAACGCGCCGCGCGCTCGATCCACGAGTACCTCGCGAAGGACCAGGCCGGAACGAGCGCCCGGATGGAGATCGAGAAGATCCCGACCCGCGAGTACCGGATGATCGCCGGCTTCGAGCTCCGGGACCGCGAGGCCCCGCCGACGCTCGACACCTCGCGCCGGACGGGCATCGCCGAGGTGGAGACGGGCTACGACGAGCGGAACGCCCGGGAGCAGGCGGCCCGCTGCCTCGTCTGCCACGTCCAGACGATCTACGACCCCGAGGCGTGCGTTCTCTGCAGCCGCTGCGTCGACGTCTGCCCGGAGTACTGCCTCGCGATCGTCCCGTTCGGCGAGCTGGACCTGCCCGACGCCGAGCGCGCCGCCCTCGAGGCCCGGGCCGGCGCCGGCGGCCTCCCGCTCTCGGCGATGGTCAAGGACGACGAGAAGTGCATCCGGTGCGGGCTCTGCGCCGTCCGCTGCCCGACCGACGCGATGACGATGGAGAAGTTCTCGATCACGGAACGGTTCGTTTCCCGGGACGAGGTGGCGAGATGAGCGACGAGAAGGACGCGAAGGCGCCGGCGCCCGAGGGCCGGCGGGATTTCCTCTGGAAAGTCGGCCTCGGGGCCGGGGTGGCGGCGCTCGCGGGGCAGACCGTCGCCTCGCTCCGCTCGCTGGTTCCCAACGTCTCCTACGACGCGCCGACGACGGTCAAGCTCGGCCTGCCGCTGGAGTTCCCCGACGGGCTGAAGTTCCTTCCCGACGAACGGCTCTTCGTCTTCCGCGACGGGAAGAGCTTCCACGCCGTCTCGGCCGTCTGCACCCACCTCGGCTGCACCGTCCGCGCCGAGGCGCTGCCCCAGGACCGAGACGAAGACGATCGACGGCGTCCCGCTCCGGATGACCCACCGGTTCCTCTGCCCGTGCCACGGCTCGAAGTACACGGGCGACGGCATCGAACGTCTCGGGCCCCGCCCCGCGGCCGCTCGCCTGGTACCACCTCTCCCTCGCGACCGACGACGGCCAGCTCGTCGTCGACCTCGCGAAGGAGGTCGGCCACGACTTCCGGTTCACGCTGGCGTGAGGACGCGATGAAGCTGACGCTCCGGTTCCGCTCCGACGAACCCTCCGCCCCCGGCGTCCATCCGAAGCCGCTCTGGAGCTGGAGTCCGAGAAGCGACCGGGAGGCGGGAGACGCCGTCGTCTCGAACTTCGCGCTCCATTGGTTCCCGGCGAAGGTCTTCAAGCCGTCGCTCGACTGGAACTACTCCCTCTGGCTCGGCACGGCCTCGGCGGCGCTCCTCCTGCTCCTCACCTTGTCCGGCCTGCCGCTCCTCCTCCTCTACATCCCGTCGGTCGAGCGCGCCTACGGCTCGGTCAAGGACATCGAGTACGTCGTCACCTTCGGCAAGTGGATCCGCGCGGTCCACCGGATCGGGGCCCACCTCATGGTGGCGGTCGTCTTCCTCCACCTCGTCCGCGATCTTCCTGACCGGCGCCTACAAGAACGGAACCGGGCGCGGCCAGAAGCGGGAGTGGAACTGGGTGATCGGCGTCGTCATGTTCCTCCTCACCCTCTTCCTCTCGTTCACCGGCTATCTCCTGCCGTGGGACCAGCTCGCCTACTGGGCGATCACGGTCGGGACCAACATCGCGAGCTCGATCCCCGCGGTCGGCCCGAAGATCCGCTGAGCTCCTGCTCGGCGGGCGCGAGATCGACCAGGCGACGCTCCTCCGCTTCTACGTCCTCCACTGCTTCCTCCTGCCGGTCGGGCTCGGCGTCCTCTTCGCGTACCACATGTGGCGAATCCGGAAGGACGGCGGGCTGGCGCGGGCGGACCGCGCGGCGCTCCTCGCCGAGAAGCGCGAGACGCCGGCCGGGCCGACGAAGACCTACACGCTCCTCGGCGTCGCGCGCGGGCAGGCTCCGACGATCCGCGCCGCCTCGCTCGAGGCGCCCGACGTGACCGTCAACGCCGTCAACGACCTCGTCCGGCGGATCGCCATCGTCGTCCTCGGGACGATCGCCGTCGTCGGAATGCTGGCGGTCTTCGTCCCTTCCCCGCTGGAGGAGCCCGCGAACGCCCTGATCACGCCGAACCCGGCGAAGGCCCCCTGGTACTTCCTCTGGCTGCAGGAGATCGTGACGATCACGACGGTCCGGATCGGGAAGTTCACGATCAACGGCGCCTTCCTCGGCGGCGTGATCCTGCCCGGAATCCTCTTGGCCCTGACGACCTTCTGGCCGTGGCTCGACCGGAGCGGGGCGGCCGGAGCCGGCGTCTGGTTCGCGGCGCGACCGGAAGAGGCAGAACGCCGTCTTCCTCGCGATCTGCCTCGTGATCGTCCTGCTCACCGTCGTCGGGACCTTCATGCGCGGCCCGTACTGGCACTTCTACTGGCCCTGGCAGGCGTGGCCCGAAATCCCGTCGAGGATCTGACATGGAAAAGCGGACGGACTCTCCGTACCCCCGGCGCGACCGGCCGGTCCTCGCGGCCGTCGGCGTCCTCCTGATCATCTCGACGGCGCTCTTTGCCTGGAGCGACCGCCGCCACGACTGGCGCTGGTACCAGGCCGAGTTCAAGAGGCTCGTCGGGGAGAAGTTCGGCGCGGAGAAGGCGAAGGCCGTGCCGGCCGGGACGCAGCAGATCTGGGTCAAGAACCTCGGCAACGCGGACCGGTGCATCACCTGCCACCAGGCCGTTCTCTGGAAGGGCTTCGAGACGGCCGACCACCCGTTCCGGACGCACCCGCCCGAACCGCTGAAGGCTCACCCGATCGAGCGGTACGGCTGCACGTCGTGTCACGGCGGGCAGGGGTACTCCATCGACGCGGAGACGGCTCACGGCCCGGTCCCGCACTGGGAGGAGCCGCTCCTCGGAAAGTCGCTCGGGGAGCAGTACTCGATCGTCGACGACAAGAAGGCCCTGATGCAGATGAGCTGCAACGTCTGCCACCGGTTCGACCGGGAGACGAAGGGGGCCGAGTTCATCAACCACGCCAAGAAGCTGGTCGCCCAGAAGGGCTGCCGCGCCTGCCACGTCGTGAACGGGCGCGGCGGCACGATCGGTCCCGACCTGACGTGGGAGGGCGACAAGGCGGCCGAGCAGTTCGACATGAGCCGCCTCTCCGGGCCAGCGGACGGCCTTCGCGTGGCACGTGGCGCACCTGAAGGACCCGAAGGCGCTCGTGGCCGACACCGTCATGCCGAACTTCTACTTCGGCTCGAAGGACGCCCAGGCGCTCGCGATGCTCGTCATGTCGTGGCGGCACGCCCCGGTGCCGGTCGAGTTCCGGCCGGGCGTCGCCCGCACCGACCCGCAGACGGCCGAGGAAGTCGCCGAGGAGCAGCGGATGAAGACCGGGCCCGGGCGCCTGGTTCGTGAAGACGGGCTGCTTCATCTGCCACTCGATCTCGTCGCTCGGGGTGAAGAGCGCGGCGCAGATCGGCCCGGACCTCTCGACCGCCGTTCTCGACACGCAGAGCCGGTTCGGAAGGACCGTGGACGACTTCCTCACCAGCCCGACGGGGACGATGCAGGTCGTCCTCTCGCGCCAGATCATCCTGACCCCGGAAGAAAAGCTCGTCGCCATCCAGAAGCTGCGCGAGGCCTTCGCGGAGCACGAGAAGCAGAAGACCGCGGCGGGAAGGGACCGCACCGGCGGCCGCGGCCGCGCACTGACGTCTTGATCCCGACCGAACGAATCACAACTTAGCAGACGGAGGAGAGAACATGAACGAGAAAAGGAAGTCGATCCTGAGCTGGGGAGGGCTGGCCGTCCTCGTCCTCGCCGGCGTCCTCGTCGGCCGCTGCGCGCCGAGCGGGCCGAAGGGAGCCAAGAAGGGCGGTGCCGAGACGAAGTCCGACGTCGCCGTCGCGGCGATGAAGACCTACGTCGCCCCGGGCGACCTCGACGAGTACTACCTCTTCTCGTCGGGCGGCCACTCGGGCCAGATGTACGTCTACGGCGTGCCGTCGATGCGCCACCTCTCGACGATCCCCGTCTTCACGCCCTACCCGGGGACCGGCTACGGCTTCGACGACGAGTCGAAGGCGATGCTCGGAAACCTGACCTGGGGCGACGCCCACCACCCGGCGCTCTCCGAGACGAACGGGGACTACGACGGGCGGTGGCTCTTCATCAACGACATGAACGGGCGGATCGCCCGGATCGACCTCCGCGACTTCAAGACGAAACAGATCCTCGGGCCGATCGCGAACATCTCCGGAAATCACGGTTCGTCGTTCGTCACCCCCAACACGGAATACGCCATGATGGCGTCCCGCTTCTCGATCCCGATCCCGAAGGGGACGTACGCCCCGATCGACAAGTACGCGACCGACTACAAGGGAATCCTCTGCGCCATCAAGATCGACCCCAAGACGGGGCAGCTGTCTCTCGCCTGGCAGATCCTGACGCCGCCTTTCGACTGGGACCTCGGCGACGCCGGGAAGAAGGTCTCCGAGGGCTGGATGTTCTGGACCTGCTACAACTCCGAGCGCGCGACGGGCAAGCTCGAGGTCACGTCGGCCCAGCGGGACCGCGACTACATCGCCGCCGTCGACTGGAAGGCGGTCGAGAAGGCCGTCGCCGAGGGGAAGGGCGACCTGATCGGCGGCGTCAAGGTCATCGACCCGAAGAAGGTGCCCGGCCTCATCTGGCTGATGCCCTGCGGCAAGTCGCCTCACGGCGTCGACGTTTCGCCCGACGGCAAGTACATCATCGGGTCGGGCAAGCTGCAGGGCGTGACGACCGCCTTCAACTTCGAGAAAGTCAAGACGGCCATCCAGAACAAGGACTTCACCGGCGACGAGGACGGCATTCCCGTCCTGAAGTACGAGTCGATCAAGGACGCCGAGGTCCCGGTCGGCCTCGGCCCGCTCCACACGCAGTTCGGGCCGGACGGCATGGCCTATACCTCGCTCTTCGTCGACAGCGCAATCGCGAAGTGGAAGCTCGGGACGTGGGAGGTCGTGGACAAGATCCCGATGTCCTACTCCATCGGCCACCTCTGCGCGGCGGAGGGTGACACGGTCAGCCCCGACGGCAAGTACCTCGTCGGGCTGAACAAGCTCTCGCACGGCCGGCACCTGTCGGTCGGCCCCTCGCAGCCCGAGTCGTCACAGCTCGTCGACATCAGCGAGGAGAAGATGAAGCTCCTCTACGACGCCTTCACCGAGCCCGAGCCCCACTACGCCCAGATGATCAAGGCCGACAAGGTCAAGCCGATCGAGGTTTACCCGAAGGAAGAGAACAAGAACCCGCTCGCCATCTGGGACGTCAAGGACGCCGGCGTCACGCGGCAGGGAAACAATGTCCTCGCCAAGGTCGTCCTCGTCCGCTCCACGATCACGCCGACCGCCATCGAGGTGAACGAGGGCGACACGGTCAAGATCGCCATGACGAACATCGAGCAGACGACCGACGAACTTCACGGACTCGGCCTGCTCGACTACAACATCAACATCGTCGTCGACCCGGGCGAGACGAAGGTCGTCACGTTCAAAGCCGACAAGAAGGGCGTCTTTCCGTACTACTGCACGAACTTCTGCTCGGCGCTCCACCAGGAGATGCAGGGCTATCTGATCGTCAAGCCGAAGGGCTGACAAGGGAAGCGAGGGTGCGGGGAGGTCTGCGTCGCGCGCCTCCCCGCCCATGTCCATGAAAGCATTCTTCGAAAAGAGCAACCGGTTCCTCGACCTGCCGCTGGACCTCAAGCCGCGGGCTTTTCTCGTGCTCGCTTTCCTCCTCCTGATCCCGTCCTACCTCTTTCCGCTCTGGACCTTGACGATGTTCGCGCCCCAGTACCCCGAGGGGCTCCGGATGGGGATCTACAGCTGGAAGCTCGAGGGGGGCAACAAGGGGCAGGACGTCAAGGAGATCAACGTCCTCAACCACTACATCGGGATGAAGGACATCGAGGTCAAGGACTTCACCGAGTTCAAGTGGATTCCATTCGTCGTCGGCGGCCTCGGCCTCCTGATCCTCCGCGCTGCGGTCCTCGGAAAGCTGGCGCACGTCGTCGACTGCTTCGTCCTCTATCTCTACTTCGGGGCCTTTTCGCTCTGGTCGTTCGGCTTCAAGCTCTGGTGGTACGGCCACAATCTCGCGCCGACCGCTTCGGTGAAGATTCCGCCCTTCATGCCGCCGATGTTCGGCTTCAAGCAACTCGCCAACTTCGGCGTTTACTCCTATCCCGGCCTCGGCTCGTACGCGCTCGGTCTCGTCGTCGTCGCGCTTCTCCTGGCGATCTGGTTCGCGGCGCGCGAGGGACGGGGTGGCCGCTCGCCTCTGCCGAAGGCCGCATGACCCTCGCGCCGCTCGTCCTCCTCCTCCAGATCTCGGGAGAGATGCCGGCGATCGCCCCCGGGACGCTGGAGGGGAGACCGGGGGCAGCCGAGACGTCTCCGCTCCAGGCGAGAGTCGACCAGGCGGTTCCGGGCGCAACGGTCGACGTCGGCCCCGGCAGCTACGCCGGCGACCTCTACCTCGACAAGCCCGTCCGGCTGGTCGGAAAGGGCCGGCCGCTCCTCCTCGGCTCGGGGAGCGGGAGCGTCGTCCGCGTCCGGGCCGCAAACGTCACCGTCGAGGGATTCGACATCGACGGGCGGGAGGGGGGAGACCTCGCGAAGGACTCGGCCGGGATTCACGTCGCGGCTCCGGGCGCGGTTCTCCGCGACAACCGGATCCGGCGCTGCGTCTTCGGCGTCTACCTCCGCGAGGCGAACGGCGTCCGGGTGGAGGGCTGCGCCATCCGCGGCATCCCGGGACGCGACGCCGGAGAGAAAGGGTCGGGAGTCCACCTCTACGACACGGACGGCTTCACGGTCGTCGGCAACACGATCGAGGACGTGAGGGACGGCATCTACATCCAGTCGGCCGGGCACGGCTTCATCGCGAGGAACGTGGCCCGGGACCTCCGCTACGGCCTCCACTACATGTTCTCGGACGACAACGTCTTCGAAGAAAACCTCTTCGAGAACGGGGCCGCCGGGACCGCGCTGATGTACTCCCGGCGGATCACGTTCCGGCGCAACCGGTTCCTCCACAACCGCGGCTTCGCCAGCGTCGGCCTGCTCCTGAAGGCCTGCGACGACGTCGTGGCGGAGGACAACCTGATCGCCGACAACGCGCGCGGGATCTTCATGGAGGGCTCGTACCGGAACCGCTTCGAGCGGAACATCGTGGCCGAGTCCGACACCGGCATCGTCCTCTACGACTCCTGCGGAGGGAACGTCTTCCGCGGCAACGTCTTCGTCGCGAACCTGACGCCGCTGACGCTGGTCGGCCGGCGGACCGACACCGACTTCACCGGCAACTACTGGTCCGAGAACGACGAGCCTGACCTCGACGGGGACGGCCGCTCCGACCGACCGTACACGCTGACGAACGTCTTCGACCACCTTCGGGGCAACCTCACCGCGGCGGACCTCATGGCGCGCAGTCTCGCCGCGGCCGCCCTCGGCGCCGCCGAGCGGTCGTTTCCGGTCCTCCGCCGGATCGAGGCGGAGGACAAGAGGCCGCTCGCCCGGCCGCCGCACCTCCCGGATGTCCCCCGGGCCCGGGCGGAAGGGCGCCGTGCCGACGCGAAGGGGCTTCTCGCGAGCGCACTGGCACTCGGCCTCGGCGCGGCTATCCTCGGGCGCCGGGGGGGAACGTGATCCGTTTCGAGGCGTTCGGGAAGAGGTACGGGGCGCAATCCGCCGTCGAGGGGCTCACGCTCGCCGTCGAGACGGGAGAGGTCGTGGCCCTTCTCGGACCGAACGGCTCGGGGAAGACGACGTCGCTCAAGGCCGCGGCGGGCCTGGTCCGGCCGACGGCCGGGCGCGTGCTCGTAGGGGCACCCGGCGTCGCCCTCCGCCTCGCCGCGGAGCCGGCGGCCCGGGTCGTCCTTTCGTATCTTCCGCAGCGCGTCTCGTTCCCCGACGCCCTGACCGGCCGCGAGGTGCTCGAGTTCTACCGGAAGCTGCGGCGCGCGCCCGGCTTCGCGCACCGATGACGCGCTCCGGCTCGCCTCCCTGAACGGCTCGGCCGCGCGGACCGTCGGGACCTACTCGGGCGGCATGGTCCAGAGGCTCGGCCTCGCGGTGGCGGTCCTGCCCGACGCCCCGCTCCTCCTCCTGGACGAGCCGACGGCCGCCCTCGATCCCGACGGCCTCTGTGCGTTCTACGGCGTCGTGGAGGCGAGGCGGCGGGCGGGGAAGACGGTGCTCTTCACGTCGCACCAGCTGGGCGACGTCGAGCAGCTGGCCGACCGGATCGCGATCCTCGTGGAAGGGAAGCTGGCGGCGCTTCTCACGGCGGGAGACCTCGCGACGCGCCTCGCGGAGCGCGGCGTGATGCGCGTCCGGATCCCCGGCCGCCCGGCGGGCCTCGCCGAGGCGATCCGGCCGCTTGCGCCGCTGGCCTCGTGGATCGGCGAGGAGCTGGTCGTCCCCGGCCCGGCGCGGACGCGGCCCGCCGTCCTCGACGCGCTGCGGGCCGCAGGCGCGGAGATCTCCGGCCTCACGGCGCAGGAAGGGCGGCTCGAGGAGCTCTACCGCGAGCTCGTGCAGGCACCCTCGTGAGGCGCCTCGCGCGGGCTCTCGCCTTCGCGTCCGCCCTCGCGGGCTGCGGGCGCGGAGCCGGCCGCGCCCGGCGCAGCCCGACACGAAGCACGACGCCTGCGGCTGGTGCCGGATGGCGGTGTCGGACCTCCGCTTCGCGGCCCAGCTCGTCGCTCCCGCGGAAGAGCCCCGCTTCTTCGACGACATCGGCTGCCTCGCGACGTTTCTCAGTCGGGGGGCGCCCCGGCGAGGGGCCAGATCGCCTGGGTCGGGGATCATCGGACGAAGCAGTGGGTCCGGGCCTCTTCGGCCGTCTACACGAAGGTGCCCGGGCTCCTGACGCCGATGAACTCCTTCCTCGTGGCGCACGCCGACGCCGCCTCGCGCGACGCCGACGCTTCGGCGGCGGGTGGAGCGCCGGTCAGTCTGACCGGCGGTCTTCGGGCCGAACGGGGTTCCGGACGGGCGATGAGAGCCGACACCCCCTTCTTCCTCTGCGCGCGCCAGGAGCTTCTCCTCGCCGTCCGCTCGCGCTGGACCCAGGTCTTCGCAACGGTCTTCGCGGCGCTCTCTCTCGCCGTCGCGGTCTCCGGCTACGTTCTCTCGGGCGGGCCATGGCGTGCAGGACTTTTCGCGGACGACCGCCTCGCTCGTCCAGCTCGTCCTGCTTCTCGTCCCCCTCGCATCGCTCCTCATGGGCGTCCTGACGCTCGTTCCCGACCGGGGTGCCGCGGAGCTCCTCTTCTCGCAGCCGGTGTCCCGAAGGACGATCCTCTTCGGGCGACTCGCGGGGCTCCTCGCCGCCCTGACGGCGGCGCAGCTCATCGGATTCGGAGCGGCGGGCCTCGTCATCTACTCGAACGCGGGCGACGCCGGCCTTTCTGGCTTCGGCCTCCTCGTCGCGAGGCTCGGCGGTCCTGACGGCCGTCTTCCTGGGACTCGGCGCCCTCGTGTCGGCCGGTGCCGCGGGCCGCCGGCGAACGCGCTCTCTCTCGATCGCCCTCGTCGTCTGGTTCGCGAGCGCCATCCTCGTCGATCTCCTGGCGCTCGGCGTCGCCTCTCTCCTCCCGTCCGGGCCGGCGTCCCGCGTCCTGATCGCCTCGGTCCTGCTCAACCCCTCCGGGGCGCTTCGCACGGGAGCGCTTCTCGCGATCGAGGGGACGGCCGCCTTCGGCGCCGGATCGCTCGCGCTCCTCCGGTTCACGAGGGGACCCGTGGGCGCGGGCCTCCTGATCGCTCTCTCGCTCCTCGCGTGGACGGCGGTTCCCGCCCTTCTCGCGGCGCGGCGCCTCGACCGCGCCGACGTCTGACCGGAACCCATTCCGGTCGCCGCTCGTAGAATGGAAGTACGCGCGTCCGCGCGGCGCAGCAAAGGAGTCTTTCGATGGAAACCAGGCCGCGGTCCCTTCCCGTCCGCATCCTCTCCAACTTCTGGCGTGGCGTCGACGAGTCGCGCCGGTTCGTCGTCAACGTCCTCTTCCTCGCCCTCGTCGTCGTTCCTCGTCGGAGCGGCGATCTCCGGCGGGCCGAAGGTGCCGAAGGGGGGCGCTCTCGTCGTGAGGCCGAAGGGAGTTCTCGTCGAGCAGCTCACGGGCCGGAACTTCCGGGGCTTCCTCGAGGACGCGACGGGCGACGCGCGGCAGGAGACGCTCCTCAAGGACCAGCTCGACGCCATCCGGGCCGCGAAGGACGACAAGCGGATCTCGTCGATCTTCCTCGACACGTCCGACATGACGGGAGGCGGCCTGACGAAGATCGAGGACCTGCGCGCCGCGCTCCTCGACTTCCGGAAGAGCGGCAAGAAGGTGATCGCCTATTCCGAGCTCTACCTCCAGGGGCCCTACGCGATCGCCTCCGCGGCCGACGAGGTCTGGCTCCACCCCGAGGGGGCGGTCCTGTTCGAGGGCTTCGGCCGGTGGCGGACCTACTACAAGGAAGGCCTCGACCGGCTCGGCGTCGACGTTCACGTCTTCCGCGTCGGCGAGTACAAGTCCTCCGTCGAGCCCTTCCTCCGGAACGACGCCTCGCCCGAGGCGAAGGAAGCGGACCTGAAGTGGCTGGGCGACCTCTGGGGCTCGTGGGTGGCCGACGTGGCCGCGAACCGGAAGCTCAAGCCCGAGGATGTCCGCGCCTACATCGACCGGATGGGCGAGCGGCTGGAGGCGGCGAAGGGCGACCCCGCGAAGATCGCCGTCGAGGCGAAGCTCGTCGACAAGCTCGGGTACCGGGACGAGGTCCGGAAGCGGATGATCGAGATCGCGGGCGAGAACAAGAAGGAGCACACCTTCCAGCAGGTGAACGTCGCCGACTACCTCGAGGCGAAGGGGGGCGACCGGAACGGGGCAACGGGCCGCGGCGACGCGGTCGCCGTCGTCGTCGCGGTCGGGACGATCGTCGACGGCAAGGCGCCGGCCGGGACGATCGGCGGCGACTCGACCGCCGCCCTCATCCGGCAGGGCGCGGCAGGACGACAAGGTGAAGGCGATCGTCCTCCGCGTCGACAGCGGCGGCGGCAGCGCCTTCGCGTCGGAGGTGATCCGGCGCGAGCTGGCTGTCGCGCGGCAGGAGGGGAAGAAGGTCGTCGTCTCGATGGGCTCCGTCGCGGCCTCGGGCGGCTACTGGATCTCCACCGCCTCCGACGAGATCTGGGCGAGCCCCGACACGATCACCGGCTCGATCGGCATCTTCGGCCTGTTCCCCACGATCGACAAGCCGCTCGCGAAGTACCTCGGCGTCCACGTGGACGGCGTCGGCACGACGTGGCTCTCCGGCGCGCTCCGCGTCGACCGTCCGATGAAGCCCGAGGTCGGGAAGATGATCCAGCTCGTGATCGACAAGGGGTACCAGGACTTCCTCGCGCGCGTGTCCGAGGCCCGGAAGATGACGCCGGAAGAGGTGAACAGGATCGCGCGCGGCCGCGTCTGGAGCGGCGCCGACGCCTACGAGCGGAAGCTCGTCGACAAGCTGGGCAGCCTGCCCGACGCCGTCGCGTCGGCGAGAGCAGATGGCGAAGCTCCCGAAGGACGCGCGCGTCTGGTACGTCGAGAAGGAGAAGACGTTCAAGGAACGGCTGATGTCGAAGCTCTTCGAAGGCCGGGCGTCTCTCGCCCGGGCGCTCGGGCTCGCGCCCGGAGAGGCGGAGACGCCGACGCCGTCGCCCGTGATGCGCGCCCTCGCCGAGCAGCTCCGCGAGACCGCGAAGCTCCTCTCCCTGAACGACCCGAACGGCGCCTACGCCTACTGCTTCTGCGAGGTGAGAGAGACGCCCCCGGGCGCTCGGCGCCCGCGGGCTAGAGCTTCGCCCGCTCCTTCAGCGACGAAAGCGCGGGGATCGTGAACCCGTCCGGGCGGGTCAGGACGAGGTGCTCCTTTCCCCATCGGCTCATGACGCGAATCGCGGTCTCGGTCGTCGTCGCCCCGAGCTCCGCGATCTCCTGCCGCGAGAGGGCGACGGGTATCTCGACGGCGCCCTCCACGTTTCGTCCGGTCTTCTCGGCCAGCGTGACGAAGAGGCGGGCGAGGCGGTGCTCCACGGAGCCCGTCAGATCGGTCAGGCGCTTCGTCAGCTCCAGCTGCCGGAGCATCAGCCCCTGGATCAGGCGCCGCGCCGCCTGCGGGTTCGCGAAGAGGGTCGCAAAGAACTCGCGCTCGGAGACGTGGACGACCGTCGAGGGCTCGAGCGCGCGGGCCGAAGCGGGGAACGGCGTGCCGTCGAAAACCGCGATGAGGCCGATCGGCTCGCCCGGCCCGAAGAGGCCGAGGATCAGGTCGCGCTCCGGAGTCGCCCTGACGATCTTCACGCGCCCCAGGACGACGAAGCAGAGCTCGTGCGCGGGGTCCCCCTCCGTGAAGATCGTCGCCCCCTTCTCGTAGGCCCGCACGCGGCAGTGGGGCGCCAGGAGCTTCCGGTCCTCGGGCGCGAGCCCGTGAAGGAGCGGGACGGCGTCGAAGAACGCGAGCGCGTCGCCGCCGGTCATGACGCGATTATCCCGTGAGCGGACCCCCCGGGCACCGTCCTCTCCTGTCCCCCGGGTAACATCGGGCCGTCGTGATGGCGCGAAGGGTCTCACTCGCCCTGCTTCTTCTCGTGTCTGCCGGCGCCGGCGCGATCAGGGCCTGCGCCGCATTTCCGCCGGGCGTCGACAACGCCGCGCTCCGCGCCGCGGCCGCCGGCAGCTTCCCCGAGCTCTTCGCCCTCCTTTCGCTGCCGAACGACTCGATCAACCCCGCGGACGTCGTGAAGAACGCGGCCTGGCTGGAGGCGGCGTTCCGGAAGCGGGGCTTCCGGACCGAGTCGTTCGAGAACCAGGGGCGCCCGCTCGTTTTCGCCGAATACGAGGCGAACCGCCCCGGGCGGAAGACGGTCCTCTTCTACATGCATTTCGACGGGCAGCCCGTCGTCCCGTCGCAGTGGTCGCAGAAGGACCCGTGGAAGCCCGTCGTCAAGCGCCGGAGCGCCGGCGGCGGCGTGGGTCGAGGTGGACCGGGCGGAGGCGATGAAGGTCGACTTCGACCCGGAGCTCCGCGTCTTCGCGCGCTCGTCCTCCGACGACAAGGGGCCGATCGTCATGTTCCTCGCCGCCTTCGACCTGATGAGGGCGCGGAAGCTCGCGCCGGCGGTGAACGTCAAGGTCCTTCTCGACAGCGAGGAGGAGGTGAACTCGCCGGGGATCGCGGCCGCGGTGTCGGCTCACCAGCCGCTCCTCGCCGCCGACGCGCTCGTCGTCCACGACGGGCCGGTCCACCCGAGCGGGCGGCCGACGCTCGCTTTCGGGAACCGTGGCGAGGTCGGCGTCACGCTCACGGTCTACGGGCCGCGCGCTCCACTGCACAGCGGGCACTTCGGCAACTGGGTGCCGAATCCCGCGCAGCGCCTCGCCCGGCTCCTCGCCGCGATGAAGGACGACGACGGGCGGGTGACGATCCCGGGCTAGTACGCGCGGACCTCGATCACGGACGCCGACCGGAAGGCCCTCGCCGAGGTCCCCGACGACGAGGCGGCGATCCGGGAAGCGGGTCGGCGTCGCCGCGACCGACAAGGTGGGCGGGACATACCAGGAGGCGCTCCAGTACCCGTCCCTCAACGTCCGGGGCCTCGCCTCCGCCGGCGTCGGCGAGAAGGCGGCGAACGTCGTCCCGGAGAAGCGCGGTGGCGGAGCTGGACCTCCGGACGACCGTGGAAGCCGACGCGGAGTACCTCCTGCCGCTCCTCCGGTGCTTCGTCGAGGCGCAGGGGTATCACCTCGTCGACCACGAGCCGACGGACGAGGAGCGCTCCCGCTATCCGAAGCTCGCGCGCCTGAAGCCCGCGCTTGCGGAGAAGGCGGCCCGACAGGAGATCGACTCGGCCGTCGGCCGCTGGGCGACGGCGGCCCTCGAGGAGGCGTTCCGCGTCGGGGGCGCGCCGCCGAAGCCGGTCCGGATCCGGATGATGGGGGGGACCCTTCCGACCCACGAGATCGTGACGCCGCTCGGGATGCCGTTCGTCCTCGTCCCGCTCGTCAACGCCGACAACAACCAGCACGCGTACGACGAGAACCTGCGGCTTGGGAGCTATCTGAGCGGAATGCGGTCGGTCCTCGGCCTGCTCCTGACGCCGTATGCGGAGTGATCGGGCGCCTGGCCCGTTCCTGCCCGGCGGAGACCCGGCCGTAGACTGGCGGCGGCGATGGCCGAGAATCCCGCGCGCTCGTTCCTGACGGCCGAGTGGCGTTTTCTCGCGATGTTGAATTGGGAGGCGGAGCGTTCGCTGCTCCAGCCCCTCGTTCCCGCCGGGACGGAGCTCGACGATTGGAACGGAAAGCTGTACGCGAGCGTCGTCGGCTTCCTTTTCGTGAAGACGCGTGTCTTCGGAATCGCCGTGCCGTTTCACGCCGATTTCGAGGAGGTGAACCTCCGCTTCTACGTCCGCCGGAAGACGGGCGGCGTCTGCCGGCGGGGCGTCGTCTTCGTGAAGGAGCTGGTGCCGCGCCGGCTCGTCGCCCTGGTCGCTCGGCGCGTCTACCACGAGAACTACGTCGCCGTTCCGATGGCGCACGATATCGGCTTCCGGGGCGACGGAGCGCCCGCGCAGGTCGAGTACTCGTGGATCCACGCCGGGGCCGAGGGGCGGCTCCACCTCGTGGCCGGGAGCCCACGCCGCTCCCTCGAGACCGGCACCGTCGAAGAGATTCCTCGCGGAGCACTATTTCGGTTACGTGCGGCAGCCAGACGGGGGGACTCTGGAATACGCCGTCGAGCACCCGCCGTGGCGGATCTGGCCGGCCGAGGAAGCCGGATTCGAGACGGACGTGCCGTCCCTCTACGGACCTCGCTTCGCTTCGGCTCTCGACCGTCCGCCCGACGTCGCGTTTCTCGCGGAGGGATCGGAGATTCGCGTCCGGCGGGGGACGAAGGTCCCCGCGTGACGTCGCCCGCGCCCTTCGCGTGGGTTCTCTACGACGGCGCGTGCGGCTTCTGCAGCCGCTGGGTTCCGTTCTGGAGGAAGACGCTCGCAAAGCGCGGTTTCGGGATCGCGACGCTCCAGGAGCCCTGGATCGTCGAGCGGCTCGCGGCGCAGGGGGTCTCCGCGGAGGATCTCCTCGACGATCTTCGGATCCTCGTTGTCGAAACGGGAGACGTCATCCCCGGCGCCGACGCCTACCGATTCGCCTTTCGCCGGATCTGGTGGGCCCGGCCGCTCTATCTGCTCTCGGTGACGCCCGGTCTCAGGCGTCTCTTCGACCGCGGCTACCGGACCTTCGCCGAGAACCGCTACCGGGTTTCGAAGGCCTGCCGGATCCCGGTCAGCCCCCCTCCTCCACCCGCGTCCAGGCCGCGTGCGTGATCTTCCAGCCTCCGTCGGCGGGCTCGAGCCGGAGGTCGAAGCGCCAGCGCGACGTCCGCGGGAGCCACCCCTCGAGGCCGAGCGCCGCGCGCGGCGTGCCCGACATCGCGACGGTGAAACGCGCCTGCCCGCTTGCCGGGGCCGCGCTCGACGACGAGGTCCGAGATCGAGAGCGACAGCCGCTCGTAGCCCGCGAGGTAACGCCGCACCGTCGCCCCGGCCTCGTCCCGGTTCCCGCCCTGTGCGTCGCGGAAGCCGGGGGCGAGGAAGGCGACGACGGCGTCCGCGTCCCTCTTCTCCGCCGCCGTCACCGCGCCGCGACCGCCGCCCGCACCGGGTCGCGCGGCGCACGGGAGCAGGCGAGAGCGAGGGCGACCAGGACGGGACCGCCCGGGGACTGCGCACCGGACGATTCTCCCCGAACCCTCGCGGCGGTCGCGGCTCCGCCGTAGGATGCCGGCACCGTGACCGATTCGATGCCCGAAGGGAGACGCAGGATCCTGACCGCGACGTTCGGCGTCGTCGCGGTCGCCACGCTCGCCGTCGCGGTGGCGGGGATCCTCGACACGGGAGGCGACCACGCCACGCGGGGCCTCTCTCGCGCCCTTGGCATCGTGATGCTTGGATTCCTCGCCGTCGGCGCCACCCTCTTCGTCCTGACGCGCCGGACTGCCTTTCGCGTCGTGGCGCTGCTCCTCGCTGGTGCGCCGATCCTCGCCGGGCTCGTACTCTTCGTTTCGTCCAGGGTGGCCGGGACGGCGGCGGAACTCAAGGAGACCGCGCGCTTCCGCTTCCCCGACTCGAAGACGCGGCCCCTCGCCGACGCCGTCGAGCGGAACGACCTCGCGAAGCTCCGCGGCCTTCTCGCACAGGGAGTCGAACCGAACGCCGCAGGCCGGACGTCTCCGGCCGGCGCGATATGGTCCCGCGCGACCGAAGGTCGCCACGTGACATCTACGCCTCCCCGTGCCGGAGAGGAAAGGGACGTGAAGGCCCGCGGCGAGCCTCCCCCGTCTCCCGGCCCCCGATCTACGCCGTCGTCTCGCGGATCCCCGCCGGCCGCGTGGCGACGTACGGGCAGGTCGCGCGCCTCGCCGGGATCCCCGGGCACGCGCGGCTCGTCGGCTACGCCCTGGCCGCCCTTCCCGAGGGGAGCCGCGTCGCCGTGGCACCGCGTCGTGAACGCGAAGGGCGAGATCAGCCCGCGCGGGAACGGGCTCGGCCACGACCGGCTCCAGGCCGCCCTCCTCCGCCGCGAGGGGGTCCGGATCGACCGGCAGGGGAAGATCTCATTGGCCGTCTTCCGTTGGAGGCCGCGTCCGCGCGGCTGACGCCGCGCGAGGCCCGTCGAGGAGACTACTCCGCCAGCATCTTGTGGACGAGCTGGACGCAGACGGAGCCCTCGCCCACGGCGGCGGCGACGCGCTTGACGCTCGAGGCGCGGACGTCGCCCACCGCGAAGACGCCCGGAAGGGTCGTCTCGAAGAGCATCGGGGGGCGCGGGAGCGGCCATCGCGCCGCGTCGAGCTCGGCCGCGCCGAGGTCCGAACCCGTCTTCACGAATCCCTTCGCGTCGAGGGCGACGCAGTTCTGGAGCCAGGCCGTGTTCGGGTCGGCGCCCGTCATGAGGAAGACGTGGCGGACGGCCTCGTCCGTGGCCCGTCCGTCCGGTCCTTCCCACGTCACGCGCTCGAGGTGGCCCTCGCCCGCGAGGGCGGTGATCCGCGTCCGCGTGAGGAGCCGGATGTTCGGCGTTTCCTCGATGCGCCGGATCAGGTAGCGCGACATCGTCTCCGCGAGAGAGGCGCCGCGGACGAGCATCGTGACGCGCCGCGCGACGCTCGCGAGGTAGACCGCCGCCTGCCCGGCGGAGTTCGCGCCGCCCACCACGACGACCTCCTCGCCCGCGCAGAGGACTCCCTCGAGGGGCGTCGCGCCGAAGTAGACCCCGACGCCGACGAAGCGAGCGAGGTCGGGGATGTCTGGCTTGCGGTACTGGACGCCCGTCGCGATGATGACGCTCTTCGCCGAGACCGAGGTGTCGCCGACCTCGACGCGGTAGGGGCGCCGCTCGCACGAAAGCCGGGCCGCCGTCCGGGCGACCGCGAGCTCGGCGCCGAACTTCTGCGCCTGCACGAGCGCCCGGCTCGCGAGGAGCTGCCCCGAGATGCCCGACGGGAAGCCGAGGTAATTCTCGATCCGGGTGCTCGACCCCGCCTGCCCGCCGGGGGCGGTCGCCTCGAGAACGAGGACGTCGAGCCCTTCCGAGGCCGCGTAGAGGGCCGAGGCGAGGCCCGCGGGGCCGGCGCCGACGACGACGAGGTCGCGCACGACGTCCTCGTTCAGGGCATTGAGGCCGAGGCAGTCGCCGACCTCCTCGATCGTCGGCTTCCGGAGGACGCGCGTTCCGCGGCAGATGACGACCGGGATGTCGTCGATCCCGACGCCGAAGCTCTCGAGTGTCTTCTGGACGTCGGCGTCCCGGTCCACGTCGAGGTTCGCGTACGGAATGCTGTTGCGCGACAGGAACTCCTGGAGCGCGAGCGTGCTCGCGGAGAACCGCGAGCCGATCAGCGCGACGCTGCCTAGGCCTGCCGCCATGAGAGCGACGCGCCGCATGAGGAAGGCGCGGAGGAGCGTTTCGCCGATCCCCGCGTCGGTCTGGACGAGCGCGCGGAAGCGCGCGTTGGAGACCTCGAGGACGCGCGTCGCGCCGCGGGCCTTCCCCCGCACGTTCACGGGGCGGCCCGAAAGGAGGTCGACGTCGCCCGAGAATTCCCGCACGCCGTGCACCGTCACGAGGTCCGTCCGCACCCGTGAGAATCGCGATCCCGCCTTCGAGGACGACGAAGAACGAGATGCCCCGGTCGCCCGCCTCCCAGAGGCTCTCGCCGTCCGCGAGGCGCCGCTCATGCGCGAACGGCGCGATCCGGTCGACCTGCGCCGGCGTCAGGACCGGGAAGAGCTCGTCCCGGTGCGCTCGGACGAACGGGGAGTCCTCGCGCCCCGCGGGGACGTGAACGCGGTCCATCAGGACTCAGTAGTCGGCCGTGTCGTCATCGGGATAGCAGTAGAGCCAGCCGCTCGCCCGGCTCGGCCGAGCAGACGACGGGATGGCCCGAGCTCCGCGCGTGCTTGCTCGCGTGCTGGTTCGGGGAGGAGTCGCAGCAGCGCGTGCCGCCGCACGTCTGGCAGGTCCGCAGGTGGACCCAGGAGGACCCGGTCTTCACGCACTCCTCGCACTCGCGGACCTTCGGGGGGGTGACGCTCTTCAGGCCCGCGATGTGGGCGCAGGCCCCGGGAAACTTCATGAATCCTCCTCGGCGCCCCCCTCGGGGACGGCGCGACACAGGGTCAGGGCGAATCTCGAGTCGCCGGTCCACCCACCGGCGCTCGCGGCGGAAGCCGGCGTCCGCCGCGATCCGGTCGACGTCCTCCGGCTCGTACTTGTACGAGCTCTCGGTCCAGAGGGTCTCGCCCGCGGCGAAGCCGGCCACGACTCGCGCCCCCGGGATCCGGACGCACTGGTCCGCGAGGCTCACGAGGTGCATCTCGACGCGCCGGGCGCCGGGGTTCCAGACGGCGCGGTGGCGCCACGCCGAGAGGTCGAAGTCGGCGCCGAGCTCGCGGTTCAGGCGGAGGAGGAGGTTGAGGTTGAAGGCGGCCGTCACGCCGAGCGGGTCGTCGTACGCCGCGAGCAGCTCCTGCTCGGGCTTCACGAGGTCGGTCCCGAGGAGGAGGGCGTCGCCGGGGCGGAGGCGCCGGCGGACGGCGGCGAGGAGCCGCGTCGCGTCGGCGGGGTCGAAGTTCCCGATGTTCGATCCGAGAAAGAGGACGAGGCAGTCGCCTCTCCCGCGCGGGCCCGGACGTCGCCGCGCGAAGCCCGGTCTCGTAGGCCGACCGGTGGCCCCGGACGCTCGACGCCCGGGATCTTCGAGAGCCGCTCGAGCGAGGCCTTGACGGCGGCGGCCGAAAGGTCGACGACGTGAACGTCCGCGTTCTTCCGGCGGCGCGCGGAGCGCCTCGACGACGGTGGCGAGCTTCTCGCCGCTCCCCGAGCCGAGCTCGACGACGCGGACGGGCCCCGCGAGCGCCTTCGCGACGGCCGGAGCGACCCGCCGAAGGAGGCGCGTCTCGGCCCGGGTGATCCGGTACCACGGCAGCCGCCCGATCGCCTCGAAGAGCTTCGACCCGAGAGCGTCGTAGAAGTACTTCGGCGGCAGGGAGCGGGGCCGCTTCGCGAAGCCGGCCTTCACGTCGCGGGCGAGGCTCACGGCGCCACGCACCGGAACTTCGCGTAGACGTAGGGGTAGCGCGCCTGGAACCAGTTCCGGAACGTCCGGCGGACGAGCGGAGCGGGAGTCGCGGGCGAGGCGCCTTTGAGGACGAAGTGTCGGCCGTCGAAGAAGTCCGCCGAGTAGCCCGGGTACGACGCCATCGGCGTGAAGCCGTCGAACCCCGCGAACGGCGTCGACGTCCACTCCCACCCGTTCCCGACCAGCTCCTCGACGCCCCAGGCGCTCGCTCCGTCCGGCCTCGAGCCTGCCGGCACCGGGTCGTCCCGGTCTCCGCCGAAGTTCCCGCGCCCGGGCCCGGGGGGCGCCTCTCCCCACGGGAAGGCGCGCTCCGTCCCTCGGGCGTCCCGAACGCGGCGCGGTGGAACTCGGCCTCCGTCGGGAGGCGCCGCCCCTTCCAGCGCGCGTAGGCCGCCGCTTCGGCGTGGCTCACCCAGACCGGCCAGTCGTGCGGCAGCGGGACGAGCCCGAACTGCCCGATCCAGAGCCAGCCGTCCCCGGTCCTCCGCCAGAACGAAGGATGCGAGATGCTCGTGCGACGCCAGCCACTCCGCGTCTCCGGGCCCCCAGCAGGCGGGCTCCCGATAGCCGCCCGCCTCGACGAATTCGAGGAACTCCCCGTTCGTGACGGGGAGGGCGTCGATCGTGAAGGCCGGGACGGAGTGGAGAGCCTCCGGGAACTCGTTGTCCCACCCGAACGGGATCCCGCCGCGCCGCGCCCCGAGCGTCGCGACGCCCGCGGGGATCCGGACCGTCTCCCGGCCGCGCGCGCGGCCGGAGACTTCGGGCGGGAGCGCCCCGGCGGGCGCTCGCTTTCCGGCGTAAGGGAGCCGGTGGAGCATGTAGCGGAGCGTCTCCTGGTGCATCAGCTCGTGCTCGAGCACCATGAGGACGGCCTCGTGGAACTCCGCGCCGGCGAGCGCGCCCGAGCCGAGCGCCTCCTCGACGGCGGCGTCGGCCTCGCCGGACGTACGCGCGAACGGCCTCCCGCGACGGCCAGCGCTCCTCCGGCCGCTCCCCTCCTTCTGCCGGCGGGTCGATTCCCCGCTCGAAAAGCGTCTCGAGCGCGGCGTCGATCGCGGGGCGCCCGAGCGCCTCCCGGAGCAGCTTGTTCACGCCGAAGGCCGCGAGGTGGCCCTCGTAGAAGACGAATGGATGGCGCAGCGCGATCGGCCGCGCCTCGTAGGCGCCCGGGGTCAGCGTCTCGTCGAAGAACCGGCGCGTCGCGGCCCGGTTCGCCTGCCACCGGAGGAGGACCGGAGGGACTGCGGCGGGCCGGGGCGCGGAGACGGTCTCCCGCCCGCTCATGGCGACTGATTCTAGCCCGCATGGGACCACCTACACGCGGATCGCCGCACCGCGGAGGAGTCTGGCCTCGTCGCCAGCGAGAAAGAGGACAACGCGGGCGATCTCCTCGGGCTTCGGCCACGTCGAGAAGTCGGCCTTTGGCATCGCCTTCCGGTTGGCCTCCGTGTCGATGACGCTCGGGAGGATCGAATTCACCCTCACCGCGGTCCCCTTCAGGTCCTCCGCGAGGGAATCGACGAGGGCCAGCGCCGCCGCCTTCGAGGCGGCGTACGCCGCGTTCCCCGCCCGGTGATCGAGCGCGGCCGTCGAGGCCACGTTCACGACGGCCCCGTGGCCCTGGGAGAGCATGACGGGGACCGCTGTGACGAGGAGCGCGTGGGCCGCCCGGAGATTCAGGCTCAGCATCCGTTCGAGGAGCCGCGCGTCCTGCTCCCAGAGCGGCCTTCCGCCCTCGTAGGCCCCGACGGCGTTCACGAGGAGGTCCAGACGCCCGTAACGGGTCTTGACGGCGTCGACGAGCGCACGCACCGCGGCCTCGCTCGTGACGTCGACTTCGTGTCCATCGAGACGGACCCCCTCCCCGCCCGCCCCGGCCTTCAGGGCCCCGAACTCGTCGGCCCTCCGGTACGTGACGATCACGGTGGCGCCTTCCCGGAGGAGCGCCAGGCTGACGGCGCGGCCAAGGGCTCCCGTCCCTCCCGCGACCAGGGCCACCTTTCCTGTCAAGTTCGGGTTCACGGCATTTCTTCGGCGGCCTTTTCGATGAGCGACGCCACAGCCTGTGGCTGCGACACGTAGACGGCGTGGCTGCCGTCGACTTCGACGACCGTCGCCCCCGCGCGCTTCGACATCGCCCGCTGGGCCGGCGGCGGGATCATCCTGTCGCTCGTGGCGACGAGGTACCAGCTCGGCTTCGTCTTCCACGCCGGCTGGGTGACCGCGCCGCCGAGCGCCTCCAGACCCCACGGGACTTGCGAGTCGGCCATGAACGCGGCCGTATCCGCGTCCACGTCGCCCGCGAAGGAGGCGGCGAACTTCGTCCGGTCGAGGAAGAGGAAGCCGTCCTGCGGCGGCAGGATCGGCGGCACGGGCGCGCCCGGCGGGGGGTCCTTGATGAGTGAGGACACCGACTCGCCCTTGTCCGGGGCGAAGGCGGCGATGTAGACGAGCCCCGCGACTTTCGGGTCGTTACCGGCTTCGGTGACGACCACTCCTCCATAGGAGTGCCCGACAAGGATGACGGGGCCATTCTGTCCGGCGATGACGCGTCTCGTGACCGCGACGTCGTCAGCCAGCGATATCGTCGGGTTCTGGACGACGCCTACGGCGTAGCCGTCTTTCCTCAGGATCCTGTAGACGCCTTCCCACCCGGAGCCGTCCACGAATCCACCATGAACGAGTACGACGTTCTTGACGCCTGCTGACGTGTTCGGTTGCGCCATGGCATTCCCCCTTTCTCTGGCTCCTTCACCCGGCCGCTCCTGCGGGAGCCGTTCCTTTCGTCTCGAGCGCCTCGCGATCCCATCCGGCGAGTTCGGCGCCGTGTTCATACGTGGATTCCACGAAAGCTTGGATCGCCGCCTCAGGGGAGTCGGACGTTCGGACGGCCTCGTACGGCAGGATGAATTCGCCGAGCTCGCGGTGGTAGAAGGCGGCGTCCGGCCGCGCTCGCACGTCCCTGAACCCGGCGGGCTCCGGCACGGCGTAGGCGTAGAAGGCAGGCTCGAGGACCGGGCCGCTCCCGGGCCAGAAGCCGTGGCTGATGACCTCGTGTGAGTAGGCCTCGCGCATGAATGCCGGCCCCTCGCGCGGCGGCGCGCGCCGGCCGGAGAAGCGCGTCACGGCGAGGTCGAAGCCGCCCCAGAAGAAATGCGCCGGGCTGCACTTGCCGACGAAGGAGCAGCGGGCGCGCGAGTACGCCTCCTCGACCTGCCGGAGGATCCGCCAGAACCTGCTTGCGTAGACCGCGTCGTACGACCGATGCACGACGTCCTCGTCGAACCGGATGCCGGGCGACGGGAGCTCGACGGGAACAGGCCAGATCTTCACGCCGAGCCCCATGTCGGACAGCAGCGCCATGACCGCGCGGTAGAAGTCCGCGACCGTCCGCGGCTCGAGACGCAGCGACCGCTCCTGCCCCGTCCGAAGCCTCCGGATGACGAGCCGGTGGTCGACGAAGTCGAACTCCATCGTGAACGTGCGGCCGTCGTGAGGCAGCAGCCGGGTCGAGAGCCCGCGCGGCGTCACCTGGAACGCGATCCCCCACGAGTGGTTCAGAGGCGGCGTGAGCGCGAGCGCGACCTTCCCCACGATCTGCGTCCACATGTGGAGCGTGGCGTAGGTGTCCTTCCACGCGTCGTAAGGGAGCGGCGGCCAGCGTTCGTCAGTCACGTTCGCCCTCGCGCGAAGACCGTTACCGCAGC
Source organism: uncultured Acidobacteriota bacterium (assembly GCA_963821435.1). GTDB lineage: Bacteria > Acidobacteriota > Thermoanaerobaculia > UBA5066 > UBA5066 > DAOMFB01. The sequence goes on from CAWGDR010000004.1 coordinate 813,354, forward strand.
GGAGGCGGAGCTTATCTGCGCCTGAGACTCAGGTGCAACTGATTTCGAATCGCCCACCCGGAGGCGGGTGAGTGATTTCTTTACGTCGTTTTTCGTCCCACGAGCCGCCAGAACTGCGTGTCGTTGACGAGGGTGATCTTGTGTCCCTTCTCACGGAGCCGCTTGATCTCCATGAGCTTCACCCCCGCATCCCGCCCGGCGGCCTGGAGGGGGTTCGGCCGGCCCCGCACGACGACGCTCGTCGAGCGCCGAGGGCCCGCTGTGAACGATCGCTCCCGCCCGCTTCGCCGCCCGGACGGCCTCGCGGCGGCTCCGGGAGAGGATGCCGGTGAAGGCCAGGTGGACGCCCCGGAGCGTCCGCGGCGCGCCGGCCCGCAACCGGGCGGGCGGGCTCCGGAGAGCCTCGATCAGCTCGTCGGCGGTCTCGTACCTCTTTCGACGCTCTCCGATGCAGCGGTAGGCGATCTCCTTCAGGTGGTCGCTGCACGGAAGGTGCCGGATCTCGGCCGCGCGGATCCGCGTGCGCGCGTCCCCTTTCACGAGCATGGCCAGGAGCTGCCCGACCTGGTAGACGTCGTCGCGCGCCTGCCACTTCGGGACCATCCGGTCGAGGATCTCGCGCGGGGCCGTGAGCGGGTTCAGGGTGCCCGCCCGGATCCCCCGCTGGTCGCTCTGGTGCCGGACGATCCCGAAGTCTCCGAGCTTCAGGAACCGGAATTCGCAGACGAAGACGTTCATCGGGGTGAGATCCCGGTGGAGCATCTGGCCGCGGTGCAGCTTTCCGAGCACCTGGAGGATCCCCGCGATCTCGCGCCTCGCGACCGTTTCCGGCCACCGCTTGTCGGTGCGGTGCAGGAACGCCCGGAGGTCGCCGTGCCGCGCGTACTCCAGCGTCAGGCAGTAGAGGACGCGGCCGTCGGACGTCTGGAGGGGAAACATGTCGAAGACGCGGATCGCGCGCGGATGCCCGTCGAGGAGGAGACCGAAGTAGGCTTCGCGCACCCAGCCGTCGATCCGCTCGCTCACCTTGATGCAGACGATCTCCGGAACGGTGCGCGAGTGTCCGAGCCGGGTCGCGAGGTACGCCTGGCCGAAGCCCCCCTCGCCGATCAGCCGGTCGATGCGGTAGGCGAGCCGCGTCTCGGGACTGGTAATGACCTGCCCCGACGCGAGCAGGTTTCCCATTCTGGCGACGGCGGCGCCCGCGGTCCTCGGGAGGGTCGTGGCTGAGGAAGCGCGCTTCGTCAGAGCCATGCGGTCGACATATTTTCACAGGCCCGAGGAAGGACGTCGGCGACGAACCGGGCGGCAGGCGGACGACCCGGCATCAGCGCGTCGGCCGGCGGACGACGACCACAGGCCGGACGCCTCAGGGCGCCGTGACGAGCGGCAGCTCGATGAAGCTCGCCTGGCCCGGCGCGTGGTAGACGCGCTGCGTGGCTTTCCGGAACTCCTCCGGCTTCGCGAAGAAGATGCTCGGGACGAAGGTCTGCGGGTTCCGGTCGTAGAGCGGGAACCAGGTCGACTGGACCTGCACCATGATCCGGTGCCCGGGGAGAAAGACGTGGTTCGCGGTCGGGAGGGCGAAGCGGTAGGGGAGCGGCTTGTCGGGCGCCAGCGCCTTCGGCGTCTCGAGGCTCTCGCGGTAACGGCCGCGGAAGATGTCGGCCGAGATCATCAGCTGGTAGCCCCCCATCGCGGGCTGGCCGGCCACCTCGGGGGGCCAGACGTCGATCAGCTTCACCACCCAGTCGGAGTCCGTGCCGCTCGTCGAGGCGATCAGGTTCGCGACCGGCTCGCCGCTGATCTTCACCGGTGCCGTCAGGACGTCCGAGACCCAGACGGCGACGTCGGTCCGGCCGGAGACCTCCCGCTGGTCCGACACGAGCCACTCGCGCCAGCCCGGCGCCGCCGTCGTAGCTCCCGGCCACCGGGCGGCGGATGAACGGGACGGGCTTCGCCGGGTCGGAGACCCACTCCTGGAACTCCGCGTCGCCCGGCTTCGGCGCGGCGAAGCCGAGCTTCGAGCCGGCGCCGAGATAGAGCGGCGTCGCCTTCGGCGCGCAGCCGCCCGCGCAGCCGGCCGGCCAGGCCGGGAGGCGGCGCCACGACGTTCGTCCCGGTCTCGAACGCCACGACGGGCGGGAGATCGGCCTTCGGCGCGCCGTCCTTCAGGTACTGGTCGAGGAAGGGGCGGAGGATCTCGCGCCGGAACGTGAGAGCCGTATCGCTGTTGAACCGGATGGCGCCGAGCGAGCTGCCGTCGTGGATCTCCTGCGAGTGGTACCAGGGGCCCATGACGAGGAAGACCTTGTCGTTCCCGGTGTCCTTCGGCTTGATCGCCTTCCAGACCGCCGGGGCGCCGTAGATGTCCTCCTGGTCCCAGAGGCTGTGGACCAGCATCACCGGGACCTTCAGCGGCTGGGCGGCGAGGATCCGGTCGACGGCCTGCTCGCGCCAGAAGGCGTCGTAGGTCGGGTGCTCGAGGATCTTCCGAAAGAAGCCGAGCTGCTCCATCCCGCGCTGCCGGCCCAGCTCGCCCGCCGTCCCCGCCGCGAGGAACATGTCGTAGTCGTCGTAGAAGCTCGTCCACCACTTCGCCTTGTTGTCGCGCGTCGCCTCCTGCTCGTAGATGTAGGGGAGCCCCTGCTCGCGGAAGGCGCCGTTGTGAAACCAGTCGTCCCCGCGCCAGCCGTCCACCATCGGGTTCATCGGCACCGAGACCTTGAGGGCGGGGTGCGGGTCGACGAGCGCCATCAGCGGGAGGAAGCCGTCGTAGGAGATGCCGAGGATGCCGACCTTCCCGTTCGACTCCGGCACGTTCTTCACGAGCCAGTCGATCGTGTCGTAGGTGTCGGTGGCGTGGTCGACCTTCGTCGGGTTCAGCGGACCGCGGAGCGGGCGGTTCATCACGTAGTCGCCCTCGGAGTCGTACTTGCCGCGGACGTCCTGCACGACGCGGATGTAGCCCCCCTCCACGATCGTCTCGACCGCGTTGTCGTAGCCGTCGAGGCTCGGGCCGAGGTGGGCGCTCTCGTAGCGCGTCGTGAGGCGCGTCGCCTCGTACGGCGTCCGCGTGAGGAGCATCGGCGCCCCCTTCGCGCCCTTCGGCACGAGAATGACCGTGTGGAGCTTCACGCCGTCGCGCATCGGGATCATCGCCTCGCGCCGCTCGTAGTCGAAGCCGACGTGCGTCGGCTTGAACTTCGCGGGCGTCTCGCTCGGGAGGCCGGAGCCGGGCGAGGCCGGTGCGGCGCCTGCGCGGAGAGCGGCCGAACGCCGGCGAGCAGCACGAGAATCAGCGGCGGGAGGCGCAAATCGAGTCGGGCGCATGGGGTCGCTCCTTTCGGGCGCGGTCGGTGAACGGTGAGACATCATCTCATCCGGCGCGGCCGCCTCTCCCCGGGTGCGACAATCGGACATGTTCGAAAAGAGAACGGCCCTCGTCGTGGTCCTCGCGCTCGCTGCCGCGTCGCCTTCCCTCGCCCAGGAGCGCCCGAATCCCGCGGCGCTCCTCGCCGCCCAGAAAGAGGCCATGGCCGCCTTCAAGGCCATGGACGGGGTCTGGCGCGGGCCCGCCTGGACGATCCTCCCGTCCGGCGAGAAGCACGCCATCACCCAGACCGAGCGGATCGGCCCGTTCCTCGACGGCTCGGTGAAGGTCATCGAGGGGCGCGGCTACGAGGCCGACGGCCAGGTCGGCTTCAACGCCTTCGGGATCATCTCGTACGACCCGGCCACGAAGGCGTACGCGTTCCGCTCGTACGCGATGGGCCGGGCCGGCGACTTCGTCATCAAGCCGACGGCCGACGGCTACACGTGGGAGATCCCGGCGGGCCCCATGACGATCCGGTACACCGCGGTCATCAAGGACGGCACGCTCAAGGAAGTCGGGGACCGGCTCGCGCCCGGCAAGGAGCCGGTCCGGTTCTTCGAGATGACCCTGACGCGGATCGGCGACACGACCTGGCCCGCCGGAGGACGCCGTCCCGCAGAAATGAGTAGCCGGGCTCGCTTCCGGCCGGTCCCGGACGCGGTGATTGCGGCTCTGTAGCTAAAGCTCCGACCGGAAGGGGGCGACGAGCCACTCGGTCACCTTCTTCTTTACGGGGCGTTCCTTCCACATCATGTGCGTGTAGAGACGGCATCGCGACAGATCCCGCCGGTAGCTGTCCTTCATCTGTCCGGCGAACGCGCCGTCGTAGACGAACAGGTTGATCTCCTCATTCAGGTGGAAGGACCGTTCGTCAAAGTTCGCCGATCCCACCGTGGAGAAGACCCCGTCCACGACCATCGTCTTCAGGTGGAACATCGTCGGCTGGTACTCGAAAATCTTAACGCCCCCCTCGAGAAGCGGTCCGAAGGACGAGCGACCGGCCTGCCTTCGTCGCGGGCACGTCGTTCTGCTCGTCCGACGGAACGATCACCCTCACGTCCACCCCCCTCTTTACGGCAGCGACGAGGAGACCGACCGTCGCGTCGTCCGGAAGGAAGTAGGAGTTCGCGATCCAGATCTCTTTCGTGGCAGCGGCGAGCGAGATCGCGTAGACGCGGCCCGCTCCCGACATTGCTGCGAGCGGGGACGACGGCACGACGGCGATGGAGCTCGCACCCGTCTGTGAAAGCACGGGGAAGAACTCGTCGCCGACGAGCGCCTCGCCCGTCACCTCCGACCAGTTCTCCTGAAACGCGCGCTGGAGGCCGCGGACGGCCGGCCCTTCCAGCCGCACCTGCGTGTCGCGCCAGTGCTCCTTCGATTCGGCGTTCCCTCGCCACGGATCGGCAAACCCCACGCCGCCGGTGAAGCCGAGCATGCCGTCCACCACGAGAACGCGCCGGTGGTTGCGATGGTTGAACACCCAAAGCATCCAGGGCTTCATCGAGTGGAAGAACTCCACACGGCAGCCGGCCTGGCGCAGGACGTCGACGTCGCCCGCCTTCATCTTCCTGCCCGGGGAGCCGATCGCGTCGAGGAGAACGCGGACCGCGACGCCGTTCGCAGCCCGTTCGGCGAGCGCGTCGCGGAAACGAGTGCCGACTTCGTCCGACCAGAAGATGTAGGCCTCGAAGTTCACGGTCTTCCGGGCCGAGGAGATGGCGGCGAGCATGGCAGGAAAGATCGCGTCGCCGTTCTCGAGAAGCTCGATCCTGTTGCCGGACGTCATCGCGGCGCCGGGCAGCGCGGACGGCAGGAATGTCGGCTCGTTCACCGTGAAGTCGTGAGGCAGCTCGTAGACGGTCTGCTTCGGGGCGCCCGCCTTCGCAATGGTGATGGCGAATGCGTACCCCGCTGCGACCGAAACGAGGATGATCGCGAAGACGTGCCGCCGCTTCGGGCGCCGGAATGCGGAGGCTTTCACCGATCTCAAGAGTACCCCTTCCCGCTCGAAACGCACGCGGATGTCGCAAGGCGACAAATCGTGTAAGCCGTTCTGGGACAACTCCTGGGGAGGAGATTGGCACATCCACGTTCGGTCGCCCTGCAGAAATTGCCAGACATAAAGAAAGATCGCTATATTAGATGGGAGGCAAACGTGAAACGTTCCAGGTTGCCGTCAATTGCCATCCTGATTGTCACTTTCTTCGTATGCGTCACGGCCATCGGCACCGAGAGCTCCAAGACGGCGCCGGCCAACCTCCCGGTTAGCACGCAAGCCAGACCTCTCAAGGACGAGATTCGCTTGAGCCCCGGGCTACAACGCGGTGTGAGCGGCAGACGCGTTCTACCTCAGGTCAGCTTCGACAAGCTCGACCAGAAGTTCACCGAATTCTCGGGGAACGCCAAGACCTACGAGTCGGGTGCCAAGGCCATGCCCGAGATCGCGAAGCAATGTGCCGGCAAGCCTTACAGCGTGCAGGATCAGAAGGCCGCCGGTTGCACCGGCACCGATACGCTGAATCAGTGCATGGACAAGTTATACAAACACTGCATCGAAACCTACTCGTTCGGTGGTATCGACCTCGGATTGCCCGGCCAGATCAGCGGAGAAAGCCCGGGTAAAATTCCAGGTTTCTCAACGAAGCAGTTCCAGCAGTCCGCCAAGACCGCGGCCGCTCAGGCACGCGCCTTGAGTCAACTGCTCGCCCAGTATGCGAACGAGGTCGAACAGAACGCCAAAGCGCTCGTTCCGTAGAAGCCCGCGGCCCGTACCGATCCATCGTGCCCAAACCAGGTCGCGTCCATCCGTTATGTCATGTGGCGCGAAGCCCGATTACTCGAACGCGACCGGTCTCTTCCCGACCTCGACGGTCGATCCGACGGTGATCACCATCAGGTCCTCCCCGACGACGAGCGGGCCGGAGTAGGTCTTTCGGGTCGGCGCCTCGAGGTCCTTCGCCGTCGTCGGCGAAGGGACGATGTGGGAATAGACCGCCAGCCTCGGCTTCACGGCTGCGAAGACCCGGCCCGCATCCTCGGGCGTCGTGTGGTGGTCGATGATCCGCTGCGTGACCGCGGGGTCGCGCGCCAGCGAGAGCCGCCACTCGACGTCTACGGCGACGACCTCGTGGATCAGGACGTCGCACCCCTTCGCGTGCGCGATCAGGTTTTCCGAGAAGCGCGTGTCGCCGGAGAGGACGACGGACTTTCCCGCGGTGTCGATCCGGTAGCCGTACGCCGGCTTCACGGGGCCGTGGTCCACCGCGAACGCGGTGATCTTCACGCCGCCGAACTCGACGACCGCCTCCGGCGCGAGGTCCTTGGCGTCGATCACGGCGCCGGCGCCGGGGAGGCGCTCGTCCTTGTCGCGGCGCGTTTCCACGTCGAAGGCGTAGGCCTTCTCGAGGTTCGCCGCGAGCGCGGCCGTTCCCGTCGGTCCCTCGACGCGAAGTGGCGCCTTCCGCCCGAAGAGCCAGCCGGTGAGCCAGAGGTCGGGGAGGCCGACGACATGGTCCGAGTGGAGGTGCGTCAGGAGGACGACGTCGATACCCGAGAGCAGGTCGCGCCCGCCGATGCTGTAGAGGCGCTCCGCGGCGCCGCGCCCGGCGTCGACGAGGAGCTTCGTCGGCCCCGCCTCGACGAGGATCGCAGGGCCCGATCGCGCCTTCGACGGACGCGGGTTCCCCGTCCCGAGAAGCGTGATCCGGAGCGGAGCGACCGGGGCGGCCGGCTCCGCGGCGACGAGAGGGTGCGCGGACGCCGCGAGAAGGAGGAGGGCGGGAACGGCTCCGCGCCGCGGGTTCATGCGGCCGAGTCTAGGGCCTCGGCGCTGGTTGTCAGCGGGGACGCTCGCCGCCGCGCTAGGATCGCGCCAGGCCCGTGACCCGCCCGAGGAGGACCCATGCCGGCACCGCGCAGGAATCGGATCCCCGGGAGCTCTCGTCGCGGCCGCCGCCACCGGCTGCCGTCGTCTTGGCCGCCGCGATCGGGGCCGGCGCCGCGACGAACAAGCCGCCGCTCCACGCCAGCCACTGGCTGGCCGTCACGGGGAAGCCGCTGGCGGCGACGGCGGGAGCGATGACGTTCCAGAAGGGGGGCAACGCGGTCGACGCCGCGTGCTCCATGATCGCCGCCACCTGCACGATGTGGGACACGCTCTCGTGGGGCGGCGAGACGCAGGCGCTGATCTACAACCCGAAGACGGGGAAGGTCGATCGGGATCAACGCGCTCGGCGTCGCGCCGACGGGAGCGACGCCCGAGTTCTTCCGGTCGAAGGGGATGGCGTACCCGCCCGAGTACGGGCCCCTCGCCGCGGTCACCCCGGGACGCCGGGCGGGATCATGGTGATGCTGGCCGAGTACGGGAAGCTCTCGCTGGCCGAGGTGCTCGCCCCCGCGATCGAGATGGCGGACGGCTATCCGATCGAGCAGCAGATCCTGACGACGATCTCCCGCCAGCGCGACTGGCTGATGAAGTGGCCCGAGTCGCGGCGCGTCCTGCTGCCGCGCCCCGGCGACCGGCCGCCCGCCGCAGGGGAGATCTTCCGGCAGCCCGACCTCGCGGCGACGCTCCGGAAGCTCGTCGAGGCCGAGAAGCAGGCGCTCGCGGCGGGAAAGAGCCGGAAGGACGCGATCCTCGCCGCCTACGACCGCTTCTACCGCGGCGACGTCGGGAAGGAGTTCGCGCGGGGCGCGCAGGAGGCCGGCGGCCTCGTGACGGCGGAGGACCTCGCGCGCTGGCAGGTCCGGATCGAGGAGCCGGTCAAGACCTCTTACAAGGGGATCGACGTCTACAAGCTCGACTTCTGGACGCAGGGGCCGGCGATGCTCCAGGCGCTGAACATCCTCGAGCCGATGGACCTCCGGGGGATGGGCTACAACAGCGCGCGCTACATCCACGCGCTCTACCAGACGATGAACCTGGCGTTCGCGGACCGCGACTTCTATTACGGCGATCCCTCCTTCCCGCCCGAGGAGCCGCGGAAGGGGCTTCTCTCGAAGGAGTACGCGAAGGCGCGGGCCGCGGGGATCGACTGGACGAAGAACGACCCCGCCGTGAAGCCGGGTGACCCTTACCCCTATCAGGGCGGGAAGAACCCGTACGCCGACCTCCTCGAGAAGTGGAAGACGGCGCCTGCCAAGACGCGGACGCGCCGCTCCCGACTCGGCGCGCGTCCGGACGTTCGAGGAGGAGTTCTACGCCGGGACGACGTCGGTCGAGGCGGCGGACGCGGAGGGGTGGGTCGTCTCCGTCACGCCGAGCGGCGGCTGGGTCCCGGCGGCGATCGCCGGGAAGACCGGCATCGGGATGAGCCAGCGCCTCCAGAGCTTCGTCCTCGACCCGGCCGACGGCCCGTTCAACGTCCTGGCGCCGGGGAAGCGCCCGCGCGTCACGCTGACGCCGACGCTCGCGCTGAAGGCAGGGAAGCCGTACCTCTGCTTCTCCGTCCAGGGGGGCGACTCGCAGGACCAGAACCTCCTCCAGTTCTTCCTGAACGTCGTCGAGTTCGGGATGACGGTCCAGGAAGCGACCGAGGCCGCGAACGTCAACAGCGAGCAGATGCGGAGCTCGTTCGGCGCGCACGAATCGCGGCCGGGCTATCTCATGATCCATGCCTCCACGCCCCCCTGGGTCCGCGAGGAGCTGACGAAGATGGGCTACCGGCTCGACGTCCGCGCGAAGACGTCGGGCCCGATCAACGCCATCTTCCTCGACCGCGAGCACGGCACGATGTGGGGCGGCTCGAGCGACCACGGCGAGGACTACGGCATCGGGTGGTGACGGGGCCGTAACGCCTCGAGGCACACGCCTTGCGTTTCCTCCGGGACGTTCTCCCGGGAGGACGACGGAAGGAAACCGTGAAACGACTCCCCTGGGCCGCTCTCGCCCTGTTCCTGCTCGCGTCTCCGGCGTTCGGCCAGCGGGAGACCACGGACGTGCCTCCTCCCCCTCCCCGGTTCGGCGGCGAGCGGTTCACGATCGGGGGCTCGTTCGGCTTCGGGCTCGGCACCGTGAACTGGGTGTCGATCTCCCCGGAGTTCGGTTACCTCTTCACGGACAGGCTCTGGTGCGGCGCCTCGGCCTCCCTCCAGTTCACGAACGACACGAGCTACGACCCCGACCTCAACTCGTTCAACTACGGGTTCGGTCTCTTCGGCCGCTTCTTCCTCTTCGAGGGGCTCTACGCGACCGCGCAGGGAAACTGGTCGAGCCTCGCGGTGAGGTCGTTCGGCGGGACGACCGGCCGCGAAAGCCAGACGAACCTCTACCTCGGCGGCGGCTACGCCCAGCAGTTCGGAGGGCACGCGGCCCTCGTCGTCGCGCTTCTCTACGACGTGACCGGAAACGCCGTGGGCCTCTACGGCCAGCCGCTCGTCTTCCAGTTCGGCGTCGTCGTCGGCTTCTGACCCCGTCGGCGGGTCTCCGTCTGAGTCAGAAGAGCCAGGCGCCGCGCGCCATGAGCGCGGCGACGAGGGGGATGGCGAGGACGAGCGCGACCTCGGCGTCGTTCAGGGCGATCAGCCTCCCGAGCGGCGCGCCGGCGAGCGGGTCCCCGCCGCGGGCCCGGATCAGGCGCCACCGGACGAACGTGACCATCGGCAGGATCTCCAGCGCGAAGACGAGGAGGAAGAGCCCCATCTTCACCCAGAAGAAGCCGTTTCGAAGGTAGAAGGCGGGCGTCTTATCCAGGCCGGCGAAGAGACGGACGAGGCCGGTCCCGATCCAGAGCAGCGCGGCCGCCCCCCAGACGCTGTCCGCGGCGAAGAGCCCCTTCAGGGCCCGGGCGTCGTCCGGCGAGCGGACGAGCTCCCGGAGGCGCCTTCCCCGGGCGAAGATGGACGCGAAGCCGAACGCCAGCGCCAGGACGTGGAGAGCCGAGATCAGGGCGCGGAGGAGCACGGCGGGATTCTAGGATCAGCGGCCGCGCCGCGGTCCCGTTTGACGGGCGCCGAAGCTCCGGTCACTCTCTCCTCGTGCACGACCACGCGCGGCCGTCGCGCGGCGAGGGGCGGAGGCGGCTCGGCCTCGTCCTCTCTCTGACGCTGGGGCTCCTCGTCTTCGAGGGCGTCACCGGCGTTCTGACGCACTCGCTCGCGCTCCTCGCGGACGCGGCGCATCTGCTCGCCGACGTCGCGGCGCTGGCGCTCGCGTTCGTCGCGCTCCGCTTCGCGGAGCGGCCGGCGACGCCGCAGCGGACGTACGGGTTCCTCCGGGTCGAGATCCTGGCCGCGCTCGCGAACGCCGTCCTCCTGATCGCGCTCTCCGGCTGGATCCTCTGGGAGGCGTGGGAGCGGTATCGGAGCCCGGCCGACGTCCACGCCGTTCCGATGCTGGCGGCCGCGGCCGCGGGCCTCGCGGTGAACCTCGTCAGCCTGCGGCTGCTGCGGCCGGGCGCCGGCCACAGCCTGAACCTGCGCGCGGCGTATCTCGAGGTCTTCTCCGACGCGCTGACGTCGCTCGGCGTCGTCCTGGCGGCGGCCGTGATCCTCCTGACGGGCTGGCTCCGCGCCGATGCCGTCGTGTCGGCCGCCATCGGCCTCTTCATCCTGCCTCGAACCTGGAGGCTCCTGAAGGACGCCGTCGACGTCCTCCTCGAGAGCACGCCGGCGGACGTCGACCTCGCGGCGCTCCGCGCGGCGCTCGGCGCGATCCCCGGCGTCGTCGCCGTCCACGACCTGCACGTCTGGTCGCTGACGTCGGGCGTGCACGCGATGAGCGCGCACGTCGTCCGCGCCGAGGGCGTGGACCACGACGACCTTCTCCGCCGCCTCCGCGAAGAGGCCCAGGGGAGGTTCTCGATCGGCCACGTGACGCTCCAGCTGGAGTCCCCGGGGTGCGTGGACGCGGCGCACGACTGACCCGACCCCGGGCGATCCTGCCGGCGCCGATTCCGTTGATATCGTCCCGCGGGCGGGGGGACACGATGGATTTCGACCTCGATCTTGCGACCACGATCCTGACGCGCACGCCCGCGACCTTCCGGGCCCTCCTCGGAGGCCTCGCCGACCCGTGGGTCCGGGGGACCGAGGGCCCCGGGACGTTCAGCGCCTTCGACGTCGTGGGGCACCTCATCGACGGCGAGGAGACCGACTGGATCCCGCGGGCCCGGATCATCCTCGCCGGAGGGCCGGATCCCCGGTTCGAGCCCTACGACCGGTTCCGCCACCTCGCGCGGAACCAGGGACGTTCGCTCCCGTCGCTCCTCGACGAGTTCGCGGCGCTGCGCGGAGGCGAACCTGGAACTGCTCCGGTCGTGGCGGCTCGGGGAAGACGCGCTCGACCTCCCGGGCGCGCACCCGAGTCTCGGCCGCGTGACGCTCCGGCAGCTCCTCTCGGCGTGGGTCGTCCACGATCTCGGGCACGTCGCCCAGGCCGCGCGCGTCATGGCGAAGCAGTACCGGGAGGCGGTAGGACCCTGGCTGGAGTTCATGCCGGTCCTCACCGACCACCCGGTGCCGCGTTCGTAGCCGGCCGACCCTCCTTCAGAAAATCTACTTGTAGCTCTGCCCGGCCGGGCCCAGTCGCGTAGATCTGAAACAGCCGGTAGATTTCGCCATGGGTCCAGGACCCCCAGGCCGCGGACATCTTCAGCGTCGAAGTTCCGATGCCGAACGCCGACGGAGAGAGTGCGTAACCGCGGTCGGCAGGATCCCACCACCACCAGGCATAGCCCACGAAGGTCCACGGACTCTTGAGCGTGGCGGATATTTGGTCAAGGTGAGATTCCTCGTACTGGCTCGTCTTGTGCATGATGCCGACGGTTCCGTACCAGGAGGAGGAAGGGTCGGTGCTCGCGAGATTGCATTCGTCGTTGGAATACGGCGCGAGACAATTCACCGAGACGTCCTGAGGGCGGAGCATGACGACCTCCCAGGGAGCGAAGGGAACGGCGACCTGATTGCTCAGCATGAGGTCTTTTCGAACGAGCTGGAGCTTCGCCGTCTGGCTGTTTCCGGTGACGATCGGCACCTTCGCGTGAATGGCGTACCCGTGCCACTCGAGAACTTCGAGCTTCAGATACCCCCCCGGAGTCTCCGGAAAGGTGCCGAGCAGGCGCAGTTCGCTCTGGGGGCTCTTCACGCCGAAACCGCAGCCATTCACGATGAACTCCTGGCCGGGCTCGAGCGAGGCTCCGAGGGAGGTGACTGGGTGATCTTGGGGCTCGCGCAGGAATCGGGCGTGGGGTTCGGGATGACGACTTTCAGGTTGATCGCCACGGTGGGGCTCGGGCTGGGGCCCAGGCCGCCCTGTGCACGAGGGCGGAAAACTGGGCGCCAATACCCGCGTTCCGTCCGCTTACCGCCGCCGCATGCTGCTGGAGGGCCTGACGGCGGACGTCCTCGAAACGACTTTTCAGCTCTCCTGGCATGGGCTTGTGGGGCGCCATGCCGGTCATCGCCTGTGAGCGCTTTCGCTGGAATTCCTGCTTCTGAGCCGCGTCACCGGGCGGCGTCGGCGTCGGGGGCCGACCTCTGGGAGACGCTCGTCGTCGCGGCGAGCAGCACGATGGATGCAAGCACGAAGGCGATCGCGCTTTTCCGAAAATGACCTCTCATCGGCCCCCCCTGTTTCGAAGCGGAGATTCAGCGGTACGCGACCTGGACCGGACCGACTGCATACAAATCGAGCTCGTAGTCGACGGCTCCGGGCGCGATCGTCCAGAACGACATGACAAGGTTCACGTTGGAGACGCCCTGGTCCGCTCCGGCGGGGGCGTTCACGAAACCGCCTCCCTTTCCGTTCGAAACCCAGATCCACCAATATCCCGCGACGACAAAGTTGTTGATGAGCTTCACCTTCGCGGAGTCCGCGCCGGAGAACACGAGTGACATAGGCGTTGTTGTGGTGCGCACCGACCGTGTGGTCCATGTAATTCGGGCACTTCGAGAAGCTATCGACCGCAGGGGCACAGGTGAACTGGACGTCGTTGCGGGTGAGCCTGACGACGTCCCGCGTGGCCATGAAGGCCATCGGCGTCGGATTGCTGAGCTTGAAAGCGCCGGTGCGGATCTGGAGCTTCGCGCCGGGCATGTCCTTCACGCCGGTGACCGGCGGTACCGCCGCCTCGATGTAGTAACCGAGCCACTTGACGATCTGGAGGTCCAGAAACCCGCCCTGAAAGTCGTTGCCGACGAGCATCACCCGGCTGTTGGCGTTTTTCGAACCGAAGCCGCAGCCGTTGAGGAACACGGTGTCACCCGGCTCGAGCGGCAACTCGCCGGCGATGAGCTCGATCTGGGGAGTTCCGCAGGAATCCGGTGTGGGCGAGACGATCCCTGTGCCGGGGCCTGCCTTCGTCGCTCGAGAGGAACGAGCGACGACCCGGCTGTTCTTGACCTGCAATCGGCTCTTCTCCTTTTGGAGGAACTGCGCACGGAAGGAGTCGAAGTCGGGTTTCTCGGCGGTCAGGGGACCGGCGGCCGGGGCCTTTTGCGAACGGGCGAGGCTCATCTTCGCCTGCATCTCGTCCAGGAACTGACGCTTCGTGAGCTTTCGCCCTTCGAATTCGACGGATGCCCCGTCAGGCAACGCCTGAAAGGCCTCGAGCTTGAGCGTTCGCAGGCTGGGCGGAGAAGCGCTTTCGACTCGAGGAGGCGCGGGGGCCGCGCGACTCTGGCTCAAGGAAATGGCGAGCAAGAAGGCGAAAACGAAGGAAACGCGCCCAAGAACGATCATTTCCGGCTCCCTCCCTTCGGGGTTCGGTCGCGCAGAAATCCATCCTGTCTTCCAAAACCGACATCCGAAACGTCCCGGAAGGGTGTTTCGGAGGACGCGAGCCTATATCAATGACAGAAGATCTGATTCGTCGCTCTGTCCGGTTCGGGTCGAACCGGGTCAGTGCTAGGCTTTCCCGGGGGGAAGATGAGCGAGCTGACGCGCAGGCGGTTCGTCCGGAACGGAGCCGCAGCCATCTCCGCGGGTTACGCAGCACCGCTCCTCGGCTCGAACGGCTCTCCCGCAATGGACGACGCCCTCGAGCTCCTCGCCGGGACGGGCCCCGAGTACCACGGAGGGCTCGCGAACCACGAGCCGATGGGCGCGGAGGCGCTCGTCGCTCTCGGGCGGCCCCGCGCCGTCGTCCCTTGGGTGGAGCGTTACCGCAAGCGCCTCGACGGTCGCCCGACGGGCCATCGCCCGATCCGGGAGGACGGCTGGAATCGGTCGAGTCAGAGAGAGGTGAGTGCATGAAGAGACTCGTCTCGAAGAGGCTCGCGTGGGGACTTCTCGGCGCGGCGCTCGCCTTCCCGGTGAGAGCGATCACGCCCGCCGTCGTGACCCCTGCAGCCCCGATCGGCCGGAAGGTGTCGACTCCCACCCCGACACCCACGAATCAGTACGGAAAGGGGCTGCTCGCGGTCCCGACTCCCACCCCGACGCCCACAACGCGGAACGGGACGGTGCCGCCGAAGAGCCGGGAGATCGTCATCGGATTCACCGGCAGCACCCCAGCCCAGAGCCGGGAGATCGTCATCGGATTCACCGGCAGCACCCCGGCCCAGAGCCGGGAGATTCGGATCAATTTCGTCGGCAAGCCGGCTTCGCCCTTCGGCGTCCCAAAAACCTGAAGCACCAAGGAGCGGACATGAGAGCCTCAAGACGGATCTTCTGGTCGGCCCTTCTCGGCGTGGCGCTTTTCACGCCGGCGGGAGTGGCACACATCGGCGTGGATTACGTCAGCTCGAATTTCGATCACATCCACGTCAAGGGGAAGATCCTCTGGCCCGATGGAAAGCCGATTGCCGGCGCGCAGATCGTGCCGCAGGCCGCCGGTCCCATCACCTGGGTCGACTCCATGCAGGGTGGCTTCACCTGGGGTTTCACCGTTCCCCCGCCGCCGCCGAGCCAGGGGAAGGTTTCGAAGCCGGTCGTTCCGCCCGCGACCCCGCTCGTCACCGCAGCGGACGGCTCTTACGAGTTCCTGATCTGGTTCGCTCCCGGGAACACAAATACTTTTTCGACGCTGACGGCCGATCAGATCCAGATCAAGGTCATCAAGTCGGGCTTCACCTTTTCGCGGCTTCCGTAAAGAGGGCCCTACATGGAGGGATTGCCCGCAGCCAGGACCCGCTCGTGGACCTCAAGCTTGCCTTCAAACCCGGCCAATCAAGAAAGAAGATGGGGTCAGGTCTATCTTCGAGTCGAAGCGGCGGAGTGCTAGGCTTTCCCGGGGGGAAGATGAGCGAGCTGACGCGCAGGCGGTTCGTCCGGAACGGAGCCGCAGCCATCTCCGCGGGTTACGCAGCACCGCTCCTCGGCTCGAACGGCTCTCCCGCAATGGACGACGCCCTCGAACTCCTCGCCGGGACGGGCCCCGAGTACCACGGGGGGCTCGCGAACCACGGGCCGATGGGCGCGGAGGCGCTCGTCGCACTCGGGCGTCCCCGGGCCGTCGTCCCCTGGGTCGAGCGTTACCGCAGGCGCCTCGACGGTCGCCCGGCGGGCCATCGTCCGATCCCGGACGACGGCTGGAGGGAAGCGCTCGGCGAACGCTCGCGCGTCGGCGACTGGATCGTCTTCTTCCGGCGCCGCGTTGAGGAGCGGCCGTGGCGCGAGACCCTCGCGATCTGGGTTCCGCGCCTCTCGCCCGGGATCGTCGCCGCTGCGTTTCACGGCGTCATCCGGACGGGGCATGCCGCGAGAAGCCTGGGGGGTGCGGAGTCCGCGGCCCGCCGGGCGGAGCTGGCCGAGGGGCTCGCCTACTGGGCCGCGAGCTACACCGCGCTGCCCGAGACGCGGGCGAAGGCGCCGGCAACGGCCGCCTGCCGTCGCAGGCGCTCCCCGGCGTTCCCGTCGTCCCGGTGAACCAACGCGTTCTGACGGGGAACATCACCGAGCGGCTCGGGCCTGTCCGGCGTTTTCCGCCGTTCGCCGCGGTCGCCGACACCGTCGACGCGTCGGCCGAGGCGTCCCGGTTCCTCTCCGATCTCACGGAGACCTTCGCCGGCGTCTTCCTCGCGACGGTGCCTCCCGGCAGCCTCATCACGTTCATCCACAGCCTCACGGGCCCGAGCGCCGTCAGGCTTCTCCTCCCGTATCTCGACGCGCCTGCCAGGTCCGGGGCGCTTCGATACGCCTGGCAGGGCGCCGCCGCGCTCCATTCCGCGTTCGGGGGCGTCGTTCCGGCGCCGGCGGCCGGCGGCGCACCGCCCGCCCGCGACGAGCTGATCGACCGCGCGGTCGCCTCGGGGGACGAGCACGCCATCAAGTTCACCGAGGCGTGCCTTCGCGAGTACGCGCTGAATCCGAAGCCCGTCTACCTCCTCGCGGCCGGACACGCCGTCGAACGCCTGGGGTGAGCCGTGCGGGCGGGGCGCCGGCCTCCGCCGTTTCGGTGTTCGGGGTGGCCCGAAACCTCCGTCCGCCGGGCGCGTACTCTCTCGTTTCCATGAGCGGCGCCGAGAGCCCGGAAGCCCGCCGGACCGGGCTCGTCGCGACCTTCGTCGAGGCGCTCCGCGGCCGGGGACACGACTACACCGAGGAGCCGGTTGGCCGGGCGCGTCTTCCTCCTCGCCGTCCCGATGGTGATGGAGATGGCGCTGGAGTCGGTCTTCGCCGTCGTGGACGTCTTCTGGGTCTCGAAGCTCGGCGCCGACGCCGTGGCGGCCGTCGGGCTGACCGAGTCGGTCCTGTCGCTCGTCTACGCACTGGCCATCGGGCTTTCGATGGGGGCGGCGGCGATGGTGGCGCGGCGGACGGGGGAGCGGGACCCCGACGGCGCCGCGAGGACGGCCGTGCAGGCGATCGCGCTCGGCGTCCTCGTCGCCATCCCGATCGGCGCCGCGGGCGCCCTCTTCGCGCCGAAGCTCCTCGACCTCCTCGGCGCGCCGGCGTCGGTCGTGGCGTCGGGGTCGGGCTTCACCCGCGTGATGCTCGGGGGAAACGTCGTCATCGTCCTCCTCTTCCTGATCAACGCCGTTTTCCGCGGCGCCGGAGACGCGGCCGTGGCGATGCGCGTCCTCTGGCTCGCGAACGCCGTGAACCTCGTCCTCGACCCCTGCCTCATCTTCGGCCTCGGGCCGTTCCCGCGCCTCGGCGTGACGGGCGCGGCCGTGGCCACGACGACCGGGCGGGGGATCGCCGTCCTCGTCCAGCTCGCGCTCCTCGCGCGCGGGCACGGCCGGCTCCGGATCCGGCGGGAGCAGGTGACGCTGATCCCCGAGGTGATGCTCCGGCTCCTTCGCGTGTCGGGGAGCGGCGTCTTCCAGTCCGTCGTCGGGACCGCGAGCTGGATCGGGCTGATCCGGATCCTCTCCGGCTTCGGGGCGGCGGCGCTCGCCGGCTACACGATCGCGATCCGGATCATCATCTTCGCGCTCCTGCCGTCCTGGGGGCTCTCGAACGCCGCGGCGACGATGGTGGGGCAGAACCTCGGCGCGAAGAAGCCGGACCGCGCGGAGAAGGCCGTCTGGACGGCGGGGCTCTACAACGTCGTCTTCCTCGGCGCGGTCGGCCTCGTGTTCGTCGTCTTCGCGTCGCCTCTCGTGAGGCTCTTCACGCAGGACCCCGCGGTCGTCCCCGTGGGCGTCGACTGCCTCCGGATCGTCAGCGCGGGATTCCTCTTCTATGCCTGGGGAATGGTCGTCGTGAACTCCTTCAACGGCGCGGGAGACACCTGGACGCCGACGGTCATCAACCTCTTCTGCTTCTGGCTTCTGGAGATCCCGCTCGCCTGGACGCTCGCCCGCCCGGCGGGACTCGGGCCGCGCGGGGTCTTCGTCGCCATCACCGTCGCCTTTTCCACGGTCGCCGTCGTGGGCGTCGTCCTCTTCCGGCGGGGGCGGTGGAAGATGACGAAGGTCTAGCAGGCGGAGAGGTCGGCGTAGAGGCGGTGGAACGCCGCGGCCTGGGCCGCGAGGGAGAAGTTCTCCCGACTGCGGTGGCGGCCGGCCTCGCCGAGCCGGCGGGCCAGCGCCGCGTCGGCCAGGAGCCGGTCCAGGGCGGCCGCCAGCGCGGCCGGCTCGGAGGGCGGAACGAGGAAGCCGGTCTCGCCGTCCCGCACGAGCTCCGTCGGCCCGCCCAGCCGGCTGGCCACGACCGGACGCCCGAAGGACATGGCTTCCAGGAGGCCGAGGCCGAAGGACTCGGGGAGCACGGAGGGGCTCGCGAAGACGGAGGCTTCCACGAAGACGTCCCCGACCTCCTCGCGGAAGGGGCGGAATTCCACCTGCGCGCCGAGTCCGAGGCGCCGGGCTTTCTCCTCGAGCTCGCGGCGAAACCCGTCGCCGCCGCCGAACTCGTCCCCGGCCAGGACGAACCGGGCCTGCGGGTGCTTGCCGATCAGGAGCGCCGCGGCCTCGAGGAGGATTTCGGGTCCCTTCCGGCGGGAGAGGCGCCCCACGTACGCGACGACCGGCGGGCCCGCCGGCGGCGGGACGTAGGGCCGTGGCTCCACGCCGTTCGGGACGACCTCGGCGCGCGCGCCGAACGGGGAGAGGGCGGCGCGGGCGGCGTCCGAGACGACCACGAGCCGGTCCGCGAGCGCGGCCACCATCAGGTGAATAAAGAAGCGGCCGGGGCGATCGGTGACGATCTCGTGGACGTGCCAGACGAGCCGGCAGCCGGCGAGGCGGGCCGCGAAGGCTGCGGGAAAGACGGTCACGGTGTTCGCGTGGACGAGGTCGATCTCCCGGGCGCACAGGAGGCGCGCCAGCCGGGCGGTCGACACGGTCACGTCCGCGCCGTACCGCAGGAGGCGGAGCGGCGAGGTCAGGACCTGCCGCCTGAGAACCCCCAGCCGCAGGTGCTGCACCGGGATCCCGAGGGCCTGGAGGCGGCGGCTGAGGCGCCCCGCGTACGGGACGTCGGAGGAGAGGACGACGAGCGGCTCCACCCGTTGACGGTCGAGCGTCCGGACGAGATCCAGGAGGACGCGGTCGGAGCCGTAAAGCTCGTCGGACGGATGGACGTAGAGGACGCGGAGCGGACCGGACGCCCGCGCGGCCCGCGGAAGGGTCGCGAGGACGAGCCCGAAGAGGACCCAGAAGATTCCGAGCCAGCTCGTCTCGGTGGCCTGCGCGCAGAGGAGGAGGACCAGAATCGCGCCGAGCCGCTCCGCGTGGCGGCGGCGGTTCTCGCCGGTCGAGCGTCGGAGCGCGGCGTGGAGGCGCAGAAGCGTCAACGCGACGAAGCCGAGAACGAGCGCGAGGCCGAGGAGGCCGGTGTCGGCCAGGAGATGGACCTCCAGGTTTCCGGCCCAGGCAAGCGTCCGATCCTCGGTCCCTGCGGTCCGTTCCATGGCCCCGTGCCCCACGCCGACGAGGGGCGCTTCGCGCCAGAGGGAGAGCGCCGCGGCGTAACTTCGCAGGCGGACCTGCACGTTCGGATCCCGCGCGGGGTCGAGGAGCATGGCGAGCCTGCCGACGACGCCGGAGCGGGCCTCGAGCAGCTCCGGGAGACGAAGCGCCGCGGCGGCGACGGCGAGCGTCGCGACGAGGACGCCGCCGGCAACCGCGACCTTCAGCGCGGTGCGGCGGCGGCCCTCCGGCCGGGGCCCGCCGAGTCCCCCCGCGGCGAGCGCCGCGAGGAGCGCGAGGGGAAGCGCGATCCAGGCGCTCCGCGTCAGGCTGGCCCCCAGCGCGGCGAGCAGGAGGAGGGCCCCCAGCGCGGCGCGACGCCTCCGGTCCGGCGCGAGAAGCGGCGACAGCAGCCGGAGGAGGAGGGCGAGCGCGGCGGCCGCCGAGACGGTTCCCAGGAGGTTCGGCTCGAGGAGCGTCCCCATCGGGTGGACGAACAGCAACTGTCTCTCCACGAAGACACCCCACGAGGTGCCGAGAATTCCGTGCGAGGCGAGGGCGGCCAGCGAGACCGCGGCCTCGGCGCAGGCCAGCGCCAGGAAGAGATCCCATGCCCGCTCGGCCTCCTCGCGCGTGCGGAGGAGGGCGGGAAGAAGGAAGACCGGCAGCGTGGTCGCGAGGAGGCGGATCGCGTGGGCCGCGGCGCGCTCGGGCGCGGGCTGGACCAGGGCGCTCGCGAGGCCGAGAGTGATCCAGCCGCCGACGAGTATCCCCGCGCGGGGGAACGGGCCGAGCGGGCGGGCGAGAAAGACCAGGAAGACCAGCGGCGGCACCAGCTGTTCCGGCCGGACGGCGAGCGGTCCCACCGGGACGGCCAGTGCCGGAGAGAAACGAAGCGGCCACGAGGGAGGCCGCCGCGGCGAAGGAGAGGTCGACGGAGGGGCGCCGCATCAGGTTTCGTCGGAGCGGGCAGCCGACGTCGCCGTCCCCGCGAGGTGTCCCAGCCACGTCAGGAGGCCGAAAACGGCGGCTGCCGTGAGCGCAGCCAGGGCCAGGCGGACGAAGGAGCCGCCCGGCAGCCGGCGCACCGCGAGCCCGGCCAGGAGCGCCGAGGCGATCGCGGCGAGAAACGGCGTGAGGACGCGGCCGGCGGAGGGGCGCTCTTTCCGCGCCAGGAGGAGCGGCAGCATGAGCCCGAGCGCTGCCACGCCCCAGGCGATGTCGCGCGCCACCGCGAGGCCCACGATGCCCCGTCCGGTGAGAAGCAACGCGGCGAGAAGGTAGCTGGCGAGCCCCGCCGCCTGCGCCCACGCGACGGTCCCGACGCGGCCGGCGGCCAGGAGGTACTTCGAGCCGGTCTCCACGAATCCGATCGCGACGATCGCCGGCGACAGGACGAGGAGCAGCGTGGACAGCGTATCGACGGAGGCGGCGTCGAAGCGTCCCCGCCCCATGGTGAGGGCCACGAGCGGGCCGGCGGCTCCGGCCGCGACGCTGGATGCATAGAGGAGGAGGTGGAGGAGAAGCCGTGCGGTGTCATCCGCCTCGCGCGTCGTCGGCGCTCCGTCCCTCCGCCGGGCGCGCACGAGGCGCGGGAAGGCCACGGCCGTCAGGGGAGCGGCGACGAGGCGCATCGGCAGGTGGATGAGCTTCGACGCGAAGGCCAGGAGCGCGATCGCCCCGACGCCGGCGGTCGAGGCGAAAAGCCGCTCGGCGAGATCCACGGCTCCCGCGAGGCCGAGCGAGAGCCCGAGGACGGCCGAATCGCGCCAGGGAAGGGGCACGGACGGGTGGGGTCGGGCGGGGCGCGAAAGGAGGCCGAGTCGCGCGAGGCGGACGAGCGAGATCACGAGATGGAGAAGGCTCCCGGCCGAGAGGGCCCAGGCCGCCGCGTGAATGCCGGCTCGCCCGAAGAGGAGGAGCAGCGCGAACGACGCGGAGTTGGCGGCGAGGACCGCCACGACCGGTGTCCCGTAGGCCCCGGCGGCGTTCAGCGCCGCCGCCGCAAGGAGGGCGAGGACGGTGAGGAGGCCATAGGGGAGGAGCTCGCGGAAGAGAGCCGCCGTGAGCCGCGCTTCGTCGGGCGCGAAGCCGGGGGTGAGGAGCCGCGTGACCGTTCCGCTCGCGGCATAAAGGAGGAGCGCCGCCGCGCCCCCCGCGGCCGCGATCGCGCCCAGCGATCTCCGGACGAGGAGGCGCGCCGCGTCGGTCTCGCGCCCCTCGAGGCGCCCCGCGAGGGCGGCCGTCAGCGCGGGGGCGAGCGCCCCCCCGACGATGAAGTACGCGAGGGCGAACGGAACGGCCAGCGCGGCGTAGAAGGCGTCGCTCGCCCGGCTGGCCCCGAAAAGGGCCCCGAGGGTCGCCTCGCGGGCGAATCCGAGGAGCGCCGCGCCCGCCGAGCCGGCCACCATGAAGGCGTAGAGCGCCGGGCGCGGGGAGCGGGCGGAGTCCACGCACCCCTACTCGGGACGCGAGAAGACGACGAGCGCCGCGAGAAAGACCGCGGCGAGCGCTCCGATCGCGGCCACGAGCAGGGACGAAGGGCCCACCCGCGGCGCCACCGGCGGCGACGACGCCACGAGCTGGAGGTCGAAGGCCTTGCTGGCCGATTCGAGCGGCGCCAGCGCCGCGCGCTTCTCGAGCTCGGCCAGGCCGGCGGCGGTGCCTTCGAGGCGGCGCTTGAGGCGGACGAGCTCCTCCTCGCGGGACGTGATCTCCCGTTCGAGCCCGGCGGCGCGGACCTCGGCGGCGGCGCGGGCCTTCGAGGACGCGGTGACCGCCGCCCGCGCCGCGGCGGCGTTCGCCCGCGCCCTTGTGGCTCCGCTTTCGGCCGTCTCGCTCGGGGCGGGCGGCCGGTCCGCGCTCTCCTGGTAGCTCGCGCTCCGCGCCTCCTCTTCCTCGACGTGCTGGCGGGCGAGCCTCTCCTCGTCCGTGGCGGCCGTGATCTGGGCGAGCGCCGCCTTGAGGAGCGCCCGCTTCAGCTCGACGAGCGAGGCGATCCGCGCGCGGGTCAGCTCCAGCTCCTGCTTCTCGACCTGGGCCCGCGCGGCCAGGAGGGCCGCGCCCACCTGCGACTCGCCGCGGCGCGCCACGTCCGCGCTCAGGCGGCGGTTCTCCTCCACCGCCCGGGCGGCGACGCAGCCGGCGAACGTGGCGACCGCGACCGCGTCCTCTCCTTCCGCCGAGATCTCGAGAAGGCGCGTCCCCTCCGGCATCCGGACCTTGACCCGGGGGGGCGCCCCGCCGGCCGCGCAGGAGGCGGCCAGGGCGGGCGAGCCGAGGAGGGCCGTGTAGGACCGGATCGGGGTGAGCTGGTAGTCGACCGAGCCGGGACCGGCGCCCCGCGGCTCCACGACGAGGAGCGTCGCCGTGGCGCGATAGCGCGGGCCGCGGAGCCGGGCGACACCGAAGCCGACGAGCCCGCCCGCGAGCGCACAGACTGCGAAGAAGAGGGCGCTGCGACGCAGGCGGACGAGCGGTGTGGGACCGCTCCCGACCCGGGGCCGGCCGCGGAGCTCCGGCGGCGCGCCCGCCTCCTCGCGAAGCAGCTCCGCGTCCCGTCCGGTGCCGGTCACGGCGGAGAGTCTACCTTCGGGCTCGAGTGCCGAGCCGACGCGGACCCCCACGCCGCCGCCCGGTCAGTCGCCGCAGCCCGGGCCCGCCGCCGCCTGCTTCGCCGGAATCGCGAGGTCGAAATCGGCCGCCCAGGAGTACTTGAGCCCGTCACTCGTCTTCCCGCCGGCGATCCGTCCCGAGAGGCGCCCTCCGGGGGCCAGCGTCCCGGCGAGCTTGACGATCTTCAGCTCCGCGGCGTCCTTCGGCAGCTCGAAGACCCACTGGCGCTGGAGCATCATCGAAGAGGCGCTCGCCATCGACAGCTCGACGGACTTCACCGCGGTCGGGTTCGCCTCGGACTTGCCGCCGCCGGGGCAGAAGCCGACGTGCATCATCGTCCGCGGCTTGCCGGACGGGTCGGTGTCCTTCGCGTAGGAGTTCCACTCGAACGCCTGCCGCTCCTCGGCGCCGATCGGCGTCTCCGAGAAGAAGAGCGTGACGCCCTTCTCGTCGTAGACGGCGACGGCGCAGTTCTTCATCTCCGCCGCCTTGCCGCCGATGACGGCCTTGACGAGGCAGGTGTCGGCCGCGGGCGCGGGGCCCGCCATCAGGGCGGCGGCGAGAGCCACGAACAGACGGCGCAAGAGCGTCATCGAGTCCCTCCTCGGTCCGGTTTTCTCCGGATCTTACCCGGCGAGGGCGGCGTCCCGCTGTGCTCCCGTCGCTCACTTCCGGCCGGCCGTGCGAGGATGGATCGATGGATGAACCGCTCTTCCTGCACCGCCTGCAGTTCGCGTTCACCATCCTCTTTCACTACATCTTCCCGGCCCTCACGATGGGGCTCGCGCTCCTGATCATGGTGATGAAGGGGCTGGGCCTCCGCGGAGAACGGAGACCGTTGGAATGCCGCGGCGCGCTTCTGGATCCGGATCTTCGGGATCAACTTCGCGATCGGCGTCGTCACCGGGATCCCGATGGAGTTCCAGTTCGGGACGAACTGGGCGCGCTTCTCGAACTACGCGGGGAACGTCGTCGGGCACACGCTCGCGATGGAGGGGCTCTTCGCGTTCTTCCTCGAGTCGACCTTCCTCTCCCTCCTCGTCTTCGGCGAGAAGAAGCTCGGCCGGAAGGGGCACTTCCTGGCGTCCGTCGCCCTCTTCCTCGGCAGCTGGCTCTCGGGCTGGTTCATCATCGCGACGAACGCATTCATGCAGCACCCCGTCGGCCACCGCCTGGCCGAGGACGGCACGCTGCGCCTCGCGAGCTTCTGGGCGTTCGTCCTGAACCCCTGGGCGTTCGTCCAGTACGCCCACAACATGGCGGCGAGCGTCATGACGGCGTCGTTCGTCGTTGCAGCGCTCGGCGCGTTCTACGTCCTCGAAGGGAGGCACCTCCCGCAGGCCCGGCTCTTCCTGAAGATCGGAACCGTCGCGGGGCTGATCTCGAGCGTTCTCGTCGCGTTCCCGACCGGCGACCAGCAGGCGAAGGCCGTGGCGCGGCACCAGCCGGCGGCGCTCGCCGGGATGGAAGGGCGCTTCGAGAGCGGCCCGCGGGCCGGGCTGAACGTGATCGGCCAGCCGAACGTGAAGGAGCGTCGGATCGACAACCCGATCGTGGTGCCCGACCTCCTGAGCTTCCTCGCGTTCGGGCACGTGACGAGCAGCGTGAAGGGGCTGAACGACTTTCCCGAGTCCGACTGGCCCGACAACATCGCGCTCCTCTACTACTCGTTCCACGTGATGGCCGGGCTCGGGACGCTCCTGATCGGCGTCATGGCCCTGGCCAATTTCCTGTCGTGGCGCGGGAGGCTGGAACGGTCGGGCCCGATGCTCTGGATCCTGATGCTCTCGTTCCCCTTCCCCTACATCGCGGTCCTCGCGGGCTGGATGACGGCCGAGCTGGGGCGGCAGCCGTGGCTCGTCTACGGACTCCTCCGGACGGCGGAGGGCTCCAGCCCGAACGTGAGCGCCGGGACGGCGCTCTTCACGCTGATCGGCTTCTGCGGCATCTACGCGGCCCTCTCGTTCCTCTTCGCCTTCCTCGTCTCGCGGGAGATCGCACACGGGCCCGTGCCGCGCGGCTCGGAGGAGGCGGCCCATGCATGAGATCTGGTACGCGATCGTCGTCGGCCTCCTGACCGGGTACGTCGTCCTCGACGGGTTCGACTTCGGCGCCGGCGCGCTCCACCTCTGGGTCGCGAGGACCGACACGGAGCGCCGGCAGGTCCTGGCGGCGATCGGGCCGTTCTGGGACGGGAACGAGGTCTTTCTCCTCGCGGCGGGCGGGGCGCTCTTCGTCGGCTTCCCCCGGATCCTCGCGGCGGGGATCTCGGGCTTCTACTTCGCGATCTTCCTCGTCCTCTGGTGCCTGATCCTCCGCGGCATCTCGATCGAGCTCCGGAGCCACGTGAAGGACACGGTCTGGCGGAAGACTTGGGACATGGGCTTCGGCGTCGCGAGCGTCCTCCTGCCGGTCTTTTTCGGAGCGGCGCTCGGGAACCTGATCCGGGCGTCCCCCTGGACGGGAGGGGTGGTTCACGCTGACCTCTTCACCGACTTCACCGCGGCCCCGCCCGTCGGGATCCTCGACTGGTACACGGTCCTCGTCGGCGTCTTCGCGCTCGCGGCCCTCGTCGCGCACGGCGGGACCTACCTGGCGTGGAAGACGGACGGCGCCGTTCAGGAGCGGAGCCGCCGGGCCGCCCGGACGCTCTGGGCCGCGGTGGCGGTTCTCTGGGTCGTCGTCACGCTGGCGACCGCCTCGGTCAATCCGGGGCTCCTCGCGGCGCTGCCCCGGCGTCCGCTCGCCCTCCTCTTCGCGGCGATGGCGATCGCGGGCCTCGCCGGGGTCTTCGTCTCGCTCGCCCGGGGCCGGGATCTCCACGCCTTCGCCTCGTCCTGCGCGTTCCTCGCGGGACTCTCGATCGCGACGGCGGTCTGCGTCTTCCCGGTGATGCTCCGCGCGATCCCGGACCCGTCGCTCTCCCTGACGGCGGCGAACGCGGGGGGCGACCCGGCGGGTCTCGCCATCGCGCTCCGCTGGTTCTTCGTCGGCCTCCCGCTCGTGGCGATCTACTACGTCTTTCTCTTCCGCCACAACCGGGGGAAGGCCGCCGCGGCGGCGGAGGGCGAGGGGTACTGAGTCGGCCTTTCGCGCGGCGGTAGAGTCGCCTCGACCGAGGTGACGACATGCGGCTCCTGAATCCCCGCGCCCTCTCCGTCCCGGGTCTCGACCCGGCCTCGCTCGGCCTCCTCCGGAAGACGGTCGGCTTCTTCGAGGCGAAGGGGAGGAAGCGCCTCAAGGAGGATGACCGGGACCGGGTCTGGTACCGCGACTTCCTCGACTTCCAGAAGGAGACGAAGCTCTTCGCGACGTTCCTGACGCCACGGGGGCTCGGCGGCCCGGGCGCCCGGTGGGACACGTACCGGAACGGCGCCCTGAACGAGATCCTCGCCTTCTACGGCCTCGCCTACTGGTACACGTGGCAGGTGACGATCCTCGGGCTCGGGCCGTTCTGGATGAGCCGGAACGAGGCGATGAAGCGGCGGGCCGCGGCGCTCCTCGGCGAGGGGGGCATCTTCGGCTTCGGCCTCTCGGAGAAGGAGCACGGGGCCGACATCTACTCGACGGAGATGAGGCTCTCCGCCTCCTCCGGCGGCGGCTTCCTCGCGAACGGTCGGAAGTACTACATCGGAAACGCCAACGAGGCGGCGCTCCTCTCGGTCCTCGGCAAGATGCCGGACGGGAAGGAGTGGGTGTTCTTCGCCGCCGACCCGAGGGACCCGACGTACGAGCTGGTCCAGAACGTCGTGAACTCCCAGTCGTACGTGGCGGAATTCGCGCTCCGGGACACGCCGGTGCCGGACGACGCGATCCTCATCCGCGGCCCCGAGGCGTGGGACGCCTCGCTCAACACGGTCAACGTCGGGAAGTTCAATCTCGGCTGGGCGTCGATCGGGATCGGGACGCACGCCTTCTACGAGGCGATCCGCCACGCGACCCGGCGCCGTCTCTACGGCATGAGCGTCACCGACTTCCCGCACGTGAGGCGGATGTTCACGGACGCGTGGGCGCGGCTCGTCGCCATGCGGCTCTTCGCCCTCCGGGCGTCCGACTACTTCCGGTCGGCCACGCGCGACGACCGGCGCTACCTCCTCTACAACCCGGTCGTGAAGATGAAGGTGACGACGCAGGGAGAGGCGGTGATCGACCTCCTCTGGGACGTCATCGCGGCGAAGGGGTTCGAGAAGGAGATGGTCTTCGAGATGGCGGCGCGCGACATCCGGGCGCTCCCGAAGCTGGAGGGAACGGTCCACGTCAACATCGCGCTGATCGTGAAGTTCATGCCGAACTACTTCTTCGCGCCGGCCGATTACATGGACGTCCCGACCCGCTCCGACCCGGCCGACGACGCCTTCCTCTTCGACCAGGGGCCGGCGCACGGGCTCTCGAAGATCCGCTTTCACGATTTCCGGAAGGCGTTTGCGGCGTTCGACCTCCCGAACGTGAACCTCTTTGAGGAGCAGATCGCTGCTCTCGTTCGGTTCCTCGCGAAGCAGAACATCACCGAGGCACAGCAGAAGGACCTCGATTTTCTCCTGACGCTCGGCGAGCTCTTCACCCTCGTCGTTTACGGCCAGCTCGTCCTCGAGAACGCGTCGCTCCTCGGCGTCCCGGCCGAGGTCGTCGACCAGATCTTCGATTTCATGGTGCGCGACTTCTCCCGCTTCGCCGTCGAGCTGCACGGCCGGGCGGGGACGACGGGCGAGCAGGCCGAGGACTGCCTGAAGCTGGTCCGGAAGCCGGCCGACGGGGGGGAGCGCGCCGCGCGGATCTGGACGACGGAAATCCTCCCCCTCGCAGACCTCTACGAGATGAGCCCGTAGCCAGAGCGCCGGGCGAGGCATTGATCGGGGGTGCCCTCCGGGCATAGTCTGGCGGCCGGGGGAAGCTGCGGAGTTCGCCATGGGGGGGAGCGCCGCTCTCAGGGTCGTGCTCGTCAAGCCGAGCAAGTACGGCGTGGACGGGTGCGTCGAGCGCTTCCGCCGCGGCTTCATGCCGAACAGCACGCTCCCGCACCTGGCGAGCCTGACGCTCGCGTCCGAGGTCGGGGCCGGCGTGCGAGGTCAGGGCGATCGACGAGTACGTCGAGACCGACCTCGCCTACCTGAAGCTCCTCGCGAAGGCGCCCGGGACGCGGACGCTCGTCGCGCTCGTCGGCGTCCAGAGCCACCAGCTCCACCGCGCCCTCGACCTCGCCGCGTTCGCGCTCCAAAACGGCGCCGAGGGCTGCGTCGATCGGCGGGCCGCACCCGATGACCTGCGACACCTCGATGCTGCAGGGCCGCGGGGTCTCGTTCTCCCTCTCCGAGGCCGAGCTCGTCTGGCCGGCGATCCTCGGCCGACGCCGCGCCGCGGCGAGCTCGCAGCCCGTCTACGGACGCGACCAGCGCTGGGAGCGGGAGCTCTCGACCCCCCGGTCCTGATCCCGCCCTCGCGCCGGGACCTCTCGCGCTACGTCGTGCCGATGCTGGGCGTCTATCCGGCGCGCGGCTGCCCTTCTCGTGCAACTTCTGCTCGGTGATCCGGATCGCCGGCCAGCGCGTCCGGTCAGCCAGCCCGTCGAGACGACGCTCGCGAGCCTGCGGGCGGCGAAGGCGGCGGGCGTGAAGGTCGTCATGTTCACGTCCGACAACTTCAACAAGGTGCCGGAGGTCGAGGACGCTGCTCGGCGCGATGATCGAGGAGAAGCTCGAGCTGCCGTTCTTCGCGCAGTGCGACGCGCAGGTCGCACCGGCAGGAGGAGCTCGTCGAGCTCCTCGCGCGCGCCGGCTGCTTCCAGATGTTCGTCGGCGCCGAGTCGTTCAGCCCGGAGGCGCTTCGCGGGGCGCACAAGCTCCACAACGACCCCGCGAGAGTACGCGCGAGATCGTGCGAGCTCTGCCGCGAGCACGGGATCACGAGCCACTTCTCGAACATCCTCGGCTTCCCGAGCGACACGGAGGCGGAGTCCTCGCGCACCTCCGGCGAGCTCCGGGAGCTCTCGCCCGACGTCGCGTCGTTCTACATCCTGACGCCGATCCCCGGGACGGAGCAGTACGAGGAGTTCCTCGGCGAGGGGCTCGTCACCGAGCCGAACCTCGACCGGTTCGACGGAAGCGCCGTCACGTGGCGGCACCCGCGGATCGCCGGCCGACCAGCTTCGGAGCCTCGTCGCGAAGGCGTACCGGGAGTTCTACGGCGCGGGCGACGTCGCGTCGAAGGTGGCGGGCGTCTTCCGGCGGACGCGCGACTTCCGGCGGGGGCAGGCGCTCTACGCCGTCTTCGGCTACTCGGCGCTCTCGCGCCTCGCGGTCCTCTCGGCGACGCACCCCATGGCGGGAGGCGTCGGGCGGGTCCTGCGGGACCGCGCGGAGGACTACGCGTCGCTCAGGCGCTCGGTCTTCGGCCTCGACCGCGCGCCGCTCCCCCGCGGGCTTCCGCTCGGGGCGGCGGACGTGGAGAGCAACCGGCGGCCGCGCGCCGCCGCGGGACCCCGGGTCATCTGACCCATGGACCCGCCCGGCCTGCCGTAGTCTCCTCGCGATGAGGGTCTCGAGGCTCGTGTCGTTCTTCGCCACCGTCCTTGTCGTCTGGATCGCGCTCCACGTCTACGTCGTCTGGCGCGTGGCGTCGGTCCCGTACGTCGCCGCGCACGTGCCTCGGAAGGCGCTGATCGCGGCGGCGGTTCTCCTCGGGTCGAGCTACCTCGCGGCCCGCTTCGCGGAGCGCTTCGGCGCCGGGCTCCTCGGGCGCATCCTGGAGTTCGTCGGCGCGAGCTGGATGGGGGTTCTCTTCTCCTCTTCGCGTCGCTCCTCCTCGCCGACGTCGTGACCGGCTTCGGGTTCCTCCTGCCGCGCGCCTCGGGCGCGATCCGGGGCGGGGCGCTCGCCCTCGCGGGCGGGCTCTCGTTGATCGCCTTCGTGCAGGGGCTCCGGCCGCCGGTCGTCTGCGAGCAGGAGGTCCGGCTCCCGGGCCTTCCAGCGGAGCTGGACGGAACGGTCGTGGTCCTCGCGTCCGACCTCCACCTCGGGACGCTGATCGGGGAGGGGTGGCTCCGGGCGCGGATCGCCCAGATCGACTCCCTGAAGCCGGACCTCGTCGTTCTCTGCGGCGACATCCTCGAAGGGGACGGCCCGCAGGAGCTGAACCTCCTTCCCGTCCTCCGGCAGCTCCGGGCGCCGCTCGGGCGTCTTCGCCGTCACGGGAAACCACGAGTTCTACGCAGGCCTCGAGAAGAGCGTCCGGTTCCTCGACGGAGGCGGGCTTCCACGTCCTCCGGGACACGGCCGTCGAGGTGAAGCCCGGCCTCGTCCTCGCGGGGGTCGACGACCTGACCGCGCGGCGCCAGATGGCCGAGAACGGTGACCCGGTCCGGCGCGCTCTCGAGGGGCGGCCCGCGGGGGCGACGCTCTTCCTCTCGCACACCCCGTGGCAGGCGGAGAGGGCCGCGGCCGCGGGGGCGGGGTTGATGGTCTCGGGCCACACGCACGCCGGCCAGATCTGGCCGTTCGGCTGGCTCGTCCGGCTGCGTTACCGCCTTCTCGAGGGGCGCTACGAAGTGGGCGGCATGGCCGTCGTCGTCTGCCGCGGCACCGGCACGTGGGGCCCGCGGATGCGACTTTGGCGGCCGGGCGAGATCGTCCGGATCACGCTAAAGGCACCGAGACGAGAGGGGTGACCACGAGCCCCGCATTCCTGGGCAGCAGCGGGCGGCGTGCTCTCACGGAAGAGCCCGACGGAAGGCGCGAGGTTTGTCCCCCGCGCCCTCCGGGGACCCGAAGTCCCTACTTCACGACCTTTCCGTCGAGGCTGGCACGGAACTCGAACTTGTCGGTGCCGGTCTCAATATCGAATCCGTCCACGAGGGCGAGCCATTGCCCCGCCGCGGGATTGTTCACGACGACCACCTCCGGGTTGCTCGAAGTCGCTCCGCCGGTGTTAAAGCTGCCGCCCGGGGTGACGAGGATGAGGTCGATGTCGTTCGTCGGGTAGTTACCCCAGTCCTCGCGCCAGCCGGCCCGGAACTCCGCCACGGAGACGCCGGGGGGGACGTTGACGGGGAAGACGAGCGTCTGGCCGGTCGCGATCTTCCCCTGTGCGGTGAACTGCGGAAGCGGTCCGTCAGCGAGAAGATGCTGACTGTCGCCCCGATAGTCCCGGCGTTCGTCCAGTCGCCGTTCACGGTCACGCGCATCAGCCCGGTCTCGGGGTCGTCCACCGCGAAGGTGCCGCCGGTGGTGAATTCGAAGACCTTGTAGTCCCCTTCCCCTATGGACGAGGTCTTGGCCGAGTGGACGGTGAGAAGGATGTCGTCGCCGAAGAGCTGGTTCTGCTGGGCGGGAGGAAGAGCGGGCGTGACGCCCGTCAGGGCGATGACGACCTGCTTCGTGTTGGGATTCACACGGTAGAGGACGTCGTGCCGCTGGCCCGGAAGGAGGCCGGTGACGGTCTCCGTGACGTATCCGTCGTGCACGTCGAGGTCGGTCCCCTTCTCCACGTTCACCTTGACCGACTTGTTGGGGTTTCCCTGGGACGGAGACGTGTCAGGAACGCTTCCGGCCAGAAGGAGGCTGGCAGCGGCGCCGGCGTCCACGTACCCGGCGCCCCGGTCGAGAACGGTTGAGCCGTCGGCGAAGATCGCCGGATTTGCCGAGGCGATGATCGCGTTCCGGATCTGCCGGGCCGTCGCTGAGGGAACCCTCTGGCGAAGGAGCGCGGCGACGCCCGCCACGGTCGGCGTGGCGAAGCTCGTTCCGCTCCCGATCGTGATCGTATTCGTGCCGCCGGAGCCCTGGCCGAAGCTCCCGAAGCCGTTCGCGGAGACGTCGGGGTCGAGCCGGCCGTCGGCGTCGGGGCCGCGGGAGCTGAAGAAGGCCGTCTGCGTCCCGAGGAACGGCCGATAGAGCGCCCCGGCCACGGGGCCGAACTGCAGACGCCAGAAGACTCTCTCGTTGTGGGCGAGGCCCGCCGCGCCGACCGTCAGCGCGCTCAGGGCCGTGCCCGGGCTCCCGACGGTCAGGGACGAGGGCCCCGCGTTGCCGGCTGCGATCACGGTCACGATGTCCTTCTGGGCCATCACGTCGACCTCGATGTCGAGCAGGTCGCGGCCCGCGGCGAGGGTCGAGCCGCCGAGGCTCATGTTGACGACGCGGATGTTTGCGCCGGTGGAAGGATCCACGTCGTACATCTCCCTGAGGTGGATGGCCCGCTCCATGGCAGCCAGGATCCGCGAGGTCGGAGCGCCCCCCGTCGCCCCGAAGACGCGAAGGGCGTAAATGCTCGACAGCGGCGCCGTACCGATCATCGGGATCTGCGTGTTCACGGGGGGATTCGCGAAGCAGTCCGGGCACTCCGCGAGGACGGCGTTCCGGAGGGACGACGCCGCGCTGAAGGTGAAGGTGACGTTCGCCGAGATCATCCCGGCGACGAAGGTGCCGTGAAAGTTGTTGCCGGAGTTCGTGCAGCCGAGGGCGTCGCCGACGAAATCCTCGCATCCGATGACGGACCCGTCGAGGCTGATGTGCGGGAAGCCGGGACGGATGCCCGAATCGATGACGCCGACGATGACTCCCGCCCCCGTGTATCCGGCCGCGAGGAGGCTCGTGACGTTGGCGACGCCGAGGTTCGGAAGGTAGGCCGAGGGGTTGGCGCCGGCGATGGCGCGGATCCCGGTGCCGTCGAGCGCGTCGACCGATTCGTAGGGGATGTCGAAGCCGGACCCCGACGGAATCAGGCCCCCTTTGCCGCGAGCGGTCTCGATCGGGACGGGAGCGGCGATCTCCTCGTCTTTCGTCACCGCCGACGGGCCCGCGATGCTCCGCACGGCCGCGAGGGAAGCGCGGGGGACCTCGGCGGCGAGGGCGTCGACGTACTTGTACCGGTACGTGACCTTCCCGCCTGCCGCCTCGATCTTTGAGACGAGCTGGTCGTACGGCTTTGCGGCCCGGATCAGGACTTTCTCCCCCGGGTCCGCGGCCTTAAGGGACGAGGCGAAAAACGCCGCGACGGCGGCGATGACGATCACGCATCTCTTCATCTGTTCCTCCTGCTGGCCGCCGTCCTTGTCGGAAGCGGTTGGTTCTTTCTGCCGTCTGCCTTGCCAAGAACCTTCGATCGATCCGGGTGGGATCGACGCGCGAACTCTTCAAGCGGTCGATCCAGCGCGATTCTTCAGGACCATGTTGTCTCGAAAGAGGAAGTCCGACGTGACGCGAATCTATCAGATTGGCCGGGGTGTCCAGCGCTCTCGAAAGGGTGATCGGCCCCGTTCCGGCCGCGTCCGGGCGGCGGACGAGGCCCGGCGCCCCTTCTCGACAGAGAGCCGCGGGGAACGGATGATGCCCGCGGGATGACGGTTTCGCCGGGAACCCGGCTCGGCCCGTACGAGATCCTCGCGCCGCTCGGCGCGGGCGGCATGGGGGAGGTCTATCGAGCGCGCGACACGAGGCTGGAACGCGAGGTCGCCGTCAAGGTCCTGCCCGAGGGGCTCGCGGGGAGCTCCGAAGCGCTCGCCCGATTCGCGAGCGAGGCGAAGGCCGTCGCCGCGCTCTCGCATCCCAACATCCTCGCCCTCTTCGACGTCGGCGAGTCGGATGGCGTCCGCTACGCCGTCAGCGAGCTGCTCGAGGGCGAGACGCTTCGCCTGGCGATGGCGCGCGGCCCGATGCCGCCGCGTCGGGCCCTCGACATCGCCCGCGAGGTGGCCGAAGGGCTCGCCGCGGCGCACGAGAAGGGGATCGTCCACCGCGACGTCAAGCCCGAGAACGTCTTCCTGACGAAAGACGGCCACGTCAAGGTCCTCGACTTCGGCCTCGCCCGCCACGACGTCTCGCGCCGTGATCCGGGCGACACCCGCTCTCCGACGCTCGCGGCGATCAGCGGAGAGGGAGTCGTTCTGGGCACGGTCGCCTACATGTCCCCCGAGCAGGCGCGCGGCGACGCCGTCGACTTCCGGAGCGACCAGTTCTCGCTCGGCACCGTTCTCTACGAAATGCTGGCGGGCGCCAAGCCGTTCGACGCCGCATCGGTGCCCGAGACGCTGACGGCCATCATCCGCGACGAGCCGGAGCCGCTCGAAAAGAGGGCCCCGCACGTGCCCGCGCCGGTTCGCTGGCTCGTCGAGCGGCTGCTGGCGAAGGAACGCTCCGAGCGCTACGACGCAACGCGGGACGTCGCACGCGACCTGAAGGGGCTCCGCGACCATCTGTCGACGTGGACTCCCTCGTCGCCAGGTGCGAGAGCGGGAGGAAAGGGCGTGTCCCGCTGGATTCCGCTGGCCGCCGGCGGGGCGCTCCTCCTCGTCCTCGGCGCGATCGCCGGCCGGCGCACGGCCCCGCCCTCACTCCCCCCACCGCGTCTGACCTACATCACGTCGTCAGGGCAGGACGGCGCCCCGGCAATCTCGCCGGACGGGCGGCTATGCGCCTTCGCGTCCAGCCGCGGCGGCGTCTCGCGAATCTGGCTCAAGCAGCTGGCCGACGGATCGGAGATCGCGCTCACCGAGGGGCCGGACAGGGCGCCGCGCTTCACGCCGGACTCGACCAGCGTCTTCTTCGTTCGCGGCGCGGCGCCGGCGCCCGGAGGCGTCTCCGGAAGCGTCCGCGCCGGCCGTCTACCGGGTCTCTGCTCTCGGCGGGCCTCCGCAGAAGGTCGTAGGCGACGCAATGGAGGTCGACGTGTCGGCCGACGGCTCCCGCATCGCGTTCCTGCGTACGCGCATCCGGGAGAGCGTGCGAACGCAGGAGCTCTGGGTGGCGGGAAACGACGGAAGCGGGCCGCGCCTCGTCGACTCCGGCGACGCCTTCAATTTCCGTTCTCCGCGGTGGTCGCCCGATGGGACCTGGATTGCCACGGCCCGGGGCCAGATCAACATCGGCTCCGGGTGGACCGTCGTCCTCGTCAACCCGGACACGCGCGCGAGCCGGACTCTTCCCGCTCCGCCCGGACTCGGCGAGGTTTCGGACGTCGCGTGGACGCGCGACGGCCGCGCCGTCGTCTACGGCAGGAGGGACCAGGCCATCGTGCCTGCCAGCCCGGGCGCGTACTACCTGCAGAACGTCCGCTCCGGAGCCCTCACGACGATCGCTTACTCCCTCGGCGTCGGGACGGGACTCGACATCGCGGGGCCCGGGCGACTGGTCGTGGAGTCGCTGTCGGTCCCGACGAACCTTCTCGAAGTCCCGCTCACGAGCAAGGCAGGACCACGGAAGTGGCTGACGCAGGGATCGCAGGTCAACTTCCAGCCCGTCGTCTCGGGTGACGGCGAAACCGTCGTCTTCACGTCGAACCGGGAAGGGAACAGCGACGCCTGGGAGTCGAACCGCCGCTCGAGCGCGGTGCGCCGGCTCACGAGCCACCCCGCGAGCGATGCGGACGTCTTCCTGAGCCGGGACGGAAAGACGCTGCTCTGGTCGTCGGCGCGCACAGGGCACTACGAGATCTGGGGAGCCGGGGGAGACGGGAGCGCGCCGCGTCGCATTTCCGACGACGGTGCCGACGCGGAGAACCCGTCGCTCTCCCGGGACGGCTCGACGATCGCATACGTCTCGTTCAA
Source organism: uncultured Acidobacteriota bacterium (assembly GCA_963821435.1). Classification (GTDB taxonomy): domain Bacteria; phylum Acidobacteriota; class Thermoanaerobaculia; order UBA5066; family UBA5066; genus DAOMFB01. Next base: position 849,119 of record CAWGDR010000004.1, read on the forward strand.
CGGCGCGAAGCCGGGCATCTGGAAGATTCGGGCGGACGGCACGGACGCAAAGATCATCGCTCCGGGACGCAACTTCCTCCCCGAGATCTCTCCCGACGGAGCATGGGTCTCCTTCGTGAGCCCGATCCCCGTGCCGACGATCGAGGTCGTCCGCATCGCGGACGGGGCGCCGGTCTTCCGGATCCCGAACCTCCCGGCCGGGCGCGGCTTCATCGCCGGACGGCACCGGTGGCTGCCGGACGGCCGCGGCATCGCGTTCCTCGGCGGGGACGGAGCCGGAACGGCGATCTACGTGCAGGACGTCGTGCCTGGTGCCGGACACGTCGGCGACGCGGCGGAAGCTCGTCACGTTCGAGCCGGACGTCGAGCTTCACTCGTTCGGGCTCGCTCCGGACATGAGCTTCGCCGTCGTCGCGGCGCGGCAGGCCACCTCGAACCTGCTGGAGATCGACGGCCTTCCGCCCGAGGTGGCCCCGGCCGCATCCTCGAAAGCCCTGACGCCCCGGCGCTTCCGGAGGACGCGCGCGGTCCGGTCAGTGCCCCGAGCAGGCCGGGACGGAGCCGAGGGTCAGGTCGTCGCCGTGGCGGGCGAGCTTGCCCTTCGACTCGAGGAAGACGAGCAGGCCGTCGAAGTCGAAGAGGTCGCCGTGGCAGTTCCCGTAGCCGCCGCCGGGGCCGAAGGCGGCCGCCGCCGCGAGGCGGAACTCGGCGACGGTGGCGCGCCCCCCGCGCGCGGCGAGGAGCGCGAGAACGTCGTGACCCGGGATCACGGGCGCGGAAACTGCCGTGGAGGTCTTCATGGTCGCTCCGTGACGTCGCCTTCCTCCAGCCGGATGGCCCGCGGGAAGAGAACGTTGTTCTCGAGGTGGATGTGGCGGTGGAGGTCGCTTTCGAGTTTCTGAAGGCCGCCGTACAGGGCCTGGAACGACGCGCAGGCGTCGGCCGGCAGCGCGTACCCGGCCGTCTCCGCTCGGAGCCGCCGCAGGATCTCTCCCGCCGCCTCGTGCTCGGCCATCATCATCCGGATAGGGTTCCGCGCCGACCCGAAGCACGACGCCGGCCGCCGCCCGCCGCCGAGAGCCGCCTCCTCGAGCGCCACGATGTAGGGGAAGAGGATCTGCTCCTCTTTCATCATGTGGGGCGCCAGGTCGGCGGCGAGCCTCGCCACGAGCGACTCGACGCTCCGGGTCTCGGGATGGGCTTCGCCGTGCCGGCCCCGGACCTTCGCCGCGAGCGGGCGGCAGCGACGCGATGGCTTCGCGGGTGAAGACGTGATGGGTCTCGAGGATGAACCGGACGAGCGCGGTCAGTGGTTCCGTCTCCCACGCCCGGCCGGCGGGCCGATCGGCCTGCGAAACGAGCGCGAGGAGCTCCTCCGGGCGGACTCCCGCGTGGCGGCAGGCGTCGGCGACGGTCGCGGCCCCGCCGCAGCAGAAATCGATGCCGAGGCGTTCGAGCTCGGGAATGGCGCCCGGGTTGGCGATGGCGAGTTCCGCGATGGTGCCGGTTTCGAAGGACAAAATCGACCCTCCTCATGATCACGTTAGGTGGCCGGTTGGCCGGGGCATATGACGCCGGTCATGGTCCGGGCCAGATCGAGCAACCGGCGTTCCGCACGACTTTCCGCCCCGCCGTCGTCGGACTGAGCGCCTGAGGCCCCCGTTTGAGCGGGCCTAGAATTGCGCTGCGAGTATGTCTCAATCGCCGGGCTCTCGCCTCGGTCCCTACGAGATCCTGTCGCCGCTCGGCGCGGGCGGGATGGGGGAGGTGTACCGCGCGAAGGATCCGAGGCTCGGTCGGGACGTAGCGATCAAGGTCTTGCCCGCCTCCCTCTCGAAAAACCCGGACCGGTTGAAACGCTTCGAGCAGGAGGCCCGCGCGGCCGGAGTCCTCAACCACCCGAACATCACGATCGTCTACGACATCGGGCAGCAGGACGGCGCTCCCTACGTGGTCCAGGAGCTGCTGGAAGGCGAGACGCTGCGCGCGGAGCTCGCCGGAGGGCGCTTCCCTCCCCGGAAGGCGGTCGAGAACGCGGTCCAGATCGCCCACGGCCTGGCCGCCGCGCACGAGAAGGCGATCGTCCACCGCGACCTGAAGCCTGAGAACATCTTCGTGACGAAGGACGGGCGGGTGAAGATCCTCGATTTCGGCCTGGCGAAGCTGATCGAGGTCGAGGGCTCCGTGAGCGCCTCCAACCTGCCGACCGCCACCGAGCCGGGCATCGTGATGGGAACGCTCGCCTACCTCTCGCCCGAGCAGGTCAAGGGCGAGCCCGCCGACGAGAGGAGCGACCTCTTCGCCCTCGGCGTGATCCTCTTCGAGATGCTCTCGGGCCAGCGCCCGTTCCGGGGTGACTCGGGCGCCGAGACGATGGCCGCGATCCTGAAGGAGGACCCGGCGGAGCTCTCCGTCACGAACCGGAACATCAGCCCCGGCCTCGAGCGGCTCGTGCGGCACTGCCTCGAGAAGAACGCCGAGCGGCGGTTCCAGTCCGCCCGGGATCTCGCCTTCGACCTGGAGGCGCTGTCCGGTGCCTCGGGAGCGCTCTCGCCTCGGGGGCTCGCGCGGCGCCATCGCGGGCTGGCGCAAGCCGCTCCTGGCGGCCGCCCTCGTCGGGCTCGGTCTTCTCGCCGGCTGGGGCGTCAAGCACGATCCGGCAGAAGCCCTCCGCGCCTTCCTACACGCGCGATCACCTTCCGGCGCGGGACGGTCTACGGGGCGAGGTTCGCCCCCGACGGCCAGACGGTCGTCTATTCCGCCGCCTGGGAGGGCCAGCCGGCCCGGATCTTCGCGGCGCGCATCGGCAGCCTCGAGTCGCGAGGCCTGCCGCTGCCGGACGGGAGGGTCCTGGCCGTCTCCGCCACGGGGGAGCTCGCGATCCAGACCGGGCGCGAAACGATCTGGGAGAGCATCGGCACGCTGGCGCGCGTGCCGCTCGAGGGAGGAGCGCCGCGCGAGCTGCTCGAGAACGTTTCGCTGGCCGACTGGTCTCCCGACGGGCGCGACCTCGCCGTCGTGCACAAGGTCGGCGGGAAGTACCGGGTCGAGTTCCCCATCGGAAAGGTCCTCTACGAGACGACGAACCTGATCGAATCAATGCGCATTTCCCCCCGGGGCGACCGGCTTGCGATCAGCCAGTTGGGTGATGAAATCTCAGCATCGACCTGGCCGGCAAGGCGACGACCCTCATTAAAGGGTGGGGGGGCATCGGGAACGTGGCGTGGCGCCCCGACGGAGGAGAGATCTGGTTCGGCGGACATCAGGGGTCCGAAAAGTACGCGGTCTATGCGGTCACACTGGCGGGCCGCGAGCGGCTCGTGCGCCAGGAGGCGGGCGGCATTTACTTCCACGACATCTCGAGAGATGGCCGTGTCTTGCTCAACGAATACTTCTGGCATTCGAGCCTCGTCGCGCTGACGGCCGGAGAGAGGGCCGAGCGCGACCTTCCCTGGATGGACCGGTCTGCCGTCGCCGATATCTCGCGCGACGGACGGAACGTGCTCTTCACCGAATGGGGCGAGGGCGGTGGCGAAAGCGGACGATCTACCTGCGGGCCCTGGACGGGTCCGCGGCCGTGCGCCTCGGCGAGGGCTGGGGACTCGGGCTGTCTCCCGACGGCCGGTGGGTCCTGTCTCGTCCACCAGGCGTTCAGCCAGACGCGTACGTGTTGCTCCCGACAGGGCCGGGGCAGCCGAGGCGGCTCGAGCATCGGGGGCTCGACGACGGTCGATGAGAAGTTCCTCCCCGACGGAAAGAGCTTTCTGTTTCTCGCACGAGCCGGAAACGGCCCGCTCAAGGTCTACGTCCAGAGTCTCGAAGGGGGCGAGCCGCGCGCGGTTTCTCCCGAGGAACTCTCGGAGGGGCCCATGGCGGTGTCTCCCGACGGACGGTTCTTTGCCGCACAGGGACCGGACTCGAGAATCGCGATCTATCCGATGGATGGCGGCGGCCCGAAGCCGCTCGCCGGCGCCGAGGTCGGCGAGATCCGATCCTCTGGGGCGCCGACGGCCGCTCGGTCTACGTTTCCAAGGGGAGAGAGGCGCCGGTGCAGGTCTTCGGGATCGACGTCGCGACCGGCAGACGGGAGCTCTGGAAGACGATTGCGCCCGCGGATCGCTCGGGACTGGTCGCGATCGACGGCATCGTGATGACGCCCGATTCCCGCAGCTACGCTTACTGTTACGAACGGATCCTCACGAGCCTGCAGGTGGTGGACGGGCTGCGCTGAGCCGGCCGCACGCTGTCGGGTCCGGAACGGAAACCGGCTCCGGTCCCCGCGGGCCGGTGGATCAACACCCGGAGTGGGGCAGCGCGGAGCGGAGGGTCAGGTCGTCGCCCTGCCGGACGAGCTTTCCCTTCGACTCGAGAAACTTCAGGAGGCCGTCGAAGTCGAAGAGGTCGCCGTGGCAGTTGCCGTAGAAGGCCGCGTGGCCGAAGGTGGCCGACGCCGCGAGCCTCAGCTCGAGGAAGGTGGCGCGCCCGCCGCAGGCGGCGAGGATCGCGAGGACGTCATGGCCGGGGATCACGGGCGCGGAAACGTGGGGGGAGGCGCTAGGGGCCATGGTCACTTGATCCTCTGGAAGAAGTCGTTGCCCTTGTCGTCCACGAGGATGAAGGCGGGGAAGTCGACGACGTCGATCGCCCAGATCGCCTCCATGCCGAGCTCCGGGAACTCGAGAACGTCGACTTTCCGGATGTTCTCCTCGGCGAGGATCGCGGCCGGGCCGCCGGGGGAGCCGAGGTAGAAGCCGCCGTGCTTCCGGCACGCCTCCGTCACCTGCGCGCTCCGGTTCCCCTTCGCGATCATGACCATCGACCCCCCCTTCGACTGGAAGAGGTCGACGTAGGAGTCCATCCGCCCCGCCGTCGTCGGGCCGAACGAGCCGGACGGCTTTCCCTTCGGCGTCTTCGCGGGCCCGGCGTAGTAGACGGGATGGTCCCGGAAGTACGCGGGGAGGTCGTGCCCGGCGTCGAGGCGCTCCTTCAGCTTCGCGTGCGCGATGTCGCGCGCCACGACGAGCCGCCCGGTGAGCGCGAGCGGCGTCGCGACCGGGTGCTTCGACAGCTCGGCGAGGATCTCCTTCATCGGCCGGTTCAGGTCGATCCGGACGAGCCCGGCGTGCTCCTTCGCCTTCCCGCCGGTGTGCACGGGGAGGAGCGCCTCAGGGTGGCGCTCCAGCTCCTCGAGCCAGAGCCCCTTCGCGTCGATCCTGGCGAGGACGTTCCGGTCGGCCGAGCAGGAAACGCCCATCCCAACCGGGCAGGACGCGCCGTGGCGGGGGAGGCGGATGACGCGCACGTCGTGGGCGAAGTACTTGCCGCCGAACTGCGCGCCGAAGCCGAGTCCCTGCGCCTTCGCGAGGAGCTTCGCCTCCAGCTCCGGATCGCGGAATGCCCGGCCGGTCGCGTCGCCCGTCGTCGGGAGGGAGTCGTAGTAGCCCGTCGAGGCGAGCTTCACGGTCTTCAGACAGGCCTCGGCCGACGTGCCGCCGACGACGAACGCGATGTGGTACGGCGGGCAGGCGGCGGTGCCGAGGCTCTTCATCTTCTCGACGAGGAACGCCTCGAGGCTGGCCGGGTTGAGGAGCGCCTTCGTCTCCTGGAAGAGAGCGCTCTTGTTCGCCGAGCCTCCCCCCTTCGTCACGAAGAGGAAGCGGTACTCGGCCCCCGGCGTCGCGTAGAGGTCGATCTGCGCCGGGAGGTTGTTCCCGGTGTTGACCTCCTCGTACATCGAGAGCGCCGCCGTCTGCGAGTAGCGGAGGTTCTCTTCCGTGTAGGTCTTCCAGATCCCCTTCGAGAGCGCGGCCGCGTCGTCGCCGCCGGTCCAGACCTGCTGCCCCTTCCAGCCGACGACCGTCGCGGTGCCGGTGTCCTGGCAGAACGGGAGCTCGAACCGCGACGATATGACGGCGTTCTTGAGGAGCGTGAAGGCCATGAAGCGGTCGTTCGGGGAGGCGTCGGGGTCTTTCAGGATCGCCGCCACCTGCTGCTGGTGCTTCGGCCGGAGGAGGAACGAGACGTCGCGCATCGCCTCGTGCGCGAGGAGGGTCAGCGCCTTCGGGTCGACGACGAGGACGGGCTTCCCGGCGAACCGGGCCTTCCTCACGAGCCCCTTCGGTCCCGCGACGAGCCGGTACTTCGTGTCGTCCTTCCCCTTCTGAAACGTCTTCGCGTAGACGAAGCGGTTCTTCCCGGCGGGTGGTTTCTTTGCGACCGTTGCTCGAGTCGTCGCCATGGTCCTCCCCTTGTGCAGAACATGGAATCTAGAGGAACCTGCGGCCGCGCGGCTCTGAGCAGGATGCACCAGTTCCGGTCGAGGGGGGAAGCCGGGACCCCTCCTGAGGAATAGGTCCCATTGACCGGGGAGCCCCCCCGGACCCCACGTTGTAGCGGGTGAATCCTGGGCGGGCCCCTGACCGGGCCGACGGGGACGCCGTGGCAGCGAGGAGGATGTATGCAGTTCTCGATCAAGGTCGACCCGTCGACCTGGCAGCGCTATATCTCGACGCCGGTCAAGGGGAAAGCCCTTCTGATGGACCCCTTTACGAACAAGGGGACCGCGTTTACCACCCGGGAGAGGGACGAGCTGGACCTGCACGGGCTCCTCCCGCCGACCGTCTGTACGATGGAGGAGCAGCTGACCCGCGTTTACGAGAACTTCCTCGTGAAGCCGGCGCCGCTCGACAAGTTCGTCTTCCTGACGAGCCTCCACGACCGGAACGAGACCCTCTTCTTCCGGCTCGTCCACGAGCGGATCGACGAGATGCTCCCGATCGTCTACACGCCGGTCGTCGGCGAGGCGTGCCAGAAGTTCTCGCACATCTACCGGAGGGGACGGGGCCTCTACATCAGCTACGAGCAGCGGAACGACATCGAGAAGATCCTCCGGAACTACCACACGACCGACCCCTCCGTGATCGTCGTGACCGACGGCGAGCGGATCCTCGGGCTCGGCGACCAGGGGGCGGGCGGGATGGGGATCCCGATCGGGAAGCTCTGCCTCTACACGACCTGCGCCGGCGTCTCCCCCTATTCGACGCTTCCGATCACGCTCGACGTCGGGACCGACAACGAGGAACGGCTGAAAGACCCGCTCTACCTCGGCCTCCGGCACAAGCGGATCCGGGGCGCGGAGTACCAGGACTTCGTCGACCGGTTCGTCGTGGCGGTGAAGAAGGTCTACCCGCACGTCCTCCTCCAGTGGGAGGACTTCCTCAAGGCGAACGCGATCAAGCAGCTCGACCGCTTCCGCGACTCGATCCTCTCCTTCAACGACGACATCCAGGGCACCGCGGCCGTCGTCGTCTCGGGCCTCTACGCCGCCCTGCGGATCACCGGCCAGCGGATGCGGGACCAGCGTCTCGTCTTCGCCGGCGCCGGCGCGTCGACGCACGGAATCGCAGAGCTCTTCGTCTCGGCGCTCGTCGAGGACGGCCTCTCGCGGGAGGAGGCGCGCCGCCACGTCTGGACGGCGGACACGAAGGGCCTCGTCGTCGGCGACCGGCCGGGGCTGGAGGACTTCAAGGCGCTCTACGCGCGGGAGCGGGGCGAGGTCGCCTCGTGGAAGGTCAAGGACCCGGCGCGGATCACGCTCGAGGAGACGGTCGCAAACGCAAAGCCGACGATCCTCGTCGGCGTCTCGGCGACGCCGGGCACGTTCACCGAGAACCTCGTGAAGCTGATGGCGAAGCTCAACGAACGGCCGATCATCTTCCCGCTCTCGAACCCGACCTCGAAGAGCGAATGCACCGCCGAGGACGCCATCCGGTGGTCGGACGGGCGCGCCCTGATCGCGACCGGGAGCCCGTTCGCGCCGGTGACGTTCGGGGGGCGGACGTTCCGGATCGGGCAGTGCAACAACGCGTTCGTCTTCCCCGGCATCGGCCTCGGGGCGTGCGTGGCGCGCGCCCGCTACATCAGCGACGGGATGTTCCTGGACGCGGCCAAGGCGCTCGCGGCGAAGGTCACGACGGAAGACATCGCCGAGTGTGCGGTCTACCCGAAGCTCTCCCGGATCCTGGACTGCTCCCACGCGGTCGCCTGCGCGGTCATCCGCCGGGCCGTGGCGGAAGGCCACGCCGACGCCGAGCACCTCGTGAACCTGGAAGAGTCGGTCCGGCGGTCGATGTGGTTCCCGGAGTACCTCCCGATCCGCTACGAGCCGTGGAGCGTCGCCGGCGGCGTCCTTCCGGCCGGCGGGCGGGAGAAGGCCGGCGGAACGACGCGCGTGGAAGAGGAGGTTCTCGTCGGCGGCTGACCGGGCGTCGGCACGACCTCGAGCTTCTCGTCGTCGAACCACTCCTTGTCGACGTGCCAGCCGTCCGGCTGCTTCTGCAGGTGATAGTGGAAGAGAACGACGCCTCCCCGCGAGGCCGCCGTCGCGCCGCGGACCGCGAGGGTCGCCGCCCCGTCGTTCCAGAAGCCCCTGGCGAACTCGGGAGCCGCTGGCCGGGTCCGCTGCCACAGCCCCAGGACGTCGTGCTTCTTGATCGGCTCCGTCGTCGACGGACGGCTCAGCCGCTCAAGCGCCGCGAGGTCGCCGGCCTGGATCGCGGCGAGGTAGGCCCGGACGGCCCGGACCGGGGCGTCGTCTGCGGAAAGAGGCCGGCCGGTCGCGGCCGTGACCCTGAAGTCCGTTCCTCCGGCGGCCTTCAGAATTGCCACGAGGACCTCTCGCTCGGCCGTGATCGCCCACGACATCGCCGAGCTGCCGTCCTCGTCGGCGGCGTCCGGCCGGGCGCCGGCCGCCGCGAGGGCCTTCACGCACTCGATCTTGCCGTTCGAAACGGCGTTCATCAGCGGGTCCGTCCGCCGGCCCCCGCCTCGTTCGGGTCGGCTCCCGCGGCCAGGAGCTCCTTCAGTCGGCTGCAGTCGCGCTCGTCCCAGACGCTCGGGTTGTCGGGGATGACCTGGCCCGCCCGGTCCCGCTTCGGCGGTCCCGGCGACAGGAGGTACATCGGGACGAGGATCGCGTGGAGCGCGAGGAACATGACGGCCGCGATCGCGAAGCTCTTCCGCGAGCTGCCGACGACCTCCTCGGCGGTGATCGAGGGCCCGAACGGAAAGAGCCGGTTGACGGCCGCGCCCGAGGGGGCGAATCCCCCCTTCGCCGCGGACCAGGCGCCGAGGACCGTAACGGTCGTGCCGACGGCGACGACCTTCTCGGAGATCTGCTTCCCCGCGAGGTCGATCTCCGCCCCTTCGATCCGGAAGTCCTTCCGGATCGAGCCGTCGTCGTCGGTCAGGAGGCTCCCGAGCATCGAAAGGGCGTTCGTCAGGCCGAGCGGCTCGAACGGCGCCGTCCGGAGGTAGGCGGCGCCCCGGTCGGGATCGATCTCGGCGGGATCGCCCTGGAACTCGTCGAGGACCGCCCAGCCGAGGAGCCTCGCGGGGCCCGCCGGGGTGTCGATGACGCAGGGAGCGAGCGCGACGCCGGCGAAGTCGCTCCGCCCGGCCTTCGGGTTCTTCACGTCGTACTCGTAGGCCACGCACGCCTTGCCCGTGAACGGTCCCTGCGAGCGGGGCTCCGAGCGGCCGGACCCGGCCGGAGGCGGCTTCGAGCCGCCCGTCCACGCGGGGAGCCCCGCTCTTCGCGCGGCGGAGGGCAGCGCGGTCCTTCAGCCCCTGGACGAGGCCGACCGCGGAGCTGACGAGGAGCGCGGCGAACGACCCGCCGAGGATCCCGATGACGAGCGCCGGGACCTTCTCCTGTGTCCGCCACCAGGCGACGGCGCCGTACGCGCCGGCGAGGAGCAGCCAGAGAGCGACGAGGAGCCCGCAGCTTTTCTTCATGGCTGGCCGGATTTTCCCATCGAGGAGGCTTGCGCGCCGCCATCGAACTCAGGAGCGGTGGAGAGGCGTGACGGCCCCTGCCTCAAGCGGGGGGCAAAGAGACGAACGAGCGCTGAACGACCGTTAGGTCGTCCCCCGTTGAGACACCTTCTCAGCGGAGGCGGAACGCGGGTCGCGGTGCAGCTTCGCTCATCCCACCCGTTTCGAAGGGTCCGATTCCTAAGGTTCACGACGAAATGTCGCAGGTGGAATGGCGTAGAGAGTTCTGTCCGGAAAGACCCACATCCAGCGATGACCAGGAGGACCTCGTGACACTTCCCAAGAACCTTCCTTCGACCCGTGGACGTACTGCCAATCAAACGCTGTTCCCTGTCGGTGGTATCAGCCGCCGTCGATGGCTCAAGACCGTCGTCGCGGCGGTCGCGTTCGCCGTCGCGGGCCTCGCCCCCCCCGCCGCCCTCGCCGGCAACGGAAACGAGATCTGGGTCGGGACCTGGAGCACCGCCCTGCACGGGCCCGACGCCGGGGTCGGGATCACGAACCCCGGGTTCGGCAACCAGACCCTGCGGCAGATCGTCCACACGAGTGTCGGCGGCGATCGCGTGCGCGTCCGGCTGTCCACCTTCGGGGCCGAGGCCCTGGTCGTCGGCGCGGCGCGCATCGCCCTGCGCGACTCGGGCGCGGCCATCGTGCCGGGGTCGGACCGCGTGCTGACCTTCAGCGGGAATCCGTCCATCACCATCCCGCCCAGCGGCGTGGTGCTCAGCGACCCGGTCGATCTCGACGTGCCCGCGTTGGGGGACCTGGCGATTAGCCTCTTCGTCCCCGCCGCGGCGACCGGGCCGGCGACATGGCACTTCGAAGGTCTGCAGACGAATTACGTCTCCCCGCCGGGGGATTTCACCGCGAGCACCGACATGCCGTTCGCCACGACGACGCAGGCATGGTTCTGGCTGGCGGGCGTGGAGGTGACGACCTCGAAGCAGACCGGAGTCATCGTCGCCCTCGGCGACTCCATCACGGACGGCACGGCGTCGACCCCGGACACCAACAACCGGTGGCCGAACCACCTCGCCGAGCGGCTGATGGCTCAGCCGGGGAATCACAAGATGGGGGTGCTGGACGAAGGGATCGCCGGTAACCGGGTGCTTCAGGACGTCATCGGCCCCAACGCCCTCTCCCGCCTCGACCGCGACGTGCTGGTCCAGACCGGGGTCACGCACGTGGTCGTGCTCGAGGGGATCAACGACATCGGCTTCGGGGCCTTCGGCTTTCCGGTCCCGACCGCCGACGAGATCATCGCGGGCCACAGGCAGCTCATCGCTCGGGCGCACGCGCGCGGCCTGACGATCTACGGCGCGACGCTGACCCCGTTCGAGGGGACGACGTTCCCGGGCTACTTCACGCCGGCGGGGGAGGTCAAGCGCCAGGCGGTCAACGCATGGATCCGCACCGGCGGGGAGTACGACGGGGTGATCGACTTCGACAAGGCCACACGCGATCCGAGCCACCCGACGCAGCTCCTGCCGGCCTACGACAGCGGCGACCACCTGCACCCCAACGATGCCGGCTACCAGGCGATGGCCAATGCCATCGATCTGAAACTCTTCAAGTAGGGATTGCGTCGCAGGACGTTACCGCCGAACCCACGGCCGAAGCGTCGGCGCGTTCGGTCGGCAGCGGCGCCCTTCACGAGCGAAAAGAAAAACGGGTTAGCCCGGCTGAGCTAACCCGTTGATTCTTATGGTTGCGGGGGCAAGATTTGAACTTGCGACCTTTGGGTTATGAGCCCAACGAGCTACCAGGCTGCTCCACCCCGCGTCAGGGAGGCGGAAGATACTCCGCCGCCGCGGGGGCGTCAAGGCGTGGAGATCCCCGTCGGGGCCCCGGGCGTAGAGTCCGGACATGGGACTCTTCTCGGGAACGGAGCTGAAGCCGGGCGATCCCGCCCCCGACTTCGACCTCAAGGACCAGTCCGGAAAGACCGTGCGGCTGTCGGGGCTGCGCGGGAAGCGCGTGGTCCTTTTCTTCTACCCGCAGGCCGACACCCCCGGGTGAACCGTGGAAGCCCGCGCCTTCCGTGACGAAGGCCCGAAGTACCCGAAGGACGTCGCGGTCATCGGCATCTCGAAGGACACCGTCGACGCGCAGGAAAAGTTCGCGAAGAAGAACGGCCTCTCCTTCCCGCTTCTCGCGGACGCGGACGGAAAGGTGATCAAGAGCTACGGCGTCGACCTCGCGTTCGGCGTCGCGAAACGGAAGAGCTTCCTCATCGACTCGAAGGGGCGGATCGCGAAGGTCTACGAGACGGTCGTCCCCTCGAAGCACGCGGCCGAGGTGCTCGCGGACCTGAAGGGCGTGGCGTAGCGCAGGTCAGCGAGGGGTCGCGGTGGCGGGCTCGGCCGGCGCGGCCGTCGGGCGGACGCGCCGCTCCCACCCGTCGGGAAGGAGCAGGACGACCTCGCCCGGCTTCACGAGGCCGAGCTTCTCGCGGGCGATCTTCTCGACGGCCCCGGGGTCGCTCTTCAGCGCGGCGAGCTCGGCTTCCAGCTTCCGGTTCTCGTCGACGAGCGCCTGGAGCTCGGTCTGCGACTTCACCAGCTCCTGCCGCTGCTTTCGGAGCGACAGGAATCCGCGGTCGCCGACGAGGAAGAGGCCGAAGAGGAGCGCGGAGAAGAGAAGGGAGACGACGAGGTACGACGCCGGCTTCACGGCGGGGCGGTCCGGCCTCGCCGCCGGGGACGGCTCGGCCGTCTCCTCGGCGGGCTCGTCCTTTCGAGCGACGTTCTGGCGGTCGGCGTACCGCGCGGGAAGCCGCCGGATGCCGACGGACTTCGCCCGCTCGCCCGGAGGGCCCACGACCTTCGTGAAGCGCACGGTCCATTGTCTCGCAGGCGCGCGGGGAACCGAAGCAGGGCGGCCCCCGGACGGGAGGGGTGGCGTCAGTCGGCGCGGCCCGGGAGGTCGGGGGTGACGGCCGAGATCTCCTGGACGAGGCGGAGCGTGGCCTCTCCGGAGCCGTCCTCGACCCTCCCCTCGAGGGAGTAGCGGGAGGCGTAAACGATCTCCCCGGCGCGGGCGAACTCCAGCCGGGCCCGCGGCTCGGCCAGCTCCGCAGGGGCGTCGATCGGCCGGAACTCGGCCCAGAGCGGGGTGCCGGTCGTGCAGTCCCAGGCGAGCGTTCCGCCGGTCTCCGGCGTTCCCGGGCGGGTTTCGGAGCCGAACGCGGCCGCGCAGGCGCCGGTGCCGAGGTCGAGGGTCCGGAAGACGAGGCTGTCCGGCGTCGGCATGGCGGGGCGCCGGCTCCGCCGCCGCCGGGGTTTCCCGGCCGCGACGCTCCTCCGTCACGTCACTCCCGGCAGCCGTGGCGCGGAGCAGCTCGGCCGTACGGCGGCCGCTCCGGACGACGATCCGCGACCGTCTCGACCTCGTCCAGGAGGAGCGCGCCGGCCGTGACGACCTGCGTGCGGGTCGTCCGGAGGTAGGAGCCGGAGAAGGCGGCCGAGTCGAAGCGGGCCGCGGCGCCGGCGAGGCGAGCCGGCCTCTCGGGCGTCCCGCGACGGGGCGGCGGCCGGGAGGGAGAGGGCGAGAAAGAGACTCAGGATGGCGGCCATGAAGCCGCGGAGGGTAGCACAGCGGATCGCCGTGCTGCCAGGAGCCCGGGGGCCCCCCGGCCGGGCTAGGCCTTGACCGCGGAGAGGCCGGGCCAGACGGCCGTGTCGCCGAGGTCCTCCTCGATCCTGAGGAGGCGGTTGTACTTGGCGATCCGCTCGCTCCGGCAGAGGGAGCCGGTCTTGATGAAGCCGGCGTTCGTCGCGACGGCGAGGTCGGCGATCGTCGTGTCCTCGGTCTCGCCCGACCGGTGCGACATGACCGTGACGTACTTCGCTGTCTGGGCCATCCGGACGGCCTGCAGCGTCTCGCTGACCGTGCCGATCTGGTTCACCTTGACGAGGAGACCGTTGGCGATGCCGTCCCGGATCCCGTCGGCCAGGATCTTCGGGTTCGTGACGAAGACGTCGTCGCCGATGAGATGGATCCTCGACCCCAGCTTCTGGGTCATCAGCTTCCACCCTTCGCGGTCCTGCTCGGCGCAGCCGTCCTCGATGGAGACGATCGGGTAGTCGGCGACGAGCCCCTCCCAGAACGCGACCATCTCGGCGGGCGAGAGCTTCTTCCCTTCGAGCCGGTACCGGCCCTCCTCGAAGAACTCCGAGGCCGCCGGGTCGAGCGTGATGAAGACGTCCTTCCCGGCCTTGTAGCCCGCCTTGCCGATCGCCTCGACGATCAGGTCGAGCGCCTGGCGCGAGGTCGCGACGTCGGGCGCGAAGCCCCCCTCGTCGCCGACGCCCGTCGCCAGCTGCCTCGCTCTTCAAGAGGCCCTTCAGAGCGTGAAAGACCTCGGAGCCCGCGCGGAGCGCTTCGCGGAACGAGGGCGCGCCGGCGGGGAAGAGCATGAACTCCTGCGGGTCGAGCGGGTTGTCGGCGTGCGCCCCGCCGTTGATGACGTTCATCATCGGGACGGGGAGCGTGACGGCCCCCGGCCCGCCGACGTAGCGGAAGAGCGGCAGGGCGCAGGCGTCGGCCGCCGCGCGGCAGACGGCCATCGAGACGCCGAGGAGCGCGTTCGCCCCCAGCTTCGACTTCGTCTCGGTGCCGTCGAGGTCGATCATCATCCGGTCGATCTCGGCCTGCAGCCGCGCGTCCATTCCGATGATCTCGGGGGCGAGGAGGTCGTTCACGTTCCGGACGGCGTGAAGGACCCCCTTGCCGCCGTAACGCTTCTTGTCGCCGTCCCGAAGCTCGAGCGCCTCGCGGCTCCCGGTCGACGCGCCGGACGGGACCGCGGCGCGCGCCGACGCGCCCCCTTCGAGGCAGGCACTCGACCTCGAGCGTCGGGTTTCCGCGAGAATCGAGGATCTCCCGGGCGTGGAGCGATTCGATGGCGTACATGGTGCGACTCCCATCTGTCCGTGGCGCTTGGCGGCATGCGGAACGGCGGCTAGATTCTACGGGCGGGACGAGGGGGAGCGGCGTGATGCGGAAGCTTCAGGGACGGTTCGCGGCCGCGGGGGCGCTGGCGCTCCTCGCGGGCGCCTGCGCGCAGGGTCCCGCCGTCGGCGCCTGGGCCGCCGTCGGCGATCCGCCAGGTCCGGTACGGCCCCGACCGGGACGACATCTCCTACCGGGAACGGGCGCCGGCGGAGAAGCAGAAGCTCCTCGCGCGGCTCAACGAGGAGCGCCGCGCGCACGGCTGCGAAGCCGCTCGCCTACGACCTTCTCGCCGCGAAGGTGGGGGACGAGTTCTGCCAGGACTGCCGCGGCGAAGGCCTACCGCCGGCCACTGGGACCTCGCCGGCCGGCCGCCGTACCTCCGCTGGGCGCGCGCCGGCGGGGTCGACTATCACGCGGAGAACGCCTCGTCGTTCTCCCGGACCGGCAACCCCGTCACGCCGTCCGAGATCGAGCGCCTCCTCGTCGACGGCGCACGCCCGGATGATGGACGAGCGGCCCCCGGACGACGGCCACCGGCGGGCGATTCTCGACCCGAGCTGGACGCACGTCGGCTTCGGCGCGGGGTGGGCGGACGGCGAGTTCCGGATGACCGAGGAATTCAGCCGGCGCGTCGCCGAGTGGGTGGAGATCCCGGCGGTGCCGGTCCGCGCCGCCGGGACCGCGCCGTTCGCCGCGAAGCTGCCGCCGGGGTGGACGCCGGGCGTGATCGAGATCGGTTTCGAGCGCGCCGCCGCGCCGATGTCGCGCGAGCCGAGATCCGGCGGCGCGGCTCGTACGCCTACCCGAAGGCCGTGGCGCTCCTCCGGCCGCTCCTCTCGGGCTCGTACCGCTATCCCGACGGGAGCCAGGGGCAGTACGACGCCGCCGGCGGGCGGATCACGGCGAGCCTCTCGCTCACGAAAGGCGCCGGGCACTACTGGGTCCTCCTCTACGCTGCCGAGGGGAGTGCGGCGGCGCGCCCGATGTCGCCGGTCGTCGCCGCCCTCGTCGTCGCCGAGTAGCGGATAAGATCGCGGGAGATGCCCGAGACGTTCTCCGGGGATGAGCGGCGGACGCTGTCGCCCTGGTTCACGAACAGCGACCGCGACGTCTTCGCGCTGAAGCTCCCGCAGGAAGTGGCCGGCGCGCTCTTCTCGCGCTACAGCCGGACGGCGAAGAGCCTGCGCCGCGTCTTCCTCGACGAGTTCCACGGCGGAGACGGGCTTGCGGCGGGCGTCCTCGGCGCGGGACGGGCCGGCCCCGGCCGGCGACGCCGCGCTGAAGCGGGCGCGGGACTTCTACGAGCGGGTCCTCGTCGGCTACGGCGACGACTCGGTCGCCCAGCTCGGCGGGGCGCACGTGGCATGCGAGCGGATCTCGAACGTCGCCGCGAAGCGGATCGAGGACAGCCGCGTCGGGATCGCCTTCCTCGAGAAGTCGACCCGCTACGTCCGCTTCGACCAGAAGGACGAGGACGGAAGCTGGCTCTTCCACCGGGAGGCGCGCCTCATGGGCTCCCGGCACCGCGACGCCTTCCTCGCCCTGATGGACCGGCTCTTTTCGACCTACGCCGCGCAGATCGACCCGATGATCGAGGGGATCCGGCGCCTCCTTCCGATCGAAGCGGTCGAGGTGCGCCACCCGAAGACGGGGGAGCCGCTCCCGTGGGCAGACGTCGCGCGCGACGCCGAGCTCCTGAAGATGGCGACGCGCGCCTACGGCGCCACCGTCCGGGCCCACGCCTGCGACGTGATGCGGAGCTACCTCCCCGGCGCCACCCTGACGAACGTCGGGATCTTCGCGTCGGGCCAGGCCTTCGAGCACCTCCTGAACCGGCTCCTCTCCGAGGAGCTGGCCGAGTGCCGGGGCCTCGGGGAGGCGATCCGGCGGGAGCTCGACGAGGTCATCCCCGCGTTCGTGAAGCGGGCGAAGAGAAGCGACTACCTCGCGGCGATCCGCGGAACGGGCCCGCGACGGCCGCGGCCGGGCTCGTTCCCTCCGCGGCCCCGTCGTCCGCTCCCGTCCGCCTCGTCGACGTCGATTCCGACGCCGAGGTGAAGGTCCTCGCGGCACTCCTCTATCCCGCAGGCATCGCAGCCGCTCGACGCGGTGCGGGAGCGCGTCCGTGCGATGCCCGCTCCGGAGCGCGCCGCCCGGATGGCGAGAGATGGCGGCGCTCCGGAGGAACCGGCGCGACAAGCCGCCGCGGGCGCTCGAGGCGGTCGACTACACGTTCGACGTGACGCGGCAACTTCGGCATCTACCGGGACCTCCACCGGCACCGGATCCTGTCGCAGGAGCGGCAGCTCTTCACGACGGCGCACGGGTACGACGTCCCGCCCGAGCTTTCCGAGATCGGCGGCCGGCCGGCGTTCGAGGAATGCATGGGACGCGCCCACGACCTGCACGAGGCGCTCCGGACGGACTTTCCCGAAGAGGCCCAGTACGTCGTCCCTTTCGCGTACCGCGCCCGCTGGACCATCCGGATGAACCTCCGGGAAGCGGTCCACTTCTGCGAGCTCCGCTCGATGCCGCAGGGACACCCGGACTACCGGGTCCTCGTCCAGGAGATCTGGCGGCAGATCGAGGAGGCGCACCCCGCGCTCGCCTGCTGGGGCCGCTTCGTGAACCGCGACGCCTACCGCCTCGGACGTCTCCAGTCGGAGATGCGCTCGGAGTACAAGCGGGCGCAGATGGAGGAGATCGCGGGCCTAGGTGCCGTCAGGCCGTCACGCGGCCGTCGAGCGCCTCGAGGACGGCGTGGGGCCCCTCGTCGTCCGCCGCGAGGACGACGGGCAGCGTCCCGGGGATCTCGCTCTGGATCGCGGCCGCGATGTCCGGGTCGTCGGTGACGACCGCGTCGACGCGCGCCGAACGCGAGAGCCGCTCGAGCGCGGCGTCGACGCCGTGGACGGCGTTGAAGACCGTCCGGCCGTCGGCCGCGGCGCGCAGCTCGTCGGCGAGCTCGGGGCGGTGGGAGGTGGCGACGAGGACGTGCCGCATGAGGGTTGATCTTGCACGGAAAGGCCCGGAGTGCCTAGAGTGGCGGCGGGGGCGCCGCTGAAAGTTCCCGTTTATCTCGACTACCACGCGACGACGCCGGTCGACCCGCGCGTCTTCGAGGCGATGCGGCCCTACTTCACCGAGCATTTCGGGAACGCGGCGTCGCGGAGCCACGTCTTCGGCCTCCGCGCCGAGGCGGCCGTCGGCGCCGCCCGCGAGCTCGTCGCGGCCGCCCTCGGCGCCAACGCGCGGGAGGTCGTCTTCACCTCCGGCGCGACCGAGTCGAACAACCTCGCGCTCCTCGGCGCCGCGCGCGCCTACCGGGCGAAGGGCGACCACGTCGTGACCTCCGCGATCGAGCACCGCGCGGTCCTCGACCCGTGCCGGCAGCTCGCAGCGGAAGGGTTCCGCGTCACCTTCGTGCCGCCGGACCGTTCGGGCGTCACGAGCGCTGCTGCGGTCGCCGCGGCGCTCGGGGAGAAGAACGCTCCTCGTCTCGGTCATGGCGGCGAACAACGAGATCGGGACGAGGAACCCCGTGGCCGAGATCGGACGGCTCTGCAAGGAGAAGGGGATCCTGTTCCACACGGACGCCGTCCAGGCGTTCGGCAAGGTCCCGGTGGACGTCCAGGACGCGGGTGCCGACCTCGTCTCCGTGACGGCGCACAAGCTCTGCGGCCCGAAGGGAGTCGGCGCGCTTTACGTCCGGTCGGTCGGGCCCCGCGTGACGCTCGCGCCGATCGTCTTCGGCGGCGGGCACGAGAGGGGACTCCGTTCCGGAACGCTCGACGTCCCGGCGATCGTCGGCTTCGGGGAAGCGGTCCGCCTCGCGATGGCGGGGCGCGAGGCCGAGGCGGCCCGGGTCGCCGCCCTCCGCGACCGCCTCGAGGCGCGGCTCCTCGCGCTTCCGGAGGTCACCCGGAACGGACACCCGGTGGAGCGCCTCCCGGGAAACCTGAACCTCCGGTTCGCAGGCGTCGCGAGCGACGCGCTCATGATGGACGTCCGCGAGGTGGCCGTCTCCTCGGGCTCGGCCTGCACCTCCGCGACCGCCGAGCCGAGCCACGTCCTCCGGGGGATCGGCTTGACGAAGGAGGAAGCGCACGAGTCGATCCGGTTCGGCCTCGGGCGCTTCACGACGGAGGAGGAGGTCGACTTCGCCGCGGAGCGGTTCGCGTCCGCCGTCCGGACGCTCCGCGAGAAGAGCCCTGCGTGGCAGCTCGCGCACGGCTGACCGCGGGCGCGTTCCGCCCCGGTCCGCGACTTAGAATCGCGGCGCACGGTGACGCGCGAGCGCTCTCTTCCACCCTTCGCGGCAGCCGGAGTCGCGGGGCTCCTCCTCCTCGCCGGGCCGCGCCTCCACCCGGAGCTTCCGGCGGCGACGGGGGAGATCCGGGCCGCCGTCCGGGTGATCGCGCCCGGCGGCGACACCGTCCCGGGCGCCGGGAGCGTCGTCTGGGTCGCGGAGCCGGGCCCGCCGGGGCGGGAGCCGGCAAAGCCGAGGCTCGCGTCGAAGGCGAAGCGGTTCGAGCCGCGCGTCCTCGTCGTGACGGCCGGGACGACGGTCACCTTCCCGAACGAGGACGCGATCTACCACAACGTCTTCAGCCCCTCGGGGAAGGACGCGTTCGACCTCGGCCTCTACCGGAACGGCGCCTCGAAGTCGAAGTCGTTCACGATGCCCGGCCTCGTCCGGATCTACTGCAACATCCACCCGCAGATGGCCGCCTACCTCCTCGTCGTGGACGGTCCGCTCTTCGCGCAGGCGGACGCGGAGGGGACCGCGGTCCTTGCGGACGTTCCGGCGGGCCGGCGTCCGCTTCGCGTCTGGGACGAGCGGGGAGGCGACTGGTCCGGCGCCGTGGACGTCGTCGCCGGGAAGACGGCGGCCGTGACGGTCCTCCTGGACGGCTCCGCCTTCCGCGAGACGCCGCACAAGAACAAGCACGGGCGGGACTACCCGCCGCCGGGCGACGATGACAACCGGTACTGAGCCCGACGCGACGCGGCCGCTGGAGTCCCGCCGCCGCGGCCCGGCGGAGACCAGCGAGACGCTTCCGCTCCCGCCCCCGACCGTGCCGTCCCCGCCGGCGCCGGACGCTCCCTCGCTCCGCCGCGGCGCCCGGCTCGGGACGAGGATCTTCCTCGTCGCCGCCCTCCTCCTCGTCGGCTCGCTCGGTCTCGCCGTCGCGGTCGCGTCCTGGCGCGCCAACGCCGCGGCCGAGGCGAGCATCCGCCAGGGGCTGAAGGCGATTCCGGGGATCTTCCGGAGCTACCAGGGGGGCCTCGCCGAGAGCCTCCGGGGCGCCGTGGCGTCGGTGGCGGACGAGTCGGGGACCCGCCAGCTCTTCGGGCTGCCCGAGACGCCCGAAACGGCGCGGACGATCCTCGACTGGGCCGACGACAAGGCGGCAAAGCTCGGGGCCCGGACGGTCTTTCTCTTCGACGCGTCGGGCGTCCTGGTCGGGCGGAGCGACGCGCTCGTGACGGAGGAGAACCGGCGGTCGTTCGCCGGCGTGAAGTGGGTGGCGGGCGCGCTCCGGATGTCCGCGTCTTCGGCCGTCATCCGGGAAGGGAAGGCGCTCGCCCTCGTCGCCGCCGTGCCGGTCATCGCAGGCGACGTCTCGAAGGGCGAGGGGCGCCTCCTCGGCGTCGTCGCCGCGGCGGCGCCGTTCGACGAGGCGCGCGCCGAGGCGCTGAAGGGGATCACGAACGGCCAGGTGGCGTTCCTCGTCGACGTCGCGCGGCGGGGCGAGCCGCCCGCCCTGGAGCTCTCCGCGGCGACGCGAGGGCGTGGACGGGGCGGCGATCCTCTCGGCCCTCGAACGGGACGGCGCCGCGCGGGAGGCCCTCCTCGCGCAGGGACGGGAGGTCGGTCCGCTGAACGTCGACGCCGGCGGCGAGCGGCGGATCGCGGCTGCCGTGCCGATCCGGAGCGCTTCGGGCGAGACGCTCGGGGCGCTCGTCGTCTCCCGCTCGCGCGACGAGGAAACGGCCGCGTTCCGCCGGATCCGGAACACGCTGCTCCTCGTCGGCGTCGGGGCGCTCTTCGTCGCCCTTCCGGCGTCGTACCTCGTGGCGCGGCGGATCGCGCGGCCGATCGCGCAGCTCGCGCGGGGCGCCGACGAGATCCGGGCCGGAAACCTCGACGTGAAGCTCCCCGACGGGGGCTCGGACGAGGTCGGCGCCCTCGCCCGCGCCTTCTCGGCGATGGTCGGCGAGCTGAAGGAGAAGGAGGCGCTCGAAGCGATGATCGCCGGCCTGCCGCAGCGGCGCGCGGGGGACCGGCCCGTCTCGGACGAGACGCGGGCGGTCGCGCCGCCCGAGCCGTCGCTCCCCGGCGCCGGGCCGCGCGTCGGGCAGCTCTTCGCGAACCGGTACGTCGTCGTGTCGATCCTCGGGAAAGGGGGGATGGGGCGCGTCTACCGCGCGCTCGACCGGGAGCTGGACGACGAGGTGGCGCTGAAGGTCCTCGCGCCCGACGCCTTCGACGAGGGCTCGTTCGCGGTCCCGGCCTTCCGGCAGGAGATCCGGCTCGCCCGGAAGATCACGCACCCGAACGTCGTCCGGACGCACGACCTCGGCGAGTTCGGGGGCCTCCGGTTCCTGACGATGGAGTACGTTCCCGGGACGACGCTCCGAGAGGTGATCGACCGGCGCGGCGCGGTCTCGCTCGGGCCCGGCCTCCAGATCGCCAAGCAGCTCTGCCGCGGCCTCGCGGCAGTCCACGAGGCGGGCATCCTCCACCGGGACGTGAAGCCGCCGAACATCATGGTGCTGCCGAACGGGGTCGTGAAGCTGATGGACTTCGGCATCGCCCGCCCGAGCGAGGGGATCGACCCGGCGAGCGAGGTGGGCCAGACGGTCGGCACCCCGTACTACATGAGCCCCGAACAGGCGCGCGGCCTCGCCCTCGACGAGCGGAGCGACGTCTACGCCGTCGGCGTCGTCCTCTACGAGCTCTTCACCGGCAAGCGCCCGATCGAGGGACGGGATCCGTCCGAGGTGATGCGGGGGCACACGACTGCCAGCCCTGCGCCGCCCGCGACCCTCCGCCCCGACCTCCCGGAGCTCCTCGACCGGATCGTGATGTCATGCCTCGCGAAGAGCCCCGATCGGCGTCCCCCCTCGGCGAACGACCTCCACGGCGCGCTGATGCGCGTCGGGGTCTGACCGCGCGTGCCGCGGATCCGCTGGTACGAGGCCGCGGCGCTCGCGAACGCCGTTCTGGTCGTGGCGCTGATCCGGGGGAGGGGCGGCGTCCCCCTGGACGTCGGTGGGACGGTCCGCGCGCAGGCCCCGATGCTCCTCCTCGCCGCGGCGCTCCTCCTCGCGGGAGCCGGACTCCGGGCGCTCCTCCTCGCCCTCCGGGACGGGACGGCGCGCGCGCGGCTCTACCTTCGCCGGATCCTCTCTCCCGCGTCGCTCGTCGACCTTCTCCGCCTCGCGGCGGTCGTGGCCGTCGTCTCGTACGGCTACTCCTGGCTGAAGGTCTTCCTGCCGAGGCTCCACCCCGTCCTCTTCGACCCCCTGCTCGCGGCGCTGGACGAGAAGCTCCACCTCGGCGTGAACCCGGTCCGGTTCGCGGTGGAGCTCTTTCCCTTCCCGGCCTTCTGGCGCTTCCTGGACGTCTACTACGGCTCCTTCGTCGCCACGGTGCTCTTCGCCGTCGGTTGGCTCGGCTCCGCGCTCTCGCAGCGCGAGCGGACGCGCTTTGCTGCCGGGTTCGCGGTCCTCTGGATCGGGGGGGCGTGGTGGTACCTCGCGACGCCGTCGCTCGGGCCGTGCTACGCCTTTCCCGGGGACGCCGCTGCCGCGCAGCCCCACATGCCGCTCCAGGCGAACACCCAGCGGCTCCTCCTGACGCAGCACCGCGCCGTGACCGGCGCGGCGGGGCCCGGACACGCCGTCGACCTGAACGCCGCCTTCGGCATCGCCGCGATGCCGAGCCTGCACGTGGCCGCGCAGGCGTTCGTCGCCTTCGCGGTCCGGAAGCGGCAGCCCCGGCTCGCTCTCGTCTTCGGGCTCCTCGCCGCGCTCACGTTCTTGGGCTCGCTCGTGACGGGGTGGCACTATGCGGTGGACGGCTACGCGGGGGTCCTCCTCGCGTGGCTCGCCTATCGCGCCGGCCTGAGGTCGGCGTGAAGGAACGACGATGGAACCGGTCGACCTGAGGCGAGAAACGGACGGCGGGCGAGGCGGTGCACGGGCTCCTCTCCCCGGACTTCGAGCCGGCGCTCGTCGAGACGCTCGGCCTCGTCGGCTTCTCGCTCTACATTCTCGACACCGAGCACGGACCGGCGGGACCGCGGGAGGCGGAGGGGGTCGTCCGCGCCTGCGTGGGGGCCGGGATGCTGCCGCTCGTGAGGCCGCGGGGGCCCGACCCGAAGCTGATCCTCCAGTACCTCGACGCCGGGATGGCGGGCGTGATGCTCCCGGGGGTCCGGAGCGCGGAGGAGGTCCGCGAGCTCGTAGCGGCCGTGAAATACCCGCCGCTCGGCCGGCGCGGCATCGCGGCCGTCCGGGCGAACCGGTGGCTGCTCGGCCCGGAGACGCAGGCGGAGTGGGTCGCGCGGTCGAATGCGGAGACGCTCGTCCTCCCCCAGGTGGAGACGCGCGAGGCGCTCGAGCGTGTAGAGGAGCTGGCCGGGGTGCCCGGCCTCGACGGGTTCATCGTCGGCCCGCGGGACCTCTCGATGGCGCTCGGACACACCGACGGCCCGGGACATCCGGACGTCGAGGCCGCGATCGACCGCGTCGCGGCGGTCTGCCGCGAAAGGGGCCTGCTCGTCGGGACCGTCGCGCCGACCGGAGCGAGGGCGAGGGAGCTCGCCGCGCGCGGCCTGACGATCCTCCTTCACTCGGTGACCGCCCTCCTGAAGACGGGCGCCGAGGCCTACTTCCGCGCCGCCCGCGGCTGACCCTCTCTCGCCGGTCGGGTCAGTCGTGTGGCGTCCGCCGCCACGTCCACTCCTTCGCGGCGGGCCTACCCCCGCGCGTCCCTTCGATCCGCGCCGTGAGCGTGCCGTCCGCGTTCTTACGGTAGGAGACCCGGCGCGGGAACTCGAGGGCGCTCTCGAAGACGACGCCCGCCGCGTCGATCGCGGCGAGGGGGAACGGCGTCGCGGGCTTCCCGCCGGGGCTCGCGAGGTAGACGAGCGTGTCGTCCTGCTGCTCGATTCGCATGAACTCCCAGTCGACGGCCCGGCCGTCCTTCACGGTCCGCCCGAGGCCGAGCATGAGCCCACCCTTCGGCGACAGCCAGACTTCCTCGATGGCGGCGGCGCCGTCGGGACCGCCCCACGAGCCCGCCATCCAGGCGAGCTGGTCAAGCCGCGCGGAGACGCGAGGCGCGGGAGCCTGGGAGGCCGCGATCGAACCGAACAGGAGCAGGGCGACGACGGCTCTTCTCATGGGCTCCTCAGCTCTTGGAGACGAACCCCCACGGCGCCGACTGGCGGGCGTGGGGGTCGAAGACGCCGCGCGGGAAGTCCGACGGGGGCCCGGGGAACGCCGCACGCGCGGGGCGGACGACGGCGAGAATCGTCTCCCGGTGCTCCTTGACGAGGCGCCGGACCGGGACGCCCGCCGCCGCCTCCGCGAGGATCGGCCCCGACTCGAGCCCCATCTTCGCGAGGTAGGCCTCCCAGACCGCCTCGACGGGGGGCATGCCGCGGAACGTCACGTTCGGCATCCCCTTGAACGCGTCGGCGAGGAGCTTCATCTTTCGCGCGATCTCGTCCGGGTCCTCGAGGGATTCGTTCTCGAACGGGGTGTGGGGCTTCGGGATGAAGGCGTTCACCGTCGGGACGAGGGTCCCGACGCGGCCGCGCTTCCTCCCCTCGGATAGGACGATCCTCCGGAGCTCGTCGACGAGCCGGACGAGATCGGCGACGTCCTCGTCGGTCTCGCCCGGGAGACCGATCTGCAGGTAGAGCTTGAGCTGGGTGATGCCCGACTCCGCGATGATCCGGACCTTCTCGCGGAGCATCTCGTCGGAGACCTTCTTGTTCAGGGCCCGGCGGAGCCGCTCGTTTCCCGCCTCCGGGGCGATCGCGAGCGCCCGTTCCCCCTGCGCCGTCAGGATGGCGAGGATCTCGGGCGAGATCGCGTCGATCTTCACCGAGGAGAGGGCGATGTGGAAGTCCAGCGCCTGGAGGCCCCTGAGGATCGGGAGGATCTCCGGGTGGTCGGCGACGGCGGTCGCGATGAGGCCGACCCGTGACGTCAGCGGCCGGTTCCGGCGGGCGACCTCGAGGAGCCGTTCCGCCGGGATCCGGACCTGCGGCGCCATCGCGTAGGCCGCCCAGCAGAACCGGCACATCTCCGAGCAGCCGCGCGCGACCTCGATCAGGAGCTTGTCGGAGAGCTCGGTGTGCGGGGTCAGGATCGTCGTGTGGGGCGGCTCGCGGACGGCCCCCTCGGCCGCCTTGAACTGCTGGACGACGATCTTCCCCTCGTCGGCCGCCTCCGCGCGGGGCCCGTGGAGCGCGGGGACGTAGAGGCCGGGAAGCGCCGCGAGCGCCTCGAGCGTCCGTTGCCGGTCGAAGTCGCGGCGGAGGACGTCGCCGATCCCGGGGACGAGCTTCTCGCCGTCGCCCATCGCGAAGGCGTCGACCCACGGCGTGAGCGGGGCCGGGTTGATCCGCGCGCAGTCGCCGCCGACGAGGACGATCGGGTCCCCCTCGCCGCGGTCCGACCGCTCGAGCGGGATCCGCGCGGCCGAGAGGAGCGTGAGGAAGTTCGCGTAGTCCATCTCCCACGAGATCGAGAAGGCGACGAGCGGGAAGTCGCCGATCGGCGCGTCGCTCTCGAGCGTCCGCGGGCCCCGCCGGTCGCGGTCCTCCTCCTCCACGAAGAAGCGCTCGCAGGCGACGTCCTCCTCCCGGTTCAGCAGGCGGTAGACCCACTGGAACCCGAGGTTCGACATCCCGATCTCGTAGGCGTTCGGGAACCCGAGGGCGACGCGGTGGCGGCCGTGGCGCGACAAGGCCTCCGTCGGCCTTTCGGCGGCGAGGAGCGTCCGGCGGCGGTCAGACGGGAAGCGGGTCACTCTCCTCCGTGATCCCCTCGAAGAGGATCGTCGAAAGATACCGTTCTCCCGTGTCGGGGAGCATCGCGAGGAGGACCGAGCCCTTCGGCGCCTTCTCGGCCACCTTCCGCGCCGCCGCGAACGTTCCTCCCGACGAAATGCCGCAGAAGATCCCCTCCTTCTGCGCGAGATCGCGCGCGGCGTCCCGGGCCTCGACGTCGGTCACGAGGACGGCCTCGTCGTAGATCTTCGTGTTGAAGACCGCCGGGACGAAATCCGTGGTCCAGCCCTGGACCTTGTGCGGTGCCCAGGTCCCTTTCGTCACCATGGGCGCGCCGGCGGGCTCCGTGAAGACGATCCGGATGTCGGGCCGGGCCAGCTTCAGCATCTCGCCGGCTCCGGTCAGCGTCCCCCCCGTCCCGATGCCGGAGACGAAGTAATCGAGCCGCCGGTCGGCGAAGTCGCGCAGGATCTCCGGACCGGTCGTGTTCCGGTGGTACGCCGGGTTGGACGGGTTCTCGAACTGCTGGGGAAGGAACCAGCCGTGCTTGTCGGCCAGCTCCTTCGCCATCTTCACCATTCCGGAGGCGCGGGCTGCGGCCGGGCTGAGGATCACCTTGGCGCCCAGCCCCTTCATCAGCTTCCGCCGCTCCACCGAGAACGACTCGGCCATGATGGCCACGAACGGATAGCCCTTCACCGCGCAGACCATCGCGAGCGCGATCCCGGTGTTGCCCGACGTCGGTTCGACGACCGTCTGCCCGGGCTTCAGGACGCCGCGCCGTTCCGCGTCCTCGATCATCGCGATCGCGAGGCGGTCCTTCACCGAGCTCATCGGGTTGAAGGCCTCGCACTTGACGTAGATCGTCGTCCCGGTCGGCGCGAGCCGGTTGATCCGGATGACGGGGGTATTGCCGATCGTGCCGAGGATGCTGTCGTGGATCACGTCCCCCCTCCTTCTCCGATCATAGCGCCCGGAGACTGAGGATCGTTCTCCCGGTTCCCCGGGACTCCGCGCGCAAAAAAAAGGCCCCGGCGATGCGCCGGGGCCCGGCAGGAGACCGGCAGGCGCCTAGAAGCGGACGCCCATCGAGACCCGGAAGGTCAGCGGGAGCTGGTAGGAGGTCGCCGAGAGCGCCTGCCCGAAGGTCGACGAGTAGTTCCAGTTGGCGCCGGTGTTCCGGGCGCCCTGGACGGGGACCGTCGTGAAGGGGTTGAAGGTGGCGTAGTTGTTCGGCCGGGTCACGGCGTTCTCGACCGACTGCCCCAGCAGGTTCGGGTCGTTCGTGAAGATCGCCTGGCTGTTGAAGGCGTTCAGGAGCTGCGGCTGGACAAAGATCTGGACGGGGCCGAAGTTGTAGCTGTAGTTGATCGAGAAGTCCGTCCGCCAGACCGTCGGCGTCCGGAACGCGTCGCGCGCCGTGTAGTAGTAGGGGACGCTCGGCGGCGGCTGGACGTAGCCCGGGTTCGTGACGTAGGGCGCCGACGCCACGGCGCTCGTCGCGCTGACTCCGGCGCCGTACCCGAGCCCCGTGTCGACGCTTTCGAGGAAGCCGATGGAGAGCTGGCCGAGGGACTTCGGGAGCGGCGTGTCCCAGGTGCCGAAGAGGCGGAGCCGGTGCCGCTGGTCCTGCGGCAGGTTGCCGACCGGCTGGGTCCACTCGGCGTTCTTGTATTCCGGGTACTGGAGGACGAGGTCGCGGATCGGGCCCGAGCCGGTGTTCTCGTTGATCGTGTTGCCGTAGAGGTGCGACCAGGTCCAGGAGCCGCCGATGTTCAGGGAGTCGAGGGGCCGCCACGAGAAGTTCGTGTGGAGGCCGTAGTACTTCTTCGACAGCGGGTCGCCGACGTTCACGACGTAGCCGAGGTCGTACGTCTTTCCCGTGTACTGGGTCTCGGTGACTTGGCCGGTCGAGGTGTCGATCTGCAGGCCGTAGAAGTCGGAGAAGTTCCGGTAGACCCCGTCGACGCGGTAGGTGAAGGTGCGCCCGAGGGTGCCGCCGATGCCGGCCGTCCACTCCTGGGTGTTCGGCGAGACGAGGCCGTTCGGGTTGATGATGGTGTTGACGCCCGGGATGGTGGCCTTGAAGGGTGAGATCGACGACGACGGGAACTGTCCCGGCGCCGAGATCCCGAACCAGTTGAAGACCGCCTGCATCGCCTGCTGGCGGGTGAGCAGCGGCCCGGCCGGATTCGTGTTGATCGCCGGCCCTTCGTAGTAGTAGTAGAACGAGGCGGGGGAGCCGAAATTGGACCCGGCGCCGACCTGCGTCTCCGCCGGGGCGCCCACGTAGACGGCGTAGCTGCCCATGACGCGGAAGGTCCCCTTGCCCGTCGGATCCCAGATGGCCGCGAGGCGCGGGCTCCACTTGCTGTCGTCCGACGTCGTGACGCCGCGGCTGTCCTTGGCGTTGTTCTTGTCGTAGCGGACGCCGAGGTTGAACGAGAAGTTGTCGTTCAGCTTCCACGTGTCGTTGAAGAACGCCGACTGCGTCCTCACGCTGCTCGGCTGTGCCGCGTTCAGGATCGGGTAGAAGCCGAGGTAGGTTCCCGCGTCGAAGACCGGGTAGAGGTCGTTGTTCTGGTAGATGACGGAGTTGCCGGTGATGAAGTAGCCCGAGCCCGACTGGTAGTTGTTCGACTGCCTCGAACCGGTGTAGTTGTCGAACCCGAGGACCATGTTGTGCGAGCCGAGGCCCTTCGTGGAGAGGAAGTAGTTCAGCTTGCCGAAGTACTCCTGGTTGTTCCGCTGCTCGGCGGCGCCGGGGCAGACCGCGCAGAAGATCGGCGAGTTGTAGAAGCCGAACGGGCTCCCGGAGACCAGCACCGTTCCCTGATAGAGGTCGGTATACAGCGAGCCGTCGTTCTCGAAGGTGAAGTGCCGCTGGGAGTACTGGCCCTCGAGGAAGAGCGCGTCCGTCAGGACGCCGTTGTAGTTCGCGACCCAGAGATTCTGCGGGATCGAGCGGTCGTGCACGCTCGCCATGTCGAAGATCGGAAGGGGCAGGAAGTAATAGCCGGTCTGGGTCTGGTTGATCTTCATGTACGAGCCGGTCAGCGTCTGGTTCTGGAGCGGGGTGAGCGTCAGCTTCCCTTCGTAGCGGTCCTCGAGCCCGCCGCCGGGGAAGGAGAGGCTGGTCGGAGGCGCGGTCGTCCGCGTGATCGACGTGGACTGGGACCGGAACGCCCCGAAGAACCAGACGTGGTCCTTCCAGAACGGCCCGCCGAGCGTCGCCTCGTAGGTCGGGACGGTGCCCGACGTGTAGGCGTCGCCCGGGTAGGGCGTCAGCTCCCGCCAGGTGTCGTTGTTCAGCGTGGCGCGGAAGGAGCCGGAGAAGTTGTTTCCGCCCGACTTCGTGACCGTGTTGACGACGCCGCCGGTGAAGCGCCCGTACTCGGCGGAGACGCCGGAGGAGACCGTCGTCGTCTCCTGGACCGCGTCCTCGACGAAGAGGTTGAACGGCGTCCCGCGGATGTTGTCCTGGATGCTCGCGCCGTTCACCGTCATGACGTTCTCGAACGAGCTCGCGCCCGAGATCGTCACGGCGCCGTTCGGCCCGTTCTGGTTCACGCCCGGCGCGAGGGCCACCGCGGAGATCAGCGTCCGCGCGACGGGGAGCTTGTTCATCGTCTCCGACGTGTACGTCGCGGCGTCCGCGGCGCTCGTCGAGACCTGCTCGGAGCGGGCGATGACCGTCGCCGTCGCCTCCACCGCCTTCAGGCTCATGACCGCGTTGACCGTCACCTTCTGCGACGCGCCGACGCGGACGGTCTCCTCGTGCGGGCTGAAGCCGGAGATGTCCATCCGGATCGTGTAGCTGCCCGGCGGGAGGTTCGCGAGGTAGTAGTCGCCGTTCACGGAGGTGACCGTGGTGCGGACGCCCTGGAGGTTCGGGGATTTCGCCGTGACCGAGACGCCCGGCAGCCCCTGCCCCTCGTTCTCGACCCTCCCGGAAATGCTCCCGGTCGGGATCCCCTGTGCGAGTGCCGCCGAAGCGCCGGCCACGAGGGCCAGCACGACGACGAACTGGAGGACTCGTGTTCTTTGCATCGTACTTCTCTCCTTCCTCGGAGGAGCCGTTTTGCAAGCCGAGTGCCGCGGGGGAGACTCGATCTCGGCCCGAATCGCCTCGTCGTAAGTGGCGCTCTGTCAACGCGCGCGACGGGGCGCCGGCCGGATCGCGGCGTGACGAACGGCTCCGGGCGCGGGACGAAGAGCGCGCTTCGCGTGGCGGAGCTTCGGTCGAAGGTCCGGGCGCGGCCGCGGGCGCGAATCGCGTGCGGCCGTTCGGAGAACCGGAGAGAAACCGGGATGCCGGAGCGGTCTCCGCCGGCGGAGAGGGCGCGCCGTCAGTGTCCCGGCTTGCGGAAGCCCTTCAGGCGGCTCTTGTAGGAGCCTCCCACCGTGAGCCTCGTGCCGTCGGCGAGGACGAGAGCGACCTCGCCGTTGAACCACGGGTGGACCTCGCGGGCCCGGTTCAGGTTCACGATCGTCGAGCGGTGGATCCGGAGGAAGACCGCCGGGTCGAGCTTCGTCTCGAGCGTGTTCATCGTCTCGCGGAAGACGTGCGTCTCCTTGCCGACGTGGAGCTTCACGTTGTTCCGGGCCGCCTCGATCCAGTCGATCTCCTGGGTCTTCACGAAGACGCTCTTCCCGTTCTGCCTCACGAGGAACCAGCGGAGCGGCTCGCGGGGCGGCGGCACGTCCGACAGGAAGGTCTCCATCCTCCGCCGCACCGGGTCCGGAAGCTCCGCCCCGAGGCGGCTCCGGGCCCGCTGGAGGGCCTCGCGAACGCGCTCGCGGCCGAACGGCTTCAGGATGTAGTCCAGCGCGTTGGCGTCGAACGCGCGGACGGCGTACTGGTCGTAGGCGGTGACGAAGACGACGGCCGGCGCCTTCTGCGGCCCGAGCATGTCCAGGACCCCGAAGCCGTCGAGACCCGGCATCTGGACGTCGAGGAAGACGAGGTCCGGATGGACCTCCTCGATGGCCTTCACGGCGGCGAGGCCGTCGCCGCACTCGCCGACGACTTCCACGTCGGGCTGGTCCGCGAGCTGCTTTTTGACCCAGTCCCTCGCGTTGGGTTCGTCGTCCACGATCAGCGTTCGGATCGTCATGAGACTCCTCCCCCTCTCAGCTGGCGATGCGTTCCGCCTCCTGATACGAAAGAGGTAGGTCCAGGGTTACAAGCAGCCCGCCCTCCGGCTCCCGCCGCGCGTCGAGGCGGGCGCCGTCGCCGTAAAGGTGGCGGAGCCGCTCCCGCGTCCCCGTGAGGGCCCGGTGGTCGAAGAAGGGGGGGGCGAGCCGTTCCGGCCCGTCCTCGCGGAGGTCGAGGGTGAGACGTCCCTGCCCGGCGGTGGCCGAGACGGTGAGCCGTCCTGGCCCGGTCCGGCGGCCGATCCCCTGCCCGAGCGCGAATTCGGCGAGCGGCACGAGGATCAGCCGCGGCACCAGGGCGCCGCGGGCGGCCGCGGTCGCCGCGCACGCCGCCGAGAGCCGGTCGGTGAATCGCGTCGTCTCGATCTTCAGGTAGAGGTCGAGGGTGCGGAGCTCGCTCTCCAGGGAGACGAAGTCGCCGCTCTCCTTCTCGAACGTCATCCGCAGGAGGTCGCCGAGGCGGACCACGAGCCCGGCGGCGGCGTCCGGGTTCCTGTCCACGAGGGGGAGGATCGTGTTCAGCGTCGAGAAGAAGAAGGGGGGATTCAGCTGGGTCTTCAGCGTGTCGAGCCGGGCGGCCGCGAGCTCGGCCTCGAGCGACAGGAGGGTCCGCTCCTCCTCGCGGGACCGGCGCGCGTTCTCGAGGCCCCAGAAGATGGCCACGATCGCGGCATAGACCGGCAGCCGGCCCCACCCCTGCGCGAGGAACTTCACGGGAAGCGCGGCGAACGCCGCGAGGGGCGGGATCGCGAGGTCCTGCGTCGCGAGGAGGAGGAAGACGAAGAGGAACTGGTGGGCCGCGGCGAAGAGGACGAATCCCAGGGCGTGGGCGAGGAGGTCGCGGGCCACGTGCGGACGCCTGATCGGGAAGCGCCGGAAGAAGCGGTAGAGAAGCGGCGTGAGGGCGAACCAGGCGGTGGCCGCCAGAAGGCCTCCCCAGAGGTAGGCCCAGGCCGGGCCGGGAGGCGGGAACTTCGACTTGAGGTCCGGGATCATCGAGCGCGCGGTCTCGAAGGTGAGGCGCTGGGAGCCCCGGAAGAGCCCGAGCAGGACGAAGGCCGCGGCGACGAGGATCGCCGGGCGTACCCTCGCGCGCGGAACCTCACGCCACGGCATGGCGGCTCTCGGCCGGAAGCTCTCCGCCGCCGACGCCCTCCGGGACGCTGGCGTGGCGGAGGAACGGAACGACGAAAATCGCCTCGACGCCGCCGCCGGGCCGGTCGGCGAGCGAGAAGAGGTGGCGCTCCCCGTACAGCTGCCGGAGGCGAGCCTTCGTGTTCGCGACGCCGACGCCCGTGGACCCCGCCGACTTGCGGCGCGGAAGGCCGGGACCGTCGTCCCGCACCGCGAGGGCGAGGCGGCTCCCGGTGCGGCGGGCGAGGATCTCGATGTTCACGGGCCCGGGCCTCGCCGCGACGCCGTGCTTGATCGCGTTCTCGACGAGCGGCTGGAGGACCAGGCTCGGGACCGCGGCCTCCCGGGTCGCGGGGTCGATGGTCCATGTGACCGTCAGCCGGTCCTCGAACCGCGTCCGCTCGATGTCGAGGTAGCGCGACAGGAACGAGAGCTCGGTCTCGAGGGAGACGAAGGGGCCGGGGCCCGTCCGGAGCCCGATCCGGACCAGCTCGCCGAGGTCGACGAGCGTCCGCGTGGCGGCCTCGGGCCGCGTGTAGAGGAGCGGGAGAATCGTGTTGAGCGTATTGAAGAGAAAGTGCGGCTGGAGCTGCATCTGGAGCGCCGTGAGCCGGGCGCCGGCGAGCTGCGCGTCCAGCCGCGACGCGGCGAGCTCGCGCTCGCGCGTTCCCCGGAGCAGCGAAAGGGCCCAGAGCGCCCCGAGGAGGCCGACGTACGTCAGGACGTTGAAGTGCGAGAAGAGGCCGAGGCTGAGCCAGAGCTCCCGCCGGATCGTCGGAAGGTCGAGCGGCTCGGCGAGGATCAGGTTGTAGACGGCGTAGTTCAGGACGGTCTGCGCGACCGGGAAGAAGACGAGCCCGGCGAGGTGCGCCGCCGCGACCCCGGGGCGCCGGAGGTCCCAAAGGGGAAACCGGCGGCAGAGGGCGACTACGGCGGGGGCGAGCGCGAGCCAGACCCCCGCCCGGAGGAACTCGCGCCAGGCGACCGGTCCGAACGCATACGGCGTCAGGCTCGTCCCCTGGAACCAGCGCTCCACCGCGTTCAGGAGGCCGACGGCGAGGAACCCGGCGACGAGCGCCGGCGCGGTTCGCGAGAAGGGCGGGACGCGATCCACGGGGGACGAGTATCCGACGGCCGGGACGGATCCCGGCGCTCCCCGGGGACGAAAGGGTGGATTTCCAGGACGAAGCGCGGTCCGGACGGGACAAAACGTCAGGGGGAGCGGCCGGCAGCCCCGGATCC
Organism: uncultured Acidobacteriota bacterium; assembly: GCA_963821435.1. Taxonomy (GTDB): domain Bacteria; phylum Acidobacteriota; class Thermoanaerobaculia; order UBA5066; family UBA5066; genus DAOMFB01. The sequence continues at coordinate 882,478 of CAWGDR010000004.1, forward strand.
CCCTAGAATGCGGGAACCGACCCGCCCGCGCTTTCGTAAGAATTCGAGGGAACCGAGAAAGGACGCGATGTACTACGTCATCGGAGCCAACGGCCAGCAGTACGGTCCGGTCGACGAAGCGACCCTTCGAGGGTGGATTGCCGAGGGCCGGGTGGGCTCGCAGAGCCTCTCGTTCCGGACGGGCGAAGCCAGCTGGGTGCCGCTCTCGACGCGGGCCGAGTTCCAGGCGTCGTTCACCCAGCCGGCGGCCGCCTCCGTCTCTGCGGCCCTCCCGGCCGCGTACGCTCCCGCCGCCGCCTCGCAGGTCGCGCCGCAGCCGATGGGCGGGGATGGGCCGAAGGACTGGCTCACGACGCTGCTCCTGTCGGTCTTCCTCGGCACGTTCGGCGTCGACCGGTTCTACCTCGGCCAGGTGGGGCTGGGGCTCTTCAAGCTCTTCACGCTCGGCGGCTGCGGGATCTGGTGGCTGGTCGACGTGATCCTCATCGCGACCGGCGCGATCCGGGACGCCCGGGGCCGCCCGCTCGTCAAGAACAACTGAGCCGGCGGGCCGCGCATTCCACCTGCAGGCGGGATAAAGTAAGGGCGGGGCGCTCCCCCGGGAACGTGCGCCCGCCGGAGGAACTCAATGAAATCCCGCACCACGAGGCTTGCAGGAGCCGCGCTCACCGCCGCTCTCCTGCTCGGCTCCGCCGCCGCCTTCGCCATCGCCCAGGGGCGCATCCAGGGGACCGTCACCGACGGCACGGGGAAGCCGATCCCGGACGTGAAGGTCATCATCACGACGAAGGAGCTCATCAAGTTCAGGCTGGAGACGAAGACCGACAAGGACGGCCACTGGGCCGCGATCGTCGGCGACGCCACAAAGAAGTACATCTATCACTTCGAGAAGACGGACTACATCCCGTACGAGGAAGAGAAGAAGATCGGAATCGGCTCGAACGAGACCTGGGACATCAAGCTCCTGACGAAGGAGCAGGCGATCCAGACGGGCGCGATCGAGGTCAAGGCCGACCCGTACATCGAGGCGTACAACGCCGCCGTCGAGCTCTTCCGGGCCGACGACGTGGCGGGCGCGCTCGCGAAGGCCGAGGAGGCCATCAAGATCGCGCCCGAGAAGGGGAACGGGTACGACCTCGCCGCGAAGATCGCCCACAAGGCGAAGAACTGGGACAAGGTCATCGAGTACGGCGAGAAGGCGCTCGCGATCGAGCCCGACAACGTCGCCCTCTACCCCGTTCTGATGGACGCGTACCGGGCGAAGGGCGACAAGGCGAAGCTGGCCGAGTACGAGAAGAAGTTCGCGGCCGCGAACCCGGACAACCCGGACATCCTCTACAACCAGGCGGTCGAGCTCTACAACAAGAACGACTTCAAGGGGGCCGAGCCGATCCTGCGGAAGGTCGTCGAGCTGAAGCCCGACTTCGCGAAGGCGCAGTTCCTCCTCGGGATGACGTGCGTGAACACGAACAAGATCCCGGACATGAAGAAGCACCTGAACGAGTACATCAAACTCGACCCGAAGGGCGCCGACGTGAGCACCGCCAAGGAAATGCTCGACGCCTTCAAATGAGGGCCGGCTGAGTTGGCCGCCGGCCCCGTCATCATCGGCGTCGCCGGCGGCACCGGCTCGGGAAAGACGACCGTCGCCCAGGCGATCCTGAGGCACGTCGGCGACGGGAGGATGTCGGTCCTCTTCCACGACGCCTACTACCGGGACTTCGTCGACCTTCCGAAGGACGTTCTCGACCGGAAGAACTTCGACCACCCCGACTCGCTCGAGACCGAGCTCCTGATCCGCCACGTGAAGGCGCTGAAGCAGGGGAGGGCCGTCGAGGCGCCGATCTACGACTTCCGGATCCACCGGCGCGCGGCCGAGACGCGGCGGGTCGAGCCGACGCGCGTCGTCCTCGTCGAAGGGATCCTCATCTTCGCCGAGCCGGAGCTCCGGACGCTCTTCGACGTGAAGATCTTCGTCGACACCGACGCGGACATCCGGCTGATCCGCCGGATCCGGCGGGACATCGCGGAGCGCGGCCGGACGCTCGAGAGCGTCGTCGAGCAGTACCAGGCCACCGTCCGGCCGATGCACCTCGAGTTCGTCGAGCCGTCCAAGCGCTACGCCGACCTGATCGTCCCGGAAGGGGGCGAGAACGCCGTCGCGATGGAGTTCCTCTTCGCCCGCCTCGAGCAGCTCTTCAGAGAGGAGGCCTGATGTTTTGCTTTCGCCGCCTCGCTTTCGTCGCTTTGTTGTTGACGGGCGCCGCCGCGGCAGCACCAAGGACCAATGCCCGAATCGAAGGGACGGTCACCGACCAGGCAGGAAAGCCGGTGCCGGGGGTCAAGATCGTCATCACCACGAAGGCCGTGTCCACATTCAAGATGGAAACCACGACCGACAAGGGCGGCCATTGGTCGGCGCTCCTCGGCGACGCCACCCGGACGTACACCTACCGCTTTGAGAAGGCAGGGTACCTGCCGGTCGAGGCCGAATGGAAAGTCCCGGCCGGGTTCCCGAACGATGCCGATCCGAACAGGAGTTCGAGCCTGTGGGTTCGCAACGTTCAGCTCGTCGCCCAGGAGCCGGCCGCCAAGGACGCGAAATGAGCGTTCGCCGCTCCGTCGCCGCTCTCGCTCTGGCAGCGGCTCTATCTCACTGCGCGACCGCCGCGCCGCCCGATCCGGCGGCACGCCTCGCGGGACGGGCGATGGGGGAGACGCCGCTCGTCGCCGACGTGAAGGAGCTGTGCGACCGGGTGGGGGGGAGGCCGACCGGCTCGGCCGCGAACGCGCGCGCGGTGGAGTGGATCGCCGCCCGCTTCCGCGCGGCCGGGGCGGACACCGTGACGCTCGAGGCCGCGGAGGTTCCGTACCTCTGGCTGCCGGGCTCCGCGGAGGCGGAGGCGGTCTCGCCCGAGAGCTTCCCGCTCCGCGTCGCGGCCTGCCCCGAGGCCCCCTCGACGCCCGGCGTCCTGACGGCGCGGCTCGTCGACGCGGGAGAGGGGACGCCCGCCGACTACGCGAAGCTCGGCGGGAAGACGCAGGGGGCGATCGCCCTCGTCCGGGCGAAGGAGATGAAGAGCGCGGACGACCTCTTCGGCGAGTACGTCCGGAACGGACCGCTCCTCTCGGCGGCGAAGGCGGCCGGCGTCTCCGCGATCCTCCTCCAGTCGACGCGGCCGAAGGGGCTCCTCTACCGGCACCCGATGTCCCTCGGGCGGGAAATGGCCCCCCTTCCGGTCGCGATGGTCGCGCGCGAGCAGGCCGCCCGCCTCCAGCGGCTCGCCGGGACAAGCGACGTGATCGTGCGGCTCTCGATCGTGAACCGGACGGGTCCGGCCTACGAGGCGAAGAACGTCGTGGCCGACATCCGGGGGAGCGAGAAGCCGGAGGAGATCGTCCTCCTCGGCGCCCACCTCGACTCGTGGGATCTCGGGACGGGGGCGAACGACAACGGCATCAACGTCGCGCTCCTCGTCGACGTCCTCCGCGGGATCCGGGAGCTCGGCCTCGCGCCGAAGCGGACGATCCGGCTCGTCGCCTTCAACGCCGAGGAGCAGGGGTTGTGGGGCTCGGCCGGCTACGTGAAGCGGCACGCCGCCGAGCTGGGGCGGCACGCCGTGGCCGTGATCTTCGACGTCGGCTCGGGGCGGACGACCGGCTTCTACCTCAACGGGCGGGAAGAGCTGAGGGCGCCGCTCGACAGGGCGCTCGCCCCGGTGGCGGGCCTGGACGCCTCGCGGCACTCCAAGGACGGCGTGGACGGCACCGACAACTTCGACTTTCTCCTCTCCGGCGTCCCGAACCTCGTCGCGGACCAGGACTGGGAGCCGTACCTTCCCGACTACCACGCCGAGTCGGACACCTTCGACGCCGTCGACGCCCGCGAGGCGCGGGCGAACGCCGCGATCGCCGCGGCGGTCGTCTGGGGCTTCGCGAACGCCGACGGATTCCCCGCGCCGCGCCAGACCCGGGCCGAGGTCGAGAAGCTCCTCGTCGACGCGAAGCTCGTCGACCAGATGAAGGCCTTCGGCCAGTGGGAGGAGTGGAAGGCCGGGACGCGGGGCGTCTCGAAGTAGCACCCGGTGCCGGCTAGCGCCCGTCCGCCTCGACCCGGGTCCAGACGAGGGGCTGGAACTTGCGGAATTCCACGGCGTGCGTCACGCGGCCGCCCGCGTCGGTCACGAACAGCCACTCTCCCGGGCTGCCGGAGAGAACGAAGGCGTCGGGGGCGAGAGGAATGAAGGGCCTGGGCGGCCGGGACTCGCGTCCCCCGTACAGTCGGCCGTCGCGCCATTCGACGCGGAAGGTCCAGCCGTCGGGGAGGAGCCGGTATCGTCCCGCCAGCCTGGGCCAGCCCGCGCCCGAGACCGCCTGCGGAATGGGATCCCGCGGCACGACCGATGTGTGCGAGGCCACCATCTTCCATCCGGCGCCCGATCGGCGAAACGTGTCGGTGACGCGATAGCCCGTCGTCAACGTCTGGCCGAAGACGGATTCGCTCTCATCCGCCAGGAAGCGCACGACGGCGAAGCCGGAGAATTCCAGCACGGTCAGCTCTCTGACGGCGATCGTGCCTGCGAGCCCCGGGGGCAGCGGCCTCAGTTCGTCGAGAAACTGCCGCTTGCTCAGGACCTGCCCCTCTTCGGACGTGTAGACGCAGGCGGGATCCATCACGCGGTCCCAAACGTCCTTCCCGCCTCCGGCGACGGACGTCATGAGGGCCTGCTCGGTTTCCTGGAACCAGCGGACGGTTTCGGCCGACGGCTTGGCCCGATCCTCCGATTGCGCCCGGTCGCAAACCGCCAGAGCCGCGACCGCGAGCGCGAGCCGCACGCGAAATCCTGACATCGACTTGCCTCCGGGGCGGTGGGCCGCCCGTCCGAGAGAGAGCGTACGGACCGAAATGGACAACGCCGATCCCCGTTTGAGCTTCGGCGAGGCCTAGACGCGAAGATCGTCCGGGTGCGAGGCGCGGAGGCGCGCTTCCGCCTCGCCGATCGCCCCGTCCCGGACGAGGGCGGCGAGCGACTCTTCCATCGTCACCATCCCGAGCCGGCGGCCGAGCGTCATCTCGTTGTGGAGGTGGTGGAGCTGGCCCTTCCGGATGTGCGCGCGGATCGCGTCGGTCGCGAGGAGGATCTCGACGGCGGCGGCGCGCCCGGCGCCGTCCTTCCGGGGGACGAGCTGCTGGCAGACGACGGCCGAGAGGCAGAGCGAGAGCTGCTGCCGCACCTGCGTCTGCTGCCCGGGCGGGAAGAGGTCGAGGATGCGGTGGATCGACTGGGGCGCGTCGTTCGTGTGGACCGTCGTCAGGACGAGGTGGCCGGTCTCGGCGGCCGTCAGGACGGCCCGCGCCGTCTTCTCGTCGCGCATCTCGCCCACGAGGAGGACGTCGGGGTCCTGCCGGAGGGCCGCGACGAGGGCGGTCGCGAAGTCGGGGGCGTCGGTGCCGACCTCGATCTGCTCGACGACGCTCCGGCGGTGGCGGTGCTCGTACTCGACCGGGTCCTCGATCGTGACGACGTGCAGCCTCTCTTCGGCCACGATCCGGTCGACGAGCGCGGCGAGGGTCGTCGTCTTCCCCGAGCCGGTCGCGCCGGTGACGAGGAGGAGGCCTCGCGTCGCGCGGGTCAGGTCGTGGAGGGAGGCGGGGAGGCCCAGCTCGGCGAGGGTCGGAATCCGCTTCGGGAGGACGCGGATCGCGGCCGCCTCGCCCGCCTGCGTCCGGTGGACGTTCATCCGGAAGCGGCCGAGCGCGGGGACCTTGAGGGAGAGGTCGGCCGAGCCCGTCTCGGCCACCCGGCGTCTCCGCTCGGCGGAGAGGGCGGGGCGGACGAGGTCGCGGACGGCTTCGGGACCGAGCGGGTCGCCGGGGAGCGGCTCGAGCCGGCCGTGGATCCGGACGGCGGGGGGAGCGCCGGGGGCGAGGAGGAGATCCGTGGCGCCGCGCCGGACGGTTTCGGCGAGGAGCGCGGCGAGCGCCGCGGAGGGCTCCGCGGCCGCGCGGGGCGGAGCCGGGCTCTCCGGCCCGGGCTCGTCGCCCCGCACCAGCTCGAGGCTCTCGCCCCCGCCCGGCGGCGTTGAGCGTCCGGATCAGCCGGTTCAGGTCCTCGGTCTCCACGAGCGGAGTGTACGAAGGCCGGGGCCCCGGTGTCGCGCCCGGGCCGTCTCCTACAATGCGGAAAGTGGCCACGTTTCCTCCCGTTCCCGAGCAGCTCGACCTTCTTCTGAAGGGGGCCGAGGACTGCGTCCAGCGCGAGGAGCTGGAGAAGAAGCTCCATCGCGCGGCGAAGACGGGTAAGCCGCTCCGCGTGAAAGTCGGCTTCGACCCGTCCGCGCCCGACCTCCATCTCGGTCACACGGTGGTCTTCCGGAAGATGCGGCACTTCCAGGAGCTGGGGCACGAGGTGGTCTTCCTGATCGGCGACTTCACCGGGATGATCGGCGACCCGTCCGGGAAGAAGCTGACGCGCCCGCAGCTCTCGAAGGAGGACGTCGCGCGGAACGCGGAGACCTACAAGGCGCAGGTCTTCAAGATCCTCGACCCGGAGGCGACCGTCGTCGACTTCAACTCCCGCTGGCTGTCGGCCCTCGGCGCCGAGGGAATGGTCAAGCTCGCCGCGAAGTACACCGTCGCGCGCCTCCTCGAGCGGGACGACTTCGCGAAGCGCTTCGCGGCGCAGAAGCCGATCGCCGTCCACGAGCTCCTCTACCCGCTCTGCCAGGGGTACGACTCGGTCGCGCTCACGGCCGACGTCGAGCTCGGCGGGACGGACCAGCTCTTCAACCTCCTCGTCGGCCGCGACCTGATGCGCGAGTGGGGGCAGGAGCCCCAGGTCGTCATGACGCTGCCGCTCCTCGTCGGGACCGACGGCGTCGAGAAGATGTCGAAGTCGCTCGGAAACCAGGTCGGCGTGGCCGACCCGCCCGACGAGATCTACGGCAAGGTGATGTCGATCTCCGACGACACCATGTGGAGCTACTGGACGCTCCTGACCGATCTGCGTCCCTCCGAAATCGACGCGCTGAGGGCCGAGGTGGCCGAAGGAAAGGCCCACCCCAAGAAAGTGAAGATGCAGCTGGCCCGTCGCCTGGTGTCGGACTTTCACGGTCCGGAGGCGGCGATCCGTGCGGAGGAGCAGTTCGAGAAACGCTTATGCCGGGGCTCCTGGAGCCGTCGAGGGGGAAATCTTCAAGGTCACGAAGACGATGGACTCGGGTTTGAAGACCGAGAATTCGGTAACGCAGCCCATCGTCGACGTTCTCGTCGAATCCGGTCTCGCGGCCAGCAAGAACATCGCCCGCCAGAAGATCCGCGAGGGGGCGGTCGCGACTTCCGAAGACGGCATCAGCTGGCGCAAGGTCGAAAGCGCCGCCGAACCATTCACGGTTCGAACCGGAGCCGCCCGGCACCTGCGCCTCGGAAAACGATTCAAGCGAATCGAGCTGACCGAATCACCTTCTAAGAACCCTTCTTCGTTCTCCTCGGAGAGCCCGTCATGAAGAATCCTCGACGCTTGGCTCGCCGCCCGACGGCGCTCGTCGTCGGGGGGCGCGGCCGGATGGGGCGCCTCTTCGCGCGCTGGCTGAAGGGGCGGGGCTACCGCGTTCTCGTGGCGGACCCGGCGGGCGCTCCGGCCGGCTTCGCGAAGGGGAGCCTCGACGCCGCGGCGGACGCCGACGTCGTCGTGGTGGCGGCCTCGCTCGCGCGCGTCGCCGGCGTCCTCTCCGAGGTGGTCGCGCGGCGGCCGAAGGGGCTCGTCTTCGACATCGCCTCCGTCAAGACGCCGCTTCTTCCGGTCCTCGAGGAGGCGGTCCGGCGCGGCCACGCCGTCGCCTCGGTCCACCCGATGTTCGGGCCCGGACGTGGCGTCCTTCCGCGGGCACGACCTGATCGTCTGCGACTGCGGAAACGCCGCCGCCGCCCGCCGGACGCGGGCGCTCTTTTCGGGCTCCGGGGTGAAGGTCGCCTCGATGACGCTCGCGGAGCACGATCCCTGGGTGGCCCGGACGATGGGGCTGACGCACGCCCTCGCCCTCGGCGTGGCGGCGGCGCTCGCCGTCCTCGACGTCGAGGTGAAGAAGCTGGACGGCCGCGCGTCGACGTCGTTCCGGCGGCTCGTGGAGCTCGTCGAGCCGATCCTCGAGCAGGAGACCGAGCTGACCCGGACGATCCAGACGGGGAACCCGCACAGCGAGGAGGCGCTCCTGCAGCTCGAGAGGGAGATGACGGCGGTCAGGAAGCTCCTCTTCCACGAGCCCCCCGAGCGCCTCGACGCCGCGCTCACCGGCCTTCGCAGGGCGCTCCGCCGGCCGCGGTGAGCGGGCGGGGCGTCTCGCCTTCCGTCCGGCGCCTCGCCGCGGCGGCGCTCGCGTCGGCGGCCCTGGCCGCGCTCGCGGCGAGAGGGCTCGTCTTCGACGCTCCCCTGCGCCTCTCGCTCGCGTCGGCCGGGCGCTTCTGGCGGGCCTCGCGGGCGTCCCGGCTGCTGAACGCTTCGGCATTCCGGAGGGACGCGGAGTTCGCGAGCGCCGTCATCGCGCTCGACCGGCAGGCGCCGCTCGACGCCGACGTCAGCCTCGTCCTCCCGCCCGCGCTCCCGGACGCCGACGCGGAGGGAAAGCGGCGCGCGGCCGCGCTCGTCCTCGCACCGAGGCGGGTCGTTCTCGCGCGCGGAGAGACGGGGACGGCGAGCTTCCGGATCCGCCCGGTCCCGCGGGAGGGGGCGCCGTGAGCCGGGCCGCTGCGACGGTCCTCGGACTCCTGACGGCGGCCCTCGGACTCCTGACGGTGGCCGCGCTCCTCTCCGTCGCCCTCGTCGCCGTCCGGCAGCCGTTCGGGCCGGGGGACTACGTGGCCATCTGGGGGCTCAAGGCGCGGGCGCTCGAGAGGTCCGGGGACGTCGCCGCGCTCTTCCGCGTCGACCCGGCCGGCGCGTCCTCCCACCCCGAGTACCCGCCTCTCTGGCCGGCGCTCCTCGCGGCGTGGGGGCGCGTCGCCGGGGGGTACGACGACCTCGTCGTGACGCCGCTCTGGCCGGTCCTGGCGCTCGCCGCGTCGCTCCTCGCCGCGCGCGCGACCGCCGCCCCACCCTGGGGGCGCGCGCTCGCAGCCGCCGTCGTGGCGCTCCTTCCGTACTGGCGCCTCGACCTCGGCTACGCGGAAGGACTCCTCGCCGTCCTCCTCCTCGCCGCGCTCGGCGAGGTGCCGCGTCTCTCGTCGTCCCGCTTCGCGCCGCTCCGGCTCGCGCTCTTCCTGACGCTGGCCGCCTGGACGAAGCAGGAGGGAGCCCTCGCCGCGGCGCTCTTCGCGGCGGCGCTCGCGGCGTCCGGACGCCGGCGGGACGCGGGGCGCATCCTCGCCGCGGTGGTCCTCCTCGGCATCCTGCCGTGGCTCCTCGTTCTCGGGCGCCTGGGGCCGGGCCTCGGGCGCGCGGATTTCGATCCGCTCGGCTTCTCCTTCGCGAAGCTGGCGGCGGCGGGGGGAGCGCTCGGGCGCGAGGCGCTTCGTCCCGGGCTGCCTTGGCTCGCCGGCGCGGCCCTCCTCCTCGCGCTTGCGCCCGGGACGTGGCGGCGGAGGCGCGGGATGCTGGCGGCCGTTTTCGCCTACGCCGTTCTCCTCTTCGTCTCGTTCGGCTTCACGACGCGGGATCCCGCCTGGCTCGTCGCCTGGTCCTGGGACCGGCTGGCGTTCGTGATGGCCGCGGTGCTCGTCCCCGTTCTGGCCGAGGCCGTCACCGAGCCATTCGCCGAACCGTCGACCGAGCCTCTCGCCGGGGCCGCATGAGAACGCCCGGCGCCGAAAGGATCTGGCTCGCGGCGCTCGCGGTGATCGTCGCCCTCGTCGTCGTTCTCTCCCACGCCGACGCCCGGAATGACTCCGTCACCGCGGACGAGCCGGTCCACCTCGCCGCCGCTCTCGCCCAGACCGCAGGGGGCGGGTGGAGCCTGAACCTCGAGCATCCGCCTCTCGCCAAGGAGCTCTTCGGCCGGGCCGCCCGCCTCTCGGGGGCGCGGGACGGCCCGCTCTCTTTCCGGTCGTTCTTCCGGTCCTGCCAGGACGTTCTCTTCCGGAACCGCGGCGGCGTCGCCGTGGACAGCGTCCTTCTTCCGGCCCGGGCCGTCACGATCGGGTTCTTCGCCATGCTGATCGTGGCGTCGTTCGCGGCGGCCGGGGGAGGAGGGGCCGGCCTCCTCGCGGCCGCCCTCGTGGCGGGAGAAGCGGCCTTCTTTCCGCACGGACATCTCGCGACGACCGACGTTCCCTTTGCGGCGCTCGGCGTCGCGGCCGTCGCGGCGACGCTCCGGCTCCGCGACAAGCCCTCGTTCTCTAACGCGCTTCTCGCGGCGGTTCTCCTGTCGCTCGCGGCGTTGACGAAGTTCACGGGGCTCCTTCTTCTCCCCGCCGCGGCGTTCCTTCTCCTCCTGCCGGGGCCCGCGGGGGGCGAGAGCCGCCGCCACAACGTGGTCACTTTCGCGATCGGCCTTCCTCTCCTCGCGGCCCTTCTCACGGCGGGGCTCCTCCGTCTCTGGAACCCCCCGTCCCCGCGCGAGAGCCTCGCGGTTCTCTCGGGCCTCTACCGGCTGCCGCCGGAGGACCGGGCACGGGTCGAGGCGATCGGCGCCGTCGATCCTGCGTCGGCCCGGTACGCCGCCGGCCTCCTCGTGAACCTCCGCCAGGCCGAGGCAGGCCGGCAGACGTGGTACCTCGGAAACGTGACGGGACATCCCTCCGCGGCGTACCACCCGGTGGCTCTCGTCGTCACCGCCCCGGCGATCTGGCTCGCCCTCGTTGCCGCGGGGGCCGCCTTCGCGTTCGGGCGCGGCGCCCCGTTTCGCGCGCGGGCACTCCTTCTTTCCGGAGCGCTCGTCTTCCTCCTCTCGCTTCCCGGCCCGCGCATCGGGGTCCGGCACGTTCTCCTGCCGGCCGCGCTGATCTCGGCGGGAGCGGCGGCGGCGCTGGCGGCGAGGGTGGCCCCCCGCCTGCTCCGGAGCGTCGTCCTTCTCGGCGCCGCCCTTTCGCTCGTCCCACTCGCCCTCGGCCGGACGATCGGCCGCGAGGGGCTCGCGGCGCGATTCTTCGCACGCCCGGCGGTCGCCGACTCGAACCTCGACTGGGGGCAGGACCTCCTCCGCCTCGGGCGGGAGCTCCCGGCCCGGGGCCTGAAGCCGGAATCTCTCGCGATCGCCTACTTCGGAGGGGACGAGCCCGCCGTGCGGATTCCGGCCGCCGCGGACCTCCTGCGCGGCGGCTCGCTCGAGGGGCGCCGACTCCTCGCCGTCTCGCGCCAACTCCTCCTCGTCGGCCCCGAGGCCGCCCTCGATCCCGAGGGGGTGCCGGGCGCGCGCGCCGCCGTCGCCGCGACCCGGGACCCCCGCGCGCGGTTCCTATTCCGGGCGGGGAACTCGATCGACGTCTTCGAGACTCAGCCCGCCGGGAGCCGGTAGGGGCGCGCCGGGATCGTCCCGGGAGAGAAGCGCCGGAGGGCTTCTCTCAGCATCTGGCCGGGGGTCCCGCCTTTCGGGTGCTGTCCGAGGATCTCGAGGGCGAGCGCGAGCGTCTCCCGGACCCGCGTCTCGTCGAGCGACTCGAGGGGGAGCGCGCCGTCGCGCTTCCCGAGCTTCGACCCGTCGAGCCCGAGGACGAGCGGGAGGTGGGCGTACGCCGGCGTCGGAAGGCCGAGCGCGCGCTGGAGCGCGATCTGGCGGGCCGTCGAGGAGAGGAGGTCCGCGCCCCGGACGACCTGCGTCACCCCCTGCGCCGCGTCGTCGACGACGACCGCGAGCTGGTAGGCGAAGGGGCCGTCGGCGCGCTTCACGACGAAGTCGCCGACGATCTCACCGACGCTTTCGGAAAGGGGGCCGAGGAGAAGATCCTCGAAATTGAAGAGGCCGGGGGGGACGCGGAAGCGATAGGCACGGGCGGTCTTTCCAGGCGGAAGACCATCCCGGCAAGTGCCGGGGTAGACCGCCGCGGTCCCCGCCGCGTCCGCTTCGTCGCTCGCCACGGGAGCCGACGCAGCGCGGAGGAGATCGGCGCGTGAGCACGCGCAGGCGTAGATCATTCTCTTTCCAAGAAGATCTTCCAGCGCCGCTTCGTAGTGCGCGAGACGTCCGGACTGGAAGATCACGTCCCCGTCCCACGCCAGGCCGTAGCGCTCGAGCGTGCGCAGGATGTCGTCGGCCGAGCCGGGCACGACGCGCGGCGTGTCGAGATCTTCCATGCGCACGATCCAGCGTCCGCCGGCGGTGCGCGCGAAGAGCCACGACCCGACTGCGGCGACGAGGCTCCCGAGGTGGAGCGGCCCCGTCGGGGACGGTGCGAAGCGGCCGGTGGCCGGAGACGTCACGCGCCGAGTCTACGGAGGGCCCGAAGAGGGAGCGGGCGGCGGCGCCAAGGCACGTCGGGGGTTCTCGCCGGCTTGACGCGGGCGGAGCCGAACCTTACGATCCGCCGCTCCCCGCCGGGTGGCCGCCCGCCGGGGCGCCTCGCGCTCTTTGCCACGGCCACCGATCCGCAGTAGCTCAATGGTAGAGCATTCGGCTGTTAACCGAAGGGTTGTAGGTTCGAGTCCTACCTGCGGAGCCACTCTTCTCCGCCGCGAACTCGAGACAGGTCCGCGGTTAACAGATGCCCCGCGAGATCCCTCGCGGGGTTTCGCGTCTAAAGCCCGTGCAGCCAGAAGGGTTTCCGCATGGTTCGTCCTGGCGCTCCGGTTCCCTGTCGCTGAAACTGAGAGCGGCGCGTCGCGCATGCGGAGGCGCTTTCGAGCCGTTGAGCCGCTCTCTGACGGCCCGAAATGTCGAGAGCGGCTGAGAGCGGTTAACAGGTCGGGCGGGGCGAGGCCCTGCTGGTTAACAGCCTTGGCAGTGCTGAGATGAGGCCGCTGGAGCGACTGACGGTCGCGTACTAAGCGCAAGGCGCAACACACTAGGCGCCTCCTAGGTGTTCTTTGAAGTGGAAGCCGCGCACTTCGATGAACTTAAGCACGAGCCAGTGGAGGGCATGATTGACTTGAGCCGAAAGGTCGGTCGACCAGCTGAAGACTGGTGAGGTGCCATCCGCCCCGGTTAGCTCGAAGAAGTACGCCTGAGAAGCGGCGTCCGCGAAGTAGAAACGTGACTCCCGCATGTTGTTGCCACGCGAGAGCATGGGGACGCCGAACCGAGGCTGTGAAAAAGCCAGCTGATAACCGCGCGCGAGTTCTTTGACGTCGTAGTGAAAAGAGACCTTGTTTCGAACAAAGAACAACGCTTTGTTTAGGGGATCCGAGGAAAGCTCACCGGCCGCCGCGTCGACGATTGCTCGCCACGCCTTCTTTCCCGGCTTAGGACAGACGCGTTGAACTTCCTTAAACAGCCGTCCCTTCAGGACAGTGGGATGAGCGCGAATCACTTCAAGAAGCTCGTGCATTATGCCGACCAGTGTGCGGAACAAGTGCGCTTCGAGCCCTGCGTATTGACCGCGGTGGGTTGAAGGGATGACTGGGTCCGGCACTGGTATCTCCGAGAGGAGCACCTGGCTGAGGACAACATCTTTAAGATCGTCGTGAATGACGGCGAGAGCAAGGAAGAATCCGCACTCCTCACGTGTAGCGTCGGCGCTGGGCTCGAAGGCCTCTTTCGGGAAGGACTCGAGCGATACGAGCGCGTCGGTGTGTTGTGCGTATGTCACAGTTTCGGGTGGACGCCGCCTAACGATATCGCGATCAGCGGCGCGCGCGGCGAGGCTGCCGCAACGCGTCGCCAGGCCGCCGTCCCTTTTTTGAGCCGGATCCGAAGAGAACTTCAACCCAGGGAGTCTGCAGAAGCGCGGGCGTATACCGAAGCCGCAGCCCCGAACGATTTCGGTGAGCGTGAGCGAGCACGTCCCTGCGCGCCACACGCGGAGTCACCTGCACGTCCGTCATGCGCCCACTCTGAATCGGCAGATACACTCCGTCCCAATGGCTGATCGTCCGGCGCCTCCCATGGATCTGGTCGTCGTTCTCCTGCACGGCATCGGCGATATCGCGCCTGGACAGGTGGTCGAGGCGGTCGTGCGGACGCTGCAGAAGCGGCTCGGCGCCGACGTCGCGCAGCCGGCGCGGCCGCTTTCAACCGGTGTCGATAAGCAGGCCGGCGACCACGCGCGCGTCGCGAGCACCGAACTCGCCTGGCGCGGCCGGAACATCGCGATCGTCGAATTCAACTGGACGACCGTCGCCGGCAAGATCCGGCTGTTGCGACCGCTCGACGCGCTGGCGAAGTTCGCCGCGTTTCTCGCGGAGTTCCCACGCGTCGGTGCATCGGCGCGCCACCCGCGTCTGCAGAAGGTGGCCGCGTGGGCCGGCGCATTTCAGCGCGGCCTGCTGCTGGTGACCCTCGCTGCCGTTGCCGCGTCGGTCATTGAAATCGTGTTGCGCACGGACATGGCGGAGCGCGTCGCCGTGACGGCTCAGCGCGCGCTCACGCCGGGCGATCACCCGCTCGAAATCGAGACGCTCTTCGGCACCGTGCCGATCAAAATGTCGCCGGGCGAGGTGACGAAGTCTCCCAACGTGCTGGCCGCGGCGATGGCGGTCATGTGGTCGAGTCGCGAGCTGCTCGAGCGGCGGGAGCTCTGCACGCTTGCCGTGCAGACTTTGTATTTCACCGCCTTCCTCTACTACACGGTGCTCGTGGTCGGATACATCTACTTCCTGCCGATCCACCTGATCCAGCGGATCCGTGGCCGCCGCCTCTCCGCCGCCAACGGACTGTGGCGCACGCTGGCCGTGAGCTCATTCGTCATGTTCCTTGTCTCGCTGGCGGCATTCGAGCTCCCCGTCTTCGCACTTTGCGCCGCCGCCTTCGTCCGACATCCCGAAACGTTCGGCGTGACCAGCGCGTGGGATCTCTCTTTCTACGCAGCAGTCGCCGGCTTCACCGGCTGGCTGCTGCTCCGCGTTTCCGCCGCGATCTCCAATCTCCTCCGCGACGTAATTCATTATCTGGCGCCCGACGCGAGCGGGTCGCTGCTCCCCCATCAACGCAAGATCCGCGAAGAGCTGGCGCAGCTGCTCACGACGCTGACGAAGACCGGCCCGGCACGCCTGGTCCTCGTCGCCCACAGCCTCGGAACCGTGATCGTCACCGACATGCTGTGCTGGCGCGCGCACGAAACGACGACGACGCCCGCCGTGACCATCGACCTCGTCACCGCCGGCTCGCCGCTGCGCCGCACCATCGCGCGTCTTCTTCCCGACCGCCCGCGTCCGCTCGACCTGCGCGACGAGCTCCGCCGTGCCGGCGTCGAACGCTGGTTCAACTACCACCGCCTGCTCGACTACGTTGGCCAGGCCCTGACGTGGTCTGCGCTACCGCTCGACCTGGTCGGCTGGCCGCGAAAGCCCGGCGATCCGACGTCGGGGATCCGCGATCGGCTTCTCACGCCGCGTTGGCGGTGGCCGCTGTTTCACGCCGAGTATTGGAGCGATCCGCGGTTCTTGAAGGCGATTGCGGAAGAGGTGGTCATGATGCGGTTAGGAGAGGTGTAGGGGGCGTTGGGCGCAGGCGGAGTTTGTTCAGCCGCAAGTGCCGCAGTCTCGCCTCGTCGTGGAGGGGTGCAATGGGAATTGCGGCAAGCGCGAGGAGGGGAGGCAACGCATAGATAGATCTCGTAGTGCAAGAATGCCAGTCAGGCCGGACGGAACCGAGAAAGCCGGCGAACAGGGCCGGACTTTCTAGGCGAGATAGGCCCCGGGAATTCCCATTGCGCCCCTACAGTGGCACGCAGGAGGACGGGAAGGGCCGCCGGGGGACTGCCGCCTCGCGGCGGCCAGAAAGAGCGCATGAAGGGCTCCTGACCGGCCAGAATGTCCGTTTACGGGACCGGATTCAGAGCGCGAGACCCTGGTCCGTGCGCGCCAGCGGCCCCGGCAGCTTCCATTGCACCCCTACAACGCATTGCAGCTCAGGGACCGGGGAACGTGCCGCGTTGAAGCCTGGCTGTAGCGACCGAGGCCGCTGGCGCTAGAATTCGTGAAAGCCGACAAGGGGAGTCCGATGCCGACGAAAGAGCCGCTTCGCATCGAGATGACGCTCGCCGCCGGCCCGGAGGCCGACGCCCGCGTCCTGGACGCCGATGCCCGGAACCTGAAGCGCCAGATCGAAGGACTCGGCGCCAGTCGGTCTCCCTCGTCTCGGCGGGGCCCGCCCCTGCGGGCACGCGCTCCCCCGAGATGGTGGCCGCCGGCAGGCTCCTCGTCGGGCTCCTGCCGACGCTCCTCCCGAAGCTGATCGACTTTCTCCAGAGCTGGCTCCCGAACCGCGAGAACCGGACCGTGAAGTTCAAGGTGTCGGACGGCAGCCGGTCCGTGGAGTTCGAGTACGCGCCCTCGCTGATGTCCAAGGACGACGCGCTGGCCTTGATCGCCGGCATGAAGGACGCCGCGCGGGACGGCGGGAAGAACGCCGCGCGCTGAGCGCGGCCCGGAGTCGGGAGAACCCGGAGCGAGGATGGCCGGCAAGTACGCCCTCCTGATCGGCACGAGTTCCTGCTTTGCCGATGCGCGCTTTCCCGCGCTCGAGAAGCCGTCGAAGGACGTCGCCGACCTCGAGGCCGTCCTCAAGGACACGTCGATCGGAGGTTTCGACGAAGTCCGCGCTCTTCTCGATCCAACGTGCAAGAAGGCGCGCCGCGAGGTCCCGCCACTTCGCCGGCCGGAAGCCGGATGACCTCGTCCTCCTCTTCTTCGCCGGACACGGCGTGAAGGACGACTACGGAAAGCTTTACCGAATCTCGGCCGACACCGACCGTGACCTCCTGACGGGACGGCCCTCGGCGCCGACTTCGCAACACCCAGGAGATGGACCAGAGCCGCAGCCGGAGGCAGGCTCTCTGCTCCTCGATTGCTGCCACAGCGGGGCGCTCGCCGAAGGGGTCCGGGCTGCGGACGCATCCGCCGGAGCTCTCGAGGCCTTTACGGGCCGCGGGACAGGCAAGGTAATTATCACGGCCTCCGACTCGTACGAGTTCGCATGGGAGAGGGGCGAGACCCCGGCCGGATTCGAGAACTCGCTCTTTACGCACTTCCTCGTAGACGGCCTTAGGACCGGGAAGGCCGACGTGAACGGGGACGGCATCGTGACTCTTGACGAGCTCTACAAGTACGTCCACCAAAAGGTCGTTGAGAAGACTTCGAGCAAGACCCCTCAATGGAAACTCGCGGGCGCCGCGGGTGACATCGAGATCGCGCGAAACCCGGCGCCCAGCACCCCGCTCCCCAGGGAGCTGGCTGACATGCTGAACAACCGTTCCCACAATATAGGGAACTACTTATTGCCGATCTCAAGAGAGTTGTTGAAGGGGATCATCTGGGCTTGCGGCGAACGGCCATCGAGACCCTTGAACAGTTATCCCACGACAAAGATCGTCGCGTCAGGGAGCTTGGAATCGAGGCGCTAAAGGAGCATTCAGACGTGTCGGCTGCGGCCGCGATGCCTCCCTTGTCGTCGCCCGGCATTGATCTCCCGAAGACTCCTCCTGCGAAGATCGTCTCGGAATCAACTGCCCTCATCCCGTCTGGGCCTGCGGTGAGTGGAGATACCGAAGTGCTGGCGGGGCGGTGGCGAGTCGATCGGGAACTGGGTCGAGGCGGATTCGGTGTTGTCTTCTTGGCATTTTCGATCTTCACCTGGAGCAGACCCAGGCGGTCAAAGTGCTCGACCCCGCGATGGTGGGCCGGCCGGAGCTTTTGAAGCGATTTGGCCGGGCAGTGGCGCTGATGCGAAAGCTCGTGCATCCGCGAATAGTCCGGGTATTCGATTACGTGGAAGAAGCGGACAAGAAGCTGGCGCTGTTCAGCATGGAGTACGTTGAGGGAAGCAGCGTGCGGCTTCTCTTGGAGGCGTCGAGGGTTCGGAAGGAAGTGTGCCACTTGACCTGAAGTCTGAAGATCCTGATGCAGGTACTTGAGGCGCTTCAGGAGGCGCACGGAAACGGCGTCTTACACCGGGACGTGACACCCGCGAACATTCTGCTCGGCAGGCAGAACAGCAAAAGATCTTCTTGCGAATCCGTCCGGACTTGGCTCTCGATGTAAAGCTCGTCGACTTTGGTATCGCTGGGGCCATTGAGCGGAGCGAGCTATCCCAGAGGAGCCGGGTCCTGGGCACAGCAGCTTACGTAGCGCCCGAGGTGCTATTGGAGGGACGATCGATCGGCGCAGGAGTGGACGTGTACGGGGTCGGGGCGGTGGCTTACGAACTGCTGCTCGGGCGGCCGCCGGTGGGAAGGTTCGAGGGATTACGCGAAGTCCGAGCAGAGATAGACCCACGACTTGACGAGCTGGTTCTGGCAATGCTCGCTACGGACCCCGACAAGAGACCTTCGGCCGCAGAAGCCCGGGGAAAGATTGAGGCCGCTCGCGAGGAAACGAAAAAAGAAAGTCGTAGAGCCGTGGGAAGGTCAGAGCCCCCCCCATAAAGGAACAGGGCGATGCAGAGTCGGCGACTTCCTCGCCGCCGCAAAATCCACCGGAGCCGGAGCATGAACCCACGAGACCCGGCTCGATGGAGCCGAGGCCGAGCTGTTCGGAGCCGCCCAAGTCACGAAGGCCGTGCGCGGGCTGGCGCGGGCCTTGGCGGCTTGATGAGTCTAGCAGTGCTAAATGTGGCTGACTCGAGACTCTGGGAAGGAAGTGTCGGAACAACAACCCACTCCTGCCGCTATGCCGACCTCGCGCGGCGACACGAGACCAGACGTGACCAATACCACCGTGCCGACCTCGCGCGGCGACACGAGACCACAAGCGACCAATACCACCGTGCCGACCTCGCGCGCCGATACCAAGATTGCCTCAGCGCCTGCGAAGATGAAGGCAACGGCGCCTCCTTCGCCGCCGACAAAGACTGCCGCGTCCAACACGATGAGTGAACTTCAGAATGCCTGCGATGGCGGAGAGGCCAACGCGTGCACAAACCTCGGCATTAGGTACGAGAATGGAAAAGGAGTCGATCCGGATTTCCCTCGGCGGTGGAGCTCTACAAGAAGGGCTGCATCGGCGACAACGCTGATTCCTGCACTTATCTAGCGACGATGTACCAGGAAGGAAGAGGAGGCAAAAAGAATTTGTCCTCAGCATTGGCGTATTATCGAAGGGGCTGCGACGGTGGAAGCTTTCTTGGCTGCAGCGGGCTCGGCAAGACTCTACGAATCTGGTGGAGGGGGAATCGAGCGGGATTTCCCTCTCGCGGTGGAGTACGACAAGAAAGGCTGCATCGGCGACTTCGCTAGTGCCTGTTCCTTTCTAGGAGCGATGTACGAGTACGGAAGAGGAGTCGAAAAGAATCGCCCTCTGGCAGTGGTGTATTACCGAAGGGGTTGTGACGGTGGAGACGCTTATGGCTGCACCCAACTGAGGCGGCTTGGTCACGGTGTAGGGGCGCAATGGGGATTACGACGCCCTTTGGCGCGTGCGGACGAGTGTAGGGGTGCAATGTCGCCGCCTGTAAAGGCAGCGTTCCAGCCAATGGGAGTCCGGCGGGTCTGATCCCGGATTCTTCGTCAGGGATAGTTTAGGGGCGCAATGGAAATTGCGGCCCGCGTCGAATTCGAAAGTGGGGTGGCAGTTTCGCGGAGGTCGTAGAACTCCCTGGTGTAACCGAGTCATTCAGAGGCAGTTCCGGGCTGAGAACGAGTTGAATATTCTCTGTTCCTCTCGAGAACTTGGTTCGCCCAGCCGACGGAATGGGAGCCACTCTTCTCCCCCGCGAACTTCAGTGTAGGTCCGCGGTTAACAGATGCCCCGCGATCCACGTCGCGGGGTTTCGCGTCTGAAGAGCGTGTAGTCAGGAGCGTTTCCGGGCGCCGCATCTGGCGCGGGCCGTTCTCTGCCGTCTTG
This sequence comes from uncultured Acidobacteriota bacterium, assembly GCA_963821435.1. GTDB lineage: Bacteria > Acidobacteriota > Thermoanaerobaculia > UBA5066 > UBA5066 > DAOMFB01. The sequence goes on from CAWGDR010000004.1 coordinate 902,343, forward strand.
AAACTGAGAACGGTCGCCAACGTTGAGTGGCCGAATATCGGGCGTGACGGCGCTCTCTGACGGCCTGAAATGTCAACAGCGCCTGAGAGCGGTTAACAGGTCTGGCTGGCGAAAGAGGGCGTGGTTAACAGCAACCCGGGTTTGCGCCAAGGTGAGGGCGTCACTCTGGCCTCTACGCGCCACAGCCCCCGGCAATTCCCATTGCGCCCCTACAGCTTCCGATCTCCTTGCCTTCAGCGAAGACATCTCACCTCTCGGATAGTCCTCACGCCCTTCGGATAGGGTGTAAGAGACGCCGCCCCCGCGCTCCTCTCGCTCTGAAGTATGGGAGGAAGCCTTCTCCCCTGAACGACTTCCTCTCCCCTGGTCGGAGCTGCAGAGGGCTTCGGATGTGAGTGGCCCACGGGTTGCGGATTCGGCAGGAGGAGGAATTTGGGAAATCGCGCCATTCAACGTTGTTCCACCAGGGCGCAAGGTGCGGATCTAAGAAAGGAGAGGTTATGAACACGACGAGAAGAACGACTACCGACTTGCTCGGAGGCTTAATGCTCTGGTTCGTCTTTGCCCTGCTTTTCCTTCCCGTGCTTGCAGGAAGGGCGGACGCTAGCGACCGCATCTACTGGACCGATGCGGTAGCCGGCACGATCCAGCGAGCGAATCTCGACGGCTCGGGTGTCGAAACTCTGGTAACGGGTCTATCCGAACCCCAAGGAATTGCCATCGATGTGGCAGGTGGCAGGATCTACTGGGTTGAGATCGGAAGTTCCCTGAAGATCCGCCGGGCCAATCTGGACGGGTCTGGAATGGAGGATCTCGTGGGGTCCGTCGGTCCAGTCGGAATCGCGCTGGATCTGGCCGGCGGCAAGATGTATTGGACCGATGTGTTCGTGAACGGAGGAATTCAGCGAGCGAACCTGGACGGCTCGGGTGTAGAAGACCTCGTGCCTATCGTGGCCGATCGCGAGGGAATTGCTTTGGACTTGGCTGGCCGCAAGATGTACTGGACGGACCGGAGTTCGGGAGCGAGCACGATTCAGCGGGCCAACCTAGACGGTTACGAGGGCGAAATCCTGATAGCGATAGGGCTCATCGATCCTCGGGGTATCGCTCTCGACGTGGGCGGCGACAAGATGTACTGGACGGACACTCAAGCCGGCAAGATCCAGCGCGCCAGTCTGAGCGGCTTCGCTGTGGAAGATCTCTTGGTCTCCGGATTGGTGAATCCAGCCGGAATTGCTTTGGACCTTGCTGACGAAAGAATGTATTGGACCGATTTCGGTACGCAGAAGATCCAGCGAGCCAAACTGGACGGCTCGGGCGTGGAAGACGTCGTGACGGGGCTTTCGATCCCGGTTGGCATTGTAATCGGACCGGGTCCCAGCGTCGTAACCGTTGACGTCGATATCAAACCCGGCGGCTTTCCGAACAGCATTAATCCGAGGAACCGGGGGGAGATTCCGGTAGCCATCCTTTCGACAGCCAGCTTTGATGCGACCGCCGTCGCCGCGGCCAAGGTCCGCTTTGGTGCGACGGGTAATGAAGCGGCCCCCCTTCGGTCTGCCCTGGAGGATGTCGATGGCGATGGGACCGTCGATCTCACCCTGCACTTCAGCACTCAGGCCACTGGAATTCAGTGCGGTCATACCGCTGCCTTCCTTACGGGAGAGACCGTCAGCGGAAAGCTGATCCAGGGGTCCGACTCCATCACGACGGTGGGCTGCAAGTAGCGGGCGTGCCTGTTCGTCGGAGCAAGGTGACGAGGGGCTGAAAGGGGGCGCTCTCGCTGCGCGCCCCTCAGCCCTGATGATTCCTGTCGCAACGTGACGGAGCCTAGGAAACCGGAAGAAAGGACTACGCGTACTAGGCGAAGGCGAACCCGGCAATTTCCGTTGAAGTTTCTCAAAGACTCTGCGCACCGCGGGATAACCCATACATGAGAAAGCAGTTTGGGCCTGAGAACGGGTTGAATGATCTCTGTTCGGTCTGAGAACGAAGTTCGCGCAGCGGACCGACTGCGGAGCCATCTCCTTTACCTGCGAATCGCCACCCGTTTTGCAGCCCAGCCGACCGCGCGAAAACCTCGCGGGGGTTCGCGTCTAAACCCCAAACTGTCAAAACGATTCTCCCGATGATCTCCACGGGATACCGCAATTCCCATTGCACCCCTAGAAGGGCGTGACTCTGGTCTCGACGCGCCACAACCCCCGCAATTTCCATTGCGGTCCTGAACCTGAGGGCCTAGAAGAGGATTCCGATGCTCACTGGGATGAACTTGAACTTGGCGGGGGGGGGCGACGAGTACGGAGAGCGCGTCGCCCGCGTGGCCGGAACGCCCGGCGGCGCGCCCTCGACCGTGATGCGCTCGAGGGAGATCTCGTGGTAACGGCCCTCGACAAAGATCGAGAGCTTGCCGGCGACAAACGCGACGCCGACGCCCGCGTTCCACCCGAACTCGGTCTGCGAGGACGACAGCGAGAAGCCCGCCCCTTCGGCCGAGAACTTGACGTTGTAGATGCCCACGCCGCCGAGAGCGTAGAGCTTGACGATGGCGATCCGGAGGCCGACGACGAGGTTCGCGTTCCCGTCCACAATCTGTGCTGAGCCGCTGGAGTTCTGGGGGTCGGGCTTCAACGAGAAATGCTGGTAATCGCCGTCGACGCGGAGTCCGAGCGGCAGCGTGGGAAGCTCGTAATTCAGGACGAGACCCCCGTGATAGCCGGTGTCGAAGGCATTGGAGGCGTTGCTGGTTGGGATGGAAACGCCTCCCGTGAAACCGAACTGGAACCCGCCCGTGCCCTGTGCAGCGGCTGGTGCGGCAAACGGGACGGCGGCGGCGAACAGGAGCCGCGCGAGCAGGAGCTTCTTCATTGGATCTCCTTCGAGGGTGCCCTCCAGCACGCGAAACCCGCTGCCCTCATGGTACGCCCGAAGCGGCCCACGCACGAGAAGTGGGAGCGGAGTCGCCGGTCTCTACGCGCCACTTCCCACCGCCAAGATGCGCTGCGACCCATAGGGGTGTCATGGGAATTACGGTTCGCATCGAAACTAGGAGAAGTGAGGTGGCAGTATCACGCAGGCTCAGCGCACCGCGGAGCAAGGTATTCAGTCAGAAGCGGTCCCGGGCTGAGAACGGGTTGAATGTTCTCTGCTCGGCCTGAGAACGCGGTTCGCCCAGCCGACCGACTGCGGAGCCACAATTCTCCCCGCGAACTTGAGATGGTTTCGCGGTTAACAGGTACCCCGCGATTCACGTCGCGGGGTTTTGCGTCTAAAGGGCGTGTGGTCAGAAGGGTTTGCGAGTGGCGCGCCCATCGGGCCGCAGAACGTCGCTTGAAACAGAGAACGGCGCGGCGCACTCGAGGAGTCGTTCTCGGGCACGCCGACGCTCTTTGCCGGTCTGAAATGTCGAGAGCGGCTGAGAGCGGTTAACAGGTGGGACGAGGCGCCATCGCGCTGGTTAACAGCTCGCGGCGCGTTGCGATCTGACTCAGGTCTCTACGCGTCATAGCCCCCGGCAATTCCGATTGCGCCCCTACACCCCCCGGCAATTCCCATTGCGCCCCTACAGCCCCCGGCAATTCCGATTGCGCCCCTACAGATACACACGATGTAAGCCTGCGCCAATGTTCATCGAAGTTCTATGCCCAAGGCCGAGCGGAACTCTTATGCGAAGATGATTCAGAAGTCACGGATCAGTCAACAACGGTTTCGCGGAACAGTACAACTCTCTTCTCAGTTCCCTTAGCTTTAAACATTGCTGTATCGGCATTTTTGAAAAGGGTGTCAGCCGTTTCTCCATCTGCGGGATAGATGGCAATACCGATACTAGCTCTTATGGAAAGAACAATCCCATCAAACTCGCAGGTCTCGGCAATCCGATTAACCATCTTCTCTGCAAGGCGGGTCACATCGGCTTCTTGCTTGACTTCCAATAAAAGGCACACAAACTCGTCGCCTCCCCAGCGACTGACCGTGTCTTGGTCGCGGAGAAAAGACTGTAAACGGTTTGCCATCATGAGCAGCACCTTGTCTCCCAAACCATGACCATAAGCGTCGTTAACGCTCTTGAAGTTGTCGATGTCAATAAACAGGATGGCGAGCCCCCAACCATGCCGCTTTGCCTGTCTCAACCCCCGGTCGAGATCCTGTTCAAATGACACACGATTCGGAAGGCCTGTGAGTGCATCCCGAAGTGAAGATCTTCGTGTTTCTTTCTCTTTAGCCTGGGACTTCGATAAATCGTCGCGCACTTCGGCCAGATCGGTCTTCGTGTCGGCGAGTTCGGCTTCGATGACTACTCGTTCAGACACCTCTTTGGCAAGTTCGATGTTAGCCTGATGCAAATCATCTGCGGCTCCCGCCACTTTGTGCTCGACATCTTCATTCTGAATGATAGCCGCTTCGATGGTCCGAACAGGGATATTGTCTTCTACCCCTTGCTGTAGAACTTCATTTATCGAGGTGAGTTCGGTTGCAGCGTGCTTGACGCGTTTTGTGATGTTCTTGTTCTTGTTAAGCACACGTGCGAGCGAAACTCTCTTGGCGTGCACGAGTTTTTTGGAATCTTTCGATTTTGATTTCATAAGTATTCTCTATTGCATAGAGCGGGCTAACTGGTAGTAGACGGACGTTGACCGTGGTGAATAGGCCGAAGATTCGTCGGTGTAGTGAGGAGCCGGGAAACCCGTTCACCCGGTCGGAAGTCCCTGCTCGGCCACGTCTTCTGATTGGCGACCGGATGCGGGGGCCGGAGCGTTAAGCCGACGAAGCGTCGGCCTAGTGCCGTCGGTGTTAGGCCGACGATCGGGGGGTCAGAGCGCATCGTGGGGGCTCCGGACACCGCGTCCTCCTGCCTGGTTCAGGATGTGAGTGTAGATCATGGTGACCGCCTCCTTTCGATCCGGCGGCGGAGGAGTCGAATTGGCCCGAAATGGGGCGTCCGTGGACCGCCCGAAGGCCGGCAGGAGGGAACCTCTTCCACTCGGCGTGGCTTTCGCGCTCTCTTTAGGGGCGCAATGGGAATTGCCGGGGGCTATCTCGCCAGGAACCCAGGACCCGAGTTTCCTCTGTTCCGGCCGGCCAGACTGGTCTTCCACCCAGCGCCGGCCCGGGGAGCGAGGAGGCTCGGGGTCGACTGAGGCACGTATGCGTCTGTTCCGGCACGCTATGGGGTTCTGGCGAGGCACAGGGGTTTCCGCGTGGAGCGTCGAGGTCCGCTGATTCTCTGCCTCTGAAACTGAGAACGGCAAGCCTCGCTCGGAGCGCCAGATTCGTGCCTGACCGCGCTCTCTGACGGCCCGAAATGTCGAGAGCGGCTGAAAGCGGTTGGCAGGCCCAGCGGGGCGAGGCTCCGCTGGTTAACAGACTCTTCAATGCCGGGATGAGGCGCATCCCGCCCCTCAGGACCGCGGAGACTCCCGGTAGCGCGTCAGCACCCAGACGACGAGGATGGCCAGGCCCGCGCCGATGAAGAACGTTCGCGCAGGCGAGCCGAGGCTTGCGCCTAGCAAACGCGGCATGGCGAGCACGAGGACGACTCCGACGACGAGCTCGACCATCCCATGGATTGGAAACGGAATCACTTTCAGGAGGCCAAGCGGAAAGCGTGTGAGAAGTGTCATGAGGAGATGGACGACCGCGAGCCCCCAAGCAACGGCCGCGACGTAGCCACCGAGCCCGAAGAAGAATGGCGCGAGAAGGAAGACGGCTACGGTGGCGAGATCGAGAAAGCCATGGAGACGGTCGTTCAAGAGATTCATGAGTTCATTATCGCGTGCGTACCGAAGCGGCGGCCCCGGATGACCGGACGGCGGGGCTCCGCTGAGAAACGCCCCGCCGCCCTTGGATGCCTCACATCTTGCGGGGCGTCCTCTTCCGCTCTAAGAAAGGAACCGTTCCCTGGTAGCCTCCGTCACGACTTCACGATCAGGTTGTTCTTTACGGTCTTGACACCCTTCACGCCCCTGGCGAGCTCACCGGCCTTGTCCTTGGCCGCCTGAGAGTTGACGAAGCCGCTCAGCTGCACGGTGTCCTTGTAGCTTGTCACGCTGATCTGAAACGACTTGAGAAAATCATCAGCGGCGAGGGCGGTCTTGACTTCCGTCGTGATGACGGTGTTGTCGACGTACTGTCCCGTGCTCTCGTGTGTCGGCGTGGACGCGCAGCCGGCAAAGCTTGCGACCAGCACCAGCGGCATACACGTAGCCGAGGAGGACATTCAGCTTCTTCATGGAGGAATTCCCCTTTCGTTGTTTCGTAGCAAAATCGATTGCTGCGAGACTGCCGTGCCCGAACCTGCCGTGAGGGGCAGCGAAAGCCGTCTCGACCTGCGCGACACCGGTGATTCAGATACCTTGCCGTCGCCCGGCAAGGTTGTGAGTGGCTACCCGACTCTCCGTCCCTGAACGAGCTGGATCACGATCACGACGATCGCGATGACCAGCAGGATGTGAATGAACCCGCCCATGGTGTACGAGGTCACCAGGCCGAGCAGCCAGAGGACGAGAAGAATGACGAAGATGGTCCAGAGCATGGAACCCTCCTTTCTCTGGGGAATTCGCCTGGGTCGGCTGTGCCGAGCCGGGCGGTCAAGTTCCTGAAGTTCTTCTCGTCTTTAGTTTCCCTTCGAAAGAAAGGCCAACAACTCGCGGTTGACTTCCTCGGCATGGGTCCAGTTCAGACCGTGCGGCCCGCCCGCCACCACCACCAGCCGGCTGCCTTTGACAAACTCAGCCGTGCGCTCTCCTGTGGCCGTGAGGGGCAGAATCCGGTCGGCGTCACCATGGACGACCAGGGTCGGCACCTTGATCCGTTCGAGATCTTTCCGGAAGTCGGTCAGCCACCCCTGCACGCAAGCCAGGGTCCCCGCGGGGGAGGCGCTGGCGGCGACGTTCCAACTGAGCCGGACGACCTCGTCACTGACGTTTTGCCCCTCAGGATGTCGACGTTGTAGAAGTCGGCGAAGAATTTGGAGAGAAATGCCGGACGGTCGGCGGCTATGGCTTGCTTGATTCCTTCGAAGACGGCCCCATCCACGCCCGCCGGATTGTCGGGTGTCTTCAGGAGGAATGGTGGAACTGCGGCCATGAAGACCGCCTTGCTCACGCGCTCGGAGCCGTAGGCGCCGAAATAGCGGGCCACTTCGCCCCCTCCCATCGAAAAGCCCACCAGCGCCGCATCACGCAGGTCGAGCTTCGTCAGGAGCTTCTGCAGGTCGGAGGTCAGGGTGTCGTAGTCGTAGCCTGAGGTCGGCTTGCTGGAGCTTCCGAAGCCCCTTCGATCGTAGGTGATGACCCGGTAACCGGCTTCCAGCAGTGCCGGCACCTGCCTCTCCCACGAACTGCCGCTCAGCGGCCAGCCATGAATCAGCACGACGGGCGTTCCGGTCCCGTGGTCCTCGTAGTAGAGATCGATATCGCCCGAGTTCTCTTTGCCGACGGTCAGGTAATTCATCGTGCCCTCTTGTCGCGCTTCGGCTTTAGGTACACGGCCGCGGCGCGTTCCAGCACGCGGAAGGCAAACGACTCGGTCAGGTAGAGGTGGACGGTGTCCTTGTCGCGGCCCGCGTATCCGATCGACAGGTCCTGTCCCACGCTCAGCTGATAGTCGCCGCCGCGATGCGAGAGCAGCACGGCGCCGTCGACCTTTGGGGCCAAGACCATGGGCCCGTCGAGGAAGTGCTCGACGCGCTCGCGAATCGGGTGGCCGTCCTCCGCGGCCTGGGCCAACCCCGCGTAACAGGTCGGCCCAAGCGCCAACGCGTAGGGCCCATTGACACCGCCGCGCCTCAGGGTTTCGACGGCGTTCACGACGAGGGACGGATAGTGCGCGAAATCGTCCGGGATCGTGATCGGCGGATGCGGGCTCGTGGGGATGATGCCTTCGATACCGCCGGCTTTGAAGCCGTTGAAGATCGCGGCATCTTCGGCGTGCGCCGTCTTCTCCGCCGCACTCACGACCGCGGCGAGGTCGAGCACCGCGCCGCGAGATGCGTTATCGAGCTCCATCATCGGCAGCTCGAACGGCACGCGCACCTCGATCAACGGCACGACCTCGCGCACGCCCCAGGGCACTCCGAGGCCGCCGTCGGTCCGGATGGTGAGGTGGCCGGTGTTCACCGCGGCGTACTGCCAGCCGTGCGGACCGTCGAAATCGACCAGCTTGCGTCCCGCCAGATTGAGCTGGAGCACCCGCTTGGCCTCGTCGTCGATCTGTTTCCACGCTTCCGGGGTGATCGGTGCCTGATTGCGCTTCAGAAGGTCCATGGCTCACTTCCCTTTCATACCGCCGATACCGAGCGCGGGACCGGGCGAGAACGCAGGACCGTTCGCCTCGGCGGCTTTTTCGATACCGGTGATCGGCGCTTCGGTGAACAGGTAGCGGCGCAGCATCTGATCGAAATGCGCGCTGTGACGCCGGATCCACTCCATCAGCATCGTCGCGTGCTCGATCTCTTCGTTCTTGTTGTGAAGCAGCACATCCTTCAACGGTGGATCGGCACACGCGTCAGCGCGTTGCTGGTACCAGTCGATTGCCTGCAGCTCCTCCATCAGGCTGACGATCGCGCGGTGCATCTCGCGCGTCTCCCCCGACAGGAGCTCCGGCGGCTCGTGAAAGGTGTCACTCGTCATACCGTTCTCCAGAAGGAAGGGGCCGGGTGGAAGTCCCCGGCCGGTGGGTAGGCCATCCACGGGTAGAGGTCGAGGGGCAGGACGCCCCCAAGCTCAGCGGTTCGGTCGGCCGCGAGCACCGTGGAGAGAGTGTTGAGCATGAGCACTCCTAGACGCACACCTTGTCCGAGGTAACCGCAGGATTCTTCTTCTTCAGATTCACTCGGGATCTCCTTTGGCTCCGGCCCTTAGTCGCAATTCGGCGGCCACTTCTTCTGCAGGCGCGGGGCTTCATGCCGCCCCTCGCCTCTGCGCGGCTACAGGGGCGTTCCGGCCACCGATGGGGGACGAGAGAGCTCAAGTGCTTGCAGCGCAGGCTGTTCTTGAGGAATGACGGGCTCAATCAAAGATGAAGTGCGCTCGAGACGAAGGGCCTCTTTTCCGGGCCCCCTCCCGTGAGCGCCTCTTGAGCTCGCCGTGCATGGAAGAGCCGAGCCGTGCTTCTGCCCGACCTGGTTGCAGTCTCTTCCGTTCCCGTTGAAGGAGATACATCTCGGGCGCCACAGGCCCCCGGCAATTCCCATTGCACGACAGCAGTAGAGCGAGTGTTCGCGGGAGCGCGCACAGCTGCGCAGTCGCCGGCGAGAGGCCAGTTCGTTCTCTTCTCTCCCGCGGTCTATGCGGGCACCTGCATTGCGGGGTCCACCACAGGAGGCCCCAGCATGGACACCCAGACCGCCCTCATCGTCGTCGCTGCGTTGGCGGTTCTCGCCCTCGCCGCGCTCGTCTTCGTCCTCGTCAACGTCAGAAGGAAGCGAACAGTACATCTGAAGCAGCGCTTCGGCCCCGAGTACGACCACACGGTGACCGCGCAGGGAGGCTCGCGCAAGGCGGAGGCCCGCCTCGAGGAGAGAGAGAAACGTGTCGAGAAGCTGAAGATCAAGCCAGTGCCTCCCGAGCTGCGCGACCGGTTTTTGAACTCGTGGCGCCATGTGCAGGCGCACTTCGTCGACGAGCCGGGCGCCGCCGTCGTCGAGGCCGACGGCCTCGTCCGCAAGGTAATGGAGTCCCGCGGGTACCCGATGGGGAGCTTCGAGCAGAGGGCGGATGACGTCTCCGTCGACCACCCGCATCTCATGGCGAACTACCGCGCCGCGCACGAGATCGCACTGAAGAAGGATCGGGGCGAGGCCTCCACCGAGGACCTGAGGCAGGCGTTCGTCCACTACCGCGCGCTCTTCGAGGAGCTCCTCGAGGTGCCGGAACTCGTGGAGATGAAACGTGGTTAAGACACAATCGCTGGAGCCTGCGGCGACGAGGTCTCGACGGAGGACCTGCGGCAAGCGATGAGACGCTACAGAACTTTCTTCGACCGCCTTCTTGCCGTCTGACACCAGAGATCGGGGCCATGGCGCGCGGGATTGCCGAGGGCTATCTCGCCAGGAACCCAGGACCCGAGTTTCCAGCGACCTCTCACATCCTCCATGGGTCCGTAGTCGGGAAGGCGGCGTCGGCTCGTTGTTTCCGACGCGTGTCTCGAGGACATCGGCGATCTAGACTGAGGGCCGGATGAGGTTCAAGCCTTCCGTTTTCAAGTCGGCGCCGGTCGTGTTCGTGCGGCGGATCATCACCGACTTCCGGAAGAACCAGGGGTTCCTCCTCGCCAGCGCGGTCGCGTACAACACGCTCCTCTCCATCGTCCCCCTCTTCGTGGTCCTCCTCGTCGTGCTCTCGCATTTCGTCGACGAGCAGCTTCTGCTCAGGACCGTCTCCAGCTACGTCGAGTTGCTGCTGCCGGGGCGCTCCGCGGCCATCACGGATCAGGTCGCCGGCCTGCTCGCTCACCGCGAGGTAATCGCGGGCGTCGGCGGGTTGGCGCTTCTCTTCTTCAGCTCGATCGCCTTCACGGTCCTCGAGAGCGCCATGTCGGTGATCTTCTTCCACCGCTCGACCCACCCGCGTCACTTTCTTCTTTCAGCGGTCATCCCGTATCTGTTCATCATGGCGCTCGGCACGGGCCTGCTCCTCGTGACCGTCATCAGCGGCGCCCTCCGGGTGGTCGGCCGCGACGTGATCGAGCTGTTCGGCCGCGAGTGGCGCCTCGCAGGACTCTCCCGCGGGCTGCTCTGGTTCCTCGGCGTCGCAGGCCTCGCATTGCTTCTCACGGCGTTCTACATGGTCATGCCCGTCGGCCGCCTCCGGTTTCGCCATGCGCTGGCCGGAGGCGTCATCGCGACCGCGCTCTGGGAAATCGTGCGCCGGGCGCTCGCCTGGTATTTCATGACGCTGTCGATGGTGGACGTCGTCTACGGCCCCCTCGCAACCTCGATCGGCGTCCTCGTTTCTCTCGAGGCAGCGGCCCTCATCCTCCTCGTCGGAGCGCAGGTCATCGCCGAGCTCGAGCGCAAGCGGCGGAAGCGTTGATTTGGCTCCCGTGACGGCCGCGACGCTCGGGAAACGGCCGCGAGCTTTCCCCTCGTCGGGGTCTCTCCTCGTCGCGTCGGGGAGCACGGTGACGGGCCGAACGAAGCAGGCGGCCGTCGTGCGGGCGGGCGGGGGTCGGCCGGAAAGCCGCCGTTTCAAAGCCCGTTGAAACGCTTTCCGAGTCGGCGATGGTGGCGACGACGAAAAGCGTTGCTACACGGCCGCTTCGGCCTGTTCGGTTCGATTCCCCGACCGGCACGGCTCCTGCTCTATGTCTTTCGAGAAGGGAGAAAAGATCATGGAAACCATCCTCATCATCCTTGTCGTGCTCTTCCTGTTCGGAGGCGGCGGCTACTACTGGACCCGCCGGCGCGGGTAGTGCCTGGGAGAGGGTTCACGTCCTGGGCGGGCACGCCGTCGCAGGGCTCCGAGACGATCGAGGGCACGAATACGACGGAATGCGTCGGTCCGGGCGCCTTTGCAGAAAGGGACACCCCATGAAGAAGCAGGAACTTGATGGAAAGGTCAAGAAGGTCAAGGGGAAAGCCAAAGAAACGGTCGGGATCCTCACCGGCAACAAGAAGATGGAACACGAGGGTTCTCTTCAACGTGCCGCCGGTGCGATCCAGGAGGGGCTCGGCAGAGCCGGCCGGAAGGTCGGCGAGGCCATCACCGATCTCGGAAACGCCATCAAGAAGTAACGGCACCCCTCGAACGCGCCAGTCCGATCTGCTCGCAAATTCACGGAGTCGCCCGAACGGACCCGTCCGCGGGTCCTTCGGTGGGGGGTGCATTCGAGTTCCGACCGACGCGGCAAGCGCGTCCATACCCGCCGCGATGTGGGGATCGACAACCGACGCTTCGAAGGCAAGAAGTGATCCTGAGCGTTCACGCGAAAGGAACTTGCTATGACAGTGTCATTGCCCGCACTTCTGGTTCTCATCGTGATCGCCGCTGTCTGCGGCGCCGTCGGAAAGGCGATCGCGGGCAGTGCTCGTGGCGGGCTGGTCGTTTCGACTGTCCTGGGCTTCATCGGGGCTCTCCTCGGGCCCTGGGTGGCCCGGCAGATGAAGCTCCCGGAGCCGCTGATGGTCACGATCGGCGGGCATCCATTCCCGGTCCTGTGGTCCATCATCGGCGCTGCCCTTTTCGTGGCGATCATTCACCTGTTCTCGCGACGGAGGTGGTAACGACGCCTCTGAGACGCGGTTGGGGGCCGAGAACGGGTTGAATGTTCTCAGTGCGGCCTGAGAACGCGGTTCGTCAAGCCGATCGACTGGGGAGCCACTCTTCTCCCCCGCGAACTCCAGTGAGGTCCGCAGTTAACAGATGCCTCGCGAGGTCCCTCACGGGGTTTCGTGTCTAAAGGGCGTGTCGTCAGAAGGGTTTCCGAGTAGCGCGTCGAGGCTTGCCTCTGGTCTCTGCGCGCCACGGTCCCCGTAATTCCGATTGCACCCCTACACCTTGAAGGTTCACCTGCATCTGACTGGGTGTTTTACTTCCGGGGCGGCACAAGGTACGTTCCATGAAAGCCGGCGCGGCTGCCGTCGCCGAAGATCCCGTTGCCTCGGATTCGAGGCTTCACCAGGACTCGTGCCCGGAGCGCCAGCGGTCGAGCGCTCCAAGACCGAGAGCTAGAGCGAGTTGAAGATCAGGCCAGCGAGATCGGCGGGAAAACGGGCTCGCCCGTGGTATCCGGACTTTCACGCGCTGTGGGACCGCGTGCTCTACGAACACGCTTCGCCAGTGCGCGTTGGGTTCGCGGTCGGAGTCGGCGTTCTGGTCGGCTGCAGCCCGTTTATCGGTCTTCAGGTCGCGATCGCGGCGCTTCTCGCAATCGCTTTCCGACTCAACAAGCTGGCGGTGTTCCTGGGGCTTCAGATCTCGGCTCCACCGCTCCTACCTCTCGTACTCTTCGTCGGAGCGCAGCTCGGGGAGCTCGTTCGGCACGGCCATCTTCTTCCGATGGACTTGGAGGCGCTCCGGGCGATGCCGACGAGAGAGCTCGTCCACCTTCTCTTCTTCGACCTCCTGGCGGGAGGGACATTGCTCGGGCTCGTACTCGGGACAGCACTCGGAACGGTGGCCGCGAGAACGGCGACGCGCAGGGCCCCGCCAGAGTTCCGTCTCTCCCGCGACGAGATGGTGCAACTTGGGGCTCGACTCCCCGCCTTGCCCTTTAACCTCCGTCAGTACGCCCGGTGGAAGATCCTCTTCGACCCGGTCTACGCGGTTGTCGCCTCCCGGCTGAAGGGCGTCCGCGAGACCCTCGATCTCGGAGCAGGGTTGGGGATCATGGCCGCGGTGCTCGTTCATCGTGATCCGGAACGGCGTGTCGTTGCCGTGGAGTGGGATGCACGAAAGGTGGCCGGGGCCAGGCAATTCCTCTCCGGGCTGCCACAGATTGATGTCGTTTGCGCCGATGCGTGGTTCTTTCCGACCGCTCCGGTCGAGTCGATTCTCTTGCTCGACGTCCTTCATTACGGCGAACCGTTCGCTCAGGACGCCTGGCTTGGCCGGTGTGCGTCTGCGCTGAAACCGGGAGGACTGCTGATCGTCCGAGAGCATGACGCGTCTCCCAGAGGGACATTGGCGGAAGGGTTCGAGAGACTTGCGGTCAAACTCGGCTGGAACCGAGGTCACGGTTTCCATCCTCGGAGAACGATCGATCTCGTCCATCGGCTCGAGAGTCTCGGTCTGGACGTCGAGACAATCAACAAAGGTCTTGCAATGGCCGGTCTCACGCTTATTGTCGCGCGAAAGTCGTTCGCGGCCGGGTCTTTTCCCTGTTTCTTGGTCCAGGGAGATTCTTGAAAAGGGCGTAGATTTCGTTTCGTTCGAAGGCTTCGGTTGGAGCTGGGAGGACCGCTCCATGAAGAGAACAGAAGGCAACTGGCGGCGATCAGGTATGGACCGCCGTGGGCTTGGAGAGGCCAGTTGAGACTTCCCTTCAGCGACCCAGGAGCTCAGCAGAACCGGCCGGTCTTCGAGCCGCTGCGGGATGTCGAGTACTTTCGCCGCTTCATCCTCGACGGCTGGACCGTATCGTGGCCGAGCGGCGCCGACATCGCTCCCGAAACGCTCCACGCCTACGTCGGTCAGGACCGAGTGGTCGCCTGAGAACGGGCCGGGCGTTCTCCGCTCGGTCTGAGAACCGGGTTCGCCAGGCCCACCGACTGCGGAGCCAGACTTTCCTCCAGCGGACTTCAAGAGCGTCCGCGGTTAACAGATGCCCCGCGAGATCTCTCGCGGGGTAAAGCGTCTAGAGCTCATTTGTAAGAAGGGTTTCCGCGAGGCCCGTCGATGCGGGCTGGTCCTCTGCCGCTCGACCCGAGAACGGTGGCCATCGCTGAAAGGGTCGATTTCGGGCGTGAAGTCGCTCTCAAACGGCCAGGAAAGTCGAGAGTGGCTGAAAGCGGTTAACCGTCTTGGGGCCTGAAAAAAGGGCGGCTAACAGCCGCTGATCGACTCGGCGTCGCCGCCCCCGACATCCGACTCACTGAGTACGTCGATGATCCCCTCCCTCATAAGCCACTTTCCCTTCATCGAGTCTCCTTTTCTGCATCCATTAGGAGAACTCACACTCTCCAGGAATCTGTTTTCAGGGTGCACGTCACATTCCTCACCAAACCTTATCCGAACGTGCCTGCTGTACGGCGGCGCGGCTCGCCTGGGGCGTGCGCGCATGTCGGCGTCGCAGGAACGCGTCGAGCGACCACGGCCCCGGCCCGGCGGCCAGGAGGTAGATGCAGGTCATGAACTGCGCATAATCAGAGCGGATCTCGTGCAAGACCGCCCAGACTCCGACCTTGGGGGGCGCCGGCGGCAGGGGCAGCGGCGAGGTGCCCAGGTAGAGCGAAATCTTGGTGGAGAGCATCGCCACGATCATCTCGACAATGAAGGGGATGCTCAGCAGCCGCGTGCCAAACCCCATCATCAACAGAAGGCCGCCGCCGATCTCGAGCACGGCGATCGCGGGAGCGAGTACTTCGGGCATCGGCATCCCAAGCTTGGTGAAGCGGCCGACGCCCTGATTCACATAGACGAATTTGAGCAGGCCCTCCCACAGGAAGACGCCTCCTGCCATCAGGCGCAGGGCAATTGTCGCCTTGGGGGCGTCGGTCGGCGGTTCGGCAAGAAACTTCCAGGCATCACGAATAGTCATGTTCAGCTCCTTTGGACCAGCCGGTTCAGAACCCGTGCATGGTCGTCATCGTTGGTTCGGGTTCATTCGTTGCGAGCTCGACAACCCAGCCGGTCACCTCATTCGTGCCGGAGCCGCTGTCGGCGGTCCGCGATTCCCTTCTCACCATGATCCTGCAAGGACCCGTCTCCGGGTAGGCCGTCGTCCAGAGGTACTTCTTTCGCGCGGCGCAGGTCACGCTCGACCCATCGCGCTCGTAACGCACCTCTCGATGCTCGCGATCGAACACGAGCCCAGGGACGGCGAGCGACTCCGTGTACCAGCTCCCCTCGAACGATTCGTCGAAAAGATCGACGGCGAGACGCGCGGTTCCCGATCTCTCGTCGACCTCGAAATGAGTGCCCGTGACTTTCATCTCGGGCGGGAGGTTCCGATCTAGGACTGCGACTGAGGCGGCGGATGCGGGAACCGAGGAGGCGCACGCAGCCACCATCGCGAAGACGATCAGAGCCCTTCCGGTCAGATGATTTCCGTTCATGATGTTCATCTCCTTTCGGCCGATCGTGGTGTCCACGCCGGCAACGAGAGAAGAACTGACGAGGAGACGCTTTATTCCGCGTCGAAGGGATTCGTTGTCAGGGTCGACAGATCGGCCAGGGCCCTGATGACTTCCACGCCGCCGAGCCGTTTCTCCGGGAATTTATTCCGCAGCTCACAGTTCTTCACATGGAGGAGGAATCGAGGAGAGAATGAAGATCGGCCGGTGACTGTGAACCCCGTAACGCGGAGCGGCGAGGAGCCGCCTGGCTTCGAGGAGCTGGCAATGCCTTTGTTCGGCTCGCTCTACAACTTCGCTCACTGGCTCACCCGTAACCGTGACGAGGCGGAGGATTTGGTGCAGGAAACGTTCGCGAAGGCTCTGCGCGGGTTCCCGTCGTTTCAGCTGGAGACGAGCTTCAAGTCGTGGATCTTTCGCATCCTGAAGAACACATTCCTGACGTCCCGCGCGGGGCTTCGCGCGCATCCCATGGAGCCGCTCGCATCCGATGACGACGAGGACGCATTCGCCGCCGCGACGGAGACGCCGGAGGCGATTCTTATTGGGCGTGTGAGCCGGGAGCTCATTCGCGGCGCAATGGAGGCTCTTTCTCCGTCGTTCCGCGAGGCCGTGATCCTGAGAGACGTCGAGGGCCTGACGTATCAGGAGATCGCGGAGGCGCTCTCGATCCCGGTCGGCACCGTGATGTCGCGTCTGGCGCGCGGTCGGCGCGACATCCGGAGACACGTCGAGCGCAAGGTCGGAGGGAAATGATGGTCTGTGAAACGTGGGGCCGGCGACTCGATCGATACCTCGACGGGGAGCTCCCCGACTCAGACATAACCGCGCTCGAGGCACACCTGAAGGGTTGCACGTCCTGCGCCACGGAAGCGCTGACCCGGCGCGAGCTGCAGCTCGCAATTCGGGAGGCCGGAGCGACGTTTAGGCCGAGCCCCACGTTTCGTGCCCGCGTGGAGCGGGCCGCGAGACGGCGGAGTCCGGCAACGCGCTCCGCGCTCTGGCTCTTGCCGCTCGCAGCGACTCTTCTCGCCGGCGTCGCCCTCGTCGCGCTCCGCGGCGGGCGGGAAACGGCTGGGAACTTCGGATTGAGGGAGGCGGTCGACCTCCACGTCACCGAGCTCGCGAGCACCGTGCCGCCCGACGTCGTGTCTTCCGATTCGCACACCGTGAAGCCGTGGTTCGAGGGAAAGCTTCCGTTCACGTTCGATCTGCCGGAGCTTTCTCAATCCTCCTTTGAACTCCTGGGCGGACGGGTGGTCTGGATCGACCAGATGCCTGCGGCGCACCTCTTATTCCGCGTGCGCCGGCATCGCGTCTCCGTCTTCGTGCTACAGGAGGGGCCCGGCGCGACCCAGACCCTGCGCGACCTGGGGCCGGATACCAGGGTGCGGTCCTTCAGGGTGCTCTCCTTCGCCGATCGTGGCCTTCGGTATGTGATCGTTGCCGACACGGGCCCGGAGGACCTCGACGACCTCGCACACAGGCTGCGGGGAACGGGAGGAGCCTGAGAGTCGCAACATCAAGAGCCGCAGGGTACGAGCCTTCGGGGAAAGGGCGGCTGCAGGGTCAAGCAATGCGATGAGCGGGCGCCCGCGCGGGAAGGACATTCTTGGGCCCGCAATCGCCGTCTAGTTGCGTGTCTCGAGAGCGGCTGAGAGCTGTGCCTCGCCAGAATCCCATATGGATGGCCGAACAGAGGCCTACATGCCTCAGCCGATTGAGGTTCTAGCGTTTCCCGAGACCTTCTTCTTCTGGCTCGTTCTCGCCCTGAGGTGAAGGATGTCAGGGCTGGGAAGGCATTTGAGGCCCTGAAAGTGGCGGCGACCAAGGCGGAATAGCCAAGAGAGATCTCTGCGCTGGGGAGGAGTCCTGGTCCGCGCGAGTGGGGTAGCAGTTTCAGGGGCGTGACGCGAGGCCCGAGGTAACTGATTCATTGAGATGCGGTTGTAGGCTGAGAACGGGTTGACTGTTCTCTGTTCGGCCCGAGAACACGGTTCGTGTAGCCGACCGACTGGGGAGCCACTCATCTCCCCCGCGAACTTCAGCGAGGTCCGTGGTTAACAGATGCCCTGCGAGTTCCTTCGCGGGGTTTCGCGTCTAAAGGGCGTGTGGTGAGAAGGGTTTCCGCGCAAACGGTTGACGCGGGCCTGTTCTGGGCAGCTGGAACTGAGACCGCGAGTGACGCGCCAGAAGCCTCCCCTCGCCCTGCAAGCTGCTCTCAGACGCCTCGAAATGTCGAGAGCGGCTAAGACCGGTTAACAGGCAAGTCGAGGTGGCGTCGCGCTGGTTAACAGCCCGTGCCGCGTTGCGATCTGACTCTGGTCTCTAAACGCCGCAGCCCCCGGCAATTCCCATTGCGGCCCTACAGGTAAGGTCGCCGGGGCCCGTTCTTTACGGGCTCCCGGGACGGGCGAAGGCGGCTACCATCGCCAGCTGCTCTCGAGAAGCAGGTCAATGAATGGCCTACGAAGCCGCGCCTCCCGGCGGCGCGGCGTCAAGACTAGCCGAAGAGCAAAGTCGGCCTATGCGCACTTCGGCCTCCTTCTCGCCCTCCCACTCGTGCGTGAACATGCCCACGAGCTGGTCCTGTTCGGCGAGAAGTTGATCCATGTCCGAAGTCAGAACCGCCGCAAGGAATGATTCGAGAGTGCTGATCGTGAGTGAGTTCGTCTCGCGAGTGATGGCTTTCAAAGCGCCGGCTATCGGCGACGTCCGAGTCTCTCGCCGAAAGCAGGCCTCGAGGCGGCGCTCGAAGTCCAGCCGCTGCAGGAGCGCAACGATGCCATCGGAGGCGAAGTTTCGCCGGAAGAACGCTCTTTGAACGAGAAACTCGAACCAATCCAATCTTGGATCGCCGAGACCGTAATCGGGGCAGGTAACCGTGCCCCGGAGGCGGCCCTCATGGCGGAGTCGGGACTCGATGGGCGTTCCGGCGTATGGCAGCATCTTGCAGAAATTGATTGGAAAGTAGCCGTCGTCACCGGCGATGCGAAGGAACTCGATATTGCTCCGGACCGAGTCAATTGTGGAGGAGGGATCAAAGAGCATGAAGCCGATTGCCAGGGCGACGTCGTGGTGCTTGAGCAGCTCGATCGCCGAGAGATTCTGAGCGACCGTAGTGCGCTTGTTGAGGCACCGCAGGCCCGTCGCATTCCCTGACTCGACGCCTAGATACACTGCGATCAGGCCATGTTCCATCATGAGCGCGAGGCGATCCGATTCGAGGTCATCGACGCGGCAGGAGATCTTCCAAGCCACCTTTCCTGCAAGGCCCGAGCGTGAGAGGTCCGCTAGAAATGTGTTCATCCAGATCCGCTGCGATGGTGACCGGGCTGCAAAGTCGTCGTCCTGAAAGGAGAAGAAGCGGACATTCTTCTCGTTATAGAGGCGGAGCATTTCGTCCACGACTGCCTGCGGTGAACGTACGCGCCGCAGGTCGCCTTCCGACGCACCATAGAACTGTCTGATACTGCAGAAGGCGCAGTCGAAAAGGCAGCCACGACTGGCCAGCATTGCGGCCATGTTTATGCCGTCGGCGATTTGCTGGGGTTCGTCTCGATGAAGGAGAGGTAGAGCGTCCAGGTCAGGCAGCAGGGGGCGGGGGCGGGTGATCGTGATCTTGTCGCCGGCCCGAAACGCGAGGCCTGCAATCCGCCCCCAGCTCTCGGGAGTGTCCAGGCTTGCGAGAAGTTCCAGAAGCGTTATCTCACCCTCAAACCGGACGATGCTGTCGAGTTCCGGCATAAGGGTCAGCGTGTCCTCGGGCCGAAGGCTGGGGAAGTGGCCGCCCGCGGTGAAGTGAACGGAGACACCGCTCTCCCGGAGAAGGCGCATGAGGGAGCCGAATTCGTCGAGGGAGTACTGGAAAATGAGGGAGAAGCCTACCAAGCGGGGCTTGAAGCGCTGGACCGCATGCAGGACGGCCTGATCGTTGCCGGGGCTGAATGGTACGAGAACCGCTGTGAGGCCATGGGCTCGTAGATAGGCAATGATCGAACGGAGGCCGAGGTTTTCCTGGCGCTCGTAACCGATTAGTACGACGTCGGCTGCGGAAGTGTCGCGTAGGTTCATGGTGTCACCCCGCTCAGGAAGGCGATTCGCGATGACGGCGAGCGCCGGGAGGCAAAGCGTTGGCGGCAGGCATGCTCACGGTCCGGGTGTCAGAGCCTGCCGCCAACGAGTGAAGTCGCTACTTGATGGGCATGTTCAGGATGCCGGCGAGATCCCTCACTTTCTCGGCCTGAATTGTGGCGATCTGAGTGTTCAGCTTCGTCTGGACTTCGTTGAACTTTGCGACGCGTTCCTTATCCAGACTGAACCACCACGGAATCGGATCCCAGGGAATCGGTTTGTGCAGCAGAAGGAAGAGATTCTGAAGCTGCAGTTCGGTCATTGTGAACGACCTCAGGCTAGAGGAAGCTGCCCGATACGCGCCAACCCGGTACCGGGTTCAAACGGGTGAGGGAGGGTTGGCTCCCGACCACGACAGCGGTATCACCTCCTTTCATGCCGGCCGCCGGAGGCGCAGCTGCCGCGTACGGGAAGGAGTCGTGCCGAGCCCCGGTCAGCAGTGAAGAAAGGTCAACCAGCGGCGGCCAGCAGGACGATCGGCCGGGCGAAGTGTCCGACAAGCCGGCGCCAACGAGATGACGGCGTAGAGTCCCGATGAAAGGGGCTGCTATGCGGATGGCGGTCCATGGGTGGCTCCTGTCCAGGTGATGGGAGCTGATAGGCCCTTCAAACGGCGTTTTGTAGCGAAGGTGGAACGAATCCACTCGAAGCTGAATACTCCGATAGAACGTGGGGTGATCTCCGCTCTCGGTCAAGGGCTGGAAGGCACTAGACGTTGCTTTCGCGGACAAATGCCAGCGACAAACCTGGTCAGTGGGCGAATTAGCCCGGGATCGCTGGCACAGACGCCAAACGCCATCGCCTCGAGGGGTGCAATGGGAGTTGCGGCCCGTCTTGGCGCGCAGAAAGCAGGGTGTCGCTTTCTCTCCTCCCCTCGGCGCGCATACGTTAGCTAACGGCAGCGCCCTCCGCTGATCTTCGTGACGGCCCTCCAGGCTGCTGTTCGAACGAGCACCACCTCCAGCAGCATGGCCAGGACCGTACTTGGATCAACTCGGCCGTGATCCGGACCCGGCCCGCACGTGCGGGCGAACCGCTGTCAGCGATTCATCACGGTGCTCGTCGCGCCGCGGGTCTACCTTCGCGGAAAGGTGCCGGGGTTCGACAAGACCGTCTCGTACGAGGACCTCATTAACCACTTCGAGTGCGCCGACGTCGTGCCCGCGCGCACCCACTTCAAGACGGCGGTGCTCCGCGGGGCGATCGAGAAGGCGATCCTTGGCTATCAGTTCGAGGAGGACGCGCCTGTCACGCAGTTCTGGAAGCGGTACTGGGAGCGTTCTCAGACGCTCGCGCCCGATCTAGACATGAAGAAGCCCGTGGGCCTGCCGGCATCATCCAGCTTCGTCTACTTTCGGCCCGGGCGGATGCCGAGAGGGAGCTATCTCGTTCACAAGATGGCCCACGGCCTTATCGACATTCAGTTCGATGGTATGGCGGAGAAGCTGAGCGAGCTGCGTGCGCATTACGGGCCTTCGCTTGAGTCAAGTATGCGGATCACGCGAGCGGCGAAATCGGGTGTAGTCCGGATCGACGTTCCGAAACTTCGCCCGACGTACGATGCCGAGGAACAACTCGAGAAGATTGATGAATGCCTGCGCCAGGCGACGGAGTTTCTCGCGTGGTTCCGTCGCGTGAGAAAGCGGGCTGACTGACGCGGCGGGCACGAGCAAGGCCGCCGCAACGCGGGCCTGGACAGCTTACGAGTAGATTGATTAATCCACGGGTTGACGGCCCGCGTCGTGGTGCGGCTTGGCCCCTGTCGTGACGCGCGACAGTCACCGGTAATTGCCATTGCGCCCCTGCACGCCCCTGCACAGTCCAGCGTCTGGAATGGTAGAATCATGCCATGAGATCTGCCATAGATTCTGTCGGACGCGTCGTGATCCCGAAGGCGCTCCGGGACCGCCTCGGGCTCGGACGCGGACGGGCCATCGAGATCAGCGAACACGACGGGAAAATCGAGATCGAGCCGCTCTCGACCCCCATGTCGCTCGTGGGCCGCCGTGGAAGGTCGGTCGCCGTGCCACAGGGCCGCCTGCCGGCGCTCACCGATGAGGTCGTGCGCGCCACCATCGAGCGCTCCCGCCGGTGATTGCCATCGACACCAGTGTCGTCGTCGCCGGCTTCGCGTCGTGGCACGAGGGCCATGGTCCCGCGGCCGCCGTCTTGAGCAGAGGCCCGCGTGTCCCGGCCCACGTCCTGGTCGAAACGTACTCTGTCCTCACGCGCCTCCCGCCGCCGCACAGGGCGCCCTCAGATATCGTCACGGCCTTTCTCGCGCAGCGATTCCGTCAAACCCCTTTGACGCTCGCGCCCCGGGCCTGGCTGAGGCTTCTGGATCAGGCCGCCGAGCTCGGCGTCACCGGCGGTGCCGTGTATGACGCTCTCGTCGCGGCAACGGCTCGTCACGCGGGAGCTACCCTGCTGACGCGCGACCGGCGCGCCATCGCCGTCTACGAGAAGATGGGCGTTGCGTACGAGCTTGTCTTCTGACCGGTTCCGGGGCAAGAAGACCGCGGAACCGAAAACGAGTTGAATCGCAGTTCTCCAAACAGAGAACGGTTTCGCGCATCCGACCGACTTCGGAGCCACTCATTTTCCCCGCGAACTTGAGATGCGTTCGCGGTTAACACGTACCCCGCGAGATCCCTCGCGGGGTTTCGTGCCTAAAGGGCGTGTAGTCAGAAGGGATTCCGCGCGGTGTGCCGGATCGCGCTCGAAGGTCCCCGAGGCACTGTAGACGTACACGCGGACGCGGCCCGGGATTCACCGCCGCGGACGCTCGATCAGCACGATGTCCGACTGTTCCTGCGTCCGTTCCAGGACGATCTCTCTCCCATCCGGAGAGACGTCGAAGTCGCATACGTCGAAGTCCGGGGCGAGAGCGGTGACCTGATGTTCGGCGCCGCCCGCCAGGTCGACGAGCCACAGGTCCTTGTGACTGATCTTTCCACGCAGGACCAGGAGCGACCGGCCCTGCGGCATGAAAGCGACGTGTCTCGCGCCTCGGGTCAGCGTCAAGGCGGGCTGAGGATACGCGCTGGCGTCGGCCCGGACCGCCTTGACCGGGAACGTCGTGCCGACGTCTGCCCCCGAGAACGCCACGATCTCGCCATCGGGAGACCACGCCGGGTCGCGGGAGTGCTCGGTCAGAAACGACGTCGGGGGACGACCGTCCAGCGGAACGACGAACAGGTGCGGGATCCTTTCCGTAACGGCGGTCACCGTCAGGGAGTCCCCGTCCGGCGCCCATGCTGGAGCACCTTGCAGCTCGAGCGCACTCGTGACGATTCGCGCGTCTGTGCCGTCCGCATTGACGACGTAAAGCGACGTGCTTCCGCCCTGCCTCACCGAGAACGCGATGCGACGTCCATCTCGCCGGATCTCGGGAGCCCCGATGATGCGTGCCTCCGTCGCGCTCCAGAGCTCGGTGGACGCGCCCGCCTGCAGCTTCCAGATGCTGTCGCTGGCGCCCTTCGAGGAGACGTACAACAGGAACCCGGGACCCAACCTGGGGAATCTGCCGTCGCCGGTGGTCAGCGAGATCCGGCGGGCGTCCGACATTTCGGCTCGCGTGCCGGCGATCGGCACGCGCCAGAGCGTGCTCTTCGGGCTCGCCAACGTTGCCACGATGCGCAGGCCGTCGGCGCTCGCTGCGAGCGAGGTATAGCTGTCGACGCCCGGACCGACGCGGCCGGGCCTGCGCCCATCGGCGTCGACGGCGTAGATCCAGGGCCCGGAGCCGCCCGAGTCGGTCGCGAGGTAGAGCAGCGTCCGGGCGTCCAGGAAGACCGGGTGGCTCACCATCGCGTCATGGTGGGTGATCCGTTCGGGCGCGCCTCCTGCCGGCCTGATGCGCCAGAGGTCCAGGTGGTCGGGCAGCGAGCCCTGGACGAAGTAGACGAACGCGTCGTCCGGAGACCAGCGGAGGAAGTGACCGTGGAGACCGGGGGGGGCGGAGAAGATCTGGCGCGCGTCCGACGGCCGGCCTGAATCGCGCACGAACATCGGATCGCCGGGCCCGGGCGTGTGGTAGACGAGACGTACGCCTTCGCGGGACCAGTCGAACTCGGAGACGCCCTCCAGATAGGGGCGTGGCTGTCCGCCGAGGAGCGGTACCGCGAAGACGCTGATGTCTTGCTGACTCGAGCCGCCATGCACACGCGCCCAATACGTCACGAGGCTCCCATCGGGTGAGAACCCCAGCGTTCGGACCGACGAGTTGACGATCTCCGGGGCGGCACCGTGGGTCAGGTTGATGAACTGACCCGTTCCAACCTGCGTCACCCAGACGTCCATCCGCCCGTCGCGGTCGGACTGAAATGCCACGAACCTCCCGTCGCGCGAGATCGTCGCGGCCTGCTCGATCCCGTCGAAGTCGGCCAACCTCAGGGAGCGGGAGCCGGCCAGCGGGGCCTCCCGCGTGGACTCGCGCTTCTGCAATTGCCAGAGGGTCGCGGCTGCCGCAAGAACGGCCGCCGCCGCGCCCAGCAGCCAGATGGGAAGCCGCCGGGGCCCCACCGCCGCGCCGGCCGGCTTGAGATCGCGCTCGGCCTCCGCATTCACCCCGTGCTGCCGTGCCGGCTGGCCTTCCGTGACGGGTTGCGCCCGGTCCTGGGCGGCCTCGGCGGCGACCACGGTCAGGCTTCTGCTACTCGCCCAGGCGTCGACCTCGGCCCGAAACGCATAGACCGACCCCATCTTGTCGTGAAGGTGACGGTGGACCGGTAGCCCTTCCCGCTTCTCCCATCGCTGCACCGTGGTGACGTCGCGCTTCAGATACGCGGCGATCTCCTTCCACGAATCAAGCCGGTCCGCCGGCGGGTGTTTGGCGTCGGCCATGCCTGCTTCAGCCTAGCCCAAGCCTGGAATCAGGGGAAGGCGTTCTCTCTCCAGGGCCAGTTCGCGGCAATCGACGGCATCCCGAGGCGATTCGACGCATCCCGCGAGGTCGCCGTGGAATGCCCCTGGACGCGCCTGAGTCGCAGTCCCAAATTGGCGAACGGCTCGCAGGAGCCGAAAAAGGAGGTCCTCATGCGAAAGATTCTGAAGTCGGCACTGATCCTGGTGGCAGCCCTCTGCGCCGGGAGCATCCGGGCAACGCCACCGTCCGGATTTGCGGGGACGACCCTCGCCCTGGGTCGTTTCGGCAACATTTCCGTCAAGCTCCGTGCGTTCCTGCCCGAGAGCGCCCGGTCCGGGGAGCACGAGGAGGACGACGACGCCTTCTGGTCCTCGATCCAGCGGACGCGGGGAGACTCCGATCTGTACGTGCAGAACAACGTCTGGGCGCCGGGCGGAACTACCGGCTGGCACAGTCACCCGGGGCACAGCCTGATCATCGTCACCTCCGGCGCCGTGACCGCCTACGAGGCCGACGATCCGTCCTGCACACCTCGCGTCTACACGGTTGGGATGGGCTTCGTCGATCATGGCGGCGACCACGTGCACGTCGTCAGGAACGAGGGGTCGGTGGAGGCGCGAACGGTCGCGGTGCAGCTGGTTCCGGCCGGCGCCACGAGGCGAATCGACGCCGTGGCTCCTTTCGCCTGCGGGTTCTGACGACGGGCTCCACTTTCAGGGTGTGACGAACAGACGGGAGCCGGAACGTAACAGGCTGTCAGCTGCGGCGCTGGCAGCCGTTTTCGTTTCTCAGTTCGGGGTTGAGAGAGGGGCGGATTTTCGCTCGCGCGGTTATCCGCAATTCCCTCGGCGGGAATCGACAAGCCGGGCGCGCGTATCGAGAATAGCCTGTAGGGGCGCGATGGGAATCACGGCGCCCGTTAGCGAGCCCAGACGAGCGGCATCTACCACCATGAAGCCTCCGGGTGGGCACACGTCGAGCGACGTTGCCCCTCGGGTGATGACCTTTCAGGAGGCTAGTTGAACGCGCACGGCCAGCCGCGGCTCCGCATCGAGGTACTGGACACGAAACGGTAAGTCCATCGGGGTTTCTCCCGACCTTCCGCGGGGAGGCGGGATGGCGGAGAGATACGCCGGAGTCCGGCCGAAGTAGATTTCCGCCTGCGTCGCTCCGCCGAGCGCCTGATGCGGGCGGAGGGACGAGTAGTGGACGAGGCCCAGCTCCAGCTTCTCCATCAGGTCTTGCGCCACGAGCGGCCGTAACAGTCGGAGGCCAAGCGTGTCCTTCAGCGTCCGCCAGAAGCGTTCGACCAGGGCGATCGAGCCCTTCTTCCCGATTGCCCCGAACCTCTGCCTTATCCCGAGCCTGTGCAGCTTCCAGCGAAAGACGTGACCCGTGAAACAGCATGCCTGATCCGAGACGAAGTGCGCCGGCCGTCCATGCCTTTTCGCTGCCCCAGAAACGAAGCGGGCCATCTCCGCGGCAGAGGGCTCCTTCATGAACACCGTTTCCGAGAGCGGCATCCGGGAGACCACATCGAAGACGGCCCCGACCTTGATCGTCACGATCCCGAATAGGCTCCTGACGTCGGTCAGGTCCACCATCCAGATGTGGTTCGGGCGTCGAGCCGCGACGGCTCTCCCCGTGGCCGAGCCCTTCTCGGAAAGCAGGGGAGACGGGCGCCGCTCCTTCCGGATCCGCCCCACCGTTCTCGCCGACAACTTCCAGCCTGCCCGCGCCAGCGTCGGTGCGATCAGCTCGTTTCCACCGAAGCCCGCCAGCTCCATCGTCTTCACGAGCGCTCTCACAACGTCGGCGAAGCGCCGAACGGGAGGATTCGGTCCAATGAGGGGACGTCGAGCAGGACGTAGGGCCTCTCCGTCGGCGCCCGGCGACTCCATCTCACAGCGTGCGATCGAGTCTGCCGAAACGCGAAACATCCTTGCCGTCTCGGGTTGCGAAAGACCGAGAAGATTCCTGATTCGCAGAATCCGGAATCGCTCCTCGGGCCTGTAATGCGGACGGTGCCGCTCCGGCACCTTATCCCAGCGGGCTCCCAGGATCTCGGCAGCCTAGCGCGGCATCCTGAGGAGTAAGGTGCACTCTTCGGCCCTTTCGAACAGACGCGCCACAGTGGTCCCCGAGTCCCGGAGCCGACCGAGGGCCGAGCCAAGCGCGAGACCAAGAAGGTTTGTAGCGCGCCAGAGGGCTGAACGCGCTGCCTGATGGACCGAACAACCTCCGCCACGATCGCCGGGAAGGCGAAGTCGACTGTACTGAATGGAACGCAAAGATGGTCCCCGTCCGGGCAGAATGCCAGGGTGGCCGGGCGGAACCGATGAAACCGGGGGACACGACTGCACCTTCCTGGTGAGTTAGCCCCCGGCAATTCCCATAGCACTCCTACAGCGAACCGCGGCCCTGCGCGGCGGCCTGCAGCTTTCGTCGCAGGTCGAGGGCCTCGGCGGGGGCCTTCGCCTCGAGGATCGACATCTCCTGCCGCGCGGCCTCCTGCTGACCCGCGGCCAGGTAGAGTTGCGTCAACAGGACGCGGCCGCCGTGGTCGTCGCCGTCGCGGTCCAGGCCCTGGCGCAGCGCAGCGATCGCGTCCTCGAACCGGCGCGAGCGAGCGAGGAGGCGCGCCAGTTGATGGCGTACCAGCCGGGAGGCCGGATCGAGCCGCAGCGATTCGCGGTAGCGCTCGAGAGCCTCGTCGACTCGCCCCAGCTGCGCGAGGACAGTGCCCAGGTCGCCCAGCGTGGGGGCGTGGCCGGGCTCGAGGCGCACGGCCTCCTCCAGCGCGTGCCGAGCCTCCTCGAGCCGTCCCAGTTGGGCGAGGGTGAGGCCGGTGTTGCGGTATCCGGCGGCGCTTCGGGGCGCGAGGCGGATCGCCTCGCCGTACTCGGCGAGCGCGCCCTCGACGTTCCCGCGGGCTTCGAGGGAATTGCCAAGGTTGTTGTGAGTGTCCGGGTCGCCCGGGTCGGCGGCCGCGGCGCGCCGAAAGGCATCCAGCGCCGCCTCGGCGTCACCGGGGCGGGAGAGCCGCGTCAGGGCGACGCCGAGCGCATTGAGGGCAGCGGCGGAGCCGGGCCTCAGGCGAACGGCCTCCCGGAGGTGAGGCTCCGCCCCGGCCACGTCGCCCGAATCCAGCAGCGCCGCGCCGAGCAGCCTCTCCGCCACATGGTTGTCGCGCGTCACCTCCAGCGCGTGACGGAAGAGGGTCACGCTGTCGTGCCAGGTGCCGACCTGCTCCCGCGCGACAGGGACGAGCGCCAGGAGAAAGACGCCGCCCGCCGCGACGAGCGCACGGCCCGCCAGGGCGTGGAGCCGCAGAAGCTGCCGCGCGCCTTCCGCGAGAGCGAGACTGAGCCCGACGTAGGGCACGTAGGTGTAGCGGTCGGCCAGGGCCTGCTCACCCACCTGCACCAGGCCGATGACCGGGACGAGGCTCCCGACGAACCAGAGCCAGCCCACGAGCAGGAACGGGAAGCGCCGGCGCGTGTGCCAGGCGCCCCAGGTCAGGGCCAAAAGGAGCAGGACCGAGCCGCCGAGGACGAACGGAGGCGGGGCGCCGGGGTGCGGGTAGAAGACGGCCAGGCCGGCAGGCCGGAAGAACATCCCGAGATAGGCGACGAGCGCGACCGCGGCGTTGCCCAGGCGCTCGGGCAGCGAGAGCGCTCCCAGACTCGACACGGCGCCGCCGGCGCGCTGCGCGGCGAAGGTGACGGCGCCCGACAGGGCGGAGAGGGCCAGCAGGGGGAGCTTCTCGACGAGGAGGGGCCGTACTCGTGCGACGTCCGGCGCGACGTCGAGCGGCAGCCGGCCGAGCGGCCACACGTCGAGCAGCAGCATCAGGAACGGGGCCGTGACCGCCATCGGCTTCGCCATCAGCGCCAGCGCGAAGAGCAGCGCGACAACGGCGAGGCGGAGAGGGCCACGGGAAGCGGGCGGCCGGCGCGCGTACGCGGTGTAGGCCCCGAGGGTGAGCCAGAGCAGCAGGGCACAGAGCACGTCCTTGCGCTCGGAGACCCAGGCCACCGACTCCACGTGGGCCGGGTGCCAGGCGAAGAGGGCCGCCACGGCCGTCGCGACGCCGACGCTGCCAGTCCAGGCGCGGACCAGCAGGAGCAGAAGCACCGCGGAGACGACGTGGAGCACCAGGCTCGTCCCGTGATGGCCGCCCGGGGAGAGGCCGAAGAGCTGCGCGTCCACCATGTGAGAGAGCCAGGTCAACGGGTGCCAGTTGGAGGCGTGCGTCGTGCCGAAGGCCCATGCAGCGCTGCCGGCCGTCAGGCCGCGGAGCACGTGGGGATTGTCCCGGACGTAGGCCGGGTCGTCGTAGTTGACGAAGTCGAAGCCGAGCACGGGGAAGAAGACCCAGGCTGCCACCAGGGACACCAGGAGCGCTGCGAGGGCCGTCCAGGCGACGCGCTGGTCGCGGGAGGGTTTCGGGGGGCCGGGGGCAGCGGGTCGAGTGGCCTTCGAACGGGGCCTGCGACGGGTCATGGGCCGCAGGATAGCCAAACCGTCCGGCCTCGCGCGCGTGTGCCTCGCCAGAATCCCATAGGGTGCCCGAATGAAGGCGTAGGTGCCTCAGCGGATTGAGGTTCCTGCGCTCCCCGGGCCGGCGCCCTCTGACCTAATCTCGGCCCGGACCAGGAAACGGGGAGAAAACCTTGTCAATCAGTCACCTGGAACGCGCCGACCCTTTTTGTCCGCGAAAGCAACATTTCCCGATCCTCTCGCCCTTGACAGAGAATGAATCGCATTTCACATTATGCGTGGCCCATCCGCTCATTGGAGGTCATGATCGTGGGGTGGTTCATTCGTCTTGCCGACGCGGCGCCCACCCCGATGCAACCGCCACTCGGAGGTCGGCGATGGGGGTCACCCCGTTTGACCCCCGAAATGGAAGTTCCTATCCCCGACCGTGCACCCTAATATGTGATGGCAGCCAAAGAGAGGTATCCAGAATGATCAAGAAGAGTTCAATCTTGCTGACAATTTTAGTCTTCGTCGCGGTTAGTTTGTCTGGCTGTCAGAGAGCCAAGGTCGGAGTTGATGAAAAGCAGGTTGCAGGGTTCAAATCCAAAACGTTCTTCAATGACAGCGAAAACGTGGAGGTGACGTTAGCTTCCGATGGGCTAAACACGATCGTAGCCGTTCCCAAAGCTGTCATCGCGCGGCGAAACCAGATCGGTGATGACGAGCTTAGTTGTTTAGCGAAGTGCGCAAAGATCGCAGACCTTGAAAGCCGCCTGAATTGTATACTCCTATGCCCGGTGTCGAAGAGCTACCAGGTATTCATTTACTGAATCCCAACCCATGGGGCTCGAACGCAAGGAGTCCACTGAATTCAGATACCGAGAGCGTGACCCTGATCTCTTCGCGCCACAGCGCCCCGTATTTTCGATTGCACCGCGACACTTGACGCGTCAAGAGGCGGCCCATAGATTCCGCTCACGATGAAGAGGATGGTGCCCGACATCCACTTCTGTCGGAGCGCGACCGGGGGCCGCCTCGCCTTCGCGACCTTTGGCGAGGGGCCCGTCCTGCTGATCACGCCCCCATGGATCAGCAGCCTCGAGGTCCAGCTCGAAGACCCCGCCTGGATGGGGTTCTTCTCCAGGCTGGCCCGCCACCACACCGTGCTGGTCTACGACAAGCAGGGGTGCGGGCTCTCGGAGCGCGAGCGCACCGATTTCAGCTGGGAGCGCGACGTCGAGGATGCCGAGACCGTCGTCGACCAGCTCGCCCCCGGCCGGCTCTCGATCTTCGGAGCGTCGCAGGGTGGCCCGATCGCGATCGCCTATGCGGTACGGCGTCGCGAGCAGGTGGACAAGCTCGTTCTCTACGCCACCTACGCACGCGGGGCCGATATCTCCCGGGACGGCGGAGCTTCCTTCGTCGACCTGGTGCGATCGAACTGGGGCCTCGGCTCCCGCACGATGGCGGCGCTTTTCCTGCCCGAGAACCTCGACGATCCGACGGCGCTCGGCGTCGTCCTCAAGTGGGAGCGGGCCGCCGCCACCCGCGAGATGGCGACCCGTCTTCTCGAAGCCCTGTTCTCTTGGGATCTCTCACCGCTCCTGTCGGAAGTTTCGGTGCCGACGCTCGTGCTCCACCGGCGCGGCGATAAGGCGTTCCACACCGGACTCGGGCGGGACCTGGCCGCTGGCATCCCCAAGGCGCGCTTCGTACTGCTCGAGGGCGGCGGCCACCTCCCGTGGTACGGAGACTGCGATGCCGTGCTGTCGTCCGTCGCCGAGTTTCTCGGAGATGACGTCGCCGACACCCTCCGCCCCGTCGAGATGGACGCCGCCGGCACCGCCGTCGCCGACGGGGCCCCGGCGGAGGGGCGGCCGGCCGTCGCCTCGGACGGCTTCGCCTTTCAGGTGGTCCACCGTGATCTCCTGCGGGAGCACGGGCAGCTGCAACTCGACCGGTGCCGCATCGGCCTCGCCCAGGTCTCGCTGTCGGTGGATTTCTTCGAGGCCACGTCCTCTGGCATGCTGGCCCTGCGACGCGGGCGGGTCGACGAGGTGCGGCGAAAGCTCGCGGCGATGGTCACCACCGCCCGGAGCGACCGCGTCGACCTGCTCTTGCTTCCCGAACTCGCGGTCGACCTGAAGGTTGATGCTTTGAGAGCGGACCTCCTGGCACTTGCGGCCGAGACCGGAATGACGATCGTGCCGGGGTCCTATCACGACGTCGCGGGCCGACGGAACGTGGCCACCGTGGTCGGCCCGGAGGGAATCCTCTGGGAGCAGGACAAACAGCTGCCGGCCATCCTGCACGTCGACGGGCAGCGGATGGAGGAGGCCATCCCCCCCGGTCCCAAGCCGATTCTCGTGGCCAACACCCGGTTCGGGCGGGTCGCCATCGCCATCTGCCGCGACTTCCTCGACCTCGACCTGCGCGTGGCCCTCCGGCACTGCACGCCGGCGGTGGACATCGTCCTCAACCCGGCGTTCACGCCGGTAACGGCTGATTTCCAGGCCGCCCACTTCGAAGCGCGGCGCTCGATCTACGCCTACTGCTTCTTCTGCAACGTGGCGGAGTTTGGTGGCTCCTCGATCAACACCCCCGAGAAGGACCGCACGAACCGCACCCTGCCGGTGGGCCAGGAGGGGCTGCTGTGGAAGGACATCGACCTCATCGGCCTGCGTGAGGAGCGCCAGAAGTGGGCCGAGCTCCGGGGCCGGTCAGGGTTCATCCAGAGCACGCGCTGACGCGCCCGGGAGGCGTCGTCAAGCCGGCTCGTGTCGAGGCGCAATGGAAATTGCGGCCCGCATCTTCAACGTTGTGCTGATCATTGAACCGGGCCCTTGCCATTCCCAAGCGGCCGCAAGCGCTGCATGGCCAGTGCGAGCATTGCCGCTTCCGGAGAACTCGGGCAAAGATTATCTTCGCCTGGCGGTGCGCCGGTCGCCGTCGGCTGTAGGCAATGCTGCTGCAAATAGCGAGAGACGCTCAGAAAGTCATCCAACGGTAGTCGGGCAGCTTCCAGCAGCGCGGCCGGGAGTGCGCTCACCGCCGCATCAATCGGTCCTGTACCAGTAGCGCCTTTGCGCCAAAGAATGTACGGAACCTTGCGAAGTGCGGGGTCCTGCCAGGGATTGCTGACGCCGAACGCGGCGAACACTGCCGGCATCGCCGGCGCATGATCGCCGAGAAATAGCAGCACACCGGGACGCTCAGTGTTTTCAAGGCCTTCGATGATGCAGCCTGCCATCGCCGCCGCGTTTCGGGCGTGGTAGAGATAGCGCTGAAGCTGCAGATCGATCTTCTCCGGTAAATGAAGATTCTCGGTATCAGCAGGTTGCAATGCCCCCGTCTCGCCACGATCGAAGCTCCAGGGGCCGTGATTTTCCATCGTGACCGCGAAAATGAAGCGCGGCTTGTCGCTCTTCTCCAGCAAGGCCCGGATCTTCCTGACACACCGCCTGATCGCTCACGTATGGGCCATCGAACGTGGCATTTCTGGAAGTCGGTGAGCGACAGAAATGTATCGAATCCGAGCCGCGGGTAGGCCTGGTGCCGGCGCCAGAAGGTGGCATGAAAGGGATGGATGGCTGTCGTCTCGTAGCCAAGCGCCTTCAGGTGCCAGGGAATCGCGGCTATCGGCGCCGTGACCACGGTCAGGTACGGATAGTCCATCTCGGCGCCAAACAAGGTCGCGGGGACGCCGGTCAGGAGTGAAAACTCGGTACGCAAGGTGGCCCCTCCGTAGGTATCCACCGTCGCCATGCCGTATTGTGCCGTCGCTTTCATCTGATCCCACAACGCATAGGCGGACGGTGAGAATGCCGCATCCAGAACGCGGAAGTCGAAGAAGGCTTCGCTCTGAATGACGATGAGATTCGGCAGAGCCCCACGAGCATTCGTTGGAGTGCCTTTGGATGCGGACAGCTGATTGATAGAGCGCCAGGTCGGCAGCCGGAACGACCTGCGGCACAAAATAGCTCTGAGCGGCGGAATTGATGAGCGTCGCGATCAGGCCATTCTGCTTCACCGACGACATCGGATCGTGATGATCGAATGCCGGTAGAGGGCCCGGTATACGCGCTGCAGCGGGGCGCGGGGCATCAAGAGCGGCGGCTGTATTTGCCACAGCAGGAGAAGACCTGCCGTGATGGAGACTGCCGTCCAGCGTTTGTCCTTCATGAGTGGTCGTTCGAGCCGAACCGCCCACAACGCGAGAGCCAGTACCCCAAGGCACAACGGGATAAAGAACCACTGTTCTCGAAGATACTTTTCGAACAGGACGGGATTTGCCAGCACCTGACCAAATACGATGAAGTCGGAAGCGACGACCGGCTGGCTTATGATCGAAAACTTGAAGTTGTTACCGAGTGTAATTGCGATGAAAACGACGACCGTCAGCATTGTTGCGGAGAGTGCGCGCCTCACGATCAAGAGAAATGCGAGGAAGAAGTAGGCGACGGGCAAGCCGTTCAGGAATAGTGCCGTCGGTGTTAGACGCTCAAAAGCCGAGTCCGGCCTGGGTACCGCAATGGCCGTACAAAGCACAATCGTGCCCAACAGGGCGAAGAGAACAATACTCTTGCGGTGATGAGCGAGAATCATTACAGATCGACTCTGATCACTGGTTCGTATTGTGCAAGTGAAACCAGCTTATCCCGTCGCGTAGCGCCTTCCTGGTAAGGCGCGGTGGGAATCGGAGTCCGTTCCGTGCTTTCTCGCACGTGAAGAACATCGTCGACACGGACGAGGTCTTGACCGGTATCTACATACGCCGGCATCCTGTCGTTCATTGCATCGACGATTATCTCACCCGAGTGCGTCGGCTTGCCGTGGCGCGGCCGCTCGGCATGCAGAGATCGGAGGATTCCGACGTTCGGCGCCTATGTGGGGTGGCCGTTTCGCCGAGATGACATGCTTCCCGGTCTAACGGAGTCATTCAGAGGCAGTTCCAGGCTGATATCAATTGAACGTTCTCTGTGCGGCCTGAGAACTAGGTTCGCGCGGCTGACCGACCGCCGGCCCTTTTCTTGCAAGAACTCGTCCCGGAGCGGCCGCCACCTAGGCCGCGACGACCCGAAAGGAGGTTTCATGATGAACAGAATCGTCCGATTTTCGGTTCCGGGGACGGCCGTGCTGGCTCTCGCGCTGGCGGCCGCACCGCTCTCCGCCCAGGGGACCAAGCCCGAGTCCGGAACGAGTGGGACCGACTGGGAGGCGATGAAGAAGGAGGCGAAGCAGGACCAGGTCTACGCCACCGCTCATGGCGCCCTCGATCAGCTCCTGAAGGAGAACGCGAAGGCGAAGGAGCTGTTCGAGAAGTCGTACGGCTGGGCCGCGTTCGACAATCTGAAGATCGGCATCGGCATCTCCGGCGGCGGCGGCAGGGGAGTCGCGATCAACAAGAGCACCGGGCACAGGATCTATATGGAGATGGGGTCGGCGGGTATCGGGCTGACGCTCGGGGGCAAGAAGTACCAGGTCGTCTTCCTCTTCCAGGACAGCAAGACTTTCAATTCCTTCGTGAACGAGGGATGGCAGGCAACGGCCGAGGCGAGCGCAACGGCAGGAAAGGGAGGGAGCGGCTCGCAGACGAACTTCGTGAACGGCATGGCGGTTTACCAGCTCGACACCAGGGGGCTGATGGCCAACGCCGACATATCCGGGACGAAGTACTCCAAGGACGACGACCTCAACTGAACCGGTCGTTTCCCGTTACGACGGGCTGAGGAGACTCCTGATCCGCAGGATCCGTGAGCGAGAGTTCGTTCGACGGGGCGGGAACCGGCGTGCGGCCGGTCAGGGCGTCTCCGGCTCCTTCTCGGGGCAGCACGGCTCGAACTGGGACAGCTCGCCGGCGGCGATCCGGGCCTTGCGCCGTTCGTTCTCGCGTTCCATCAGCTCGATCTCGAGCTCCAGTTTCTTGAGCTCGAGCTCGACCCGCTTCTCCTCGCCCGGCTCGCAGGAGCTGCAGTGGGCCAGCTCGGCTTCGTACAGGAGACCGTCCGTGGGGATGGCGATCTCGGTGCTTCGCCTCGAGACCTGCCCGACGACGATCGGGCCGAGCTGTTTGAGGATCGCCTGCTTCAGGGCGTCCGGCACGGCGGCGAGATCGATCCAGTTCCCGCCGATCTGCACCTCGATCCCGACGAGCCGGGTCGAGAGGCAGTAGACCTCGAAGACGCGCCGGATGAAGTAGGTCACCGCGTGGCAGTGGTTCGAGTTCCGGAGCGTGCGGAAGGTCGATTCGCCGCTGACCGTTTCCTCGAAGGTGCTCACGACGATGGAGCGCTCGGTCTCGACGGCCTGGGAGCTGATCTCGGCCACGTGGCGGAAGGACTCGAAGACCGAATCCACATTGAGGTGGTTGCTGACGGAAACCGAGGAGGACGAGGACGACCCGCCGCCGAAGCTGATGATGCCGAGATCGATGCCTCCGCCCCCGGAGGCCGCGACGGAGCTGGTGCTGGAAAAAGCGGTGCCGAAATCGCTCTTGACGCTCGCCAGCGTGTCGTTGACCCGGCTGACGTACGAGAAGAAGCTCGAGCGCTGGCTGAACCTGGCCGTCGTGCTGGTGGTGCGGCGATAACGGTCGTATTCGAAGATCTTGACCTCTTCCTGCGGAAGCAGGGTGAGGCTGTGGACGATCAATCCCTGCTTGCGACCCATCGGGCACATCGCGTGCTCGAACCGGGCGCGGATCCTGATTCCCTGGCGGGCGGCCACCGCCGTCTGGCCGGTGCGCAGCTCGTATTCCCGGAACTCGTAGATCTTGAAGCAGTGCTTCCAGGAGAGCCAGGGAGTGGGCGGCGGGCCGTCGCACCCCTCGTGGAGCGGGCCCGGATCGCACTCGGGACGCGGAGCCAGCACGACATCGTCCTTGAGATCCGACTTCGCCGCCATGGTTCACTCCTTCCGATGCGATCCCGCCCGCGCCGCGCGCGCAGACAAAGTGATGCCGGGGATCAGCCGGCGTCAAGGGTTCGACCGGGAGAAAACGTGGCCGCCGCGGACAGATTCCGCGCGTATGATCGTTTCTGCCTGCGGAATTCGCATGAATGTGCATCGGACCGTCCTTCGAAGACCCGGCCCGGGCGGGGCTCTCGCTCTTCTCCTTGGCGCCGTGTTCGCGATCGCGGCGGGTTCGTTCCGCTGGACCGGGACGAGCGGTGGCCTCCGCGTCACCATCAGCGACAAGGACGTTGTGGCGGCGGATTCGAAGGGAATCAGGTTGTTCTCGCTGAGGGAACTGTTTCCCGACTTCAAGTCAGACGATCCTGATGTCGATACGCACTCCGCTATCTACAGGCCGCTCTCTCTGGTCGGACCCTACCTGAGCCTCGAAAGCAATGGCTCGAGCTTCACGCCCGGGGCCGCCCACGCTTCGATCGAGAACCGGTTCGTCACTCTCGACCTTCGAAAGCGAGAGGGGCCCGTCTCGTTGACTCGATGGTTCACGGAGGGGCAGCTCGTATCGGCGCTCAAGAACGACCCATTCCTGGCTCAGCAGTCGAAGTTGCCGCTCTCGGGGGTGGACTCCCTGGAGGCGTTCGCGACCGCCTTTGCCAGGCTCAACGACTGTCACCTTTCAATCGTTGACGGTCGCCTAGAGAGCTTCGCGTTCCACACACTGAAAGGTGACGGCCTTGTGGCCGTTCGGTTCGGGATTCCCAACTCTTGTCTCGGCGACAACGAGATTCGCCAGCTGGGCCTCCTCTTGCCGGTACCCCCGTCGCTCGAGAACGACCTGAAGGCCGCCGCGCAAGGCCGGCATGGCTTTCTGATGAAAGACTCCAGGAAACTCTTTGGCAGCGAATTCTGGATCTCCTTCTCGTAGCCACGCGCGGCAGTTGACAGCGCCGGCTGGCCGATCCCAGACTGCCCCCGGTCGAGAGAGACTCCCGTGAGAAAACTACCGCTCCTGCTGCTCCTGGTGCCCGGACTTCTCCTCGGGGATGTCGTGTATCTCAAGGGGGGAGGCAAGTTCGCCGGCCGGATCGTCGAGCAGACCGAGGAACGGATGGTCATCGACATCGGAGACGGAGTGATCGGCTTCTCGATGGAGCGGGTCGAGGAGATCGTGAAGGGACCCTCACCCCTGGACGAGTACGACGCGCGAGCGAGCAAGCTGGGACCGCAGGACGTCGACGGCTGGCGCGGTCTGGCCCAGTGGGCGTCGGCGAAGGGACTTTCGGCCCAGTCGCGCGCGGCCTACAAGAAGGTCCTCGCGGCAGCGCCCGACGACAAAGAGGCCCGGGAGGCGCTGGGGTTCGTCCAGGTCGACGGCCGCTGGCTCACCGAGGAGGAGAGCTACCGGGCCCGCGGTTTCGTCAAGTACGACGGCGAGTGGATGACGCCCGCCGAGGTGCAGCTGGCACAAGCCGACGCCGCGAGGGAGCAGGCGCGCGACGAGGCCGACAAGCGCGCTTCGGACGCGGAGTTCAAGGCCAACATGGACCGGCTGCAGAAGAAGGAAGACGAGAAGCGTGCCCAGGAGGAGCGGGACCGGGCGAACCGCAACCCCGTTTACTGGGGTGGGTTTGGCTATGGCGTGACGTCCTGGCCGAATCCTGTTGGAGTGCCGAGATGAGGCCGGGCGGCGGTTCCCCCCACGGGCGCCGAACCGCGGCGGTCCTCGTCGCGGCCCTGCTGGCCGCTCCCGTCGCCCGGGCCGCCCCTCCCACGCCGGGCGCGCCGTCCGCAAAACCTGGAGCGGCTGCGACGGTCGACGAGATCGTCGGGCGCTACGTGGCGGCCCGGGGAGGGATCCAGAAGCTGAGAGCCCTCCGGACGTTACGCCAGGAAGGGCGCGTCAGCGCCGGGGCGGGCCGCGAGGGGCTCGTGACGCGCGAGATCAAGCGCCCCGGGAAGATCCGATTCGAGTTCACCGTCCAGGGCGTGACCAGCGTCTTCGCCTCCGACGGCCAGCGTGGCTGGAAAGTGTCCCCGCTCGAAGGAGAGATGGGCCCGCGGCCCCTGCCGGAAGAGGTCCTGATCGACGCGAGGGAGCAAGCAGACATCGACGGGCCCCTCGTCGACTGGAAGAGCAAGGGGAGTCAGGTCGAGCTCGTCGGCCGCGAAGCGGTCGATGGACGGGACGCTTTCAAGCTGAAGCTCACCCTCAAGAGTGGAGGAGTGCTTATTGCGTACGTCGACACGGAATCCGCGAACCTGGTCCGGACCGACGCCACCCGGCGGGTGCGCGGGAAGCAGGTCCGGATCGAGACGACCTTCGGCGACTACCGGAGGACCGGAGGGATCCTCTTCCCTCATCTCGTCGAGGTGAGGGCCGCAGGCCGGCCGCAGGTCCTCCGAATCGTGGTGGAGAAGGTCGAGGTGAACCCGCCCTTGAGCGACGCGCGCTTCGCACGGCCGGCCTGAAGTCGAGCAACGCAGCCACCGGGTCCCCACCGGCGAGCGTGGATGACTGCCCGATCTACTTCATCTGGCCCAGGAGCTCGGCAAGCAGCGATTGCGCCACGTCTTCGAAGGTGGGCGGCCGGCTCCAGATCGTGTCCGGCGTCCCTCCTTGCTTGTGGCCGGTTGCTCGGGCGACGCCCGAACTGCCCGATCGAATGCCGTAGAGCGTGATGTCGACATAGGGCGGCGTCGCAGGCGATCCGCGGTCAGCGCGATAGGGAGTGAACTGATTCACGGTGCCCCAGACCAGGACGTCGGCCCCCAGAGCCCGCGCCACGGCCTCGAGCCGCTTCTGGTCGTGCTCCGTCGGGCGGATCGACTCGTGTTTGCAGTAAGCGTCCACCTTGGGAGGGCTGATCAGCGAGATCCGATAAGTCTTGACGAGCAGGGCTGTCGAGATCTCGCGCGCCGACTGGCCGGTGTCCGGGTGCCCGGGTGCTCCGGAGAACGGAAGCACCGCTACCTTCGCACCGGTGAGAGCGAGTGACTTGCTCCCGCGAAGGGAGGAAACGGTGGAGTCGATGAACGTGCAGCCACTGGCGAACGTGAGCACACCGAGCAACGTCAAACCAGGGACGAGGCGCTTCACGGCTCCGGTCGGGCTCGCTTTCATTCTCTTTCCCTCTCTTCGACGGGAAGCCGCGAGTCAAGTCCGCGGCGACTTCCGCGACTCGAACCAGTTGCGCAGACGCAAGATGCCATCGGCGGCCGAGAGCGTCGAGGCGCCGAGCTGGAATGCCTCGTGGGGTGACAGCGTCAGTTGTTCGGGGGCCTTTTCGTGCGAAAGCGCGAGCACACGATGGTCCGCCCGGATTTCCGGAATGAAGGACGAAGTGGCACATCGAGCTTCGCGTATGCCTCGACAACACGAACGGAGAGATCTTCAATTTCACTCGGCGAAGGTTCCCCGCCTGACGCAGCAGCAAGTAAATCAGCCGTCGCCAAAGCAGCATCTGCCGCATTCTGGATGGGACGCAGTTCACCAAGCGCTCACGACGCGGCGCAACCAGGCGCTCAAGGCAAAGCCGCAGCGCCTGCGTATCTCCCTCCAAGGCGCGCTCGACTGCTCGACGCGCGAGTTTTCCAGCTTCGCCGTCGAGGACGCTTTGAGCGGCCATCGTAGCTTTGTTAAGAGCGCCTCGAGGCCGACCAGGATTGCCCGGTGCAAAGGGTCGGCCCCGCGTTTTTTCAGCGTTTTTACGCGCCGTCTTCATGCTGGCATTTTTCCGACATTTTACCGACATGCAAAATATATAGCTTTATTTTCAAAGTCTTACCAGTAGACAAGCGGATATCTATTCTGCCTGTCACAAACACCAAGCTCAACCGCCGCTGGCCGCCAGGAAAAATTCGGTTCGAGCGCGAGGGCCTTGCAATGGGGCGGCGCTCCAACGTCCGTTATTGGGGGTAAAGCGGACATGGCGCGGACTTGTCAGTATGTCCGCTAATGACCCAAAGCGGACGTGGGACAAAACGGTTCGGAAACCAGAGCCGAGCGGGCGCCCCAGCCTGGGACGCCCGTCCGGTAACATCAAGTTCGCTTCGACTGACTAATCGCTCGGGTGTCCGCTGGCCTTCATCTGATCCATAATCTGGGTGAGGTTGTAGCTCTCCGGCTTCTGCATCGGCGGGAACTCCTTCAGCGTCTCGAACCAATCGAGCCATAGCTGCTGGCCGAGCGGCAACAGGTTCCAGTCGTACTGGAAGGCGGTTACCGGTCCCGCGAGTGCACCTCCCATACTCATTGCCGACTTTTGGGCGATCCCGACGGCCTGCTCGAACGGATCACGCTTGATGTTGTCGACCAACGTGAAATGGAACGGGATGAGCGGCAGGATCCAGCCGTCGGCGCCGGGTTGGGACATGTTGTAGTACATCTTCCAGTTGTTGTAGCGTACTGCCGAGGGCGTCGCGCCCGAGAAGTAGTAGAAGACATTTCGAGCTGACTTGTCAGACTTGCCCGTCAGGTAATCGATCTGGTTGACGCCATCGAGCGTCGTCTTGACGATGCTTGGGTACGAACCCTGCTCGAGCTCTTTCTTGAGCCCATCTCCCTTGGGTCCGCCGGCGACTTCCACGAAAGTGGGCAGCCAGTCGAGGGCAGAGAACATCTGGGTGAGCAAGGTCCCTGGCTTGATCACCCCTGGCCAACGGATGACAGCCGGGGCACGGTAGCCGCCTTCATAGGCTTCTCCCTTCTGGCCTTTGAATGGCGTTACGCCGCCATCAGGATATGAGATTGCCTCTGCGCCGTTGTCGGTGGTGAACACGACAATGGTGTTGTCGAGCTGGCCCATGTCTTCCAGCTTCTTCAGGACGACGCCGATGTTGTCGTCCATCTGCTTCATGCCGGCTTCGTTGACGCCCCAATCCTTGCCGCCCTTCGTGCCGACCATGTCGTAGTATTTCGGCGACAGCACGGTCGTGACGTGCATGCGTGCCGGGTTGTACCAAACGAAGAATGGCTTGTTGGTCTTCTTGGGATCATTGCGGTCGAGGAAATCGACGACCTTGGCCGAGATTTCCTCGTCTACCGTCTTCGACCGATCCAGCGTTAGCGGGACCCTCATCCTGGCAGTTCTGGTTCGCCTCGACTGCCATCGGAGGACTTGCACCAGAGGACATTGCGCGGAGGCGTCAAGCAGTGTGTCGTCTTGGGATCGACGGCACCAGGAACGTCGGGGATGCCAGGAATAGGCGTGTTCTTGCAGGGTGGCGCGACCGCCTGCTCGGTCGGCGATTTGTTGATGTCAGGGAAGCTCACCTGCTGCATGGCGTCGAGGTGGTACAGGTAGCCCCAGTACTCCTGGAAGCCATGCGCCGTCGGCAGCGCGGCGGTGTGGTCGCCTAAGTGGTTCTTACCGAACTCGCCGGTGGTGTAACCAAGATCGAGTAGGAATTTGGCGATCGCCGGAGTGCCCGGGCGCAAATACGACGGGCTGCCGGGAAGCTGCGGCGGGATCATACCCGTGCGCAGTGGGTACATGCCGGTGAAGAAGACGTTCCGTCCCGAAGTGCAGCTCTGCATCGCGTAGTAGTCCGTGAACTTGCCGCCCTCATTCGCAAGGCGGTCGATGTTTGGTGTTTCCCCAAGCGCCCAACCTTGGTGATAGACGCCCACCTGCATCAAGCCGATGTCATCACCCATGATGAAGAGGATGTTCGGCTTCTTGTCTTGGGCGGCGGCCGGAGTTGCAGCTACAACTGCTGCCAAGCCGGCGAGAGCCACCGCTATGGCGGCGATCGCGCTGTTGTGGTGACGTTTCTCTCGACTGGCTTGTGGTCTTTGGGCTGAATAAATCGGCATCGTACTCATTCTTACCTCCTTATACTCATGGGTGTTCCTCAACATGACGCGGACGTGACGCGATGTCTGCTAATGACCCAAAGCGGACATAGGATTCTTCTGTACTCACGTCATTTGCTTGACTTTTGCGCGTTGTCCCAAGCAGTTGTCGCATCATCCATCATGTGATCGAAACTGCCATTGGTCGTCAGTTCCGTGATCCCCTGTCCGAATTTTTCGACCAAGGAGTGGCAGGGCGACTTCTTGGAAAAGGCGACGAACATCTCTTGGGAGATCAGCGCCTGGTTCAGCGCCACGACCTTGTCTTTGACCCCCTCTCTGGCGGCCTCGGCGAGCCCCGGATAGTAGCCGGCAATCAGGTAGTCGGCCTTTCCGTCGATGAGATCCTTCATCGCCGCGTCGATACCGTTGGCGCGCGCGACATCGAGCTTTTCCTTCATGAAGGCATCAAACTCGTTGCCGTAGCTCTCCCCCCGGTTGGTGACGCCCTTCTTGCCGATCAAGTCGTTCTTGTCGGTAAAGGGGAACTCTTTGCCTTTGACGACGAAGATGGCCACGTCGTCAAAGGTGAAGGCCGGCTGCACATAATCAAGATAGGTCGCACGCTCATCGTTGTAGTAGATGCCGAAAATCATGTCGGCCTTACCGTCGCGCGCTGCAGCCTGGGCCTCCTCCCAAGTCCCCATATATTTCGACTCGAGAGGCACGTTGAGTTGCTTGGCGATGGTCTCGACCAGAGTCGGCGCCGCTCCAACGATCTTGTCGCCGTCTTTATAAGCGATCGCCGGATAGTAGCGGTGGCCCGTCGCCGTGATCTTTGTGCACTCGTCTGCGGCGAAGGCGGCATTGCTCATCAGCGTCAACGCCACGAACATGCTCAAGCAGAGAAATCTTTTCATGATCAAGGATCCTTGTTCCTTAGCGGAGTAAGGTGCGGGCGGGAGGAGCGTCTCGTCATCGCGACAGAGGCTCGGGTTGCTCTCTACCGCCCTTTCATCTTCGCCTTGACGCGATCGACCTCGGCCTGCGAGACCTTTCCAGCCTGAACCAACGCTTTGACGCAGGCTGGCGACAAGCTCGGACCCGCTTTTCTCATGCAGAGATTCAGGGCTGCGGATTGCAAGCCGTAGTCGCCGCAGTACTTCTTGTAGTCGTTCACGCAATTGTTCTGCATTGCCGGGGTGATGGTCCCTGCTTGCGCCCAAACCGTTTGAGACGCCGAGCACATGCAACAAAAGATCGAAACCAAGACGATGGCGCGATAACAGGTCATCGGCAAATTCCTCCCAAGTAACCCCGAGCTCTTCACGTCTTATCAACGCCCCCCGCGGTCGCTCGACGCAACTCATGGCGCTCAAAGTCTTTGTCGCTCGTCTCATAGGCACAGGGAGCACGCCTACGCGGGTGCCAGCGGCCTTCTCTGGATGGCTCCAGGGGTCCTATTGGACTGGCGGCATTGCAGCGTTGATCTTGTCGTAATTCTTCACCACGAGATCGATATTGGCAGGGAATTTCACGGGCTCCGGGGGCGATTTCAGTTTTGATTGTATTTCTTCGAGTTGACGCTTCTTGTCGTTCGCTGCCAGGTTTTCGCTATCTATGAAGGCGATATGTTTTTTGATAACGGCGTCAGGGCCTACATATTTTTTTGTGTCAGGATCGATTCCGCTCATAACCAGGCCGATGTTCTCATCAACATCAAGGAACTCAGCGAAATTTGCGAATTGGTGTTTCTTAACCACTCCTTCAAGCTGCTCCATAACTTTGGGGTCCGGTTGGTGCCCTTTGGGAGCCTTGGCGATGATTGGCACAATCTCCTTTTGAGCGCCAATGAAGCTCTCAATCTGCGCATCTGTTAGGGCGATCTGCTTCCGGCTCTCGTCGGGCGACGTTGCTTCTTGCGCAACAACATTTTGGCTCAAGGCACCCAAGGTCAATGCTGCCGTAAGTGCCATGCTGAAAACCACGATGAAGCGGTGAGTGGCGATGCGCATGAGGTCTCCTTAGAGTGGCTGGTTATCCGGCGCAGCATGCGAAAATAAAATCATGTTAGGCGCCGACTGAGGCGTTCAGTACAGCAAGCAGCGGCCATAGGGACCAAGGTAGTAGCCGGAGGGGCACACAATCGGGGCAACCACCTCCGGGACAACCACCGGCGATGGCGC
This sequence comes from uncultured Acidobacteriota bacterium, assembly GCA_963821435.1. Taxonomy (GTDB): domain Bacteria; phylum Acidobacteriota; class Thermoanaerobaculia; order UBA5066; family UBA5066; genus DAOMFB01. The sequence goes on from CAWGDR010000004.1 coordinate 946,454, forward strand.
AACTATTACAGGCGACGGAACCACTACCACAGGAGGCGCAGCCAGGAGGCCGCCGGGAACACAACCACCATAGGGGCTACGATGGAAACCCACGCCACACCAGTCCCACACCAATATGATATCAGACGCCGCTTTTTGCATCGGTGCGAAAGGAATAGGTGAGGCTTGGACGCCGAACGAAAATAGCGACGCGCCACAAGCCAGAATCAAAGCAAACCCTCTTGACATTGGCAAAACTCCCAACGCTTTCCGTCCATCCTGATCGGGTGCACGGTTTTCCAGTCCCGAAGATCGAATCACGCTGAGTGATTGACATGAAACGGGAAGCCCGCAAAAAGCTGCGCTTCGTGACCGCTTATAGCCCGAAGATGACGCCGGAATGGCGGTTTTAAGGCCGCGCCTCGGGAAACGGTCCCGAGAACAGACCAATCCCACCGTCGCTGTGATGACCCAAAGCGGACGTTCCTAAGTGAGAACAGCGTCGTCGGAAGACAGACAGCTAACCTGGCGCTTCGCAGGGGTCGGTGAAGGCGCTCAATTCGCCTCGCTAGCGCTAACGGCGCTCGCCGGGG
>CAWGDR010000005.1:0-206577 GCA_963821435.1 uncultured Acidobacteriota bacterium
AAGATCGACTGCGTCCCGAAACCGTCCCTCCTCCCCCGGATGGCGGCGCTCGCGGGGTCGAACCTGTTCGACGAGATCGTCCCGGTCTCGGCGCTGACCGGGGACGGATCGAGGAGCTGCCTGCGCTGATCCTCGCCCAGCTGCCCGGAGGGCGACGAGCTCTACCCGGTCGAGACGGTCACGACGACCGACCTCAGGACGCGCTACGCCGAGGCGATCCGCGAGAAGTTCCTGGAGCGGACCCGCGAGGAGATCCCCTACGGGCTCGGAGTCGTCGTCGAGGAGCTCGGGCGGGACGAGACGAAGAACATGACGATCGTGATGGCCACGGTCGTCGTCGACAAGGAGAGCCACCGGCGGATCGTCCTCGGCACGGAGGAAGGCTCCTTCGCGACTCGGGCATGGCGGCCCGCCTCGACCTCGAGCAGACGTTCGGCGGGCGCTTCTTCCTCGAGTTGACCGTCGCCGCGCGCCCCGGGTGGCGGGAAGACCCGCGCTTCATCGCCGGCCTGACGAGCTGATCTCCCGCCGGCATTCCGGAAGCCGGGGTTGACGGCGAGGCGGGCGCGGATTAAGTTGGGGGTTGCTCCGACGAGGGGCACATGGATTCGGCACTCATGACTCAGGGTCGCCCGGAGCGGCGTCGTTCTCCCCGGATGGTCGTCGACGGAGAGGGAAAAGGCCACCTCAAGGCCACGATTCCAGTCACCGTGGTGAACCTGTCGGCCGACGGAGTGCTCCTCGAGCTGAAGGCCCCGCTGCGTCCCGGGATGACGTACGACCTATCGGCCTTCGTGCCGGAGCAGACGGTGCACGGGATCGTCCGGGTGACGCGCTGCCGGGCGGGCGGCTACGTGGCGGACGGCCGCGGCGGGCGGTGCCTTCTCTTTCGCGCGGGGGCGGAGTTCGCATCTCTGACGCCTCCGCAGCGCGACGCCATCCGGAGCGCCGTCAACCGCAGCCTGGGCCCCGGGGCGCCCGGCGTTCTCGAGAAGAGCTGAGCCCCGGGCTTAGGACGGCGCGTCCTCCGAGAGGAGGCGGCGCAGCGCGTCCCACTTCCTCGTCAGCGACTCGGCCACTTCCTTGAGCGCCTCCTCGCGGCCGCGCGCCTCGGCGAGCTCGGAGCTCAAACGTCCGATTTCGGCCTCGAGCGCGCCGACGCGATCGGCCATCTTCGACTCGGCCTCGCGCCGCCGGTCGCTCTCCTCGTCGATCGAGCGGAGCGCCCGGGTGAGGGAATCCTCGAGCCTTCGGACCTCGGCCTCGTCGGGCCGGATCGCGCCGATCTGCTGCGTCTCGCCCGCGCTCTCGCTCGGGGACGGAGGGGGGGGCGGCGGCCCGGGAGGCTTCGCGGGCGCAAAGAGCCCCGCGAAGCGTGCTTTCGGGATCTCGCTGGAGGCGATGGCGCGCGTCTCGAGCTGCATCCTCTGCCGCCGCTCTTCGACCTCCCGCCGGATCCGCTCGATCGCCGTCAGGGCGTCGGCGTTGTCGGGGAGTGGCGACCCCGGGCTCGAGGTGCGGACCGGCTCGTGGGGGGCGCCGTCGCGTTCCGCCGCGGCCGCGGGCTCCGGCGGCGTCGGCGCCGCGGCGGCTGCGGGAAGCGGGGCCGGCTCGGGGGCCGCCGGTTCGGGAGCGGAACTCGCGGGGGCCGGCGGCGCGCCCGCCGGCATCGCGGTCTCCTCCTTCCGGGCGGGCACGAGCGAGCGGTCGTCAGGGATCACGTCGTCCTCGAGGTCGGCGAAGGCGTCGCGCCCGGGCGCCGTCGGCCAGGACGGCTCGTCGTCGAACGAGACCTCCGGAATCGGCCCGGCACCGGAGCCCCCTTCGCCGGGGGCCGCTTCCGCGAGACCGACAGCGGTCCCGGCGCCGGTCGGTTGGAGCTGGACGGAGGGCGGCAGCGGGGGGGGCTCGGGCTCGGACGACGCGAAGACCGGCTCGGAGGCTTCCGCGGCCGGCGTCGCGAGAGCCGGGACCGCGGCGGTCGCCGCGGCGAGGGCCGCCGCCGCCGTCTCGGGAGTGGCCGGGGTTCCCTTCTGGAGCCGGCGGAGGAGATCGACGAACGTCAGCTTCGAGACGAGGCGGAACGTCTCGACGACGCCCATCCCGTCGGAGGCGACCGCCTCGACGAACGGAAAGGCGGCGAATCCGAGCGCGTCCTGCATCGCCTCGATCGACATCGAGCCGGGAAGGTCCCGCTTGTTGTACTGGACGACGAGGGGGATCGACTCGAACGCGATCTTCTCCTCGACGAGGTTGTCCTTCATGTTCTGGAACGACTCGAGGTTGTGGGACAGCATCGACCACTGCGAGTCGACCACGAAGACGAGGCCGTCCACGCCACGAAGGACGATCTTCCGCGTCTCGTTGTAGAAGACCTGCCCGGGCACGGTGCAGAGCTGGAAGCGGACGGTGTAGCCCTTGATGTTCCCCAGCTCGATCGGCAGGAGGTCGAAGTAGATCGTCCGGTCCTGCGCCGTCGCGAGCGACAGGAGGCGCCCCTTCGTGGCGCGCTTGAGCTGGCCGTGGAGGACCCGCAGGTTCGTCGTCTTCCCGCAGAGACCGGGCCCGTAGTAGACGATCTTGGCCGTCAACTCCCTGGTCGTGTGATTGAAGAGAGCCATCTCCCCGGTCCCCCTGTTCGGTCGGCCTGTTCCAGTATAGGACGGTCTATCCTCCGGGCGGATGGAAGAGGAACTCCGCGAGCGACGGATTTCGACCTCTTTCGCCGGCCTGCCGCTGACCGGGGTCTCATCGGCCGGGCGCGAGACCTGGTTCCACTTCCCGACGCTCCGTCTCGCCTTCGACGTCGGCCGTGCCCCGACCGAGCTCGTCTCCGTCCCGAACCTCTTCCTCTCCCACGCCCACCTCGACCACGCCGCCGGGCTTTCGTACTGGTGCTCGCAGCGCCGCCTCTTCCGGCTGCCGAGCGGCGTCGCCCGGACCCACCCCGCCGCCGTTCCCGCCTGGAAGGAGATCCTCGCCCTCCACGAGCGGCTCGAGGACGTCCGGTACGACTCCCGCGTCGAGGCGATGCAGCCGGGGGAGACCGTTTCCCTCCGCCGCGACCTCTCGGTGACGGCCTTCCAGGTCGACCACCGGATCCCGACGCTCGGGTTCCTCGCGAGCGAGGTCCGGCGACGCCTCAGGCCCGAGTGGACGGGACGGGGCGAGGACGCCGTCCGCGAGGCGGCCGCCGGAGGAGCCGACGTCTCGGGCCCGGTCTCGCTGCCGCTCGTCGCCTACTCCGGCGACACGGCGGCGGGCTTTTTCGACCTCGCGCCGAAGGAGGTTTTCGACGCGAAGGTCCTCCTCCTCGAGTGCTCCTTCGTCGAGCCGCGGGACGAGGGGCGCTCCGCGGAGTGGAAGCACCTCCACCTCGCCGAGATCGCCGAGCGCGCCGACCTCATCCGAAACGAGGTCCTCGTCCTGACGCACCTCACCTGAGGACCGGCCCCGACGAGATCCGGAAGCAGATCTCGAACCGCCTTCCCGCCTCCCTCGCGAAGCGGACCGTGCCGTTCCTGCCCTGAGGGCGCCGTCCCTTTCGCGGTTTCTGCCGTGCGTGATCCAAGTGCATCAGGGCAGGTTTCCCTGAATGACACATTTTTCTTCTCGACGAAAGGAGAACCAATTGATGAGACGCTTCCTGGCGCCCTCCGCCATGTTCTTGGGGCTCGCCCTCCTCGCGGGCCTTCCGGCCCGCGCCGCTGAAATGTTCACGACCCTCCCGTCCACCGTTGCCGTCGACCTCTGGTACATCCTCGCAGCCCATGAGTCGAACGACCCGGCCTACAACGCCGCGTTCGGCATGGCCGCCATCACCGGCCGGCTCAACGCGGGCATCATGTTCAACGGTCAGCCCGCGGGCCCCGCGAAGTATGCGACGCTGAAGTTCTCGAAGGTCGTCGCGAACGGGGAGGGTGGCATCTCGCGTTGCGTGGAGAAGGCTCTCGCTGTCGCCACGATCCAGCAGGCGCTCGACGCCGGGAATCCCGGCGGCCGGAACGCCCAGCTGGTCGTGAAGATCACCGGCGACATCACGTTGAACGAGGGAAACGGCGGCTACGAAGGCGAACCCAACCTGACCGTCGTCGAAGTGAGAACTCTCCGGACGATCGCCTGTCAGGCGACGATCTACATGCCAGAAATTCCCTGAATCCGGTCTCCTCCGGGTTGTCCCGGGGGTAACTCTTACAACGGATTTTCGGCACGGGGGTTGCTCCATCGGAAGTGCTCCAAACGGCCCTGTATCGGATGTGAGGCAGGGCGCGTGGAGGGAGGAAAGAAGGAGGCGCTCCTATGCTCTGGACGATCTTCGTCATCCTGCTAATCATGTGGCTCTTGGGACTCGTGTCGGGCTACACCCTTGGCGGCTTCATCCACATTCTCCTCATCGTCGCCATCGCGGTGGTCCTCATCCGCGTCATCCAGGGACGAAGACCGATCTGAAGCCCGCACGGGCCGAAGAAATCCGAAGACAGGAGGTGCCCCCGATGAAGAAGTCCCTTTCCGTTGTGATCGTGAGCCTGGGCCTCGTCACCGCCGCAGGGGGCTGGTCGGCCTGCAAGTCGACGCAGACGGTCGCTTCGCAGACGGACGACGCCGGTATCAAGGCCTCGGTGAAGGCGAAGCTGGCCAAGGACGTCCGCTTCTCGACCCTGACGAACATCGAGGTGAACTCGACGAACGGGATCGTCACGCTCGCCGGCCAGGTCCACAACGTCGACGAGAAGCGAGCCGCCGAGCGAGTGGCGGCCTCCGTCAACGGCGTGAGGAAAGTCAACAACGAGCTCCAGATCGAGAAGCCGCCGACCGGCTGAGGACGGCGGAAGCGGCGCGTCTGAGGCGCCTCCCGGACCATAATCGGCGCAAAGAGGGGGAGGCGCCGTGACTGCGAAAAGACGAATGCTGCTGCTCTGTGTCCTTCTTCTCACGCTCCGTCCGGCCCCCGGGGGAGCCCAGTACGACAGCGACAAGCACGTCCGGGAGCGGGTCAAGACGCTCGCGACGGACCGGGACGCGAAGGACCGGGCCGACGCGGCGCGGTTTCTCGGGGGCTTCGACCAGCCCGAGGCGGTGGCCGCGCTGGCGAAGGCGCTCTCGGACCCGGACGCGTCCGTCCGCGAGGCCGCCGCCTCGTCGCTCTGGAAGACGGGCAAGGCCGCGTCCGCGGCGAAGCCGGAGCTCCAGAAGGCTCTCGACGACCCGGTCGCGGCCGTGGTGGCGCGCGCCGCGGGGGCGCTCTCGTCCATGGGCGCTACGGACCAGGAGCTGGCCGGGGCGTGGCGGCGCGCGCTCGCCGGAGCGGCGGACGGTTCCACCTCGTTCCTCGCGGCGCGCGGTCTGATCGGGGTCGATCCGCCCGCGAAGCTGGCGCCGCCGATCCTCGCCTACCTCGGCAGGAACGCGGAAGCGGCGGCCCGTCCGGCTTCGGGAAGATCGAGCCTGGACGATACGAAGAACGCCGAGGCGGGGGCGAAGGCGCTCGGCGGACTCCTGAAGGAGGGCGCCGCGCCTCTCCTTCCGCTCCTCAAGGAATCCGTGGAGACGTACCCGAACTCCGGGCGCTACGTCCTGGACACCCTCGGCGCGCTCAAGAACCTGCCGCCGGGATCGGTGGAGCTCGCGCTCTCGTTCACCGGCTCGCCGGCGGCGAGGACCCGGTCCGCCGCCATCTCGCTCGCCGGGAAGGTGACCTCGGAGCGGGAGGCCGCGCGGTGGATCCCCGAGGCCATCCGGCTGCTCGGCGATCCCGACGAGAGCGTCCGATCGGAGGCGTGCCGGGCGCTGGCGGGAGCGAAGGGGCTCGCTCACGGCGCGGCACCGGAGCTGGCGCGCCTCCTCTCGAAGGACTCGTCGGCGGCGGTCCGGAAGCGGGCCGCCGCCGCGCTGGGCGCGATCGGCGACGCCACGAACCCGATTCCGCCGGCCGCGAAAGCCGCCGTCGCCTCGGAGGCGAAGGGGGCGCTCGCCGGCGCCATGAGGAGCAAGGAGAAGGACGTCGCCGTCGAGGCGGTGGCGGCCTACAACGTGCTGCAGCTCGACAGCGCCGAGATCGTGGCGACGCTGGCCGGTGCGGCCGTCTCCGGCGCCGACACCTCCGCCCGCGAGAGGGCACTCCTCTGTCTCCGGAACCGGCAGGGCCAGGCGAAGGGGATCGTCGGGACGATCCGCCCGCTGACGGGCTCGTCCGAGAAGGCGATCGCGGACGACGCGCGGACCGCCGTCGAGTGGATCGAGCGGGGCGGCGCCGGAACCCCGGCCGCCGTCGCGGCCGGGGGCGCCGCGGTGCCCGCCCCGGTTTCGTCCGGCGCCAGCCCGGCCGCCGCGCCGGCGGCCCCGCCCGGAGGCGAGGAGCGCGGGCTGGCGGCGCTCCGCGAGCGGAAGCTCGAGTTCAGCGAGACCGGCTTCTTCCGGGCGCTGACGGCGGCGGACGCCGGGGCGATCCGGGCCTACCTCGATGCCGGAATGTCGGCGAAGCTGGGGTTCGCCTCCTCGGAATGGCCAGTCCCCGCTCATGGTCCTCTTCTTCGTCGGAACGGCGTGCGCCGAGCCGGAGAACGGCCACGCGATCGTCGCCCTGCTCCTCGAGCGGGGCGCGGACGTGAACCAGCTCGACGAGAAAGAACTCCGCGCTGATGTTCGCGGCGGGCAAGTGCGACCGGCAGACGCTTCGCCAGCTGCTCAAGGCCGGCGCGAAGCTCGATCAGCGCAACGCCGCGGGCTTGAGCGCGCTCGAGACGGGGATCGTCACGGGCAACGCCGGCGTCGAGGAGCTGATCGCGGCCGGGGCGCGGATGGACCCCGTGAAGGCCAGGGGCTATGCCGACGCCTTCAAGAGCAACCCGGCGGTGCTGGCGCTCCTGAAGAAGGCCTCGGCGAAATAACGGAACGGGCTCCCGCGCGCGGGCGGCGGAAGCGCGTCAGAGGTCGTAGTAGAGCTCGATCTCGTACGGGTGGGGGCGGTCCGGACCTCGCGGTCCTCCTCCCGCTTCTTCCGGATCCAGCGGGGAACAGGTCCGCGGGGAAGACGCCGTCCCTCGTGAGGAAGGCGTTATCCGTCTCGAGCGCGTCGAGCGACTCGTCGAGCGCCGTCGGGAGGGCGCGGATCTTCGCCCTGCCGCTCGGGGGAGCGCGGCGACGTCGCCGTCGACCGGCCCGAAGCCGAGCGCCGTCGGGTCCATCTTCTTCTCGACGCCGTCGAGGCCGGCGAGGAGCTGGCGGCCAAGGCGAGGTACGGGTTGCGCGGTGGCGTCGGGGGGACGGAACTCGAAGCGGGCGCTCTCGGGGCGGTTCGCGTACTTCGGGATCCGGATCGCCGCGCTCCGGTTCCCGAGGGAGTAGATCGCGAGTGACCGGCGCCTCGAACCCGGGCACCAGCCGGCGGTAGGAGTTGGTGGAGGGGTTCGTGAACGCCATCACGGCCGCGCCGTGGTGGAGGAGGCCGCCGATCGCGAAGCGCCCGACTCGCCGACGCAGCCGTAGCCCGCCGGGTCGAAGTAGACGTTCCGGTCGCCGTCGAGGACGAGCTGGTGGCAGTGCATCCCGCTCCCCGCCTCCCCGTAGAGCGGCTTCGGCATGAAGGTGGCCGTCAGCCCCATCTTCCGGGCGGCGCGGCGGACGACGTACTTCACCATCAGGACGGCGTCGCAGGCGTCGAGGAGCCCCCGGAGCGGGATCTCGATCTCGCACTGGCCCGGCCCGCCCACCTCGTGATGGTGGTACTTCACCGGCACGCCCACCGACTCGAGGATCAGCGAAATCTTCGTCCGGGCGTCGTCCAGGTGGTCTTGCGGCGGGAGCGCGTGGTAGCCGCCGTGCCGCGGGATCGTGAATCCCGAAGCCCAGCTCGTGGCTCCGCCAGTCGGCTTCCGACGACTCGACGCGGTAGCTCGCGACATTGACGCCGTTCTCGTAGGCGACGCCGTCGAAGAGGTAGAACTCGAACTCCGGCCCCCAGAGGCTCCGCGTCCCGACGCCGCTCTCGCGGAGCCGCTCCTCGGCGCGCGCCGCGATCGTCCGCGGGTCGAAGAGGACGGGCGACCGGTCGTCCGCCTCGAGGATCCGGCAGAGGAAGCTGAGCGTCTTCTCGTCCGGGAAGGGGTCGAGGAATCCCGTCGCGAGGTCCGGCACGAGGACGAGGTCCCCCGACTTGACCGAGCGGAGGCCGACGGAGGAGCCGTCGAAGCCGACGCCGTCCTCCATCAGCTCGGGGGTGAAGCGCTCGGCGGGGAGCGTCACGTGCCGCCAACGCCCCGCGAGGTCGCAGAACTTCAGGTCCACCATCGTGACGCCCTGCGAGCGGACGTACGCGGCGGCCTCCTCGAATCGCTCGAACATCGGACCCTCCGCCGCGAGACTAGGCCCCGCCCCGGGCGCCGGCCATGGGCCGTTTGAACCAGACGAGCACCCGGCCAGCCCTCAGCGGAAGAGCTTGCGGCGGTTCCGGATGTAGTCGCGGAAGATGAAGGTGCCGAGGTCGGTGGGGGAGGCGTAGTAGGCCCGGCCGCGGGCGACCTTCGTCAGGGTGTCGACGAAGTCGACGAGGGCGGGGTCGGTCGCGATCATGAAGGTCGTCAGCTGGATGCCGTCGCGGCGGCAGCGCTCGGCCTCCTCCAGCGTCCGGTTCACGATCTTCATGTCGAGGCCGAACGGGTTCTTGTAGAGGCGTCCCCCCTCGCGGATGCAGGACGGCTTGCCGTCGGTGATCAGGAAGATCTGCCGGTTCCGGGAGCGGCGCCGCATCAGGAGGCCGCGGGAGAGGGCGAGGCCCGCCTTCGTGTTCGTGTGGTACGGGCCGACCTGCGCGCGGGAGAGATGCGCGATCGGCACCTCGCGCGCCTCGTCGCCGAAGAGGACGATGTCGATCGTGTCCTTCGGGTACTTGTCGAGGATCAGCTCGGTCAGCGCGAGCGCGACCTTCTTCGCGGGGGTGAAGCGGTCCTCGCCGTAGAGGATCATCGAATGCGAGATGTCGATGGCGATCGCCGTCGCGCATGCCGACTGGTGCTCCGTCTCGAAGACCTCGAAGTCCTCGGGCTGGAGCGCCAGCTCGTCGGGATCGCGCCGCGCGGCGTTCGCGACGGTCTTCAGGCCGTCCAGCCGCGACAGCTCGTCGCCGAACTCCCACGGGCGCGTCTCCGGCGAGCGTCTCGGTCCCCGTCCCCGAGGCCGGCATCGAGTGGAGCCCCGGCCCCGCCTTCGCGAGCGACGAGAAGATCTCCTCGAGCGCCGAGCGGCGGAGGCGGCGCTCGCCCGTGCCCCGAGAGGACGAGGTTCCCCTGGCCGTCCTTCCCGATCAGCCCCTGCTTCTCGAGCTCGGCCCGGAACGCCTCGAGGTCGATGTCCGGCGAGATCAGCCCGCGCCGCTGCAGCTCCTTCAGCCATCGGAGCGCCTCCTCGACGTCCCCGCCCGCGCGCGTCACGAGGTCGAGGAAGAGCCGCAGCAGCTCCTCGTACGAGAGGAGCGCCTGGAGGAGGTCGAGCGGCAGCTCGCCGTACCGGTAGTCCATCCGCGTTCAGGATACGCGGCGGCGGCGCCTCCGGATCGCGGGAGGCGGGCGCGACCCGGTGCTATCTTGCCCGGATGCCCGAGCCGGATGCCGGGGTCCTCGAGCGGATGCGCGGAGAGTGGGACCGCCGCGCCGGCGAGGACGCGCGGTTCTACATCGCCTCGGGCTCGGCGGAGAGCGACGAGGCGTTCCGGGCGTCGGGCGAGCGGGAGCTGACCGACGTCGTGCTGGACGGCATCGTGCTCGACCCGGCGGCCGAGGCGCTCGAGATCGGCTGCGGCGTGGGGCGGCTCCTCGTCCCGCTCGCGAGGCGCGTGGCCGTCGCCCACGGCGTCGACATCTCGCCGGTCATGATCGGGAAGTCGGCGGCGTTCTGCCGCGGGACGCCGAATGTCCGGACGGCGGTCACCGACGGAACGCTGCGTCCCTTCCCGGACGCCTCGCTCGACTTCGTCTTCTCGTTCATCGTCTTCCAGCACATCCCGTCGCGCGAACCGATCCGGAGGTACGTCGAGGAGGCGGCCCGCGTCCTGAAGCCGGGCGGGCTCTTCCGGTTCCAAGTGGACGGCCGGTGGCGGGGGCGCGAGAAGCGGGAGGCGACGACGTACGACGGCGTGAAGTTCTCGCCGCCCGAGGTCCGGGCGCTTCTCTCCGGGAACGCCGCTCGAGATCGTGGACGAGTGGGGGGCCGAGACCCACTACCACTGGGTCACGGCGCGGAAGAGGGCGAATGAAGCGGAAGCAGGCGCTCGCGTCTCCCTCGCGACGCGCGGGTGGGACCGGGCCGCGGTCGCGGCGATGCTGGCGCGCTGCGGCGCCTTCTGGGCGTCGTCGAAGGCGGGGCGGGTCGTCTCGGGCTCGCTCTCGCTCCGGCGGGCGCTCGACCGGGCGGCGAAGGGACTCGAGCGGACCTCCGACGCGGAGTTCGTCGCATCGCTCTTGCCGGCGCGTCTTCGGGTACGACGCCGCGGACGCCTTCGTCGCGCGGCAGGCGGACGATGCTCTCTTCGCGCGTCGAGTTCCGGGAGGACCTCCTCGACATCCTCCTCCTCTCGGCGGAGCTGCGCGAGCTGGTCCGCCCGTCGCGGCTCGGACCGCTGCCGTGGTACCGCGTCGAGGGGCTCCGCGCTGGCGGGCGCGAAGATTCGCCCCCGGGGAGAGCCGGCCTGACGTCGTCCTCGCCGCCGCCTGCGAGCGCCTCGAGACGCTTGCCGCCTGACGAGGTCGTGCCGTCGGCGTTCCGGTGGATCCTCGGCCACCGGCCCGGCGGCGAGGACGTCGTGCGGCGATCTCGCGACGCCCGAAGCCTTGCGGGCCAGCGTCCGGAGGCTCCTCTCCGTCCCGCCGCCCCGCGCGGTTCCGCCGGCGCCGCCGGACGAAACGCTCCGCGCTCTCTTCGAGCGCGCCGGCGTCCCGCCGGACGGTACCGTCGGCCCGGGGGAGTCGTTCGCCGGCGAGGGCGATGTCGCCCGCCGGCTCCTCTCGTCGGCACCCGCCGACGACGGGACCTTCGTCGACGCCGTCTACCGGACGGTGCTCGGACGCGAGCCGGACGAGGAGGGCGCAGCGTGGTACCGCGGCCGCCTCGCGGCCGGCGAGCTCGGCCGCCCCGGCCTCCTCCTCGAGTTCCTCTGGAGCGACGAGCTCCGTGGAGCATGACGCCGGTCAGCGTTTCCAGTCGAACTGCCGCGGCGGGTAGTACCGGACGCGGCCGTCCTTCGTCCGGAAGACGACTTGGAGCTCGTGGAGACCGGCGTCGTCGACGCCGGGCGTGAAGCGCACCTCGTAGCCCGCCGTCGTGCAGTCCCCCAGGGCCGGGACCACAGCCGTGACGTCCGGCCGAGCTGCACGCTGGAAGGAGTCAGGGGTCCGCGCTACGTCGTCGATGAAGACGCTCACGGCGAGGTCTTCGCCGGGAAGCCGCGCCCAGCCGCGGACGAGGAGGGTCCCCGCGACCTCCGACGCCGGGCCCGGATCGTCGACTGAGCAGGAGAGGCTCTCGTCTTCCCGGGACGCTGGGGGAATGTCCGAGCCCGGCGGCCCGGGGCTCCAGGGAAGCGGCGGCTCCGCGCCGGGCCCTTCGGTCCTTACGACGGCCCAGAGGTCGCCCCCGAGCGCGGCGTCGTGCCGGCCGGCGAAGCGAAGCCGTCCGGCGGCGCGGGCGCGCGCGAGAAACTCGCGCAGTCCCTCTCGCTCCTCGGGCGTCATCCACCGTTCGCGGACCGTCACGTACGACACCGGAATCGACTCGAGGAAGTCGAGCGTTTCGTCCGGAATCGGACGTTTCCGGAAGAGCGAGTCGACCCGGATGGCCTCCTTCGTCCGGAAGCCGGAGATGGCGTTGACGAGCGGCTTCCCGTGATCCGCCGCTCGGAGGACGAACGGGAAGTTCCGGCGGGGCGGGCCGCCGGGCAGCTCGACCAGGCCCCCCTTCATCGGCGTCTCCTTCAGGACGCGCGCGAGGCCGTCCGGATCCGGGGCGCCCCGGAAGAGCCGGAGCGGGGCCTCGCGAAGGTCGAGAAGGAGGATCGCGCCCGTCACCGCGAAGAGGAACGGGCGGGCGCGGGTCGCGAGGCGCTCCGCAAGGGCCAGCGCGCCGAGCCCCGCGAGGAGGGCAAGGCCGAGATTCGCGACCATCGCCCAGCGGGCCGGGACCCGGATCGCCGCGAAGCCGGGAACGCAGGCGAAGAGGAAGCGGTGAAAGGGGGCGTTCAGGCCGAGCGAGCCGAGGAAACCGACGCCGGTCCAGAGGAGGCCGAGGAGCCACGCCTCCCGCCTCCCGCGACGCCACGCGACGAGCCCGACCGCGGCGAGGATCGGCACCGCCACGCCCGGGAACAGGTTCCGCTCGCCCCGGTCCCGGGGCGCGGCGCCGGGCCACCAGGGACGGATCCGGGTGTGCGGGCGGACCCAGTCGGACGGCGTCGCGGAATAGAAGAGAGCTTCGGCCTCGGCCCGGACGAAGCCTTCCCGCTCCGCCACGCGCGCGTAGGGGAGGAGGAAGGGGACGAGGAAAAGCCCCGCGAGGGCGAGCGCCATCCCCCCCCGGAACCGCGACCTCGCGCGACAGGAGGCGCTTTTTCGGGGCGAGGAGGACGAGCCCGGATATGAGGAACGGGAGCGCGGTCAGGATCAGCCAGTGAACGGCCGTGAGGCCGTTCATCAGGAACGATGAACTCCGAGCCACGCCGCCCGCTTTCGCGACGGCTCGCGCGCGAAGAGGACGAGCGCCTCGAGGACGAGCGGCATGAAGGGCGTGAAGGCGTAGGGGAGGTGCGTCAGCTGGGCGAAGCGGTAGAGCGCGAAGCCGAAGGCGAGGCCCGCGATCCAGCCGGCCCCCGGGGAGCCGGTGAGGGTCCGCGTGAGGCGGAACGCCCCGAAGCCCGAGAGCGCGAAGCCCGCGAGCATCGCGATCCCGTGGACGGTGAGCGGCGCGACGCCGGCGAGGAGGAGCGGGAAAGAACGGCAGCGCGATCCCGTAGCAATGCTCGCTGAACGCGAGCGTGTCGCGGTGCGGGAAGAAGAGGTTCGCGTCGAAGAGCCGGAGCGGCTGCGTGAACGTCCCGTGGGCGTCCCACCAGAGGATCCAGGAAACGAGGTACGGGTCGCCCGGGTCGGTGCAGTGCCGCCGCGAGGTCCGCCGCCCACGGCCACGTCATCGCGACCGTGAGAGCCGCGAAACCCGCCACGACGAGGAGGTCGCGAAGGAGCCCTCGGCGCCGTGGGGGGGCTGCCGGCTTGCCGTCGAGGGTCATCCTGGCATTCTAGGGACCCCGTCTCGGGCGGGAACGGCACAATGGAGTCGTGACGTCTGTCGAGCGCGCCACCCGCGACGATCCGTCGCGCCGGACCCTCGCCCTCGGAGTGTCGGCCTTCCTCGTCCTCGTCGCGCTCGAGGCTCCTGACGCTCGCCCCCGACCCGTGGGAGTGGGACGAGATCCTCTTCAAGAACGCCGTCGCGCACGGGATCGACACGCGCATCAATCGCCCCCACCCGCCGGGCTTTCCGGCTTTCATCCTACTCGGGCGCGGGATCGCCGCCCTCGGAGTCGAGCCTTTCCGCGCGACCGTTCTCGCTGGCGCGATCGGTGGTCTCGCCTCGATCCTGGGACTCTCCTTTCTTCTCCGCGTCGCAGGGCTCTCGCCGGCCTGGTCGTTCTTCGGCGGGATCGCGTACGGCCTCGTACCCTCGGTGTGGCTCCATGGCGTCCGCCCGCTGTCCGACGCTCCCGGTACGGCGGCGTTCCTCTTCGCGGCGGCGTTCCTCGTCCGGTGCGGAAGGATGGGACGCGGGCGCGACCTCGTCCTGGGCGCGCTCTTCACGGCGATCGCAGCAGGCGTGAGGCCGCAGGTGGGCCTCGCGCTCCTTCCGCTCGCGGCCTGGGGAGCCCTTAGCGTGTACCGAAGGAGGGAGATCCGGGCGCTCTTCGCCGCGGTCGCCGTCGGGTTGGGCGTGTCGGCGATCCTCTGGATCCCGGCCATCACGGGCTCGGGGGGATGGGCCTCATGGCTCAATCGGTTCCGCATGCAGATGAGGTTCGTGCGGGCGTACGACAGCCCGTCGACAGGGGTTTTGGTAACGCTCGACTTCTGGAAACGATGGCTCGCCGACGCCTTCGGAGACAGGACGCTGGCCGTCGCCGTCTGGATCGTCGGGGCCTCGGCCTTCCTTGTCCGTCCGCGGCGGGCGTTTCTGCTGCTCGCTGTGTTCCTGCCGGTTATGTTCGTCTCGATCGCCGTTCTGGGGGTTCATACCGCGCCGCGCTACGCGCTTGCCTTTCTGCCGCTGCCGTGCGCGCTCCTCGCAGTCGTCCTAGAGGCGGCGGCGGAGCGATCGGAGGTCCTTCGCGCGGCCGCGGCCGCGGCGGGGGTCGCGGTCCTCTCGTGGATGTCGCTTCGAGCCGTCCCTCCCGTCGTCGAGGTTGCCACCCGGACGAGCCCCCCGGTCGCCCTGATGCAGGCGCTTCGCGACGACCCGGCGCTCGCAGGGAGGCCGGTCTATTACGAGTCGCCGCTCGAGGTCCACGTCGCCGAGTACCTCGGCGGCCGGCCCGCGAGCGCGATTCCGGGCGCCGTGCCGTTGAACCCTCCGTCCGGCGGCCTCATCGCGGCGGCGGACGGGAATCCAGTCGGCCTGACGCCGGCGGGGCGCTTCGGGTTCGTGTCGCCGGAGCTGCGCCTCATCTCGCGGGCGAGATACCTCGAGACGACGTGGTACGACGGGCGAGAGGGGGCGGCGATCCACGTGCCGCGCGTGCGCGGCGCCGGGTGGTGGGACCCGAGCCGGGGGCTCGCGGTGCTGAAGCCGGGGGGCGTCCTCGAGGTCTACTCCGGGAGCGGTGCCGTCGACGTGAAGGCCGTCGCGCGAGTCGTGAATCAGCCCGCCTCGATCCGGATTGAGGCCTCCGGCCAGTCCGTCCTTTACTCGCTGGAACCGGGCGCTCATCCACTTTCGTTCGAAGGGAAAGCGGGTGGGACGTCGCAGGTCTCGTTCCGGATTCGCGCCCTGTCGGGCGAGACGGTCATCGGCGACTTCCGGCTTCGTGCGCCGGAGCCGGGGGTTCTCCTCGACGACTCCCTGGTGGCCTCGGTCGACGACCCGGCACCGGGGGCCCGGGTCCGCGGGGCCGTCCTCATCCGCGGATGGTGTCAGGAGTGGGGCGGAAAGCCGGTCGATCCGGTCGAGTTCAGGCTGGACGGCGTCCCGATTCCGGATCTCGAGGTGCGGCGGCTCCCGCGACCCGATGTTGCGCAGGTTCTCCCGAGGATGGGAGACACAAGCCGTGCCGGGTACGAGACGACCCTGGCGGCCGGGACGATCTCCGCCGGGCGGCATACTCTGACCGTCGTCTTCGAGGAGCCGCAGGGGAAAAGGCGGCGCGTCTACCCGGCTCGCGAGTTCGTCGTCCTCCCGTGATCGTCAGCCGGGAGGCTTCCAGGTAAACGGGCGCGCGGGATAGAAGCGGTACCGCCCGTCGGAGGAGCGGAAGAGAACGGTCAGCTCGTGCCTTCCCGCGGCACCCGGCGTGAACGGGATTCGGGCCTCGTAGCCCGCAGTCTCGCAGCGCTTCATTTTCGGAATGGCGCTGCAGACGTCCGGGCGGTCGACCCTCTTGAACGAGGCCGGCTCCGAAACCTCGCCGTCGATGAGGACCGTGACCGCCAGGTCCTCGTCGGGTCTCCGCGCCCATCCGCGGACGAGGAGCTCGCCCGTCACGGCGGCTCCCTCTCCAGGATCGTCGATGCTCCCGAGCAAGCCCTCGTCCTCCCGTCCGCGGCTTGCGAGGTCGCCGAGGGACTCCAGCTTCCAGAGCGGGGCGGGGCTGGCCATCGCCTGAGGCTCGGTCTTCGCAACGGCGAAGATGTCGTCCCGCGCGGGGCCGAACCGGCCGACGAACCGAAGGCGTCCGGAGCGGAGCGCCCCCGAGAGGAAGATCCGGAGCGCATCGAGGTCCTCCCTCGAATACCACGACGAGTGGACGACGAGGTACGAGACGGGGGTCGACTCGAGGAGGTTGAGGAGCTCCGGAGGGACCGGCTTCTGTCGGAGAAGCTCCTCGAGCTTTTCGACGTGGGCGACGCCGAACCCGGAGACGCCGTTCACGAGCGGCTTTCCGTGGTCGGCCGCGCGGAGGACGTACCGGTAGTTCCCGTGCACCGCGTCGCTGACCGGGAGCTCCACGATCCCGCCCTTCATCGGCGTCGCCTTGAGGAAGAGCGTCGCCTCGTCGGGGTCGGCCTCGCCCCTCATGACGACCGTCTTGAGCGGCGCGTAGAGCTCGAAGAGCATCGCCAGCGCCGCGGCCCCGAAGACCGCCGCCGCGACCGGGCGTCCCGGCTTTCTCGCCGCGAGACGCTCGGCGATCCGGAGGGCTCCGAGGCCGGCGAGGAGCGCGAGGCCGAGGTGCGCCACCATGGCCCAGCGGGCCGGCGCGCGGATGCTCCGGAAGAGGAAGACCGTCTCGTAGAGGACGCGATGGAACGGGAGGCGGAGGCCGAACGAGCCGAGGAATCCGATCCCGGCGAGGAGGAGGCCGACGATGAGCGCGTCGTCCCGGCGGAGGCCGCGAAGCGAGTCGGGGAGGCTCGCGCCAGAGAAGCGGAATGCCCTAGGCCAGGCGAGGCACCACCGGATCGCGAGCGCGACGAAGAGGACCGCGAAGGCCCGCCCGGGGTCGGTCGCGCGGAGGACCTGCTTCCCGAACAGGTGGAGATGGATCGGCCAGAACGAGACGAAGAGGGCGAGCGTTCCGGCCGCGAGGCTGACGGCGTCGAGGATCGCCAGCGTCCGCCGCGACGGCGAGGTCGTTGCGCGGCCGGCCACTCCCTCCGGCGCAGGACCGACGAGGAAGTACGCGGCGACGGGGAGGAGGAGCATCAGGAGGCCGGGGAAGAGCGCCAGCTCCCCCTCGGCCGGCGAGCCGAGCCAGCCCCAGAGCCGATTCGTCGGGCTGCTCGTGAGCCAGTGCTTCGGCAGGGCCGAGTAGGCCAGCGTCTCTTCGGGGTTCCGGACCATCCCGTAGAGCTTCGAGGCTTTTTGATAGGGGATCAGGAAGGGGAGGAGCGCAACCCCCGCCGCCCCGAGCGCGAGGGCGCCACGCTTCCAGAGGTCGGGGTCCCGCTCGGCCCGCTGCCGGACCGCGAGGACGAGGCCCACCGCCGCGAGCGGGACGAGCGTCAGGACGAGCCAGTGGATCACCGAGAGGCCGTTCATCAGGAAGGCGACGCCGAGCCACGAGGCGCGATTCGGCGTTCTCTTCCGGACGAAGAGGACCATCGCCTCGAGGACGATCGGGATCCAGCCGGAGAAGAGGTAGTTGACGTGCGACAGCTGGTGGTACCGGTAGGGCGTGAACGCGAAGGCGATCCCCGCCACGAGTCCTGCTCCCGTCGAGCCGGTCAGCGTCCGCGTCAGCCGAAACGCGCCGTACCCCGAGAACGCGAAGCCGAGGAGCGTCGCGACGCCCTGAACCGTCAGCGGCCGGATCCCGAGCGCGTAGGCGGGGAAGAAGAGGAGCGCGATCCCGTAGTTGTGCTCGCTGAAGGCGAGGCTGTACTTCAGGGGGAAGAAGATGTTTCCGTCGAAGAGGTGGAAGGGCTGGTGGAACGTGGCCCACCAGTCCCACCACATGATCCAGGAGTTCAGGTAGGGGTCGCCGGCGTCGGGAGCGGTGTCGCGGAGGTGCCGCGCCCAGGGCCACGTGACGGCGACCGTCAGCGCGAGGAACGCGAAGAACCAGAGGGACTCGCGGACGAACGGCCGGAATGCGGGTCCAGCGCCCGCTTCGGGTGATCCGGAGCTCACGGGCGCGATTGTACGGAGGCGACGCGCGGCCCGTTCGGCGGCGCGAAGCGCCATGGCGAGGAGGACGAAGAGCGGCAGCGAGAGCTGGACGAGGAAGCGGTTCCACGTCGGGTGGACCAGTTCCGCCGCGTTCCACGGAGTGAGCCCGTACGCGACGAAGAACACCGCGATCGATCCGCCGATCGCGGCGACGAGCGGCCGGGCGGGCCTCCGCCGGAAGGCGCCCGCTCCGGCGAGGAGGACCACCGGCGTGCACCACCAGAAGCCCGCCCACACTTCGTGGTCGGTCATCTCCTTCCACATCGGGTCCGGAAGGAGCGGAAGCCGCTTCAACGTCTCCCGGATCACCGGAAGCTGGCGGAACTGCTCGTCGTACTTCTCGTCGTACCGGTTGACGATCCCGGCGCGCCACGAGAAGAGGAGCGCCTGCGCCGCCGCGACGGCGATCCCCGCGAGCGCCACCGGCAGGAGAGACCGGAGCGCGAGTCTCTTCTTCCGTCGGGCGCGGAGAAGCATGGCGAGCGCCGCCACGAGGAGCGCGACGAGCGCGAGGGGCCCCCCTTCGTTCTTCGCGAGCGCCGCGGCGCCGAGCAGGATTCCCGCGGCGACGCCGGTCGAGGGCGGGACGTCCCGTTCGAGGAGGAGCAGAAGCCCGGCTCCCCAGAACGCCGCGAGCGGGAAGTCCGAATAGGTCGTCCCGGCGCCGCCTCCCCAGACGTCGAAGGCGAAGAAGGGGACGAGCGGCGGCGGCGAGGACGGCGAGCGCCGCGGCCTGCCGTCCCGCCCGCCGTGAGGCCGCGTCGAAGAGGACGAGGAGGAACGCCGGGAAGAACGCGGCGTAGAGGGGACGGATGACGCGGCTGTCGTCGGTCGTCCTGAATGCCTCCTGGACCGCCACCTGCATGACCGGAAGGAGAGCCGGGTACTGCGGATGGGAGACGTACCACGTTCTCTTCGCGCAGGACGGGGCTGTCGACGCTTCGGTCGGCGCGGATCCACCGCGCGGCCGCCGTCCATGACATCTGCCCGTCCCAGTCGCGGATCGGCTCGGAGACCGACTCGAAGAAGAGACCCGCGGTCACGCACGAGCCGAGAAGGGCCGCGGCAATCACCGTGATGCGCGTCGAGCGCGGTGCATGCGGCACGTCCGCGGGACGATTCGCTGGGCGGCCCGGAATCAAAGCGCACGCCGACAGCAGGACGACGACGATGAAGATCGGCGTGGGGGCGAGTGGCACGTGGAGGAAGTGACTGAGAGCGTAGAGCAGCGCCGATAACGCGCCCGCGCCCAGGAGCCATGAATACGCCAGCCGGACGGCGCGCGGTCGGGCGCGGAGGGCGGGAAAGAAGCGGAGAAGACCGTTTCCGGCGATGAGGAAGAGCGTGATCCCGCTGGCGCTCGCGAGAAGCCTCGCCGTGAGAGTCAACGCCGACCCCGCTCCCGGAAGAACTCCGCCGTCGTGACGACCTCCGGCCCGGGCTGGTCGATCCGGGAGAGGACGACCCACCCGGGCGCGCCCTCGGCGAAGGCGTCGTCGGGGGGCCTCTCCGGTTCTTCGAGGAGGATCGGTCGCCGGGGCGCGAGGTCGAATCGGACGAAGTAGTCGCCGTGGCCATCGTCCGCGGGGAGGAGAAAATACGCGGCGTCCCGCGGAATCGTCTCGCGGACGCGCCGGAGAGCCGCGACGTACTCGGGAGTCCGGAAGCGCGCGAGCGCCGCGTCTTCGCTCTCGCCGGCGTGGCGGCCAGCGTGCCGAATCCTCGCCAACGACACTTCGACGGCCGGCACGATCCGGGGGACGGCGAACGCGGTATAGGCGAGGAGCCCCGCCAGGCCCAGCCACGTGCGGAATGTTCGATACACCGCACGGATGATATCGGCGGAAGCTGGCCCGGCGATCGCAAGAGGCTCAACTTCTCCATCCTTACGCTTGCGGGCGCTCCGTCGACGGGGCTCGGGTTTCGCAGGGAAAGCCGACGGGAAGGCGGCGGGTTGGAACCGAAAAGGATGCATAATGGATGCGTTCGGCTGGAGGGCTCTCATGGCGGTGCTGACGCTCAAGAACGTCCCGGCAGAGCTGGTCGAGCGGTTGAAGCACGAGGCGAAGCAGAACAGGCGAAGCCTCAACCAGGAGGCGCTGTTACGCCTGGAGGGGAGCGTGGCCGGCCGGAGACGAGCCGCCGCGGAGATCATCGCCTCGTTGCGCCGGTTCCATAGACGGGTGGCGTATCTGCCCCCCTTGACCGACAAGTTCCTCGAGCGTGCGAAACGCGTGGGACGGGCGTGATCGTCGTCGATACGAACCTCCTCGCCTACGCTGTTCTTCCCGGCGAGCGGACGGAGTCCGCTCTTGCCGTCGCGGTGCGCGACTCGGACTGGGTGGCGCCGGCGCTCTGGCGCTGGGAGCTGCGGAATGTCCTGGCGACCGCGATGCGCGTCAGAAAAATGCGCCTTTCGAGCGCGCTTGCGGCCTTCGGCGTCGCCGAGGAGCTCGTGACCGACGCCGACATCGGGCCCTCGACGGAGGAATGCTTGCGTCTGGCGGCGCGAGGCGGCGTTTCGGCCTACGACGCGGAGTTCATCTTCGTGGCGGAGCAGCTCGGGCTGGTCCTCGTCACCGCTGATCGAAAGCTCGCGAGGGCGTTCCCGCGCCGCACGGTTTCGCTCGAAGAGTTCGCGGCGGGACGCTGACGGACCGCGCGTCCGCCGCCATGCGCGGCCAGTCTGGCCTGAAGCTCCGCCGCTATCCGCGGCTCCGCATGAGATTGAACTTCGCCAGCTCGGCGTAGGTGACGGTCGAGTCGAGGTCCTCGCGCGCGATCCGGAGGTTCTGGACGAGCCCCTCGAGGACGAGCTCCATCAGGAACGCCCGCTCGAAGTGGTCACGCGGCTTCGCGTGCCTGAGGACGAGGTCGGAAAGTCCCTCGACGCACTCCAGCGTCTTCAGGTGCTCGGCGAAGGGCGTGTCGTCGGAGAGGACGATCTTCCTCTCCTTCGTGAACGCCGCGACGATCGGCGTCGTAGGGGCCGGGCGCGGCGGGCTTCTCGGCGCTCCGCCGCTCCTCTCTCTTCTCGAGAGCGATCGGGCCCGCCTCGTCGTCCTCGAAGTCGTTCCGGCTCCGGCGGGCCTTCTCGGCCCGTCCGCGGGGCCCGTCGACGGGGGGGAAGGTCGCCTCGAAGAGCGCCTTCACGGCGTCGCCGATCAGCTTCTTCGCGACGATCTCCGCCCCCTGCTGCTCCCCCTCGAAGACCATCTCCATCTTCCCCGTGAGGGCGGGGAGCGTCGCGAAGAGGTCGACGAGGCGCGGCGCGACGACCGACTCGCGCGTCCGGAGCGACCGCCGCTCGAGGTTCGAGACGAGGAGCTCGCGCGCGGCGATCGGCATCCGGGCAGAGACGCCGGAGGACTGGTCGATCAGCTCGCTCCGTCTCGCCACGAAGGCGATCTCCTCGATCAGGAGCTTGAACGTGTCCGAGAGGACGACCGTGATCCCGGGGAGCGGGCGCTCGGTCCAAGACTCCTGTTCGGTGATCTCGGCGGCCACGGAGACCGTGGTGGGGTAGTGGGTCAGGATCTGGGAGGCGATCCGGTCCTTCAGCGGCGTGATGATGCTGCCGCGGTTCGTGTAGTCCTCCGGGTTCGCCGAGAAGACCATCAGGACGTCGAGCGGGATCCGGACCGGAAAGCCGCGGATCTGGAGGTCCCGCTCCTCGAGGATGTTCAGGAGGCCGACCTGGATACGGGGCTGCAGGTCGGGGAGCTCGTTGATGGCGAAGATGCCGCGGTTCGTCCTCGGGATGATCCCGTAGTGGAGGACCTCCTCGTCGGCGAAGGACTTCTTCAGCGTGGCGGCCTTCACGGGATCGATGTCGCCGATCAGGTCGGCGATCGTGACGTCCGGGGTGGCGAGCTTCTCGCGGTACCTCGCCTCGCGGGGCAGCCACTCGACGGGGAGGTCGTCCCCGGCGCTCGCGGCCATCCGGCGGCCGTACGCCGTGAACGGCGCGAAGGGGGACTCGTTCAGCTCCGAGCCGGCCACGACCGGCAGCTCCGCGTCGAGGAGGTTCGCGAGCGACCGGAGGATCCGCGTCTTCGCCTGCCCGCGGAGGCCCAGCAGGATGATGTCGTGCCGAGCGAGGAGCGCATTCACGAGGGCCGGCACGACGGTTCTCTCGTAACCGAGGATGCCGGGGAAGATCGTCTCCTTCGCCTTGAGCTTCGCGATCAGGTTCTCGCGGATCTCCTCGCGGACGGTCCGGTGTCGGAAGCCGGCGGCCTTCAGTTCGCCGAGGGTCGTCGGTCGGTCGTTCATTCACCGAACCTTACGCGAAAAGCACTCGATCGGGATTTTCTGCCGGGGGGAACGCCCTGCGTTCCCCCCGGACCCCCCTTCCACTGAACTCAGTGGCGGTTTCGACCCCCTCACCCTGCCTGGAAGTCCTTGACGGGGTCGTCGGGCGGGACGACCGGCGTCACGGCCAACCCCTTCGCCTTCGCGATCTCGCGCCCCAGCTCTTCCATCTCTCGCCTCGACCAGCCGGTCTGGACGCGGAGGACCTTTTCGTCGGGCGACACGAGGACGAGGTGCGGCACCGCCTCGACGCCGAAGGCGTTCGAGGCGTCGAAGAGGGGCTCGGCGTCGACGAGGAGGTCGAACGTCGCGCGGCCGTAGGCCCGGTAGTAGGCCGCCCCCTCGGACGCCGGGTTCTGGGAGACGCCGGCGACGCGGACGGCTTTGCCGCCGTACAGCTCGTGGAGGCGCTGAACGTACGGCCAGGCAAGCTGGCACGTGGGGCAGCTGACCTTGAAGAAGGCGAAGAGCGTCGGGAGTCCCTTCGAACCGGCGAGGACCTCCCGCGTGCTCCGTTTCCTTCCGGCAGCGTCGAGGAAAGAAGCGTCCGGGGGCCGGGGCTCCGATCCGGGGCAGGGTGTCGGGGTCGTGCGACATGCCACCAGTCTAGCGCCGCGCTTTTCGCGGCCGGCCGCTCCGCGGGACTACTTGGTTGGCGCGGACGGCGCGTTGGCCGGAGCCGGCGCTTCGGAGGCGGGCGTCGGGGTCGCGCGCGGCGTCGCGTCGGCGATCCGGATCGACTGGGCCACGGCACCGGCCGGCGTCTCGAGGTAGCGCGCCACGACGTACTCTTTCGGCCTCAGCGTTTCCGCCGTCGAGAGCTCCTTGCCGCGGAAGATCCGCGTCGTCGGGACGATCTGGACGGTGACGTTCCGCCGAACCGCGGGCTGCCCCTTTTGGGATGCTGAACTGACCGATTCGCGGATGGAGACGGCCGTGCCGCCCGCCTCCACCGAAACGATCTCCCCCACGATGGCGCGCGCCGATGCCGCCGGCGTCGACAGGGTAACTGCTTCGGGCTGAGTCAGTTGCCCGTCCTTCGAGCCGGTCGCGGCGACGACCACGGCGGCCACGAGCGCGGGGAGGAATCGGACATTCACGCCCGCTGAGACGCATGGGACATGCCGCGGGTTTTCGAAGCTGATCGGCGCGCCGCGAGGGCTCCACTCAGGAAGATTTCCGGATCCCGAACTTCTCGAGCCGGTACTGCAGCGTCCGGTAGGTCAGGCCGAGAAGCCGCGCCGCCCGCGCGATGATCCAACCCGACTTCTCCATCGCCTGGACGATCAGCTGGCGCTCGAACTCCTCGATGTCGATCCCGTCGGCCGGGATCTCGAAGCCGTAGGGGCGGGCCGAGGGGGCGGTGGAGAGCCGGATCTCGAGCGGAAGGTCGTCGGGCCGGATCGTGTTCCCCTCGCAGAGGAGTACGGCCCGCTCGACGACACTCTCGAGCTGCCGGACGTTCCCCGGCCAGGGCGAGCGGACGAGGAGGTCGAGGGCCGCGGGCTCGATCGACGCGACGGCCGTCCCGTGCGCGGCGTTCGCCTTCTCGAGGAAGCTCGCCACGAGGGCCGGGACGTCCGACGGGCGCTCGCGGAGCGGCGGCAGGATGACCGGAATGACGTTCAGCCGGTAGAAAAGGTCCTCGCGGAACTGCCCGGCCTTCATCATCGCCTCGAGGTCCCGGTTCGTCGCCGAAACGACGCGGACGTCGACCGGGATCGACTCGGTCCCGCCGACGCGCTTGACCTCCTTCTCCTGGAGCGCCCGGAGGATCTTCCCCTGGAGCGGATGCGTGAGGTCCCCGATCTCGTCGAGGAAGAGGGTGGAGCCCGCCGCCGCCTCGAAGAGCCCCGCCTTCCGCGCGTCGGCGCCGGTGAACGAGCCCCTTTCGTGGCCGAAGAGCTCGCTCTCGAGGAGGTTCTCCGGGATCGCGGCGCAGTTCACGGCGAAGAACGGCCTTCCCGCGCGGGGCGAGCGGGCGTGGATCGCGCGGGCCACCAGCTCCTTGCCGGTCCCGGACTCGCCGCGGATCAGGACGGTCGAGTTCGTCGGGGCGATCTTCTCGACGAGGCGGAAGACCTCGCGGAGGGCCGCGCTGTCGCCGACGATCGCCTCGAGGCCGTCCCCCTTCAGCCGCCGCTCGAGGCGAAGCGCCTTCTCGGCCAGCCGGAACGCCTCGACGGCCCTCTCGACGCGGAACAGGAGCTCGTCCGCGACGACGGGCTTCGACATGTAGTCGAACGCCCCGAGCTGGTGCGCCTCGCGCGCCCGCTCGACGGAGCCGTGCGCCGTGATCAGGATGACCTTCGGCGGGAGCGGCCCTTCCTGCAGCGCCCGGATGACGTCGATTCCCGAGAGTCCCGGCATCTTCAGGTCGGTCAGGACGACCTCGGGCTTCGCGTCCGCGGCCTTCTGCAGCGCCTCGCGCCCGTCGGCGGCGGCGGTCACCGCGTACCCCTCGTCCGACAGGATCGCCTGCAGCGACTCGCGCTGGTGCTTTTCGTCGTCGACGACGAGGAGGTTCGCGTGCGGCACGTGGCGATGCTAGCGCAGCGGCTCAGGCCGCCGTCGCGACGGGGAAGAAGAGCCGGAAGCGGGCGCCGGGCGAGCCGTCGGTCCGGTTCTCCGCGGTCACCCGGCCGCCGTGCTCCTCGACGATCCGCTTCACCATCGCGAGGCCGAGGCCGACGCCCCCTTCCTTCTTCGAGTAGTAAGGCTCGAAGAGGCGGGGGAGGTCGGCCGTCTCGAAGCCCGGGCCCGTGTCCTCGACCACCACGACGACGCGCGGCGGTCCGCCCCCCTGCGCCGGCGCCTCGGGCGCCACGGCCACGCGCAGCGCCCCGCCGGTCCGCTCCATCGCCTGCACGGCGTTCTGGAGGAGGTTCCAGAGCGCCGACTTCACGAGCGACCCGTCCAGCTCCAGCGCGGGAAGGCCCGCCGTCACGTCGCTCGTCACCGACACGCGCGCCTGCTCGGCCGTCTCGGCGAGGTCCGAGAGCGTCGTCGCGACGATCGCGGCGAGGTCGGTGGGGGCAAGGGCGACCTGGAGCGGCCGCCCGAACGCGAGGAAGTTGTTGATGAGCGCGGCGAGGCGGTTGATCTCCTCGCGCAGGGCCTCGATCCGCTTCGTGTAGTCGCCGGCTTCGTCGTTCGCGGGATGGTGCCGGCGCCTGAGGACGTCGAGCCCGAGGGAGAGCGCGTTGAGCGGGTTCTTGATCTCGTGTGCGAGGCCGGAGGCCAGCTGTCCGATCTCCGCGCGCTTCTCCGCCGCCGCGAGCCGCGCCTCGAGGAGCTGCCGCTCGCGCAGGCGTCCGGTCATGTGGTTGAACGCCGCCGCGAGCTGGCCGATCTCGTCCTCGCGGTCGACGGGCACCGTGACGTCGAACCGGCCGTCGGCGACGCGCGTCGCCCCTTCCGCGAGGCGCTCGACGGGCTGCGTGGCGTTGCGGACGATGACGAGGAGAACCGCGAGGCCGAGGGCGAAGACGCCGAGGAGCGCGAAGAGCCTTCGCCGGAAGTTGTCGGCCAGCTGCTCGCGGATGTTCTCCAGCGTGTAGCGGAGCTCGATGTAGCCCTGGAGCTTCCCGTCCACGACGACCGGGATCTCCAGCGTCCGGTTCGTCGGCCCCTCACCGACGACGCCCGAGATGAAGATCTCCTTGGCCGTCTGAGGCTTCTTCTTCTTGCCGGGCATCGGGGGGAAGGGGACGGGAAACGGCTGCCCTTTCTCGTCGGTCACCTTGATGTCGCGCAGGCCGCGCGCCTCGAGCGCCTTCAGGTAGTCGCCGAGGACCCGCTCGTCCTTCCACCCCTTCTCGCCCATCTGCGTCTGGGCGACCTCGATGGCCTTCGCAAGCGCCTGGTACGAGGCGTTCGCCTCCTCGAGCGTCTCGTTCCGGGTCCGGAGGTAGACCGTCGCCTCGGCGAGGGCGGCGAGGACGAGGATGCCGGCCATGGTGAGGCCGAGGCGCGTCGAGAGGCGCATGCCGCGGACGTACGAGCGGAGGCTCACGGCGCTCCGAGCCCCGAGAACGCCACGATCGAGAAGTAGAGGCCGAAGACGACGAGCAGGATCCCGGCCGCCACCGTCGAGCGCTTCACCCAGCGGCCGGCGCGGTCCCGCAGGTGGTCCATCAGCTCGATCAGGACGGCGAACCAGGCGAAGACGCCGATCCCGACGCCGAGCCCGAAGGCCCCGGCCGGCCCGGGCGTCGGGCGGAGGAGGCGGTGTCCCACGAGGAAGCCGATCAGGAGCGTCCAGTTCATGACGACCGTCGGGTTCGCGGCCCCCTGGAGGATCCCCATCACGAACGGGAAGCGCGACTTCCTGGGAAGGGGGTGACGCCGGAGTCGCCGCCGTTCATCGCGGCGATCCGCTCCGCCTCGTCGTCCTTCCGGCGGTCCCAGAAGAGGAGCTTCAGGCCGTAGGCGACGAGGAAGAGCGCGAGGAAGCCGCGGACCCACCGGTTCGTCGCCACCATCTCGAGCGCCCAGCCCAGGCCGAGCCCCACGACGGCGCAGATCAGGGCGTCGATGGCCGCGCCGCCGATCGCCACGCGGAACGCGTCGCGCCTCTGTCCGTGGAGCGTCTTCCGCAGGACCGTGACGTTGATCGGGCCCGGCGGAATCGCCCCGAAGAAGCCGGCGAGAAAGCCGATCAGGAGGGTCAGCGGCAGGCTGTCCACGGGGGCTCCATCCTCTCACGCGTTTGCCCGGGAACGCGGGCCGTCGTATCGTGACGGCGTGAAGGTTCGGGGGACCCTCCGCCTCTCGATTCTCGCGGCCGCGGCCGGCGTCGCGGGCACTCTCCTCTCGCAGACCGACTCGAAGATCAACTTCGAGCCGCGCGTCGGGATGACGGGGACGCGGGTCTCGATCACGTCGCCCATTCCCGCCGGCGCGACGCTCCGTTTCGGCAACAAGACGATTCCGACCGCGAAGGACACGAACGGCGCGACCGTCTTCGTCGTCCCTCCCGGCATCCCGTCGGGATTCCTCGAGATCGTCCTCGACGGCCGGGTCGTCGCGAAGAGCGCGGTGCCGTTCGTCGTCTCCGGGGCGTCGGTCGCCCAGCCGAAGCTGATCGGCCTCAAGGAGGCGATCGACGTCTTCGCGTTCCAGGACGACCCCACGCCCGAGGGGGGCACCCGGCCCGAGACGCCGGTCAAGCCGATCCTGAAGATCGGCGGGAGCGACATTCTGACCCTCGGCGAGTCGGCTCCGGGGCCCAGCGTCCCGCAGGCCGTCACGGTCGGCGACCTGAGCTCCGCCTCGACCCGCAGCATGGGGCCGTCGGCCTTCATCCTGACGGCCCGGGCGCCGGTCCGGAAGATCGAGATCCCGACCCCCACCCCGACGCCGACCCCCGGCCCGCCGAAGCCGACGCCGACCCCGGGCTGAGCCGGGAACTTTTCCGCCCCGGGACGGGTCAGACGAGGTGGAGATGGCTCCCGTGCCCGCCCGTATCCTCGCCTTCGACCCGGATCGCGCCGGCGGGCGGCGTGTGAGAATCGCGGCCGTGGCGACGGCGATCTACCACCGCGAGGACGACTCCACCGGCGACGACCTCGCCGTCTCCCGGTTCCTCGCGGGGGACGTCACGGGGTTCGAGGTCATCGTCCGCCGCTACTCGGGGATGGTCTTCGGCCTCGCGGCCCGCCTCGTGGGGCCGCTCGACGCCGAGGACGTCGTCCAGGAGACGTTCCTCCGCGCGTTCCGCGCGCTCGAGAGCTTCCGCGGGGAGTCGTCGCTCAAGACCTGGCTCTACGCCATCGCCCTGAACCGGATCCGCGTCCGGCGCGGGACGCTCGCGCGGCTGCGGAGCCTCTTCGCCGCCGGCGGCTCCGGCCCCACCCCCGACTTCTCGCTCCTCGACAACGCGGCCGACCCGGACCGGAGCCCGGAGGAGAACGCGCTCCTCTCCGACCAGCGCCGGCACCTCCGGAAGGCCGTCCTCGACCTCCCGGAGGAGTTCCGGATGGCCGTCGTCCTGCGCGACCTCGAAGGCCTCGCCTACGAGGAGGTGGCTTCCGTCCTCGCGGTGCCGGTCGGCACGGTCCGCAGCCGGCTGGCCCGCGGCCGGGCGCTCCTGAAGGAGGCCCTGTCATGAGCGCCCGTCCCGACGTGCGCCGGCTTTCGGGTGAGGACCTCGACCTCCTCATCTCCCGCTCCCTCGACGGGGATCTCCCCCCGAGGACCAGAAGCTCCTCGAGGAGATCCTGGCGGCCGACCCGCAGGCGGCGGCCCGCCGCGACGAGCTGGCCGGCGTCGTCGCCGCGCTCGCCGCGCTTCCCGCGCCGGGCGCGCCGCTCGGCATGGCGGCGCGGATCGCGGGCCACGCGGCCGAACGCTCGTCGGGCCTCGCCGGCGTCTGGCAGCGGATCGGCATCTTCCCGCCCCCGGCGATGGTCCGCGGCGCCGCCGCGGTCTTCGCGATCGTCGTCATCGGCATCTCCGTCATGCGGAGCCAGGGCGAGCGGGCGAATGCAGTACGAGCAGATGGAGGCGACCGCCGTGGCGAGAAGCGCCGAGCGGAACGAAGGGACGGTCTCCGTCTTCTTCCAGGAAAAGAAACAGGACGTTGCGGCCGGCGCGCCCGTGACGGCTCCGCCGGTCCCGGCGGCTCCCGCCGCGATTCCCGCCCGGAAGCCGGCGGAAGCCGGCGCCGACGCGGGCGCGAAGAACGCAGCTGGCCGACGCGGACTTCCGGGCGAAGGAACGCGGGCAGGTCGCTGGCTTCGTCGCGCCCCTTCCCGCGTCCGGAGAGCGGCGCGCGCTCGACGCGCCCGCGAAGGACGAAAAGACCGCGAGGGCAGAGGCCGACGGCGCGAACCGCAGAGCTCGACGCCCTCGAGGAGCAGCACGGGGCTTCCTCCTCGGTCGCGTCCGCCGATTCTCTCCGCGACGACGCGGTCGCGAAGAAAGCGAAGGTCAATCGCGAGATCTCGGCCGGGGCGGCCGTCGCCCAGGCGCCGGCGTCCGTTCCGGCGCCGGCACCCGCGGCGCTTTCCTCGCCGCCGCTCGCCTGGTCGGTCTCGGTCCTCGGCGCGCCCGGCTGGATGCTGAAGACGGCCCCCGATTCGGTTCCCGGCCGCCTCTTCGCGACGCGCTGCGTCGTCTCGATCGACGCCGCGGGCCGCGTCAGCGCGGTCCGCCCGGCCGGCGCGCCGCTTCCGAAGGAGGTCGAGGAGCTCGTCCGGGGCCTCGCATTCGTGCCGGCGGCCGGCGGGAAGGCGCCGCCGCCCGGCGACGTCGAGATCGAGGTCCTCGCCCGCTGACGTTCAGCGGGGACGGAACGAGTCGAGGAGCGCCTTGGCCTCCGGCTCCCGCCCCGCCTCGCGCGCCGTCTCGAGGTACGCCGCGGCGGCCATTTCCGACTCCGGGTGGCGGCGGACCAGCGCCTCCAGCGTGACGAGCGCGCCGTCGCGGTTTCCTTCCAGGCGCTGCCGCTTCGCCGAGAGGAGGAGGACCGGCGGGGAATCGCCCGCTCCGAGCGCGAGCGCCCGGTCGACGGCCGCGCGGAGCGCGGGGAGGTTCCCGCTCTCCGCGGCGGCCGAGCCAAGGAGGAGCCAGACGTCCCGCTCGGACGGCGCGAGGGACGCCGCCAGGGCCAGCTCCGCCGCGGCCCCCTTCGGGTCCCCCGACTCGAGCAGGAGCTTCCCAAGGTGGAAGCGCCCCGGGAAGAAGAGCGGCGAGATCGCGATCGCGTTCCGGTACCCGGCGAGGGCGGCCGGGACGTCGCCGAGCGCCTCTTCGGTCCCGGCAAGATAGAAGAGCGCCGAGCGCGAGTCAGGCTCGAGCGCGAGTGAAGACCGGTACAGGTCCCGCGCCGCGGCGAAGCTCCCTTCCTTCTGCTTCACCCGCCCGAGCAGCTCCAGCGGAAGGCCCGAGCGCGGGTCGGCTGCGGCGGCCTTCCGGAGCGCCGCCTCCGCCTCCTCGAGCCGGCCCTGCTCGAGCAGGGAATTTCCCTCCAGCGCCAGCTCCTCCGCGAAGACGTGCGACGGCGCGTGCGTCCGGACGTGGGAGAAGACGAACACCGCCGCGGCGAGCGTCGCGGGGACCCTGAGGGCGCTCCCGTCGCGACGGCGCGCGGCGTCGAAGAGGAAGACGGCTCCCGTCCCGGCGTAGAGCGCGAGGAGCGGCACGACCGGCATCCGGTAGCGCAGCCCGGCGAGGGCGACGACCGCCGGGAGCGCGGCGGCGGCGAGGAAGAGAACGGGAAGCGCGGCCACCTCCCGCGAGCGGAACGCCTGCAGGAGTCCGGCCGCCCCGAGGGCGGCGAGGAGCCCGAAGCCGGGGAGGAGGGCGAGGGCGAAAGACCGGTCCCGGAAGAACGCGAAGCTGTGGTTGTCGCGCGGCTCCTCCGCCTGCGTCAGCCAGACGAGCTTGCTCAGGACCGCGCGGGCGAAGCCCGCGGGATCGGCGGAGGCCCTCGTGACCGTTTTCTTCAGGAAATAGCGCTCCTCTCCCGCGCGCGTCACGCCGTTCCGGTACGGCTCGGCGGCCAGCCGGTCCCACGCGGCGTTCGGCCTCGCGTTCTGGACGCCGCCGCCCGCGGGGTCGTTTCCCATGAAGAGATTGATCGCGCCGTACGTCCGGACGAAGACGAAGTGCCCGGCGGCGCGCGACGAGCCGGCGACCGTCGGGCCGAGGACGAGCGCCGCCGCCACCGTCATCGCCCCCGCCGCGGCGAAGCGCCTCGGCCACCTTTCGACGAGGACGATCCCGGCGATCGCGGCGAGGAGGAAGAGGACAGCCGTCGGCCGCGCGGCGGAGGCGACGCCGAGCAGCGCCCCGGCGGCGGCCGCGGCGAGGACGTTCTTTTTCGTCACGAGGAGGAAGAGCGCCGCCGTCTCGAGGAAGAGGATCAGCACCTCCTCCCAGAGCGCGACGTCGACGAAAGCGAGCGGCCCCGAGAGCGCGAGGAGGAATCCCGCCGTCAGCCCCTCCCGCCGTCCGAAGAGGCGCGCGCCGAGAAGGGCCGTGAGGAGGGCGGTCGCCCCGCCGAGGGCGGCCTGCGCGAGCCGGACGCCGGGCAGGGCGCCGCCCGAGAGCTTCAGGAGCGCGGCGAGGAAATACGGGTAGGCCGGCCCGTGCGTCGGCGGCGTGGGCCACTCGAAGTTCCCGGCGGCGAGGGCCCCCGCCCAGGAGAGGTTCTCCTGCGCGTCGAGCTGTGGGTTCGTCCAAAGAGCGAGGGGGAGAGCTGGCTCGAGACAAGGAGCCGGACCGCCACCGCCACGGCGAAGAGGGCCACGAGGGAGGCCGGCCCAGGCATCTCCCGGGCAGGCCGGAGATCCTGGGATCGCATGAACAAGCTCTTTGTTTCCATACGGTTACGTGGGCGGGACATTCTCCGTTTTTCCACAGCCCCTTCGGGCAGAATACGCGCCCCCGGGTTGGGGACCCATGCGAAAGCGCGAGACGGAACGGGTCAAGCGGGCCATCGAGTACGTGAAGAGCCGCCTCCGGCTCGACATGGAGTTCGTCGTCTCGCCGGCCGCCGAAGGCGAGCACGCCGGGCTCCTCGACATCACCCGGTCCTACCGCGGGACCGAGGACCGAAAGGTCTGGCTCGTGACGTTCGACGTCGACCTCATCTCGAAGGAGACCACGACGGCGCTCCGCCGTCACGCCTTCCACGAAGTGCTCCACGCGCTGACGTGGCCTCTCTACGACGAGGTCGAGGCCGCCATCCGGCGGGTCCCCGACCCCGGGATCCGGCGCGAGCTGACCGAGCGCTCGATCGACGCTCGCGAGAACGTCGTCTACGAGCTGGAGCGGAAAATCGGCCCGCTCGCCTTCCCGCACCTCCCCTGGACCGAGCCCTGACGCGCCGCCCGGCCCGGGGATTCCCGTCGAGCGCTCGCTACTTCGCCGCGGGGGCGGCGTCTGCGGCCGTCCGCTGAAGCTCCGAAAGCTGGAGGCGCCGCCCCGCTTCGTCCGTGTTCGGGTTCAGGAGGACGTAGCCCCTGGCGAGGTACGGCTCCGGCGTCCAGTGGTACTCCATGTAGCGAGCGGTCTGGTCGGCCACGGCACGGCCGAAGAGGCGCGCGACAACGTGGAGGGAGCCGTCGATGCCCGCCGAGACGCCCGCGGTCGTCACGAAGCGGCCGTTGTCGACGAAGCGGCGCCCGGACTGCACCGTTGACTTCGGGGCTTCCAGCCGGAGCTTCTCGACCGCGCCGTACCAGGTCGTGATCTCCTTCCCGTCCAGGTAGCCCGCCTTCGCCAGGACGAACGCCCCCGTGCAGACCGTCAGCGTCACCTCGGATTTTCCGGCAGCTCCCTTCACCCAGCCGAAGAACTCCGGGTCGTTCGTGATCGAGCCCGAGCTCCCCCCCGGGATCACGACAAGATCGGGGCGTGGCGCGTTCTCGATCGAGTACTCGGGGACGATCGTGATGAAGCCCTGGCTCTTCAGCGGCTTCGTCGACTTCGAGACGGTGTAGACGTTCAGGGCCGTCCCTTTTCCCGGGTGCGCGAAGCTTCCCGCGGCGGCAAAGACCTCGGCCGGCCCTGCGAAGTCGAGGATCTCCATCCCCTCGTAGACGACGATCGCGACGTTGCGGGGGGCGGCGTCGCCGTTCGCGCGCGCGGCAGCGGCCAGGGTGACGGCAACGAGAAGAACGACAAGGAGCGCGGTGAGGACCATTCGCGTCTTCATGGGACGAAGATGGCGGCGGGATGAACCGGCGTCTTGAACGTTCGAAACCTGAAACCGGGGTCTCCGGACCCCCGTATCACGGGGATGGGGAAGAACCGGGCGGCCTCTGACCTGCTCTCCTCCGGCGAGTACTTCGGCTCCGTCCGGGGCCGGGCGGCCGGGGGCGGTTTCTCCTTGGTCGAGACGCGGTACCGGTGCGGCGAAGACCTGCCGCCGCACGCTCACGAGCGGGCGTTCGTCTGCCTCGCGCTCGAGGGGAGCTACGGCGAGAGCTACCTCCGCGGCCGGGACGTCGAGTACCGCCCGTTCACCGCCGTCTACCACCCGCCCGGCGAGCGCCACGTGACGCGGATCGGACCGCGCGGGGGGCGCGTCGTCAATATCGAGATCGACTCCGCCTGGCTCGAGCTCCGCCGCGCGATCGGCCCGCTTCCGGCGGCGCAGGTGGACCTCCATGGCGGCCCGCTCGTCTGGCTGGCCGCGCGGATGCACCGCGAACTGGCGGACGGCGCTGCCGTCGACGCCGAGCGGCTCGAGTGGCTGGGGGCGGAGCTGCTCGGCGCCCTGGCCGGCGACGGCGCGCGCGGCGTGAGCCCCGCGTGGCTGCCTCGTGTCCTTTCGCGCCTCCACGACGACCCGCGCCCTCCCGGAAGCGCCCGCGCGCTGGCGGCGGAGGCGGGCGTCCACCCGATCCACCTCGCGCGCGTCTTCCGCCGGAAGCTCGGCGAATCGGTCGGCACGTACGCGCGCCGCCTGAGAGTCCAGCGCGCCTGTCGGCTCCTCTCCGAGCCGGGCCGCGGCCTCGCCGAAGTGGCGCTCGAGGCGGGCTTCGCCGACCAGAGCCACCTGACGCGCGACTTCCGCCGCGTCACCGGCACCACGCCTGCCCGGCTCCGGCGCGCGAGTTTCGCGTTCTTGACCGGTGGGGGAGGCGCCCCTAGAATGCGCGTCCCTTCGGTCGAGCCGAAGTAGCTCAGTTGGTAGAGCAACTGATTCGTAATCAGTAGGTCCCCGGTTCAAGTCCGGGCTTCGGCTCCAGTTCTTCGCCCGCCCCGAAGGATCGAGGCCCCCTCTTCTCGGAAAGACTGTCGGGAGGCGTGCGGCGGAAGCGTCCGGTTTCCGGCGTGAGCGAGCGAAGATTCCGCGCCCCGATGACGGATCGCGATGCGCTTCGGCCCGGCCATTCCGGAATCGGCGGTGCGGCACAAGCATCTGCTGTGATGCAAGCGCATCAGCGTCCATGCCTCAGGACCCGTAACCGCCGCAAGAGCAGCGACATCAGGGGCTGCGCCGACCTCGATCCGCATCGGCGGAACATCCGCATGGCTTGACAATGCCCGTCACAACCTCAAGTTTGGAAATCGGTAGACCAAGTGAAAGCCGGAAGACTCCGCCGTACCTGTTCTTGTACCCGACGGTATGAGCCGCTGTAAACGCGCCGTCACGCGGACCATTTGATTCCTTTAGGAGCACGAGGAGGGCGTCATGCGACCTGACAGACGGACGAGCCCGTTCCGGCGCTGGGTGATCATCGCGACCATGCTGGCGGCGGCTCTTCTCGCCGGAGTCGCCCGCGCACAGAGCTTCGAGCTGCTCCACAGTTTCAGCTTTGTTGACGGTGCGAATCCGGACGCCGCCCTGATCCAGGCGCCGGACGGGAGTCTCTACGGAATGACAAATACCAGCGCGAGCTTCTATGGCACCGTCTTCAAGATAGACGCCCCAGGCGCCGTGACGACTCTTCATTCCTTCACGGGGACCGACGGCGCATCTCCGTTCAGCCGCCTGTGCCTGGCTTCCGACGGCAGGATCTACGGCACGACGACCTACGGCGGCGCGTTCGGTTACGGCACCTTATTCAAGATGGACGTTCTGGGCGCGTTCACCTCGCTGCATTCCTTTACGACGCCCGATGGCGCGTTTCCCGGCGGCGGCCTGACCCAGGCGACGGACGGCAACTTCTACGGCACCACGACTCAAGGGGGTGCGAGCAACGGCGGCACCGTATTCCGGATGGACTCTTCGGGCGCCATCACGACGCTGCACTCCTTCTCGGGGACTGACGGGAGGATTCCGTATGCCGGGGTGATCCAGGCCTCGGACGGCGCCTTCTACGGCACGACGTATTTCGGGGGCGCGGCGGGTTACGGCGCCGTGTTCCGGATGGACGCCTCCGGTGCGCTCACGACGCTCCACTCGTTCACGGGGAGCGACGGTGCGAATCCACACGTCGGGGGCCTCATTCAGGCCCTGGACGGCGGCTTCTACGGCACGACGTCCGGTGGCGGTGCGGGCGGCTACGGCACCGTGTTCAGGATGGATGCCTCCGGTGCTCTCACGACGCTCCACTTCTTCGTCGGGAGCGACGGCGCCTACCCCACGGCCGGCCTGATCCAGACCTTGGACGGTGACTTCTGGGGCACGACATACGGCGGTGGCGCGAGCGGCTACGGCACCGTGTTCAGAATGGACGCCTCCGGCGCCGTCACCACGATCCACTCCTTCACGGGGAGCCAGGGCGCGAATCCGATCGCCGGCCTTGTCCAGACAGCGAATGGAGACTTCTACGGCACGACGCAGCGAGGCGGCGCGAGCGACAACGGCACCGTCTATCGGCTGAGCTTCGCGCCCAAGCTCACGGTGACGAAGGTCGTCGTGAACGACAACGGCGGAACGAAGACGGTCACCGATTTCCCGCTCTTCGTGGATGGCAGTCCCTTGGTATCGGGAGTTCCCATGACCCTCGCCGCCGGCCTCCACAGAGTCACCGAGACGTCGAGCGCCGGCTATGTCGCGACCATCACCGGCGACTGTGCCTCAGACGGGTCGATTGAATTGAATGCAGGCGATTTCAAGACCTGTACGATCACGAATAACGACATGGCGGTGCTGTCCGTGACGATTCAAATCAAGGACAGCCACGGGATTCCGGCCCTGAACCCTCGGAGCAACGGCGTGACGCCCGTGGCCGTACTTTCGTCCGGCGCGTTCAACGCGCCGGCCAGCGTCAACCCGGGCACTCTCACGTTCGGGCGCACGGGGCTCGAGCACAGCCTGTCGTCCTGCCACGCTGCCGGAGAGGACCTCAACGGCGACGGCCTGGCGGACCTGCTCTGCTTCTTCCACACCCCTCTGACCGGCTTCAAGTCGGGAAACACCGAGGGACTTCTGAAGGGCTTCACGTTCGCGGGGGAGCCGATCGCGGGCTCGGGAGCGCTCCGGATCGTGCCCAAGTAATCGCCTTCCACGAGCGCGAGTCTTCGCGCGTAGGAACGTCGCGTAGAGGCCGCCGCCCAGCGCCACGAAGCTGTTCGTCGCCACGCGGCAGGTGCGGGCGTCGTCCAGCGGCTTTCCGCCGGCCTCGACCGAGACGAGCCGCTTTCCGGGCGAGCGGGAGAGGTCGTACGTCGCGGTGAGCCCGGAGTGCTGGACGAGCCCGCGCTCTAGCGTCAGCCCCTGGGGTCCTCACCCCGTGCCGCCGTGCCGGGGAAGCGTCCGGAGGAGTCGCCTTATCATCGGTCCTCGTGAGAGGAGAACGCGACATGAGGGGATTCCCCAGAGCGCTCCCGGCGGCGGCGTTCGTGCTCCTCGCGGCGGTCGCCGCGGCGGAGGACGACCCCTTCCAGTGGCTCGAGGAGGTGCAGGGAGACAAGGCCCTGGCCTGGGTGAAGCAGCAGAACGCGAAGTCGACGGCGCTCCTCGAGGCGCGCCCCGAGTACAAGCCGGTCTTCGCGCGGACGCTCGAAATCCTAGACTCGAAGGAGAAGATCCCCTCCCCCGAGCTCCTCGGCGAGACCGTCTACAACTTCTGGAAGGACGAAGCTCACGAGCGGGGGATCTGGCGGCGGACGTCGCTCGCCTCGTACCGGACGGCCGCGCCGCAGTGGGAGACCGTCCTCGACGTCGACGCGCTCGCGAAGGCGGAAGGGAAGGAGTGGGTCTTCCACGGGGCGACCTGCCTCGCGCCCGCCTTCGTCCGCTGCATGGTCTCCCTCTCGGTGGGGGGCTCGGACGCCTCGGTCGAGCGCGAGTTCGACACCGGGACGAAGCAGTTCGTCCCGGGCGGCTTCTCGCTCCCCGAGGCGAAGTCGAACGTGGCCTGGCGGGACGCCGACACGCTCTGGGTCGGGACCGACTTCGGCCCCGGGTCGCTCACCAGCTCCGGCTATCCCCGGATCGTGAAGCTCTGGATGCGCGGGACAGCCCTCGCCGCCGCCCGGACGGTCTTCGAGGGGAAGCCGGGGGACGTCGCCTCCGGCGGCACGACCGTCATCCAGGACGACGGGCGCTACGACGTCGTCACCCGCGTGCCGGCGTTCTTCCGCCAGGAGACGTTCCTCCTCCTCGGCGGCCGCCTCGTGAAACTGGACCTTCCCGAGGACGCGCGGCTGCGGGTCGTCTTCCGCGACCGGCTCCTCGTCTCCCTGAGGAGCGACTGGACCGTCGACGGGAAGACGTATCGGGCGGGCTCCCTCGTCGCCGAGTCCGTGAACGACCTCCTGGAGGGGAGGCGGCAGCTCGACCTCCTCTTCGAGCCGACGGAGCGGGTGTCGCTGGCCGCCGTCCACCGGACGCGCGACCGGGTCCTGATCCAGACGCTCGACAACGTCCGGAGCCGGATCACGTCGCTTTCCCTGGAGGGCGGCGTCTGGAAACGCTCCGAGGTGCCGACGCCCGGAGCCGGCACCGCCTCGATCGCTGACACGAGCGACTTCACGAACACCTTCTTCTTCACGTACCAGGACTTCCTGACCCCCACCTCGCTCTGGGTCGCCGGCGGGGACGCGGAGCCGGCGAAGGTCAAGTCGATGCCCGCCTTCTTCGACGCGGCCGGGATGAAGGCCGAGCAGTTCGAGGCGACGTCGAAGGACGGCACGAAGATCCCGTACTTCGTCGTGACGCCCGAAGGGGTTCAAGGCCGACGGAACGGCTCCGACGCTTCTCACGGCGTACGGCGGATTCGAGAGTCCCGATGGTGCCGCAGTACAGCGGCACGACCGGAGCCGCGTGGCTCGCCCGGGGAGGCGTCTACGTCCTGGCGAACATCCGGGGTGGAGGGGAGTTCGGCCCCGCGTGGCACAAGGCGGCGGTGAAGGAGCAGCACATCCACAACTTCGAGGACTTCTCCGCGGTCGCCCGGGACCTGATCGCCCGGAAGATCACCTCGCCGCGCCACCTCGGGATCATGGGAGGGTCGCAGGGGGGGCTCCTCGTCGGCGGGACCTTCACGCTCTATCCCGATCTCGTCCACGCCGTCGTCGCGCAGGTTCCCCTCTCCGACATGCGCCGCTACAACAAGCTCCTCGCGGGGGCGAGCTGGACGAGCGAGTACGGAGACCCCGACAAGCCGGAGGAGTGGGCTTACATCCAGACCTGGTCCCCCTACCAGCTCCTCAGGGCGGACGCGAAGTACCCGACTCCGTTCTTCTGGACGAACACGCGCGACGACCGGGTCCACCCCGGCCACGCCCGGAAGATGGTGGCGAAGATGGAGGCGCAGGGGCATCCCGTCTACTACTTCGAGAACACCGAAGGGGGGCACGGGAGCGGCGCCGTGAACCGGCAGACGGCGCATGTGACGGCGCTCCAGTACGCCTATCTCTGGATGATGCTGCGCTGAGCCGGGCGGCCGCCGGGGCCCCGCTCCTCCCGGCGTTGCGCGGTCGCGCGGTCCGCTACGGCGCCGGGTTCGGGTCGGCCCCGCCGCCCAGCGAGAACGTCACGCCGAGGCCGAACATGTACTGCTGCCGCGCCGGGGAGAGGACTGCGACCGACACCGGGGGTCGGGAGTCGAGGGCGTCGGTGAAGGTCACGGTCTCCGAGGCCTTTCCGCGGCGGGAGAAAACTTGCACGTAGACGCCGGTCGCCACCTTGACGCGGACGCGGAGGTCCAGACCCCTGTTCGTCGAGTCGGAGCTGGGTCGGAACCCGGCCTCGAAGAGCCGCTGCTCCAGGCCGAGAACCGCGAACGAGACCCACGGAAGCTTGGCCCGCTCCCAGAAGAGGCCGAGGTCGACGACGACGATGCCGAAGCGGGCGCTGCCGCGGAGGCCGGCGCCGTAGATCGACGCCGGGTCGTTCCCGGATTGCTGCTCGAAGTCCGGGCCGTACTGGTCGAGCCGCTCGACCGTGCCGGAGAGGTACTCGCCCCCGGCCGAGAGCCGCCAAGTTGCCGAGGAGGATCGCCGCGTCGAGTCCGGCCCCGGGAATCCCCCCGCGCATCAGGAGGGCCCCCCCCGCGTTGTTGAGCTTCCCCTGCAGAACGGCGTACTCGCCCCGGACGCCGATCTCAGCGCAGGGAAAGCGCTGCCGCCAGCCGAGGAGGAAGTCCTGGCGGCCGGCGACCAGGTAGCGCGTCAGCGCCTCGCCGAACGGTCCGCCCAGCGTCACGACGTCGGTGATCACGTGCCGGTGCTGGACCATCGCCCCCTCGAGCGAGCCGCGCGGGCCGATCGCGCCGCGCCCGACGAGCTCCCAGTTCTCGAAACGGCCCTGTCCTGAAACTTCCAGCCGGTCGGGCGTCCCTTCCGCCTCCGTCGCCTGGTCGTGAGAGACGCCGAACCCGAAGCGGAAGCTCGCTTCCGAGGCGGGCGTCCCCGCGCCGAGGCCGTTCCGCGCCCCTTTCGACCACCCGAATCCGAGGAGCGGGAACTTCCCGGTCGTGTCAGACCGGCTGATCTCCGTGCCGTCCACCTGGATCTGCCGCTGGTACACGCCGTAGGCGCCCGCCAGCTCGCCGGTGAAGCCGAAGACGGGGGGTGGGTCCGGCCCGAAGAGCAGAGCTCCGCAGTAGACGCACGCGGCGACCAGGTCGTTTCCCAAGGTGCGTCATTATCTCCGGGGCGGCCCCGGGGCCTGAGGCGATCATCGGGGCCACCTCCATCCGGAAACGCGCAGGGGGATGCCGGAAGGAGTCACGAGACCGCCGTCGCTACAATCGGCGAAGCGATGAGATCCCCCCTCCTGGCCCTCGCTCTCGCGGCCCCGCTCGCCGCCGCACCTCTACCCCCTCCCGCGACGCTGACGCCGTACGAGGCCGACGCCCGCGAGATCCTGCGCATCGCCGTCGCGACGAAGACGTCGGTCGGGCTCGGGCAGGTGCCCGTGCTCGTCGACTACCTCGCCACGCGGTTCAAGGGCGCCGGCTTCCCGGAGTCCGACATCCACGTCGTGAAGCTCGGCGAGACAGCCTCGCTCGTCGTCCGCTACCGCGGCGAGCCGCGCGCCGGCGAGCCGAAGAAGAAGCCGATCGCCTTCCTCGGGCACATGGACGTCGTGACGGCGATCCCCGCGGACTGGCAGCGCGATCCGTTCACGCTCGTCGAGGAGAACGGGTACTTCTACGGGCGCGGCACCTCCGACGACAAGAACACCGTGGCCCTCCTGACGGCGACGTTCCTCCGGCTGAAGGCCGAGGGCTTCGTCCCGACGCGCGACCTGATCCTCGTCCTGACCGGCGACGAGGAGACGGAGCAGGAGACCGTCCTCGACCTCGTCACGAACCACCGCGACCTCGTCGACGCCGAGTACGCCCTGAACGGCGACGCCGGGGGCGGCTCCCTGGCGGAAGGCGACGGCCGGCCGATCTCGTACGGCATCCAGACCGCCGAAAAGACCTACGTCAGCTTCGACCTGACGGTCCGGAACCCCGGCGGCCACAGCTCCCTTCCGCGGAGGGACAACGCCATCTACAGGCTGGCCGACGCCCTCAAGGCCCTTCAGGCCTACCGCTTCCCGGTGATGTGGAACGACACGACGCTCGCCGCGTTCCGCGCGGCCGGCCCCGCCCTCGCAGGTCCGCT
This sequence comes from uncultured Acidobacteriota bacterium, assembly GCA_963821435.1. Lineage (GTDB taxonomy): Bacteria > Acidobacteriota > Thermoanaerobaculia > UBA5066 > UBA5066 > DAOMFB01. The sequence continues at coordinate 40,639 of CAWGDR010000005.1, forward strand.
CGGCCAGGCGATGCGCCGTTTCGCGGCGAACCCGCACGACGCCGCCGCGGCCAAGGTCCTCTCCGACAACCCGTCCTACGTGGGGATGACGCGAACCACCTGCATCCCGACGCTCCTGAAGGCCGGCCACGCGGAGAACGCCCTGCCGCAGGCCGCGACGGCCACGATCAATTGCCGGATCTTCCCCGGGGTCAAGGTCGAGGAGGTCAAGGCGCAGCTCCAGAAGCTGGCGGGCACCGGCCGTCACCATCACCACGCTCGGGAAGCCGCAGGCGAGCGACGCCTCGCCCCTCCGCGCGGACGTCCTGGAGGCAGTGACGAAGGCGGTCCACGCGCGGAACCCGGGCGTTCCCGTCTCCCCGTACCAGGAGTCGGGCGCGACCGATGGCCGCCGACTTCCGCGCGGCCGGCATCCCGACCTACGGCGTCGGCGGAGACCTTCAGCAAGAAGAGCGACGTCTTCGCCCACGGCCTGAACGAGCGGATCCCGGTGAAGTCGTTCTACGACGGCCTCGAACACTGGCACGTTCTCATCCTGGAGGTCGCCGGCCCGCGCTGAGGCCTTCGAACGGATCAGAATCCGGGGCGTGACGCTCCGGAGCGCTGCTCCTCGGCTCGCTGCTCGTCCTCGCTTTCGCGGGGGCGGCGGCGCCGACTTCGCTCGTCACAGAGATCCAGCCCGGCCTTTCGCCCGCCGCGGCGCGGCTCGCGGAGGCCCCGCACGACTGGGTCCCGCGCGTGATGGAGCTCGTCGGCGCCACGCAACCCGGCCCGCCCATCCGCGTCCTTCTCGCGCCGGAGTCGTCCCCGCTCGCCAGGAGCGTCCCGGCGTGGGTCGCGGGCTACACCGACGGCGTCTCGGACACCGTCGTCCTCCTCCCCGAGCGGACGCCGTCGTACCCCGACGGAGGGCTCGAGGAGGTTCTCGCGCACGAGGTCGCCCACGTCCTCATCTACCGGGCGAGCGCCGGCCGCCGGATCCCGCGCTGGTTCAACGAAGGGGTGGCGATCCTGGCCGGCCGCTCCTGGCGGCTCCGCGACGAGACGCAGCTCGCGCTCGGGCTCCTCTCGGCCGAGAAGGTCCCGCTCTGGCGGCTGGACGACCTCTTCGAGGGGGACCGGTGGCAGGTGGAGCGCGCGTACGCCCTTTCGGGCGCGCTCGTCCAGGAGCTGCTCGACAGGTACGGCACCGGCCTTCCGGCGGCCCTCTTCTCGAAGGTCGCGCAGGGAATTCCGTTCGACGAGGCGCTTCGCCGGACGACCGGCGCCACGCTGGACGACGTCGGCGATGCGTTCTGGGCGAGGCAGAGCGTTCTCAAGCGCTGGCTCCCGATCGTGACCAGCACGGCGGTCCTCTGGCTCGGCGTCACGCTTCTCGCGGTCGTGGCCGCGGTGAAGAGGCGAAGGCAGCAGGCCGCCGAGGCGAAGGCGCTGGCGGACGCCGAAGCCGCCGCCGCGGCCTCCTCGCCGGACCTCGACGAGCCGGGCGGTTAGCCTTCGGTTCCGTCCGGGATTCCATGCGCGACCGCACAGAACGGCGTCTGCGAATGCCGTTCGGCTAGGGCATGACGTCTACCGCCTCGAAGGCGATCTCGATCGTCTCGATCGCCACGGCCCCGGACCGCTCGACGCTCTTCACGACATCGGAATCCCCCCCGGCAAATCGTATCGCCGAAGTCGAGGAAGGCCGAAATTGAGTTGGGCCATGTCCGAAGGGGGCGGGAATCGCGCCGACAGGGCACCGGCGCTATGATTTCCGCCATGACGCCGGACACTCCGATGGGAGGGACGCGATGAGGCAGGCCGAGCTTCGGGCGCGGATCATCGATTACCTCGAGCGGCGGGAAGGCGACATGCTGCGGAGCGTCGGCATGGTGGCCGAGGCCGTCGGCGCGGAACGGGCCGTCGTTCAGAAGCTCATCCGCGCCATGGTGCGGAAGGGCGAGGTCTTCGAGCCGATCCCGCGCCGCTACCTGCGCCGCGAACGGCGGGTCTTCCACGCGGGCGCGCCGCCCCACGTCCCCGAACGGCGGAAGACCGCCCCTGCGGCGACGCGCAAGCGCTGACTTACCCCTTGCTCTGGACCTCCGCCTCCTTGACCAGCTCCGCCACGAAGCTCTTCGCGTCGCCGAAGAGCATCAGGGTCTTGTCCAGGTAGTAGAGCTCGTTGTCGATGCCGGCGAAGCCGGGGTTCATGCTGCGCTTGATGACCATGACGGTGCGGGCCTTGTCGGCGTCGATGATCGGCATGCCGTAGATGGGGCTCCCCTTGTCGTGGCGGGCGGCGGGGTTGGTCACGTCGTTGGCGCCGATGACGAGGGCGACGTCGGTCTGGGGCAGCTCGGAGTTGGCATCCTCCATCTCGAGCAGGGCGTCGTAGGGGATGTCCGCCTCGGCGAGCAGGACGTTCATGTGGCCCGGCATGCGGCCCGCCACGGGGTGGATCGCGAACTTCACCTCGACGCCGTTCTTGCGTGAGGACGTCGTACAGCTCCCGCACCTTGTGCTGGGCCTGCGCCGACGGCCATGCCGTAGCCGGGGACGATCATGACGGACGACGGCGTTGAGGAGCAGGCTGGCCGCTTCCTCGGCGCTGGCGCTCCGGATGGCTCTTCTGCTCGGCGGCCGGCGGCGTGGCCGTGCGACCTGGCCGAACGCCCCGAAGAGGACGTTCGTGAAGGAGCGGTTCATCGCCTTGCACATGATGATCGAGAGGATCAGGCCCGAGCTGCCGTCCAGAGAGCCCGCGATGATCAGGAGCTTGTTGTCGAGGACGAAGCCCATCGCCGCCGCCGAGAGGCCGGCGTAGGAGTTCAGCAGCGAGATGACCGTCGGCATGTCGGCGCCGCCGATCGGGATGATCAGCAGCACGCCGAACGCCAGCGAGAGGCCGGCCATCAGGAGGAAGAGGGCGGTGCTGCCGGAGTGATGGACGAGGAGTACCGCCGAGGGCGACCGCCGCGCCCAGGATGCCCGAGGTTGACGAAGTTCTGGCCCCGGTAGGTGATGGGGCGCTGCGGCAGGATCTCCTGCAGCTTCCCGAACGCCATCAGGCTGGCGGTGAAGGTGAGGAAGCCGAGGAGGACCTCGATGGCGAGGGCGCCCATCGTGAAGCGGTCCAAGTGCGCCGTCGCCCGCCCGCTGGAAGTACTCGGCCGTGCCGACGAGGGCCGCGGCCAGCGCGCCGAAGGCGTGGGAGAGGGCCGTCCGCTGGGGGACGGCGGTCATCGGCATCATCGCCATCGGGACGCCGATGACGGTGCCGATCGACGAAGGCGACGGCGATCCACTTGTAGCTGACGATCTCGGGATTCAGGAGCGTGCCGCCGACCGCCAGCGCCATGCCGAGGACGCCCGTCAGGACGCCGCGGCGCGCCGTCGGGACGGCGCTCAGCCACTGGAGCGCCAGGATGAAGCAGGCGGCGCGAGAGGACGTAGACGAGCTGGATCCAGGACTCGGCGCTCATCCCTTGCCCCGCTTGTCCTTCTTGAACATCGAGAGCATGCGGTAGGTGATGAGGTAGCCGCCGACGATGTTGATCATCGAGGCGGTGACGGCCGCGGTGCCGAGGATGGTGCTGAGCGTCGACTCCTGCCGCCCCGCGACGACGAGCGAGCCGACGACCGCGATCGCCGAGATGGCGTTGGTCAGCGACATCAGCGGCGTGTGGAGCAGCGGCGAGACGCGCCGGATGACGAGGAGCCCGACGAACGTCGCGAGCAGGAAGACCCAGAGATGCGAGATGAGGACGTCGACAGTCATGAGCGGGATCCTTCCGTGGCCGGTGTCTCGCAGGGCCTTGGCGGTGGCGGCGTGGATGACCTTGCCGTCGTGCGTGATCGTGGCCTCCTTGAGGATGTCGTCCGCGAGGTCGAGCGCGAACGCCCCGTTCTTCCAGAAGGCCAGGACGAAGGACGTCAGGTTGCGGGAGTAGAGGAGGCTCCCGTGGAAGGCGACGTCCGACGGGAGGTTCAGCGGGGCGAGGATCTTCACGCCGGCGTGGACGACGGTCTCGCCGGGCTTCGTCAGCGTGCAGTTGCCCGCCGCCGGGGGCCGCGAGGTCGACGATGACCGAGCCGGGCTTCATCTTCTCGACCATCTCGGCCGTGATCAGCTTCGGGGCGGTGACGCCGCCGATGAGGGCGGTCGTGATGACGACGTCGGCGCCCGCGCAGTGCCTCGCGATCAGCTCCGCCTGCTTCTGGTAGAACTCCTCGGAGAGCTGCTTCGCGTAGCCGCCCGCGTCCTGCGGCTCTCCGCGCCGGTCTCGACGCCGACGTACTTGGCGCCGAGGGACTCGATCTCGATCCTGACCGCGGGACGCGTGTCGGTGGCTTCCACCACCGCGCCCAGGCGCTTGGCGGTCGCGATCGCTTGTAGCCCCGCGACGCCCGCCCCGATGACGAAGACCTTGGCGGGGAGGACCGTCCCGGCGGCGGTCATCAGCATCGGGAAGTAGCGGGGGAGGGCGTCGGCGGCCAGGATCACCGCCTTGTAGCCGGCGATCGAGGCCATCGACGAGAGGACGTCCATCGCCTGCGCCCGCGTGATGCGCGGGATGGCGTCGGTGGAGAAGGCCGTTACCTTCCGATCGACGAGCTTCCTGACGAGCTCGAGGTTCCGGGTGGGGGCGAAGGAGGCGAGGAGCATCGCGCCCGGGCGGATCAGCTCCGCCTCGGCGAGCGTCGGCGGGTTGACCTTCAGGACGAGGTCCGCCTCGGCGAGCGAGGCGTTCGGGTCGGCCGGGATGGTCGCGCCGGCGTCGGTGTAGGCCTTGTCGGGAAGGAACGACTCCGCGCCGGCCCCGCTCTCGACGGCCACGGCCACTCCGGCCTTCACCAGCTTCTTGACCGACTCCGGGACGAGCGCGACCCGTTTCTCCCCCTCCCGGGTCTCCCTGGGAACCATCAGTTTCATGGACACTCCATTGGCTGGGCGTCAGCCGCCGGGAAAATACCCGATTTCGCCGCCGCCCGGACGATTACTCGGTCACGAGCGGCGGAATGCCGGCCGCCGTCAGGGAGCCGTTCAACTTCGGCAGGTCGTCGGCGAGGACACCGCGCCAGCGGGCGAGAGCGTCGCCGAGGAGCTTCTTCCGCTCGGCGAGGCCGGTCAGGGCGTCGGGCGTGGGGGCGGCGTCGGCGCTCTGGACGGCGCTCTCGAGGTGTGCGAGCGAGGACGCGGCGCGGCGGAGGGTGTTCTGGGGAATCTCGTCGATGTCCCAATACTCCTCGTAGGGCAGCGGCGGGCCCGCGGCCGCGTCGACGGCCCCGGTGAAGGCGTCGAGGGCGCCAGGGACGGACGGCGCGCCCTCCTTCTTCGCGCGAAGGGCGGCCACCTGCTTCCGCAGCGCCTCGACTCCCGCGAGCGCCAGGGCCGCGCGGACGCGCTCGGCCTCGATCTCGCGGGCGAGGTCCAGCTGGCGGACGAGGTCGGCGTCGGTGACCGACGGGCCGAGGCGCGGGTCCTTCACGACGAGGAGCGGCCGGGTGAGGGTCTTCCCGGCGGCCGTCAGGCGGACGGTGTACCGGCCGGGAGGGGCCCACGGGCCCGGAGGCGCTGCGCGCATGGAGCCGCGCGGGGGAACCAGCTCCTTCGGAAGCGTGTACCGGAGGTCCCAGACGAAGCGGTGCATGCCGGCCTTCGCGGAGAGGGGCTCGGACGCCGCAGCCCAGTCCGGCGTCATGACGATGCGGGAGAGGTCGGGCGTGACGCGGCTCGTCGTCGCTCGAGAAGCGGCGGACGAGGTCCCCCTTCGGGTCGAGGATCTCCAGCGTCACCGGGCCCGGCGCGGCGGCCTTGAGGAAGTAGTCGACGACGGCGCCGCGGGGCGGGTTCTCGCCCATCGGCTCGTCCTTCGGTTCGGGGGTGCCGAGGAACGGCGCGGGGTGGAGCCGGACCGCCTCGCGCGGCGCGAAGAGGAAGGCGTCCGCCGCGGCGACGTTCGGGTCGAGCTGGCGGATCGGCGAGAGGTCGTCCAGCACCCAGAACGAGCGGCCATGCGTCCCGACGACGAGGTCGCCGTGCTTCGCGTCGATGTCGCGGATCGAGCAGTTGGGGAGATTGAGCTGCAGCGGCTGCCAATGGTCTCCGTCGTCGAAGGAGACGAAGACGCCAGTCTCGGTGCCGGCGTAGAGGAGCCCCTTCCGCGCCGGGTCTTCCCGGACGACGTTGACGTAGCTACCGGGCGGGATCCCCTTCGTGACGAGCGTCCAGCTCTTCCCGCCGTCCCGCGTCCGGTAGACGTACGGGATCGATGTCGTCGATCCGGTGCCGGTCGACGGCGGCGTAGGCGGTCTCCGCGTCGAAGCGCGAGGGCTCGAGGATACCGACCTTCGACCACGGGGCGAGAGCCTTCGGCGTCACGTTCGTCCAGGTCCGGGCATCGTCCCGCGAGAGCCAGACGAGCCCGTCGTCGGTGCCGGCCCAGATCAGGCCGTCGGCGGCGGGCGAGGGGGCGAGGGCGTAGACGACGCCGCGGCGCGGGCCGTTCGTGTCGCTCGTCTCGGCGGTGATCGGATCGAGATTCGGTGGGACGCCGGGGTCCTCGCGCGTCAGGTCGGGGCTGACCTTCTCCCAGTGGCGGCCGCCGTCCAGCGTCCGGAAGACGAACTGGTTGCCGAACCAGACGGCTCTCGGGTTGCGGGGCGAGACGGCGACGGGGAGCGTCCACTCGCTCCGGTAGGTGGCCGGGTAGGCGAGCGTCGGGTCGACGCTCTGCTCCTGGAGCGTCTTCAGGTCGAAGCGGTCGACCGCGCCGCCGAAGAGGAGGTCGGGGTTCGTTCGGGTCGGGCGCGATGTACCCGTTCTCGCCGCCAGCGGCGATCTCCTTCCAGTCGCGCCGCGTGATGGAGCGGTAGTCGGTCCGGGAAGGCGTGGCCGCGGCGCCGGTGTCCTGCTGCGCGCCGTAGATCCAGTAGGGGAAGCGTTCGTCGGTGATCGCGTGGAAGAACTGCGCCGTGGGCTGGTTGTACCAGCTGCTCCACGTCTTCCCGCCGTCGACGGTGACGACCGCGCCCTGGTCGCTCGCGACGATCATCCGGCGCGCGTCGGCAGGGTCGATCCAGAGACGGTGGTAGTCGTCGCCCCCCGGCGCTCCCTTGAACGGGAGGAAAGTCTTCCCGCTGTCGGTCGAGCGGTACATCGCCGTGTTCAGGGCGTAGACGACGTTCGGGTCCTTCGGGTCGACGTTGATGCCGGCCCAGTACCAGCCGCGCTGCCAGATCCGCCGGTCCGAGCAGGCCCTCCTGAACGTGAGGCCGGCGTCTTCGGAGACGAAGAGGCCCCCTTCCTTCGCGTCGACCATGGCGTACGCGCGGCGCGGGTCGGACGGGGCGAAGGCGACGCGGATCCTGCCGAGCCCCTCAGCCGGGAGGCCGGCGGTGATTTGTTTCCACGTGTCGCCGCCGTCCTCGGAGCGCTAGAGGCCGCTGCCGGGGCCGTTCGACGGGGGATAGACGTTCCAGGGGGGACGGCGCGTCTGCCAGAGGGAGGCGAGGATGGTCCTGCTGTTCCCCGGCTGGAAGGCGAGGTCGGCGGCGCCGGTGTTCTCGTCTCTTGAAGAGGACGTTCTGCCAGCTCTTCCCGCCGTCCTTCGACCGGAAGACGCCGCGCTCCTTGTTCGGTCCGTAAGCGTGCCCGAGCGCCGCGACGAAGACGACGTTCGGGTCTTTCGGGTCGACGAGCACCTGTCCGATCTGCCGCGTGTCGGCGAGGCCGCAGCGCGCCCAGCTTTTCCCGCCGTCCGTCGACTTGTAAACGCCGTTCCCGTACGAGATGTCGTTCCGCATGTCGGCCTCGCCCGAGCCGACGTAGAGGACGTCCGGGTCGGAGGGGGCGACGGCGACCGCGCCGATCGAGGCGACGGGCTGCGAGTCGAAGATCGGCTCCCACGTCCGCCCGGCGTTGTCGCTCCGCCAGACCCCGCCCCCCACCGCCCCGAAGTAGAAGCGGTCCGGATGGCCGGGGACGCCCGTGGCCGTCACCGTCCGTCCCCCGCGGAACGGCCCCACGAGCCGCCAGCGCATCCCGGAGAAGAGACCCGGGTCGTACGGCTGCGCGGCGAGCGTGCCCGGCGGCGAAGAGCGAGGAGGCTGAGCCCGAAGACGCGGATCCTGTTCATCGCGAAGAATCTCCGGTGCGGATCGTACCGGGAGACCGGGGAAATTCGGATTTGCAGAGCCCGAAGCGGTTCCGATGATCCCGTTGTCGGACCGCCGTTCCCGGATTCCGAGTTGGCGACCCCGTATACTTTCCCAATCCCGTGAGCCTGTCCGCCGGTACGCGGCTTGGGCCGTATGAGATCGTCGCCCCTCTCGGGGCCGGCGGAATGGGAGAGGTCTACCGCGCGGAGGACACGCGGCTGCAACGCCAGGTCGCGGTCAAGGTGCTGCCGGAGCTGATGGCGATTGACCGGGCGAGTCTGATCCGGTTCGAAAGAGAAGCGAGGGCGGTCGGGGCCCTGAACCACCCGAACATCCTGACGATCCACGACATCGGGAGCCACGAGGGGAGACCGTACGTCGTCACGGAGCTGCTGGAAGGCGAGACGCTCCGCGAGGTGCTGGTGCGCCGGGTTCCGAGCCCCCTTCAAGTGCTGGGATGGGGCATTCAGATCTCCCAGGGGCTCGACGCCGCGCACCGGAAGAAGATCGTCCACCGCGACCTGAAGCCCGCGAACCTGTTCCTCACGACGGACGGCCGCGTCAAGATCCTCGATTTCGGCCTCGCAAAGGTCGAGTCACGACCCGAAGCCTGGAATCGGGGGCGACGACGGCCTCGGGCGCTACGCGGCCGGGCGTGCTGCTCGGCACGGTGTCGTACATGTCGCCCGAGCAGATCCGGGCGGAAGCGGTCGACCCGCGTTCCGACATCTTCTCGCTGGGCGTCGGTCCTCTTCGAGCTCCTGGCGCGCACGCAGCCGTTCCGGCGCGACTCCACGCCGGCCACGCTGACGGCGATCCTGCACGAGCCCCCGGGAAAGATCTCGGCCCGGCAGCCCGATCTTCCGTCGGGGCTCGAGAGAATCGTCGAGCGTTGCCTCGAGAAGCGGCCGGAAGACCGGTTCCAGTCGGCGCACGACCTTTCGCTGGCCCTCGAAACCGTGATGCAGGCGCCGCCGGGAAGGGCGGCGCTCCACGAGGTCGAGGAGCGAAGCCCCTACCCCGGGCTCTCGTCCTTCACCGAGGAGGACGCGGCGCACTTCTTCGGCCGCGAGGAGGAGATCGCCGCGCTCTGGGGAAATCTCGAGGAGCGGCGGCTCCTCGCGGTCATCGGGCCTTCGGGGGCCGGAAAGACGTCTTTCGTCCGGGCGGGCGTCGTCGCCGGAAGGCCCAAGGGTTGGGCCGCCATCGTCAGCACGCCGGGGACGGCGCCGCTGCGGGGCTCGGCCAGGCCTCGGGCCGGAGCTCTCCGGGGACTCCGAGGCGCTGCGGAAGCTCGCCGGCTTCGAGAATCCCGAGACGGCGTTCGAGCTCCTCACCCGGTGGCGCCGGCGTCACGAGGAAGCGCTCGTCGTCCTCGACCAGTTCGAGGAGCTGTTCACGCTGAACCCGCCGGAGGCGCAGGCGCCGTTCGTCGCCCTGCTCGCGAGTCGTCGGCGAGGCCGATGTTCACCTCCTCCTCTCCATGCGGGACGACTTCCTGATCCGCTGTCACGACCACCCGGCGCTCGCGCCGGTCTTCGGCCAGCTGACTCCGCTCGGCCCCTGACGCGGGAAGGCCTGCGGCGGGCGGTGGTCGAGCCGGCCGCGAGGCAGGGATACCGCTTCGAGGACGACGACGCTGGTGGAGGAGATCCTCGGCGCGGTCGATGGGTCGCGCGGGGCGTTGCCCCTCCTGGCCTTCGCCGTCTCGACGCCTGTGGGAACGCCGCGACAGGGAGAAGAGGGTCCTGAGCGCGAGGCTGCTACCGGGAGATCGGGGGCGTGGAGGGCGCCCTCGCCCGGCACGCCGAGGCGACGCTCCAGCGAATCGGCTCCGAGCACGAGGGGATCGTTCGCGACATCTTCGGAAGCCTCACGACCGCCGAGGGGACGCGCGCGGTCCTCGACCGGGAGGAGCTGCTTTCGACGATTCCCGACCGGGCGGCCGCGGACGGAATCCTGGAGCAGCTCGTCGAGGCGCGGCTCGTGACGTCGACCGACGACGGAGGGGAGGGCCGGAAAAGCCGGGAGCCGTCAGGTCGAGATCCTCCACGAGTCGTTGCTCAAGGCCTGGCCGCGCCTCGTCCGCTGGCGGATAAGGACGCCGACGGAGCCCAGCTGCGGGATCAGCTTCGGCAGGCGGCGCGACTCTGGAACGAAAGAGGACGGCCGGAGGAGTTGCTCTGGACAGGGCTCGTCCTACGAGGATTTCCGGACATGGCGCGGGCGACACGAGGGAAGGCTCTCGACGCTCGAGGAAGACTTCGCGCGAGAGATGGGAAACCTCGCGAGCCGGAAGGGCCGCTGGAGGAGGTCCGCGACCGCGGCGATCGTCGTGGCCTCCGTGGCCGTCCTTGGAATCGCCGGCCTGCTCTGGTACCGGAGTACGGTCGATGACGCCCCGCGCCGACGCCCGGAGAACTGCTCGCACTCGGACAGATCGAGCTCGGGCGGTACCCCACCGGGGCGCTCGCCTACGCCATCAGGAGCCTCGAGCTCTCCGACACGGAGGAAGGGCGTCGGTTCGCCGTGCGCGTCCTCCAGAGTGGCCCTCTCGCCACGTACGCGTCGCGGAGCCCGGAGGAGGGGCTCGAGGCTCTCGAGGCCCGATTCAGCCCGAAGGGGGAGTGGCTCGCCGTGAGCGGATATCAGAAGGCGGAGCTGCTCCATCGAGACGGCCGGCAGAGGGTGACGCTGCAGGGTGAGTACCCGAGCGGGCAAGCACTCGAGACGGGGTTCGTGCGAGGCGCCGATACGCTCCTGACGAGCCAGAGGGGCGACATACGTCAGTGGTCGGTTCCCGAGGGGCGGAAGATCCGGGAGTGGAAGCTCGAGGATGAGCCGTCGGACCTCTGGCCGGCGGGGGTGGGCTTCTACACCTCGACCGCCGTGGGCGGGAAGCGAGTCGTGCGCTGGTCGCCCCTGGGAACCGGCGAGCACGAAGCTGATCGGATCGATCGAGCCATACACCTGCGCGGACCTCGATCCGGCTTCCGGCACGCTCGCCTACGGGATCGGAAAGTCGGTCTACGTCCGGATGCTCCTGTCGTGGACCCTCCCTCCGCGCCTCGTCGCCACGCACGAGGCCGACGTCACGGCGGTCGCGCTGAATCCGGACGGAAGTTCCCTCGCGGCGCTCGAGACGTCGGGGAAGATCCGGCTCTGGTCCCTGGCGGGAAGACGGAATCGTCCGCTTCGGAACTTCGAGATCACGGGAAGCCGGTGGAACCCCCACGCGGCGATTCATTACAGCCCCCAGGGCGACTGGCTGTCGGCCGACGACTCGGTCGACGGCCGTCCGGTCATCCAGCTCTGGAACCTGAAGGCGCCCCCGGGGACGAGGCCGCTGACGCTCCAGAGCAATGCAGGTTCCAGCTGGAGTTGGTCTTTTGAATCCGATGCGTTTTGGCTGGCCTCGGCCCACAAGGATCAGCTGGCCTTCTGGCCGCTCGGAGCCGGCTATCCGCAGGTCGTCACGGGGAACGAGGGACTCGTCGACGGCCTGGCCTTCACCCCGAACGGCAGAACCCTCCTGTCGGAATCCTGGGACGGCACGCTGCGGGCCTGGCCGGCGGGAGCGCTGGTGGCGGACGACAACCGCTCCCCCTGGACGGCGCAGGAGCGGTTCGCCCGGGCGCCGCTGGACGACGAGGCCCGGGTCCTCCTTCGCGCAAAGGGAGGGCTGTCGGGGCTGGCCGTCGACCGGGTCGGAAAGCGGGTGGCGGTATCGGGACCGAGCGGAAAGGTCTACGTGGTTCCCGTCGATGGGGGCGCTCCGACCGAGTTGAGGGGTTTCTCGGAAGGCGCGCTCAACCTCTGCGTCGCCTTCTCGCCCGACGGCCGGCGCGTGGCCGCAGCTCCCGCGTCGTCACCGGCTGGCGAAAAGCTGATCCGGATCTGGAACCTGGACGACGGCGCCGTTCAGGTCCTGGGACCAGTTCCCGGCGCGGGAGAGGGAATCAACGGCGGAGTCTCGGGGCTCTTCTTCCTCGACGAGAGCCGGATTCTGGCCGGAGTCTCCGGGACGGGCATCGTCCTCTTCGACCAGCGGGACGGACGGAGCCGGGTGATCTCTTCCGCGCTGGAGACGGCGCTCGCGATGAGCCGTACCGGCCGCTTCGGGGTCGGAACTCCGGCGAACCGCGAGGGTCCGGGCCGTTCCGATCTCCTCCGGTTCGACTTCGAGGGAAATTCGCCGACGCACATCGCGTCCCACCCTCGCGCCGTGGCAGCGGCCCTGAACCCGACGGAGACGATTCTCGCCAGCGGGAGCGACGACGGCATCGTGCGCATCGGTCCGATCTCGAACGCGGAGCCGCATCTCTACTTCGGCCACGAGGGCGTGGTCAGGACCGTCGTCTTCTCCCCGGACGGAAGGTGGCTGGCGTCGGCCGGGGCGGACAGGACGATCCGTCTCTGGCCCGTGCCCGACGTGAGGAAGCCTCCGCCTCACCGCCGGACGCACGAGGAACTTCTGTCCACGCTCCGCTCCTTCACGAACGAGCGCGCCGTGTCCGATCCGAAGTCCCCGACGGGGTGGAAGCTCGAACCGAGTCCGTTCCCCGGCTGGAGCAAGGCGCCGACTCTGTATCCGGTCGAGACCCTCCCAAGCGACTTGCTCGCAGAGGGCCAGATCCAGTGGTTCCTGACCGACTGGCGAAGATTGTTTGCGGAGAATCCCGGCGACTGGCACGTGGAGCAAGGGCGCCTGAACCAGATTGGCCGCGACTTCGCGGCGCAGAAAGAGTTCGTGAGGGCCATTGCGGTTCTCAGACTCAATACAGAGTTCTACCCGAACTCGGCGAAAACATACGACAGCCTGGCAGAAGTCCTGGAAATGAGCGGTGACTGGAAGCAGAGCCTCGAGATGTATCGCAAGGTTCTCGAAGTGCTACCGAAGGACACCAAAGCAGACCCGACCGCCAAAGAAACGCTGCGGAAAAACGCTCGGGCGAGCATCGCAAGACTCTCCCCCCCCTGAATCGCTCCACGTAAGGTTGAGCTGGGTGGCGGGCGTCCCGCCTTGCGCTGTTCCGTCCTACGTACGTTTTGGTTGGACTCGGGTTTCGAGAGAATCAGAGCCCGCGTATGTGCTTCACGAAGGCCTTTTCGAGGCCGGGCGCGTCCGTCCCGAGGGCGGCCGCGAGGGCGCTCGCGCCGCCCGCGCCGCCCAGCGAGACGGCCGTCAGGAACTCGCGGAAGGCCTCGGCGCGGACGGGGTCGGCAAGGCACCAGCGGATCAGCATTGCGCTCGCCGTCGCCGCGTCGCGCCGCTCGACGGGGTCGGCGAAGAGCGGTGATTCGGGGAGGAGAAGGAGGGGGAGCGGCGGGAGCCGCCCGGCGCGGGCGCGCGGCAGCCACTCCTCGACGGTCAGGCGGGGGCCGGAGCGCTCCCGGACGACGCGGGTCGCGCTGCTCCGCGTCGTCTCGCCGACGTCGAGCGTGTCGGGCAGGAGCCGGCCGGAGGCGTCCACCCGGCACCAGGCGAGGTCCTCGGCGAGCCCCTCGGCCAGCCACCCGGGGATCTTCTCGCCCAGCGCGCTCTGCGAGAGGAGGTGCGTCAGCTCGTGAACGAGAAGGACGCGCGTTTCGAGCGGCTGGTGGCCGACGACGAGGGCCGCGAGGCCGCCCCCCGCGTGGCCGGGAGTCCGCGAGGATCGGACTGCCGTCGGCTTCCGCGAAGGCCCGGTAGCGCGCCTCGCTCGAAAAGACGACGACGGCCTGCGCGGCTCCGGGGGTCGCCACGAGCCCGGTTCGGGAAGCGAAGGCGTCCGGGAGCCGCGACGCCACGGCGTCGAGGCCCGGGAGCTCGCCGAGCGGGACGTCGGTCACGAGGCGCCACGGGCCGAGGCGGGCCTCGCGGACGGGGGCGCGCAGCGCGGTCCGGGCGCGCGCCAGCCGCGCCGCGTCCGCGGCCGTCGCGGCCGGCTGGAGAGACGGGCCCTCGGTGTCGTCCGGGCGAACCCAGCCGCGGAAGCCTCCCCAGCGGACCTCGGCGTATCCGCCGCAGCGGGAGGAGACGGAGAGCGTCACGTCGGCGTCCACGACGGCGAGCGACGGGGCACCGGGGTCGGGCGCGGCCCGGAGCCGCGTCCCCGCCTTCACGTCGGCCTCGGCCGGCCCCGCCGTTTCCGGGCAGGGCATCGGAGGCGGCGCCGCCCCGGAAAGGACGAGGGCGAGCAGCGGCACGAGCGCTCCGGTCATCCTGCCTAGCGTACGAGGGCGAGGCCCGACGCCCGGGCGGAGAGCGCGACTTCCTGCGGCAGGTGGATTCCCTCCACCCAGACGATCCGCTGCCGTCCCATGTAGGCGCGGAGCCGGTCCCCGGCCTTGTCGAAGAGGATCGCGGTCGAAACGTCGGCGATCTCCGTCGCGCCGGCCCACTCCGCGGCGGCGTCCGGGCCCAGCGGGCCGACGGTCCAGACGAAGAGCGGGACGCCGAGCGCCGAGAGGTAGCTCCGAACGCCGCCGGCCGAGAGGCGACTCGCGTCGCGGGAGCCGCCGAGGACGAGGACGACGGCGCGGGCCCGGTTCCGCGAGATGGCCGAGAGCGCGGCGACGGCGACGGCGTCGGCGAGGCGCGGCGCCGGCGGGATCCCCGGCGCGGCGACGTGTGTGAGGAGGAAGAGGAGGCCGCCCCGGTCGCCGTCGATCTCCTCCGAGCAGGGGAAGATCTCGAACTGCATCCCGCCGTGCCGGAAGGTCTCCGTGAGCGGCCAGACGAAGCGCGCGCGCTGCCCCGACGCGAGCGGCGCGATCCGCTTGAGCGCCCCGGTCCCGGCCCCGAACCTGAAGGGCCTCGCGGCCATCGTGGCGAGAAGCGGCCGCGCCGCTTCATCGAGGACGATCGCGATCTCGGCCGGCCCGTCCTCCTCGACCGCCACGACCGGAAGGGGCGCACCGCGCGCGAGGAACGACCCCTCGAGAGGCGGCAGCTTCCGCTTCTCCGCGAGGACGGCCACCGCCGTCAGCTCGGCCTGCGTCTCGTCGCGGTTCTGCCCGCCGAACGTGATCTCGGCCGCCGCCGTCAGGTTCCGGGGGAAGTCGAGCTCCGCCCGCATGAAATGGACCTGCTCGGGGACGAAGTCCGGGAGCGCGATCCGGGCGGGGTCCGGGGCAGGGAGCTTCCTTCCGTCGAAGGTCACGACGGTCCGCGTCGGCTTCGGGGCGACGGCGCACTGCCATCCGAGCCGGACGAACCGGCCGCTTCCCCCCTTGCCCGGCAGGAGCTCCAGCGTCGCCTCGGCGAGGGAGCGGGGGAGGTTGACCTTCTGGAGCGCCCGGGCGACCTCACGGCCGTCCCGGTCGAAGCCGATCGCGAGAAGCTCGTGCGGCTTTGGCGGATCGCCGAGGTCGACGTTCATCGACCAGGGCGGCCCGGTGAGGCGGCCGGCGGGGACGCCGTCCAGCCGCAGCTCGACGGCCGCGACCGCCTCGCCCGCGGAGATCTCAACCAGGTTGACGCCGCTGACGAGGCCGAGGAAGAGAGTGAGGAAGGTCAGCACACGCGCTGCCTACTTCGCCGCGACGGAGACGACGTTCGCCTGTTGGCCGACGTGGCCGTAGCAGACGACGATGTCGCCCGGCTTGATCCCCGCCGCCCTGAAGAGCTCGGCCGTCACGGTGCCTCCCGGTCGAGAGCCATTCTCGCCCTTTTCGGCGCCGGGCATGGCATATCCTCGCCCCGCACCCACCCGAACGTCTCACCAAGGAGTCGAGATGACCCGCGTATCTGCCGTCCTTTTTGCGGCCCTCCTGTCGCCCTCCTTCGCCCTTCCCGGCGCGGAGCCGGCACCTCCGAAGCCCGCCGAGAAGCCGAAGTCGCCTTTCTCGTCCGAGACGTTCTCGGGGATCAAGCTCCGCGAGATCGGACCGGCCGTCGCCTCGGGCCGCGTGAACGACATCGCCGTCGTCCCCGGCCGTCCGTCGACCTGGTACGTCGCGGTGGCGTCGGGCGGCGTCTGGAAGACCGTGAACGCCGGAACGACCTGGACGCCCGTCTTCGACGCGGAAGGGTCCTACTCGATCGGCGCCGTCACGGTCGACCCGCAGAACCCGAACGTGATCTGGGTCGGGACGGGGGAGAGCAACTCGCAGCGGAGCGTCTCCTACGGCGACGGCGTCTACACGTCGCTCGACGGAGGGCAGACCTGGAAGAACGTCGGCCTGAAGACGTCCGAGCACGTCTCCCGGATCCTCATCGACCCGAAGAGCCCCGACGTCGTCTACGTCGCGTCGCAGGGTCCGCTCTGGGCCGCCGGCGGCGAGCGCGGCGTCTACAAGACGACGGACGGCGGGAAGACGTGGAAGGCCGTCCTGACGATCTCGGAGAACACCGGCGTCTCCGACCTCTGGATGGATCCCCGCGACGCGAACGTCCTCTACGCGACGTCGTACCAGCGTCGGCGCCACACCTGGGGGATGGTGCACGGCGGTCCCGAGGGGGCGATCTGGAAAACGACCGACGGGGGCGCGACGTGGCGGAAGCTGGAGAAGGGGATCCCGAAGGTCGACCTCGGCCGGATCGGCCTCGCCGTCTCGCCCGCGGACCCCGACGTCCTCTACGCGCTAATCGAGGCTTCCGACCCGAAGGACCGCGGCACCTACCGCTCGAACGACCGGGGCGAGAGCTGGACCCGCGTGGGCGACTATTCCGCGCCGGGCCCGCAGTACTACCAGGAGCTGGTCCCCGACCCGAAGAAGGTCGACCGCGTCTACTCGATGGACACGTACAACCAGGTCACCGAGGACGGCGGAAAGAGCTGGAAGCGGCTCGGCGAGAAGCACAAGCACGTCGACAACCACGCGCTCTGGATCGACCCGTCCGACACGAGCCACCTGATCAACGGGAACGACGGCGGCATCTACGAGAGCTGGGACCGCGGGACGACGTGGGACTTCAAGTCGAACCTCCCCGTCACCCAGTTCTACAGGGTGGCGGTCGACGACTCGAAGCCGTTCTACTGGGTCTACGGCGGGACGCAGGACAACAACACCCTCGGCGGGCCGTCCCGGACGACGACGGCGCACGGGATCGTCAACTCCGACTGGTTCGTGACGACCGGGGGCGACGGCTTCTTCGCCGCCGTCGACCCGACGGACCCGAACATCGTCTACTCCGAGTCGCAGTACGGGAACCTCACCCGCTTCGACCGGAAGACAGGCGAGGAGGTCGACATCCAGCCGCAGCCGGGGCCGGGCGAGGCGCCGCTCCGATGGAACTGGGACTCTCCGCTCGTCCTCAGCCCGTTCTCGGCGACGCGGCTCTACTTCGCCGCGCAGCGGGTCTTTAGGAGCGACGACCGGGGCGACAGCTGGAGGCCGGTGAGCGGCGACCTGACCCGGCAGGTCGACCGGAACAGGCTGAAGATGATGGGACGGGTCTGGAGCGCGGACGCGGTGGCGAAGAACACGTCGACCTCGTTCTACGGGAACATCGTCTCGCTCGCGGAGTCGCCGAAGAAGGAAGGCCTCCTCTACGCCGGCACCGACGACGGCCTCGTGCAGGTGACCGAAGACGGCGGCGGAAGCTGGCGAAAGGCCGAGACGTTCCCGGGGGTCCCGGCGAACAGCTTCGTCTCCGACCTCGAGCCGTCGCCGCACGACGAGGGGACGGTCTACGCCTCGTTCGACAACCACAAGATGGGCGACTTCGGGCCCTACCTCCTGAAGAGCGCCGACCGGGGGCGAACCTGGACGTCGATCGCCGGGGACCTCCCCGCGCGCGGAACCGTCTACACGGTCGTCGAGGACCCGGAAAAGCCGGGTCTTCTCTACGTCGGCACGGAGTTCGGGCTCTTCTTCTCGCCCGACGGCGGGAAGCGCTGGATCCAGCTGAAGGGCGGGATGCCGACGATCGCCGTCCGGGACCTCGCGATCCAGCGGCGCGAGGGAGACCTCGTCGCGGCCACGTTCGGCCGCGGGTTCTTCGTCCTCGACGACCTGACGCCGGTCCGCCGCGCGAGCGACGAGCTCCTCGCGAAGGACGCCATCCTCCTCCCGGTCAGGCCGGCCCCGATGTTCATCCCTTCGAAGCCGCTCGGCCTGAAGGACAAGGCCTTCATGGGGGAGTCGTTCTACTCGGCCCCGAACCCGCCGTTCGGTGCCGTCTTCACCTACTACCTGAAGGACGAGCTCCAGACGAAGAAGAAGTCGCGGCTCGCCGAGGAGAAGAAGGCCGCCGAGAAGGGGGGAGACGTCTTCTACCCGTCCTGGGACGCGCTCCGCGCCGAGGCGCGGGAGGAAGAGCCGGCCGTCGATCCTGACGGTGACCGACGCCTCCGGCAGCGTCGTCCGGCGGGTCACGGGGCCGGTCAAGGCCGGCTTCCACCGCGTCGGCATGGGACCTCCGCTATCCCCCCGCGAATCCCGCGAAGCTCCCGCCGGCGAAGCCCGAGGAGGTCGAGGAGGACATCTTCACCCCGCCGCCGCAGGGGCCGCTCGCGATGCCGGGGCGCTACACGGTGACGCTCGAGAAAAAGGTGGACGGCGTCGTGACGAAGCTGGGGGAGCCGGTGACGTTCCAGGCGGAGATCCTCGGGACGGCGAGCCTCCCCGCTCCGGACCGCGGGAAGGCGCTCGAGTTCGAAAAGAAGGTCGCGAGGCTCCAGCGCGCCGTCCTCGGGGCGGTCGAGCTTTCGAAGGAGACGTCGAAGGAGATCGCGCTCCTCGAGAAGGCGCTCCTCGACGCCCCCGCGGCCGACGCGGCGCTCGTGGCCCGCGCCCGGCAGCTGGGCCAGAACCTGAAGGACCTCGACGTGCCGCTCAGCGGCGACAAGGTCGTCGCGAAGTACCAGGAGCCGGTCTCCCCTTCGATCGTCGAGCGGGTCCGGCGGATCGTCTACAGCGTCTGGGCTTCGACCTCGGCCCCGACCGGCACGCAGCAGCGCGGCTACGAGGGGGCCGCGCAGGCTTTCGCGCCTGTCCTCGAGAAGCTGAGGGCACTCGTCGAGGTCGACCTTCCGGAGCTCGAGAAGAAGGCCGAAGCCGCCGGCGCCCCCTGGTCGGGCGGCCGCGCGCCGGCCTGGAGGCCGGAGTAGCGCCGCTGCGCCTTGCCCGAGTAATATGGGGCGCACGTCGGCATGACGGACATCGAGAAACGAAACCTCGTCGCCCAGTGGGCGTTCGACACGCGCCCCGTTCTGCTCCGTTTTCACCTCTGGCTCGAGGACGTGGAGGTGGACCGGGCCCAGCAGGAGCCGGTCTCGGCCTTCTCGTTCACCCCGCGCGGCATCGCCCGGTGCCTGGCCGTGACCTCCGCGGCGACGGCGCTCGGCACGCGGCTCTTCGGCGGCTACGGGGAGGGGGCGGGCAAGGACAAGGCCACCTACAACCAGGTCAAGAAGGCGGCGGACGCCATCAGCGCCTACGTGATGAGCGAGGGGCTCTGGCACCTGACGCGGACGCTCCCCGAGAACCACGCCATCATGGTCTCGCTCGGCGAGGGGCTGATGCCGAAGGCGGGGGAGACGCCCGAGATGGGGGCGAACCCGCTGCTCGGCTTCGGGCGCGTCTACGCCCGCCCCGAGGTCGCGCGGATGGTCGACCGCCGGGTCCGGCGGCTCCTGAACGAGCCGGGGCACACGTTCGAGCACTTCCACGACTGGCTGCAGCAGCGCGGGATCACGCTCTGGGGCGCCGCGGTCGACACGCTCGAGAACACGACGCGCTTCGCCGAAGGGAAGGCGACCGGGCCGATGGCGGTCTTCCACCTGTTCGACTCGCCGCTCCTCCTGTCGCGGCCGTACGAGTCGTACATGGGCTGCCTCACCGTGCCTCGTCGCGTGGCCGACGCGGCCGACGGCGCGTCGCTGCTCCTCGACTACCGGACGCCGCGCGCCGAGGTCGTCCAGGCGATCGAGGCGGCCTACCCGGGCGATCGAGAGGAAGAACATCCACGTCTGGACGCTGCGGGGCAAGAGCCGCGTCGCGCGGCTCGGGCGGCTGTGGGACGAGTGGCGAGCGCTGGGGGTGCACCTCGTCGAGGAGGGCTGGAAGGCCCCCTCGGGCCTCGAGGTCTTCACCGACTCGGGCACCTACGCCCCGACGTTCCTCGTCGGAAGCTGGAAGGACGCCGCCGGCGCGACGCACCTCTTCCTTTGCGACGGCTACGCCGCCACCGCCGAGGCGATGCAGGCGGCCAGCCTCTCGCGAGGTGCTGGACGTCGACTCCTCGATGTCCCTCTTCTCGCCCAGCTTCGAGCAGCCGTGCCACGTCGAGGGAAGGCTGATGCAGCTCGACCCCGCGGCGCCCGACTTCGGCTGCAGGCTCTCGGCAGCTCCTGGGCGGGCGGGACGTGGAGGCGGGGAAGGTGCGGTCGTACGCGGAGGCGATCCGCGAGGCCGCCGCGTCGAACGTTCCGCTCGGCCGGCCCTCGCTCAAGCCCGGCGACTTCCTCCCCGGGAAGAACTGGAAAGTGCTGGCGTCCACGGGGTACATCTGCGACGACCCCTACACGGGCACCTGCGGCGTGACGTCCCACGGCGACGGCGTCTACCGGGTGACGACGCGCCTCGCCACGCACAACGCCTCGAGCCGCATCACTTTCACGTTCCGGCTGATGGAGCCGCTGGAGACGGCGCGCCACGTCTTCAGCCCGCTGCTCGTCCGCTTCATGTCGGGGGTCGACCACACGACGCGCCCGGTGAAGATCTCCGACTCGGGGCGGATCCGGAACGAGCTGCAGACGATGCTCTCGCAGGCGCTCGAGCACGACGGGGAGACGGTCCGGGTCCACTTCGACCGGATCGACGAGAAGGTTGTCCCGCGCGAGAAGCAGGAGATCATCCGGAAGGTGCTCGAGTGGTACCGGGCGAACCACCCGGTCTGGTTCGGCTGGCTCGAGATCGCCTGAAGGGGCCGCCTTTGTCGTAATCCGGACGATCGCAAATCGTAATTCTTACGAGGCGACGCGATCCGCGAACCCTGATTCTGCCGGAGAAGAAGTGGCACGGCGTCTGCAAGCGCCTCCCCTGGAGGTTTCTGATGAGCCCCAGAGGAGTTCTCTTGCTCTTGGCGGCGGCGGTCGCGGGCATGGCGGCCGCCCGGGCGTCGGTCCCGGCCTCCCCGGAGGCAGGTACTCGGATTGCCTGGCAGTTTCAGGATCCGCCGATGCTGAGCCCGACACCCGGGGCGACCCCGACACCCGCCGGGTCGCCGACCGCGACGCCCGCTCCGACACCGACGCCGATCGTGTCGGCGACGCCGACGCCGAATCCCGACAGCCTTCTGCTGCGGCGGACGCCGACCCCGGGAAACTGAAGCGGCCGACGGCGCCGCGAGCCGCGCCGCCGCCGGTTGCCCGGGAGCCTACTTCGCGGGCGCGGCGGGCGCCTTCGGGGCGTCGGGACGCGGTTCGCTCGAGGGCGGGACGACCCCCTTGATCCGCATGTAGGTGACCATGTTGCCGTAGTGCTCCCAGTTGTGGCCGATCATGAGCCCGACGGCGCCGAAGCGGTTGGTCTCGATCCCGAAGAGCTTCAGCGCGGGGCCAGGTCCGCGTCGTTCTTGGCGAAGGCCTTGTCGCAGGCGGCGAAGGACTCCTTGAGCGCGGCGACGAGGTCGGCCTTCGAGGTCTTCGTCTTCTCGATCTCGCGCGGGGTCATCGCCTCGCCGGCGGCCATCTGCGCGAACATGAAGTTCGCGTCGGCGGCGTGCGCCACGAGCTGGCCGAAGCTCCGGACGTCGGGGGACGGCTTGAAGGAGTAGTTCTCTTCCGGCATCTTCTCCGCCGCGCGGACGGCGATGTCCTTGACCCGGTTCCACGCGAACTTCAGCCCGGTCAGGGCGGAGTTCGCGGCGGGAGCCGGGGCCGCGCCGCCGGGCGCGCCGGTCTGGGCGGCGGCGGGCAGGACGATGCCGGCCGCCAGGGAAAGAGCAATCAGCGCCTTGGTCTTCATTCGTGCCTCCTGCGCGGAACGATATCGCGACTCCTTCGCCGTTTCACGCGGGGCGGAGGTTCTTCAGCGCCTCGCGGATCGAGAGACCGGAAAGCCGTACGCGGTTCTCCTCCACCCAGCGGGCGACCTCGTCCGGGTCGGTCCAGGCGTATTGCCGGAGCGCCCAGCCGATCGCCTTCCGGAGGAAGAACTCCTTCGAGGAGAGCGACGGCTCGAGGCAGGCGTAGAGGAGCCGGAGATCGGTCTCCTTCTTGAGCGGGATCTGGCAGAGGATGGCGCTCCGCCGCTTCCAGAGGTTCTCGCTGCGGCTCCAGGCGAGCATCGCCCGGCGCATCGGTTTCGGGTGGCGCCTGAAGGAGCGTCGGGAGCCGGTGCGTCGCGACGTCGTCCACCACGTCCCACCAGGCCCCGGTGACGACCATCTCCTCGTACATCGGGAGCGCGTCCATCGTCTGCCACTCCCGGGCGCGCGGGTCCCCGGTCAGGGCGACGGCCGCCCACCACTCGTCGCGGTAGGTCGCCTCACGGAAGAGCCGGAGGCAGAGGGAACGCCACTCGCGTTCGTTCCGGAAGCGGCGCGGCGGGGAAGACGGCCTGGTAGACGGCGTTCCGGCGCGGCGTCGTGACGCCGAGGCACGGCATGGCCGACTTGAGGTAGCGCCGCACCTCGGGCGCCCGCCAGGCTTCGGCTTCCCGCCGGAGACCGGCAAGGAGGCGCCGGCGGAAGGGCTCGAACCCGGACTTCATGCCGGACCCGGAGGTTATCCCGCCTTAGAATCCCGATCCCATGAGACATCCGCGAGCCGCCGTCGCCGCCCTCGCCCTGGCCGCTCTTCTCGCGCCGCTCGCCGCCGTCGCGCAGGTGGACGACGGCCAGAGGCCGAACATCCTCGAGCGGGTCGAGAAGAAGTTCCGGAACGACCCGGGGCTCAAGGCGCTCGCGGAGGGGCCGCCCCCGCCGCTCGCCCTCGCGAAGTTCATGCTCGGGCCGTGGGACGTGACGGAGCGGATCTACGCGACCACGTTCGCCCCCGAGAAGATCCGGAAGGGGACGGCCGACGTGAGGCTGGAGCTGGGGAACCGGTGGATCGTCTCCCGCGTGAAGATGGAGGACGGAGGCGAGAGCGTCGCGTACCTCGGCTTCGACCCCTGGAAGAAATTCTGGTACTGGCAGTACTTCACGAGCGAGGGGCGCGGCACGAACAGCGCGCTGACCTCGAACCAGAGCTGGGACGGTGGCCGCCTCGACCTCTCGGGCACCTTCTACTTCTGGGGCGAACCGGCCCAGATCACGCTCCGCGTCGTGAGGTGGGACGAGACGCTCTGGGGAGAGGTCTTCGAGGAGAAGGTCTCGGAGCAGGACGTCCGGCCCCTCCTCGAGATCCGCTACACGCGGAAGAAGGGCGCCGACCCGAAGGCGCCGGCTCCGGCGGCCGCTCCGAAGCCGGCCCCGACGCCGAAGTCGAAGTAGGAGGGCGGGTTCACCTGGGCTTCGGGGTGGCCTGAAGCTCCTTCTTTGCCTTCTCGGCGGCTTCCTTCGTGGCTTCGGCGGCCTTGGCGGCGGCGTCGGCCGTGGCGTCCGCGGCCTTGACCGCGGCCTCCTTCGTCGCCTCGGCGGCCTTGTCGGCCGCTTCCTTGGCGCTTTCCTTGGCTTTCTCGATGGCCTGATCGGCCTGCTTGCCGGCCTTTTCCAGGGTGCCGGGCTTCTCCCCGCCGCAGGCGGCGATGGCGAACAGCAGGGAGACGGCGAGCGACAGGGTCTTCTTCATCCCGAAACCTCCGGGGCGGATCTTATCCGCGGCCGAGGCGAAAGAAGGAAGCCTCCCCGTCGTCCGGAGCGGCGGGGGGGCGCCGGCTGGGCGGACGACGGGGAGGCGGGGGGACGTCGGAGACGCCGCCGGCTCAGGAGCCGGACGGCGCGAGGCTCTCCCACTTGAAACCCTGGAGAATCCGCATGTAGTTCGCCCGCTCGAACGAGGCCGGGTCGGGCGACTTCAGGAGGCTCATCGAGCCCTTCATCTGGGCGACCGACTCGTACTCGTGCTTCTCCATCCATTGCGTGAATTCCTGTCGGATCACGGCGAGGTGCTTCGGGCCGCGGCGGAGGAGGGCCGAGACGACCTGCACGGCGTCGGCGCCGGTCATGACCGCCTTGACGGCGTCGAGACCGGTGTGGACGCCGCCCGACGCCGCGAGGCTCGCCTTCACGCGCCCGGAAAGGATCGCGAGCCAGCGGAGCCGGAGGAGCAGCTCCGAGGAGTCGGAGAGGTGAAGGCTGGGAATGACCTCCAGCTCCTCGGGGTCGATGTCGGGTTGGTAGAAGCGGTTGAAGAGGACGAGCCCGTCCACCTTCAGGCGGTCCAGCTCGCTGATGAAGTGGCCGAGCGAGGAGAAGAAGGGGGAAAGCTTGACGGCGACCGGGATCCTGACGCCCGTCTTGACGCGCATGGGTCATCTCGAGGATCCGGCGCTCGACGAGGCTGCCCGCCTCCCACGCCTTCGTGGCGAGGTAGTAGACGTTCATCTCCAGCGCGTCGGCGCCCGCCTGCTCGATCTTCTGCGCGTACTCGAGCCAGCCGCCGAGCGTGACGCCGTTGAGCGAGGCGACGACGGGGACCTTCACCGCCGACTTGATCTTCCGGATCTGGTCGAGGTACTGCTCCGGGCCGAGCTTGTAATCCTCCGGCTCCGGGAAGTAGGAGAGCGCCTCGGCGAACGCGCCGGCGTGCATCTCCATCGCCTGGACCGTGCCGAGCTGCTCGCGGGTGATCTGCTCCTCGAAGAGCGAGTGCATGACGATGGCCGAGGCGCCCGCGTCCTCGAGGCGGCGGACGACGTCCAGGTCGTCGACCATCGGCGAGGCGCCCGGCATGAACGGGTGGGGGAGCTTGAGGCCGAGGTAGGTGGTCGAGAGGTCCATCGTCATCTCCTCAGGCCTTCGGAGCGGCCGCGGGGGCCGCCGGAGCGGGCGCGGCCGCCGGGGGCCGGCACGCCGGCCTTCGTCATCGTCAGCTTGGCGAGGTTCTCGTAGATGGAGAACCGGTTGCGGACCTCGCGCTCGGCCTTGTGGAGGAGCATCTTGAATCGACCCGGGTCCTGCTGCTCGACCATCCGGAAGCGCGCCTCGTTCCTCATGAACTCGGCGATGCCCGACTTGATCTGCGTGGCGTCCATGACGAGCGGCATCTCGCCGGTCGGGATGCGGCGGGGGTCGAAGCGGTAGAGCGGCCAGTAGCCGGAGTCGACCGCGAGCCGCTGCTGCTCGAGGCTGAACGAGAGGTCGTACCCGTGCGCGATGCAGGGGCTGTAGGCGATGAGCATCGAGGGGCCGTGGTAGGAGTCGGCCTCGAGGAACGCCTTGACGGTCTGGTTGTCCTTCGCGCCGAACGCCATGTGGGAGACGTAGACGTGGCCGTAGGTCATCGCGAGCATGCCGAGGTCCTTCTTCGGAACCCCCTTGCCGTTCGCGGCGAACTTCGCCGCGGCGCCCATCGGCGTCGCCTTCGACTGCTGTCCGCCCGTGTTCGAGTAGACCTCGGTGTCGAGGACCAGGACGTTGACGTTCTTGTCCGAGGCGAGGACGTGGTCGAGGCCGCCGTAGCCGATGTCGTAGGCCCAGCCGTCGCCGCCGACGATCCAGATCGACTTCTTGACGAGGTAGTCGGCGATCTGTCGAGGACCTTCACGTCCGCGGCGTTCGCCCCGGCGAGGGTCTTGAGCTTCCCGCGGAGGGCCTCGACGCGCTTCGCGCTGCGCCGCGATGCCCGCCTCGATCGTCATGTCGGCCTTCATCAGCTCGTCGACGAGGGTCTCGCCGAGCGGCGCGGAGAGCTGGCCGAGCAGGTGCTTCGCCCGGTCGGTCATGGCGTCGACGGCGAGGCGGATGCCGAACCCGAACTCGGCGTTGTCCTCGAAGAGCGAGTTCGACCAGGCCGGCCCGCGCCCGTCGCGGTTCTTCGTGTACGGGAGTCGTCGGGAGGTTTCCGCCGTAGATCGAGGAGCAGCCCGTGGCGTTCGCGATGATCGCCCGGTCGCCGAAGAGCTGCGTCAGGAGCTTGACGTACGGGGTTTCGCCGCAGCCGGAGCAGGCGCCCGAGAACTCGAAGAGGGGCTCCAGGAACTGGGTCCCCTTGACGTCCAGACGGACCGTCTCCCGCGGGGCCTCGGGGAGGTCGAGGAAGAAGGAGAAGTTCGTTGCCTCGGCCTCGCGGAGCGGGCGCTGCGGGCGCCATGTCGAGCGACTTGTGCTTCGGGTTCGCCTTGTCCTTGGCGGGACAGACGACGGCGCAGAGCGTGCAGCCCGTGCAGTCCTCGGGAGCGACCTGGACGGTGTACTTCTGCCCCTTGTACTCGGGCCCCTTGAAGTCGACCGACTTGAACGTGGCCGGGGCCTTTCCGAGCGCCGCCGGGTCGTAGACCTTCACGCGGATGGCCGCGTGCGGGCAGACCATCGCGCACTTGTTGCACTGGATGCAGAGCTTCTCGTCCCAGACCGGGATGTCGAGGGCGATGTTCCGCTTCTCCCACCGGGCCGTCGCGAGCGGCCAGGTGCCGTCCGGCGGAAAGGCGCTGACGGGGAGGAGGTCCCCCTTGCCGGCCAGCATGACGGCCGAGACGCGCTTGACGAAGTCCGGCGCGGCGTCCGATACGATCGGCGGGCGCTTCCGCTTGGAGGTGATCTTGCCGGGGAGCTTCATCACGGCGAGGTGCTCGAGCGTCCCGTCGACCGCCGCGAAGTTACGCTTGACGATCTCCGCGCCCTTCTTCCCGTAGGTCTTCTCGATGGACTTCTTGATCTCGGCGATCGCCTCCTCGCGCGGCAGGACCCCGCTGATCGCGAAGAAGCAGGTCTGCATGATCGTGTTGATCCTCACGCCCATCCCGAGGTCGCGGGCGACCTTGTAGGCGTCGATGACGTAGACCTTGAGCTTCCGCTCGAGGATCGTCGTCTGCATCTCCACCGGCAGCTGGTCCCACGCCTCGTCGGGGGCGTGCGGGACGTTCAGGAGGACAGTGGCGCCGGGCGCCGCCGTCTCCAGGACGTCGATCTTGTCCATGAACGGTTCCTGGTGGCAGGCGACGAACTTCGCCTTCGTGACGAGGTACGTCGAGCGGATCGGGCGCTTCGAGAAGCGGAGGTGGGAGATCGTGATGGCGCCCGACTTCTTCGAGTCGTAGACGAAGTAGCCCTGGGCGAAGTTGTCGGTCTCCTCCCCGATGATCTTGATCGAGTTCTTGTTCGCGCCGACGGTCCCGTCGGCGCCGAGACCGTAGAAGACGGCGCGGGAGACGTCGTCGGGCTCGGTGTCGAAGTCGGGGTCCCATTTCAGGGACGTGTGCGTCACGTCGTCGACGATGCCGACGGTGAAGTGGTTCTTCGGAGCGGGCTTCGCCATCTCGTCGAAGACCGACTTGACCATCGCCGGCGTGAACTCCTTGGACGAGAGGCCGTACCGGCCGCCGACGACGAGCGGCTCCTTCGCGAAGGAGCTGACGTCCGGCCGCCTTCGCCTCGACGAGCGCCGTCACGACGTCGAGGTAGAGCGGGTCGCCGATGGCGCCCGGCTCCTTCGTCCGGTCGAGGACGGCGATCGACTTCACCGTCTTCGGGAGGGACTTCACGAACGCCGGAATGTCGAAGGGGCGGAAGACGCGGACCTTGACGATGCCGACCTTCTCTCCCTTGCCGACGAGGTAGTCGACGGTTTCGTGCGCCGTCTCGGCGCCCGAGCCCTGGAGGACGATGACCCGCTCGGCCTCGGGATGCCCGACGTAGTCGAAGAGGTGGTACGCAGCGCCCCATCCGCTTCGCGAAGCGGTCCATCTCCTCCTGCAGGATCCCGGCGCAGGCCGCGTACCAGCGGTTTCCGGCCTCGCGCGCCTGGAAGAAGGCGTCGGGGTTCTGGGCCGAGCCGCGGAGGACCGGCCGGTCGGGAGTCAGCGCGCGATCCCGGTGGGCCGCGATGGCCTCCTCGTCGAGCAGGGCGCGGAGATCGTCGTCCGTGAGCTCCTCGATGCCGGCGACCTCGTGCGACGTCCGGAACCCGTCGAAGTAGTGAAGGACGGGGACGCGCGACCGGAGCGTCGCCATCTGGCCGATGGCGGCGAAGTCGTGCGCCTCCTGCACCGAGTTCGAGCAGAGCATCGCGAAGCCGGTCTGGCGGCAGGCCATGACGTCCGAGTGGTCCCCGAAGATCGAGAGGGCGTGCGTGGCGACGGTGCGGGCCGCCACGTGCATGCAGTACGAGGTCAGCTCGCCCGCGATCTTGAACATGTTGGGGATCATCAGGAGGAGGCCCTGCGAGGCCGTGAAGGTCGTCGCGAGGGCACCCGCCTGAAGCGCGCCGTGGACGGCGCCGGCGGCGCCTCCCTCGGACTGCATCTCGACGACCTCGGGCACGACGCCCCAGATGTTCTTCTTCCCCTTCGCGGACCACTCGTCGGCCCATTCGCCCATGTTCGAGGAGGGGGTGATCGGGTAGATGGCGATGACCTCGTTCGTCCGGTGCGCGACCGAGGCGACGGCCTCATTGCCATCGAGAGTGAGGAGACGACGTTCTGACATTTGTTGATCCCCCGTAACCCGAGGATCATTCGTCCGGGCATCCGGGAGAGCCATGATTTGAATGAATCAGGCCCGGAATCAGCAAGTTAGACGCGGGAATCCCCGGGCCGCGCGTCGTCGTATAAGCTTTTCCACGAACCGCCCCGGCAACCCGGCGCGGGGAGGAAACGACATGAACCGGATGAAGACCCTGATCCTGCTGGCGGTGCTGACGGCGCTGTTCCTCTGGGTGGGGGAGCTCCTCGGCGGCCGGCAGGGAATGATGATCGCCCTCATCTTCGCGCTCGGCATGAACTTCGTGAGCTACTGGTTCTCGGACAAGATCGTCCTGAAGATGTACGGCGCGCAGCCGGTGACGGAAACCGAGGCGCCCGAGCTCTTCGCCATCGTCCGCGACCTCGCCCAGCGCGCGCAGATTCCGATGCCGAAGGTCTACGTCGATCCCGGAGGAGGCGCCGAACGCCTTCGCGACCGGCCGGGACCCGGACCACGCGGCCGTCGCCGCGACGCAGGGACTCCTCCGCCTGATGAGCCGCGAGGAGATCACGGGCGTGATCGCCCACGAACTCGGGCACGTGAAGCACCGCGACACCCTCATCATGACCGTCGCTGCAACGCTGGCGGGCGCGCTGACGCAGCTCGCGAACTTCGCCCTCTTCTTCGGCGGCGGGCGCCGCGAGGATGGCGAGGGGGGGCACCCGCTCGCGGGCCTGATCGGCATCCTCGTCGCCCCGTTCGCCGCGATGCTGATCCAGATGGCGATCTCGCGCTCGCGGGAGTTCCTCGCCGACGAGGCGAGCGCCCAGTTCACGGGGAACCCGATGGCGCTCGCGAACGGGCTGCGGAAGCTCGAGGGGTGGAAGGCCGAGGTGCCGATGCACCACGGCTCTCCCGCGACGGCGCACCTCTTCATCGTGAATCCGTTCACCGCCGGGGGGCTCGCGAGCCTCTTCTCGACGCATCCGTCGACGAAGGAGAGGATCGCCCGGCTGGAGGAGTTGGCCCGGAGCGGCGGCCTTCGACCGGCGTAATGCCCTGGGGGAACCCGGAGGTCGGGTTCCCCCAAGCCCCCTCCGCACCAATCGCCTACTGGAGTTTCCTTGCCCTCCGACATCGTTCTCTTCCCGTTCGCCGAGACCTGGTGGGTCTACGGGCTCTTCCTGCTCGTCGTCCTGGCCGTCCTCGCGCTCGACCTCGGCGTCTTCCACCGGAAAGCGCACACGGTCTCCTTCAAGGAGGCGTCGGCGTGGAGCGTCGTCTGGGTCGCGCTGTCGCTGCTCGTCGGCGTCGCTCTCTGGCAGTACGCCGCATGGCGCTTTCCGCAGGTCCCGAGCCTCACGGCCCTGCCCGAGTTCGTGCCGGAGGCCGCGGCGTGGCAGGTCTTCCTCGAGTTCCTGACCGGCTACATCGTCGAGAAGGCGCTCTCGGTCGACAACATCTTCATCTTCGTCGTCATCTTCACTTTCTTTCACATTCCGTCCGAGGTTCAGCACCGGGTTCTTTTCTGGGGGATCCTCGGCGCTCTCGTCTTCCGGGCGGTCTTCATCGCCCTCGGCGCCGCACTTCTTTCGATTCACTGGGTCCTCTGGGTCTTCGGGGGCTTCCTGATCCTTACGGGCCTGAAGCTTCTCTTCGTCCCGGAGAAACCGATCGATCCCGAGAAGAACATCGCCATCCGGCTCGTGAAAAAGGTCTTTCCGGTGACGCACGAGCTGAAGGGTCCGAGCTTCTTCGTCCGGGAGGCCGGCCGTCTCGTCGCGACGCCGCTCTTCCTGACCCTCGTCTTCATCGAGTTCACCGACATCATCTTCGCGATCGACTCGGTCCCGGCCATCTTCGCCATCACGGACGAGCCGCTCGTCGTCTTCACGTCGAACATCTGCGCCATCCTCGGCCTCCGCGCGATGTTCTTCCTCTTGGCGGGGGCGGTCGGGAAGTTCTACCTCCTGAAGTACGGCCTCGGTGTCGTCCTGATCTTTGTTGGCCTGAAGATGGCGTGGCTGAACGAGGCGTTCGGCGGGAAGTTCCCGGTCTCCTGGTCTCTCGGGATCATCCTCCTCTGCATCACGGCTTCCGTCGTGGCCTCCCTCGTCTTCCCGCGAAAGGCGAATGCACCGGTTCAGCCGCGCTGAGGCTCGGCGCCGAGCCGCGCGAGCTCGCGGTCGTGACGCCGCCCGAGGAGCAGCTGAGACGCGAGGGCGCCGACGAGGCAGAGGAACATGTCCCACTGCGTGTCCCACGGGTCGCCCTGCGTCCCGAGGAAGGCCGCGGCCGCCTCGCCCTTGGCCGCCGCGGCCCACCACTCGATCAGCTCGTAGAAGGCGCTGAACGCGAGGCAGACCGACGTCACGAGGAAGAAGAGCCAGCCGCCCGGGCGGAGCGGCGTCTTCCGGAGGAGGATCTCGCGCGCGAGGATCGCCGGGACGAAGCCCTGCGCGAGGTGGCCGATCCGGTCGTAGTGGTTCCGGGCGAAGTGGAAGGCGTCCTTCATCCAGAAACCGAGCGGCACCTCGGCGTACGTCCAATGCCCGCCGACCATCAGGATCACGGCGTGAAGGAGGAGCAGGCGGTAGACGAGCGGCGTCAGCGGGAAGCGGCGGTACGTGGCCACGAGGATCGGGACGCCGATCAGGACTGGCGCCACCTCCATCCACCAGGTGAACCGGTCCTTCGGCGCGATCCCCGACCAGACGAGGAGAGCAGCGCCCGCGAGCAGAAGGACGAGCGGCTCGCGGCGGGGTTCTGCCGGACTTCGCGGCGCTCACTTCGCCATCGGCACGTAGGCTCCGTCGCCAGTCCGTTCGCCGGATCTGCAGCCGTCGTTGACGACGCCGTAGGCGATCCAGGGGGCCGTGCCGGAGAGGCGGGTCACACGGACCCAGCCGTTCGAGACGCCGGAGTTCCGGAAGAAGTCCGCCGGCTGCGCCCACTGGCCGGGGGCGAGCGTGACGGAGAGGGCGTCCCCGCGGGGCGCGCCTCCCGCGTCGCCGTCGTAGGCCTGGAGCTGGAGGACGACCGCGCCGGCGCCGTCGATTCCGGCGTTCACCGCCGCCACGTTCGTCCGGTTTTCCGCGTCGGCCCAGAGGCCGAAGAGCGTCGCGTCGGTTTCGGCCTCCTGGCCGGAGTAGACGCCGGGCGTGAAGAGGCCGAATTGGCCTCCGGCGGGGGACGGCGAGGCCGTCCGCGCTCCGGCGAAGACGTTCTCGGCCGTCGTCCCCGTGACCGAGATCCGGAGGGACCCGACGTAGGGCGCGGCGTCCTTCGGCCCGACGAAGACGCCGTTGCTCCGGAGCCAGTCGACGGCCTCGGGGATGATCTGCTCCTCGAAGGGCGCCAGCTGGACGATCGTCGAGCCGCCGGGCCCAAACGCCGGAGAGCTCGACTCGACGTAGTTCAGGGTCAGCGTCGCGGTGACGCCGCTCCGGTTGGCGAGCGTCAGCTCGCTCCGGAAGGCGGACGATTCGACGAGGACCGGAACGGTCAGCCTCAAGGCCGCGGGCGTCGCGGCCGTCGGCGTCACGAAGGAGCCGTCGTTCGTCGCGTTGTCGTTGACGACGGCGTACGCGCCGAACGAGCCGGTCGCGGACGTCCGCTCGACGGTGACCCAGCCCTTCGAGATCCCGGTGCCGTCGAGGATTTCGTGCGAGCCGTACTGCAGCCACCCCCAGGCCGGCAGCGTCTCGGCGCTCCGGAAGACGACGAAGGCGCCGTCGCCCGCCCCCGAGAAGATCGTGATCCGGAGCGTCACCGGTTCGGACGACGTATTGAAGACCGCGACGTTCGTCCGGTCGGAAGACGTCGCGCGGAGGCCGAAGATCGTGGCGCTCGCCGTGGCCGCGTCGCCGGGAAGGAGACCCGGGTAGGCGAGCCCGGCGCGGCCCGCGGGCTGCGGGGCGGCCGTGACGGACGCCGTCCGCGCCGTCGCCGAGAAGAGCTTCGGGTCGGTGGCGCCCGCTCCCTGGAACGTCACGAGGAGCGTCCCCCCCTGCTGCGGCTGCGCCGAGGACGGCGGGATCGGCAGCCCCCGTGCACGCAGGTACGCGAGGACGTCGGGGATTCTCCGCTGCTCACCGGGCTGGAGGGTGTCGGCCACTGTGCCCGACCCTTCCTTCGACCCGAGCGCGGCCGTGTAGAGCATAGCGACCGGGGCCGCCGCGGGCGAGGTGTTCGTCAGCGCCATCTCGGTGACGAAGTGGGCGGAGCCGCTGACGACGTCGAGGACGACGGGGAGAATGCGGGTGACCGACGTCACCTCGAACGGATCGCTCGTGGCGGAGCTCGTCCCCGTGCCGTTGGCGAGGAGCTGCTTCGTGCCGGGCAGGTCGATCGAGAGGTCGTCGAAGACGGCTCGCCCGAGGAAGTCCGTCGTCTTCACGCGGTCTCCGGCGAGGGTTCCGGTCCCCGAGGAAAGCGCGAGGACGACGGTGACGTCGGACTGGGCGACGGGCGAGTCGTCGCCCGCGAGGAGCTGCAACGAGACGGGGGGCCGGATCAGCTGCCCCGCGACCGTGTCCATCGGCTGCTGGACGAAGGCGAGCTGGCTCGGCGCGGGAGGAGCCGGGTTGACGAAGACCCAGCGCCGCGCCGGCGTCGGTGGCGTCCGGAGGCCCCCCGAAAACGGCAGTGTTTCCGTCCAGGGAGAGCGCGGCGGCGATCCCCTGGGTGGCGTTTCCGACGGCGCCGGCGCCGACGAGCTTCGTGCCGAGCTGCTTCCAGATCCCGTGCGCGCGGGTGAAGATCCAGACCGCGCCGGCATTGGCGTTGTCGCCGGAGCCGGCGACGAGGGCCACGTTCCCGAACCCGGAGAGGGCCACCGACTTGCCGAGAAGGGAATCGCCGACGCGCCCCGTCCCGACGAGCCGCGAGCCCTGCTGCGTCCAGACGCCGGCCGAACGCGTGAAGACCCAGGCGGCGCCGCGGTTCGCGCCGTCGGCCGGTCCGCCCACGAGCGCCGTGTTCCCGTCGCCCGAGATCGCGACGGACTGCCCCTGGCTCGCTTCCCCGGAAGTCCCCGTGCCGACGAGCCTCGGCCCCTGCTGCAGCCAGACGCCGTGGGAGCGGGCGAAGACCCAGGCCGCGCCCGTCGCGGCGTCGGCGTTCGGCGCGCCGGAGATGAGCGTGTCGCCGTCGGCGGAGATCGCGACCGCGTACCCCTGCCGCGCCTGCCCGACCTCGGTGACGGGGGGCGTGAAGCTCCCGACCAGCTTCGGGCCCTGCTGCGTCCAGGACGTCCCCGATCGGGTGAAGACCCAGACCGCTCCGTCCTGGGCGTTGTCGAGCAGGCCGCCGACAACCGCGGTGTTGCCGTCGGCCGAGAGGGCGATCGCGGAGCCCTGCCGCGCGGAGCCGACCGCGCCGCTACCGACCAGCTTGGCGCCCTGCCGCCGCCAGAGCCCGGCGGAGCGCGTGAAGACCCACGCGGCGCCGATGTAGCCGTTGTCCGCCGGCCCGCCGAGGATCGCCGTGTTGCCGTCGGCCGAGATGGCGACGCTCGTCCCCTGCGCGGAGGGTCCGATCGCGTCGGCGGCGATGAGCCGGGCCTGCTGGGTCCAGACGCCGGCCGTCCGCGTGTAGACCCACGCGGCGCCGGCCGAGCTGTTGTCCTGAGGGCCTCCCACGATGAGCGTATTGCCGTCGGCCGAAACAGCGACGGAGCTTCCCTGGTGCGCCGGGCCGACCGCCCCCGTGGCGACGAGCTTCGCGCCCTGCGCCACGAACTGGGCGTGGAGCGGCGGCGACGCCAGGAGAAAGGCGAGCGCGGCAGCGGAAGCCGCGAGGGCGCCGGGTCCGGCGGGGCGTTTCATGGGGTCACCTCGGACCCAATGGTAGCCGCTTCGCGACCGGCGGCGTCAGGTTCGCCTCCCGCGTCAGAACTGAAAGCCGATCGTGACGGGAACGGCGAGGAATTCCGAGTTCTGGACCTTGAAGTAGACGACGTTGACCTCGCCGAAGACCGGGCCCAGCGAGACGCCGAAGCCGCCGTTGTACGAGATGTTCGTGTCCGAAAGGGTCAGCGGATAGGGGGTGCCGTCTCCCACCTCCTGGCGAAGAGTCCGGAAGCCGATCCCCGCGTTGAGGTAGAGGCCTTCGGGACCTTTACCGGTCAGCCGGAACGCCGCGTTCACGTCGGCACCGCCACCGGACAGCGTGCTGTGCGCGACGCCGAAGAGAACGTCGCTCGTCACGGGGATCTGGCCGTAGTAGCCGGCCACCCGGACGCCGAAGGAAGAAGTGCTCGGGATCCAGAGGCCGCGGGCCGTCACCAGCCAGCCCGTCTTGTAATCGGCCCCGACATCGAATCCGAGGAGGCTCCAGACCGGGAACGTCGCCCCGGCCCCGATGCCGAACTTGACGTCACCGGCCGAAGCCGGGCCCGCGAGCGTCAGCGCCAACAGGAAGACAGAAGCGAAGGCGAGGATCTTGGCAGTCTTACCCACCTTCTTTCCTCCGTTGCGGGTGGTCGCGTGTTTGAGCGGTGTCTTTGCAGAGGTCTTCATGATTCGTCCCGCTTCCTCACTTCACCATCGGCACGTACGCCCCGTCGCCGGTCCGCTCGCCGGGGTTGCCGCCGTCGTTGATGACGCCGTAGGCGAGCCAGTAGGATCCGCGGTCGTTGGCGCTAATCTGCGTGATTTCCACCCAGCCGTTCCTCACGCCCGCCGTCTTGAGAATTCCGTCGAACTGCTTCCACTGTCCCGGCGCGAGCATCACGTCGACCGAACCGCCTTTCACGACGCCCGCGGCGTCTCCGTCGTGAACCTGAAGCCTCAGATAGACGGCTTGAGAGTACGGGCTGTCGAAGTCTGCATTCACGACCGCCACGTTGGAGCGGTTCCGGTCGTCCGCCACGAGGCCGTAGAGGTATGCCTTCTTCCCGTAGCTTCCCGCTGTCTCAGCGAAGCTGATCCCAGGAGTGAAGAGGCCGAATTCGCCGCCGCCCGCCGAGGGAGTGGCCGTCCGCGCTCCAGAGAAGATGGCGTCCCCGGATGGACCTGTGTCCAGCCTCACCGCCATCGACCCGGCGTAACGCCCGCCCGGCGGCCCGATCGCGACGCCCTTCTGGCGAAGGAATTCAATCGCGTTGGAGAGGATCCATTGTGTCCGGGCGGGAAGGGAGACCGAGGCGGACCCGCCAACCCCCGCCTCGGGACTCAGCGCCTCTACGTAACGGAGCGTCAGCTCCGCGGCTACATCGCTCCGATTCGCGAGGACGAGCTCGCTCGAGAACGCCGGCGTCTCGACGAGGACGGGGATAAACCCGCTCGGATCCAGGCACTCAGACGCAGGAGCAAGGAACGAGCCGTCGTTGGTCACGCGGTCGTTCACGACCCCGTAAACATGGAAGAGACCCCCCAGCTCCGAGGTCCGTTCCACTAGCGCCCACCCACTCATGATCCCGAACTGCTCCAGGAGCTCCGGCGAGTTGACCTGAATCCAGCCGTAGGGCGGCAGCGTCTGGCCCTCTCTGACGACCGCGGACCTCCCGTCGCCGCTCCCCGAAAAAACCGTGATCCGGACCGTCATCGGACTCGCCGAAGTATTCACGACGGCAAGGTTCGAGCGGTCGGCCTCGGACGACCTAAGCCCAAAGACCCGGAGCGCAGGGTGGCCCGGAAAGACCTCCACGGAGTTGTATGCAAGTCCGGCCCGACCCGCGGGAAGAGGCGCCCGGGTGCCCGTCGCCGTTCGGGCGAGCGCTTCGATACGCCCCGCGCCGGCGAATTCCGGCGTCTCCACCCGAAGGGTGCCCCCCTGACCCGCCGGCTCCGGTTTTGAAGGGATCGCAAGTCCCTTCTCCCGCAGGAAGGCCACGACGTCCTCGATCCGCCTCTGCTCGCCCGGCATGAGCAGATCGCTCACGGTCCCCGAGCCCTCCGCCGTTCCCAGCGACGCCGTGTAGACCAGATTCACGGGCTGTGGCGCCGTCGTGTTGTTCGTCAGGGTCAGCTCGGTCGTGTAGTGCGCCGCGGCGGTCTCCACGTCGAGAACGATGGGAATGACCGGGGACACTGTCGGCATTGTGAACTCCAGGTCGAAGACCCCGTCGCCCTTGTCCGAGTAGGATTCCAGCCCCGTTCCGATGTGAAAGAGACGCCCCGTCGGGTCCACGGCCATCGACAGCATCGATAGATGGATCGGCCCGGCCGCGACGGGTTTCCAGGAAGTACCTCCGTTCGTGCTCTTGAAGATGCCGGTCGGAAAGGGAGCTTGCCGGTTCCCGGCGGCGGAAGGCGAGCCGGCGACATATATCGTGCCGGGCGCCGATGGATCGAGCGCGAACGCTGTGACACCGCCCCCGTAAATGATGTTCATCCCCGAGGACGTTGACGCGTAGACACCCGAGCCCACCACGTAGAGCGTTCCGAATGAATCCATTAGAAGCGATCTTGCGCTGAGTATCGTGCCGGTCCACGACCAGGTGCCTCCGCCGTCGACGGTTCGGTAGATGTCCGATTCCACCAGGGCGTAGAGCGTCGATGGATTGGTCGGATCGATGACCAGGGATCTCGGTGTGTGTTTTCCTATAACGGAGCATGTAAAGACGCAGAGCACGTAGTCCATGAAACCGTTGTTCACGGCAGACCACGTGACACCCCCGTCGCGCGACCGGAACACTCCCTTGAAGGAAAACTCGGGGGCGGCGGCGTAGACATTCTGGTTGTTCGTCTGGTCGATCACGATGGCGCGAACCCCGCCGGCGCCCCCGCCTAATGCCGCTACCGCCCTCCACGTCGCGCCCCCGTCCGTCGTCTTGTAGACGGAGACGTTCCCGCCCGCATAGAGCGTCGCCGATTGCCGGCCGTCGATCGCCAGGGCGTAGATGTAATCGTTCGCGAGACCGACTTGTTTCCAGCTCGTCCCGCCGTTGGTACTCTTGAAGACACCATGGCTCGTTCCGGCGTACAGGGTCTGCGAAGACGTCGGATCCGTGGCGAGGCAGAGCACGGTCTCGCCCTTTGGTCCACCCGACGTCCAAGTGTCGACACCGGCAAGGCAAGGTGGTGCGCCGAGAAGCGTGGCGAGCCCGAGAGCGAGAATGGCCATCCTTTCCGGTTTCATTCGACCCTCCCCTTCAGATGCGCATCGCAGTGACCATGGGTCACTTCGTCATCGGCACGTACGCCCCGTCGCCGGTTCGCTCGCCGGGGTTGCTGCCGTCGTTGATGACGCCGTAGGCGTACCAGGGCGCAGCCCCGGCCGTTCGGTGGATCGCGACAAAGCCGTTCGGAACGTTTCCGCTCGCGAAGAACCTCGCGGGCTGGACCCACTGTCCCGGGTTCAGGGCTACGGAGAGAGGCTGGCCCGCGGCCTTCCACCCTTCGGAGCCGTCCAGCAACCACAGCTCCAGCGTGATCGGGCCCGACCCGTCTGCTCCTGTGTGGACGAGGGCTACGTTGCTCCGGTTGTTGATGTCGGCCTTCAGTCCCAGGATGAATGCCGTCTCGGAAGCCTCCTGGCTCGAGTCGATGGCCGGATAGAAGAGCCCGAACTCCCCTCCGGCGGGCGAGAGGGAAGACGTCCGTGCGCCGGCGAAGGCGCTCCCCAAGCCCACGCCGCTCACTTGGATCTGAAGGCTCCCGGCGTAGCTTGAGTCGCCGCGGGCCCCGATCGCGACCCCTTTCAACCTCAGGAAATCGATGGCTTGAGGAATGATCCTCTGCCGGCCGGCGGGCACATCGATGGTCGTAGTCCCCCCAGCCCCCTTGGCCGGGGAGAGGGACTCGACGTAGCGGAGCGTGAAGGTCGCCGTGACACTTCCACGGTTCGTCAGGATCAGCTCCGACTCGAAGCTCCCGGTCTCGACGAGGACGGGAAGGGTAAGCTTGTTTCCGCTCTGCGTGCCCGAAAGGGCCGGGATGAAGGAGCCGTCGTTGGTCAACTGGTCGTTGACGACGCCATACGCGCCGAACGGCCCGCTCCCGCTGGCTCTCTCGATGACTGCGTAGCCGGAGGAAAATCCGGCTGTCCTCAGGAGCACTCCATCCCCGTACTGGTACCAGCCATAGGCCGGAAGCACTCGCGGCACCCCGGCCGTCACCTCGAAAAAGCTCCCGTCGTCTCCGGAGACGAGGGTGACCTTGAGCGAGACAGGATCTGCGCCCCTGTTGTAGACAGCCAGGTTGGACCGGTCGGCGTCGTTCGTCCTCAGGCCGTAGATGTACAGCTTCGTGGCGGAAGATGACGACGGATCGGTGTCGGTGTAAGCCAGGCCGGCGCGGCCTACCGGTTGAGGAGCGACGGTATCGGCAGCTGTTCGGACTGTCGCGTGAACATTGGGGGTGGGGGCGGACGCGAGGAGCGTTCCCCCCTGGTTGCCCGAGGTGGGAATTGCAATGCCTTTGCTCCTGAGGTACGAAATCGCGTCGGGAAAGACGACCGGTTGGCCGGCAGGAATGGTCTCGGTGACGTCGCCTGAGCCCGAGCCCATCGACGCGGTGTACGAGACCTTTACCGTTGCCGGACTGCCTCCCAGGTTCGTGAGCTGCAGCTCGCTGGTGTAATGGGCCAACCCCTCGACGTCGAGGACGATCGGCACCAAACCCAAGAAGCTGGTCGGCTCGCCCGTTGGAGGTGTCGATTGCCATACGCCGTCGCCAGAAAGCCCCGCGTAAAGCGTGGTCACGCCGGTGGGGTCCAGGGCCAGGGCATACACCTCAAGGGACTGCAGACCGGCGTTAACGCTGGCCCAGGTGCCGCCGGAGTCTATGGACATGAAGACCCCGCCTGACCCCGCAGCGTAGAGCGTGGCGGGCGTAGCCGGATTGATGGCCAGGGCGATGACGGAGAAGTTCGTCTGACCCACGTTGACGGCGGCCCACGTACCACCGGAGTCGGTCGACTTGAAAAGCCCGCCATTCGTCGCGGCATAGACTGTGGAAGGAGTCGCGGGGTTGATGGCGAGGGCGCGGACGTACGGGTTCGTCAGGCCCGTGCTGGCAGAGGCCCATGTGCCGCCGGAGTCGATGGACTTGAAGACCCCGCCGTCATACGTCCCGGCGTAGAGCGTGGAGGGGGTCGCGGGGTTGATGGCCAGGGAACTGACGTACAAGTTTGTCAGGCCCGTGCTGGCAGCGGCCCATGTGCCGCCGGAGTCGATGGACCGGAAGACCCCTTCGCCATAAGTTCCGGCGTAGAGCGTTGACGGAGTCAACGGATCGATGGCGATGGACTCGACGGAGCTGCCTGTGTAAACGGTTCTCAGGCCCGCGCTGACCCACGTACGACCCGCATCCGTGGACTTGGAGATCCCGCGGCCCTGAGTCCCCGCGTAGATTGTGGCGGCGGTTGAGGGGTCGATAGCCAGGGACTTGACCCACACACCGTAGGCAGCTTCCGCCAGACCCGTGTTGGCGAGCGCCCAGGTCCCGCCGCTGTCTGTGGACTTGAAGACTCCGTTGACCGACGTCCCCGCGTAAAGCGTGGCGGGGGTCGCTGGGTCGATGGCCAGGGCGTGGACGTACACCGGCCGCAACCCTTTGTTGGCGGGGACCCAGGTGCCACCGGAGTCTGTGTACTTGAAGATCCCACCTAACGTCCCAGCGTAAAGCGTGGGAGGGGCTGAGGAACTGACGGCCAGGGTATTGACGATCTGGTTTGCCAAGCCGATTTTGGTCCAGGTCCCACCGGCATCAGTGGACTTGAAACCCCCGCCGACCCCGCCGCGCTCCGTGCCGACGTAGAGTGTCTCCGGCGACGTGGGATTGACGGCTAAGGTGAGGATGTAGTACCCGGTCAGGCTCAATTCGGTCCAGGTGCCGCCCGAATCTGTGGACTTGTAGAGCTCTTGGCCCCCGGCGTAGATCGTGTTGGGAGCTGCGGGGTTGATGACCAGGGAAAAGATCCATTTGTAGGTCAGCCCCGCGTTGGCTTCGGACCAGGTCTGACCGGAGTCCGTGGACTTGAAGACGCCGCTGAAGAGTCCCGGCGTAGAGCGTTGAGGGGGTCAAGGGATTGATGGCCAGGGCCCGGACGTCCTTGTCCGCAAGTCCGGCGTTGGCGGCGGCCCAGCTGGCGCCCGAGTCGGTGGACCTGAAGACGCCGCCGTGAGTCCCGGCGTAGAGCGTTGAGGGAGTCAAGGGATTGATGGCCAGCGCCCGGACGTCGGTGTCTGCAAGTCCGGCGCTGGCGCCGGCGAATGTGTCACCGTCGTCGGTGGACTTGAGGATCCCGCCTTGAGTCCCGGCGTAGAGCGTCGAAGGGGTCGCAGGATCGATTACCAGGGATGAGACTCGGTTCAATGAGTCATCGCGGTACGTAAATCCCACCCTGGCGGCGGTCCAAGTGCCGCCGGAGTTAGGGGATCTGAAGACGCCGCGATCCGTCCCGGCATAGAGCGTGGTGGGGTTTACAGGGTCGAAGGCCAGAGCTCTCACGTTACCGCCATAGGGCCCGCCGCTCGTCCAGACGCCTGCTCCGGCGTGAGCGACCGTGGAGAATAGTGCGCCGATGGACAGAAGCAGCCACGCCGCTGTGTAACGCAGCCGAGCGGCTTTGACTCGCATTTTGCTACCTCCGTTTTTCGACTCTCTCGGTTGCTACTGCACCATCGGCACGTAAGCCCCGTCTCCGGTCCGCTCGCCGGGGTTGCCGCCGTCGTTGATGACGCCGTAGGCGTACCAGGGGGCGGTGCCGGCCGTCCGCCGAATCCGGACGTAGCCGTTCGGGACGTTTCGCTCGCAAAGAACCTCGAGGGCTGGGCCCACTCTCCGGGATTCAGGGTCACCGAAAGAGGCTGACCCACGGGCTTACCTCCCTCGGAGCCGTCCAGCACCTGGAGCTCCAGGGTGATCTGGCCCGAGCCGTGGTACTCGGTGTGAAGGACCGCCACGTTGCTCCGGTTGTTCACGTCGGCCTTCAATCCCAGGATGAACGCCGATTCGGAAGCCTCCTGGCTCGAGTCGATGGCCGAATAGAAGAGCCCGAATTGCCCTCCTGCCGGCGATATCGACGACGTCCGTGCTCCGGCGAAGACATTCTCAAACCCAACTCCGGCCACCTGCACCTGCAGGCTCCCCGCGTAGCTGGCCTCGCCGCGGGTTCCGATGTTGAAAACCTTCGATCGCAGGAAGTCGATGGCGTTCGGAATGATCCGCTGCCGCCCCGCGGCGACCTCGACAGTCGTCGTCCCTCCGATTCCCTTTGCCGGCGAGAGGGACTCGGTGTAGCGCAGCGTGAAGGTCGCCGTCGCGCTTCCGCGGTTGGTGAGGATCAGCTCCGACTCGAAGGCGTTCGTCTCGACGAGGACGGGAAGCGTGAGCTTGCTTCCACTGGCGGCGCCCGAGAGGGCCGAAATGAAGGAACCGTCGTTCGTCTTCTGGTCGTTGACGACGCCATAGGCACCAAACGGCCCGCTTCCCGTGACCCTTTCGACGATCGCGTAGCCGGCGGAAAAGCCGGCGGCCTTCAGAAGCAGAGCGTCTCCGTACTGGTACCAGCCGTAGGCTGGAAGCGAGAGCGGTACGCCCGCCGTCACCTCGAACGAGCTTCCGTCGTCTCCGGAGACGAGAGTGACTTTGAGAGAGACAGGGTCTTGGCCCATGTTGAAGACAGCGAGGTTGGAGCGGTCGGCGTCGTTCGTCCTCAGGCCGTAGACATAGGCCTTCGAAGCTGAAGATGACGCCAGATCGCTGTCGGCATAGGCCAGGCCGGCGCGCCCGACCGGCTGGGGAGAAACCGTATCGGCGCTGGTCCGGACCGTCGCGTGGACGCCCGCGGTGGGAGCGGAAATGATGAGCGTGCCTCCCTGGTTTCCCGATGCTGGAATGGAAATGCCTTTGGTCCTGAGGTACGAGATGGCGTCGGGATAGACCACCTGCTGGCCTGCCGGCACGGTCTCCATGACGTCCCCCACACCTGAGCCGATCGAGCTGGTGTATGTCAGCTTCACCGTCGTGGAACTGGCTCCCAGGTTCGTGAGCTGAAGCTCGCTTGTGTAGTGCGCCAGTCCGACCACGTCGAGAACGATCGGGATGAGACCTGAGATGCCGGCGGGCTCGCCCGGTGGAGGTGTCGACTGCCAAACGCTTCCAGAAGATAGACCGACATAGAGGGTTGTCACGCCCGTGGGGTTTAGAGCCAATGCCCTGACCCGACGGTACGGAGAGCGTGGCAGGCCCGCATTGACGGCGACCCAGCTTCCGCCGGTATCGGTGGACCTGAAGACCCCGGCGCCATCAGTCCCAGCGTAGAGCGTGGAGGGGTCGCGGGATTGATGGCCAGGGCGGTGATGTCCAGGGCCGTCAGTCCCGTGTTGGCGGCGATCCAGGTACCGCCGGAGTCGGTGGACTTGAAGACGCCGCGATACGTCCCGGCATAGAGGGTGGCGGGAGTCGATGGATTGATGGCCAGGGCAATGACGGCCGAGGCTGGTCAGTCCCGTGTTGGCGGTGGCCCAGGTGCCGCCGGAGTCGGTGGACTTGAAGACCCCGGCGCTTGCGTTCCGGCGTAGAGCGTGGAGGGGGTCGCGGGATCGATGGCCAGGGCAGCGATGTACGGGCTCGTAAGTCCCGTGTTGGCGGCGAGCCAGGTGCCGCCCGAGTCGGTGGACTTGAAGACCCCGCCGCCATCCGGTCCCGGCGTAGAGCGTGGCGGGGGTCGCGGGATTGATGGCCAGGGCGTTGACGTCAGGTTCGTCAGGCCCGTGTTGACGGCGGCCCAGGTGCCGCCGGAGT
The DNA here is from genome assembly GCA_963821435.1 of uncultured Acidobacteriota bacterium. Lineage (GTDB taxonomy): Bacteria > Acidobacteriota > Thermoanaerobaculia > UBA5066 > UBA5066 > DAOMFB01. Next base: position 83,920 of record CAWGDR010000005.1, read on the forward strand.
CGGTGGACTTGAAGACCCCGCCGCCATCCGTCCCGGCGTAGAGCGTGGCGGGGGTCGTGGGATTGATGGCCAGGGCGCTGACGTGCAGGTTCGTCAGGCCCGTGTTGGCGGCGGCCCAAGTGCCGCCGGAGTTGGTGGACTTGAAGACCCCGCCGCCGTCCGTCCCGGCGTAGAGCGTGGCGGGGGTCGAGGGATCGATGGCCAGGGCGCGTGACGTCCAGGTTCGTCAGGCCCGCGTTGGCGGCGGTCCAGGTGCCGCCGGAGTCGGTGGACTTGAAGACCCCGCCGCCGCACGTCCCGGCGTAGAGCGTGGCGGGGGTCGCGGGATCGATGGCCAGGGCGTTGACGACCAGGTTCGTCAGGCCCGTGTTGGCGGCGGCCCAGGTGCCGCCGGAGTCGGTGGACTTGAAGACCCCGCCGCCGTAGGTCCCGGCGTAGAGCGTGGCGGGGGTCGCGGGATCGATGGCCAGGGCGGTGACGCTCGAGGTCCGTCAGGCCCGTGTTGGCGGCGGCCCAGGTGCCGCCGGAGTCGGTGGACTTGAAGACCCCGCCGCCGTCCGTCCCGGCGTAGAGCGTGGCAGGGGTCGACGGGATCGATGGCCAGGGCGCTAGACGGACAGGCTCGTCAGGCCGGTGTTGGCGGCGGCCCAGGTGCCGCCGGAGTCGGTGGACTTGAAGACCCCGCCGCCGTACGTCCCGGCGTAGAGCGTGGAGGGGGTCGCGGGATCGATGGCCAGGGCGTGGACGTTCAGGCTCGTCAGGCCCGTGTTGGCGGCGGCCCAGGTGCCGCCGGAGTCGGTGGACTTGAAGACCCCGCCGATCTGTCCCGGCGTAGAGCGTGGCGGGGGTCGTGGGATCGATGGCCAGGGCGTAGACGTCTAGGTCGTCAGGCCTGTGTTGGCAGCGGCCCAGGTGCCGCCAGAGTCGGTGGACTTGAAGACCCGCCGCGTCGTCCCGGCGTAGAGCGTGGAGGGGGTCGTGGGATCAATGGCCAGGGCGTAGACGGTGCAGCGATCGTCAGGCCCGTGTTGGCGGCGGCCCAGGTGCCGCCGGAGTCGGTGGACTTGAAGACCCCTCCGCTGTCGTCCCGGCGTAGAGCGTGGCTGGGAGTGGATGGGATCGATGGCGAGGGCTCTGACATCTCCGCCGTAGGGCCCGCCGCTCGTCCAGACGCCGGCTCCGGCGTGAGCGACGCTGGAGAACGAAGTGCAGATGGCGAGGAAGAGCAACGCTCCTGCGTAACGTAGTCGAGCGTTTTGACTCGCATTCGCACCTCCGTGCGGTACCAGGGGGCCGTCCCGGCCATCCGCCGGATCCTCACGTAGCCGTTCGGCACGCCACCGTTTGCAAAGAACTTCGAGGGCTGGGCCCACTCTCCGGGGTTCAACGTCACCGACAGAGGCTGACCCACGGCCTTGCCTCCCTCGGAGCCGTCCAACACCTGGAGCTCCAGCGTGATCGGACCCGATCCGTCCGCTCCGGTGTGGAGGACCGCCACGTTGCTCCGGTTGTTCACGTCGGCCTTCAAGCCGAGGACGAACGCCTGGCTGGACGCCTCCTGGCTCGAGTCGAAGGCCGGATAGAAGAGCCCGAACTCCCCTCCGGCCGGCGAAAGCGCCGAAGTCCGCGCTCCCGCGAAGACGTTTTCGGGGCTCATTCCCGTCACCTCCACCTGCAGGCTCCCGGCGTAACTGGCCTCGCCGCGGGTTCCGATGGTGAACACCTTCGATCTCAGGAAGTCGATGGCCTGAGGAATGATCATCTGCCGTCCGGCAGCGACGTCGACCGTTGTCGTTCCCCCAGCTCCCTTGGAGGGTGAGAGCGACTCGACGTAGCGCAGCGTGAAGGTCGCCGTGGCGTTCCCGCGGTTGGTCAGGATCAGCTCCGACTCGAAGGCACCCGTCTCGACGAGGACGGGAAAGGTGAGCTTTGTTTCGCTCTGCGTGCCCGAGAGGGCCGGGATGAATGAGCCGTCATTGGTCTTCTGGTCGTTGACGACGCCGTAGGCACCGAACGGGCCGCTTCCCGTGACCCTTTCGACGATCGCGTAGCCGGAGGAGAAGCCGGCGGCCCTCAGAAGAAGAGCGTCTCCGTACTGGTACCAGCCGTAAGCCGGAAGCGACAGCGGTTCTCCCGCGGTCACCTCGAAAGACCTCCCGTCGTCTCCGGAAACGAGGGTGACCTTGAGCGAGACGGGGTCGGCACCCATGTTGTAGACGGCGAGGTTGGAGCGGTCGGCGTCGTTCGTCCTAAGGCCGTAAACGCATAGCTTCGAAATTGAAGATGAAACGGCAGGATCGATATCGGTGTAGGCGAGGCCGGCGCGGCCGACCGGTTGCGGATCGAAGGTATCGGCAGCCGTCCGGACCGTCGCATGGACGCCGGCGGCGGAGGACGAGAGAGGAGCGTTCCTCCCTGGTTTCCGGACGCCGAGATGGGAACGCCCTTGGATCTGAGGTACGAGATGGCGTCAGGAAAGACAACCTGCTGGCCGGCAGGAACTGTCTCCTGCACATCGCCCGTGCCCGAGCCGATCGAGGCGGCATAGGTCAGCTTCACTTGCGTGGAGCTCGATCCCAGGTTCGTGAGCTGCAGCTCGCTCGTGTAGTGGGCCAGTCCTACCACGTCGAGGACGATCGGGACGAGACCCGAAAAGCTGGTGGGCCCGCTTTGTAGAGGTGTCCATTGCCACACGCTGCCAAGCTCGATCCCGGCGTAAAGGGTCGTCGCCCCCGTGACGTCCAGGGTCAAGGCCTGGACGTGGGGGTTTGGCAAGCCCGCATTAATTGCGGCCCATGTGTTTCCGGAGTCGTTAGACCTGAAGACCCCGCCATTCGTCCCGGCGAAGAGCATGGAGGGGGTCGAGGAATTGATGGCAAGGGCCTTGACGTTCAGGTTCGTAAGTCCCGCGTTGGCTGCGATCCAATTGCGGCCGGAGTCCGTGGACCTGAAGACCCCTCCGCCATACGTCCCGGCGTAGAGCGTGGAGGGGGTCGAGGGAATGATGGCCAGGGCGGTGACGCTGAGATTTGTCAGTCCCGTGTTGGCGGCGGCCCATGTGCCGCCGCCGTCGGTGGATTTGAAAATCCCGGTGCCCGACGTCCCGGAAAACGTTCCGGCGTAAAGCGTGGTGGGAGTCGAGGGGTTGATAGCCAGAGCGTCGACGTATGGGTTCGTCAGTCCCGTTGCACTCCAGGTGCCGGCGGAGTCGATGGACTTGTAAACGCCCTTATTAGTCCCGGCGTAGAGCGTGGAAGGGGTCGCGGGGTCGATGGCCAGGGCGAGGACGTCCAGGTCCGTCAGGTGCGCCTCGGCCCATGTGCCGGCGGAGTCGGTTGACTTGAAGACCCCGCCGCCAAAGCCGGCCCCCCCGGCGTAGAGCGTGGAGGGGGTGGAGGGATTGACGGCCAGGGCGGAGAAGACGGTCAGCATCGGCAAGCCCCTGTCGGCGAGGGCCCAAGTGCCGCCAGCGTCGATGGACTTGAAGACCCCGCCGCGAAATAGGCCGACAATCCCCCCGGCGTAGAGCGTTGTGGGGGTAGAGGGGCTGATGGCCACGGCACGGATGTCCAGGCTCGTCAGGGGCGCGTGGGCCCATGTACCGGCGGAGTCGGTAGACTTGAAGATGCCGTCGCCATACGTCCCGGCGAAGAGCGTGGCTGGGGTCGTCAGATTGATGGCCAGGGCGGTGACGTTCAGGTTCGTCAGTCCCGTGTTGACGGCGGCCCAGGTGACGCCGGCGTCGATGGATTTGAAGATCCCATCGCCCAATTCCATGGTCTCGGAAACCGTCCCGGCGAAGAGCGTGGCAGGAGTCGCGGCGTTGCTGGCCAATGCCTTGACGTTCAGGTTCGTCAGTCCCGTGCTTGCGGCGGTCCAGGTGGCGCCGGAGTCGGTCGACTTGAAGACCCCGCCGCCATACGTCCCGGCGTAAAGCGTGGCGGGGGTCGAGGGATCGATGGCCAAGGCAAGGACGTCCTCGTTGGTCAGTCCCGCGCTTGCCTTGGCCCAAGTACCGCCAGCGTCGGTGGATTTGAAGACCCCGCGATCCGTCCCGACATAGAGCGTCGAGGGAGTGAGGGGATTGATGACAAGGGCGTTGACCTGGCCGAACAGTCCCGAGCTGGCCGCGACCCAGGTGGCGCCAGAGTCGATGGATCTATAAAGCCCGTAGCCCATGGGCGCGTAACCCATCGCGGCATAGAGCGTTGAGGGATTCGCGGGATCGATGGCCAAGGCGAAGACTTCCCGGTCCGGGAGCCCTGTGCTGGCGGGGGCCCATGTCCCGCCGGCGTCGGTGGACTTGAAGACCCCGCTGCTGTCCGTCCCGACATAGAGCGTGCCGGGGGTCGCGGGATTGATGGCCAGGGCGTAGACGATCAGGTTCGTCAGTCCCGTGTTGGCGGCGGCCCACGTGCCGCCGGCGTCGGTGGACTTGAAGACCCCGCCGTAGTACAGCCCGGCGTAGAGCGTGGTGGGGGTCAAGGGGTTGATGGCAAGGGCGCTGACCTCGCCGCCGTACGGCCCGCCGCTGGTCCAAACATCGGCTCCGGCGTGAGCGAGAGAGGGGATCAGCATTCCGATGGCCAGGAGGAGCCAGGCTCCCATGTAAAGCAGCCAAGCGGTTTTGACTCGCATTTCTCTACCTCCGTCTTTCGACTTTGGCGGCTACTTCACCATTCGTACCTGGGCTCCGCCCGCGTCGAGGGATGGCGCGGACGAGTGCGACCAGTCGAACCGCGTCTCCTGCTGGTTGCCGAACATGTGCTTGAAGCCGTTGTCGACCGCGAGGATGGCGAGGCCGATGCCGACGACCCCGAGACCGACCCCGACGACCGCCGCGGTCGGAAACTTGCTCAGGACGATCCGGGCCTGGGCTTTCTCGCCCGGGCCGAGCTTAAGCGTGTCCTTGTCCGAGCCCGCCGAGCTCTCCGAGGCGTCGCCCGGCTTCGGTCCCCACTCGGCGTGCAGGCGGTAGCGGCCGGGAGGGAGCCCGTCGGCGGTCCAGGCATTGCCCGTCCCTTCGCGGACGGGATCGGTCGCGGACGTCCGGTCGTCGAAGAGCTTCCAGGCGAGCGTCCGCTGCGAGAGGACGTCCTTCTTCGAGTCGGAGACCGACTCGAAGACCTTGACTTCGAGCGTGGCCGTCTCGACCGGTGCCGTCGCGACGCGGACGACCTCGGTCGAGACGCAGGCGTCGACAGAGAGCGGGACGAGGGCGACGGCGAGCGCGCGGGCGATCGCGCGTCTGAGGATTCCGGGCGGAGCGGCCATGGCGATTCCTCCTGCTCGTGGAATCGCAAGGCACGGACCGCGACGGGACCGAGCGAGCGCCGGCCCCGCACGGGCGCGTATCCCGTTCGGCTGGATCAGTTGGACGAGGAGCCCGCTCGCGGCGACCGCCGCGGGGGCGAGCCCGCGCCTATCCGGAAGGTGAGGGGCCTATCGGGTCGGTGAGCGCCGTCCGGGGCCGGGGAGGGTCAGCGCCGCTTCTTCTTCGGCGTCAGCGCCATGACGGGCTTGCGGGCGTCGGGCGGGAAGAAGACGAGGAACTCGTGCGCGTCGCCCGGCTTCCAGCCGTTTGCGGCGTCGGAGAGGATCTGGAGGTACGTCTTGAGCTCCTTCTTCGGCAGGCCCGGCAGGTGCTCGTGGACGAGGGCGACGGTCTTCTCCGGGATCCACGAGAGGTCGCGCAGGCACTCCTCCAGCGAGTCCCAGCTGTGCTCGAACCGCTCGGTGAGCTTCAGGGCCTCGGCGAGGCCCGCGAAGAGCGCTGCTTTGCTGCCGACGCCCCCCTGGATGCGGGCGATATGGCCTTCCCGGGGGACGGCCCGGGGCTCGAAGATGAACGCGTCGCGGTCGATGGTCATCGTGTCCTCATCGACCCGCAGTCTCTCAGATTCCGGGGCCGGGCGGAGACGTTCTCGTCTCTCGCCGGATAAGGACGGCGAGTGTTCCCAGGACGGCCGGCGGGACGAGGAGGAACGCTCCGACGAGGGGCCAGACGCTCTTCGCCTTCTCCTCCGCGGCGCCCGCGCAGGCCGGGCAGGTCGCCGCCGCCGGGCGCGACGCCGCGACGGCCGCCAGGCACGCCGCGACGAGAAGAAGCCGTTTCGTCACGCCCCCATCCTCTCAGAAGAGATAGACGAAGACGAGGAGGAAGACCCAGATGGCGTCGACGAAGAGCCAGTAGAGCGTGGCGCCGTCGAGGAGGCCGGGCCGTCCGCCGCGCGCCGCGAGTCCCGCCGTGGCGGCGAGGAGCAAGACGCCCGCGAGGACGTGGAGGCCGTGGAGGCCGGTGAGGGCGTAGAAGACCGCGGGGACGATCCCGGCCGCGGGCGCGAAGCCCCTCTTCACGAGGTGGGCGTATTCGAAGGCCTGGCCCGCGAGGAAGAGCGCCCCGCAGGCCGCGGTCAGGAGGAGAAGGCGTCCGGCCCTCGCTCCCGATGACCGCGCGGCCGCGCGAAGGAGGAGGGCGCTGCCGCCGAGGAGCGCCGTGAGGATTGCCGCGAGCGGGAGGGAGTAGAGGGCGGCGCCGTGCGGCCACGCCGCGCTCTTCGCCCGGAAGACCGCGTACGCCGCGAAGAGGGCGCCGAACGTGATCGCGTCGGTCAGGAGGAAGATCGCGACGCCGGTCCGGGACGTCCCCCGCCGGGCCGGGGCCGCGACCGTGCTCACGGCCGTCCCTCCCGGTACGCCGCGGCCTCGGGGGTTCCGCGGAGGTCGACGAGCGAGCGGACGTAATACGCGAGCGCCCAGAGGTCTTCCTCCGGGAGCGACCCCTTCCAGGACGGCATCGCCGTCCCGCCGATCCCCGCCGCCACGGTCCGGTAGAGGTCCGGGAGCGTCGTCCCCGCGCGGAGGTCGTCCCGCGTGAAGTCGGGAGGCATCAGCTTCACGCCGTAGTCCGAGTCGGTCAGCTTCGAGACGTAGGGATTCTCGCGGAGCGCCGCGGTCCGGCCGACCAGCTCGCGGCTCGCCGCGTCGATCGTCCCCTTCGGTTCATAGGCCGGGTGGCACGAGGCGCACTGCGCGAGCCCGTGGTAGACCTTCATGCCGCGCGTCTCGGCCTCCCGGCGCCGAGCCTCGCCCCACGGGTCGGGTCCCGGGGCGGATCTCCCGACCCGCCTTCCGGGCGGCCCACTTCGGCGAGAAGGTCTTGAGGTACTGGAGGGCGTCGAGGAGGTCCCGCTCGGGGACGTCCTTCCACGGGAGCATCGCGGTGCCGTGGAGCCCGCCGCGGACGATCCGGACGAGGTCGGCGTCGCAGGGGAGCTGGCCGCTCGGCACCGCCGCGAACTTGAAGACGCCGATCGTGAAGTCGCGGGCCGGAGGCCGGAGCCCGATCGCGGCCGGCCCGCGTCCGTCTCCCTTCAGCCCGTGGCAGGAGAAGCAGTAGACCTCGTAGACCTCGCGGCCGCGGTTCAGGCTCCGGGCGGAGACCGTCTCCCCGCCGAGGACGATCGGCTTCGGGAAGGCTTCCTTTCCGCCGCAGCCCGCGAGGAGCGCGGTCAGCGCGGCGGCGAAACCGGAGGCCAGAGCGGCGGGCCTCATGCGACGTAGACCGCGAGGAAGACGAGCAGCCAGACGGCCGCCATGAAATCCCAGTACATCGCCGTGACGCGGCTGCGCCCGTCGAACGCGGGTCTCCCGGAGAGGGGCAGGAGGGCGGCGAGCGCGACGAGGCCGCCGGCGACGTGGAGGGCGTGGAGGACCGTCAACGCGTAGAAGACGGAGCCGGCCACGCCCGAGGAGGCGGTGAATCCGGAGCGCCAGAGCGGAATCCAGACGGCGAGCTGCAGGCCAAGGAAGAGGGCGCCGAGGCCGAGCGCGCCGAGCAGGACGCGGACGCGTGCGCCGGCACTCCGCGACTTCAGGCCGGCCCGGAGGAGGAAGCAGCTCGCGAGGAGAACCACCGTGTTGAGGGCCGGAAGGGCGACGGGGAGAGGCGGCGTCCCCTCGGGCGGCCAGACGGGTGCGCGCAGGCGGAGGGCGGCCCACGCGAAGAAGAAGCTCGCGAAGAGCATCGCCCACGAACCGAGCGCGAAGAGCATCCCGACGGCCGCCGTCTTGCCGGCTTCCGTCACGTCGCCCCCCCCGATCATGGCAGCTCCTCGTTCTGGGCCAGCCAGTCCTTCCGCCGCGCTTCAGGGTGCCCGAGCTCGTGCGGTCCCCGGACGACCGCCGGAATCGACTCGAAGTTTCCGTGAGGCGGCGGCGACGCGACGGTCCACTCGAGCGTCCCGACCTCCCACGGGTTCGCCGCGGCCTTCTTCCCGGCCACGAGGCTCGTCAGGAAGTTCGCGGCGAAGAGGAGCTGCGCGGCGCCCGCCACGAAGGCGGCCCAGGTGATCCAGGCGTTCAGCGGCTGGAAGCGCCGGAGGAACTCGTACGTGTTCGCGTCGTAGAGGCGGCGCGGCATCCCGGCGTAGCCGAGGACGAGCATCCCGCAGAAGACGAGGGTCAAGGGGACGATCGTCAGCCAGAAGTGCCACCGCCCGAGCGCCGGGTTCATCTCCTTCCCGAAGATCTTCGGGAACCAGAAGGTGAGGGCGGCGAAGGCGCCGAGAAGGACGGACGCCGCCATCGTCAAGTGGAAGTGGCCGACGACGAAATAGGAATCGTGGAGATAGACGTCGGAGGAGAGGGCGGCGAGGTGGAGGCCGGTCAGGCCGCCGAGGCCGAAGACGAAGACGACGCCGAGGGCGAAGAGCATCGGGACCGTGAAGCGGATCGACCCCCGAAAGAGCGTCCCGAGCCAGTTCAGGAAGAGGACCGCCGACGGGATCGAGATCAGCATCGTCAGCGTCATGAAGGCCTCGGAGAGGAGGGGCGAGAGGCCGACGACGAACATGTGGTGGCCGTAGACGGCGGCGGAGAGGACGGTGATGGCGGTCATGGCGAGCGCCGTCGCGCGGTAGCCGAACGCGGGCTTTCGGGAGAAGAACGAGAGGAGGTCCGAGACGACGCCCCACGCCGGGAGGATCAGGATGTAGACCTCCGGGTGGCCGAAGATCCAGAAGAGGTGCTGGTAGAGGAGCGGGTCCCCGCCCCCCTTCCTCACCGCGGCTCCCGCGAGGAAGAAGTTCGTCCCGAGGACCCGGTCGAGGAGGAGGAGGATCAGGCCGGCCGAGAGGACCGGAACGAAGAGCGCGTTCAGGACGGCGGCGAGTCCGAGCCCCCAGACCGTGAGAGGCAGCCGGAACCACCCCATCCCCGGGCGCGCGGAGCCTGACGAGCGTCGTCAGGTAGTTGATCGCCCCCATCAGCGTCGAGGTCCCGGTCAGCAGGATCGCCACGACCCAGAGCGTCTGGCCCGGCCCGGGCTGGCCGACGAGGGTCGAGAGCGTCGGGTAGGCGGGCCAGCCCCCCGAGGCGGCGCCGAGCGGAACGAAGAACGAGGCGACGAGGACGAGACCCGCGGCCACGTTCGTCCAGAACGAGAGGAGGTTGAGCGTCGGGAAGGCCATGTCGCGCGCGCCGATCGCGAGCGGGATGACGAAGTTGCCGAGGGCGCCGATCAGGAGCGGCGTGACGGCGAAGAAGATCATGATCGTGCCGTGCATCGTGAAGAAGACCGCGTAGGCGTGCGGCGGCATGACGCCGCCGCTCGACGGCCAGAGGAGCGGCCCGAGGACCGGGAACGGGGCGCCGGGGCGGGCGAGCTGCCAGCGGATCAGCATCGCCATCATGCCGCCCCACGCGAGGAAGAAGAGGCCGAACCAGAGGAACTGCTTCCCGATGACCTTGTGGTCGCGCGAGAAGAAGCGGCTCACGGCACCCACTCCCAGCCCCAGAGCTGCTCCTTGTCGGCGGGGTCGAAACGCCGCGCCGCGTCGGCCTCCGCCTCGGCGACCCAGGCCTTCCACTCGGCCTCCGGCATCGCGACCAGCGTCCCCTTCATCAGGTAGTGCGCCCAGCCGCAGACCTGCGAACAGACGATCTCGTACGTCCCCGGCTTCGTCACGGTGAACCAGCTCCGCGTCACGAGCCCCGGGTTCGCGTCGTGCTTCAGGCGCAGGTTCGGGACGAAGAAGGAGTGGACGACGTCCTTCGCCTTCAGGTTCAGCATGACGGGGCGGCCGACGGGCACCCGGAGGACGTTCAGCGCGACGACGTCGTCGCCGTCGTTGAAGGTCCCGTCCGGGCCGGGGTAGCGGACGTTCCACGCCCACTGCTGCGGCATCACCTCGACTCGGACGACGTCGGGCCCGGTCGGGAACCGGAACAGGTATTCCGCCGCGTCCCGCTTCGACATCCGGACGAGATTCAGGTCGATGCCGACGAAGACGACGCCCGCGAGCGCGAGCGTGGCGAGGGCGGCGCCCTTCCCGGTCCCGGTCTCGTACGCCGCCTTCCGGCTCCTCCCGGCGCGGTAGCGGACGAGGAGGACGGCGAGCGCGAGGCAGACGAGCGCGAACGCGACGCCTGTCGCCGCGGTCGTGTACCAGAAGACGTCGAGCGCCCGGTGACCCTCGGCCGAGACGTCGGGCGTGATGACCGGCGCCGCGAAGAGGCCGGCGGAGGAGGACACCGCAATCGCCGCAAGGGCGAGGGCCAGAACGAGGGGTTCGTAGGCCATCCGGGTGTTCGTCAAGGGCCCGACTATAGGGAATCGACCGGCGAGTTCAAGGTGGGAGGGAGGCCGGGGCGCCGGGGGCTTTCAGCCTCGCCAGCCGCTCGATGATGGGCGGAATCAGCGACGTGGCCAGGTGCCGGTGGGAGCCTCCCCCGAGGACCACCTCGAGCTTCCCACCGCAGACCTCGTCCGCCAGCCCTGCCATCAGATCGGCGATCTTCCAGTAGCAGGGCCACGTCAATCCGATGTCCCCGTAATCGCCCCGATGGGTGTCGAAGCCGAAGTACCAGAAGAGGAGGTCTGGCCTGAAATCGCGGACCCGGGGCACCGCGTGCTGCACGACCAGATCGACGTAAAGGTCGTTCGTGGATCGTCCGTCCCTCCCGCGCTCCCCGGGGCTCGGACAGGCCACGTCCACCTTCGTCCCGTCCGGGGACTCGTAGTCCGTGCCGCAGAAGCAGACGTGGAGGACGTCGGGATCCCCGCGAAGGAGGTCCCGCGTGCCGTCGCCGTGATGGGCGTCCGTGTCCACGATCGCGAAACGTGTCAGGCCGCATTTCTCCCGCAGGTTCACGATGCAGAGTGCGACGTCGTTGAAGCAGCAGAATCCCCCGAAGTCGTCCCGCCCCGCGTGGTGCCCGCCGGCGCCGATGAAGGCGAAGCCGTTCCCGATCTCCCCGCGGGCGATCTTCTCGCCGGCGGCGACGACGCCTCCCGCCGAACGCCACGCGGTGGAGCAGAGGGAGTCCATCGCGACTCGCTTCAGAAGATCGGGCGTGTGGACCTTCAGCAGCAACTCGTCGGAGACGGGCTCCGGCTCGAACAGCACGGCGCGGCCGCTCTCGAGGATTCCGTGAAGGGCTTCCGGGAAGTCGGCCAGACGGGATCCGACCGTCAGGTAGCTGCGCCGGGAGTACGACGGGTGATAGAAGACGCCGGTCCCGCCCTGAGCCATGAGGACGCCTGCCTCGTGAGATCGCGGGTCAGTCGAACCGCACGCTGACGAGCTTCGAGACACCCGGCTCTTCCTGGGTGACGCCGTAGAGCGCCTGGGCGGTCTCCATCGTCCGCTTGTTGTGCGTGACGAGGACGAACTGCGTCTCCTCGGAGAGCTCGACGAGCAGCGACGTGAAGCGGTCGATGTTCGCTTCGTCGAGCGGCGCGTCGACCTCGTCGAGGATGCAGAACGGCGACGGCTTGTACAGGAAGATGGCGACGAGGAGCGCGATCGCCGTCAGCGCCTTCTCGCCGCCCGAGAGGAGACCGATCGTCTGGTTCCGCTTGCCCGGGGGCTGCGCCATGATCTCGAGCCCGGACTCCAGCGGGTCCCGCTCGTCGAGGAGGTGCATCTGCGCCGTCCCGCCGTGGAAGAGCCGCTGGAAGACCTCCGCGAAATTCGCGTTGATCGCGACGAAGGCCTCCTGGAACCGCTCCGACGACGTCGCGTTGATCGTCCGGATCGTTTCCAGGATCTGGGCGAGCGAAGACTCGAGGTCGGCCTTCTGCGCCGAGAGCTCGGCGAGCCGCTTCGACTCGACGTCGTACTCCTCGAGCGCCGCGTGGTTCACGGGTCCGAGCCTCTCGAGGGCGAGCGTCTTCTCGAGGACCTCCTCGGAGAGCGCGGGCTCGTCGGGCGGCGCCTCGCCGTCGGCCGGCGCGAGGGGAGGCAGCTCCACCGGCCGGCAGGCGAACTCGGTCAGGCACTGCTCGGCGAGGTGGTCCCGGTCGGCTTTCTTCCGCTCGAGGAGAGCTCGGCCTCGAAACGCGCGCGCCGCGTGGCGTCGAGCGTCTCCCGCGCCGCGTGCTCGCCCTTCTCGGCGTCGTCGCGGAGGAGGCGTTTCTCCTCGAAGCGGCGTTCGGCCTCGGCGCGGCGGGCTTCCGCGTCGGCGGCCGCGGCGGCGGCGGCCGCCTGCGAGGCGCGTGCCGCCTCGCCGGCGTCGACGGCCGAGGCCCCCTTGAGCCCGGCCTCCTCGAGCCCCTGCGCGAGGTCGGAGACGCGGCGCGCGGCCTCGGCGGCGCGAGCGCCGGCCGACGCCGCGGCCTCGTCGGCGGCCCGGCGGCGCTCCTTCAGGACGTCGCGGGCGTTCCGCGCGGAGGCTTCGGCCTCGCCGGCGGAGAGGCGCGAGGCGCGGAGCGCTTCGACGCCCGCCTCCATCTCGCCGATCGTCCGTTCCAGCGTGGCGAGCTCGTTCGTCCGGAGCGCGGCGGCCGCGGCGGCCTCGGCGCGGGCGGCGCCGGCGGCGGCGAGATCCGACTTCAGCGCGATCGTCTCCTCCGTCAGGACGAAGAGCTCCTTTTTGGCGCGGAGGCGCTCCTCGTCGGCGGCGGAGAGGCGGGCCTCCGCCTCGGAGTGCTCCCGTTCGCGGGCCCGGACGGCTGCGAGGGCGCCGTCGGCCGACGTCGCGAACGCGCTGGCGGCGCCCATCGTGCCGTCGATCTCCTGGTCGAAGCTGTCGATCCTCTGGATCAGCGCGGCCCGGGCGTCGCCGAGCGATTTCAGGTCCCGGCGGACGGTGAAGAGCCCCTCGCCCGGGACGTCCGTGCCGGCGGCCTCGACGACCGAGCCGCGGACGACGACGCCGTCGCGGCTGACGAAGGCGCGCTCGGGGTGGGAGGGCGCGAGGGCGAGGGCGTCCTCGACGGTCTCGACGAAGACGGCGTCGGGGAGGGCGGACGCGAGGGTCTCGTCGCCGGCCCGCGGCGTCAGGAGCTCGCGGGCGACGCCGAGGACGCGGGCGTCGTGCGGCTTCAGCGGAAACGGCGTCTCCCCGATCGGAAGGAGAAACCGGGTCCTCCCGAGCTTGCCGTTCCTCACGGCGGCGAGCGCCTTCCCGAGCGCGTCGCGCCCCGCGAGGATCGGCGCCTCGAGCGCCGCGCCGAGCGCGGCATCGAGCGCGGCCTCGAAGCCCGCTCGCGCCTCGAAGTGGTCGGCGAGGACTCCCTTCGGCGAGACGCCCGCGGCCGAGAGGGCGCGGCGCGCGGCCTCGCCTCCCGCCTCGCGCTCGGCGAGCGTCGTCTCGAGAGCCGCGACGCGGAGGGCGATCTCGTGATGGCGCGCGAGGAGCTGGTCCCGCTCGGCCCGGAGCTCGGCGAGTCGCTCCTCGGCGGCGCGTCGCCCCACGCCGAGCTTCTCGAGCTCGGCCCGGGCGGCCTCGAGCGCGACCTTCGCGCTTTCTTTCGCGGAGGCGGCCTCGGTCGCCGCAGACTCGCGGCCCGCGAGAGACTCCGTCGCGCGCGCGACCCGCTCGTCCAGCTTCGTCAGGGCGAACGAGAGCCGCTCCGACAGGAGGGCGGCGTCGCGCTCGCGGTTGCCGGCGTCGGCGGAGCGTGCCCCGGCCGCGAGCAGGTCGCGGCGGGCCCCTTCGCGCCGGGCGAGGAGCTCGGCCTCGCGCGCCGAAACGTCCTCGAGCGCGGCGGCAGCCGCGGCGAGCCGCTCCTCGGCGCCGGCCAGCTCGGCGTCGACGGCCTCCCGGGAGGTCTCGGAGCGCCCCGCCTCCTCGACGGCGCGCAGGTGGTCGGCCTGCGCCTCCCCGCGCTGGGTCTCGAGCAGCTGCCTCCGCGCGGCCGCTTCCTCGCCCTCCCGGGTCGCGGCCGCGACGGCGGCCTCGGCGGAGAGGAGCGTCTCGCGTGCGGCCGCGAGCGCGTCGGCGAGCGCCCGGCGCTCGGCGTCGTCCTCGTCGGCGAGCCGCCGGGCCTCGGCGAGGGCGGCGTCCCGCCGGCCCGCCTCGGCAAGCGCCGCGGCCTCCGCGTCGGTCGCCTCGGCGAGCGCCGCCTCGGACTCGGTGAATCCCGCCGCCAGCCGGTCGGACCGGAGGCGGAGAAGCTTCTTCTTCAGGAGGGCGAGCGCGTCGGCCTGCTCCTTCCAGCGGGCCGCGCGGGACGCCTGCCGCCTGAGCGACGTGCAGGTCCGCTCGATCTCGGAGACGATGTCGGAGAGGCGGAGGAGGTTCGCGCGCGTCTCCTCCAGCTTCACCTCGGCCTGGCGCCGCCGGATCTTGTACTTCGAGACGCCGGCCGCCTCCTCGATGAGGCGGCGTCGGTCCTGCGGCTTCGTCGAGAGGATCAGCTCGATCTTCTGCTGCTCGATGATCGAGTAGGCCCGCACGCCGAGGCCGGTTCCGAGGAGGAGGTCCTGCACGTCCCTGAGGCGGCACTTCCGGCCGTTCAGGACGTAGTCGCTCTCGCCGTCGCGCGTGACGCGGCGTGTGATGACGACCTCGCCGCCGGTCTCGGCCCACTGGCCGCCGTCGCGGGACTCCAGCGTCAGCGAGACCTCGGCCATCCCGAGCGGGCGGCGGCGCGCCGCGCCGTTGAAGATGACGTCCTCCATCGTGTTGCCGCGCAGGTTCCGCGCGGACTGCTCGCCGAGCACCCACTGGACGGCGTCGGCGATGTTCGACTTGCCGGATCCGTTCGGCCCGACGATCGCGGTGATACGGCTGGGGAGCGTCGAGCTGGGTCCGGTCGACGAACGACTTGAACCCCAGGATGTCGAGTTTCTTGAGTCGGAACATTCAGTTGCGCCGGGGGGCGGCGCGAGACGCTAGCACGGCGCGCTCCGGGAGACCAGCGTCTCGTCCCAGAGCGCGCGGACGAGCGCGCCGCGCGACGTCACGCCGAGCTTCTGGAAGACGTGCTTCAGGTGGTCCTTGACGGTCCACTCGGTGATGAAGAGCTCGCGGGCGATCTCGGCGTTGCGGAGGCCGCGCAGGATCGCCGACACGACCTCGGCCTCGCGCTCCGAAAGGCCGGCGGCCATGAGCCGCGGCCGGACGCCGTCCGGCGCCAGGGCCGCGAGGCGCCTCCGCGCGCAACGGTCCATCTCCCCCTGCGCCGCGAGCTCGAGGAGGTGCGACAGGAACGGCGCCAGGAGCTCGAATCGGGGCCGCTCGGCGGTCGTCCAGGGACGGTGGGCCCGGCGGAGGAGCCCGAGCGACCCATCCACGACGTCGGCGCAGCGGAACCGGACCTCGAGGCGCCGGGCGGCGTCGTGCGGGCGGGACGCGCCGTTCGCCGGGCGGGCCGCCGAGACCCGGTGCGGGAGGAAGCGGCGGCGGTACCTCAGCCCCTGCGGCCGGAAGTGGACCTCGATCTCGACCGCGTCCGGGTCGAGGATCGAGCGGACCGTCTCCACGATGCGTGTCAGCGCCTCGTCGCGCGGGCCCCGAAAGGGCGGCAGATGGAGAAGGGAGTCCCCCACGGCGTTCCCCGCGCCATTCTACCGGCGGGGCCGGGACGCCGGCGCCGCCGAGTTGTTTTCTTCCCGGACACAAACGCTGCACCCGCGTGCTAGGATCTTGTTGTACAGGAATCGTTCCCCAGTCCACCGGAGGCTCTCGTCCATGCTGAGTTTCGAGGTCCGGAAGGCCGGCGGCGAGTCGGAAGTCCGCAAGGTCCACCGGGATGTCATCCACATAGGCGCTTCAACCGGAAATGACCTGGTGGTGCGCGCCCGCGGTGTCCTCGGACGGCACGCCCGCATCTCGGTGGCCGGCGACGAGCTTCGGCTCGACGTCCTCGGCACGGCCCCGGGCGCCGACGTCACGCTGAACGGTTCCGTCGTCCGGAGCGCGTCCCTCGCGGCGGGCGACCGGATCGCGATCGGCGAGGCGACGATCACGCTCCTGAACGGGCCGGCGCCGAACCCGAACCGGATCTCCGCCCCGCCGCCACGCGGGCGGGACGCCCTCTCGGTCGCCGCCGCGGCGCTCGGCGCGAGCGGCGCTCCGGCCCCCCGGCCCGAGACCGGACCCAAGGAGGCCCCTCCCCGCTCCCGCCCGGAGGCCGCGCCCGAGCCGGCGCCTCGGAGGATCGAGGAGCCGCGGCCCGCCGCCCCCGCGACGCCCGCCTCCCGGGCGTCGGAGCTCTGGAACGGGGTCTACGCCCGGCTCCACCGTCCGGTCCCCTTCGAGGAGCTGCTGCAGGACCTGGCGGCCTTCGTGACGGCCCAGACGCCGCTCCACAGCGTGGCGTTCGTCTCGCTCGAAGAGCCCGGCGCCGGCGAGGCCATCGCGGCACTCTGGAAGGGGACGCTGCCGAAGCTCCCGCCGCGGACCGTCGCGGAGATCCGCCAGCGGGGCGTCCCCGTCGACGTCTTCGAGGCCGGGATGCGCCTTCGGGTCCTCCCGGCCGGCGCGCCCGGCTCCGAACCCACCGGGGCGCTCGTCGTCCCGGCCGAGGCGGCGGACAATCCGGCGCTCGCCGACTTCGCCGCGCACCTCGCCGCGGCGGTCGGCTTCGTCCACGCGGAGCGGAGCGAGGGCTCCTTCGGCGAGCCAGGCCTCCCGCCGCCGGCGGCCGCGGCCGCGGCCTCGGTCGAGGATCCGCTCTCTCTCCTCGTCGGCGCATCGCTCCCCATGCAGAACCTGAAGGCGTCGCTCTCCCGCGTCGCCGCGGCGCGGGCGCCGGTTCTCCTCGTGGGCGACGTCGGCAGCGGCAAGACGCTCGCGGCCGAGACGCTTCACGCCCTCTCTCCGCGGCGCTCCCGCCCGCTCGTCCGCGTGGCGGCGACGGCCGCGCAGCCGCAGGCGCTCGAGGAGGACCTCCTCGGGGGGGCGCCGACGGCCGAGCGGCGGAAGCGCGCGGGCCGCCTCTTCGAGGCCGACGGCGGAACGCTCCTGATCGAGGAGGTCGGCGACCTCCCGGCGGCGACGCAGGCGCTCCTCTTCCGGCTCCTCGAGGCGCGCGAGGTCGCGGCGCCCGGGGGGCGGACCGTGCCGCTCGACATCCGCGTCATCGGCACCAGCTCCCGTCCCCTGACGCGGGCCGTCGAGGACGGCCATTTCCGCGACGACCTCTACTTCCGGCTCTCGGCGCTGACGCTCCGGATCCCGCCGCTGAAGGACCGGAAGGAGGACATCCCGGCCCTCCTCGACTCCCTCGCGGTCCGGCAGGGCGGCCCGTCGGCAGACCGGTTCGACGTGGAGGCGATGAACGCGCTCCTCAACTACGGCTACCCGGGCAACGTGCGCGAGCTGGAGAACGAGGTGCGGCGCCTTGCGGCGCAGGTCGGGAGCGGCGCGGTCAAGCTGCCCGACCTCGACCAGAAGTTCTCGGGCGAGCACGTCGAGCTGGCGTTGAAGGAGAGCGACGACCTCAAGGAGATCGTCGAGAAGGTGGAGCGCCAGGTCATCGAGCGCGTCATGCGCAAGGTGCGCGGCAACCAGTCGCTCGGCGCCCGGCTCCTCAACATCTCCCGCGGCAGCCTCATCGCGAAGATGAAGCAGTACGACATAAAAGACTTCAGGTACCTGAAGCGCCAGGACTGAGCCGGGCGGCTAAACTCCTCCCCGTGCAGGACCGCGAGGCGCGGGCCTTCCGCCGTCGACTGACCGTCGTGCTCTCCGTCCTCGGCCTCCTGACGGCGGGGTCGGTGGCGCTCTTCGGCTACCTCCTCTTCCGATCTCTGTCGCGCGACGTCGTGAACGACGCGTTGCTCCTCTCCAAGCTGGACGCCGAGCGGATCGCCCGCGGCGTCGCGGAGAAGTCGGCCGGCGACCCGTTCCTCGTGAAGCTGAAGCAGACGGAGATCGACCGCTACGTCCGGCAGGGGCTCTCCGAGCGGCAGATCCTGACGGAGGTCCAGATCGAGGACGTCCGGACGCACGAGGTCGTCTATTCCTACGGCGGCTCGCTCACGGTTCCCGAAAGCGCGCCGCTGACCGCGGAGGGGCGTTCGCTCGTTCCGGTCGAGCCGGGGATCCCGTCGCCGCGGACGATGTCCGTCGTCCGCTCGGCCCCGAGCCCGTACGACATCGAGATCCCGATCGGCGAGTTCGCCGTCCTGAAGTTCGGCATCTCGCGCAAGGAGCTGGCCAAACGCGTCGAAAAGCTCCGGAACGAGCTCTACGTCCGGACCTTCGCGGCGGCCGTCGTCTCCCTCCTCGGTATCGGCGCGGCCTCGGCGGCGGTCGGGATCCTCTACACGAGGACGCGGCGCGTCGAGGAGGCGAAGGTGGAGGCCGAGCGGCGCGCGGAGCTGGGCGAGGTGGCGGCGGGCCTCGCCCACGAGATCCGGAACCCGCTGAACGCGATGAGCCTGAACCTGGAGTTGCTCGAGGAGCAGCTCCAGCGGCAGCCCCCGCGCGCGGCGACGGCGTCGGAGCTGGCGCAGGCGGCCCGGCTGGAAACGGGGCGCCTCGCCCGGCTCCTGACCGACTTCCTCTCCTACGCGCGCCCGTCGCCCCTCGTCGTCGTCCCGTCCGACCTGAACGAGCCGGCCGCGGAGGCGGTGGCCTTCCTCCAGCCGGAGGCCGAGAAGCGCAAGATCGCCCTCGACTTCACGCCGCAACCCGGGGGCGCACCGGCGCGGCTCGACCCGGCGCGGGTCAAGCAGGTCGTCCTGAACCTCGTCGGAAACGCTCTCGACGCGGTCGAGGACGAGGCGGCGCAGGGGCGCGAGGTCCACGTCCGGGTCGACGCCGAGGGCCCGTTCTGGCGGCTGACCGTCTCGGACCTCGGGCCGGGCGTGCCCGACGAGAAGAAGGACGCCCTCTTCCGGCTCTTCGAGTCGACGAAGCCGGCGGGTACCGGGCTCGGCCTCCCGATCGCCGACCGGATCGTCCGGGCGCACGGCGGGTCCCTGGCGCTTCATTCGAGCCCGGGCGAGCCGACACGCGCGGTCGCGACCTTCCCGAAGCTCGCCGGGCGGGGAACCGGACCCGAAGCGGCGGCGACGTGAGCCCGGCAGCGGCCGCGCTCCTCGCCTCCGCCGCGGCGGCGGCGCTGACGGCCGCCGCCATCGTCCTCGTGCGGCGCGAACGGCACCGCTCCCTGGAGAGCCTCCGGACGCGTCTTGCCGCAGGACCTGCACGACGATCTCGGCTCCAGCCTCTCCCGGATCGCGATCCTCGCCGAGGTCGCCCGGAGGAAGGTCGGCGCCGCGGACGCCGCGACGGTGGAGGTCCTGGAGGAGATCTCGGAGACGGCGCGGGCCCTTATCGACACGCTCGGCGATGCGGTCTGGTCCATCGACCCCCGCGGCGACACGCTGCGCCACGTCGTCGCCCGGATGCGCCGATTCGCGTCCGACGTCCTCGACGGCAGCGGGATCGCCTGGCGGCTCGACGCGGCCGAGGAGCGGCTCGACGCGCCGGTCGGCTCCGAGACGCGCCGCCAGCTCTTCCTCGTCTTCAAGGAGGCCGTCACGAACGTCGTCCGCCACTCGGGCGCCCGGAGCGCGGCTCTCCGGCTCTCCGTCGAGGGGGGAACGCTGACGCTCGAGGTGGCGGACGACGGCCGCGGCTTCGAGGGCGAGCGGGCGCGGGACCTCTCCTCCAGCCTCCGGCGCGGCCGGGGCCTCCTCAACATGAAGGTCCGGGCGGCGCGCCTGGGAGGAAAGCTCTGGGTGACCTCCGCCCCGGGAGAGGGAACGCGACTCGTCCTCGGCCTCCCGCTCCGGCCGCGGAGGCCGTGAGCGCGGCCGGGGGCGGCGGCGCCGTGGGCCCGATCCTCGTGGGGCTCGTCGAGGACGACGGCCCGATCCGGGAGGGGCTGCGCCTTCTCGTCGACGGGAGCCCGGGCTTCGCATGCGTCGGCGCGTGGGCCTCGGTCGAGGAGGCGCTCGAGGGAATCTCCCGGGAGCCTCCCGAAGTCCTTCTGATGGACATCGGGCTCCCCGGCGTCTCGGGGACCGACGGCGTCCGGCTCGTCCGGCAGCGGCACCCGGCGGTCGAGGTCCTGATGCTGACGGTCTCGGCCGAGCGCGAGCGGATCTTCGAGTCGATCTGCGCCGGCGCGACCGGCTACCTCCTGAAGAGCACGCCGCCGGCGCGTCTCCTCGACGCCGTGCGCGAAGCGAAGACGGGGGGGCGCCGATGTCACCCGAGATCGCGCGGAAGGTCGTGGAGCTCTTCCGGAAGGCGCCGGTCCTGCCGGCCGACGAAGTCCGCCTTGCCCCGCAGGAGACGAAGCTCCTTGGCCTCCTCGCGGAGGGTCATAGCTACCAGGCCGCCGCCGACCGCCTCTGCGTGAGCGTGAACACGGTCCGGAACTACATCCGCAGCGTCTACGAGAAGCTCCACGTGCATTCCGCCTCGGAGGCGGTCTCGAAGGCACTGCGCCTCGGGTTGATCTCGTGACGGGGAGCACGTCCGCGGCGAAGAAACGCATGCCGATGCTCTGACGCGGCCGCCCCCCCCGGGAACATCTTCCTTCCGGGTCGAACGTGAAAGACCCGAAGGAGGACACGATGAGAGACACCCTGAGCACCGAGGAACGCCGCCCCGTCCGGAAGTCCCCGATCGCGTCCCTCCTCCTCGTCGTCCCGATCCTCCTCGGCGCGCTGGCCCTGGCCGGCAGTCATCGGTCCGCCACCGAAACCGGGGTCGTGTCGCTCTCGGCCGCCGCTTCCCCGGCCCCGGCCCCGGCCCCGGCCGCGGCCGTTGAGATCTCGAACGACGACGTCGGCTGCGGCTGCGCGGAAGCCTGCCTCGTCGCCCGATGAGCCGGGCACCGAACGCGGCTCCCGCGGTCCCTCAGGGCAGCGGGAGGAGCTTCCCGCCCTTCAGCTCCACCTCCCCGCGCTGGTACGCGAGGATCCGCTCGACGAGGGTCCGGACCGGCGCGGGGAAGGTGAGAAGCAGCTCGCCTTCGGGGTTCAGGACCACCTGCTCGGTCGAGCCTTCCGCGAGGAGCTCCCGAGAGGGATGCCGCCGCACCTCGTACTCCATGTCGAGCTTCGCGGTTTCGGGCGGCGCGGAGGAGGCAGGAGACCTCGAGCCGGTCGTCGAGGCGGGCGGAGCGCTTCACGGCGGCGTCGAACCGGGTGATCGGCACCTTGTAGCCGAGGGCCAGCGCCTCCGCGGGCGTCAGCCCCGCCGCGGCGCAGAGGGCGTTCCGGGCCACCTCGAAGTAGCGCGACGTAGTGCCCGTGCCAGACGACGCCGTACGAGTCGACCTCGGGGAAACCGGACCTCGAACGAGACGGTGAAGCGGCGGGGAGGGGTCATGCTCTCCTCAGGACGGCGCGAAAGGAAATTGCCGCCGGCGCCGAAGGCGTCGATCAGGACGGCCTCCGTCTCCAGGGCGCTCGGCGAGCTCGGCGGCCGCGAGAGCGAGCTGGACGGCGCCGGCGAACGGGTTCTCGCCGATCTGCTCCTTGATCGGCCGCCGTGCGGCGGAGGACCGCGAAGACGACGCGAGGGCGGCCTCCTCCGCGCGGTCGGTCTCGAGGACGCCGTTTCGCGAGAGGTGGACGAGGCCGACGCCGGACGGCGCGACGCCGGCCTCGTCGAGCGCCGCGCGGATCAGTGGCGGCGAGCGCCGCGGCCTCCGCGCGCCGGACCTGCGGCGAGAGCGCGCGCCGGGCGGATGACGACCGACGCGACGCGGGCCCGGACAGCGGCGCCCCGCTCCCGCGCCCGGGATCTCGTCCTCGACGAGAACGCACCCGGCGCCCTCGCCGAGGACGAAGCCGGCGCGGCGTCGCGGTGCGCGTCGCGTGGACCCGCTCGTAGGCGAAGTGGTAGTCGAGGTTCCACTCGTCCGCGGCGCCGACGAGGAGGGCGTCGGCGCGGCCGTCCGCGAGGAGCATCCGGCCCCAGAAGAGCGCATTGAGCGCCGCGGCGTCCTTCTGCGTGATCGTGACGTTCGGGCCCTTGATGCCCAAGCTCGATCGCCGTCACCGAGGCCGGGGCATTCGAGACCGTGTAGGGAAAGAGAAAGGGCGAGGCGGCGTCCGGCGACTCGAGCGCCATCTGCCGCTCGATCTCGACGAGCGGGCCCGCGCCCGGCCGACCCGGTGCCGAGGAGGATTCCGGTCCGCTCCTCGCGTCCCGCCGTCGCGTAGCCGGCGTCGGCGAGCGCCTGCTTCGCCGCGACGACGGCGTACTGGCTGCCCCGGTCGAGGCGCCGGGCCTTCATCTTCGGCAGCTCGGGCTCGGACGAGAAGTGGACGATCCGGGCGGCCGGCGAGCGGTCCTTCCGGGCGGGCACGTCCGGACCTTCGACGTCGGCCACGGCGGACCGCCCCCCGGCGAGGGCCGCGCGCGTCGCCGCGAGGTCCCGGCCAAGCGCCGTGACGGCCGCCGCGCCGGTGACGACGGCGCCCGTCATCCGAGGAACTCGCCGAACGCGACGACCGTCGAGTTCCCGCCGAAGGCGAACGAGTTCGAGAGGGCCACGCGGACCCTCGCCTCCCGCGCCTCGTTCGGGACGACGTCGAGATCGCATTCGGGGTCGGCCTCCCCGTAGTGGATCGTCGGCGGGACGACGCCGCGCGCGATCGTCAGGACGGTGGCGACCGCCTCGATCGCCCCGGCGGAGCAGAGGCAGTGGCCGAGCATCGACTTGATCGACGAGACCGGGATCTCCTTCGCGCGCGCGCCGAGCGCCCGCTTGAGCGAGGCCGTCTCGGCCGGGTCGTTCTGGGGCGTCGCGGTGCCGTGGGCGTTCACGTAGTCGACGTCGGCAGGGTCGAGGCGGGCCGCGTTGAGGCAGGCCCGGATCGTCCGGGCGCCCGCCTCGCCGCTCGGCTCCGGCTGCGTCATGTGGTGCGCGTCGGAGGTGACGCCGTAGCCGAGGAACCTCGCGAGAATCGGCGCGTTGCGCTTCCGCGCCCGCTCCTCTTCCTCGAGAACGAGGATCCCGGCCGCCTCTCCGATCGTCAGCCCCTTCCGCCGCCGGTCGAACGGGCCGGCACGGCTCGGGGTCGACGGCGCGGAGCGCGTTGAAGCCGCCGTGCGTGAGCCGGGCGAAGGTGTCGGCGCCCCCCGTCACGCACGACGTCGCAGAGGCCGTGGCGGATCAGGTCGGAGGCGAAGCCGAGCGAGGTCGCCGACGAGGAGCAGGCGGTCGTGATCGTGGTGCGGGGGCCGAGGAGCCCCCACCGCTCCGCGATCCGGTCCGTCGTCTGATCGGGCGGGTGGTTCAGGACGCGGGTCGGGCCGGGCCGCCCGCGGGCCGTGGGCGAGGAGGGCCCGGAAGTCGTTTTCGGAGTCGAGGAGGCCGGAGACGCCGGCGCCGAGGACGACGCCGATCCGGAGCGGGTCCTCGCGGGAGAGGTCGAGGCCGGACGCCGCAAGCGCCTCCTCCGCCGCCGCGAGGCCGAGGACGTCCGTCCGCGAAAGGCGCCGGAGGACCCGCGGCGAGACGCCGGCGTCCGGAAGCTCGCGGACTTCCGCCGCGAGCTTCGTCCGGAAGCCGGAGGCGTCGACGAGGGTGATCGGCCCGATGCCGCAGCGCCCTTCGACGAGGCCTCTCCACGTCGTCTCGAGGTCATTCCCGAGCGACGTCACGGCGCCCAGGCCGGTCACGACGACGCTCCGTTCGTTCACGGCTCGATCGTACACGGGCGCCGCCGCCCGCCCGCCGCTCCGGCGGGGCGTGACGCGGCGCACGCGCCTCTCGCCTTCGGGATCGCGAACGTGGCAGGATCAGGTAGGCCATTCCCACGTTCCTCCGGAGGAAGAATGAGACACGCCCGCCTCGCCGCGAGGGTCCTTCTGGCGGGAGGGCTTCTGGCCTCGGCCCGCGAGGCGTCCGCCATCGTGACGCTGACCCCCGCGAGCGCGAGCGTCCAGCCGCCGCAGATCGTTCCGGTGACGGCCGTGGTCTCGCGAACCCCGAACCCGCTTCCGGCGGGGACTTGGACGCTGGGCTTCACCGGCCTCCCGCCGGGCGTCACGACGATCCCGGCCGCCCCGTCGTACACGATTCCGGTCGGCGTCACCATTTTTTCCACCAGCGTTCCCTTCGAGTTCTCCGTGGACTCCGCCGCGGTTCCGGGCGGCCCGTACCTCATCACGGTCTCGGATCCGGCCACGTCCACGTCCGCCGTCTTCTCCCTCACGGTGGCCGGACCGCCGGACTTCGCTCTCCGGCTCAGTCCGACGTCGCTGACGATTCCGGCGGGCGGGAGCGGCCTCACGCAGGTGACCGTCCAGCCGTTGAATGGATTCAACGCACTCGTTCAGGTGACCGCGCCGACGATCCCGGGGATCACCTTCTCGCCGGGAAGCTTCTCCCTGCTGGCGGGCGGGACCCAGCCAGTGACGGTCGCCGTCGCCCCGGGGACGACGCCCGGAACCTATGCCGGGAACTTCACCGGAACCGCCGCCGGCATTCCGGGGTCGCGGACCGCCGCCCTATCGCTGACGGTCGCTCAACCACCCGATTTCCGACTCTCGGCCCTGCCGGCCTCGCTCAGCCTCACTCCCGGCACCTCGGCGCCCGTAACCGTCGCGGCGGTCTCCATTGGCGGCTTCTCGGGGACGATCTCGGTCGTCACGCAGCTCGCCGGGGGGCTGACGGCTGACGTGCCGTCGTTCACCCTCCAGCCCGGACAGTCCCGCGTCGTCATGCTTTCCGCCCCCGCGGGCGCGGCGCTCGGCACGAGCAACGTGACGTTCAGCGGGACGGCGCCGGGCATCGCGGGGATCCGGACGGCGACCGTCGCGGTCTCGGTCGCCTTGCAGCCCGACTTCACGCTCGACGTCCAGCCCGCAGCGATCAGCCTTCCGGCCGGAGGGAGCGCGCCCGCGACCGTGACCCTCGTGCCGATCAACGGTTGGAACTCGGCCGTCGACGTGACGGCCACGGGGTCGGCGGGCATCTCCGTCGTGCCGCCGTCGTTCAACCTGGTGCCCGGAGCGCCGAAGCCGGTCGAGATCCGCGCCGACGCGAGCACGCCCCCCGGCGCGGTGACCCTTACCTTCCAGGCCCGGGGCTCGACCGGAGCGGGCGGCGTGACGGTCACCCGGACCGTGAACGTCCAGGTGTCGGTGGCGCCTCTCTCGGACTTCAACGTCCGCGTGACGCCCCCGCAGGCGCGCGTGAACGCCGGCCGCAGCACCGACCTCACGCTCGTTCTCGAGCCGATCGGCGCCTTCACCGGAAGCGCGGCCGTGACGGTCCTCGAGGCGCCGCCCGGCTCGACCTTCGCGCCGCCGGCGCCGGTCCTGACGCCGAATGCGCCGCGGACGATGACGCTCTCTGTGCCGCGATCGACGCCTCCCGCGTCGTACGTGGTGGTGCTGAGGGCAGACGAGGTGGCCTCGCCCTCCGCCCGCGCGACGCGGCGGCCTCTCGCGATCTCGAAGCTCGTCCGCGTCCCCCTCGACGTCCTGCCGCCGGCCGGCGGCTTCACGGTGACCGCGAGCCCCATCGCCGTTCTGGCGGCTCCGGGACAGGTGATCGCCATCAGCTACTTGTTCCGCAACCTCGGCGCCGACCCGCTCCGGATCGTCGGCGACACCTTCACGCGTTCCGCGGCCGGCGGGACGGTGTTCGACAGCGTCGCGGAGACCGTCGACCTCGTCCTGCCTCCCAACGGGACGCTGACCTACACGAACGCGGTTCAGGCGACGGGCGACATGTTCGCCCAGGCCGGCCAGCCGCCGCTGGTGCGGGCCAACCGGGCCTTCCGCGCGGCCCCGGACGCCACGGGATACGTCGACACGGCCTCGGCCACCGTGGCGATCACGGCCGTCAATCCGCTTCTCGCGACGGCGTCGGCCACGCGGATTTCGGTCGTCTTCCCAATCGCGGGCTCGCTTGTGGCACGGGGTGAGAACCTCCGCGCCCAGGGGCTCATCTTCACGACCGGAAGCGGACTCTTCCTGGTCGGCTGGTACTGGGACGGCGTCCTCGTCGAGACCGCCTCGGTCCCGGTGCAGAACGGCACGCCCGTGGCGGTGTCGAACGCCGTGACGCTCCCGACGCTCGTCGCGGGGACGCACGAGATCACTCTCGCCGTCCTCTCCCCGAACCCGATCGCGTCTCCGCCGGTCCAGATCTACGTCGACGACGTCGGCAGCTCGCTCCGGACGGTGTCGCCGGCGGGGGGGAGCGCCTTCGTCCCGGCGCTCCAGCCTCCCACGTTTTCGTGGGTGCCGGTCCCGGGGATCACGGCGTACAAGGTCGGCCTCGCTCGCCGGGGCCGGCCCGAGGAGCTGCGCTGGTACGACAGCGAGGGGACCCGGTGGAGTCCGCCCGCCGCGGTCTGGAACCGGCTGCCGGAAGGCGAGTACGAGTGGACGGTCAGGGGCTACTCCGGCACCGGACGCTCGCTTCTGAACCAGATGAGCGGGGGCGCCTCCGCGCCGCCGACGAGCGAGGGAAGCCCGGCGGTGGCGGACGGATGGACCGTGTCGTCGGCGCCCGCGCGCTTCTCCCTCGGCGGCTTCGAGGCGCGGCTCGCTCCCCTCAAGGGCGAGGCGCGGGCCGGTCCGGCCGGCGTCACGTTCTCGTGGACGCCGGTCGAGCGCGCGGTCTACCTCCTCTACGTCTTCGAGCGGACCGGAGCGGAGACGCGCCGCCTCTTCGTCGAGATGACGACGAGCCCCTCCCTCGTCGTCGAGACCCGCCGCGTCTCCGGCGGAGGACCGGTCGTCTGGAAGGTGGTCGCCGTCGACGCCGAAGGGAGGCCGCTCGCGGCCACGCCCCTCCTCGACGTGGGGTCGGGAGGCGCGCGTTGAGGCGGGTCGTCGCACTCGCCCTGGCGCTCGTGCCGGCGCTCTCGTTCGCGCAGGCCCCGACCCCTGTGCCGACCGCCGTGCCCGAACCGACCGCGGTGCGGGAGCCGGCCCCTGCGCCGGCGCCGGCCGCGATCCCCGGGACTCCGCCTCCCGCTCCGGACTCCCCGGCTCCTCCGGCGTCCGCCGTAGCGCCCGTCGAGGCGGCCCCGACCCCGGCCGACGTCGTTCCCGCGCCCCCGCCGGACCTCCCCCCGGGATTTTCGGCCGCCGCGCCTCTCGGCGACGCGACGGAGCCGAAGCCGGCCGTCACGTTCCAGCCGACGGCTCCGGACTTCCAGCTCGCCGCGCTCCGCGTCGACGGCGTCGTGGTCACCGATCTCGTCGCGCGGGAAGGAGACGCCTACGTCTACCGTCCCCCGCTCCCCTTCGCTGGAGGGGACCATGCCGTCGAGGTCGACTACGTCGAGGGACAGGCGCCCTCGAGCGCTCGCTGGGCGTTCCGGACGCCACCCCCGCCCCCCGCCCCGACACGGCGCTCGGCTGGTCGTTCTCGGGCGAGGTGGGCCGCACGCACAGCGAGCCCGTGGGTCGGGAGGGCCCGACGACGAACCAGACCCTGCCGACGATCGCCCCGAATTTCCAGGGGACGGTCACCGACACCGAGTCGAAGGTGACGGCCGGCTGGAACGCGACCTACACGCAGTCGTACGACCCGAACAACCCGCCCCCCCACGTGTCGCCTCCCTCCGTCGTCCTCTCCGCCCAGAAGTCGATCTTCAAGGCGACGCTCGGCAACGGGCCGCTCGAGACGTTCGCGCCGTCGACGCTGGTTCAGACGATCTCCACGCGGCGTGGCCTCGAGCTGGGCCTCGACTCGAAGCTCGGCTCGCTTCGCGTCTACGGCAACATCGACGACGGCCTCCCCTCCTCCGCGGGCGTGAACGAGTTCCGGCAGAACCTCTATGGCGTCTCCATGACGCCGATGATCGACTCCAGCGGTCGCTTCAAGTTCCGTCTCCTCTGGCAGTACGCCGAGGACGTCAAGGACCCCCTTTACAACACGCCGCCGCAGATCGTCCCCCCGGTCGCAACGGCCGGCGCCTTCGGCGCTCCCCAGACCGTGCCGCAGCCGCAGCCGCCGCTCTTCGGGTCGGCGCCGAAGAAGGGGCAGCTGATCTCCGGCTCCGTGGAGTACCTCGTCGTGCCCGAGGCCAACGTCCTCCTAAAGGCCGAAGGGGTCCGGAGCTTCTACACGAACGACTCGACGAGCCAGCCCGAGACCGGGGATTGGGCGTGGGCCGTCATCGCGACCGCAAGCCCGGGCGGGTTCACGCTCTCGGCCGGTATCCGCGACATCGGCAACCTCTTCGGCGCGCCGGCCAACCCGGCCCTCATCGCCGGGCGGCTGATCTGGGACGTGGGGATCTCCCGGGCGTTCGGCGCCCTCTCGGTCTCGGCCACGTACGCCCGGACGAACGACGGCGGCGCCGCGTACTCGACCGGGTCGTATCAGGCGCCGACCGGGCACGCCGACGCTCTCGCCGCCTCGGTCTCATACAATTTCGCTTCCTCGCGGACCGGCCTCGCGCTCTCGGCCCAGGAGAACCGCGCCCTGTCGGCCGGGAGCGAGTCGAAGCAGACGAACCTCTCGCTGAACGTCTCGCAGCCCGTCGGCGTCTGGCAGGCGTCGCTCGGCCTGCTCGGGGGCCGGCAGGAGTCGAGCGGGGCCCTTTCCTCGCAGACCGACCTCCGCGGCGCGACGCTCGGCGTCGG
The DNA here is from genome assembly GCA_963821435.1 of uncultured Acidobacteriota bacterium. Taxonomy (GTDB): domain Bacteria; phylum Acidobacteriota; class Thermoanaerobaculia; order UBA5066; family UBA5066; genus DAOMFB01. The sequence continues at coordinate 112,687 of CAWGDR010000005.1, forward strand.
GACAATGGGAACCTTCTTCGCGCTCCAGACGAGCTTCGGGTTCAACGAGTCGAAGAACGCCGCCACGGGCGAGAAGACGACCAGCCTGAACGCGATGCTGACCCCCGACCTGAACTTCTTCGACCGCGTCGTGAACCTGACTCCGATCGGGACCTGGACGAGCCAGCTCACCCCCGGCGGGCTCTCGGACTCGAGCTCCTTCAGCTACGGCGCCCGGCTGACGCTCCGGACGTGGGGGTCCCTGAAAGGCTTCGGCATCTACGGGCAGTACCTGGAGTCGCAGGTCGTCCCGAAAGCCGAAGGGGTACCGATCACGCGGGACCGGAGGATGTCGGCCGGGCTCGCCCTCCTCTTCGGCGGCGGGTCGGTGGGGCCGCAGATCGCCCAGCAGATCGTCACTCCGGCGGGAGGCCGATGAGGGGCCACGGCCTCCGGGCATAATCCCCGGCCATGTCGAACCGCGTCGACTGGCACCGCTACTTCATGAACATCGCCCGGGAGGTGGCGCAGCGAGCCACCTGCCCGCGCAAGCACGTCGGCGCGGTCGTGGTCCGCGACAAGCGGATCCTCTCGACCGGCTACAACGGGTCGCTCCGCGGCCTGCCGCACTGCGACGAGGTCGGCTGCCTGATGGAGGACGGCCACTGCACGGCCACGGTCCACGCGGAGGCGAACGCGATCCTCCAGGCGGCCCTGAACGGCGTGAGGATCGAAGGGGGCGAGATCTACACGACCGCGTCCCCGTGCTGGAACTGCTTCAAGCTGATCGCGAACGCGGGGCTCGTCACGATCTACTTCGGCGAGTTCTACCGGGAGCAGCGGATCCACGACTACGCCGAGAAGGTCGGCATCGAGCTCGTCGACCTCGGCGGCGTCTAAGGCGGGAGCGGCCTACTTCGTCGCGTCGGGGCGCGAGCCGAGGGTGACCTCGAGGCTCCTCTCGACGGTCTTTCCGTCCTCCGTCCTCTTCACGACGATGCTCACCTTCTCGCCCGGCTTCCGGCCCTGGAGGGCGTAGGTGTAGTCGTAGATGTTGCGGAGCTCCTTGTCGCCGAACCTCACGATGAGGTCCCCCGCCTTCAGGCCGGCCTTCTCGGCCGGCGACCCCGCCGACACGCCCGAGAGCCGTACGCCGGCGCCCTCCTCGGAGTAGTCGGGAATCCCTCCGACCCAGACGCGGAGGCTGCGCGAGCCGCTCCCGGGGGGCGTCCCGCCCTTCACCTCGCTGAAGGCGATCCGCTCCGGGGCCGAGGCGACGGCCGCGACGACCGGCTCCAGGAAGCTCACGACGCGGACGATTCCCGCGGCGTCGACCTTGTCGGCCGTGTCCGACGGCTTGTGGTAGTCGGCGTGTGCGCCCGTGAAGACGAAGAGGACCGGTTTCTTCGCCCCGTAGAACGGGGAGTGGTCGGACGGGCCGAAGCCCCCGTCGAGGAGCGCGAGCTTCAGCTTCGCGTCGGCGTTCGACGACTCGATCAGCCCTTTCCACGCCGGGGAGGTCCCGACGCCCTGCACGTCGAGCTTCTCGCCCCGGAGGCGCCCGACCATGTCCATGTTGAACATCGCGACGACCGATTCCCACGGCGCCGTCGGGTTCTTCGTGAAGTGGAGCGAGCCCAGCGTGCCGATCTCCTCCGCCCCGAACGCGATGAAGAGGAGCGAGCGCGGGAGCGGCGGATTCCGCCCGGCGAAGTCCCGCGCCATCTCGAGGAGGGCGGCGGTTCCGGACGCGTTGTCGTCGGCGCCGGGGTGGACCCGCGCGTCGCCGCCGCGGTCGAGCGAGGAGGGGCCGCCCAGCCCGAGGTGGTCGTAGTGGGCGCCGACGATTACGATCCCCGGGTTCACCTTCGGGTCGGCGCCCGGCAGGAGGCCGAGGACGTTGGCGGTCCTCACGCGCCGGGGCGTCACGTCGGCGGCGAGCGCGACCCGCGAGCCGGCGGCCGAGAACGACGCGGGCTTCTTCGCGTCGTCGATCGCCTTTTGCGCAGCGGCAAGCGTCTTTCCGGACGGTGCGAGGAGCGCCTCGGCGACGGGACGGCGGATCGAGAGCGCGACGATCCCGGCGTCGGCGAAGGCGGCGTCGGTCCGGAGCGCGACGAGGTCGTCCGGGACATCCTTCGTCAGCGGGCCCGTCGCGACGAGAAGGGCCTTCGCGCCCTTTTCCCGGGCGACGCTCGCCTTGAAGCGGAGAGCCGCGTACGGGGAGAAGAGGGACTTCTCGTCGTCGCCGTCCGGCCCGTAGCGGAGGACGAGGACCACCTTGTCCTTCACGTCGAGCCCGTCGTAGTCGTCGTACGAGAGGTCTTTCGCGACGATGCCGTAGCCGGCGAAGACGACCTCGCCGGCCGCCGTCCCCGCGGCGGAAAAGGCGAGCGGGCGAAAGTCGCCGCCGACCGCCCACGCCTTCGTCGACGCGCCTTCGCCGGTCTCGAGGGAGTTCTTCGGGCCGAGGTCGACGCCGTCGATGAACTCGAAGGGCTGCAGGTAGCTTCCCTTCGGGCCCGCCGGCAGGAGGCCGAGCGTCCGGAACCGCTCGGCGATGCCGTCGGCCGCGCGGTCGGCCTCGGGAGAGCCGGCGCGGCGCCCCTTCAGCTCGGGGGAGGCGAGCCAGGCGACGTCCGCCCGGATGCGGGCCGCGGCCGGCGAAGCGGCCGCCGGCGAGGCGGACGCGGCCTGAGGAGCCGCCTGCAGGGCGGCCGAAACGATCGAGGCGAAGAGAATCGCGAAGAAGGCGGAGGGGACGAAAGCGCGGCGGGAAGTCGGCATTCGGTCCTCTTTTCGGAGTCTCAATACGTGACGGGGGAATCGGCGTCGGCAGAGTACGCCGTCACGCCGCCCTGCGCACCGCGAGCGTGAGGACGAAGCCCTCCTCCTCGCGCCAGAAGCCCGCCAGGCCGGCCGCGCCGCCGGCCGCGGGCGCGACGCGCACCGTGAAGCGCCTCCATCCGTTCCCCTCCGGCCCGGGAATCGAATCGTCGGCAGGCGCGGGGTCCGGGAAGAGCTCGCAGTCGATGCCACGGGTGTCGACGGTGAGGCCGAGCCTCAGGGCCTTCAGGACCGCTTCCTTCGCGCTCCAGATCGCGGTCGCGAACGTGTCGCGCGGCCGGCCCGGGGCCCGGGCCTCCCACGCGGTCGATTCCGACTCGCTGAAGAAGTCCCGGACGAGCGCCCCGCTTCGCGGCTCGATCCGCTCGAGGTCGGCGCCCGCCGCGAGCCCGCCGTCCGGATCGGGCCAGGCGGCGCAGAAAGCGGTCCCGTCCGAGTGGCTCACCGAGACGCCGAACGGGAGGCGTTCGCCGTCCGGGCGGCAGACGAAAGGCGCGCCCCGCGGACCGGGAACGATCTCGTACGCGTCGAGGGGGGGAGACGGACCCTCCGTCCCGGTGAGGAGGCCCGCGAGGAGCTCCTTTGCGGCCCAGCGGCCGAGGAGGAAATCCGCGCGGCGCTTCGGGCATGAAAAGCCGCGCCGCGTGCGCCCGCTCCGAAGGGCCGAGCCACGCCGGGAGGGCTCCGCCTCTCCCGGCCGGGGCGGGACCCGCGCGGAGAATCCAGAGGATCACGCCAGCGTCACCTTCCCCTCGAGGGGGACGGTCCGGTAGCCGCGGAGCTCCACGAAGACGCGGCCCCGCTCATCGACGACGTCGGCGTCGAACGACGTGCCCCCATCCCGCGCACGGACGACCGCCCAGAGGCGCGAGGCCATTCCCTCCTCCTCCCGGCCGAAGACGCGGACTGAGTCGAGGGCCATCGGGAGTGCGAGGCGCTCCTTCGCAGCGACCTCCTGGATACCGGCCGTCTGGAAGCAGAGCTCGATGAGGCGAGGCGCCATCAGCCCCGCCGCGTTCGCCGGGAAGGCGTTCGCCGGGAGCGCCGCCGCCATGAGGCCCCACGCCGTTTCGCCATTCGGGGCCACGCCCTGGAGCACGCGGTACGCGGGCCCGTGGAAGTAGACGCGGTAGATCGCCTCCGGCCCGTACGGAAGGGCCTTCTCCTTCGAGGGCGGCTTCGCCGCCGGCGGAGGCGCCGCGGGACTCCTCGTCATCCGGACTCGGGCCCGGAAGTGGAGGCGCTCGACCGGCGGGAGGTCGGGCTTCGGCCGCACCCTGGAGCGAAGCGCCGTCTCGACGAGGAGGTCGCCCGAGGCGTCGGGCGTCGCCTGCGCCGAGAGGTGGAGGAGGGCCGGCTGCCGGCGGAAGAACTTGAACGGGACGAGGAACTGCTCGTCTTCGACCGCCGCGACGCGGAACCCGGGGCAGAGCGCGCTCGCCACCTGCGCGAACGCTTCGGTTCCCATGACGCCCGGGAGGAGCGGCGTGTCGTCCATCGCGTGGTCGAAGAGGAAGGGCTGGACGGCGGGATCGAGGAGCGATTCGGCCGTCAGGCCGCCGTGGAGCGGCGCGCCGGTGACCCGACCGACCATGACGAGCGGCCGCTCCCGCGCCGCGAGGGCGTCGGCCATCCGGCCGGCGTCGAGGCCCCCCTCGGCGTCCCACTCGGCGCCGAGGATGCCGAGCTTCCCGGCGACGACGATCTCGCCCGAGAAGCCGCCGGAGACGAGCTCGCGCCGGACCGTCGGGATGCCGGCCTCGGGCGGGAGCATGTCGATGCCGGCCATCTCCATGAGCTTCGGGATGGAGCCGCGCGTCGCCATGCCGATGCCGCCCCAGGCGGTCCAGTCGATCGCGATCGCACGCGTTTCGGGGCGCGCCGCGTGGAGCCAGGACGACATCGCCGAAAGGAGCGCGTTGGCCGCGCTGTAGTCGGTCTGGCCGCTGTTTCCGAACCGGCCGGCGACGGAGCTGAAGACGACCGTCGCCCCGAGCGGCATCTCCTTCGCCGCCCGGAGGAGGCCGAAGAAGCCGTCGGCCTTGATGTCGAAGACGAGATCGAACTCGGAGGGTTCCTTGTCCGCGAGCTTCCGGCTGATCTCGACGCCGCCGGCGTGGACGAGAACGTCGATTCGGCCGTGGCGGGAGCGGATCTCCGCGACGGCGGCCTCGACCGCCGGGCCGTCGAGCAGGTCGACACGGCGCCAGTGCGCCGAGCCTCCGGCCGCCTCGACGGCCTCGACCGCCCTGAGGGCCGCCTCGGAGCGCTCGGCGCCGAGGAGAGCGCGGTCGATGGCGACCGGCGTCGGCTTCTCGCCCCGCGCCTTCGCCTCCTCGATCAGGAGCTTCTTCAGCCCTTCGCGGTCCGACCGGAAGAGCCCGATCTTCGGGTCTCCCCTCGCGGGCGCCGCCACGAGGTCGAGGAGCCAGAAGACGCCACCCGACGCGGCCGCAAGGTCGGCCACGATGGCGCTCGTGATCCCGCCCGCCGCGCCGGTGACGACGAAGACCGACTCCTTCGAGAGCGGGAGGCCGGCCGCTCCGTCGGCTGCCGGCCGCTCGGCGAGGCTCACCGTGAAGCGGAGGCCGTCCTTCCGGCCCGTCTCGACGACCCCCGGGTCGAGGAGCGTCTCCTCGAGGAGCGCGCCGGCGATCTCGGCGGGGGAGGCGCCCGCCTCGAAGTCGACGCTCTTGACGAGCGCGTCGGGTTTCTCGCGCCGGTACGCCTTTGCGAAGCCCGCGACGGCCCCGCCGAGCGGCGCCTCGGCGCCGTCCGGACCCTGGCCGCTCAAGCCTCCCATCCGCGTCGCCGCGACGAGGAAGGTCCCCGGCCCGCCAACCGCACCGTCGAGGGCGCGCATCGCCCGGTAGAGGCTCTTCACGCGGACGCGGTTCGCCTCGCGGAACGCGGCGAGATCGAGGTCGAGGAGCGCGGGGCCGGCGTCGAGAGCGGGGAACCAGTAGACGCCGGCGACCGGGCCTTCCGCGGCCCAGGTCTTCAGCGCCGCTTCCAGCTCGACGCGCAGGGAGGGCCGGGTCGAGCGGCAGGACGACGACGCCCTTCCCGGCGAGAAGCTCTGCGAGCCCTTTCGCGGCGCCGCCGGCATCCGTGGCCACGACGACACGGCTCCCCGTCGAGAGGGAAACGCCGGTCGGCTTCATCATCTCGATCGGCGGCCGGAGCGAGGGAACGGCGACGCGGCGCGGGACGCGGTCGGCCTCAGCGAGAGATCCCGAGCCGCGCTTCGGTGGCTCTGGCGCGGTGGCGACCAGCACCTTTTCTTCGAAGGGAAGAGGGGCAGGCGTCGGTCGTGGACAGGCCACCGGCGGTACGGCGGCGGCGCTTGCTGGCTTTTCATCTTCTGAGAACGACCGCGCCGCAGGCGCGGGCGCCAATTCGGGTCGGCTGTCGTATACGAACTTCACGACGTGGCGGAGCGTCGGAAAGTCGCGGAGCTTCATGCTCTCCTGGCGGGGGATGGACCACTCGGAGCGGACGGCGGCGAAGGTCTCGGCCTGCTTGACCGTGTCGACGCCGAGGTCGGCCTCGAGGTCGAGGTCCAGCTCCAGCATCTCGGCGGGATAACCGGTCTTCTCGGCGACGATGGCGAGGACCTTCGCCACCACCTCGTCTGACGCCCGCTGGGACGGCGCAGGTGCGACCAGAACCTTTTCTTCGAGGGGAAGAGGGGCAGGCGTCGGTAGCGGACCGGCCACAGGCGGTTCGCCAGTGGCGGCGCTTTGCGGCTTTTCACCTTCGAAGGACGGCCGAGCCGCAGGCGCGGCACTTTTCGTCTCCCTCGCCGGCGCCGCAAGAGCTGGCGCGAGATCGGGCCGGTGGTCGTGGACGAACTTCACGACGTGGCGGAGCGTCGGAAAGTCGCGGAGCTTCATGCTCTCCTGGCGGGGGATGGACCACTCGGAGCGGACGGCGGCGAAGGTCTCGGCCTGCTTGACGGTGTCGACGCCGAGGTCGGCCTCGAGGTCGAGATCGAGGTCGAGCATCTCGGGCGGGTAGCCGGTCTTCTCGGCGACGATCGCCATCACCCGCGTTACCACGCCGTCCGGCGCCTGCGGCGCCGGAGCGGTGGCGACCAGCACCTTAACTTCGATAGGAAGAGAAGCAGGCGCTGGAGAAGGGCTGGCGGCCTCTCGTGCCGCGGCAGCGGTGATTTCCGCCTTTTCACCTTCGAAGAATGGTCGCGCCGGAGGCGCGACACTCTTCGTGTCCCTCACCGGCGCCGCAGGCGCCGGTGCAAGGATCTCTGCGGGCCTGACGACGGTTGCGGGCGGGGCGGGAGCGCGGCGCGTCGGCCCGGTGCCCCAGACCCACGAGCTCGCGGCCGCCGGGCGGGTCGGGGCCCCCTTCGACACGACGCGGAGGTTCCGCTTGACGACCTCCAGCTCCGGCCCGTCGGCGCCGGTCGCCTCCGCGAGCCACTGCCGGTAGCGGGCCGGATCGTCCACGCGGTCGAGGCCGCCGGGGACAAGGCGCGTCAACGTCAGCGAGATCTGCGAGCCGAAGCCGGCGGCGAGGTGGATCGCGTAGGTAACCGGGTAGCGGCCTCCGCGCGAGAGCTTCAGGGAGCCGAGGTCGGGGTCTCTCTCGCGGAAGTTCGGGACCGGCGGGACGATGCCGTGTTCGAGGATCTTGACCGCGATGACGTCCTCGATGCCCACCCCCATCGGGTGGCCGGTGAAGCCCTTCGTGTTCGCGACGACGATCTCGTCGGCGGCGGGGCCGAAGACGTGCCGGAGGGCCATGACCTCCGCCGCCGCGCTCCCGCCCCGCGCCGGGGTGAACGTCTCGTGCGACATGAAGACCGTCTCGCGCGCCATCGCCCGGCGGTCGAGGCCGAAGCGGCGCTCGGCGCTCGCGACGAGGCTCTCGACGACACCGGAGATGTGGTCGACGTCGAGGCGCGTCCCGTGGAAGGCGCTGTTGCGCGTCTCGGTCGAAAGGACCTCCACGAGGCCACGCATGCCGCGCTCCTCGACGGCGTCCTGGCTCTCGACGACGAGGGCGCAGGCGCCCATGCCGATCAGCGTGCCGTGCCGTCGGCGGTCGAACGGGAGCGCCGCCTCCTCGACCTTGTCGTCGGTCGCGGCCGCGCCGGAGGCGAGGAAGCCCGCGCCGACCCACTCGAGGAGCCGCTCGGAGGTGACGTTGTCGGCTCCGAGGACGACGACGCGGCGGCATCGGCCCGAGCGGATCCAGTCCTCGGCCAGCGCCGATCGCCTGGGCGGTCGAGGCGCAGGCCGAGTTGACCTGCGTGTTCGGGCCGCGGGCGCCGACGTACTCGGCGAACTGGCTGTGCCCCATCGAGAGGACGCGGAAGAGGAAGCGGCGGTCGAAGGCGTACGCCTTCCGCGCGATCTCGTCGTCGAGACGCGCGACCTTGCGGTCGATCTCGGTGAGCGTGGCGGTGTCGGAGGTGACGCGTCGGAGGTCCTCGAGCGAGGCGCGCTCGCGGCGAAGCGCCTCGTCGTCGTAGTAACGCGCCATCTCGTCCGCGAAGCGGTCGTAGCCCGGGGAAGGCGCTCGCGAAGACGACGCCCGTCTCGTCGCGGAGCGGCTCCGGGAGCCTCCAGCGGTCCGGGAGGAATCTCCCGGTGGAGGTCTTCTTCCAGCTCTGGACGAGCGGGATTCCCGCCTCGCGGAGAGCGTCGAGGCCGGCGGCCATCGCGAGCTGCGACGTCACGTCGAGCGCCTCGACGAGCTTTCCGGGGACGCCGTACTCGGCCGTGAGGTCGAACGGACCGGGCCGGCCCGCGAGCTTGATCACCTCGGCGGTGTCGGAGATCGTCTCGAATCGGCCGCTGCCGTCCTCGCCCTTCACGACGCGCGTCACCTTCTTGTCGACCATCCGGCGCCGGAAGCGCTCCGGGAGGAAGTCGACGAACTGCTCGCCGCGGAGGATCCGCTCGGCGTTCGCCGGGTCCATGACCGGCTTCTCCGCGCCCGGCAGGCCGAGCCCGGTGCCGGTCACGACGATCGAGCCGCGCGGCGTCTCGTTCCGGTCGAGGGCGGCGCGCGGCGCCGGGGCGGTCTCGATGGTCATCGGCAAGGCCGCGGACACGAGCGGTCTGCCGAACCCCGCGGCCCAGAGGCCGCAGAGGGCGTGGTTCAGCGCTGCGACGTCGCCCAGCTTCGGCGAGTTCGTGAACAGGGAGACGAGGCCCGGCCTTCCGTCGAGGACGTCGTCCACGAACCCCTTGAGCGCCCGCTTCGGGCCGACCTCGACGAACGTCCGCGCCCCCTCGGCCCAGAGCGTCTCGAGCCCCCGGACCCACTGGACCGGGGAGGCGATCTGCTTCTGGAGGATCTCCTTGATCCCGTCCACGGTCAGGGGGTAGAGGACGCCCGTCACGTTGGCGACGAGCTTCCGCGTCGGCGGCGAGACCCGGAGGCGGTCGAGGACCCGCCGGAGAGGCGCGCTGGCCGGGGCCACGATCTCGGTGTGGAAGGCATGGCTCACCGGGAGCCGGATGGCGTGGAAGCCCTTCTGCTGGAGGGCGACGACGGCCGCCTCCACCGCGGCGGAGGCCCCGCCGATGACGCACTGGGCGCGGCTGTTGATGTTCGCGGCGACGACGTAGCCGTCCACGGTGGCGAGAACCGCCTCGACCTCCTCGACCGGCGCCATGATCGCGGCCATCTGGCCGTTGTCGGCGAGAGAGACCTGCGTCATCTCACGTCCGCGAGCCGCCGCCGCCTCGAGGGCGTCGGCGAACGGCATCACGCCGGCCGCGACGAGAGCGGCGTACTCGCCGAGCGAGTGTCCCATCACGAGGTCGGGCTCGAGGCCGTACGTCCGGAGGACCTCGTAGAGCGCGACGTCCGCCGTCAGCATCGCGGGCTGCGTGATGGCCGTCTGCTTGAGGGCCTCTTCGGCCGCCCTCACGGCGTCGTCGTCCTTCGCGTCGACGAAGAGGTAGCTCGTCAGCGGCCGGCCGAGGATCGGGGTCATGACGCGGTCGGCCTCGGCGAAGACCGCAGCGGCGGCGGGCTCCCGGGCCGCCAGCTCGCGCCCCATGTTCACGTACTGGCTTCCCTGCCCGGGGAAGAGGAAGGCGAGCCTTCCGGGGGCGGGCCCCGAGCCGCGGAAGATCCCCTGCGAGGCAAGGGCCTGGAGGGCCTTCGGCGTCCCGGAGGCCAGCGCCTTCTTCGCTTTGCCGAGCTTCTCGAGGAGCTCCTCGCGCGTCCCGAAGTCGACGGCCAGCCGCTCGGGCGCGGCGAGGAAGGCGGCGTCGGGCGCGGCGGCCTTGGGGGTGAAGCCCCCTTCGACCCGGGCGAGAAGCGCGTCGAGGCTCGCCGCCAGCGCCGCCGAATCCGCTCCGGAGACCATCGCTACCCCGCGGGGGGGCGTCCTGGGAGCCGTCTCGGGCGCGGAAACGGTCGCGGGTTCCGGCGTGGCCCGGAGGGCGACCGAGGAGGCCCTTCTCGACGTCAGGGAGCCTGGGCGGTGCTCCTCGAGGACGAGGTGGAAGTTCGTCCCGCCGAAGCCGTAGGCCGAGACGCCCGCGCGCCGGGGCGCGCCGTTCCTCGGCTTCCACTCCGCGAGATCGTGGTTCGGGAAGAACGGCGTCGAGGCGAAGTCGATGTTCGGATTCGGCTTTCCGGCGTTGAGCGTCGGGGGAAGCTGCCGGTGGTGGATCGCCTGGACCGCCTTCAGCAGCCCCGCCGCGCCGGCCGCCGCTTTCAGGTGGCCGACGTTGCTCTTCGCGGAGCCGAGGGCGATCGAGCCCTTCGACGCGCCGCCGAAGATCGAGGTCAGGCTCTCCACCTCGACCACGTCGCCGACCTTCGTGCTCGTGCCGTGCGCCTCGACGAGGGTCGCCGTCGCCGGGTCGAGCCCGGCGTCCTTCCAGGCCCGCTCGATGGCGAGCCGTTGTCCGGCCGGGTTCGGCGCAGTGATCCCCTTTCCCTTCCCGTCGCTCGAGCCGCCGACGCCGCGGATCACGGCGTAGACCCGGTCCCCGTCCCGCTCGGCGTCGGCGAGGCGCTTCAGGAGGAAGGCCGCGCACCCCTCGCCCATGACGAAGCCATCGGCGCCGTCGCCGAACGGTCGCGTGCCGGTGGCCGAGAGCGCCCCGATCTTGCAGAACTTCACGAACGTCGAAGGGCCCATGTTCCGGTCGACGCCGCCGGTCAGGACGGCGTCCGCGTGTCCCCCGCGAGAAGGTCCACGGCCGCGTCCACGGCGGCCAGCGTCGAGGCGCAGGCCGCGTCGGTGATGAAGTTCGGGCCGCGGAGGTTCAGGGCGTTCGCGACGCGCCCCGAGATGATGTTCGGGAGCTCGCCCGGCATCGAGTCCTCGGTGATCGGCGGCAGCGCCGCCGAGACCCGCTCGTGCCACTTCGAGAGGATCGCCGTCCGGACGTCGGCCGGCAGCGCGCGGAACTCCTCGACGCCGTCGAGCGCCTTCCGGAACTCGGGGAAGAAGACGCGGAAGGCGGTGAGGAAGTGGAGCTCGCCCCCCATGGCCGTCCCGAGGATGACGGCCGTCCGCTCGGTGTCGAGCGGCTTCGTCGGGTAGCCGTAATCGGCGAGCGCGTCGGCGGCGATCGTGACGGCCCACTGCTGCCCTTCGTCCATCGCCGAGGCGACCTTCGGCGGAATGTGGAAGCGCTTCCAGTCGAACGTGAATCCGCGGACCCAGCCGCCGATCCGGCTGTAGGTCTTGTCGGGGACGGCCGGGTCCGGGTCGTAGTAGTCGTCCGGGCTCCAGCGCTCGGGCGGGACGTCGGTGATGCTGTAGCGCTTCCCGGCGACGTTCTTCCAGAACGCGTCGGCCGAGGGAGCCTCCGGAAGGAGCGCGCTGACGCCGACGACGGCGACCGCACGGTCGGTTCTGTCACCTGGCTCGGTTCGGCTCATCGTTCTTCCCCCGTCACGCCGCCGGGAACGCCGCCGCGAGGTCGCGGGCGAGCGTGTCGAAGTCCTCGATCTGGCCCCGCTGGGCCGCGAACGCCGTCGTCGACGCGGAGGGCCTTCGAGAGGCCGGGGTCCGCCTGTCCTGCCGCGTTCGCCCATTTCAGCCCTTCCGCCGCGACCTTCAGGAATGCCTCGCGGGCGAAGGCGCGCGCCATCGTCGCGAGGACGGCGGGAGGGAGTCCCGACGCCTCGCTCGGCGTCGCCGCGGCCCGCTCGGCGAAGACGGCCGCGGTCTCCGCGAACGCCGTCAGCTCGCCGAGGCGGAAGAGGACGTGCTGGTTCCGCGTCAGCCGGTCGAGGCGGCACCGTTCGAAGAGGACGCCGAGGGACCTGAGCGCCGCGGCCGAGTTCGGTTTGCCCGTCGCCTCCGTGCCGCCGAGACGCGCTGCCCAGTCGGCGTAGAAGCTCCCCTTCGTCTTCAGGTGCTGCTGCCACCGGTCGCGGGCGATCGTCCACTCCATGATCTCGGACGTCCCCTCGTAGATCGTCGTGATCCGGACGTCGCGACGGATCTTCTCGACCATGTACTCGCGCGTGTAGCCGTAGCCTCCGAGGGCCTGGATGGCGTCGTCCGCGGCCCGGACGCCCGCCTCGGTCGCCATGTACTTCGCCACGGCCCCTTCGGTCGCAAGGTCGGGCTCGCCGCCGTCGATCCGGTCCGCCGTTCCCTCGATGTAGGCGCGCGCGGCCTCGAGACGGACCGCGTTCGGGACGAGGAGCTTGTGCGTGTAACCCTGCTTCTGCGAGAGCGGCGCCCCTCCCTGGACGCGCGTCTGCGCGTATCGGATCGCGCGGCGAAGCGCCTCCCAGCCGGCCCCGAGCCCGAACGCCGCCACCATGAGCCGCGTGTAGCCGAAGACCGCCTGCGCCTGAACCAGCCCCTTCCCCTCGACGCCGCCGACGAGGCGGTCGGCGGGGAGGAGGACGTCCTCGAGGAAGAGCGCCGCGGTGTTGCTCGCGCGGATGCCGTGCTTGTCCTCGGGCTTCCCTGCCGTGAAGCCGGGGAGCCCTTTCTCCGCCACGAACCAGGACGGACCGCCCGGGGCGTTCGCGAGAATCGTGAAGAGGTCGGCGACGCCTCCGTTCGAGATCCACTGCTTCCGGCCGTTCAGCCGGTAGGCGACCGTCTTCCCGTCCTCCACGACGGGGGTCGCTGTCGTCTGGAGGGCGCGCGAGGTCGCTTCCCGCCTGCGGCTCCGTCGCGCCGTAGGCCATCAGGAGCCCTTCGTCGGCGATCCGCTTCATCCAGACGCTCTTCTGATCCGGCGTCGCGCCGACCATGATCGGGTCGGACCCGAGGCAGGTCGCGAGGACGCCCGTCGCGATGCCGAGGTCGATCTCGGCCATGACCTCGCAGACGCGGTAGATGTCGTAGGCGCCGCCGCCGAGCCCGCCGGCCTCCTCCGGGACGAAGACGAGGTGGAGCCCGATCTGGTTCGGGTCGTAGAGGTCGCGGAGGACCTTGGCGGGGAAGACGTCCTCGTGGTCGAGCTTCAGGAGAAAGGCGGGCGACAGCTCCCGCGCCGCGTAGTCCCTCACCGTCGAAAGGAGGAGTCCGAGGGTTTCCTTGTCGAGGCGCGGCATCGGCCCCCCTTGTCATCGCCGGGTACAAGCGAACTCTAGGGATTAACCGTCGCTCAGCCTTTAGTGCAGATGCATGGAGGCCGATCGGGCCAGGGGAGGCGTCCCGGCCCGGGAGGCGGCCGCGATATGCTCGGTGCCTCCCCTGGGGGGAGGGACTTGGACACACTCACACACGGACTGGCCGGTGCGCTGATCGCGCGGGCGATCCCTTCCTCCGGGGACGCCGACCTCGACGCCACGCTGAAGCGGCGGGAGGCGTGGACGGGCTTTCTCGCCGCGATTCTTCCCGACGCCGACGCGCTCCCGAACCCCCTCTCGGCCGAGTTCTACATCGAGCACCACCGCGCTCTCACGCATTCCTTCGTCCTCCTGCCGCTCTGGGCGATGGCGATCGGGCTCCTCCTGTCGTGGCGCCTCCGGCTTCCGGCCGGCGGGGATGGCGCCCGCGCCCGCCGGATCGCGCGGGGGCGCCTGATCGGAGTCTCGGGACTCGGCCTCGCGTCGCACATCCTCCTCGACTGGATCACGTCGTGGGGGACCCGGTTCTTCGCGCCGATCTCGGAGAAGGCCTTCGCGCTCGACTGGGTCTTCATCGTCGATTTCGTCCTGTCGGGCCTTCTCGCGGCCGGCCTCGCGGCGGCCTTCCTGATCTTCCGCCGGCAGGGGCGCGCTCGCGGCGCGGGCCTCGCTCGCGGCCGCCGCGCTCTACGTCGGCTTCTGCGGCCTCGAGCACGGTCGGGCCCTCGACCTGGCGGCGCGCGCTCGCTCCGGCGGCCGGGAGCCGCGCGGCCATCCCGCAGCCGCTCTCGCCGACGCGGTGGCTCCTTCTCTCGGAGGAGGAGGGGAAGGTCCGTCTCGACTTCGTCGACTTCCGGCTTCGGGGGAGCGCGCCCGCTCCGCCCGCCGACGCGCTCGCCCGTTTCCACGAGGGGACCTTCTCGCTCCGCCGGCTCGTGCCGGCGCTCGCGGCGTTCTACCGGGGGCCGGACGACTTGGCGCCGTTCTTCCTGCCCGAGAGCGACGGTCCGCGCGCCGGTGGTGCGTTGTCCGACGCGAAGGCGGGCGTCTTCGGGAGATTCGCGCGCTTCCCGGTCGGCCGCGAGATCGACCGCGCCCGACGGCTCGTCGGTCGTTCTTCTCAGGGACGCGCGGTTCGCGCACCTGTCGGACCGATTCGATCCTTTCGCCTACGAGATCCGCTTCGGGCCCGATGGCCGCCGGTTCGAGGCCGGCTTCCGTTCGTCGCGCTGGACGCGGCCTCCCGGAACGGACCGCCTCGGCGTCGCGCGGTAGGCGGCGTTGTGACCAGAAGGAGGATGCCATGTCCCAGCGACGATTCCACGTCGCCACGCTTGCTTTGCTCGCTGCCACGACCGGAAACCTGGCTTTCGCGGCAGAAAAGCCTTCCGACAAAGAAACCAAGGTCACACAGCAACCGAGAAAACCGACGCTGCGGCTGGTTCAGGCCGGAGGTGTCGAAACGAAAGCCGCAATCCCGAGCAAGACAGGTATGGTGACCCTCAAACCGGATCTCGTGCTCACGGGGCCGGTCGACGTCAATTGGAAATGGGGCAATGTGGTTATTGATTGTCACTGGCTAGTGAAAAACGCCGGGAACGCAGTTGCCGGGGTGAGCAAGTTGACGATTGTTTCGAGCGGCCCCCCCTCCCGCTGCATGAACGGGCAACACGACAAGACCGTGCCGACTCTCTCCCGGGTCGTCGTGGAAATTCTATTGGGGTTACAACGAGAGTTGCACGACCAAAGCGACACTCGACGTGCTCAACCAGGTCTCGGAGTCCAACGAGAACAACAACGTGTACATGATCGAATGAGTTGACCGCAAGCTCCGCTCTACGCCCGTCCGTGGACCGCGACCGGGGAAACGGCGCCGGAGCTGATGGCGCTCGGCCTCGACGCTGGATGAGCTCGGCGAGGCGCTTTGCGGTCGTGCTCTCGCCCGCGTGGGCGACGGCCAGCGAAGGAACGCGGGGCCGTGGCGGGCCTCGGCGTCGGCCAGCTCCCGATAGAGGCGTTTCAGCCGGCCGTCCGGGAGGAACGGCACGAGCGCGTCGAAGCGCTCGTGGCTCCGGGCCTCGATCAGCGCCGAGACGAGGAGCAGGTCGAGGCCGCGGTCCGGCTCCTTCCCGGACCGGCACGCCGCGCGGAGCGCCGCGGCATAGGGGTTCCGGCGGCGCGTGGCGAGGGAGACGCCGAACCGCCGCGCCTCCTTCGTGACGCGCCGGAAGTGTCGGAGCTCCTCGGCCGCGAGGGCGGAGAGCCGGTCCACGAGGGCCGGGATCTCCGGGTACTGGCCGACGAGCGAGAGGGCCGAGACGGCGGCCTGGAGCTCGCAGACGGCGTGGTCGGCGAGGAGCTCGGGAAGGTGGGCGGCCGCGCGCTCGGCCCACGACGGGGGCGTCGGCGCGTGGAGAGAGATCGGCGGAGGCGCGGCGTCGCTCACGCGGCGAAGCCGGGCGGAGCCGCCTCGACGGGCGCCGGAGCCGCGCCGTCACGCGCGCGGTCGAGCCACGCCGTCGCGGCGCCGAGGTGGGCGGCGCGCGCCGCGATCCGGAAGAAGACGACGAGCTGCTGGCCGGCCAGGATCAGGAAGAAGCGCGACCTGTCGGCTCCGTCCCAGGTCGGGGCGACGAGGCCCCAGAGGATCAGCGGCGCGAGGGCGGCCGATCCGCAGAGCACCTCCAGGCCGAGCGACTTCCCGGGCCGCCGGAGAATCGTCCCGATCGCCTGGCCGAGCGCGCGGAGGAGGTTCGCCCGTCCGGCGAGGCCCATCGAGGCGCGGGCGAACGCGGCGAGCGCCCGTGCGAATCCGGCCGCGACGAGGAAGAGCCCGAGCCTGAGGAGCATCACGAGGACCGCCTGCCATTCGTAACGGAAGTCGTCCGGTCGTAGAGCTGGCCGGTCCCGACGTAGAGCCACCTCCAGGCGGCGACGACGAGCCCGAACGAGAGCGCGCCGAGCACGAGCGACGACAGGCCGTACTTCCCGCAGTCGGCGCCGAACGCCGACAGGCTCGCGCGCTCCTTCGTGGCGCCGAAGCGCCCGGCGAAGCCCCCCGCGAGGAGCGCCGCGAGCGCCGAGGTTCAGCATGCCGAAGGCGAGGAGCGACGTCATTGCGCCCCCCTTCGGCAGGAGCTTCGCGATCGCCGTGCTCGCCGGCCGCGCCGCGAGGGCGAGACGCCGGTCACGAGGTCCTCCGCCTTCGCGACGTCGCCGAGGACGTCGGGATGCTGGCGCGTGAAGTGGACGAAGAACGTCGCGTCGGCGGACTTGAGGAGGACGTCGGCCCACGGGCTCCGGTCGAGCGTCTCGTGGAGCGCGACGCCGACCGGACGCGCGACCGCGAAGGCGAGGGCGGCGTTGAGCGCGAGGGCGAGGAGAAGCGCCTTCCACGTCCCGAGCGCCGAGAGCGAAGCCCCGGACGGCGAGGGCGACGAGCCCGTCGCGCCTCATCGGGGCACCGCCGCGAACCCGAGGAGGGCGAAGAACTCGAGGACGTTCTGGGCCCAGAACCTGCAGGCGGCTCGCCCAGAGGTACGCCGCGCGCTTGTCGGGCTCCGTCTTCAGGCCGTTGTTCAGGAGATTCGCGTCGAGGAGGAGCTTCCGGTCGGGGTCGACCCGGGCCGCGAGGAGCTTCGGTCCCGTGCAGCGGTACCGGATCCAGCGCTCCGATCCGTCCCAGCTCTGCCGGACGACGTGGCCCCCTTCGAACGCCAGCTCGACGTCGACCGGCCAGACGGCCTCGCCCATCCGCCTCACGACGACGACGGACTCCCAGCTCTTCGGCGCCTTCGGGTCGGGCTTCGCGGGCCCGGCCCACTTCCTCTCGGCCCCGTCGCCGACCCAGCCGACGGCGGGCCGCACCTCGCGCGTCTCGGCCTTCGAGACCGCGTAGTCGAACGTGTCCGCCGACTCCCACGCCGCGCAAAAGAGGGCGTCCCCGGCGTCGCCCGCGATCTCCTTCACGACGGCGCGGAAGTCGGCGGCGGTCGGGTGGCGGAACGCGAAGCGCGTGGCGTAGGTCTTCATGATCTTCGCCCAGGTCTCGGGGCCGAGCGTCCGCTCGGCGGAGGCGAGCGCGAGGGCGGTCTTCGAGTAGGCGTTGACCCGGATCGCCGCGCCGTCGAGCTGCGACCAGGACGGGACGTTCGGGGCGTCCGAGCGGGAGGCGAGCTGCCACGCCTGGTAGCGGTCGTTGTGGAACTCGGGGCGGGGAAGGACGACGGAACGGAAGGCGACCGGAAGGCCGAAGAAGCGCTTCACGAGAACCGGGTCGCCGAACGCCTCTTCACGCGCCGTCCTGCGCGTACGCGTCGAACCCCTCGTCCAGGTGGGCCTCGTCGAACTCGTCGGAGGCGAGGAGCCCGTAGAAGATCTGGTGCCCGAACTCGTGGACGGTGACGCTCTCGGGGCTCTGCGACCCCTCGGGCGAGAGCCACGACGTCCCCCGGTGAAGAGGGTCGGGTACTCCATGCCCCCCGAGGCCGAGCCCCACGGCGGGTCGACGACGGTCACGCGTGGAGTACGGGTACGGGCGTACCGGGTGCCGTAGCTCGCGAGGCCCGCGCGCGTCGCCGCGAAGTACCGCTCCTTCACTCGGCGGTGGTCGGGCTGGAGGAGCAGGATCATCTCCACGTTCGAAAGCCCGGCATGGGTGAAGGTCTCCCGGTAGACCTCGTAGCGGGGCGAGGCGGTCCACGCGAAGTCGTGGACGTCCTCGGCGACGAAGCGGACGCGGACGTTCCCGCCCACCTCCTGCTCCTCTTTCTGGACTCCCGACGCCCCGACCTTTCCCTTCATCTCCTTCGGCAGCGTGAGCGTGACGTCGTAGTCGCCGAAATCGGCCCAGAACTCGGTCCCGGCGTGGAACTGCCGCGAGTGCCAGCCGGCGGGCGTCGCCTTGCAGAGCTTGGGAAACCACTGCGCCCCCATGACGAAGTCGTCCTTCCACCCCGTCCGCGCCACCGTGCGCGGGAGCTTCGAGGCCCAGTCGACCGAGAAGACGAGCGTCTCCCCGGGCGCGATCGGGCGGGGGAGCGGCACCGAGACGAGCGTCCGGTCCTCGGCGTTCCCGTCGTCGGGCGCGAGGTACGGAGCCCGGCCGTCAGGTCGGTTCCGTCCGCAAGCGCGATCCGATTGATGTCGCTCCAGCCGAACCACTCCGCATCCTTTCCCTTCGGCCGCCGCCGTCCGGCCCCTTCCTCGCTCTCCTTCAGCCACGTCGAGCGGTCGTTCCGCCAGGCGTTGAGGTAGAGGTGGAGCCGGAGGTCGGGGAAGCGGCGCCCCGTCCGGTTGACGAAGGTGACGGTCTCGCGCCCCGCCAGCGTCTTTTTCTCGGCGTCGTACGTCGCGTCGATCCGGTACGACGCGACGGGGGGGACGCGGCTCCCGGCGAGAAGCGCCGTCGGGACGGCGAGGCTGCCGCCGAGGAGGAGGGCGCAGGCGAGTCGACCGGGTCTTCACGGCGCGCGATCGTAGCAGCGGAGGGCCGCCTCAGGGACGCCCCACGTCGGCCGCGAGGCGTTCGCGAGGATCCGGTGCGCCTCGGGGGTCGGATGGCGATCTCCCTCGATGAACAGCCCCGGAGCTGCCGGATCGTGGAGCTTCGAGTCGTCGAGCGCCCGAAGCCCTTCGCGGTTCAGGAACGGGAGGATCCGGATCTCGGGCGCCGGCGTGGGCGCGATGACGACGAAGAAGCGGTCGCGGGGGAACGCCTTCCCGTACTCGCGCGCCGTCGCCGCGAGGAGGCGTGCGACGAGCCGGAATTCGTCGTCGCCCCGGCGGAGCGGAAAGTCGATCGAGAGGGCGCGGAGCAGCTCGGAGCGCGCCGCGATCTCGTAAAGCGCCTGGCGCAGTGGGCGGGCCGACGCGAAGGACCCGCGTCGCGCAAGGGAGCCGTCGGCTTCCAGGTCCCAGCAGGGCATCGAAGCCCCCAGCTCGTCACGACGCTCATGCGGCCGATCGCCCGATCCTCGTGCCCGACCGGTACGTGTAGACCGCGATCCCCTCGGGTTCCGCGATCTGCGAGGGGAAGCCCGGGTCGAGCGTCCACTCGAGCGCCTGCTGCGGCCCCCAACCGCAAAAGGCGAAGTTGTACGCCCGGAACGACGGACGGGACCGTTCGAACTGGGCGGGCGGGGTGTCCCGGTCCTCGACGCCCTCGCCGAAGGTGTGCGAGCACCCGAAGAAGACCGCGTGGCGGACCGGGGCCGAGCTCCGTCTCGCGCGGCGTGACGCGCCGCCCGACCGGATCCGTCCGGTAGTCGGTCAGGAGGATCGTCCGTCCCGTCCGAAGGCAGGTGGACTCGCAGGACGCGCGGCGAAGTCGCCGAATCTCCCGTCCGGAACGAAGAACCGTCGTGTACGAGCCGCTCCTTCGCGGTTCGGCGCGGCGCGGTCGTCGCGGCAGGCGGCGACTTCGGCCAGCGTCCGCGGTGGCGAGTCGGAGACGATGAGCCGAAGGCGACGGCGAGGATCTGCGCACGACGCGTCGAATGCCTGGTCCGGGCGGCGCCCTCGGTCCCGACTCGCGGAGATTAATGGAAGCGGATCGGGGCCGCGCCCGGGACCGGGCGTTCTCCCCCTAGAATCGCCCCGTGGCCCCGAAGACGAAGGACCCCGCGGCGCGCGCCGAAGAGCTCCGGGCCGAGATCCGCCGGCACGAGCGGCTCTACCACGTCGAGGCGCGGCCGGAGATCACCGACGCGGAGTTCGACGCGCTCGTGGGGGAGCTGAAGGCGCTCGAGGCGGTGCACCCGGAGCTCGTCACGCCCGACTCGCCGACGCAGCGGGTCGGCGGGGCGCCCGTCTCCGAGCTGCCGAGCGTCCGGCACGAAGTGCCGCTCCTCTCCTCGACAACGCCTACGACGACGCGGAGCTCCGGGCCTGGCTCGACCGCGTCGCCGACCGGCTCGACGGGCGGACCCCGGAGATCGTCTGCGAGCTGAAGATCGACGGCCTGTCGGTCTCGCTCCTCTACGAGGAGGGCGTGCTCGTCCGGGCGGCGACGCGCGGCGACGGGACGACGGGGGAGGACGTCACGCCGAACGTCCGGACGATCCGGGCCGTCCCGCTCCGGCTCGGCGCGGGCGCGCCTCCGCGCTCCTCGAGGTCCGGGGCGAGGTCTACTTCCCGCGAGCCTCGTTCCGCGCGTTGAACGAGGCGCGGGCCGAGGAGGGAGAGCCTCTCTTCGCGAACCCGAGGAACGCGGCCGCCGGGTCGCTTCGGCTCCTCGACGCGCGGATCACGGCCGCCCGGCGGCTCTCGGCCTTCCTCTACGCCGTGGCGCGCTGGGACGGGCCGGGGGCGCCCGGCGACGCAGGACGAGGCGCTCGCCGCGCTCGCTCGCCTCGGCTTTCCCGTGAACCCGTCACCGGGCGACGGCCCGCAGCGCCGACGAGATCCGGGCATTCCTCGCCGCGTGGCAGACGAAGCGGCACGACCTGCCGTTCGAGACCGACGGCGTCGTCCTCAAGGTCAATTCCCTCGCCGACCAGAAACGGCTCGGCGCGACGGCGAAGAGCCCGCGCTGGGCGCTCGCCTACAAGTTCCCGCCCGAGGAGGCGACGACCGTCGTCACGGACATCGTCGTCCAGGTCGGGCGGACCGGGGTGCTGACGCCCGTCGCGGAGTTCGAGCCGGTTCTCCTCGCGGGAACGACCGTGAGGCGGGCGACGCTCCACAACATGGAAGACCTCTCGCGCAAGGACGTCCGCGTCGGGGACACGGTCGCCGTCGAGAAGGGGGGCGACGTCATCCCGAAGGTGACGCGCGTCCTTCTCGAGAAGCGGCCGAAGGGGGCGGTGGAGTTCGTCCTCCCGTCGAGGTGCCCGTCCTGCGGCGAGAAGGTCGTCGAAGTCGGAGGAGGCCGTCGCGGTCCGGTGCGTCAACCCGTCCTGCCCGGCGCAGGTGAAGGAGGCGATCCGGCACTACGTCTCGCGCCGCGCGATGGACGTGGAGGGGCTGGGGGACGAGCGGATCGACCAGCTGCTCGCCGCGAAGCTCGTCTCCGACGTCGCCTCGCTCTACGACCTCGAGGCCGGGGATCTCGCGTCGCTCGAGCGCTGGGGCGAGAAGTCGGCCGCCAACGTGGTCGCGCAGATCGCGAAGTCGAAGGAGGCCGGCCTCGCCCGCCTCCTCTTCGGGCTCGGCATCCGGCAGGTGGGGGAGAAGACGGCGAAGCTCCTCGCGCGCCGCTTCGGGTCGCTCGACGCGCTCGCCGGGGCCGACGAGGAGGCGCTCACGGCGGTCTCCGAGATCGGTCCCGAGACGGCGCGCGGCATCCGCGCGTGGTTCGAAAAGGCGGAGAATCGCGCCCTGATCGCGAAACTCGCGGCCCACGGCGTCCGTATGACGGAGAGCCCGTCGGCTCCCGCCGGGGAAGGCCCGCTCTCGGGCGGTGTCTTCGTCCTGACGGGCACCCTCTCCCGGAGAACCCGCGACGAGGCGGCGGCCGCGATCGAGACGGCGGGAGGAAAGGTGACGTCCTCGGTGTCGAAGAAGACGACGGCCGTGATCGCCGGGGACGAGCCCGGCTCGAAGCTCGAGAAGGCGAAGGCTCTCGGCGTGCCGGTCTGGACGGAGGACGACCTGGACCGGGAGTTGGAGAAGGGGCGATGAGCGCGGTGTCGACGGCCGAGCTGCTGATCCTCGTCGTGGACGACGACGCCGGGAGCCGCCGGGCGATGGCGCTCGCGCTCCAGACGGACGGCTACCGCGTCGAGGAGTTCGGCGACGCCGCGCGGCGCGCTCGCTCGCGCCGTCGACGACCCGACCGTCGGCCTCGTCGTCACCGACCTGAAGATGCCCGGGAAGACCGGCCTCGACCTCGCGACCGACCTCGCCGCGGCGCGGCCGGACGTCTCCGTCCTGATCGTCACGGCGTTCGGCGACGTCGAGACGCTCCTCGCGGCGCGCGCGCTCGGCACCGCCGACTACGTGGCCAAGCCGGTCGCGAAGGACGACCTCCGTCTCCGGGCGGCGGCGCGCCCTCCGGCGCGCGAAGCAGGCGGGCGAGATCCGGGACCTCCGGGAGCGGCTCGACAAGCGCTACGGCTTCGAGGCGATCCTCGGGATCTCGCGGCCGATGGAGCGGCTCTTCGAGAAGCTGCGCGTCGTCGCGCCGACGCGGACGACGGTCCTGATCGTCGGCGAGTCGGGAACGGGCAAGGAGCTCGTCGCGAACGCGATCCACCACAACTCGCCGCGCCGTTCGCGGGCCTTCGTCGCGCTCAACTGCGGCGCGATCCCGAAGGAGATCATCGAATCGGAGCTGTTCGGCCACGAGCGGGGGGCGTTCACCGGCGCCCTCGCGAAGCGGGTCGGGCGGATCGAGCAGGCGCACGGCGGGACGCTCTTTCTCGACGAGGTCTCGGAGATGCCGCCCGACCTGCAGGTCAAGTTCCTGCGTGTCCTCGAGGAGCGGAAGGTGACGCCGGTCGGCGGCAACGAGTCGAAGGACGTCGACTTCCGCCTTCTCGCGGCGACGAACCGCGACCTCGCGAAGGAGATCGAGATCGGGCCGTTTCCGCCAGGACCTCTTCTACCGCCTCTCGGTCGTCTCGCTCGAGATCCCGCCGCTCCGCGACCGGAAGGACGACATCCCGCTCCTCGTCGAGCGCTTCCGCGATCTCTTCGCCCGCGAGCACGAGAAATCCGTCGGCGGGGTGACGGGAGCCGCGCTGTCGGCGCTCGTGAACTACGCCTGGCCCGGAAACGTCCGGGAGCTGAAGAACGTGATCGAGAGCGCCGTTCTCTTCGCCGCGGGGCCGAAGGTCGACCTCGCGGACCTCCCGCCGGCCGTCCGGGCCGCGGCGCCCCCGCCCGGAGAGGCGGGACCGGATGCGGACGCCGCCGCGGCCGCGCCCGGCGCCGTCTCGTACGTCGGCAAGACGATGGCCGAGATCGAGCGGGAAGCGATCCTGACGACGCTTCAGATCTCGGGCGGCAACCGCCGGCGGGCGGCGGAGATGCTGGACATCGGCCTCCGGACGCTTCAGCGGAAGCTGAAGGAATACCGCGGCGAGACCGGCGACGACGACGACGAGGACCTCGGCGAGGACACCGCCACCTGAAGAACCGTTCCGTCCCCCGCGACCTGGGCCGGGTGCTGATCCCGCTCCTGCTCGTCCTCGCGGCCGGAGCGGTCCTGTTTTGGAACGCGCTTTTCCGGAGCGAGACGTTCTTCGAGCGGGACCTCGTCGGGTACTACCGCCCCGCGAGGTCGCTTCTCGTCCCCCTCGCGCGCTCTTCCGAGGGATGGCCGCTCTGGAACCCCTATTACGCCTCCGGCCAGCCGTTCGCGGCGAATCCGACCCATCAGCTCTTCCACCCGCTGACGGCGCTCTTCTTCGGATTGCCCTTCGAGTGGGCCTTCCGTCTCCAGGTGATCCTCCCCGTCTTCATGGGGGCCGGAGGGATCTACTTTCTGCTCCGGACTCTCCGGCGGAGCCGGGGAGCGGCGCTCTTCGGCGCGCTGGTCTGGGGATTCGGGGGCTACGCCCTCTCGGCGACGAACCTCCTCCTGATCCTCGTCGCGGTGAGCGCGCTCCCCGCCTGCCTGGGTTTCGGGGTGCTCGCCTTCAGGCGTGACGAGAGGCGATTCGTGGTCGGCCTCGCGGTCGCGTTCGGCCTCGTCTGCCTCGCGGGCGAGCCGACGACGATTCTCTGCACGCCGTTCCTGCTCGGTGCCGCGCTGGCCGACTCGTCATCGGGCCGGGTCGCGGGGATCGGGAGAGCGGCCGTCTTTCGCGTCGCGATCGGACTCTTCCTCGGCACGATGCTCGGAGCGGCCGCGCTCCTCCCCGGCGTCGAGCTTCTGAAGAAGACCGTCCGCCGGGATCCGCTCCCGCCCCGCCTCGCGGACTCCTGGTCGCTTCCCGCCTCCCGGCTCGCCCAGCTCGTCCTGCCGCCGGCCAGCGTCGCGACGGGGGCGGCCGCGGTGGACCTCGAGAAGCAGAATCAGCCCTTTCTCTTCTCCCTCTACCCGGGCTTCCTGACGACCCTCCTCGCGGGGATGGCGCTGACGCGGACGTTCCGGCGCGTTCTCCCGTGGGCTGCGGTCGCTCTGTTCGGCGTCGTCGTCGCGCTCGGAAGCCACCTTCCGGTCTGGGGACTTCTCCGCCGGCTGCCGTTCGTTTCCGGCCTCCGCTATCCGGAGAAGTTCCTGCTGCTGTCGATGTTCGCGATCGCGGTGGCGGCGACCGCGGGATGGGACGAGGTGGTCGCCCGAAGGCGCGGGACGAAGGTCCTCGCCGGCGCGCTGCTCGTCTTCGTCGCGGCGCTCCTCGTCGCCCTGTCCCTTCCGGGCGCCGGGGCCTGGGGCTGGCTTGCCCCCGGGGTTTGCCTGCGGCAAGGCGCGCTGCTGGCCGCGGCGGTTGCGCTCGTCACGATCCCCCGGGGCGGGCGCCGCCGATCCGCCGCCCTCGGATTGGCCGGCGTCGTCGCGGTCGACCTCGTGGACGCGGGGCGCTGGCTCGTCCCGACGAAACCGGTCGGCCTCCTGACGTCGCCGCCGCCGGTGGTCCTCGACCTCCTCCGTCCGCCGCCCGCGGGTCCGGTCTTCCACCGGGCCGCCGGGATGCTCCCCGGCCGGCTCGGAAGCCCGTTCCTCGCGACGCCGCCGTTTCCCGTCTTCTGGGGAATACCCCTGACGCTCGAGGCCGACTTCGACCTGACGCAGCTGAAGTGGTCTCGCCGGGCGGCCGAGGCTCTCCAGGAGGCCGTCCGCCGGCGGCCCGACCTGATGGCGGCCCTCCTGGCGCGGCGGGGCGTCGGCGCGGTCGTCGAATTCCGTCCGGAAGTCCGCTGGGCCTCCGGGCGTCCGGAATGGCCGCCCGGGATGCTCAATCCGCTGGAGGTCGTCCGCCCCCGCGATCCTCCGGAGTTCTCCTTCCTCGCCGCGGCCGTGGAGCGGATCCGCGGCGAAGGCGACTGGGTCGAGGCCGTTCTCCGGCTGGGGCCCGCCGCGGCGCGCACCGTCTGCCTGGAGGATTCCGAGGCCGAGGGCGTTCCGGCGAATCCGTCCGCGGGCGAGCTGCGCCTCCTCGAATCGGCGCCGGGCCGCGTTCTCCTCGACGTGGTGTCGCGGGGCCCCGAGCCCTCGTTCGTCGCCGTGAACCAGACATGGGACGAGGGCTGGTCGGCGCTCGTGGACGGAGCGCCGGTCCGCGTCCGGCGCGCGGACCTCGCGCTGACGGGGCTGACAGTTTCCCCGGGGCGACACCGCGTGGAGCTCGCCTATGACGCGCCGTGGGTCCGCCGCGGACTCGCGACGTCGCTTCTCGCGCTCGTCGTCTGCCTGGGCCTCATCCTCCTTCCCCACGCGAGGCGCCCTGCCGATGGATGACGTGACGGGTCGCGCCGTCTGGAGCGTCGCCGGTTTCGCGCTGCTGGTCGGCCTTTTTCTCTTCCTCCGCTCCCTTTCGCGCACCGTGGCGTATCCCGGCGCGCGGGTCGCCCTTCCGTCCCCGGATCGGTCGGACCGCCCGCAGCGGCTCCTCCGCGTCAGGACGTCGGACGGCCTCGATCCTCGCGGCCGTCCGGGTTTCTTCGGGGCGGCCGGACGCTCCCGTCGCCCTCTTCTTCCACGGGAACGGCGAGTCGGCGGCGCAGAACGGCGCCGCTCGCGGTCGGCGCTCGCCGCGGGAGGGGTCGACACCGTCCTCGCCGAATACCGCGGCTACGGCGGGATGCCGGGGCATCCCTCGGAGGCGGGGCTCGTGGCCGACGGCGAGGCGGTCCTCGCGGCCCTCCGGGCCGGACGGCGTTCCTCCGGAGCGGACGGTGCTCGTGGGCCGCTCGCTCGGGACCGGGGTCGCGGTCGAGCTCGCGCGGCGCTCGCCCCCGGCGCTCCTCGTCCTCGTGTCGCCCTACACGTCGTTCGCGGACCTCGGCCGGGGACTCGTCGGCCCGCTCGCGCCGCTCGTCGTCGCGGACCGGTTCGACAACTTGTCGAAGATCGGGACGCTGGCCGGCCCCGTCACGATCCTCCACGGCACGAAGGACGAGGTGATCCCGTTCCGGATGGGAGAGCGCCTCGCGGCGGCGGGGAGGGGCGTCCGGTTCGTCCCCCTCGACGGGCGCGGCCACAACGACATTCCCGACCTCCCGGCGCTGCTCCTCTGTCGCGAGATCGCACGCGTCTTCCCGCTCCCGTCGCGGCGCTAGAATCGGGGCGCACGAAGGAGTCAGCCGATGGACGTTCCGACGAAGGTCTACGTCACCTGTCCGATGGCCGACCTGAAGCAGGTGGCCGGGACTCTCATCGCCATCTCGCCGCACGGCTTCTACGAGATCCACATCGCGTTCGGGTCGAACACCCATTCGGTCCTCCTGCCGGTGACGGGGACCTCGCTGACGGCGACCGAGCCGATCCTGACGCCGCCCGCCGGCTTCGAAGTCGAACGCTAGGAGCTCCGGTGAAGACCGGCGGAGTCGACCGCCGAACCACTCTCCGCCGTCGACACGGCGTGGCTCCACATGGAGGACCCCACCAACCTGATGATGGTCACGGGGGTCCTCGTCTTCGAGAGGCCCCTCGACTTCGGCCGGGTGGCGGAGCTCCTCCGGGACCGGCTGACCTCCGATCCCGCGGTTCACCCAGCGCGTCGTCGAGCCCCGGATGCCGTTCGCGGGGCCGCGCTGGGAGACGGACGCCCACTTCGACCTCCGGAGCCACT
The DNA here is from genome assembly GCA_963821435.1 of uncultured Acidobacteriota bacterium. Classification (GTDB taxonomy): domain Bacteria; phylum Acidobacteriota; class Thermoanaerobaculia; order UBA5066; family UBA5066; genus DAOMFB01. Next base: position 139,737 of record CAWGDR010000005.1, read on the forward strand.
TCCACCGCGTGTCGCTCCGTCCGCCGGGCGACGAGGCGGCGCTCCGGGAGCTGGTGAGCGACCTGATGTCGACGCCGCTCGACTATTCGAAGCCGCTCTGGCAGTACCACCTGATCGAGGGGGTCGGCGAGCGGCTGCGCGCTTCTCTGCCGGATCCACCACTCCATCGGCGACGGCATCGCCCTCGTCCGCGTCCTCCTGTCGATGATGGACGGCGGCGGCGGAAGCGCACGACGCCGGCGAGCCGCACGAGCCGCACGGCTGGGAGCGGCTCGGTCCGCTTCTCCGGCCGGCGGCGAAGGCGATCTCGCGCACGCTCGAGGTGACCGAGACGCTGATGCACGAGGGGACGGAGACGCTGGCCCATCCGGAGCGGCTCCTGGAGCTGGCCTCCCGCGGCGCGAGCGGCGTGGACGCTCTGGCGCGGCTCCTCCTGATGGAGCCCGACCCGGCGACGCCGTTCAAGGGGCCGCTCGGCGACTTCAAGCGCGCGGCGTGGTCCCGGCCGATTCCCCTCGAGGAGGTGAAGGCGGCGGGGAAGGCCCTCGGCGCGACCGTGAACGACGTCCTCCTCTCGGCCGTGACGGGGGCGCTCCGCCGCTACCTCGAGACGCACGGCTCTCCGGCCGCGGGCCTCGAGTTCCGCGCGGTCGTCCCGGTGAACCTCCGGACGAAGGAGGCGGAGCACGAGCTCGGCAACAAGTTCGGCCTCGTCTTCCTGGCGCTTCCCGTCGGGATCGCAGAACCCGGTCGAGCGGCTCTTCGAGCTGAAGGAGCGGATGGACGAGATCAAGAGGTCGCCCGAGGCGGTCGTCGCGTTCGGCCTCCTCGGCGCCATCGGCTCGGCCCCCGCCGAGATCGAGCATCTCGTCGTCAACCTCTTCGGACAGCGCGGCACGGCGCGTCATGACGAACGTGGCCGGCCCGCGGCAGCCGATCTCGCTGGCCGGGGTGCCGGTGACGGGCCTCATGTTCTGGGTCCCGCAGTCGGGGCGGCTCGGGATGGGCGTCAGCATCCTCAGCTACGCCGGGGGCGTGTCGCTCGGCGTGGCGACGGACGCGGGCCTCGTCCCCGACCCCGAAGCGATCCTCGACGGATTCCGGGAGGAGTTCGACGCGCTGGCGGCTCTCGCACGGCGGGAAGCGGGCGGCGCCGCCGGCGCGGCGGCGAAGCGGGGAAGACGGCCGGAAGCGGCCCGGAGGACGGAGCCCCGAGCCGGAGCGAAAGAGACTCCGCGAAGGCGGTGAAGCCGGCGCGGAGGCTCCGGGCCCGCTAGCTCGCGGGCTCGGGCGGCCTCGGGCTCTCGGGGGCGTCGGCGCCGCCGCGCTCGAAGAGCTCCGCCGCGCGGAGGAGGCGCTGTCGGGCGTCCTCGAGGAACGCCGACTGCGAGTCGACTGCCGGCTCTCCCGCCGCGGGCTTCCGCCGCTCGTAGCTCCCGTCGCTCCGAAGGTCCCGCGCCCGGACATTGTCGGAGAGCGTCAGGTCGAGAGCGGCCGTCACGCGCCGCGCGAGCTCGGGGTCCTCGACGGGGAAGGCGATCTCGACGCGGCGGAAGAAGTTCCGCGGCATCCAGTCGGCGGACGACAGGAAGACCTGGCGCGTCGCCGCCGTTCTCGAAGACGAAGACGCGGCTGTGCTCGAGGAACCGGCCGACGACGGAGTGGACCCGGATCCGCTCCGAGACGCCCGGGACGCCCGGCCGCAGGCAGCAGATCCCGCGGACGCCGAGGTCGATCGCGACGCCCGCCTGCGACGCCTCGTAGAGCGCGGCGATGACCCTCGAGTCGACGAGGGCGTTCATCTTGGCGCGGATCCCGCGCCGGCCGGCCCGCGCGCGCGTGCGCGGTCTCGCGCGCGATCCACTCGCAGCGTCGCCCGGTGCATGTCCTTCGGCGCCGTCACGAGGCGGCGGTAGGTCACCTTCCCCGCGATGCCGGTCAGCGTGTTGAAGAGCTTCGTCGCGTCCTCGCCGAACTCGGGGCGGCAGGTCAGGAGGCCGAAGTCGGTGTAGATCCGCGCGGTCGTCGGGTTGTAGTTGCCCGTGCCGAGGTGGACGTAGCGCCGGATCTCGTCCTTCTCGCGGCGGACGACGAGGGCGATCTTGCCGTGCGTCTTCAGGCCGACGACGCCGTAGACGACGTGGACGCCGGCCTGCTCGAGCGCCTTGCGCCCAGCCGATGTTGTTCTCCTCGTCGAAGCGCGCCTTCAGCTCGACGAGGACGGCCACCTGCTTCCCCTTCTCGGCCGCGCGGATCGAGGGCCGGGATGATGGGTGACTCGGAGCCGGCGCGGTAGAGCGTCATCTTGATGGCGAGCGTCTTCGGTGTCGTCGGCCGCCCGCTCGATCATCTCGACGACCGGGCCGAAGGAGTCGTAGGGGTGGTGAAGCAGGATGTCGCCCGCGCGGATGGCCGAGAAGATCGACGCGTCCGCGGAGAGGAGCGCGGGCGGAAGCGCCGGCGTGAAGGGGGGGTCCTTCAGCTCCCGGCGGTCCAGCTTCAGGAGCGACATCAGGTCGCCGGTCCCGAGCGGCCCCTCCACCTCGTAGATGTCTCCTTCCGTGATCTCGAGCTGCTTGACGAGGAGCTTCCGGACGCGCTTCGGCGTCTTCGGCGCCACCTCCAGCCGGACGACGGCGCCGAAGCGGCGCCGGCGGACTTCCTGCTCGATCGTGGCGAGGAGGTCCGAGGCTTCGTCCTCCTGGATCTCGATGTCGGCGTCACGGGTGACGCGGAAGAGGTGCGACGACACGATCTCGAGGCCGGGGAAGAGCTCGGGGAGGTTCGCCTGGATCAGGGATTCGAGGAGGAGGAACTCGGCCCTCTCCGGGCGGATCCTCTTCTTCCCCTCGATGGCTTCGCGGAGCGCCACGAATCGCGGGAGCGCGGGCGGCGCCTTCACGCGCGCGAACTTCACCTCGCCCGTCTCCGGGTTCTTCACCTCGACGGCGAGGTTGATCGAGAGGTTCGACAGGAAGGGAAAGGGATGCCCGGGGTCGACCGCGAGCGGCGTCAGGACCGGCAGGACGTTCCGACGGAACCAGGCGTTCGCCGTCTCCCGCTGCTCCTCGGGGAGATCGGACCAGGTCAGGATCGAGATTCCGGCCGCGGAGAGCTTCGGAAGGAGGTCCTGCCGGAGGCACCGGGACTGCCGCGCCTCCATCTTCAGGACCGCCTCCCGGATCTTCGCGAGCAGGTCGGCGGGGGAGAGCCGGTCGTCTCCCGGCTCGACCTTCTCGGAGACCACCTGGTCGAGGAGGCCCGCGACGCGGATCATGAAGAACTCGTCGAGGTTCGTCTCGGAGATGCAGAGGAACTTCAGCCGCTCGAGGAGCGGCCACCGCTCGTCGTAGGCCTCGTCGAGGACCCGGTCGTTGAACTCGAGCCACGACAGCTCCCGGTTCAGGAGCGGCGTCGCGGGCGCACCCGCCGGCGCAGGGGCGACGGCCGCCGGGACGACGTCGGGTTCAACGAGGGCGAGGTTCCGCTTCTTCCGGGGGCGGTCTTGGTGGTGGATCATCGGTCGCGTCGCGTCCAGCGGGGTCCCCGAGGATACGCGCATCGCTTTCGGGTGGCGGGAGCGGGGCGTCAAACTCCTGAAGAAAAGGAAGTTGTGGCGGTCAGCGCGTCTCGACCTTCTGGCCCGCTCCGCGGAGCGCGAGGAGCGCCGCCTCGATCGCCTCGTCCCGGACGAGGACGTAGTCGGTGTCGAAGCTCGAGATCGCGAAGATCGAAAGGCCGGCCGAGGCGAGCGGCGCCGAGATCGCGGCGAGGACGCCGGTCTCTTCGAGCGGGATCGGCCCCTGGACCTTCAGCATCCGCCAGCCGCGGTTCACGGTGATCCCCTCGGGAACGGCGGCCTCCTCGCAGACGACGAGAGTTCCTCCTTCGTCCGGACGATGCTGCAGAACGCGCCTCCTTCGGCCCAGGCGGACACGGCAGTCTCCGGGTGCATCCGGCAGACGGCGTACCGTCCGGGGAGGAGCGTAAGGGGGCGGGGCTCGGCCACGGGGCGATTATCGACCCGCGGCGAATCCTGTCATCCTTCCCGGGAGGTTTCCGATGGACGAGCCGGCGGCTCCGCATGACCCCCCCGACCTCCGGAAGAAGGCCGAGAGTCTCGGCATTCCGGCCGCCCGGCGCCACATCTTCCTCTGCTGCGACCAGACGAACCCGAAGTGCTGCGAGAAGGAACGCGGCCTCGCCGCGTGGGATTACCTGAAGAACCGGCTCAGGGAGCTGGGCCTCTCGGAAGAGGGCGGGATCCAGCGCACGAAGGTGAACTGCTTCCGGATCTGCGCCGGTGGCCCGATCGCCGTCGTCTACCCGGAAGGGACCTGGTACCGGGCGTGCGACCCGCCGGTCCTCGAGCGGATCATCCAGGAGCACTTGCTGGGCGGCCGGCCGGTCGCCGACTACCTCGTCGTCGAGCGCCCCCTCGGGACGGAATGACCGACGGCCTGCGCGCGGCGCTCGCGGCGCAGCTCTCTGCGGCCCTGATGGTGGACGAGGAGTGGTCGGTCCGGACGCCGCACGGCTTCACCTGGTGGCCGCACCGCGCGGCCCAGAGAGTCGAGGTCGGCGAGCCGTTCGAGGCCGGGCGGGGCGGCCTGGTGCCGGGTGTGCGTCGAGACCGACGTCCTCGCTTTCGACGGGGAGCCGGCGCAGAAGATGGAGGAGGTCCTCGCGGGCCTGATGCGCTTCCCGCCGATGGCCGCCTTCCGGGTCGACCGGATGGCGCGCCGGGTCTCGCTCGTCTCCGCGCTCGCCGTTTCCGACTCCCTGGCGCCGTCCTTCGTTCCGCTCCTCGCGGTCGCGGCGATCCTGCAGGCGGCCTACGCGGAGCTCGGCACCGACGCCGTCGCGCGCGAGACCGGCGCCCGCGCGGCGTGGAGCCTCCATCCGTCGGCCGGAGAGCGCCCCGAGCCGGACGACCTCCTCCGGCTCGTGCCCGAGCGGATCGTCCCCGCCGGCGACGGCGTCTCGCGCTGGGACGACCCGGCGGAGCTTCTCGCGTCGGCGGACGACCTCGCCGGGACGTCGGGCGCGGGCGAGGGCGCTGCCGGGCGGGCTGAACGCCCGTTTTCCGTTCCTTCGGGGCGCGGCGGATCCGTTCGCACCCGCGGCCTCCAGCCTGCTTCAGGTTCGCACGCGCGAGACTCATCCCGAGCTGGGACGGGGCGTCTTCCTCCGGCTCTTCCTGCCCGGCGGCGACGCGCTCCTCCGCGGCCGGAGCGTCGCGTCGGTCGCGCTGGACCTCAACGGCGAGGAATTTTCGGACGGCCGGTTTCCCGGTCAGGGCCTCGGCTCGTGGACCGCCGAGTCGTCGGAGCCCGAGACGGAGCTGCCGGTCGCTCCCGGTCCGCCGCGCCTCTGTCACGTCACGTTCCTGCCGAATTACGTCCGGGTGCCGGAGGCTCTCCGGAACGCCGTCGCCGATGCGGCCAAGCGCGCGGAATGGGTCGCACGCCTCATCGCCGGCCGGCCCGGAGTGGCATAAGCTCGCGTCGGCAACGTCCCCCGGAGGATTGGAATGAGTAAAAATCACTCCTCGCCCTCGCCGTCGGGGCTCTCCTGATCCCCGCGTGCGGCAAGAAGGGCGATCTGCCCGAGATCAAGGTCGGCGTCATCGCGGAGCTGAGCGGGGACCTCTCCGGCATCGGCGAGTCGTGCAAGAGGGCCGCGGAGCTCAAGGCGGCCGAGATCGACGACAAGGGCGGCATCGACGTCGGCGGGACGAAGTACCGCCTGAGGCTCGTCATCGACGACAGCCAGGGCAAGGCCGACGCCGCGGTCACCGCCGCGCAGCGCCTCCTGACCCAGGACGAGGTCATCGCGCTCGTCGGCCCGAACGTCAGCCTCTGCGCGGTCCCCGTCGCCGAGGAGGCCGAACGGCTGAAGGTGCCGATGATCTCCCCCTGGTCCACCGCCCCGAAGACGACGCTCGACGCGACGACGGGGCAGCCCAAGCAGTGGGTCTTCCGGGCCTGCTTCACGGACGCGTGGCAGGGGCAGGTCCTCGCGAAGTTCGCGGACGGCTACATCCGCGCGAAGAAGGCGGCCGTCCTCTACGACCCGAATTCCGAGGCCCCGAAGATCCAGGCCGAGCTCTTCAGGCAGGACTTCGAGAAGAGCGGTGGCCAGGTCGTCGCCTTCGAGACCTACCGGAGCGGCGAGACGGACTTCAAGGGCGCGTTCGACCGGATCCGGAAGGCGGCCCCCGACGTCGTCTTCCTCCCGGGCTACTACGTCGACGTCGCCCGCCAGCTTCCTCAGGCGAGAAAGGCGGGGCTGACGGTCCCCTTCCTCGGGAGCGACAACTGGGGCGTCACCGAGCTGCTCCTGAAGACGGCGGGCGGGAACGCCGAGGGCGCCTTCTACTGCGTCCACTACTTCCCGGGCGCCCGGAACGAGATCACGGGGACGTTCGTCGCGAGCTACAAGAAGCGGTACAAGGACGCGACGCCGGACGACATCGCCGCCTTGACGTACGACTCGCTCGGCCTCCTCGCGAAGGCGCTCGGAGCGGCCGGGAAGCCGGACCGCCAGGCGGTGCGCGATGCGCTCGCGAAGATCACCGAGTACGACGGCGTGACCGGCAAGCTCCGGTTCACGGGCGGATCGCACGACCCGGTGAAGAGCGCCGGGATGATGAAGATCGAGAAGGGGAAGCCCCTCTTCGTCACCATGATCGACCCGGAGTCGAAGTAGGGCGTCCGCCGGTCCCCTTCTGCTGCGGAGGGGGACCAGGGGAACCGTGGGTCCTCCTGAAGTCGAGCGCCGCCGAGTTCATGCAGTAGCGGAGTCCCGTCGGCTTCGGCCCGTCGTCGAAGACGTGCCCGAGATGGGCGTCGCACCGGGCGCAGAGGACCTCGGTCCTCGTCACGAAGAAGCTCCGGTCGGAGACGGTCCTGACGTGGTTCGCCGCGATCGGAGCCCAGAAGCTCGGCCAGCCGGTTCCCGACTCGAACTTCGTCTCCGAGTCGAAGAGGGAGAGCCCGCAGCAGATGCAGACGTAGGTCCCCTTTGCGTGGTTGTCCCACCATTTCCCGGTGAAGGCCCGCTCGGTCCCCTTCTCCCGCGTCACGTGGTATTGCTCCGGGGTCAGCTGCTTCTTCCACTCGGCGTCGCTCTTCACGACGCGGCCGACCGGTTCCGGTCCGGGGCTCTTCGGATTCGTGCTCATCGGGCTCCCTTTCCGGTTCCTTCTGGGCCGGGCGGGGCGCGAAGGCCAGCGCCAGCCCCCCGACTCCGATGGCGCCCAGCGCGAGGAACGTGCGTCGCGTCATCCCGTTCACGAATACGAAATGCCCGTGACCCGCCGGATTTATTCCGCAGCCTCCCGGAGGGCGGCGTCGAGGTCCTCGAGGGCGGCCTGGATCCGGTCGGCGTGCGTCCGGAACGAGAGGACGCAGATCCGGAGGACGAAGCGTCCCTTCGCCGTGGTGCCGGTCAGGTGGACGCGGCCGCGCCGGTTGACCGCGGCGAGGACGCGGCGGTTCAGGCCGTCGACGGCCGCCGGCGCGAGCCCGGGCGTCACGAAGCGGAAGGCCACGAGCGAGAGCTGCGGCTCGGCCACGATCTCGACGCCCGGGCGGCGCCGCAGCTCGTCGGCGGCCCAGCGCGCGAGGTCGAGCTTCTCGTCGAGGTTCCGGCGGAACGGCCCGAGTCCGTACATCTTGATCGGGAGCCAGGCCGCGAGGCCCCGGAAGCTCCGGGAAAGCTCGGGGGAGATCTCGCAGAAGTCGACGAGGTCGGGGTCGCGCTGCATCCCCGGGAGGTAGTCGACATGCGACGCGTGGGCGCGCCGGAGCGTCTCGGGGATCCCGCACGAGGAGACATCCGGCGCCGTACGGGAGGAAGAGCCCCTTGTGCGGGTCGAGGACGACCGAGTCGGCGCGCTCGAGCCCGGCCATCGCCTCTTGGCCGCGCTCGGTCAGGAGGAAGAATCCGCCGTAGGCGGCGTCGACGTGGAACCAGAGCCGCTCCCGCGCGCAGAAGTCCGCGAGAGCGGCGAGGTCGTCGACCGCGCCGGTGTTCGTCGTTCCCGCGTTGCCGGTGACGAGGAAGGGCGCGAGGCCCTTCGTCCGGTCCTCCGCGACCGCCTCCGCGAGGAGGTCGAGCCGGAGGCGGAAGGATTCCGTCCGACGGGATCTCCCGGACGCTCCGCGCCGGGAAGCCGGCGAGCGCGGCGGCCTTGGCGACGCAGTGGTGCGTCTGGTCCGACGCGTAGAGGACGCCGGCGAGGAAATCCTCGGGAAGGCGGTCCCGCCGTGCAGCGACGAGGGCGGAGAAGTTCGCGAGCGAGCCGCCGCTCGCGAGGTAACCGCCGGCCGACGCCGGGAAAGCCGGCGATCCGGGCGAACCAGCGGACCACGTTCGCCTCGAGCTGCACGAGCGCCGGGGCGGCCGCGAAGACGCCGACGTAGCGGTTCGTCGCCGCGGCGACGAAGTCCGCCACGGCCGAGGGAAAGAGCCCGCCGCCCGGAATGTAGGCGAGGTAGCCGGGCGAGGCCGAGTTGAAGCTCTTCGGGATCGCGCGCGTGAACAGGAGGTCGAGCAGCTCCTCGACCGGAACGCCGGTCTCGGGAGGCTCGCGCTCGATCAGCCCGCGCGCGAGGGCCTCGGCGCCGTCGGTGTCGGCGGCCGGCTGGGCGGGGAGCGACGCCACGTGGTCGACGATCCGGTCCGTCGCGAGGCGGACGAGGCGCTCCATCTCCGGGGCCGAGAGCTCGAGCGACGTGTCGGCCGGAAAGCGGGGCGGGACGCGGCTCGACACGACGGCCTCGCGTCAGGCTCCGCCGAGCGCCTCGCGGGCGCGGGCGGCGAGGTGATCGGCGAGCTGCTCGACGAGGGCGGCGTCTTCGCCTTCGACCATGATCGCGGAGAAGCGGCTCGGTTCCCGAATAGCGGACGAGAAGCCGGCCCGCGCCCGCCGAGGCGGTTCTCCGCGCGCGTCAGCTCGTCGCCGAAGCCCGGTGCCTGCTCGAACGGGACCCGCCTCGCGACCCGGACGTTCCGGAGGAGCTGGGGCAGGTGGGCGAAGCGCGGCTGGTCGGCGAGCGGCCGCCCCGAAGCGGCGACGAGCGCGGCGAGATGGAGTCCCGTCAGCGTCCCGTCGCCCGTCGTCGTCAGGTCCGACCGGATGAGATGGCCGGACGGCTCGCCCCCGAGAAGGGAGCCGCTCCGCTCCATCTGCTCGACGACGTAGCGGTCGCCGACGGGCGCGCGGAGCAGCGCCGACGCCGAGCGCCGCGAGCGCCCGTTCGAGCCCGTAGTTCGACATGACCGTGCCGACGACGACGGGGGGCTTGCGCCCCTCCCGGATGAGCTCGTGCGTCCAGAGATAGAGGACGTCGTCGCCGTCGAGCAGGCGGCCGGCGCCGTCCGCGAGGACGATCCGGTCGGCGTCTCCGTCCAGCGCGAGCCCGAGGTCGGGTCCCCCCGGCCACGGTCGCCCGGGCCATCGCCTCGGGATGGAGCGCGCCGCACCCCTCGTTGATGTTCCGTCCGTCAGGCGCGGCGGCGACCGCCTCGACCCGGGCGCCGGCGGCCCGGAAAGCGAGAGGCGCGACCTGGAACGCCGCGCCGTTCGCCGCGTCGATCGATCACCGTCAGCCCCTCGAGCCGGTGGGGGAGCGTGCCGGCCAGATGGTCGACGTAGAGGCAGAGGAAGCGACGGATCGGGCGAGGGAGCGCGCGGAGCGGCGCCGGCGCTCGTCCCGATCCGCTCCTCGATGCCGGCCTCGACGGCGTCCGGGAGCTTTCGCCCGTCCCGGGAGAAGAGCTTGATGCCGTTGTCGCGCCAGGGGTTGTGCGAGGCGGAGACGGAGACGCCGGCGTCGGCGCCGAGTGCGCCGACGAGCCAGGCGACGGCGGGCGTCGGAACGACCCCCGCGAAGGCGACGCGGACCCGCTGGGCCGCGAGTCCGCCCGTCAGCGCGGCGACGATGCCGTCCGTCGACTCGCGAGTGTCCCCTCCGACCACGACGACGGGCGGCTCCGCCCTTCCCTCCGCCCGGAGCGAGGCGCCGAGGGCGGCCCCGACGCGGGAGACTGTTTCCGGGTCGAGGGGAGGGACGCCCGCCTCCCCGCGGATTCCGTCGGTGCCGAAGAGATGGCGCACGGCGCCAGCTTACCTGAGGGCCCGCGCCGTCTTGACACCCGGGGACGGAGGGATTACCATAGTAATCCTGTAGGAATTATAAGATGAGAATCTCACAGCGTGGCCTCTATGCCCTGACGGCGCTCTGTCACCTCGCCGGGCGATCCGGCGAGGTCGTCCGCGTGGGCGAGATCGCCGCCGCCGAGGGGATCCCGGAGAAGTTCCTCGAGGGGATCCTCGTCTTCCTGCGGAACGCGCGGATCGTCTCGAGCCGGCGCGGACGCGAGGGGGGCTATTCGCTGCGCCGTCCGGCGGACGCCATCCTCCTCGGCGACGTGATCCGTCGGATCGACGGACCCCTCGCCCCCTTCGGAGACGCCGAGGAGCTCGCGCGCCGGGTCCGGACGGACAGGCGGCAGCCGGGCCTCTTCGAGGTCTTTCTCGACGTGCGGGACGCCGCGTCGGCGATCCTCGACCACACGACGCTCGCCGACGTGCTGAAGCGCAATCGCCGGCTGATGGCCGCCTCGCGGCGTCGGACGGCCCGGTAGGCCCCGAGGCGCGACATGAGGACGAACGGGCTCCGAAACCGAAGTCAGGCCATGGCGATCGTTCTGATCGCGTCAGCGGCGGCGCCCGCCCCCGGGAGCCCCGCGGCGGCCCCCGCGGCCGCGAAGGTCGAGATCCTGAACGTCTCGTACGACCCGACGCGCGAGCTCTACCGGGACGTCAACGCGTCGTTCGCTTCGGCCTGGAAGGCGAAGACCGGACAGGCGGTCGAGATCCGCCAGTCGCACGGGGGCTCGGGGAAGCAGGCACGGGCGGTGATCGACGGGCTTCCCGCGGACGTCGTGACGCTCGCGCTCGCGTACGACGTCGACGCGCTCGTCGCGAACGGCGGCCTCGTTGGCGAAGGAGCTGGAGAAAGCGGATCCCGCTACGGGAGCGCCCCGTTCACGTCGACCATCGTCTTCCTCGTCCGGAAGGGGAACCCGAAGGGGATCCGGGACTGGCCGGACCTGCTGAAGCCGGGCGTCAGCGTCATCACGCCGAATCCGAAGACGTCGGGCGGCGCGCGCTGGAACTACCTGGCCGCCTGGGGGGCGATGCGGAAGGCGGGGATGAGCGAGGCCGGGGCGGAGGCGTTCGTCGCGGAGCTGTACCGGCGCGTCCCGGTCCTCGACACCGGCGCGCGCGGCTCGACGAACACGTTCGTACAGCGCCGGATGGGCGACGTGCTCCTCGCCTGGGAGAACGAGGCGCGGCTCGCGGCCGGGGAGGTCGGGAAGGGCGAGGTCGAGATCGTCGTCCCGCCGCGCAGCATCCTCGCGGAGCCGACGGTGGCCGTCGTCGACAAGGTCGTCGACGCGCGCGGCACGCGGGCCGTCGCCGAGGCCTACCTGGCCCATCTCCTGACCATCGAGGGGCAGGAGCTGGCCGCGAAGCACCACTTCCGGCCGCGTCTGCCGGAAGTCGCGAAGAGGTGGTCCGCGGCGTTCCCGGCCGTCGAGCTCTTCACCATCGACGAGATGTTCGGAGGCTGGGACACGGCGCACCGCGTCCACTTCGCCGACGGCGGCGTCTTCGACCGGATCCAGGGGCCGGCGCGATGAACCGCGGGCGGCGAGCGTCCCGGCTGCCGGGGTTTCCCCTTACGCTGGGGATCTCGCTCTCGGCGCTCTCCCTGGTCGTCCTCTTGCCCCTCGCGGCGCTCGCGCTGTCGGCGATGCGGCTCGACGCGGCGGACTACCGGCGCACGCTCGCGGACCCCCGCGTCCTCGCGGCGATCCGGCTCAGCCTCGGGACCGCGTTCGCGGGCGCGGCCGCCGCCTCGCTCGCGGGCCTCCTCGTCGCGTGGGTCCTCGTCCGCTACCGCTTCCCGTTCCGCCGCCTCGTCGACGCGCTCGTCGACCTGCCGTTCGCCCTGCCGACCGCCATCGCCGGCATCGCGCTGACGACGCTCTGGGCGCCGACGGGGTGGCTCGGAAGGCCGCTGGCGCCGCTCGGCGTGAAGGTCGCCTTCACGCCGCTCGGCGTCTCGCTCGCGCTCCTCTTCATCGGCCTGCCGTTCACGATTCGGACGCTGCAGCCGGTCCTCGAGACGCTCGACCCGGAGGCGGAGGACGCCGCGTCGAGCCTCGGCGCCGGCCGGTGGGACGTCTTCCGCCGGGTCCTCCTCCCCGAGCTCGTCCCGGCCTGGATGACGGGCTTCACGCTGGCTTTCGCGCGCGGGCTCGGGGAGTACGGCTCGGTGGTCTTCATTTCCGGCAATCTGCCGATGCGAACCGAGGTGGCGCCGCTCCTCGTCATGACGAAGCTCGAGCAGTACGACTACGCGGGGGCGACGGCGCTCGCGGCACTGCTTCTGGTCCTCTCGTTCGCGCTCCTCCTCGCCGCGAACCGCCTGCAGGCCTGGAGCGCGGAGGCGGGCGCGTGAGGCCGCTCCGGACGGCGCGGACCGAGCCGGCGTGGGTCCGGCGGCTTCTCGTCGGCGCCGCGCTCGCGGTCGTCGGGGTCCTTCTCGTCGTGCCGCTCGTCCTCGTCTTCGTCGAGGCGCTGAGGAACGGCCTTCCGGCCTATCTCGCGGCGCTCGCCGAGCCGGACGCGCTGGCGGCGCTCCGGCTGACGGCGATCACGGTCGGGATCGTCGTCCCCGTGAACCTCGTGGCCGGCGTCGCCGCGGGCTGGGCTCTCGGGAAGTTCGACTTCCCGGGGCGGAGCGCTCGTGGTCTCCCTCCTCGACCTGCCGTTCGCCGTCTCGCCCGTCGTCGCCGGGATGCTGTTCGTCCTCCTCTTCGGCAGGACGGGACTCCTCCGCGGCGCGGTCGAGGCGCTCGGCCTCGAGGTGCTCTTCGCCCCGCCGGCGATCGTCCTCGCCACCGCTCTTCGTCACCTTCCCCTTCGTCGCGCGCGAGCTGATCCCGACGATGCAGTCGCTCGGAAAGGAGGAGGAGGAGGCCGCCCACGTCCTCGGCGCGGGCTTCTTCCAGATCCTGCGCCGCGTGTCGCTGCCGAACGCGCTCTGGGGGCTCCTCTACGGCGTCCTCCTCTGCGCGGCTCGGGCGGCCGGGGAGTTCGGAGCCGTCTCGGTCGTCTCCGGCCACATCCGCGGGCAGACGAACACCCTCCCCCTGCGAGGTCGAGATCCTCTACAACGAGTACCGGTTCTCCGCCGCGTTCGCGGTCGCCTCGCTCCTGACGGCCTTCGCCCTCGTGACGCTCGTCCTGAAGACGGTGCTCGAGGCGCGCGCGCGGAGGGACAGGAGACCCGCTTGAGCATCGAAGCCCGCCACGTCACGAAGTCGTTCGGCTCGTTCGTCGCGCTGACCGACGTCAGCCTCACGATTCCCGACGGCGAGCTCGTCGCCCTTCTCGGCCCGTCCGGCTCGGGAAAGACGAGCCTCCTCCGGATCATCGCCGGGCTCGAAGCGCCGGACGCCGGCGCGCATCCTCTTCCACGGCGAGGACACGACGCACCGCGAGGCGCGGGAGCGGGGCGTCGGGTTCGTCTTCCAGCATTACGCGCTCTTCCGCCGGATGACGGTCTTCGAGAACGTCGCCTTCGGGCTCCGGGTGAAGCCGCGGGAGACCCGGCCCGCCGAGGAGGAGATCCGCCGCCGCGTCATGGCGCTGCTCTCGCTCGTCGGCGTCGACTGGCTCCACGACCGGCGGCCGGCCGAGCTCTCGGGAGGCCAGCGACAGCGGGTGGCGCTCGCGCGTGCCCTCGCCGTCGAGCCGCGCGTCCTCCTCCTCGACGAGCCGTTCGGCTCGCTGGACGCGAAGGTGCGGCTCGAGCTCCGCCGGTGGCTCCGGCGCCTGCACGATGAGATCCGGCTGACGAGCCTCTTCGTCACGCACGACCAGGAGGAGGCCTTCGAGGTCGCCGACCGGGTCGTCCTCCTGAACGGCGGCCGCGTCGAGCAGGTCGGCACGCCGCAGGAACTGATCGAGAGCCCGGTGAGCGCCTTCGTCCGCGACTTCGTCAGGCCGGGCGCGGCCGGCTGACCGCCGGGCCTATACTTTTCGCCGTCTTATGAATTTCGTCCGGACGGGTGCAGGTGTGACCCGCCTCTCTCCGCATTCCCGGCTCGGGCCGTACGAGATCGTCGCCCCGCTCGGCGCGGGCGGCATGGGAGAGGTGTGGCGGGCGCGGGACACGCGCCTGGAGCGGGACGTGGCGCTGAAAGTGATCGGGTCGGGGCTTCTTGCGGACGAGCGCCGCGCGGCGCCGGTTCCGAAAGGAAGCCCTCGCGCTCGCGAAGCTGAAGCACGCGCACATCGCCCAAATCTACGACGTCGTCAGCGAGGAGAATGTCGACGCGCTCGTCATGGAACTGGTGGACGGCGAATCGCTGAGCGACTGGCTGCAGCGAGGCCCGCTCCCGGAGAGCGAGGTCATCCGGCTGGGACTGCAGCTCGCCGAAGGGCTCTCGACGGCTCACGCCGAAGGCGTGATCCACTGCGACCTGAAGCCGGCGAACCTGAAGGTGACCCCGCAGGGGGAGCTGAAGATCCTCGACTTCGGGCTCGCCCATTTCCGGCGGGCCGCCGCGGCCGAAGCGCTGACGGCGGCGGCGACCGAATCGGCGACCGCGTTCGAGGTCGTCGGGACGCTGCCGTACATGGCGCCCGAGCAGCTCCGGGCCGAGCCTCTCGACGCCCGGACCGACCTCTGGGCGGCGGGCGCGGTTCTCTGCGAGCTCGCGACCGGGCAGCGGCCGTTCGGCGAGACGGTCCCCGCCCGGCTCACCGACGCGATCCTCCACTCCCAGCCTGTCACCGCTGTCGGCTCCGGCCTCTCGGGAATGTCGGCGGGCCTCAGGGAGATTCTTCGGAGGTGTCTGGAAAAGAGCCCCGGAGGAGCGATATCAGAGGGCGGCGGACCTGCGGGCGGACCTCGAAGGGCTCGTCGCGCGGGCGGCCCCTCGGCGCCCATGTCGTCTCGCGCGGCGGCGGGGAATGGAGCCGCCGCCGGATCGCCCTGACGGGCGGCCTGCTCGTTCTCGCCGTCGTTGCGCTCGCCGCCCTCTGGCGCGGCGGCTGGCTCCGGGGCGGGACGGCGGCAGGGCCGGATCGACTCCGTCGCCGTCCTCCCTCTCTCGAACCTCTCGAAGGACCCAGCGCAGGAGTACTTCGCCGACGGGATGACCGAGGCCCTCATCGCCGAGCTGTCGCGGATCCGGGCGCTCAAGGTCATCTCCCGAACATCGGTGATGCAGTACAAGAACGCGCAGAAGCCTCTTCCCGAGATCGCACGGGCCCTCGGCGTGAAAGGCGTCGTCGAGGGCTCGGTGATGAGGGAGGGGGACAGCGTCCGAATCACGGTCCAGCTCATCGAAGCCGACTCGGACCGGCACCTCTGGGCGGAAAGCTACACGCGCGACCTGAAGAACGTTCTCGCGCTGCAGAGCGAAGTCGCTTCCGCCATCGCCCGTGAAGTCCGCGTCGCCGTGACGCCCGAGGAAGCGCAGCGCCTCGCGGCGGCGCGGCCCGTCGACCCGGAGGCGCACCGCGAGGTCCTCCTCGGGAATCTACGCCATCACCGCAGTCTCTGACGCAGCGGGCCGGAATCGAGAAGGGGATCGAGCATTTCCGGAAGGCCATCGAGATCGACCCGGGCTTCGCCCTCGCCCATACGCGGCTCGCCGACGGGTCTCAACTTGGGAAGCCTTTGCAGGTCTGCGGCCGACGCGTTGGCCCCTGCGCTGAGGCGAAGCGCTGAGGCCGAGAAGGCCCTCGAGCTGGACCCGCAGCAGGCCGATGCGTTCGCCTTCCTCGGCGGCCTCCGGCAGACGCTGCGATTTCGACTGGACGGGCGCAGAGCGCGACTACCGCCGCGCGCTGGAGCTCGCCCCAGGCTCGGCGGTCGCCCGATACAATCTACGTCGAATTTCCTCGGCACCGTCGGACGTCACGAGGAGGCGCATCGAACAGATCCGGATCGCCGAGCAGCTCGACCCTCTGTCGGAACAGATCGGCGTCTATCGCGGCCAGCGATACTGGCTTCGCCCGGCGTTACGACGAAGCCGTCCAGCAGCAGCGGAAGGTGCTCTCGGTTTACCCCGATTCGGTCTTCGCGAAGTGGGCGCTCGCCAACGCGTTGACGAGCATGAAACGCTACGACGAGGCGATCGCGACCTACCTCTCCCGGAAAGTCTCGCGAGTCCCGAAACGAACTTCGCCCTCGGGCTCGCCGTACGGCCTCGCGGGACGGAAGGCCGAGGCGCGGAAGGTGCTCGAGTTCCTTCTCGAGAAGCGTAAAATCGCAATTCATCCCGCCGACCGGCGATAGCGATCGTCTACGCCGGCCTCGGTGAGATGGATACGGCCTTCGAGTTGCTCGAGCGCGCCTACGAGGAGCGGGCCTTCCTCATCGATCGAGTCAAGGTATCCCCGCTTTTCGACGTCTTCCGCGGCGACTCGCGGTTCGACGCCCTGCTCAAGAAGATGAACTACCCGAAGTAAGGTCGGCGCCCCGTCAGCGCCGGCGGTTGCGAGGACGGCGAGAAGCCGAATCGTCTCGGCGACGTCGTGGACCCGAAGGAAGAGCGGGTGCGTCGCGGCGGCGCGGGCGGCGACGGCCGCCGCGCCGAGCGACTCGGGGAGCCGGTCCGACGGCGGCCGTGTCGGACAGCGAGCCGAGGAACGCCTTGCGGGACGCGCCGACGACGAGCGGCGTTCCGGGCGGCGCGACGTCGGCCAGCCGGGAGAGCAGCTCGAAGTTCTGGTCCGCGTTCTTGCCGAAGCCGAGGCCGGGGTCGAGGAGGATCTTGTCTGCCCGGATTCCGAAGACGATCGCGCGCTCGCGGGCAGCGCGAAGGTCCGAGGCCACTTCGGCGACGACGTCGCTGAAGGAGGATTCTTCGAAGGTGGTCGAAGGCGTGCCGCGGCAATGATTGAGCACGATGGCGGCGCCGCGGCTCGCGACGAGCCCGAGGAGATCGTCGGCAACGTCAAGGCCGGTGACGACGTTCACGACGTCGGCACCCGCGTCGAGCGCGGCGCGGGCCACGGACGCGCGGCGCGTGTCGACGGAGATCGGAACGGACGGCCGATGCCGCGAAGGAGAGAGAGGACGGGCAGAACGCGGCCCTCTTCCTCTTTCGAAGAAATCTCCCGTCGCGCCCTCTCCGTAGGCCTCGCCTCTGGGCCGCGTGCTTTCGCCTCCGATGTCGACGAATCGCGGCCCCGAGCTCCGCGAACCGGACGCTTCCTCGTCGGCTGCCTCTGTGCGCGAGCCGAACCGTCCGCCATCCGAGAACGAATCGGGCGTCACGTTCAGGATCGCCATCACGCCCGGGCCGGGGCCCGGGTCGCGAGCACCCGGCCCGACGGAAGGGCCAGGCGCCATTCCACGCGGTGACTACTTCGGCGGCGCGGGGGTCGCTTCGACGCCGCCGGGCGTCGCCTCGATCTTCCCCTCGCCGAGCGTGATCTCGACCCGGCGGTTCTTCGCACGGCCCGCCGCCGTGTCGTTCGACGCCACCGGGTCGGCCGGCCCGTAGCCGCCGTAGGTCATCCGGGCGGCGGAGACGCCCTGCTCTTCCAGGAAGTCGCGGACGGCCTTCGCCCGCGCGGCCGAGAGCTTCCGGTTCGTCTCCTCGGAGCCGGTCGAGTCGGTGAAGCCCTCGATCCGGATGTTCTGGTCGGGGAGCATCAGGAGGACCCCCGCGAGCTTGCCGAGCGCCACCTGCGCCGGCGTCTTCAGCGTCGCCTGGCCGACGTCGAACGAGATGTCGCCGAGGCTCATCATCATGCCCCGCGCCGTCTTCGAGAACGACGAGACCCGGTCGAGCGCCCCGCCGAGCCGCTTGGCGAGCGCGTCCCGCTCGGCCTCCAGGTCTACCCGCTGCTTTTCGAGCGCGGCCTTTTCCATCGCCAGGGCGTTCCGTTCGGCGGCGATCTGGTCGATCTGCGCCTTGAGCCCCGCGGCCGTCGCTTCGCCTTCCTGTCTCGTCACCGCGACCTTCTGTTCCAGGGCCGCTTTCTCGGCGGCGGTCTTCGCCTCCCGAGCGGCCTTCTCGGCGGCGGTCCGCGCCGCGGCGGCGGCCTTGTTCGTGTCGCGGATCGCCTCGCTCGCGAGCGCGGAGGCGCGCCGGCTGTAGTCCTCGACGGCGCTCCGGCTCCCGCCCCGAGCCGAGTTCGCCGCCTGGGCGAGGGCGACGGAGGCGTCCTGCATCGCCCTGGGATTGACGTCCGAGGCCTTCATTCCCTCCGCGATCTCCAGGATCTTCCGGGCCTGCGCGAGGGAGACGGGCTCCTTCGACGTCCACGCCATGTTCGAGATCGTCGGATTGTTCACCTTCGGCGCCGGAGAGAGGCCGGAGAAGTTGAACGGCGTCGCCGGAGCGCTCTTCGAGTCCGGCGGGCCCGACGCGAAGACGACGAGCTCCGACGGGGTGGCGACGCCGGGGTAGGACTCCGCGGTGACGAGAAGGCCGAACGCCTTCTGACCCGTCTGGAACGTGGCACTGCCGGAATCGTCGCGGACCGGGAGCTCCCCGAGGTTCTCGACGAGGCCGTCGCGCGTGACGGCCCAGAGGACATACGTCGTCACGTCGCCGCCGAAGAGGAGCGCGGGCTGGAGCTTCTTCCAGGAGGCCTCGACCCGGACCTGCGTGTCGATCGCCTTCACGTTGGCCTCGGCACGGGCTTCCTTCGAGGCGCGCTCGGTCGGGATGAGCGTGACGTCGACGCTCCTGTCCGGCCAGAGGGCCGACGTCAGCTTGACGTCGGCCGCCGAAGCGCCCACGCCCGCCACGAGGCCGAGGCCGAGGACGAGAACGAACGCGAGCGGGAAGCGGTGCTTCCGTGCGAGAAGTCTCACGGGTGAATCCCCCTTTTCCTTTTCGCGAGACTCTATCGCGACCGCCGGAAAAGAAACGGGGCCGCGGTTGCGGCCCCGTTCGATCGGAGCAGGTGCTGCCGGGTTACTTCGACTTGGCGGGGGCGGCGGGCTTGGCCGCGGGCTTCTTGGCCGCCGGCTTGGCCGGGAGCCGCCGGGGCGTCGGGGGCCGTGTAGCCGCCCGGCGTCGGGGCGATGACGCCGCGTGCGAAGGTGATCTCGACGCGCCGGTTCTTGGCGCGCCCCTCGGCCGTGGCGTTGTCCCCGACCGGGTTGGCCGGGCCGTAGCCCGCGTGGGCCATCCGGGCCGGCGTCGATCTTCATCGTGATCAGGAAGTCGTAGACGCTCTTGGCGCGGTTCGCCGAGAGGACCTTGTTCGTCTCGGCCGAGCCGGTCGAGTCGGTGAAGCCCTCGACCCGGAGGTTCACGTCGGGGAGCATCAGGAGGACGCCCGACATCTTGGCGAGCGACTCGCGCGCGCCCGGCTTCAGCGTCGCCTTGCCGACGTCGAAGAGGACGTCGCCGAGGTCCATGACGATGCCGCGGGCGCTCTCCCGGACGGTCATGATCTGGGAGAGGGCGCCGCCGAGCCGCGCCTCGAGCGCGTCGCGCTCGGCCTTGAGCTGCGGCCTTGTCGGCCTCGAGCTTACTCTTCTCGGCCGCGAGCTGAGCCTTCTCCGCGGTCGTCACCGCAAGGCCCGTCTCGAGCGCGGCCTTCTCGGCGGCCTTGCGGGCGGCCTCGTCGGCGAGCATCTTCTCATAGTCCTTCCGAAGGGTGAGGCGGATCGCCTCGGCGGCGAGCGTCTCGGCGCGGGAGGCGTAGTCCTTGACGACGCTGGCGCTGCCCGCCCTTGGCGGTCGAGTTCTGCGCCTGGTCGAGCGCGGTCTTGGCCTGGTCGTAGCTTGTCGTGGCCTCGGGCGCCAGCTTGAGCGCGCCCCCCATCTCGACGAGCTTCCGGGCCTTCATCAGCTCCACCGGCTCGCCGCCCGGAACGAACTTGAGGGTCGCGATCGACGGGTTGCCCGGCATCACGAGGCCCTGGTAGACGGCGTTGCCGAAGCGGTTGAACGTGAACGGGGTCGCCTTCGCCTCGGGCTTGTTCGGCATCCCGGACTTGAAGACGACGAGCGTCGAGACCTGCGCCGTGCCGGAGATCGGCTCCGCAGTGATCATCATCGCGAAGTCGCGCTGGCCGGTGGAGAACTTCTGCGAGCCCTTCGCCTCGATGACGTTGAGGGCGCCGAGGTTCTCGAAGGTGCTGTCCTTCGTGATCGCCCAGACCGAGTAGGCGGTGATGTTGCCTGCGAACATGATCGCCGGCTGCATCTCCTTGTAGCTGATCTCGATCTGGGACTGGCCGTTCCGGAACTCGACCTCGGCCGTGACCTTGGCGGCCGCCGGGCCGATCTCGGTGACCGCGAACGGGCACGTCGATCGACTTCTTTTCCGGGTAGAGGACGGAGGTGAGCTGGACGTCCGCCGCGGTGGCGACGGCGGCCGCAACGCAGCAGGACGAGGAGCGTCAGCGCTCCCATGAGGGTCGATTCTCATTCATCGGGATTCCTTTCTATCTGGGAACAGGGCATGAAAACGCCCCTGGATTCGAGCAAGTACCTCGCGGATACTAGCGCAAACCCGTGCCCGAAGGCGATCCGGGCCGGTTTCGCGGGCACGGATTAAAGGCCTTGTTTCGGGGAGGAACGCGGATCCAGGTCAGACCGGGACCGGGACGAGGCTTCCCGGGGCGCCGGCCGTGCCTTCCTCCGGCTTGGTGGCGACCGTCGCGGGGGCCGTCGGGGGCGGGGGCTGAGGTTTCTCGGACGAACGGCGGGCCAGCCTCTTTCCGGTCACCTTCTCGATGACGTCGTAGATCTCGTCGCCGTCGAGCGACTCCTTCTCGAGGAGCAGCTTCGCGATCTCCTCCAGGGCCGCCCGGTTCTCGGTGATGATCTTCCTGCCGCGGCCGTAGGCGCTCGTGACGATCCTGTTCACTTCCGCGTCGATCTTCCTCGCGGTGTCCTCGGAGTAGTCGGGCTGCCGGGCGAAGTCGCGGCCGAGGAAGATCTCGCCTTCCCCGCGGCCGAACGACATCGGTCCCATCTCGCTCATCCCCCACTCGCAGACCATCCTGCTGGCCATCTCGGTCGCCTTCTCGAAGTCGTTCGACGCGCCGGTGGTGACGCGCCCGATGCAGACCTCCTCGGCGAGGCGGCCGCCCATCATGACGGCCAGCTCGGCCTCGATGTACTCCTTCGAATAGGTGTACTTGTCCTCGAGCGGCAGCTGCTGCGTGACGCCGAGCGCGCGGCCCCGGGGGATGATCGTGACCTTGTGGAGCGGGTCGGTGTGCTCCTCGAGCGCCGCGATGAGCGCGTGGCCCCCTTCGTGGTAGGCCGTGACCCTCTTCTCCTCGTCGGACATCACCATGGAGCGCCGCTCCGCGCCCATCAGGACCTTGTCCTTCGCGAAGTTGAAGTCCTCCATCGCGACCTTCTTCTTGTCGATCCGGGCGGCGGCGAGGGCCGCCTCGTTCACGAGGTTCGCGAGGTCGGCGCCGGCGAAGCCGGGCGTGCCGCGCGCGATCACGGAGAGGTCGACGTCGTCGGAGAGCGGGATGTTCTTCGTGTGGACCATGAGGATCCCCTCGCGCCCCTTCACGTCGGGGCGGTCGACGACGACCCGGCGGTCGAAGCGGCCGGGGCGGAGGAGCGCCGGGTCGAGGACGTCGGGCCGGTTCGTGGCGGCGACGAGGATGACGCCGTCGTTCCCCTCGAACCCGTCCATCTCGACGAGGAGCGCGTTCAGCGTCTGCTCGCGCTCGTCGTGCCCGCCGCCGAGCCCCGCGCCGCGGTGGCGGCCGACGGCGTCGATCTCGTCGATGAAGATGATGCAGGGGGCGTTCTTCTTCCCCTGCTCGAAGAGGTCGCGGACGCGGCTCGCGCCGACGCCGACGAACATCTCGACGAAGTCCGACCCGGAGATGGAGAAGAACGGGACGTTCGCCTCGCCCGCGACGGCGCGCGCGAGAAGCGTCTTGCCCGTGCCCGGGGGCCCCATCATCAGGACGCCCTTCGGGATCTTGCCGCCGAGCTTCTGGAACTTCGACGGGTCCTTCAGGAAGTCGATGATCTCGGCCAGCTCCTCCTTCGCCTCCTGGCAGCCGGCGACGTCCTTGAACGTCGCCTTCTTCTGGTTCGGCGTCAGGAGCTTCGCGCGCGACTTCCCGAAGGACATCGCGCGGTTTCCGCCCGACTGCATCTGCCGCATGATGAAGATCCAGAGGCCGATCAGGAACAGGATCGGCGCCCACTGCAGCAGGATGACGAGGAGCGAGCCCTCGCGGGGCTCCTCGGCGGTGATCTTCACGTTCGCCTTGCGGAGTTCGCTGACGAGGTCGTTGTAGGCGGGGGCGTACGTCCGGACGTTCGGCTCGCGCCCCTCGGGCGTTCCCTTCGTCGTGGCCCGGATCTCCGGCCCGCGGATGGTGACGCGGTCGATCTCGCCCTTGCGACCTTCTCCATGAAGTCCGAGAAGGGAATGGAGGCGGTGGTCCCCTTGCCGTAGTCCACGACCTTGAAGAGGAGGAGGATGACGACGAGGATGACCATCCAGAGCAGAACGTTCTTGACGGTGGTGTTCACGGTTTCTCCCGCTTTCTTATACGCCCGGACCGGCCATCCGGTTCAGGCACGCCGTCCGCCGGAGCCCTCGCCGGCCTCGAAGGGCGCCTCGCCTTCGGTCCGGACCTGCGCGATGAACGGCAGGTTTCCCCCCTCGCCCTGGTACTCCATCCCGTAGCCGACGAGGATCCCCTCCTCGGACGGGAAGAGGACGTAGTCGACGAGGAGCGAGCTCTTCCGCTCCTGCGGACGGTCGACCACGGCCGCGAACCGGATGGAGCGCGGCTGCAGCTCCTTCAGCTGGTTCATGAGGTAGGTCTCGATGACCCCGCTCCGCGTCACGTCCTTCAGGACGATGACGTTGGCGTCCTGGACGTTGAAGGAGGCGATGAAGTCGAGGTTCGTGATCTCCTCGTCGTCCCCTTTCCGGATGACGTCGATGTACTCGATCCGGATCGGCTTCGGGATCGCCCGGGCGAGGTCGGCCACGAAGAAGCCGGCTCCCTTCAGGATGGCGATCAGGACGATCGGGCCGTTCCGGTAATCGAACGCGATCCGCCGCCCGATGTCGCCGATCCGGCGGGCGATGTCGGCCGGCAGGTAGCGTTCGTCGTACGCCAGCGTCACGATTCCAGTCTATCAGGGGCGACCGCGCGCGCCGGCCCGCGCCGCGCGAGGCGGACGACCCGGGAATCGGCCGACAGGCGCCGCCCGGCGAGGCTTTCCGTCCAGCGGCGCGTCGCCCCGGAAGAGCCGCCGGACGGCTTTCTCCACCTGTCGCCGCCCAGGCACCGCTCCCGCGGCGCCGGCCGCCCGGAGGAGGAGCCGTCCCGCGGCCTCCTCGCCGAGGGAGACGACGAGCAGGCGGGGCCAGGGTCCCTCGAGCGGGACGCCGGCGCCGGCGAGCGCGCCATCGATCTTCTCGTCGAGACCCGCGATTCGGGCGGACCAGGCCTCGCCGGCACGGGCGAGGCGGGCGGCGGCCCCGGGCGACGCGGCCTCGAGCGCGGGAAGCTCCCGCCGCCGGATCCGGTTTCTGAGGAGCGCCTCGTTCTCGTTCGTCTCGTCCTCGCGCCACGCGATCCCGCGCGAGGAGAGGAAGGCGCGGAGCTCGGTCCGCGCGAGAAGGGAAGGAGCGGGCGGACGACGCCGTCGGCCCGGTGGGCCCGGATCCCGCCGCGCGTCCGGCCCGCGTGCCGGTGGAGATTCAGGAGCACGGTCTCGGCCTGGTCGTCGGCCGTGTGCCCGGTGGCGACGCGCGGTGCCCGGGCCGATCTCGCCCGCCAGCGCGAGGAGCGCCGCGTAACGCACCCGTCGCGCCGCGGCCTCGAGGCTCTCGCCGCTCCGGCGCCGCCCCTTGACGTCGACCGGCGGCAGGCGAACGGCACTCCGAGGTCGGCTGCGAGCCGCGAGGCGGCGACCGAGCGTCCCGCTCGCCGGCCTCGTCCGCGGAGCCCGTGCGCCACGTGAGCCGCGACGACCGGCACGGCGCGCGCCGTCGCCCAGGCGGCGAGGAGCGACGAGGAGCGCGACCGAGTCCCCGCCTCCCGAGCAGGCCACGACGACGCACGCGCGCGCCGTCGAGGAGGCGCGACGCCTCGAGGTGCCGGGCAAACTGCTCGGGAAGGCCCATCAGGAAGAGCTTAGACGGGCACCGGAAACATGGTGGCGGTGGGCGGATTCGAACCGCCGACACGGGGCTTATGAGACCCCTGCAACTACCACTGTGCTACACCGCCGAAGGGGCGCGCCGGGGCCGCGCGCGGGGACGAATCGTAGCAGCTTTATCATGGGGCGATGGTCCTGAACCGACCGGACGAACCCGGGACGCCCTCGACGGCGAAGACGTGCCAGCGCTGCGGCGTGGAGGTCGAGGAGAAGCGCGTCTACCGATGTCCCTGGTGCTTCAAGGAGTTCTGCCACGCGTGCCGTTACCCGCGCGGCAGCGCGGATTTCTGCAGCCGCGCCTGCTCCGAGGCGATGTTCCACGGCGCCGACGACGAGGAGTCGCCCGAGGACGAGAAGGACATCGGCTGAGCCCGGGCCCGGGAGTCAGCGGCTCTCGCGGTCGATGACGCGCTCGATCGCGCGGCGGCAGACCGGGCAGAAGCCGACCTCGTCGCGCGTGAACATGATGCAGTCGGCGGTCGGCCGGTAGAGCCCCTTCGCCTCGTAGGACGGCTCCCTCGAAGGCCCCGACCTTTCCCGACCACGCCATCGACGACAGGAGCTTCGTGTCGACCGCGAGCTCCTTCCGGAACAGCTCGTCGATCTCCGCCGGGGCCGCGCCGGCGGAGATCCGCCTCCGGCGCTCGGCCTGGAACGCCCGACTCTCCTTCTCGAACGCCTCCTTGTCCCAGGGCGTCGGGAGCGGCGTCCCGTTCGTCACGAGGTCCCGCCACTTGAGGCGCGCGGGGTCCTTCAGCGCGGTGACGTTCGGCTCCCACGGCTCGGGCCGCTCCGCGGCGCCGGTCTCGTACGCCACGTCGGAGGTGTAGTACTCGTCGGCGAGGCCAGCGAAGTGGTGGCCGAACTCGTGGACGAAAACGTACTCGGCGAACGCCGTGTCGACGGCCGCGGTGGCCTGGAAGGCGAGGATGCCACCTCCGCCGTAGCGGGCGTCGTTGACGAGGATCTCGACGGCGTCGTACGGCGCGGCGGAGGCGGCCTCCCGCAGGGCCCGGTCCTCGAACGTCAGGACGTACCGTTCCGAGCCGAAGATGCCGTACTGGACGGAGAGCGGCGTCCGCCGGAAGACCTTCGAGTCGGGGCGGATCGATGCCGCTCTCGGCCGACGGCAGGAAGAGGAGACGGACGTTGAAGTCGGCCCTCCGCGAGCGGAACGGCTCGTACTTCTCGAAGAGGAGCCCGACGAGCCGCCGGGCGTCCCCGACGAACTTCGCCTCCTCGGCGGCCCGGTAGCCCTCGGAGAGGACGAGGAGGTCCACCTTCGCCGCGGCGAGGCCCGTTGACGAAGAGCGGGATGACCTTTCCTTCGGGGGCGCGCGAGGCCGGGTTGACCCTCCACGACACCGGGTCGAGGCGCATCGACCAGACCTCCCGGAGGAGGTTCTCCCGGTCGCGGCGCTTCAGGACGACCTGCACGGGTCGGTTCGGCCACGGGAAGCGGAGCGACTCCGGGAACGTCCTCGCGACCCGTTTCGCCTCGTCGGTCGTCTCCCATTCCCCGAAGATCGAGGAGTAGCCGCGCGAGAAGAGAACGCGGTTCGTCTCCGGGTCGACGACCTCGAAAAGGAACGCGCCGAGGTTCAGGTCGTCGACGAGCCGGGTCCGGCTCCCGGGCCATTCGCCGTCGTCCACGGCCCGGTCGAAGGCGACGACCTCGCCGCCGGGACCGCCCGTGTGGAAGAGGTCGACGCGCATCGTCCGCGGCGTGAACGACGCTTCGAACGGGAGACGCTGCGGGGGCGGCGCCGAGGAACGCGAGGGAGAGACAGCGCGACGGAAAGCCGAGGAGCGCGATTTCGCGAGACATGCGACGATTATCGGACCGTGCGGGCCTTCCTGGCGGTTCCGGTCGGAGGCGAGGAGACGCTCCCGCGCCTCAGCGAATGGCTCGGCCGGCTGGAGGCCATCCGGGGCCTGCGGCCCGTTCCACGCGCACCAGCTCCACTTCACGCTGAAGTTCTTCGAGGAGCTGCCGGAGACGAAGCGACCCGCCGCCGAGAGCGCCGCCGCGAAGGCGGCCGCGGGGTCGGCTCCGTTCTCCCTGGCCCTCGCGGGGCTGGGGACCTTCCCGCCCCGCGGCCCGGCGCGCGTCCTCTGGATCGGCTGCAGGGGAGGAAGCGCCGCCCTCGTCGCCCTGGCGTCCGCGGTCGAGCGGGAACTCGCGCTGGCGGGATTCCCCCCGGAGGCCCGTCCCTTTTCGGCCCACCTGACGCTGGCGCGCGTCCGGGACGCGCGGGGCGGGCGCGCCGCTGCCGAGCTCGCGTCCGAAAGCGCCGAATTCGACGGCGGCATCCTCGGCGTCCGCGAGGTGGTGCTGTTCGGCTCCGTCCTGGGACCGGCCGGCGCGCTCCACACGCCGCTCGCCCGGTTTCCCCTCGCTGGCTCTTGACGGGGCTTTGGTCGTACGATGAGCACAGCTTTTGACCCCTGATCCGGTCCTTCCCCGGGTCGCTGCCGTGGAGGGATTGGGGAGAGCAGATGCAACGATCCGCGCGGACCGTCCTGATCGCCGCGGCCTCGCTCGCCGCGCTGTTCGTGACGGGCCTCTCCGTTCTGGCCTCCGAAGGAGCCTGGGACCGGCCTCCGATGTCTTTTCAGCCGAACGTCGGCCAGCTCCCGCCGGAGGTGAAGTTCTTCTCGCGCGGGCCGGGTTACCAGCTCTTCCTGACGCCGACCGAGGCGGTCTTCTCTTTCGTCGGGCGGCGGATCGGAAGCCCCGCGTCGTCCGGATGAAGATCGAAGGCGCGAGCCCGCGGGCGAGGATCGTCGGGGAGGAGCCGCTTCCGGGGAAGGTGAACTACCTCCTCGGCAACGACCCGGGGAAGTGGCGGACCGACATCCCCACGTTCCGGAAGGTCCGCTTCGAGGACATCTACCCGGGGATCGCACCTCGTCTGGTACGGGAACGAGAGCGGGCGGCTGGAGTACGACTTCCTCCTCCGGCCCGGCGCCGACCCCTCGACGCCCGCGCGTATCGTTCCGCGGGCTCGGCCCGGTCGAGGCGGGCCCGGACGGCGACCTCGTCGCCCGCGCGCCCGCCGGCACCTTCCGCCTCGGGAAGCCGGTCGCCTGGCAGGAATCCGGCGGGGTCCGGACCGAGCACCGCCGTCGCGTACCGCGCCGCCGGAGGGACCGTGTACGGTTTCGACGTGCCCTCGTTCGACCCGTCGCGGCCGCTCGTCATCGACCCGACGCTCGACTTCTCGACGTATCTCGGCGGAACCGGGGCCGACGCGGTGAGGGACGTCGCGGTCGACGGCGCGGGCAACGCCTACGCCACGGGCGACACGCAGGGCCTCGGCTTCCCGACCGCCGGCGGGCTCGGCATCCGGAGCGACAACGTCCACCTCAAGGTCTTCGTCTCGAAGTTCGCGCCCAACGGAAACCTGATCTACTCGACCCTCTTCGGCGGCTCGAAGGACGACTTCGACCCGCGGCTCGCGGTCGACTCGCTCTCGAACGTCTACCTCTGCGGCGAGACCTTCTCCTCCGACATCCCGCTCGTGAACCCCTACCAGTCGACGCGGCCCGGAGGCACGACCCACGTTCCGTTCGTCGCGAAGCTCAACTCCTCCGGGAACGCGGTCGTCTACTCGACCTTCCTGTCGGGAAGCAGCGCGGCGTCCGAGGTCCGGGCGATCGCGGTCGACTCCGGCGGCAGCGCGACGGTCGCCGGATCGACGAGCGACTCGACCTTTCCGGTCCTGAACTCGTTCCAGCCGACGTGCGGAGTCGGCCTCTTCGTCACGCGATTCAGCCGGCCGGCAACTCGCTCGTCTTCTCGTCCTGCCTCGCCGGGCGGGAGCCCGGTGCCGGCGTCCATCGCCGTCGAATCGTCGGGCGCCACGTGGGTCGTCGGCTCGGTCTCCGATCTCGGCGGGTCGGGCTTTCCGCTCCAGAACCCGACGCAGGCGACCTACGGGGGCGGCGCCCTCGACGCCTTCGTCCTGAAGCTCGGCGGCGCCGGGGACACGCTCCTCTTCTCGACGTTCCTCGGCGGCGGCGCCGTCGACGCCGCCACGAGCGTCTCGCTCGACGCGGCGGAGAACGCCTACGTCGGCGGGACGGCGGAGCTTCGGAGCCGGGTTTCCGCGGCACGATCCTCTACCCGGCGCTCCCGGGGAACGCGTTCGTGGCGAAGTACACGTCGGGGGGCGGCGACGTCTGGTCGGTCATCGCGCCCGTCTTCAGCGACTTCTTCGTCCGCGTGGCGGCCGACGGCTCGGGGCGCGCGCACGTGGTCGGGACGGCCCCGAACGGCTTCCCGCTCGTGAACCCGGTCCTCGACACCGACTTCGGCAACGCCACGGCGCTCGGCGTCCTCCGGCTCTCGCCGACGGGCGGCGGCCATCGAGTTCTCGACGCGGCTCGCCGGCAGCGCGGTTCCCGGGCGGCTCGCTGAGCGCCACGGGAATCGCGGTCGACGGGGGCGGCGGCGATCGTGGTCGGAGGGACGACGACCCAGCAGGGCTTTCCGGTCAAGAACGCCGTCGGCGGCTCCCTCGCGGGCGCCTGCCGACGGCTTCGTGACGCGGATGGACCCGGAAGCCGGGCCGCTCGTCACCGGCACGCTGCCCGGCACCGGCCCGTCGCTCGGCGGAACGTCGATCACCGTGACCGGCAGCGGCTTCATGGCCGGGGGCGCAGCGTCACGCTCGGCGGCTCTCGCCGGCGTCGACGGTCAGCGTCGACGTCGAACGAGATCACCGCGGTGACGGGCCCGCATGCGGCGGGGCCGGTCGCGGTCCGGGTGGACAACCCCGACGGCTCGGCGGGCGAGCTGGCGAACGGCTTCACCTACACCTGCGGCTCCGCCGTCCCGACGGCGGCGGTGAGCGGCTCGACGACGATCTGCTCCGGCGACACGGCGAGCCTCTCGGCGGCCCTGATCGGGAAGCGGCCCCTGGACCCTCGTCTGGTCCGACGGCTTCGTCCAGAGCGGCGTCGCCTCGAGCCCCGCCACGCGGAGCGTCAGCCCCGCCGCGACGACGATGTACGGCGTGACGACCGTCGTCGACCAGAACTGCGCCGGCGCGGGGAGCGGGGGCGCGACGATCACGGTCGTCCCGCGGCCGTCCGCGGCGATCACCGCTCCGGCCGCCGCCTGCACGGGAGCGGCCGGCCTCGACGCCTCGGTCCCGGACGGGGGGGCCGGCGTCGTCGTACGCCTGGACGATCACGAACGGCACGATCACGTCGGGGGCCGGGACGCCCACCGTCACCTTCTCGGCGGGCGCGGCCTCGCCGCTCCAGCTCTCCGTGACGGTCTCGAACGGCGTCTGCTCGTCGGCGTCGTCCGCGAGCCTCCCGGTCACGCCGGCGCCGACCGCCGTCGTCTCCGGCGGCGGGACGATCTGCGCGGGCCAGCCGGCGCCGGTCTCGGTCGCGCTCACGGGCGCGCCGCCGTGGACGCTCCGGTGGAGCGACGGGCTCGTCGAGAACGGCGTCGCCACGACGCCCTGGACGCGGAGCGTCTCGCCGATCGTCTCGACGTCGTATACGCGTGTCGCAGCTCAGCGACGCGACGACCTGCGGCGGCAGCGTGTCGGGCTCGGCGGACTTCGTCGTCAAGCCCGTGCCGGTCTCCGTGATCTTCGCGGCGCCCGTCGATCTGCGCCGGCTCGCCGGGAAACACCGCGAACGTCGCCGACGCGGGCGCGGGGGCGAGCTACAGCCTGGTCGATCGGAAACGGCACGATCACCGGCGGCGGCCGGGACCCGCTCCATCACCTACACGGCGGGGACGAGCGGGAACGTCACGCTCGGCGTCACGGTGCAGGGCGGAAACGGCTGCTCTTCGACGTCGTCCCAGGTCGGTCCCGACGACGCCGCTCCCGACGGCGACGCTGACGGGCCCGGCGACCGGCTGCGCCGGCCAGCCGACCGTGCTGACGGTCGCGCTGACGGGACGCGGGCCCGTGGACGGTGACCTGGTCGGACGGGACGGTGCAGAGCGGCGATCTACCCCGGGGCCGGCGACCCGGTCGGTGGCGCCGCTCGTCGAACACGACGTACGCCCTCACCGTCGGTCAGCGACGTCACGGGCTGCTCCGGCACGGTCTCGGGGACGGTGTCGCTGACCGTGAAGCCGGTGCCGACGGCGGTCGTGCACGGGAGCGCGACGATCTGTCCGGACACGCCGGTGCCGATCTCGGCCGACGTGACGGCGGTCGGGGCGTGGACGCTGCGGTGGAACGACGGCGTCACGCAGACGGGGACCGGTCCGGGAACGGTGTCGCGGATCGTGACGCCGAACGTCTCGAGCGTCTACAGCGTCGACAGCATCACCGACACGCAGTGCACGAACGGCGGGACGGGCGTCGCGGCGATCGTCGTCGGCCTGGGGCCCGAGGCGGTCGTCATCACGGTGCCGCCGTCGGTCTGCGCCGGGACGCCGGGCATCGTGGCGTCGGTCCCGGACTCGGGGGCGGGCTCGACGTACGCCTGGACGCTCGACAACGGGACGATCACGTCGGGCCAGGGGACGCGCCAGATCACCTTCACGACGGCGAATCGCCGGGCACGGCGACGCTCGGGATCACCGTCGGCGCGGCGGGCGGGATGCTCGCGGAGCCGCACCTGGACGATCGGCGTCGCCCCCTCGCCGCCGGCGCCGCCGATCACGGGGCCGGCGTCGGCGAGGACGGGCGACACCGGGCTCTCGGCCGAGGTCCCGTACACGCCCGCGAGCACGTACGCCTGGACCCTCACGAACGGGACGATCACCTCCGGCCAGGGGACGAACCGGATCTCTTCGACGCCGGTCTTCCGGGCCCGATGACGCTCGCCGTGACCGAGCGGACCGGTTCCAGCTGCCCGTCGCCGCCGTCGACGCTCGTCGTTTCGGTCGAGGGCGTCGGCGCGGTCCAGACGGTGCCGGTCGTCGTCAGCGCCCCGGGCGCGGGCGGGCGCCTACTTCACGACGGAGCTGACGCTCTCGAATCCGGGCGCGACCGCGGCCGCGGTCGACCTCGCCTACACCCCGTCGGACGCGCGGGGAGGGTCCGGGAGCGTCGTCGTCCACGACTCCGTTCCGGCCGGCGGGCAGAAGGTGATCCCCGACGTCCTCGCGTATCTCGGGGGCGCCGGCGCCTCGCGCGAGCTCCTCGACACCCTGACCGGAGCGGGCTCGCTCCGGGTCTCGTTCGGCAACCTCCCGCTGAAGACGGTCTCCTTCGCCGGCGCGCGGACGACGAGCGCGTCGGGGGCGGGACGCGCCGGTCTCGCGTATCCCGCTTCCGGCGCGGCGGAGACGGCGGCGCCGGCGGTCTGGCTCTTCGGCCTCCGCGAGAACGCCGCCGACCGCTCGAACCTCGCGCTCGTCAACACCGGCGGTGCGGCGCCGGTCACGCTCCGCGTCACGCTCCACGCGGGAGGGGCCGGCGACGGCCGGACGGCCGTCCTCGACCCGGTGACGCTCACGCCCGGCCAGTGGACGCAGATCAACTCCGTCCTCGGCAAGGCCGGCTTCACGAACGGGTACGCTCTCGTCGAGCGGACGGCGGGGACGGACCCGTTCGTCGCGTACGCGGTCGTCAACGACAACGCGACGAACGACGGCTCCTACGTGGCGGCGATTCCGGCCGGAAGGGCTCCGAACCCGCAGGCCCTGCCGGTCCTCGTCGAGACGCCCTCCTTCTCGAGCGAGCTCGTCCTGACGAACCCGGGTCCCCTGGCGGTCAGCGTCAGCCTGACGTACGTCGAATCGCTCGCCCACCCGAACGGCTCCTCGGCGGGGAACATCGTCCAGACGCTCGGGCCCTGGGAGCAGCGGATCGTCCCGAACGCGGTCGACGACCTCCGCTCGCGGGGCGGGATCATCGGGCCGAAGGGGGGTTCGTACTCCGGGACTCTCCTCGTCCGCTTCACGGCGGCGACGGTCCTCGTCGACGGTTTCGTCGGGGCGCGGACCTCGGCGCCGGCGGCCGGGGGCGGACAGTACGGCCTCTTCTGCGCCGGCGTGCCGCTGCCGGAAGCGGCCTCGGCGGAGAGCTGGGTCTTCGGCCTGCAGCAGAACGGAACGACGCGCTCGAACCTCGCGCTCTACAACGCCAGCGGCAACCAGGGGTCGGTCACCCTGCAGTTCGACGTCTTCGACGGCGACTCCGGGCAGAAGGTGGCGACCTCGGCGCCGGTCACGCTGTCGCCGGGTCAGTGGAAGCAGTACAACGCCGTCCTGAAGAACTGGCAGCTGTCGAACGGCTACGTCCGCGTCACGCGGACGTCGGGCAAGGCCGGCTGGGGGGCCTACGGGGTCCTGAACGACGGCGCGACGCCGGGGGCAGGCACGGGCGACGGCAGCTTCGTCGGGATGACGCCTGGACCGTAGGAGGACGCCGGCGGCTCGTCCTCGCGGCGCTCGCCGCGTACGCGGCCGTCGGATCCTTCTTCTGGATCCGGAGGACGGAGGACTTCGGCGGGTACCTCTGGGCCGGCGAGGCCGTCCTGAATGGCCTCCCCCTCTACGAGGGTTTCGCGCCCGGCGTCCGCAACACCTGGCCGCCGTTCTTCGCCCTCTTCGCCGTGCCGTTCGCGCTCCTCGACCGCCTTTCGCCCTCCCTCTCCCGCGGCGTCTGGATCGCCGTGAACCTCGCGTCGCTCCTCGTCGTCCTCGCGGTGGTGGCCCGGCGCCTCACCGGGAAACGCCTGCGGCTTCGCGCGGAGGTCGAGGAGGGGGAGATCTCCCTCGCGGCGGGGAGCCTCGTCGTCCCCCTCCTCCTGACCGACCGCTTCGTCTCCACGAACCTCGACCACCTGCAGGTCAGCCTCCTCCTTTTCGCGCTCGTCCTCGGCGGGCTCGAGCTCGGGAACGAAAGGGCGCGACGTGGCCGGCGGCGCGCTGATCGGCTTCGCGGCGGCGATCAAGCTGATGCCGCTCGTCTTCGTGCCCTACCTCGCCTGGCGACGGAAGTGGAAGGCGGCGACGGCCGCGGTGGTCACGTTCGCCCTGCTCTCCCTGTCGCCTGGCCTCGTCCTCGGGCCGGCGCGCTTCTCGGCCGAGCTCTCCGGCTGGCGGGCCGAGGTCGCGAAGGGGTGGGGCGTCGGCAAGATGAACCAGTCTGTCTTCGCGCTGTTCGACCGACTCCTCGGCCACGGCTTCCTCCCGCTCGCGGTGCCGGGTGACCCGGTCGTGCCGGAATCGGGCCGGCTCCTTCCGGTTTTCGCCACGGCGGCGCTGGCTCTCCTCGTCGCCTCCCTCGCCGTCGCACTCTTTCGCGGCACGGCCGACGGCTCCGTCGCGGAATCCTGCGAGTGGGGCGCCGTCTTCGCCGTCTCGGCGCTCTTTGCTCCCGTCGCCTGGAAGGCCTATTTCTGCGTCCTTCTGCTCCCCAACGCACTCGTCTTCGCGGCGTGGCGCGACCCGGCGCGCCCCTCCCGGACGCGGCGGATCGCCGGCGCACTTCTCCTGGCGGCTGCGCTCTGCGCGTGGCTTCCGTCGCCCGGCCTCGTCGGCCGGGACCTCGCCGGACGTCTCGAGATGTCTTCGCTCCCGGCCCTCTCGGCGCTGATCCTGCTTTTCGGCTCGCTCTGGCTGCGGCGGGAAGAGGGGCGTCAGCGCCCCTCGACGTAGTCCGGGGTCCACTGGTTCGCGACGACCCGGGCCCGGAGCTCTTCGGGGAGTCGTGGGGGCGGCGTGCCCTTCGCGCTGCGCGGCCGCACCGACCGCGCAGGCGATCTCGACGGCGACCGTTCGGAGGTCCGTCAGGCTCGGGAGGAGCGAGGCGGCGGGATCGGCGAGGGCCGGCGAGTGCCTCGAGAGCTCGCGCGCCGCGGCGATCAGCATCCCGTCCGTGACGCGGTCCGCCTTCGCGGCGACGACGCCGAGGCCGACGGCCGGGAAGATGTAGACGTTGTTGCACTGCGGGACGATCCAGGCCCGCCCCCCGAGAACCGCCGGCGGGTAGGGGGAGCCCGTCGCCACGAGCGCCTGCCCGCTCGTCCAGCGGAGGAGGTCGTCGGGCTTCGCCTCCGAGCGCGCGGTCGGGTTCGACAGGGGGAAGATCGCGGGGCGCGGGGTCTTCCGGGCCATCTCGCGGACGATCGGCTCGGTGAAGGCGCCGCCGGCCGTCGAGAGTCCGATGAGGATCGTCGCGGGGACGCGTCCGACGACGTCGGCGAGTCCGATGGCGTTCCGTTGCGTGCGGGGCCAGCCCGTCAGCTCGGCGGCGTCCCGGGCATAGACGCGCTGCTCGGGGTTCAGGTCCGTCCGGCCCTTGTGCAGGAGGCCGTTCACGTCGACGACGTAGAAGCGCCGCCGCGCCTCCTCGTCCGGGACCCCCTCGGCGACGATCGCGGCCCTGAGGTAATCCGCGACGCCGATCGACGCGGAGCCCGCGCCGAGGAAGACGATCGTCTGCTCCTTCAGGCTCTTCCCGACGACACGCCCCGCCGAAAGGAGCGCGCCGAGCACGACGGCCGCCGTCCCCTGGATGTCGTCGTTGAACGTCAGAAGGTCGTCGCGGTAGCGGGTCAGGAGCGGCCGGGCGTTCGGCGTGGCGAAGTCCTCCCACTGGAGGAGCGTGCCGGGGAGTTCCTGCTTGACCGCCTCGACGAAACGGTCGACGAACGTCAGGTACTTGGGTCCCTTGACCCGCTCGTGCCGCCAGCCGAGGTACTGCGGGTCCCGGAGCCGCTCCTGGTTGTTCGTCCCGACGTCGAGGACGATCGGGAGCGTCCGCGCCGGCGGGATGCCGCCGATGAGCGTGTAGAGGGACAGCTTCCCGATCGGGATCCCGAGACCGCCGACTCCCTGGTCTCCGATGCCGAGGATCCGTTCGCCGTCCGTCACGACGACGACGCCGACCTCCGGGTTCGGCCGGTTCCGGAGGAGCTCGGGGATGGCGTTCCGGCGCGGGAACGGGACGAAGAGGCCGCGGGGCCGCCGGTAGATCTGGCTGAATTGCTGGCACGCCTCGGCGACGACGGGCGTGTAGACGACCGGGAGCATCTCCTCGATGTGGGCGAGGAGGAGGCGATAGAAGAGGATCTCGTTGTTGTCCTGCAGCTCGCGCAGGTAGATGTGCCGGCCGATGTCGGTCCGCTTGACGAGGTAGGCCTCGTACGCGCGCGCCACCTGCTCGTCGAGCGTCTCGACCTGCGGCGGCAGGAGGCCGTGCAGCCCCAGCTGCGTCCGCTCCTCTTCCGTGAAGGCGGTTCCCTTGTTCCAGGCGGGGGACTGGAGGAGGCTTCATCCCCGAAGCTCCGGCGGCCTCCCGCCTCCCGGCGCTTCTTCGTCATGGCTGCCGCTACCTTACCGCGGGGCGGGGCTTCGGGGAACGGACCGCCCAGCGGAGCTTCGCGGCGAGCGAGCGCGGGATTCGCGCGGAGCTCCTCGGGCGAGGCGCGGGACCACCTCCGTCGCCGCGGCCGAGAAAATGCCGGCGTTCACGCCTGCGGCGAACGCCTTCTTCACCCTCCGGTCCTCGCCGGAGTGGAACGTCAGGATCGCGACGCGGCCGCCGGGGGCGAGGACGGACGGGAGGTTCCGGAGAAAGACATCGAGAGCGGTCAGCTCCTCGTTGACGAGGATCCGGAGAGCCTGAAAGGTGCGCTGGACGGACAGGGCCTCCTGCTCCCGCTTTTCGCGTTCGCTTCGCCCCCGGTAGACGGCCTCGACCGCACCGGCGACGTCCGACGTCGTGAGGCCGTGGCCGGAGCCGGCGGCACGGCGCGCGGCGATCGTCCGGGCGAGCGCCTCGGCGATCGGTCCGGCGAGCGGCTCGTCACCGAACTCTCTCAGGAAGTCCTCGATCTCCCCGGCTCCCCGTCGTCCCAGGAGAACTCCGGCCGGCTGGCCGCGCTCCGGGTTCATCCGAAGGTCGAGCGGGACGTCGTGCTTCCAGGAAAAGCCGCGCGCCGGGTCGTCGAGCTGCATCGAGGAGACGCCGAGGTCGGCGAGGACGAGGTCCGCCGCGCCGAGCCCGAGGGCGGCGAGCACCTTCGGGAGACCGGCGAAGTTGGAGCGGACGGCGGTGAAGACCTCCGGCCCGTGCCCGAGGGCCCTGAAGCGGGCTTCGGTCTTCGGGAGCTCGACCGGGTCGACGTCGAGGCCGACCAGCCGTCCGCCGGGGAGGAGCTTCGGCAGCAGCGCCTCGGCGTGGCCGCCCCAGCCGAGCGTCGCGTCCACCGCGACCTCGCCGACTTCGGCGCGAGGGCGTCGAGCACTTCGCGGACGAGAACCGGGACATGGCTTCCGGCGGGAGTCTTCCCGGCGGCAAGGACCTTCCGGCGCTCGTCGGGGTACCGCGACGGGGCGCGCTCCTTGTATTTCTCGTCGAAGCGGCGCGGGTGGGTGCCGCGGTAGCGCGGACGGCGGGGCGGCCGCGTCGTGCCGCCGTCCGGGCCGCCGGTCATCGTCCGAGCGGGATGGCGCGTCCGGTGGCGTCCGGGAGCGGCACGCCGAGCCAGGCGCCGACCGTCGGCGCGAGGTCGTAGGGCGTCGCGGGAGCGCTCGACGTCCCGGCCGTCGCGGGCCCGCCCCGGAAGATGAGCGGCACGTGCGTGTCGGGTTCGTAGGGAGAGCCGTGCATGGCGCCGCGGGCCGGATCGGCGTACTCGATGACGCCTGGCCCGGGGATCAGGAAGGCGTCGCCCGAGCGCTTCGCGTCGAAGTCGTTCAGGACGAACTCGATCATCGGGTCGTCCTTCGACCAGGCGTCCTTCTTCGAGACGAGAAGGACGTTCTTCACGTCGGCGCCGTACGCGAGCGCCACGACCTTCGGCAGGACGCGGTCGACGTCGGCCGCCGTGACCGGGCGGCCCGCCGGCCCGCACGTCCCCTCCAACGCTCTTCAGCGGGAACGCGGCGTGCCGGTAAAAGAGGCTCCACCCCTCGATGTCGAGGATCGGGCGGGCGGTCCGGTCGAGACAGAGCTCGTCGGCGAGCATCCGGTTCAGCCGGTCTCCGACGTTGTCGGCGTACGCACGGCTCGTGGCGAGCCGCCCGGCCGCCGAGCTCCGGTCGAGGATCCGGGCGACCTCGGGGATCGCCGTGAAGCCGTGGTCGGCGGAGAACGCGACGAGGACGGTCCCTTTCGGAAACGCCCGGTCGAGCGCGTCGAGAACGCGCCCGATCTGGACGTCGAGGCGGCGGAGGGCGTCGAGCTCCTCGTCCGACTCGCTTCCGTAGTCGTGCGAGACCGGGTCGTGCCCCGAAAAGCCGATCGCGAGGAGGTCCGGCGCGGCGCGTCGTCCCAGCTCGAGCTTCTCGTCCGCGAGGAGGTCGAGGACGAGGTCGGCCGTCAGCTCGTCGACGAGCGGGCTCCGGTAGATCCCGGCGAAGTAGCCCGACGGGTCGTAACGCGACCACGAGACGTACTTCGAGATGTCCTTGTCCCATCCGAGGCCGTTCGCCGGGACCTGGAAGCGCTGGATGATCGACGGAGGGACCGGGGTCGGGAGGGGCTTGTCCGACCGAGGTGGGCGGCGCGCTCCACTTCTTCCAGAGGAGGCCGAACCGCGCCGGGAGCATGCCGCCCGCCTTCTGAAGGTTGAAGCGGGCTCGACGACCGACGCGGCCGCGGCGGCGGGTCCGCTCCGCGCGGCGTAGGCGGCCGAGGTCACGAAGCCGCCGGTCGTCTTGTCGTACCAGTAGACGGCGTGCGTCGGGTTCTTTCCCGGCGAGGAAGATCGCGGCCCGGTCCTTCCCCGAGACCGAGACCACGCGCGCCTCCTTCTTCGCCTCGACGAGGCGGTCGCCGAGCGTCGGGACGCGGAGGTTCATGGGGCCCGGCGATCGTCGCGGACGAGGCGGGCGCGGGCTGGTCGGTGCAGTAGACCGCGGTCTGGCCCTTGCCGGGCCTCTCCTCGTACCAGGAGTTGATCACGATGCCGTGGACGCGTGGCGGGAGCCCGTCCCGAGGGAGGCATGGCCGGGGCCCGTTTCGGTGTTGATGTGGCGGTAGTTCGCGTTCGCCTCGACGTGCCCTTCGTCGAGGAGCCGCTTCAGGCCCGCCACGTACCAGGGCCGGTACGACAAGGAGGCGCGACATCGAGAGGCCGTCGACGGCGATGACCACCGCCAGCCTGGGCGCCGGGAGGGCGGGGCCGCCGCGGGCTTCTGCGCGGCGAGCGCAGCGTGACGCCGCGCCGGAGGAGGACGAGGACGGCTGGTCGGATCGGGCGAGCGGAACGTCATCGGTCCTCCTCGGCCGAGGACGGATGTTCGCACGGGACGCGGCGGAGCGCCGATGAAAGCCGGCGGGGCGGAGGGTCAGCCCTTCGAGCCTTTCCGGAGGCGCGACTGCGTGACCTTGCGTTTCGCCGCGGCCGCCCCCGCCGTCGGCCGCGGCGCCCTGGAGCTTGTGCCGCAGCTTTCCGAGCGCGCGGTTCAGGGCGCTCTCCCTCGGGAGGAACCCGAGAACCGGGTCCTTCCGGAACCCGACGTGCTCGGCGAACTGCTTGAGCGCGAGGTAGCGGGGCGACGCGTTCATCCCCCGCTCGATCGCGTCCGCCATCTTCTTCCGGTTCTTGGCGTGATGCCAGACCCGCGCGAGGTTCAGGTAGTGCTCGCCGACGTACCGCTCGTTCCTGATCGCGATCTCGCAGAAGGTCGAGGCCTCGGTGAAGTTCCGCGAGTTCATCGCGAGGCAGAGGCCGTAGTACGAGAGGGCGCTCGCGGGGATGACGTCCCGGATCGTCGCGCTCGTCGGAACGGCCGATATACGCCTCGGTGCTCTTCACTTCCAGCCGCTTGCTGAGGAGGGCGTAGGCTTCCGAGAGGTAGTCGAGCCCGTCGCGGTAGCGGTCGGCCTTGGCCGCGTCGATGCCGAGCCGAACCAGTTCCATGGCGTCGTTGGCCGCCGTGTGGTTGGTCTCCGGTCTCTTGATCAGCTCGGACATTGCGCTCCCGTGCGGGTTCCTCGCGTCGAGAATCCCGATGGCCGATCAGGCTCGCCGCTAGTATACCGACGTGAGGACGATCACACTCCGGCGGGACCGGGACGTCGCGACGCGGAGGCGACACCCGTGGCTCTTCTCCGGAGCGGTGGCCTCGGAGGCCGGGGACGACGAGGGAGGGCTCGTCGAGGGACGGGACAGCTCCGGCGCGCTCCTCGCCCGGGGCTTCGCCTCTCCCCGCTCCCCGATCGTGGCCCGCTGGTGGACGTTCCGGGACGAGCCGGTGGACGGCGCGCTCGTCGAGCGGCGGCTGGACGCCGCCCTCGCGCGTCGGACGGACGGTCGTTCCGGACGGGACCGACGGGTACCGCGTCGTCAACGCCGAAGGCGATTCCCTGCCCGGCCTCGTCGTCGACCGGTACGGGGAGGTCCTCGCGGTCCAGGCGACGACCGAGGGGACGGAGCGGGCCCGTCCGCTCTGGCTGCCGGCGCTCGCGGCGCGCTTTCCCAACACGACGATCGTCCAGAAGAACGACCTGCCGTCGCGCGGCGGCGAGGGGCTCGGGACGGCGGACGAGCTCCTCGCGGGGGGCGCGCTTCCGGCGAGGGCGTCATTCCGGGAGCGCGGGCTCTCGTTCGTGGCGGACCTCGCCGGCGGGCCAGAAGACGGGTTTCTTCCTCGACCAGCGGGAGAACCGGGAGCTCGTGCGACGTCACGCGGCGGGCCGGCGGGTCCTGAACCTCTTCGCCTACTCCGGCGCCTTCGGGGTCGCCGCTCTCGCCGGCGGGGCTGCGGCCACGACGCAGGTCGACCTCTCCGCGCCCGCGCTCGAGCTGGCGCGCGAGAACCACCGTGGAACGGGCAGGCCGCGGAAGGCGCCGGCGCCCGGGCGGAGCTCGTCGCTCGCGGACGTCTTCGACGACCTCCGGGCGCGCGCCGCGGCGGGGGAGACGCTGGGACCTGATCGTCACCGACCCGCCGGCCTTCGCGAAGCGGAAGGGGGACGTCGACCGCGCCTGCCGGGGCTACAAGGACGTGAACCGCCTCGCCCTCAAGCTCCTCGCGCCGGGCGGTCTCCTTCTCGCGTGCTCCTGCTCGGGACCGGTCGACGCGGCGCTCTTCCAGAAGGTCCTCTTCGCGGCCGCGCTCGACGCCGGCGTCCCGGCCCGGATCCTCGAGAAGCGGGGTGCGGGGCCCGACCACCCGGTCTCGGTCTACTGTCCCGAGGGGGAGTACCTCAAGGCGTTCCTGCTCGGGGTCCGTGAAGGCAGCGGACCGGAAGGCCGGCGTCGCGTCCCCGGAATGGAACGTCCTGCGGTGGCGCACGGCGTGCATTCGGGGCCCCGAGATGAAGAAAAGCCTCCGCCAGGCGTTGTTGGCCCCCCTTCTCGCGCTTTCCGCCTCCGGCCAGCAGCCGGCCGACCTGCCTCGCGTGACGGGAGCCGTCGAGACGACGGTCGTCAACATCGACGTCGTCGTGACCGACAGGAAAGGGAACCCGGTCGTCGGCCTCAAGGCGGAGGACTTCGAGATCCGGCACGACAGGAAGCCGGTGACGATCACGAACTTCTCCGAGTACCGGGCGGCGGAGGCCGCGCCGGCACCCGCCGCGACGCCGGGTCGGGAGCCCGCCGCTCGCGCCGGCGTCGACCGACTTCCCGCGCCCGAAGCGCTTCATCGTCCTCTACTTCGACCGGCTGGCGCTCTTCGAGAAGTCGACGAGGGACGCCCTCTTCGGCTCGCTGAAGAGGCTCCTCGACCGGACGCTCGGGCCGGGCGACGAGGCGACCGTGGTCGCCTGGAACCGCTCGATGAAGACGATCCTCCCCTTTACGGACGACCGCGAGGAGATCGACGGCGCGTTGGCGGCGGTCGAGAAGCAGAGCGCCCGGCTTCCGACCGAGAGCGGCGACCTCGACGCGGTTTCCGCGGACTCGGCGTGGCTCCGGTCGCTCCCGGTGGCCGCGCAGATCGGCGGCGACGAGCCAGCTCCCCCGCTCGCTCGCCGCACAGGCGTACGCCGACCAGAAGGCGAAGACCGCCGCGCTCAAGGGGCTCGTCGCGACGCTCGGAGGGATGGAGGGGCGGAAGATCCTGGTGCTCGCGTCGCACCGCTTCTCCCGGTACGCCGGGCAGGAGTTCTTCCTCGGGAAGCGCGAGACGGGACAGAACGCCTACAGCTCGGACGTGAAGGAATTCGACGCGAAGGGCCTCCTCGAGGACCTGACCGGACTCGGCCAACGCCCACCGCGTGACGCTCTACACCCTCTTCCCGGAGGGGTGGGCGATGGAGATGCCGTCGTCGGCCGACTCCCGCGACGACAACCCGTCGCTCAACGCCCCGGCGGTCGGCGGGCGCTCGCAGCAGGTCTGGACCAACGAGATGGAGGCCCTCGAGTTCGTCGCGGAGAAGACCGGCGGAATCGCGGCCAGCGGCCCCGCGCGAGATCCGGGACGATCGTCGCGAAGGTGGCGAGCGACCTCGATTCGTACTATTCGATCGGGTACAGCCCCCCCGATTCGGGGACGGGCCGCTTCGAGGTGACGGTCAAGGTGAGGAACCGGGACCTCACGGTCCGGACGCGCCGTTCCCTCGTCGAGAAGCCCCCCGAGCGAGAAGATGATGGACCGGGTCCTCGCGAACCTCTTCGTGCGGGACCGGCAGGGGCGCCTCCCGATCGCGGTTTCGGCGGCGAAGGCCGCGCGAAAAAGGGGCAGCTCCGCGTCTCGCTCGAGATCCGCGTGCCGATCGCGCCACTCGCGCTCCTGCCGACGGCCCGGGGAGTCAAGGGCGCGTTCTCCGTCTTCGTGGCGGCGGCCGGCCCGGGAGGCGAGTTCTCGGACGTGACCCGGCAGTCGCGTTCGTTCGAGATCCCGTCTCGCGACCTCGCGAAGGCGAAGGTCGGGACACTACACGTACGAGATGGACGTCCTCGTGAACAGCCCGAACGCCCGCATCTCGGTCGGCATCTGGGACGAGTTCGGCCGCGAGGTCGGCTTCGCGGTCGTCACCCCGCCGCCTTCATAATCGCGGCGGCCATGCCGCCCGTCGTCGCCCTCGTCGGACCGGTCCCCCCGTGGCGGAGCGGGATCGCGGACCAGGGGGGGCGTTTGGTGGCCGCGATGCGGCGGCTCGGGCACGAGCCGCTCGTCGTCACGCACTCGGCGGATGTACCCGCCTTTCCTCTACCCGGCCACGCCGACCGGGAGGAGGGGCTGCTCCTCTCGCCGGGCGGCGAGTGGCACGCGCCGCTCGACGGCTACAACCCACTCTCGTTCGTCCGGGCTGCCCGCCTCGTCGCCGGGCGGGAGGCGGCCCTCGCGATCGTGCCGTGGTGGACGGCCTTCTGGGGGCCGCACACCGCGGCGTTCCTGGCCACGCTCGGCGCGGAGAGCCCGGGGACCGTCAAGCTGCTCCTCTGCCACAACGTCTGGGACCACGAGACCGGGCCGCTCTCCGCGGCGCTCACGCGCGCCGTCCTCCGCCGCGCCGACCGGATCGTCGTCCAGAACCGCCGGGCCGAGGCGGAAGTCCGCGGCGAGTTCGGCGAGAAGCCGGTCGCGGTCCTCCCGCACCCTCCGAGCCGCGCGCAGTCCTCCCGACCGGGCCGAAGCGCGCGGGCGGCTCGGCGTGCCGCTCGACGCCCCGGTCTTCCTCTTCAGCGGGATCCTGCGGCCTTACAAGGGGTGGGACCTCCTCCTCGACGCGTTTCGCGAGGTCCGCCGCGAGGTCCCGGGCGCCCTCCTCGTCCTCGCCGGCGAGCCGTGGGGCGACGCGGCACGCCTCGCGGCCGAGGCCGGTTCCGCCGCGCGGGCGGGGCGGCGGTTTTCCGGCGAGCGCCCGGCGTTCGCCGGGGTGCGGCTGGAGCTCCGCTACCTGCCGGAGGAGGAGCGGACGCTCTGGTTCGCGGCCTGCGACGCCGTCGTCTGTCCCTACCGCCACGCGACCGGCTCAGGGATCGCCGCGGACGCGATTTCTTTCGCGCGACCGGTGATCGGGACGCGCGTCGACGGCCTGCTCGACATCGTCTCGGACGGCGTCTCCGGCTTGCTCGTCCCCGCCGAGGACCGGGCCGCGCTGGCCGGTGCGATGGCCCGCTTCGTGCGCGAGGGGCTGGGGCCGCGCCTCTCGGCGGGGGCCGCGGCGCGGGCGGGGCAGTTCCATCCGGACGCGCACGCGCGCCGGCTCCTCGCGTTCGGCGGCGTCTCCGGCTGACGGCGGTTGGTAGACTCCCTGCGATGGCGATGACGAAGATGTTCCGCGACCGCGTCGTGTCGATGGAGCAGACGCAGGAGATCGGCGAGAAGCACCTCGACCTGCTCAAGGAGCTCGCGACGGAGGCGCTTCCCGGCTGGCTCGTCACGGAGCACGGGCTCGACCACGAGCCGGACCTCTTCTTCCTCGTGATGGCCCACGAGTCGTCGGGCGAGACGAAACGGATCAACTTCACGCGGATGGTCCTGTCCGACGCCGGCCGGGTCCCGGCGATCGTCGAGGACCGGCGCGCGCCGGTCCGCGGCCGGCTCGTCGAGATCCTCCGTTCCCGCGGTGCACGCCCGGAGATCTCGCTCCGGGCGGCCGACCTCCTCAC
This sequence comes from uncultured Acidobacteriota bacterium, assembly GCA_963821435.1. Lineage (GTDB taxonomy): Bacteria > Acidobacteriota > Thermoanaerobaculia > UBA5066 > UBA5066 > DAOMFB01. Next base: position 183,429 of record CAWGDR010000005.1, read on the forward strand.
CGACGAGGAGCAGGCCGAAGCCGACGCCATCGAGGCCGAGTGGCGAAAGAAGCACGAGGCGGAGCTGGCCGCGAAACGCGCCGAGGACGAGCGCCGCGAGCGCGAGAAACAGAGGAAGCGCCAGGAAGAGGAGGCCCGACGGAGGGCCCAGCGCGAGCGGGCGTCGCCAGGAAGCTCAGAAAGGAGCGGGCGCGGGGCGGCAGGGCCGCGGCGGCCGCAGGCGTCGCGGGCGCGGCGCGCCGGGGGGACCGGCCGGACAAGGCGGTCCCGGAACGCAGCCCGGTCCCCCCGAGCGGGCCGTCACCGCGCAGGTTTCGGCCCGGCCCCAGCCCCCGCGCCCGCCGCAACCGGGGCCGTCCCCGCAGGGTCCGCCCGGCGCTGGAGGCGGCGGACGCCGCCGACGGCGCCGCGGGCGCCGAGGGCGGCGGCGCGGGCCCGGGCGGCGGAGGCCCCCCGGCGCCGACGGCGCAGGCCTAGCCCGCGGAAGCGCTCAGAGAACCGCGCCGCACTGCGCGCAGAAGACGTCGCCGTCCCGGCGGCCCGGGTGCGCGCACGCTCCCACGACTTCCGCCGCGTTCTCCAGCGGGGCCGGGACGAGATGGAGGCGCGCCTCCTGCGGGCCGACACCGAGGAGCTCCACCCGGCGGCGCTGCGTCTCCCCGTCCGGCGGCGTGAAGGCGACCACGAACCCTCCGTCCCTGGAGCAGCGCTCCTTGAACCAGATCGCGAGGGGCGGGAGGAGCGCCCCCGAGAGCCGCCGCGTGAGGACGGCGCCGTCGACGTCGAACGTCCGGACGAAGCCGCCGTGGGCGTCGGCGCCGAGGACGAGCTCGGTGGCCCCGATCCGGAGGGCGTCGGTGACGAGGGCCTTTCCGAGCTTCTCGATGGAGTCGAGGGCGACCCGGCGGTGGATGACCGACGAGTTCTCCCGCGCCCCCGGAGCGGGGCCGATCCGCGGGGGCGCCGCGTCGGGACGTCCCTTCTCGAACCAGTCGAGGAGCTCCTCGAGAACCGGGTCGGGCGTGACGTGGAGCGCGATCTTGAAGCCGGATGCGGCTTCGAGGATCTGTCCGAGGACGGGGTTCCTCGGGTCGGAAACCGCGACGTGGAGGAGCTTCCCTTCGTGACGGAAGGGGAGCGCGCGGAGGCGGCGGCGCTCCCGGGCGGGGAGCGCGGCGACGAGGTCGGGGTCGGCTGCCGTCAGCTCCTCGCGGAGCGCGCCCGGCAGGGAGTACTCGCGGGATAGCGCCGAGGTCAGCACTTCCTCCGTGACGGCGCCCGTCTCGAGGAGCGCCCGTTCGATCGTGCCGCCGTGCTCGCGCCGCCAGGTCGAGGCGCGCCCCAGCCGCCGGACGGTGAGCTCTCCGGCTTCGACGAGGGCGTCTCCGACTCCGAGGCGGACGGTCATGGGGGGCCTTCCGTGAGAATCCCGAGTTTATCGGAGCGGGAAGTAGTCGCGCCAGCGCCGGTCGACGAGCGCCCGGGTGGCCGGGTCGACCTCAACCTCCGCCGGCATCCAGGGCTTCGTCCGGGCGTCGATCACGACGGGCGGCGAGAAGGCGACGTGGTTCCGGACGATCGACCGTGCCGCATGGAGGTCGGCGGCCGGCTCGAATCGGGTGAAGACCCGCCAGAGGAACGACCGCTCGTCCTTCGCCGTCGCCTCCGCGTCGTCGGCGAGGACGACGAGAGGCCAGGCGGCGACGGCCGGATCGCCGGCGAGCCGGCCGGGGAAGTCCGGGTCGTCGCGATACCCCGGCCCGTCGACGACGAGGGCGCCCGGACAGAAGACCGCCGCCCCGCGCGCTCCGGCGGGAAGCGGGCCGGAGAAGCTCGCCGGGCAGGTCTCGGATCGCGTCGCCGAGGCCGAGGAGGACTCCCTTCGATCCCTCGTTTACCTTCGGCCCGGTGTAGTCGAGCGTGTCCATCGCGAGGTTCGAGAAGACGAAGAGGTCGGTCTCGAAGCGGCACCGGGCGAGGACGTGGGCGAGGAGCCCGCGGAAGTCGCGGAGGTCGCGCCGGGCGTCGGTCAGGAGGAGGAACTTCGTCAGCGCGAGCTGCCCCTCGCCGAGGATCCGGAACGCCGACGCCATCGCCTCGCGCCCGTATCGGTCCTTCACGACGGCGGCCGCGAGGGAGTGAAAGCCCGTGTCGCCAAAGCTCCAGAGGCTGACGACGCTCGGCATGACGAGGGGGAAGAGCGGCGACAGGAGCTCCTGCAGGAGGTCGCCGATGTAGAAGTCCTCCTGCCGCGGCTTACCGACGACGGTGGCGGGGAAGAGGGCGTCGCGGCGGCGGAAGACGCGGTCGACCTCCAGGACGGGGTAGTCGTGCGTCAGCGAGTAGTAGCCGTAGTGGTCGCCGAACGGGCCCTCGGGACGGCGGACCTTCGGGGGCACGCTCCCGGTGATGGCGAACTCCGCGTCGGCGACGAGGCGGTGCGGGGCGCCGGGCACTGACGCCATCGGCAGGCGCTCGGCCGAGAAGGAGCGACGCGACGAGCAGCTCCGGGACCCCCTCGGGGAGCGGGGCGACGGCGCCGAGGATCAGCGCGGGCGGGCCGCCGAGGAAGACGGTGAGCGGAAGCGCGGCGCCGGCCGCCTCCGCCTCGTGGTAGTGGAAGCCGCCCCCCTTTCCGATCTGCCAGTGGACGCCGAGGAGCGACGGCGAGTGCACCTGCATCCGGTAGAGGCCGAGGTTGGACTCCGCGACGCCCGCGGGTGTTCCGTGTAGACCAGCGGAAGCGTCAGGAACGGCCCGCCGTCCTCCGGCCATTGCGTGAGCGCCGGAAGCCGCGTCAGGTCGGGAGCGGTCTCCACGACCTCCGTCACCGGCGCCGCCGCCACGTCCTTCGTCCCGACGCGAAGCGCGCCGCCGAGGAACGAGCGGAACCCCCAGAGCTTCGCCGGCGTCGGCGGGACGAGCTCCGTCGCCGCGCGGACCGCGGTCCTCACGAAGTCGTGGGGACGCCGGCCGAACGCGAGGTCGAGCCGCTTCGGCGTCCCGAAGAGGTTCGTCACGACCGGGAAGGACGAGCCCTTGGGGTTCCGGAAGAGGAGCGCCGGCCCCCCCTGCTCGATGACGCGCCGGTGGATCTCCGGGATCTCGAGCCGCGGGTCGGCCTCGGCCTCGACCTCGACGAGCTCCCCTCGCGGCGGAGCGCCGCGAGGAATTCACGGAGGTCGCGCACGGCTGGAGGTTACTTCACGCGGCGAGGCTCAGCCGAGGTTCAGGATCTCGAGGCCCGGGCACGCGACGAAATCGCGGTCGCGGGTCCAGAGCTCGGTGGCTCCGGCCTCCACGGCCGCAAGGCCGATCTGAAGGTCGAAGATCCGGACGCCCCGAACGTTCAGCCGGCTCGCCAGCGCCGCGAGGCGCTCGGCGAATCCGGGCCCCGGAATGAAGACCTGTGCCCCGGCGTCGTGGAAGAGGGCTTCGAGAAAGGCCTGTGCTTTCTGCGGGGTCGACGGGTGAGGGGCGGCCGGGTGGGTGACGACGCTCCAGAACTCTCCGACCGTGCCCAGGGAGAAGCCCCAGCCGTCCGGACGGCTCGCAGCCCGCTCGATGGCTCGGTATGCGTCCGCGTGTTGCGGGACGGAGGATCGATGCGCGTAGACGAGAAGATTCGTGTCGAGCGCGATCATCGCGTTCGGCGAAGGAACTCGTGCATCGCCGCGCGGTTCTCGAGGTCGAGTCCCGGCGGGGAGGCCCCCCGGCACGGTCGGGAGACGGAGGGGCCCGCGTTTGCGGCGGGGCCGGGCGGGAGCGGCCAGCTCCCTGCGCAGGCCCCGGGAGAGGATCTCCTTGAGCGTCGTCCGCGTCTCCGCGGCCCGCTTCTTGGCCTCGATCAGGAGTTCGTCCGGCAGCTCGACGGTCGTCTTCATATGGGAACCCATATTACCGTATTGCCATATCCCGGGCCGAACCCGGGGAGCCCTCGTCGATTCATGTCGAGCAGGAGGAGGAGCTCGCCGGTGACAGGGAACGCAGCCGCGATCCGAGGTCGGCCAGCGTGGTGCCCCGCATCAGTGCGAAGGCGCGATCGCGGACCGGGCCGAGGAGCGCCCCCGCGGGGCCCCGGAGAGGCGGGAAGGCGGCCTCCAGCTCGTCGCGCCCGTCCAGGGCGAGGACCACGTCGGCCACGGTGATCTCCGAGGAGGGGCGCCCGAGGACGAAGCCCCCCGTCCGGCCCCGCTTCGAGCGGAGGAGGCCGCGGTGAACGAGGCGCTTCAGGACCTGCGCGAGGAACGGGGCTGGGACGCCGGCCAGGTCGGCGAGCTCCCTCACGCCCCGCCCCTTCGCGTGCGCGCCGGGAGCGGAGAGGAGCGGGAGCGCGGCGAGCGCGACTTCGGCGGCGCGGGAGAGGATCACGCGCCCTCTCCCGCGAGGAACCGGACCTGGGCCTCGGTCAGCGGCACGACGGAGAGGCGGCCGATCCGGAGCAGCGGCGAATCCGCGAAGAGCGGCACCGCCTTGAGCGCGTCGAGCGGAAAGGGCGCGGCGAGGCGCTTCCCGGCGGCGATCGTCACGCGCGGGTTCCGGGGGTCCCGGGCGTCCGCGGCCGCGACGGTCGCCGTCCCGACGGCCGCCCGGACGCTCCCCGTGTGGTAGACGACGACCCGGTCGCCCTTCTTCATCGAGGCGAGGTTCTTCACGGCGGCGGCGTTCGTGACGCCGGACCAGACCGTCTTCCTCTCCCGAACGAGGTCCTCGAACGAGTAGTCCGACGGCTCCGTCTTCAGCAGCCAGGGCACGCCGCGATCATCCCACCGGTCGGGGGGCTACCGTCACCTGAGTGACGGCAGCGCCCGGGCCTCATCCCCAGACCCGGGTCATGAGGCGGGCGGCCTCGCGGGCCGGGACGTCGTCCCGGATCCGGTCGATCGGGAATCGCGCGAACCGCAGGGCCGCATCGCGGAACGGGCTCCCCTCGCCCGCTTGGCGCGCCTCGTCGACGAGGAGGAGGAGCTGGAGGGCGCCTCCGACGGTCAGCGCGAAGCGGCGCGCGCCCGCCTCGAGGGCGGCGGGCTCGGGCGACGTGCGGTCGAGCCAGGCTTCCGCGTGCGCGAGCGCGTCCGCGGCCGGACTCCCCGCGGCGGCCAGCGCTCCGCCCGTCCCGCCGAGACAGCGGTCCCTCTCCCGCTTCGCCGGCCCGAGGCCGCCGCCCTTCGACAGGGCGCGGAGAAGGTCGAGCGAGAGGACGTTCGTGGTCCCTTCCCAGATCGGCAGGACCTGCGCGTCGCGGAGGAGGCGCGGGAGCCCCGTGTCCTCGACGTAGCCCGCTCCGCCGAACGACTCGAGCGCCTCGCTGGCAACGGCGACGGCCTGCTTCCCCGTCGTCAGCTTGGCGAGCGGCGTCAGGATCCGGAGGAGGCTCCGCTCGTCGTCGGTCGCGAGGCCGCACTCTTCCCGTCCGGTCAGCTCGACGGTCCGGAACGCCAGGAGGAACGCCCCGGCGAAGGTCGCCTCGAGGTCGGCGAGCGTTTCCGCGTGGAGCGGCTTTTCCGAGAGTGGCGCGCCGAACGCGGTCCGCCGTGCCGCGTAGTCCCGGGCCAGGTCGAGCGCCCGGCGCATGCCGGCCGAGGCGCAGACGGCGTTCCAGGTCCGCGTGACGTTCAGCATCGTCGAGATGTTCTTCACGCCGTCGGTCAGCCCGCGGACCGGGACGGCGCGGGCTCCCGAGAGCTCGATCTCCGCGGTCGGGACCATGCGCGTGCCGAGCTTGTCCTTCAGGCGGTTGATGAGGATGCCGTTCGGCGCCCCGCTTTCGTCGCGGGTCTCGAGGTAGAAGAGGGCCAGGCCGGCGCCGCCCGGAGGGTTCCCCTCGGGCCGCGCGAGCGTCAACGCCATCTCGGACGTCGTCGCCGACGTGAACCACTTCGTTCCCCAGAGGCGCCACTCCCTGCCGTCCGCGCGCGCGATCGTGCGCGTCGTCGCCACGTCCGAGCCGCCGGTCCTCTCGGTCATCCACTGCCCGGAGGTCCAGGCGCGGGCCGGGTCGCGGCTCGTCAGGCGGGGGAGCGCCCGAGCGGCGAGCTCGGTGTTCCCGGAGCGGAGGAGGGTCTTCGCGGCGCCGTCGGTCATCGCGAGCGGGCAGGTGTAGACGGCCGTCGACGGGTCGAAGAGGTAGACGAGCGCGAACTGGACGAGGCGGGAGGCGGGGCCGTACGTCTGCTCGTACGGGAGGGCGACGAGCCCCAGCTGGGCGGCGAGCCGCGCGGCCTCGGTCCAGAGGGGAGTCAGCTCGATCCGGTCGACCCGTCTTCCCCACGGGTCGAAGGGGGTCAGGGAGGGCTCGGCGTCGGGATCCGAAGCCAGCCGTTCGTAGAGCGGCCCTCCCGCGAGCCGCCCCGTCTCGGCGAGAGCCGGCCCGGCGGCGCGGAGAACGTCGGGAGGCAGGTGCCGGGCGAGGTAGCCGCGGAGAAAGGGGTCCGAGTCCCAGGAGTTCTCCGGGGGTCGCGGGGGCTCCTGGAAGAAGGGCTCGTTCATCCGACCTGCCGGAGGGCATTCGTGATCTTCGTGAAGGCGGCCCGGCCGGCGGGGAAGATGCCCCCGAAGAAGCCCATCAGGAGGGAGAAGATGACCCCCGTCACGAGGAGCTGCGGCGTCAGGCGGAACGCGAAGACGACCTCCGAGAACGTCGCGAAGTTCGTCGTCCCGGTGACGCCCGAGAGGGCCAGCTTCACGGCGAGCATTCCGAGGAAGCAGCCGAGGATGCCGCCGAGGAGGGCGAGGAAGACCGACTCCAGGACGAACGACGTCATCACGGAAAAGCGCGAGAAGCCGAGGGCGCGGAGTGTCGCGATCTCCCGCGTCCTCGCCGAGACGGCGGCGTACATCGTGTTCATGGCGCCGAAGCAGGCGCCGATCGCCATGACGACGCCGACGAAGAAGCCGAGGAACTTGATCGGTGCCGCGGTCGACGTCTGCTCGTCGTAGTACTTCCGCTCGATCTTCCCCTCCAGCGCGAGCCGCGCGTCGCCCGCGAGGCCGGCCACGAACTGGTCCCGCCCGGCGCGGTCGGTCGTCCTCGCGAGGACCGACGAGTAGCCGTTCCGCTTGAAGTCCGTCGCCATCGACTCGACGTCGGTCCAGATCTCGCTGTCGGGCGCCGTGCCGCCGGCGTCGAAGAGGCCCACGACCGTCCAGCGGTAGGCGCCGAAGCGGATCGTCTGCCCGATCCCGCAGCTCGCGAAGCGGCGCGACGACGCTCTGGGAGACGATCACCTCGGACTTCCCGGGCTCGAACATCCGCCCCTTCTCGAGGTTGAGGCCCGGCCGGAGCTTCATCGCCTTCTCCCCGACGCCCCGGATCGTCACGTTGGACGACCCGCCTCCCACCTTCTCGAGGTTCAGCACGACCACGAGCTCGTTCGAGGCGAGCGGCTTGCCGTCCGTGTCCTTCGCGATGCCGGGGAGCGTCATGATGAGCGGCACCTGGTCCCGGGAGATCCCCGACTGGAGCTCCGACTGCGAGTTCTGCCGGAGGACGAGGACGTTGCTCTCCGAGCCCGACGCCGTGAAGACGCGGGTCAGCCCCTCGCCGAGCGACATGACGCAGAGGAAGACGGCCACGACGAGCCCGATCCCGAGGACGGTCAGGAACGTCGTGATCTTCCGGACGAAGAGGTTGCGCCAGTTGTACTTGAGCGGAATCGCGAGCATGGGACCTCCGTCAGGCCACCTGCCTGAGGCCGTCGGTGATCGTCCGCTGCGAGGCCCGGACGGCCGGCACGACGCCGGCGAGGACCCCGATCAGGAGCGTCGCGAGGAACGCGATGGCGAGGAGCCTCGGGTCGGGAAGGGCCCCCATTCCGGCGGCGAAGCCCCCCATCGGCGAGTACTGGATCATCCGCCGGAATCCCGGGTAGAAGAAGGTGAAGAGGCCGAGCCCGAGGAGGCCGCCGAAGACGGCGAGGAGGACGCTCTCCCCGAGGATCATCCCGAGGATCGTCTTCTTCGGGTAGCCGAGCGTCCGGAGGACCGCGATCTCGGTGATCCGCTCCCGGGCCGCCATCGCCATCGTGTTCGCGGCGATCAGGAGGATGACGAACCCGATGATGACGGCGATCGAGGTGAGGAGGAGCTTCACGTTCCCGAGCATCGAGACCCAGCCGTTCTGGAACTCCTTCTCCGTCTCCGTCCGCGTCGGGTGGTCGGAGTTCTCGAAGAGGGCGTCGATCTGCGCCGGGATCTTCGCCGCGGCCTCGGGGCTCGCCGCCTTGATCCAGTACCAGCCGACGAAGCCCTTCACCCGCGGCAGGGTCTCCTCGATGTAGGGGTGGTGGAAGTAGAGGCCGGTCTCGTCCGGCCCCTTGTAGACGGCGCGGATCGTCAGCTCGAGCGTGATCGGGTAGATGTCGCCCTTCAGGGGGACCTTCTGGCCGACCTTCCAGCCGTACTTCTTCATCAGGACGCCGCCCACGAGGGCGCCGGTCCGGTCCTTGACCCACTCCTCGGCCGAGCCTTCCGCGATCGACACCTCGTCGAAGACCCGGAGGAGCGCCTCGGGGTCCGACGTGGAAAAGCGGGGGAACTGGTTCCGCGCCGACTGGTCGATGTAAGACCCCCCGAACCAGTTCATCCTGAGAAGCTCGACGACGCCGGGGACCTGCCGGATCTTCGTGCCCTGCGACTCGAGAAGCCAGTTCGCGATCGAGACCTTGTGGCGCGTGATCAGGCGGAACATCCCCTTCCCGCCCGACGGGTCGGTCTCGAGCGCGCGGAGGAGCGTCCCGAGGATGCAGATGACGAAGAGGGGGAGGAGGATCGACCCGATCGTCAGGATGGAGCGGGTCTTCTTCCGGAAGAGGTTCTTGAGGACGAAGGGAAGGTACTTCATACCGCCTGCCGCAGCCCCTCCACGATCGGCCGCCGTGCCGACCGGATGGCGGGGACGAGCCCGGCCACGAGGCCGACGGAGACCGTGATGACGAGGCCCATGCCGAGGACTTCGGGAAAGAGGCCGAACGACGCCGCGAATCCGGACATCGGCGACTGCATGAGCCCCGCCTTCAGGGCCGGCTCCGCGACGACGAAGAGGAGGATCCCGAGCGCGCCGCCGATCAGCGCGAGGACGAGACTCTCCGCGAGGACGATCCCGAGGATCGCCGGCTTCCCGAAGCCGAGCGTCCGGAGGACGGCGATCTCCGTCACCCGTTCGCGCGCGGCCATCGCCATCGTGTTGGCGGCGATCAGGAAGATGACGAAGACGATGATCGTCGGCGATCCCGTTGATGAGGAGCTTGACGTTCCCGAGCATCTGGACGAAGCCCATCTGGAACGCCTTCTCGCTCTCGGTCTTCGTCGGCGCCGCCGCGTTCTCGAACATCGCGTCGATCTCCCGCGTCAGCCGCTCGGCTGCGGGGCCGTCCGCCGCCTTCACCCAGATCGTCCCGACCTGCCCGGCGACGGCCGGGCGGGCCTCCTCGAGGTACTTCCGGTTGAAGAAGACCGAGGTCGCGTTCCCGTCGGGAAGCTGGAAGATCCCGCGGACCGTCAGCTCCAGCGTCACGGGGTAGATGTCGCCGACGAGGACGACCTTGTCCCCCAGCTTCCAGCCGAACTTCTTCACGAGGTCGTCGCCGACGACGGCGCCCGTCCGGTCGGAGAGCCATTCCTCGCTCGAGCCCGCGACGATCTTCGCGTCGTCGAAGACCTGGAGGAACGTCTCCGGCTCGACCGCGAAGCGCGGGAAGAAGTTCCGGGCCGACTGGTCGACGTACTTGCCGCCGAACCAGGTGAACTTCGTGGCGGCGACGACGCCGGGAAGCTGCCGGATCTTCTCGAAGTAGGCGACCGGGAGCGGGTTTCCGAGCGACACCTTGTGCCGCGTCACCGTCCGGAACATCCCGCGGGTGGCGCCGGGATCCGGGCGGTCGAGGGCCCGGAGGAACGTCCCCATCAGGTTGATGACGAGGAGCGGCAGGACGATCGAGGCGATCGTCAGGGCCGTCCGGGTCTTCTTCCGGAAGACGTTCTTGAGAATGAGCGGGAAATACTTCATACGGCCTGCCGCAGTCCCTCCACGATGGGGCGCCGCGCCGACCGGATGGCGGGGACGATCCCGGCGAAGACGCCGATTCCGGCGGCCAGCCCGAATGCCAGGGCGAGGATCTCCGGGTAGACGTGGAACGTCGCCGCGAGGGGGAGCATCGGGGTCAGCATGAGCTGCCGCCTGAGAGGGGGCATGGCGACCACGAACAACAGGATGCCGACAAGCCCGGCGGCGAGTGCGATGAAGAGGCTTTCGCCGAGAAGCAGGGCCAGAATCGTCGATTTCTCGAAGCCGAGCGTGCGGAAGACGGCGATCTCCGTGATGCGTTCGCGTGCCGCCATCGCCATCGTGTTCCCCGCGATCAGCAGGATGACGAGGACGATGACGGTGCCGATGGACGCCATGAGGAGCTTCACGTTTCCGAGCATCGAGACCATTCCGTTCCGAAACGCGTTCTCGGTCTCCGTCTTCGTCGGATGGGGAGAATTCTCGAACAGGGCGTCGACCATGGGTCCGAGGCGATCCGACGCGTCGGCGTCCCGGGCACGGATCCAGATCGTGGAGACCGAACCCTTGAAGGACGGGAACCGCTCGTCGACGACCCGGCGGTCGAAGAAGAGGGTCGCCGACGTGCCATTCTCCAGGTGGTAGAAGGCCCGGATCGTGAGCTCGAGCGTCATCGGGAAGACGTCTCCGGCGAGAATGACCCGGTCCCCCAGCTTCCACCCGTACCGGGCAGCGAGGTTCGTGCCGACGACGCAGCCGGTCCGGTCCGCTCGCCACTCGCGGGCGGAGCCTTCGACGATCCGGGCGTCGTCGAAGACCGCAAGGAAGGTCTCCGGATCGACGAAGACGCGCGGGAAGGCGTCCCGGGCTCCGCCGTCGCGGTAACGGCCGCCGAAGAAGTTGAAGTCGGAGACCGCCTCGACTCCCGGGAGCTGCCGGATCTTCTCCTCGTAGGCCGCCGGCAGCGTGCTCAACAGGGAGACGCGGTGCCGCACGACGAGCCGGAACGACCCGCGCGTCGTCCTCGGGTCCGGTGCCTCCAGCGCCTTCAGAAACGTCCCCATGAGGCAGATGACGAGGAGCGGCAGGACGATCGAGGCGATCGTCAGCGCGGTCCGCGTTCTCTTCCGGAAGACGTTCTTGACCAACAGCGGGAAGAACTTCACGAGAGGCTCACTTCGTATGTCCGTCGTTCCCGGGGGGTCCGGGGGGATCGAGAAACCCCCGGGAAAAAAATCAGTTGCCCGTCGAAGCCGCCACCGCCGCCGCCATCCCGACCTCCTTCTGGCCGGCCGCGGCGCGGAAGTCCTCCTTGAGGACCCCCTTGTCGAGGTGGACCAGCCGGTGCGCGCGCGCCGCGGCGCGCGGGTCGTGCGTCACCATGACGATCGTCTTCTTGAACTCGTCGTTCAGCCGCTCCAGGAGGACGAGGATCTCCTCGCCGGCCCGGGCGTCGAGGTCGCCGGTCGGCTCGTCGGCCACGAGGAGCTTCGGGTCCGTCGCGATGGCGCGCGCGATGGCGACGCGCTGCTCCTGCCCGCCCGAGAGCTGCCGCGGGTAGTGGTCCATCCGGTCCGAGAGGCCGACGATCGAGAGCGCCAGCTCCACCTGCTTCCGGCGGCGGGCCCGGGAGAGCTTCGTCAGGAGGAGCGGCAGCTCCACGTTCTCGAAGGCGGTCAGGACCGGGACGAGGTTGTAGAGCTGGAAGATGAAGCCGACGTTGGCGCTCCGCCACTTCGCGAGCTGGCCCTCGCTCATCCCGACGACGCTGACGCCGCCCACCACGATCTTCCCGGAGGTCGGCCGGTCGATCCCCGCCACGAGGTTCAGGAGCGTCGTCTTCCCGGACCCCGACGGGCCCATCAGGGCGAGGAACTCCCCCTCGTCGACGGAGAGGCTCAGCCCCGTCAGGACGGTCAGGGTCTGCGTGTCGCGGGTGTAGTTCTTGACGAGATTGTCGATCTGGATGAACGGCTCGGCCATCGCTTCTCCTTCGGAGTCCCGGCTCAGTCCTTCTTGACGCGGACCTTCTGATCGGCGCGCCAGGCGTTCTTTCCCGCCGCGTCGGCGACGATTTCCTCGCCTCCCGCGGCTCCCGACGTCACCTCGATCTGGCTCCCCGCCTCCCGCCCCAGCGTCAGCGGCTTGAAGACGGCGCGGTCGCCCGTCACGAGGAGGGCGCCCTTCTTCCCGTCCACCTCGACGACCGAGGCGGCCGGGATCATCACCTTCGGCTTCGCGTCCTCGGCCACCTTCCTCCCGGGATCGAGGAAGACGACGCGACACGACATCTCGGGAAGGACGCGCGCGTCGGGCTCGAGGAGCTCCACCTTCACCTTCACCGACCCCTTCTGACGGTCGGCCGTCGGGACGATCTGGCGGAGCCGGGCCTTGTAAGGCCGGTCGGGATAGGCGTCCAGCGTCACCTCGGCCGGCTGGCCGAGGACCAGCTTGCCGAGGTTCTGCTCGTTGATGTCGGCCTCCATCTCGAGCGAGCGGAGGTCGACGATGACGGCGAAGGTCGCCCCCGCCGAGCCGGCGCCGCCGAACCCCTGCGGGGCGACGGTCTCGCCGAGGAAGGCCTTCTTCACCGTGACGACCCCGTCGATCGGGGCGTAGATCTCGGCGTTCTTGATCAGCTCCTCGGTGTAGCGGACCTGCTGGTCGATCGAGGCGATCTGGGCCGTGAGCGACCGGACCTGCGCGTCGGCCGCGTCGTAGGTCTGCTGCGTCCCGATCTTCTCGGCGAGGAGGGCCTTGGCCCGGTCGCGGTCCCGCTTCGCGTTGTCGAGCTGCGCGAGGACCTGGTCCTTCGTGGCGAGGTACTGGAGCTTCTGGGCCTCCAGCTCCTGCGACTCGAGGCGGGCGACCAGCTCGCCCTTCTTCACGCGCTGTCCTTCCTCGAGGTTCAGCCAGGAGATCCGGCCGACCGACTTGGGGGAGATCTCGGCCTTCGAACGGGCCACGATGTAGCCCGAAGCGGTCAGGACCGTCGAGGCCTGGGTCGGGGTGACGAGGGCGATCCGCGTCGTCGTCACTTCCGGCGCGCGGAAGGCGACGCCTCCCTTCGCCCGGACGGAGAGATAGACGCCTCCGATCGCGATCACCAGAATCGTGGCGAGGACGGGGTAGAGGAAGCGCCGCGGCGAGGGGCTCTCGTCCCTCTCGATGCGGAGCCCGCTCAGGTCGGCAGTCTTGTTCTGGGGTTCCGTCATGGTCCTGGGCCGCCCCTTGGAATTGCGCGGCAGAGAGTCTACAGGCCGGCCCGGGGCGGTCAAACTTTCTACGTCGAAAGCTTTACGAATGGTTTCAGACGCGGGTTTCAGCCGCCGCGGCCGCCCGGAACGCCTCGAGGAAGAGCCCGAGGTGGCGGCGCTCCGTCCGGACGTTCCCGATCGCCACCCGAAGGACGTACCGGCCCTTCAGGACCGAATGTGAGATGAAGCTCCGGCCGTCGGCGTTGATCCGCTCGAGGATCCGGCGGTTCGCCTCGTCGGTCTCCTCCGGGGAGAGGCTGCGGAGGGGCGAAACGGAACGCCACGACCGAGAAGGGGGTCGGCGCGACGATCTCGACGCAGGGCTCCTTCTCGAGCGCGGCGCGGAGCTCTTTCGCGAGCTCGAGGTGGTGCCGGAGCCGCGCGCGGACCCCCTCGACGCCGAAGGCCCGGAGCGTCATCCACATCTTCAGCGCCCGGAAGCGCCGCCCCAGCTGGATGCCGTAGTCCATGTACTCGCGGACGCCCCCCTTCCCCTCGGGGGTCTCGAGGTAGGCCGGGACGACCGAGAAGGCGCGGCGGACCCGCTCCATCCGCCGGAAGAGGAGGGCCGTGCACTCGAGCGGCACGAGCATCCACTTGTGCGGGTTGAAGAGGAGCGAGTCGGCGCGCTCCCACCCGGCGAAGTGGTGCCGCATCTCCGGAAGCGCCGCGGCCGAACCCGCGTACGCCGCGTCGACGTGCAGCCAGACCTTCTCGCGCCCGCAGAGCGCGGCGATCTCCTCGCACGGGTCGGCCGACGTGAAGCTCGTCGTCCCGATCGTGGCCACGACCGCGACGGGGACGCGCCCGGCAGCCCGGTCCTCCGCGATCGCCGCCGCGAGGGCGTCTGGGCGCATCCGGAGCTCCGCGTCGACCGGGATCTTCCGGAGCCCCGAGGTCCCGAAGCCGAGGACGACGCACGCCTTGTCGATGGAGGAGTGGGCCATCTCCGACGCGTAGACGACGCCGGCGGGGCGCCCCGTGAGCCCCGACTTCCGGACGTCGGGGAACGCCTGCTCGCGCGCGGCGGTGAGGGCGATCAGGGAGCCGGTCGAGGCGGTGTCGGCGAGCTGGCCGTCGAACCCGTCCGGGGCCGTCGGCAGGCCGACGATCTCGACGAGCCACTTCACGACCACCTGCTCGAGCTCGGTCAGGACCGGCGACGTCCGCCAGAGGATCCCGACCTGGTTGTACCCGGCGGCCAGGAAGTCGCCGACGACCGCGGGCGCGACGCCGGTGTTCGCGAAGTAGGCGAGGTAGCCCGGGTGCTGCCAGTTCGTCAGGTTCGGCTCGACGATCGCGTCGAGGTCCCGCTCGATCGCCTCCCACGGCTCCGGGTTCTCGGGGGGGTGGGGCGGGAGCTGCGCGATCACCTCGCCCGGCTTCGTCCGGGCGAGGACCGGCCGGGACTCCAGCGTCTCGAAGTAGCGGGCCAGCCGCTCGACGGCGGCGTTCCCCATCTTCCGGAACTCCTCGGGGGTGAAGTCGCCGCCCATCCGCGCGATCTTAGGCGAGGCCGGTCACTAGGGCTCGGCGGTCACGCGGGTCCGGGTCACGCCCGAGCGCGATTCGAGCAGGTCGGTCACGGTCACCGTCAGATCCCACCGCCCCGGCGCGAGAGGCAGCGTCAGCGTCTTGACGGAGCTCTGGCCCGAGGCGGCGGCGTACTCGGCCCCCGTCATCGAGAGGAAGAGGTCGTCGGTGAAGGTCTCGCTCCCCTTGCCGTCCGCAGAGTCGGCCTTCACCGAGATTCGGGTCGAGGCGACCATCGAGTCCTCCTCCGGGAGGAACTTCAGGTCGTCGTTCGGGACGGAGACGTCGAGCTTGTAGAAGAGCTGCCCCGAGACGGTGGTCGTCGTCGGGCTCTTCCCCTTCCAGGTCGTCGTCACCGCGATCGGCTTCAGGACCTGACGCCCGGCGCCGGGGCGGCGGTCGTCCGCCGCCGAACGGAGCTTCCCGCGGTCGGCCTCCCGCGCGGCGCCAGCGGCCTGCGCCTGCTGCTGCGCCCGCGGCAGCTTTCGGCTGGTACGCCGACCGAAAGTAGGCCTTGAGCCCGTTCTTCTTCACGTTCACGACGACCTTGTACGACCTCCGCGGGTCGACGTCGGTCATCCGGACGGCGAGGCGATAGGCGCCGGACGAGGCCGAGAGGAACGTGGAGACCGCGCCGGCTAAGTCGCCCGCGCCCGGCCGGACGAGGCCGCCCGTGACGTCCGCGAACCTGGCGGGGGGAGTCCTGCAGGTTCAACCGCTCGGCGGGGATGTCGCGGAACTTGTCGCCGGTCGACGTCTCGGCGGTCGGCGCGTCTGAGCCGAAATAGGGGTCGAGGAAGTGGAGCGTGATTCCCGACGCCGCGATCCAGCGCTCGAAGTCCTCCACCTGGGAGAGCCGGGTCGCCGTGACCCCGCCTCCCGACGCCATTGAAGCGCCCGGGAGGTTCGGCTTCGCGTCGACGAAGGCCGGCGGGATGCCTCCGCTCGCCCTCGTGACGCCCGCGGCCTTGACGGCGACGTCGACGCGAGCGAGGAAGTTCTGCCCCGGCGTCCGCTCGAAGCCGCGGGAGACGAAGACGAGCGTCTTTCGCCCGTCGAGGTCGGCGAACTCCCGGCAGACGCCGCGCATTCCCTCGAGGAGGTCCAGGGTCCGCTGCCGCTCCCCCTCGACGTAAAGGCTGATCTGACGCCACGTCTCGGCGATGGCGACCTGGTCGTTGATCCGCCTCGCGTTGAGAAGCCGCTCGACGAGACGCCGCTCGGTCGTCTGCCTCTTCTCGTAGTTGCGCGGGTTCTCGACCGGCTCGTTCCTGCCGAATCCCGACGAGGTCGACGCGCCGCCGAGCGAGGAGGAGTCCGCGACGTCGGCGGCGATGATCGGTTCGAGACCCTCCAGCTGCGAGGTGGACCCGGTCGAGCACCTCCTCGTCCCATGCGAGGACCGAGGAGCGGCCGTACTGCGCGGCGACGGAGAAGCGGACGGGAGGCGGGACGCCGACGAGGAGCGGCGGGATCACCTCGGCCGCCTTGCGGATCGACTCGCGCGGCAGCTCCTCGAGGTCGAAGTAGAAGAGGACGTGCTGGGTCGACCGGCCGTCCCCCTGGATCGGCATCGTCGTCCCGGCCATCCGTTCGGCCGGCGGCGCGGGAGCGCCGGGCGCCGGCGGACCCTCGAACCCCTCGATCGGCTGGACGGCGCGCGCGATCAGGACCTCGAAGTCGTCCTTCGTCAGGCCGGAAACCGGCTTCTGCTTCGAGTCGAGGACGAGGACGTCCAGCTCGAGGATGTCGACGTCCACCTTCGTGACGACCTGCCCCGGGCGGGCCGGGGTGGGCGTCGGCGGCGGCGTCTGGGCGAACGCCGGGAAGGCCGCCTGGAAGAGGGCGAGGAGAATCGAGCCGACGCGCCGGAGCGGAGTCAGGCCTTTCCCTTCTCCTGCTTCTCGCCCTGCTTGAACTCGGGCGGGATCTGGAGCGGCCCGGTCTTCAGGTCCTCCCGGATGATGAGGTCGAGGAAGAGCGTCCGGACGCCGTCCTTTCCCTCGATCCGGAAGACGCGCCTCACTTCGTTGGGCTTCAGCTCGATGCCGGTCATCGCCTTGAGGTACTGGCAGAAGACCGTGGCCCGCGAGCGGAAGGAGACGATGAGGATGAGGAGCAGAAGGAGGGCGAAGGCCAGCGGCAGGAAGCCGACGAGTCCCCGGATCTCGAAGAAGGAGGTGTTCATATCCGCCTGTAGCGCTTCGATTTCCCCCGGGTTGGCGCTCCGTCATGATACTTCACGAGCCCGCTGCGCCGCGCTCCCACTCGGCGATCCGCCGGTTCGTCCCGCCGAGGGCGTCGGCCAGGGCGGCGACCGCGAGCCGCGCGCGGGCCGGGTCGCCGCACGTGAAGAGGTCGACGGCGGCTTCCCCCCGCTCGGGCCAGGTGTGGATCGTCAGGTGCGACTCGGCGATCACGACGACCCCGCTCAGCCCTTGCGGCGCGAGGCGGTGCATGTGGACGCCGAGGACGGTCGCCCCCATCCGCGAGACCGCCTCGACGAGCAGCTTCTCGATCCCCTGCAGGTCGTCGAGCGTCGCGAACGGGGCGCCCGCGACGTCGAGCAGAAGGTGGAGGCCGAGGGGCTTCGTCACGCGGGCTCCGGGAGGCCGACGGCGCGGGCCGCGGCGGCGTTCTCCGGCCTCATCTTCCAGATGAAGCCGTCGAGGACGTAGTGCGTCGCCTGGGGAAGAGCGAAGAGCGGGACGAGGAGGACGAGAGCGAGGGCGCCCGGATCCAGCGCGGGGCCGGGGAAAAGAACGCCGTGGTCGTGCCAGACGAGCCGGTCCCAGCCCCATTCCTCGAGCCAGGCGACGAGGAGGAGCGGCAGGAGGAAGAAGGCCGCGCTCCCCGCCGCGAGGTCGGAGAGCTGCGGCTTCCTCCCTGCCGCCTTCCGCTCGGCGGAACGCGCCCGCTCCGTGAACCAGACGAGCCCGACGTACGGGACGCCGTGGACGAAGACGTTCGTGACGGTGAAGGCGTAGTCGGAATTCAGGACGACGATTCCGAGAAACCAGGTCAGCGCCGTCGTCGCGACGACGAGGTTCTTTCCCCAGGAGACCGGGAGGCCGCGCCGGGCCCGGGCGATCTCCTTCCCGGCGTAGGCAAGGGCGACGGCGCCGAAGAGGAGGAAGGCCGCCGTCGAGACGGACGGTGGGAGGCCCCTCACGAAGTCCCCCTGCAGGAACCACTGGAAGCGCCTCGGCTGGTGGGCGTGCCAGAAGAGGAGCGGCGTCAGCGTCGCGCCGTAGATGACCGCGGCGTCGAGCGCCCGGGCGAAGCCCCCTTCCTCGCGGTTCTTCCGCCGGTAGAGCGCCACCCAGCCGTACTGCTGCCTCACGAAGTGGAAGACGGCCGTGTAAGCCAGGACGCGCCAGAAGAGGAGCGGGGAGACCGCGTAGAGGACGACGCCCGCCCCGTAGCAGGCGGCCGGGACCGCGGCGTAGAGGGCCGGGCGCGCCCGGAGCTCGTCGGCGTCCGCGTAGACCCGCCAGCCCGTCGACCAGACGTGCGCCACGTCGACGAAGACGACCGCGAGGAGGAAGAGCCACGGCGGCACGTCGCCGTCGAGGAGCCCCGCGGCGCGTCCCGCGGCGAGGAGGAGCAGGGCCGCCGCGGCAGGGCCTCCGAAGAGGAGAAGATCGGCGCGCTTTCCGAAGAGCCAGGAGGCCATGGGCCGGGCGATGTTATCGCCCGGCCCCTCGGCCGTCCGGGATCACTCCTTGACGGGCGTCCAGCTCTTGTCCGGGTTGTAGAGCTCCATGGCGGCGAAAGCCTCGAGAGATTTCGGGCCGAGGTCCTTCTCGTAGACGACGCCGTCGTGGCTCACGATGAAGGTCTTCACCCCGGTCACCCGGTATTCGGCCGGCGCCGCGACGAGGGCGAAGCCGCCGATCATGACGCCCTTCACGACGAAGTCCACCTTCCCGAGCGGCGCGGCGGGGCCCTGGCCCTTCAGGACCTTGAAGTAGTAACCGTGGTACGGCTCGCTCTTCTTCGTGTAGCCCTCGGCGATCGCCTTCGCGATCGCCTCCCCCACGGGGCCGCCCCAGGTGCCGTCGGCGTTCTTCCACGCGAGGCCGTCCTCCTTCCCGGGGGAGCTGATGACCTTCTGCGCGTACTGGTTCACGGCGGAGCCGTCGTGCTTGACGGCCGCGTACTCCTGCTGCGCCTCGACGAAGCCGCGGCAGACCGCGATGGCGTCCAGCTCGTTCCGTCCGACCCTCCGGTAGAGCAGCTCCTTCCGCCCGGCCTTCGAGTCGAAGAGCCACTTTCCGCCCTTCCGGACGATCGGGACCGCGAACGGCCAGTCGTCGCTCCCGACCGAAAGGATCGCCTTGTTCTTGTTCTTCGTGTCGACGACGACCTCGCTCTTTTCCCTCGCCTTGGCCGCAAACGCCTCGGCCCGGTTCCGGTCCTGGACGTGGTCGCCCGTCTCGACGATGTCCTTGCCGTCGGGGCCGAGGATCGAGATCAGGTTGGGGAAATCGCCGGCGGCCGCGGCCGCGATCAGCGCGTCGGCCGCGTCCTTCGGGGTGTCGAACGTCTTCTGCTTGACGGCGGACGTCGCCTTCTTTGCGGCCGGGGTCGCCGCAGGCTCGGCGCCGGTGAGCAGGGATGCGGAGAGGAGGGCGGAGACGGTTCCGATTGCAAGCCAGTTCTTCATGGCGCTCACCTCCGGCCTCCGCCGCCTCTCCCGCCGCCGCCGCCTCTCGAGCCGCCCCCGCCGCGGGAGCTGCTCATGCTCGACGAGCCACGCGAGCTGCTGGACCGGGCGCTGCTTCCGCTGTAGCCGCCGGAGCCGCCGCTGAAAGCGTTCTTCGAGCCGCCGCCGCTCGGGATGCTCTGGTTGCCGACCCGGTCCCCGCCGCCCCCGCCGAACCCGGAGGAACCGCCGCGGTTCCCCGCGCCGCCACCTCCGCGGTCCATCGAACCGGCCGAAGCGCCGCGGTTCCCCGCGCCGCCGGCTCCGCGATCCATGGATCCGGCGGAGGCGCCGCGGCCACCGCCCGCGTCACCGCGAGCCGACCCGCCGTACTTGTTCGCGGTGGCCTTGTTCGAGTAGGGGGCCCCGCCGCGGTGCTGGGCGTTGTGCTGCACGTTGCCGCTGTTGATGTTCGCGTTCCTGTTGAAATTGTTGTTGACGTTGACGTTGACGTTGTTCCCCCCCAGCCGCATCCGCAGCAGGAACCGCCCCAGACGGCTGCGCCGATCGCCATCCCGACGCCGAAGGAGACGAGAGCAGCACCCGCGTAATAGGGGGGGTAGTAGACCGGCGGATAGGGGTAAATCGGCGGGCCATAGACGGCCACCGGGCTGTAGGACGGCACGTAGACGACCTCGGGGTTCGTGGGCTGCACGACGATGACCGTCTTCTCCTCGACGACCTTCGTCTCGACGTTCTGCTGCTCGTTGGACTTGAGAGCGCCCGTCCCCTCGGCTTTCTTCCGCATCCGCTGGACGGCATCCATGACGTCGCTCTGCTGGTCGAGGAAGGCGTCCCCGAGCTGCGTCGTCCACTGGATGTCGTCCGCAAGCCGCTTCACCACGTCGGGAACGGCCGCCATCGACTGGATGGCCGGGTCCCAGGGCTGCTTGGCGACCGCGTCGGCCAGCGCCTTGTCCTTCAGCTTCGGGTTTTTCGCGAGCCACTGCTGGAGCTGGACGATCTCGAGCGGATAGGTGGATGCGACGAGCGTCTGGGCGAGGATCGGGTCGGGAAAGAGCGCGATCGGGGCCACCAGCGAGTCGAGCTGGTCCGGAGGGAGCTTTACCGGGGCGGCCTCCGCCCCGGCGGCCGACGCCGAGGTGGTCGCCGGCTTTGCCGCGTCCTGCGCGAGGAGCACCCCCTCGCCGGGGACGAGGAGCGCGGCGCAGACGATCGCCAGCAGCGTTCGGGTGGTCCTGTCTGCCTGTCGGGGTCGGAGAGAAATGGGCGCCATGGCCCCTCCTTCACGGTTCCTGCGAACGGCGTCTAGCCTAGCACCGGAAGAGCGGCCGGATCACGGCGAGGCGGCGTAGACCTCGCCCCGGACCCAGGCCTGGGTGAGCGTGTACGTGACGGCGAGGACGACCGGCCCGACGAAGATCCCGACGAGCCCGAGGGAGATCATGCCGCCGATGACGCCCGCGAAGATGAGGAGGAGCGGCAGGTCGGCCCCCTTCTTGATGAGGATCGGGCTTCAGGAAGTTGTCGGAGAGTCCGGCCACGACGGACCAGACGAGGACGAACGCCGCCCAGGCGGGGCTCATGGTGCTGAAGGCCCAGATGATGACCAGGAGCAGAACGGGCAGCGGCCCGATCTGGGCGATGGACAGGATGAACATCAGGACGGTGAGCAGCCCGACGAACGGCACCCCGGCGATCAGGAGGCCGAGCCCCGCGAAGAGCGACTGGACGACGGCGGTCACGACGACCCCCATGGCCACGGCGCGGATGGACCCGCCGGCCAGGTCCACCATCGCCTCGCCCTTCGGGCCCGCGAGCCGCCGGAAGAACGCCTTCACGCCCGCGACGCCGCTCTCGCCCGTCGCGTACATCACGGCCGTCACGACGACGGTCAGGAGGAACTGCACGAGGAGGCCCGCGACGCTTCCGATCCGCCCCACGAGCCAGTGGACGCCGCCGCTGACGTAGGGCGAGGCCTCCTTGAGGAGCGCCGGCAGCCCGGCCTCCGCGGCCTTGTTCCAGCTGGCCGTCGCCTTCGCGCCGACGAGCGGGATCTTCCCCAGCCGGTCCGGCGCGGGCGGGAACGTTTGCGTCGACAGCTTCTGGGCGAAGCCGGCGACATCGTCGGCGTTCGTCACGACGGCCGCCACCCCGGCGAGGAGCGGGACCATGACGATGGCGAGGAGACCGATCGTCATGACGGTCACGGCCAGCTTCCGCTTCCCCCAGAGGAGCCGCTGGAGCGACAGCATCAGCGGCCACGTCGCCACGGCGATCAGCGTGGCCCAGACGATGGCGACGAGGAACGGGCTCAGGATCAAGAGCGAGGCCACGATCAGAAGGAGGAGGGAGAGGACGGACAGGACCGTCCGGGGCAGGTCGGCGCGGGGCTCGTTCATCGGGGTCGGACCTCCTGTTGATCCGGAGAGGGGGGCGTGTCTCCGAACGGATGATCTCCCAGGATCGGCCGGTGGACCCGGTCGGCCCGGGCGACCGCGCCGTACAGGAACTGCAGGGGGAGGTGGAGCCGCATCCCCCAGGACACCTCGCTGTGATCGGCCATGGGGAAGCAGAGGTGGAGCAGGTTGTGCCCGTATCTCCAGCCGCGCGAGATCAGCGCCATCGCCATCCCGACGGTGACCTCGTAGTTGTCCCCGGGCCATCCGCTGTCGAGGTAAAAGCCGACGTCCCGGAACGGCTCCGCGAAGACGCGGTCCACGAGGTCGTCCCGGTGGGAGAAGGTGCTCGACATGCAGACGGCGCTGCCGAAGACGTCGGGGTGCTGCCAGACCGTGTAGAACGAGACGACGCCGCCGAGGGACGAGCCCCAGACCGAGCGGTGCCGCCGGTCCCGGCCCACGCGGATTCCGCGGCGCTCGACCTCCGGCACGACTTCCTCGGCGAGCGACCGCGCGTAAGGCTCGTAGCCCGGCTTCGTGTATTCGGTCATCCGGTCGCCCGAGTAGACCCCCAGGATGAGGAAGTCCTCCACGGCGTTCATCGAGCGGAGGACGTCGCCGATCCGGTCGACCTTCCAGTCGTTCCCCAGGAAGGCCTCCTCGGGAAAGAAGAGGTTCTGCCCGTCCTGCATGTAGACGACCGGAAAGCGGCTCAGCGTGTTCTCGTCGTACCCGGGCGGGAGGTAGCCGCGGATCCTGTGGTCTCGCCCGAGGATCCTCGACGGGAGCTCCACGAGCGAGGAGAACCGCCCGACCTCCGGGCTGAAGAAGTAGGGGTACGAGACGCGCGCGTCCCGCTCGGTCATGAGGAGCAGCTTGTTCGCGCCGACGGACCAGTGCGCGACCCCGCTCTCGACGAGGCAGGGCTTGAAGTAGAGGAAGGGCTGGTCCGCCTCGACCTCGAATGTGGAGACGTGGCCGTCCTCGCTGACCGCCACGGGCTCGAGGCTCTTCTCCCAGTCCTTCTCGGTGCGGAGGACCATGCGGCCGCGCCCCGAGGGGTAGGCGACCCGGAGGGTCCGTTTCAGGCTTCGCTCGGTTCTGTAGAGTCTCTTCTTCGCTGAGGTCGTCATGGTCGGCTCCGACGGATCCTTTCCGGACGAGCGTCCGAAGGCAGAGCATCTTAGGCCTCGGCTTGAGCCCCGGGCTCTGAGAACATCCGATTCCCGGTGCACGGAAGGAAGGGGAGGCGCCCATGGCGAGGAAGAAGACGGCCGAGACGGGA